>CAWDBC010000001.1:0-501322 GCA_963800515.1 uncultured Thermoleophilia bacterium
CTGGTCCGGGTAGCAAGACGCAACTGGTGCCCAGTAGATGCGCAGAACCATCATCGAACTCCTCGAGCGGCCCCGGACGCGCTCGGCGGTCTCGGCGCGGGCGGCGCTCTGGAGGCGGGCGACCGGATCCGCCCAGGCGCCGACGCGGGCAGCGCCAGGTCCTCCTCCGCGTGGACGAACGATCGCGGATCGGCGTCGAGCTCGAGAATGGCGACGAGCTCGCGGGCGTCCTCTCGCCGCTCCTCGTGGCCGTCGGCGGAGCCGGCGATCGCGTGAGCGCGGCGACGGCCTCCTCCCGGGCGGCCGCGAACCCGGACGGGCCCTGGGAGGGGAGGACGATCGGCGTGCCGGAGCGGCGGGCCGCGGTGAGCACGCCGACGGCGACGTCCTCGAGGCTGCGGTCGTAGTCGAGGACGAGGTCGACGCCGGTGGGGTCGCGCTCCAGGAAGCGGTCGCGGACGAACGCGTAGGCGTCGGCGCGGAGGAGCCCGGCCGTCTGCTCGTCGAGGAGCTCGTAGCCGGGCGGGACGCCGATCGGCATCCCGTAGCGGCGGAGGAGGCGTCCGCAGAGGTCGTCCGATCGTCGAGATCCAGGCCGCCGGCAGCCGGCGCTCGAGGTCCCGGGTGCGGACGTCGTCGCGGGGGAGCTCGGCGATCCGCCGCCGGATCCGGTCCGTCAGCTCGCCCGCGGCACGGTTGGTGTAGGTGATGGCGACGATCTGCTCGACGCCGAGGCCGAGCTCGACCAGCCCGTGGAGGTAGCGCTCGACGAGGACGCGGGTCTTTCCGGTGCCGGCCCCGGCGGACACGAAGACCTCGCCCCGGCGCTCGATCGCCGCCCGCTGGGCCTCGGACAGCTCGACCATCGGGCTCACCGCTCCCGTTCCACCGCGTGGCCGATCCGGCAGACGGAGCGGGAGCCGCACACGTCCCGGCAGAACCCGGCGCGCAGCGCGGCGACGGGTACCGGCGGACGTCGCCGGCTCGGATCCGCCGCACGGCCTCGGCCGCCGCGGCGTCGGCAGCGACGGCGAGCTCGTCCCACCGCTCCTCGGAGATGCGGTCGGTCCTCGTCGGCAGGAACGGCGCCGCCCCCTCGCCGCGGCCGATCCCCGGGCGGCGGTGCCGGGACGCAGGGCGCGGTAGACGAAGGCCATCGCAGGGACGTTCTCGTCCCGCTCGATCACCGCCGAGTACACCATCGGCTGCAGCCGGGCTGGCCGCGATCTCACTCGCCGTGTACCCCTGCGTCACTTGTAGTCATGGAGCACGGCGCGGGGGAGAACGCCGGCTCCAGGTCGACGCGATCGATCTTGCCCGAGATCTCGGCGCCGGCGACCGCGTAGCCCCGCGGCGGGCGTTCCGGCCGCCGAAGCCGATCTCGAGCACCCGCCGGGTCAGCGCCTGCCGCGCCCTCGCCTCCTGGAGCAGGATCGCGGCGGCCCCGCGCTCCACCTCCCGGCGGGCCGCCGCCGCCGCCGGGGTATCGGTCGGCAGGCTCTTCTCTGGTCGAAGACGCCGGCGACGGTCTCGGCCAGGCGCGCGCGGCCTCCGGCAGGTTCTCCAGGGTGACGCGCTCGTCCGCGGGGAACCAGACGGGGACGCTGCGGAAGAAGCGCTCCAGGACCAGGTGAGCGGCGGTGCCGATGAGCCGGTCCCAGCCGCGGTCGAGCGTCCGCAGCCCGAGCTCGCGGTCGGCGAACCAGCGCGACGAGCAGTCGAGGAACACTCCAGGCCGGTGAGGTCAACGAGTCGGCGCCGCCCCAGCCGCGTAGCGCGGCCGGCGGAGCGCCGGAGGTCGCGGACGCGACCGGCGGCGGGCGGCGTCGAGGCGGTCGCGGAGGCCGAGCCTGCGGCTCGCTGCCGCAGGCGCCTCCTGCCGGTCCGAGCGGGAGAGGACGGCGAGCGCCAGGAGCTGCTCGCGCTCCGTCGCCGCCTGCTCGAGCTGACGGGACGGTGCCCGTCCGAACCGCTCCGCCGGCGCCGCGTCCTCCCCGCCGAGGATCGCGCGCAGGTGCTGGTGGAGGGACGAGGGCGGAAGCGCCAGCCCCTGCTCGTCGGCCTCGCGGCGCACCAGGACGAGCTGCCGACGGGGGAGGTCAGCGCCGCGTAGACGCGCAGGCGCACGGCGAGCGACGGGTCGGGCGGCTCGAGCGCGCCGTCGAGGCGCAGCCGGGTCTCCGGCGCGACGCCGACCTCCGGGCTTCCGACCTCGTCGAGGCCGCCCAGCTCCAGCCCGCAGACCACGAGCACGTCGGGGTCGAGCAGGCGGGCCTCGTCGAGCTCGACGACGCGCACGCCCGCGCTCGCGAGGTCCTCGTCGGCCTGCGCGCTGTCGAGCGCCGCGACGATCTCGCGCCGGCGGAGTGCGCGCTCCGGCGGCCCCGTCCTCCCCAGCTCCTCGAGGACGGAGAGCGCGAGCGTGGCCTGCCGGAGCTCGGGGAGGACGGGTCGGCGGCCGCCCAGGCGCGCGCCATCGAGCGGACGAGGGCGAAGACGGCCGGCAGCTCGGGCCGGGCGCGCGAGGGCGCGGACGAGCGCGGCGGTCTGCTCCGCCTGCCGATCGTCACGCCCGGTCATCGTCTGGAGGGAGGCCTCGACGCCGGAGATGCCGAGGGCCCGCAGGTAGCGCTCCCGGGAGTCGACCCAGCCCCGTTCGAGGCCGGCGGCGGGGGAGCGCAGGTAGGCGAAGAGATCGGCCCGCCCGGTCTCCTCGTCCGCGGACCAGGCGGCGCGGAGGAGCGAGCGCAGGGCGTGGCCGAAGGGCGAGCGGCGGAGCGGCACGGGCCGCTCGGGGCCGAGCGGGACCTCCGCGGCCGCGAGCTCCGAGGTGAGGGCGAGGCGATCGACCGCGCGCGGGATCAGGACGGCGATCCGTTCCGCCGGGATCCCGGCGCGGAGCGCCCGGACGACGGAGGTGACCACCGCGCGCTGCTCGGCCGTCCGGCTCCCGCAGTCGACGAAGCGGATCGCGGCGGCGGACGCCGCCGCTCCGTCGGCCGACCCCTCCGTCCCGTCCGGGTCGACGAGAAGAGCTCCCGCTCGAGCCGGTCGAAGCACTCCGGGCGGCGCGCGTCGGCCCGGCGCTCGAGGACGACGAGCTCGGGCGACGCCGCCGCGTAGAGCTCGGCGAACGTCCGCGAGTGCGCCTCCAGCGCCTCCCGGCCGTCGACGAACGGCAGCGTCACCGAGACCGGGGCGCGTGCGGCGACGAGGGCCACGAGCCGGACCTGGGCGCGCGTGAGCTCGTCGAAGCCCTGGACGAGGAGCGGCCGCCCCGCTCCCCACGCGGCGAGGAGGGCAGGCGGCGACGACGCGCGCCGCGGGTCGAGCTCCGCGACGGCCTCGTTCCGCAGCCGCCCCTGGTCCCAGACCCCGAGCTCGTCCAGGCGCTCCCACCACCTCCGGTAGACGGTGGCGAGCCCGAGGTCCTCCGGCGCCGCCGCCGCGTCGAGGTCGGACGGCCGGACGAGGGCGCTGCCGAGACGGTCGAAGCTGCGGTCGAGCCAGAGGGAGAAGCTCGGCGAGGCGGCGGCGGTGGCGAGCCGACCGAGGGCGCCGGCGCTCCGTGCGTCCTCGAGGAGGCGGCGGAGCACGAAGAGCCGTCGATCCCGCGAGAGGGTCGGCGGGGCGTCGGGCCGCGCGGAGTCGGCGACGGCGCGGAAGACGCCGTCGAAGGTCGTCACGTCGCCGCCGAGGAGCGCGCCGACCGCGTGGTCGCCCAGCAGGGAACTCCTCGCCGAGCGGATCGCGGTGCGGGTCGGCACGACGAGCACCGGGTCGCGGCCGGCGCCCAGGGCCTCCGCGTAGGCGCGGTGGAGGTGCTCGAGCTTGCCGGACCCGGCGGGGCCGACGATCAGCGTCAGGGCCACGGGGCAACCTTACGGCGGCCGCCTCCGGAAGGCGGCGCCCGACGGTCGCGACGCCCTACGTCGTCGCCCCCGACCCTTCCGCCCACTCCGCGACCGCCGCGTTGACCGCGGCCTCGCCCTCCGTGTAGGCGTAGTTGATCTTGATGAAGGGCTCCCACTTGTCCGGGACCGCATCCTCCGGGAAGATCGCCTCGACCGGGCACTCGGGCTCGCAGGCCCCGCAGTCGATGCACTCCTCCGGGTCGATCACGAGCATCTGATCGACCTCGTGGATGCAGTCGACGGGGCAGACCTCGACGCAGGACTTGTCCTTCGTGTCGATGCAGGGTTCGGTGATGATGTAGGTCATCCGGATCTCTCCGTGGCAACTGTCACTCGGGCGGCCGGACTGACCGCGCTCCGATCATACGGGAACCGTCTGGGCGCGACGCCCACCTGGGGGGCGCCCGTCCCGCCGGCCGATCGGAGCGCCTCCGGGCCGCTCAGCCCCCGGCGTCCTCGTAGCGCGCGAGCGCCGTCGCGACCCGCTGATCCTCGTCCGGCGGCAGCTCTCCGCCCCCCTCCGCGGCCGGGTCGCCTCCCGGGCGTCGGCGCCGCCGCAGCGCGATCGCGCTGACCGCCACCCCCGCCGCGACGGCGAGCACGGGGATCGCCCAGATCAGGTTGCCGCGGGCGTCGCGCGGCGGGGTCGCGAGGACGGACGGACCGAATTGGGCGACCAGGGCGTCCTTCGTCTGCTGCTTCGTCCAGCCCGCGGCGCGTCGACTCGCGATGTAGGCGCGGATCCGGTCGGCCACCGGTGCACGGGACATGTCGAGCGACTCGCCGCAGGTCGGGCACATCAGCTCGCTCTCGAGCTCGGCCTGCGAGAACCGCGGAGTCGCCGCGGCCGCGGCGCCGGCGAGCCCGATCGTGAGCACGAGGAGCAGGAGGAGCCGGGTCGCCGCGCCCATCAGGCAGCCGCCCTCGCAAGCGCGGCGCGCACCGCCGGCAGGTCGGTGCGGGCCAGCTGGTCCCAGTGCCCGACGACCCGGCCACCCCGGGCGATCACGAACGTCTCGGGGATGCCCGTCAGCCCCCAGCTGCCGTACGCCTTGCGGCCGGTGTCGGTGAAGATCGGATAGCCGAGTCGGAAGCGCCGGACGAAGGCGCGCGCGTCGCTCGTCGCGTCCTTCGTGTCGATCCCGACGATCGCGACGCCGCTGCGCCCGGCCTCGGCGGCGAGCTCGCGGAGGAGGGGGGCCTCATCCTGGCACGGCCCGCACCAGGAGGCCCAGAAGTTGACGAGGACCGGGCGGCCGCGCAGCCGGCCGAGGTCGAAGGCGGCGCCGGCCCCGGAGAGCGGCGCGCCCGTGAGCGGCGGCGCCGCAGGAGCCGTCGCCGCCAGGACCCGGGTGTGGAAGCGTGCGCCGCTCGACGGCCCCCGGAAGGCGAGCGCGACGGCGATCAGGACGACGACGAGGGAGAGGCCTCCGAAGATCCGGGCGAGGCGGCCGCCGGACATCGATCCTCAGTAGACGCGGACCGGCGTGCCGATCGAGACGTGATCGAACAGCCACTCCGCGTCGGCGATGTGCATCCGCACGCACCCGTGGGACGCGGAGTAGCCGATCGACGCCGCGTCCGGGGTTCCGTGGATCCCGACGGCCGGCGCGAACTCCATCCAGCGCGTCCCCAGCGGGTTGCCGGGACCCGGCGGCACCGGGGTCGGATCGGTCACCCACGGCGACCCCTTCGGCGGATACCACCAGGGGTTGCGCTGCTTCGAGTAGATGGCGAAGAGCCCCCGCGGCGTCGGGTAGGAGGACTGGCCCGTGGCCACCCCGAAGACCCGCCGGACGACGGGCTTGCCCTTCCGCGTGACGGTCCACAGGGTCAGCGCGTTGGCCGCCCGGCGGATCACGATCGCCGGGCCGATCGTCCCGGCCGAGGCGGCGCGCTCCGGCGTCCGCCTGATCGCGATCGGCCGGATGCGCCTGAGGGGAAGCCGGATCGCCAGCACGATGGCCCGCTTCAAGGTGGTGGTCGGCACGAGCAGGCCGTCGCGTCCCTCGACGACGCGCGCCTTGCCGCCGCCGAACGCCCAGGTGGGCTCGCGGGTGGGCACGCTGGCCGAGTTCGAGATGGACGCCACCTCGGCCAGCACCGAAGGGTCCGGAGAACGTCACGCGCACCCGGATCGCCTTCGGCTTCCGGGCCGCCACCGCGGTTCTCACGGCCGCCCGGAGGAGCGCCGTCTGGCCCCAGCGGTCGACCGTGTACGTGAAGGTCTGCTTGCCGTCCACGTTGACGACGATGCTCGCGGTGAAGATGCCGCGCAGCTTCGTCAGCGCCTGATCGCCGGTGAGGTCGGCCACGGGGACGCCGGCGATCGAGACGCCGGCGGCGATCCGCCGCGCCGACGGGGCCGGCGCGGGCGGCGGCGACGGAGTCGTCGTCGAGGGGGGAGCCGTGGTCGTCACGGGGGGCGCCGTCGTCATCACCGGAGGCGCGCCGACGGTCGCCGGCGGAGCGGCGACGGTCTCGCCGGCGGCGGCGGGAAGCGCGAAGAGGACGGAGACGGCCACGGCGAAGGCCGGAGCGCCGAGGGCGGAACGTCGCATGGGACGGTCATTCTAGTCGCCCGCGGAGGAGCGGTTGCCCGGTTGCGCCCCTCCGCGTACGATCGTGGTCATGCGGGACCGCAACCAGCGTGGCGGCGCGACGAGGCTCGACGTCGAGAAGATCGACCGGTCGCTCGAGGCGCAGCTGCAGACGGAGCTCCGTCTCCGACGAGCCGAGCGGTACGGGGACACCGCGCGCGCACGGGCGCGCCGGCGTCAGCGCGTGCGGTTCCTGATCGCGCTGGCGATCCTGATCACCCTCGTCGTCCTGCTCGGCCTCCAGGTGTTCGGCGCCTACCACAAGCTGTTCTCGTAGTCGGGGCGTTCGTCTACGGTACGCCCATGGCGACCCGTCGGCAGTCCTCGTTGAAACCGAATCTGAACCAGATCCGCGAGTGGGTGGCGGAGGGGGCCACCGACCTCTGGATCGGGCATCAGCTGGGGACGACGCCCTCGGCCGTGGCTCGCTTCCGCCGCCAGCAGGGGATCCTTCGCGAGCGCGCCGGCCGGAAGCCTGCCGGTCCCGCCGGCGGCGAGGCCTCCACTCCCGCCGCGGACGCGGGCACGGCGCTGGAGGAGGGGGCGAGCCCGCCGCTCGCCGCCGCGACCGCTCCGGAGGATCGCGCGAGCGACGCCGCGCCCGTCGAGACGTCACCGGCCGAGGCGCCGGCCACGGAGAAGCCGGCCCCCCGGCCGCGCAAGCGACGCGGCCGCAAGGCCGACGAGGAGTCCCCGGCGACCGCCGGCGGCGCCGCGGCCGTGGAGGAACCGGTCGCGGTGCCCCAGCCGGTCGCCGAGCCGGAGGCGCCGGAGGTCGAGCAGCCGTCGCCCGAGGCGCCGACGGACGGCGACGGCGAAGAGCCCCGGTCGCGACGCCGGGGCCGGCGCGGCGGGCGGGGCCGGCGCCGTGAGAACGGGGAGGCCGATGAGGCCAACGGCGGCGAGCGCGCCGCAGGGGCCGCGGGCGCCGCCGCTGGAGAGGCGACCGCCGGCACGGCCGAGGAGGTCGAGGTCGAGGGCGTGTTCGACCACGGAGAGGACGGCTTCGGGCTCTGGCTCGACGCGGCCGTCCGCGACGCCGGCGTCTACCGCACGCACTGGCAGGGCCGGCGCGAACTGGTGGTCACGGTGAGCGCCGACCAGATCGTCCTGCGCCGCGCCTGAGCGGACAGACGGCGCCCGCCGAGTGCCCTGGCCGCCTCAGCGGGTGACGACGACGGTCACCGTGCCGACGGTCTGCGTGACCGTGACCTGCTTCAGGTTCCGGTCGAGGGTCACGCTCCCGCGGGGGGCGGGCGGGTCGTTCCCCCCGATGGCGGCACCGAGGACGATGCCGGCGACGAGGAGCAGGAGGCCGAGGACGCCCGCGACGAGGAACGGGGCGAGCGGCGAGCGACGCGGCCGGCGGCGGACGGGGGGCTCGGCCGGGAACGGCTCGTAGCCCACCGTGTCGTCGCCGGGACCGGCCATCGCGGCGAGTCTAACGACCGTCGCGGGCCCGGCCCGCCATCCGGTTGAAGGCGAGGTCGACGAGCGGGGTGACCGCGCCGGGGATCCGGACGGAGCCGAGCTCGTCCGCGACGATCATCCGCGCCCAGTCGTCGGCGCGCTCGTACTCCCGGTAGAGCCCGGCGAGCGTGAAGCCCGGGCCGAGCCGGCGCACGAGCTCCCCGAAGATCGCTTCCTCGGCTCGCTGGAAGGCCTCGAGTCCCCGTTCGTCCAGGCGTCGTCGGAGGCGGCGGATCCGATCGGGCGCGTCCTGCCAGTCGAGCATCGCGGCCTGCAGCCCGACGGTCACGGCGCCCGCCCCCGCATGCAGCAGGGGGACGGGATCCCGCCGGCGTCCTCGACGATCCTCGCGCCGACGCGGTAGGGCGGCGCGGCGAGCGCGAAGGCGGCGTGCGCGTGCAGGCACTTGACCGTCCCGGAGGCGCGGGTGCCGCCGACGCCGAGGTCGCCGAGCGCCGGCCGCAGCGCGATCTGGCGCCGCCGGGCCTCGGCGAAGTCCGCGCGGAGCTCGGGGTCGGCCGCCAGGCGGTCCTCGAGGAGGGCGATCCCCCCGGCGCTCTCGAGGGCGCCGACCGCCCGGACGAGGCCCGGGCAGGTCAACCAGAACGTCGTCGGGAAGGGAGCCCCGTCCGGGTCGCGGGCGGGCTGCTCGACGACCACCGGCCAGCCGTCGCCGCAGCGGACGACGACCCGCGAGCGGGGCCGGGGCGGGCGGCCGAGCTGCAGCCGGATCCGGTCCGCGTCGTCCATCGCCCGGGCACCCTACCGGGACGGTGGCGGGTCGCGTGAGGCGCCCGCGGCCCGGGCGTTCGCCGGCCCGCGGGCGGAGGACTCGGCGGCGGCCCCGCGAACCTCCCCCCGTGGCACGCGACGCCCCGCTCGCCCGCCGCTCGCGCGGCCGGCTCCTCCTCGTCGTGGTGGCGATCGCCCTCGTCGCCTTCTCCGTCCAGCCGCTTCGCTCCTACCGCGACGCCCAGAGGCGGCTCCACGTGGCCCAGGCGCAGCTCGTCCGGGCGAAGGCGGCCGACCGGGCCGCCGTCGACCGCAGGACGTTCCTCGGCTCGCAGGCCGCCCTGATCCGCGAGGCGCGCCGCCAGGGCTACATCCTGCCCGGCGAGACGCCCTACGCGCTTCCCCAGCCGGCGAAGTAGCCTCCGCCCCGCGCCCGGGCGACCGGCCTCGGCCGCCCCTTCAGAGGACCCGGACGAGGATGTTGTTCGTCGATCCGGTCGTGTTGACGATCGTTCCCGAGGTGATCACGATCCGGTCGCCCGGACCCGCGACCCCGGCGCGCTGGACGGCCTCGGAGGCGCTGTCCCAGAGCTCCTCCTGGGTCGCGGCGGCGGCGATCGCGATCGGCACGACGGCCCAGCTGAGCGCCAGTTGCTGGAGCGTCTCCTGCTGGCCGGAGGCGGCGGCGATCGGCCGTCGCGGGCGGTGCTTGGAGACCTCGCGGGCCGATTCGCCGGAGACGGTCGGCACGACGATCGCCGCCGCCCCGAGGGTCTCGGCGATGTCGCACGCCGCGTGCCCGACGACGTCGGCGATGTAGCGCATGCCCATCCTGCTGAGCGCGTAGCGGCCCTCGTGGTACTCCAGTTGGGGCTCCACCGCCCCCGCGATCTCCGCCATCATCGCGACCGCCTTCAGCGGATGCTTGCCGGCCGCGGTCTCCGCCGAGAGCATGACGGCGCTCGTGCCGTCGAGGATCGCGTTGGCGACGTCCGAGGCCTCCGCGCGGGTCGGCTCCGGCCGCTCGATCATCGTCTCGAGCATCTGCGTCGCCGTGATCACCGGCTTCGCGTTGTCCACCCCGAGGCTGATGATCCGCTTCTGCAGGAGCGGCACGGCCGCCGCACCCATCTCGACCCCGAGGTCGCCGCGGGCGACCATGATCCCGTCCGAGGCGTCCACGATCTCCTCCAGCGCGTCGATCGCCTCCGCCAGCTCGATCTTCGAGATCACCTTGGCGTGCGAGCGGGCGCGGCGGATGATCCGGCGGAGCTCCTCGACGTCCTCGGCCCGGCGGACGAACGAGAGCGCGACCCAGTCCACGCCGTGCTCGAGGGCGAACTCGAGGTTCGCCCGGTCCTCGTCGGTCAGCGCCGGGAAGGGCAGGTTCGCCCCGGGGATGTTGACCCCCTTGTGGGAGGTGACGAGCCCGCCGATGACGACCTCGCAGCGGGCGCGTCGCCCCGCCGTCTGCTCCACCCGGAGGCGGATCAGGCCGTCGTTGATCAGCACGGCCTGCCCGGGCGAGAGGAACCTCCCGAGGTCGAGGACGAATCCGAGCTCCAGGTCGCCCTCGAGCGCGTCGCCCCGGCCGGCGAGCCAGATGCGCTGGCCGTCGGCGAGCTCGCGGGGCTCGGTCAGCGTGCCGACGCGCACCTTCGGCCCCTGGAGGTCGGCGAGGATCGCGAGCGGCCGGCCGGACGCCTCCTGGGCCGCCCGCACCCGCTCGATCGCGGTGAGGTGGCCGGCCCGGGTGCCGTGGGAGAAGTTCAGCCGGAAGCAGTCGACGCCGGCGCGGACCAGCGCCTCGATCGTCGCGGCCTCCTCCGAGGCCGGACCGAGGGTGGCGACGATCTTCGTCCGGCGGATGACGGGCAGGCTCACCGGCCCACCCGGAAGGCCGACCGGCCCGCGTAGACGGCGCCGTCGCCGAGCTCCTCCTCGATCCGCAGGAGGCGGTTGTACTTGGCGACGCGGTCGGAGCGGCTCGGCGCGCCCGTCTTGATCTGCCCGGCGTTGGTCGCGACCGCCAGGTCGGCGATCGTCGTGTCCTCGGTCTCGCCCGAGCGGTGCGACATCACCGAGGTGTAGCCGGCGCGCGCGCCGAGGGCGACGGTGTCGAGCGTCTCCGAGAGGGTGCCGATCTGGTTGACCTTGATCAGGATCGCGTTGGCCACCCCGAGCTCGATGCCCGCGCTGCAGGCGCTCGACGTTCGTCACGAAGAGGTCGTCGCCGACGAGCTGGACACGGTCGCCCAGGAGGTCGGTGAGGACCTTCCAGCCGGCCCAGTCGTCCTCGGCGAGCCCGTCCTCGATCGAGAGGATCGGGTAGCTGTCGGCCAGCTCGACGAGGTAGCCCGCCATCTCCGCGGAGTCGAGGGTCCGCCCCTCGCCGGCCAGCGTGTAGGTGCCGGCCGCCGCGTCGTAGATCTCCGTCGTCGCCGGGTCGAGCGCGATCCCGACGTCGTCGCCCGGCCGGTAGCCCGCCCGCTCGATCGCCTCCAGGATCGTCGTGATCGCGTCCTCGTTCCGGGCGAGGTTCGGCGCGAACCCGCCCTCGTCGCCGACCGCCGTCGAGAGCCCCCGCTCGTGGAGCAGCGACTTCAGCGCGTGGAAGACCTCCGACCCCGTCCGGAGCGCGGTCGCGAAGGTGTCCGCCCCGACCGGGCACGATCATGAACTCCTGCAGGTCGAGCGTGTTGTCGGCGTGGGCGCCGCCGTTGATCACGTTCATCATCGGCACCGGCAGCGTCCGCGCCGTGACGCCGCCGACGTAGCGGTAGAGCGGAGATGTCGAGGGTCGCCGCGGCCGCGTGGGCGACGGCGAGGGACGCGCCGAGGATCGCGTTGGCGCCGAGCCGCGCCTTGTTCGGCGTGCCGTCGAGCTCGAGGAGCGCCGCATCGGCGCCGCGCTGGTCGAGGGCGTCGCGGCCGGTGAGGAGGGCGTCGATCTCGCCGTCCACGTTGGCGACGGCGCGCAGGACGCCCTTGCCGCCGTAGGCGTCCTCGCCGTCGCGCAACTCGACCGCCTCCCACTGCCCGGTGGACGCCCCGGAGGGCACGGCGGCGCGACCGACGACGCCCGTGTCGAGGGCGACGTCGACCTCGATGGTCGGGTTGCCGCGCGAGTCCAGGATCTGGCGGGCGCGGACGTTCTCGATGATGCTCACGTGCGGTCTCCGCGGGATCGATGGCGGCGGCCCGGGCGTGCGGCGACCCGGCTCCAGGACGGCTGATCGGACCGGGGAACGGTACTCGGAGAGGAAGGCCCGGGAGCCCGTACGACGAGCTTTACACGCGGGTGGACCCGCGTCAGGCCCAGCGGCGATTGCGCCGGGTGCGCTCTCCCACCAACGCGCGATCCCTCGGAGACCGTCCGCAGCACCGCCTGCACCGCTCACGAAGATCCCGCTTCACCCGGCCTGCCGGTTCGAGAGGTAGGCGGCCGAACGGAATCAGGCGACAGCCACGCTGCGAGCGACCTCGAAGAGTTCCTCGGGCATGGGCACACGAAGACGCCACGTGAACCGCACGGGCGATTCGCTCTCGTGCGAGACGTAGCGGGCCAAACCAAGACACGCGTACGCTGCGGTCTCGGCGATCTCGTCGCGCTTGTGTTCACGCACCATCAGGAGCACGTTTGTCGTGTGCGCGACGTGGTGGATGTACCGCTGCACGGTGCGTAGCCCGGTGTGTTGTCGCGACTGAGACTCCCAATGGAACAGATCACGGCTTATCGCGTAGTCCCTGTACATCGTCGTGGGCGAGTAGTCGCGCTCGCTCTTTCGCAGATCGATGAAGAACACATCGGTTCGCGCCTCCTCCTCCCAGAGGATGCCCGCCTGGAGCTTGGGCGGCCTGGTGGGCGCCTGCACGTCGCTCCGGAGCGCGGCGACGACGTCCGTGCGCGAGTAGCGGGCGTGGATGAGGAGCGGGATCTCCGTCGGCAACGAGCTCGGACGCCCGATTGTCCCGGCTTCCGAGTCGAGGACCCCAAGGAGCTCTACGAGTTCGCGCCGAACAGCCTCGTGACGCCACAGTGCTGCCATCGCCGCCGGGACGCCTCCATCGGGCATGCGGCGCTCCCACAACGACCAGGCCAGCATCCTCAGGAGTCGCCGGTGGCGTTCCCCGTAGCCTTCCATGTCTGGTGGCGTGGCCCCGGTGAGGACGGTCCGATAGAACGAGACGCGCTCGGCGTCGTCCACGTACCGGAGGCGGCGAACCGCCCGCAAGAGGTGGCGTTCATCGACGTCGCCAGCGTCACTGGCGACCAGACCATGTCCACGTGCGTCAAGCCCGGCGCGACGTCTAAGGTCGGTCCACGTGTTGTCGGCTCCCCCTCGATAGAGGTCGTCGACGGAGCGACCTGTCGCCTCCAGGAATCGCGGCATGTCGATCCCCTCCGGACCAGTCGCCAGCCCGCGGAGTTGCCGCACGAGCTCAGGACGCTTCGACTCTCGCAGAGCGAGCCGCAGCTGCTCGAGGATCGTCTCCTCGGCCTTACGTTCGAGCTGCATGGAGCAGCCAGACGGGAGGAACGGAAACCCGTTCTCGACCTGCTCCCGAATCGGTCCCCGCCGCCGATCAACAATCGCCTCCAGGCGCTGGTCGAACCGGAATCCCCGGTGCTGCTGTCCGATCATGTCGAGAACCGTCAGGTGGCTCTTGCCTGGCTCGGTTCGCAGTCCGCGGCCGAGCTGTTGCGTGAAGACGGTCGTCGACTGCGTCGGTCGAAGGAGCAACAGGGTGTCGACAGATGGGAGGTCGACGCCCTCGCCAAGCACATCGACGCTGAACACGCAGCGGATCTCTCCGCGTCGGAGACGGGCAAGCTCAGTTGCCCGGGCATCCGGCCGATCGTTCCCCGATAGCGCGACCGACGGGAGACCGTGCTCGGTGAACTTCCGGGCCATAAAGAGGGCGTGCGCAATGGACACGCAGAATCCGAGTGCGCGCATCTCCTCCGGAACGGCGACCACCCGCCTTAACCCCTCCAGCGTTCGACGGACCCGAACGTCGTCTCCCGTGTAGAGCCGCTCGAGTTCTCCCGTGTCGTAGGCTCCTCGGCGCCATGTGATGCCCGTCAGGTCCGTCCCATCGGCCACCCCGAAGTACTGGAACGGAACGAGGAATCCCTGGTCGATCGCCTCCCACAGACGAAGCTCGACGGCTATCCGGCCGCCGAACCAGGAAACGACGTCGGCGCCGTCCATACGGTCAGGGGTTGCCGTCAACCCCAGGAGTTCGTCTGGTCTCAAATGGTCGAGAAGCCGGCCGTAGCTGGAACCATCCGTCGTTCCAGCGGCATGGTGGAACTCGTCGACGACGACGATGTCGAACGCTGTCGGATTGATTTCTAGAGGACGACGCAACGACTGGATGGTCGCGAACACGTGGCGGCCGGTCGCGCGACGACCAGTCGCCTGGATTTCTCCGAAAGACGGTTCGCGGAGGACCGTCGCGTACGTCTCCCGTGCCTGCTCAAGGATCTCTGCCCTGTGCGCCACGAAGAGAAGAGAGGGCCACGCGCCTCTCGAGGCCCGGGCGAGCCGTTCGTAGTCGAACGCAGCGACGACGGTCTTGCCGGTGCCGGTGGCCGCTACCACTAAGTTGCGGTGCCGATCGTGGCGGGTGCGTTGCACTTCCAGCGCATCAAGCATCCGCTGCTGATGCGGGTACGGGCGCAGATCGAAGGGGACGAAGACGGACCCCGATCCTCCCTTCGTCCCGCTTCCGTCTCGCCCGCGGTTCAACGCTGCTGCCAACCGCTCTCGATCGGATGCGTCGCTGCCATCGAACGGCTCGAAATGCTCGTCCGCCCAATAGCTTTCGAAGACGGCCCGAACGCGGCTGATCACATGCTCGGCGTCGTGAGTGGAGAGGCGAACGTTCCACTCGAGACCGTCGAAGAGCGCAGTGTGCGAGAGGTTCGACGAGCCGATGAAGGCGGTGCTCATCCCCGCCGGGCGTTCTAGGAGCCAGGCCTTGGCGTGGAGCTTCGTGGTCCGCGCATCGAACGCGACTCTCACGTCGGCTCCCAAGTTCGAGAGCTCCTCGACTGCCCGAGGCTCGGTCGCACCCATGTAGGTGGTCGTGATCACGCGAACTCGGCCGCCTCGATCGATGACGGCCAGGAGTTGCTCTCGCAACTGGCGCACTCCCGACCAGATCACGAACGCGCAGAGGAGGTCGACGTGCAGCGCGGTCGCCAGTTCAGCTTGCAGTTCGCTGCCGATGTTCGGTTGGCCCGAGCCATTGACGAGCAGGTCGGATCGACCGAACGGTAGGACCGGCGCTCTGGGCGATGGCGCGAACCCGCTTCCGGCACAAAGGGGGCGGCGAATTGCCCTCAAGATGCGCGCCGGATCCACGAGGGTGCCGCCCTCGGCGCGCGCGTCACGGGAGGCCAGCTGTTGGATCGCCCCGAGCAGCTCGTTCGCGGCCTGCACCTGCCTGGTGGAGTTCTCGGAAGCGCCGGGATCGTCGCCGACCGCCGCCATCGCTCGGCGGATGGCCGTCGAGAGGTGGCTGGCCAGGCGGTCGGGCGCGTCGGCCGGATCGAGGGAGATCGTCTCAGTCGCTTCGGAGCCGAGGCCGGCAAGGGCGTACGCCATCGCTTCGGTGATCAGGTGATCTCTCGGGCCTGGCGTGAGATCGATCGCATCGGACACTTCCGAGACGCTACACCGGCGTCCCCCGCTCGCGAACGAACGGCGCCGCTCGCGAGCGCTTCGCCCTGTGGCTCCACGCCTCTGCCCCTTGAGGTCGAGCGCGGCAAGGGACCGCCCGGCGGCAAGAGCTCAGCCCCAGCGGCCCCACACCGACGCGGGCTTGCGGAAGACGAGGCCGCGGGCGGGCGTCGTGCGCTCGGGGTCGAGCTCGAGGCCGGGAAGCCCGTCGAGCAGCGCCTCGAGGGCCAGCCGGGCCTCGAGGCGGGCGAGGTGCATCCCGAGGCAGACGTGCGGGCCGTGGGCGAACGACACGTGCAGCCGAACGTTCGGCCGGTCGAGGACGAAGCGGTCGGGATCCTCGAAGACCGCGGGGTCGCGGTTCGCCCCCGCCAGCGAGATCCGGACGAGGTCGCCGCGGGCGATCCGGGCCCCGCCGAGCTCGGTCGCCGTCGTCGCGTAGCGGTCGATCACCGCCGCCGCGGGCTCCAGCCGCAGCGACTCCTCGATCGCGGCGGGAACGAGGGACCGATCTCCGCGGAGGCGCCGCGCGACCTTCGTGTCGCCCAGCACGTGGACCAGGAGGTTCGCGATCATCCCCTCCGTCGTCTCGATGCCGCCGAAGAGGAGCACGGCGGCGTTCGACGCGGCCTCGGTCTCCGTCAGGCGCCCAGCGGCCGCCTCGGCGAGGAGGGACGTCCTCGGCTCGCGCACGATCGCCCCCTGCAACGCCCCGGCGAGCGCCCGGTACGCGATCGGCCCGGCGGGGTCCAGGGGTTCGTCGCCCACCGCGGCGGATACCGTCGCGACGATCGCGTCGTACCACCCCAGGACCTCGGCGACGGGCGTCTCCACGAGCCCGAGGGCGATCTGCATCGAGCGCACCGCGAGCGTTCCGGCGATCGCGCGGCGGAGCTCGCCCGTGCCGGCGGGACGGATCGACGCGACGAGCGCGCGGACCTCCCCGTCCAGGAGCTCGCCGAACCGTTCGCGGACCGGGGCGAGGCGGAACGGGCGGGCGAACGGCGCCCGGTGGCGCGCCTGGTCGGCGCCGTCGAGCGAGAGCATGCTCGGCCCGACCACCCGCGCGGTCGAGAAGCGCGGATCGTCGACGGTGAAGCGCTCCGCGTCGCGCATGGCGACGAGCGCGACCTCGCGTCCGGTCACGAGCCAGCCGCCGATCGCCGGGAGCCACGAGACCGGCTCGGCGGCCAGGAGTCGCGCGTGGGCCGGATGCGGATCGCGCTCGAGCTCGGCGACGGTGATCGCGGCGCCGACCGGGTAGGTGGCGCTCCGCGCCGCCGCCGGCCCGGTCACCCGGCCTTCGCCCTCTGGTACCACGCCTCCTGGGCCTCCAGGTCGAGTGCGGCGAAGTCCTCTCCGCCGCCGCCGCGAGCCGGTCGGCGGACTCGACGCGGCCGCGGAAGCGCGTCGAGGCGGAACGGAGCGCCAGCTCGGGATCGACGCCGCAGAGGCGGAGGACGTTGACGAGCGCGAAGAGCGCGTCGCCGGCCTCGTCGACGACGGCCGCGTCGGGCTCGCCGTCGCCCGACCAGCCGACGGCGTCGAGGGCCGCCCGGAGCTCGTCGAGCTCCTCGGCGACCTTCGGCCAGGCGCCGAGGGCGGAGTCCCAGTCGAAGCCGACCGCCGAGGCGCGACGCTGCACCTTGCGGGCGTGCAGGAGCGACGGCAGCGTGCCCGGGACGTCGTGGAAGATGCCCTCCCGCCCCTCCGACTCGCGCTTGACCCGCTCCCAGAGCCCGCGCACCTCGCCGGCCGTGCCGGCCGCCTCCCCGCCGTCGCCGTACACGTGGGGGTGGCGCCGGATCAGCTTCGCGCGGATCCCGGAGGCGACGTCGGCGAGGCCGCCGCCACCCGCCTCCTCGCCGAGGAGGGCGAGGAAGTAGATCTGGAAGAGCAGGTCGCCGAGCTCGTCGACGAGCTTCTCCCCCACCCCACCGGCCACGGCCTCGGCGACCTCGTAGGCCTCCTCGAGCGTGTGGGGCACGATCGTCGCCGCCGTCTGCTCGCGGTCCCACGGGCACTCGCGTCGGAGCGTCCGCGTGACCTGCCAGAGCGCGGCGAGCTCGGCCGCGGCCACCCGCCCCTCCAGGAGGTCCTGCTCCGGTGCGGAGGCGAGCTCGCGCTCCCGGGTGAGGACGAGCGCCTCCGCGTCCGGCAGCGCGATCGTCGCCGATCCCGGGTCGTGGACGACGCCGGATCCCGTCAGGAGCTGCCGGCAGCCGGCGTCGAGGGCCGAGAGGTCCGCCTCGCCGTACTCGCGCAGGAGGGCGACGACGCCGACCGGCATCTCGTGGGCGGGGCCGGGTCCGACGGCGACGACGAAGGAGACCTCGGGCCGGACCTCGAGCTCGCGCATCCGCGCATGATCGCGGATGCCGGGCCGAGGTCCGCCGCACGCCGGCCGCGCCGCCCGGAGCGGCCGGCGAGGGCGTCCGTGGCCGGTGGGGTCAGCCGGTCGTGGTCGCCGAGGACGGGGTCGACGACGCGCCGCTCGAGCCCGACGGCGCCGTTGTCGTCGGCGCGGTGGCGGCCGGCGGCAGGGAGTAGCCGGCCGCGAAGAACGTCTTCGGCTTCAGCGACGCCTCCAGCTTGGCGAAGTAGGCGTTGGCGGCGGTCGCCTGTGCCTGCTGGGCCTGGCTTCCGATCGTGACGTCGGCCGCGTAGTCCGAGGCCTTCACCGACTTCGCGGCGACGAGCGGCCCGACCGCCTTGATGATGAAGTAGCCGAACTCCTTCGACGTGATGGCCGTCACGTCGTTGTCCGCCAAGGCGAATGCCGCCTTCTCGAAGTCCGGCGTGAAGATGCCCTTGTACTCGGTCACCTTGCCGCCGGTCGAGGCGGAGGGGTCGTTCGAGTTCTTCTTCGCGAGAGCCGTGAAATCGGCACCGCCCTTGATCTGCTTGTAGACCTTGTCGGCCTTGGCCTTGTCCGCCGCGGTCGGCTTGTTCTTCGGCGCGGCCTTCTTGATGTTCGCGTTGATCAGGATGTACTGGATGTCGCGGTGCTGCGGCAGCTGGAAGGTCGCGTCCTTCGTGACGGCTGTGTAGAGCTGGTTCGACAGGCTCGAGAGCCCGAAGATCTGCTTGAGGAAGCTCTCCGAGACGTTGGCCTTCTTGAGGAGCGCCGCGTAGTCGGCCTGCTTGCCGCCGCAGCAGCTCGTCTTGAACGAGCCGAGGTCCTTGGTGATGTCGCCGACCGTCGGCTTGAGCCCCTTCGCCTCGGCCGCCTGCTCGATCTCCTTCAGCTGGACGAGCTGCTTCAGCACGTTCTGGGTCAGCGTGTCGTAGGCGGCGGAGCCCGGCTTCGGCGCGGCCGTCCCCGACTTCGCCTGCGTCTGGATGGTCAGCGAGAGGAAGTCGTTGAAGTCCTTCTTGGTGATCGGCAGGCTGCCGACGATCGCGACGTCCCCGGCCGGAACCTTCCCGTTGACGAGCCCCGCCGTGGTGCCGGAGCCGGAGCTCGATCCGGTGGTCGAGGCCGCGCTCGAGGCCGTGCTCTTGGAGGACGAGCCGCCGCAGCCGGCGGCGAGGAGGGCGATCGCAGCGAGTGCGGGAACGGCCAGACGGAGGGGGGCGGGACGACGCATACGGGAGCTCGACTTCAGGTGGATGGCAAGGATCGACGCGGGCCGGACGGCCCGCTGGACAGCCCGACTATACCGTCCGGTCCCTTGCGGAGGTCTTTACCCGGCGTTGTGCGGGCGGGGTCCCGGTGCCTCAGCGGACGCCCACCCGTCGCGTGTCGAGAACGCCCTCGAGGAGCTCGCGGGCGACCTCGACCGGCCGTTCGCCCTCCTCGACGCGGTGGGCCACCTCCCGTCGGGCCGTCAGGTGGATCGTCTTCGGCAGCCGCGTGCGGACGGTCCGGAGGTCCTCGGCGCCGAGCAGGACGTTGGTCACGACCACCCGGTCGCGCCGGACCGAGATCGCCACGGCGCCGAGCGGCTGGGCGATCAGGCGCAGCTCCTGGAGCCCGATCAGGTTCGCGACGGGCTCGGGCAGCGGGCCGAACCGGTCCGCCAGCTCCACCTCCAGCTCGCGCAGCTCGTCCACCGCGCGGGCGAGCGCGATCCGCCGGTGCACGTCCATCTTCGCCGCCTCGAGGCCCACCCAGTCGGCCGGCACGTAGGCGGAGACGTGCCCGTCGATCCGGGGCTGCACGGCCGAGCTCTCGGGCGGCATCCCCTGCAGCTCGGCGACCGCCTCGGCCAGCATCTCGCAGTAGAGCTCGAAGCCGATCGCGGCGACGTGGCCGGACTGCTCGTCCCCGAGCAGGTTCCCCGCCCCGCGCAGCTCGAGGTCGCGCATCGCCACCCGGAACCCGGACCCGAGCTCCGTGTAGTCGGCGAGCGCGGACAGCCGCTGGCGCGCCTCGTCGCTCAGGTCGCCCGCGTCCGGGTAGAAGAGGTAGGCCTGGGCGGCGACGTCGGAGCGGCCGACCCGACCCCGGATCTGGTAGAGCTGGGACAGCCCGAGCGTGTCCGCCCGTTCGATCACGATCGTGTTCGCCTGCGGGATGTCGAGCCCCGACTCGATGATCGTCGTCGCCACGAGCACGTCGTAATCACCGCGCAGGAAGGCCTGCATGACGCCCTCCAGCTGGCGCTCGGTCATCTTCCCGTGCCCGACGCCGATCCTCGCCTCGGGGAGGAGCCGGCGGAGCCGCGTCGCGGCCTCGTCGATCGACTCGACCCGGTTGTGGAGGTAGAAGGCCTGGCCGCCGCGCGCGATCTCGCGCGTGATTGCCAGCCGGACGAGCTCGTCGTCGAACTCGCCCACGTGCGTCTTGACGGGCCGCCGCCCGCGCGGCGGCGTCGCGATCACCGAGATGTCCCGCAGGCCGGCCAGGCTCATGTGCAGCGTCCGCGGGATCGGGGTCGCCGACAGGGCGAGCACGTCGACCTCGGTCCGGAGCTGGCGCAGGAGCTCCTTCTGGCCGACGCCGAAGCGCTGCTCCTCGTCGACGATCACCAGGCCGAGGTTCGGCGGGATCACGTCGCGGCTGAGCACGCGATGCGTGCCGATCAGCATGTCCACGCTGCCCGCGTTGAACGCCGCGATCGCGGCGCGCATCTCGGCCGGCCGGCGGAACCGCGAGGCCAGCTCGAGCTCGACCGGGAAGTCGCGGAAGCGGTCGCGGAAGGTCTGGTAGTGCTGCTGGGCGAGGATCGTCGTCGGCACGAGCATCAGGACCTGCCGGCCGCCCTCGATGACGGCGAGCGCCGCCCGGAGCGCGACCTCGGTCTTGCCGAAGCCGACGTCGCCGCAGACGAGGCGGTCCATCGGACGCTCGTCGCCGAGGTCGGCGCGGACCGCCTCGATCGCCCGCGCCTGGTCGTCGGTCTCCTCGTACGGGAAGTCGCGCTCCAGCGCGAGCAGGTAGTCGCCGTCCGAGGGGTAGGAGTGGCCGGCGACCGACTGGCGCTGCGCGTAGAGGGCGAGGAGCTCGCCGGCCATCTCGTGGACGGCGACCCGCACCCTGGCCTTCAGCGTCAGCCAGGATCGCGCGCCGAGCTTGGAGAGGGACGGCGGGCGGGAGTCCGCGCCGATGTACCGGGAGACCTTCCCGATCTGCTCGTGGGGGACGAAGACGCGATCCTCCCCCCGGTACTGGAGGTGCAGGTAGTCGCGCGTGATCCCGGCCACCGTCTTCGTGTCGAAGCCAAGGAACTGCGCCACCCCGTGGTCCTCGTGCACGACGTAGTCGCCCGGCTTGAGGTCCGTGAAGCTGCGGATCGCCCGGCCGACGCGCGGATCGGTGGCCGGGCTGCCACTGCGCCGGAGGAGGAGGCCCGCCGGGAGCACGGCGAGCCGGAGGGCCGCCGAGACGAGGCCCGTCCGCAGGCGCGACTCCACGAGGAGGACCCCCGCCTGGGCGGGCAGCGGCTCGCCCGGCTCGAGGATCGTCGTCGCGGCCCGCTTCAGCATCAGCTGCGCGCGCTCGGCGTCCCCCCGCGTCGGAAACGTCAGGACGACGCGGAGGCCCGCGCGAACGAAGGAGCGGAGCTCGGTCTCCGCCTCCGCGATCCCGCGCGCGGCGAGGGCGGGAGGATGGCCGTCGAAGGCGATCGACTGACCGGCGGGCAGCGAGTCGAAGCCGTGGGCGCCGTCGAGCGCTTCGCCGACGACCTCCTCGCGCAGGTAGCCCCGGCGGATCGACTCGCGGTGGGCGCCGGCGAGCTCGGCGAGCCGCTCGGCGACCGAGCGCCGGATCCGCGGCCGGTCCCAGACGACGAGGGGGCCGTGGGCGACGAGCTCGGGCAGCACGGGCACGAGCCCGGCGGGAACGGCGTGCTCGTCCTCGTCGGTGCCGTAGGCGCTGCCGTCGGTCGCCCCCGGGCGCTCCTCGCCGGCCGGCTGGACGACGGCGGCGTCGAGGTCGCGTAGGGACCGCTGGGTCAGGTTCGAGAACACCGACACCCGCTCGATCTCGTCGCCGAAGAGCTCGACCCGGATCGGCTCCCGGCCGGTCGTCGGGAAGATGTCGACGACGTCGCCGCGGGCGGAGACCTGGCCCCGGTCCTCGACGGTCCCGGCGACGCGCTCGTAGCCCGCGGCGACCAGCTCCGCGAGCAGCTCGTCGCGGTCGACCAGGGCGCCGCGCTCGATCCGGACCTGGACCGGCCGCCGCTCGCGGGGCGGCAGCCGCTCCACGATCGCGTCCGCGGAGACGATGCAGATCCCGCCCTCGGCGAGGGCCTCGAGGGCCCGGGCGCGCTCGCCCACGAGGTGGGGGGGCGGCTCGAGGCCGGACCCGTGGACCGCTCCTCGATGGGGGAGGTAGGCGACCGGGGCGTCGGGCCGGAAGGCCCGCACCCGCTCCGCGAGCTCGCGCGCGGCGTCGTCGTCCTCGACGACGAGCGCCAGCGCGGGCCGGTCCGTCTCCGCGCGGAGGGCGTGGGCGGCGGCCACGACCAGGGGCAGGAGGGCCTCCGGGACGCGGGCCGACACCGGTGCAGCCGAGCCGAGGCGCACGGCGAGCCGCGTCGCCTCGTCGGTGTGCACGATGGCGTCGAGGGCCACCGACGCGGTCGCGGTCAGCCTCTCCTCGTTACGCTGCGTCGACGCCATGCACAGGGGTGCCGGCGCTGAGGCCGGCGACCACGAGAGGATACCGAACGAATGCCCGACGCTCGCTCCACCGGAGAGCTCCTCGAGGAGCTCTCCGGCTTCCTGCGGATCCCCTCCATCAGCTCGGGCGACGGCGCCGACGCCGATCTCGCCCGGGCCGCCGAGTGGGTCGCCGCGCGGGTCCGGGACGCGGGGGGCACGGTGGAGATCGCCCGGCTTCCGGGTGGCAACCCCCTCGTCGTCGGCCGCGTGCCGTCGGGCCGGGCGGACGCGCGGACGGTCGTCGTCTACGGCCACTACGACGTGCAGACGGTGGCGCCGCTCGACGCCTGGGTCTCGCCGCCCTTCGAGCCCACCCTCCGCGACGGCTTCCTCTACGCCCGCGGCGCCTCCGACGACAAGGGCAACTTCCACTGCGTGCTCGGCCCGCTCGTCGATCTCGCGCGGGCCGGCGAGCTGCCGGTGGACGTCATCGTCCTCTCCGACGGAGAGGAGGAGATCGGTGGCGACTCCGTCGTCCGCTACCTCCGCGACGAGCTGGTCGGCCACCCCATCGACGCCGCGATCGTCTTCGACTCGGACTTCGTGGAGCGGGGCCGCCCGGCGCTGACGACGGGGGTCCGCGGCGTCGCGACCGGTCGGTTCGTCGTCCGCACCGGGGCCCGGGACGCCCACTCCGGCGTCTACGGCGGGGCCGCGCTGAACGCCGCGCACGTGCTCGCCGACCTGATCTCCGCCACGGTCGCCCGCGACGGGCGGCTTCCGGAGTCCCTCGAAGCGGGCGCGATCCCGCCGACGCCGGAGGAGATCGAGAGCTGGGCCTCCCTGCCCTCGGCAGGGGCCGTGCTCGAGGAGGCCGGGCTCTCCCCGCTGGACGACCGCGCCGTGAGCGAGTTCTACGAGCGGACGACCGCCCGTCCGACGTTCGACGTGAATGCGATCACCTGCCGCGATGCGGCGCACCAGCGGACGATCATCCCCTGCGAGGCGTCAGCCCAACTCTCGATGCGCTTCGCGGCCGGCCAGGACCCGGACGTCGTCTGGGCGGCGCTTCTCGACCATCTGCGCGGGCGGCTCCCGCATGGGGCCGAGCTGGACGTCGTGCCCGGGCACCGTGCGGCCGGAGCCGCCTACGATCCTGCGCTTCCGGCGTTCGCGATCGGCCGGGAAGCCATCGAGCGGGCCACCGGGATGCCGTGCGCGCTCGTCCGGTCGGGCGGCGCGATCCCGCTGATCCCGGCCCTGCACGGGCTCGGGATCCCGGCGCTCCTGACCGGCGCAGCGCTCGCCGACGACAACATCCACGCCCCGAACGAGCGGATGCTCGTCTCCAACTACGAGCTCGGGCAGAGGATGGGACGCGAGCTCCTCCTCGCCATGGGCTCGCTCCCGCCGCGCGCCTGAGGAGCGACGCCCACCTCGGGCCCTCCTCTCCTCCGTGCCCCGCCGTCTCCGGGCGGGCCCTACTGCTGGCGGCGATCGATCGCGGCGACGTGGTCGCGGATGCTGAAGAAGACGAGGTAGATCTCCATCAGGATCCGGAAGAAGACGATGAAGATGAACCAGCCCACGATGGCGACGACAAGGCCGGCGACGAACCCGGCCGCGCCCGTGCGGGCCATCGCCAGGAAGGTGAGGACGGCGCCGAGGGAGATCAGGATGACGCCGATCAGGTAGATGAGCTGGACGACCCTCGGGAAGATGAACGTCCGGAACGAGAAGTCGAAGAGGGACGAGACGAACCCCTTCGCCGAGCGGGCGTCCGGGATCACGGCCCGCGCGCTCGCCACGGGATCGACGGGCGGCGCGCCGCCGTAGGTGTTCTCGCGCCCTACCGGGTCCTCCGTCTCGCCGATCCCGGCGGGTGGCGGGGCCCCCGCCCCGCTCCCGGCGATCGGCTCCGCCTCCGCCCCGCTGGCCGGCGGCGGCGTGGTCCGCTCCGCCGACGGGCGCTCGACATGGGCGCCCACCGGGCGCTCGGGCGCCGGCGGAGCGACGGGACCCGAGGACGCTCCCCCGCCCGCCGGCGGGGACGCCGGAGCGACGGGGCCGGAGGACGCTCCCCCGGCCGCCGGCGGGGATGGCGGCGGACCGGAGGACGCCGCTCCCCCGGGCGATGACGGAGGTGGCGGAGCGAACGGACCGGGCGAGGCCGCTCCCTCCCCCGGCGCGGAGGAGGACGCTCCCTCGCCCGCGGGCTGGGACGGCGGAGCGACCGGGCCCGGGGAGCCCCCACCCTCGGTCGGGGGCGGCTCCACCCGCCCCCACTGCCGGACCTCCTCCCCGAACTGGGCACCGCTCGCGACCCCAGGGTGGTGCGGGGGCGTGCCGGGCCCGCCGGGAGGGAGGGACGGCGGAGGGAATTCCCCCGGGACCGGAGGGGCAGCCTGCGGCTCGTGCCCGGACTCGCTCCAGGTGCGCATCTCGCGTCCGAAGTCGGCCCCGCTCCGGATCCCCTCGGGCCCGGGTGACGTCCGGCCCCCGGCGGCGCCGGATGCCGAGGGATCCCCGGAGCGAGCGCCGCGCTCGACCTCCGTCCCGCACATCGGGCAGAACCGCGACGCCGCGGGGATGGAGGCACCGCAGGTGGCGCAACTGACGGTCTCGGACACGGGTGCTCCTTCGCTCTGACGTCGGGGTCTCCGACCCGGCTCGCCGCTCCCGCGAACGGTACCCGGCGCCGCCCCGGGCGCCACCGCCCCGCCGCCGACCGCGGCCGGCCGACCGCCATCGGCACCCGTCTCTGTCAGGCTACCCCGCGATGTCCGTCGAGGGGCGAAGGACGCCCGCCCTTGTCGCGGCCGGGGTGGCGGCGCTCGTGCTCGGCGCCTGCGGCTCGTCTCCGCGGAGCGGCCCGGGAACGTCCGCGGCGGTTCGGACGGCCGTCACACCCGCGCCGGCCGCTTCGACGGCGCCCGGCCCCCCGACCGGACCCGCCACCGCCCCGGCGCTCGTCTTCACGCCCGTGATCGAGCGGGACTTCGCCGACCCCGACGTGATCCGCGTCGGCGGCGCCTACTACGCCTACGCGACGCAGGGCGCCGGGCGCAACATCCAGGTGGCGCGGTCAGCCGACCTCGCGCACTGGTCGACCGTGCCCCACGACGCCCTGCCGGCGGTCGGCGCCTGGGCGACCGCCGACGAGACGTGGGCGCCCGGCGTCGCCGCGCTCGGGGGCGACCGCGGCTACGTGATGTACTACGCGGCGCACAACCGCTCGCCCGACCTGCAGTGCGTCGGCGTCGCGGTCTCACGGGATCCGGCGGGGCCCTTCCGGCCGGTCGGGCGTCATCCGCTGATCTGCCCCGCGGACGAGGGGGGCGCGATCGACCCGGCGCCCTTCGTGGACCGCGACGGCCGGCGGTACGTCGTCTGGAAGAACGACGGCAACTGCTGCGGCAAGCCGACCTGGCTGCAGCTCCAGCCGGTCAGCGCCGACGGGACGCGGACCACGGGGCCGCCGAGGAAGCTGATCCAGGCCACCGAGCCCTGGGAGGACGGGATCATCGAGGCGCCCACGCTGTGGGCGCGAGGCGGCCGCTACTACCTCTTCTACTCCGCCGGCAGCTACGGCGGCACCGACTACGCGATCGGCTACGCCGTCGCCGACCGGCTCGAGGGGCCCTACCGCAAGGACGCCTGGCCGCTCGCCTCGACGGTCGGCCTCGGCACCCAGGTGCTCGGCCCGGGCGGACAGGACGTCCTCGTCGACGCCCAGGGCCGGACCGTGATCGTCTTCCACGGCTGGGACATCGACTTCACCTACCGCGCGATGTACGTCGACACGCTCGACTGGAAGGACGGAGCGCCGGTCGTCTCCCTGCCCTGGGACCGGTGACGGCGTCGGCCGAGCGCGACACCAGGCGGGCGACGGGACGGGCCCTGTCCATACTCCGTCCGTGTCCGGCTCGGAGCGCCCGGTCGCCCTCGTCACCGGCGTCGGGCGGACGGCGGGGATCGGCGCCGCGATCGGGGCCCGGCTCGCAGCGGCGGGGTGGGACAGCGGCGTACGTGGGCCGGAGCGCCTACGACGCGAGGATGCCCTGGGGCGCCGAGGAGGGCGCCTCCGCCGAGATCACGCGTCGCCTGGCGGCCGCCGGCGCCCGTTCACCGCGAACGTCGTCAACCCCGGCCCCTTCGACACGGGGTGGATGAGCGAGGAGATCAAGCGCGCCGTCGTGGCGGAGACCCCGCTCGGTCGCCTGGGCCGGCCGACACGGCGGAGCTCGTCGCCTCCCTCTGCTCGCCGGCAGGCGGCTCGGTCAACGGCCAGCCGCTGCGGAGCGACGGCGGCCTCCGGGCGGCGAGCTGACGAAGGGCCGCCGCGCGCGGGCGGCTAGAACGTGCGGCGGTAGTTGGGCGCCTCGGCCGTGATCGCGACGTCGTGCGGATGGCTCTCGCGAAGCCCGGCCGAGGTGATCCTGACGAACCGGGCGCGCTTCATCTCGGCGACTGTGGCGGCACCGCAGTAGCCCATCGCCTGACGGATCCCGCCGACGAGCTGATGGACGGTGACCGCCAGCGGGCCCTTGTAGGCGACCCGCCCCTCGATGCCCTCCGGCACCAGCTTCCTCGCCTCGACGTCCTCCTGGAAGTAGCGGTCCTTGGAATAGGACCGCGCGCGCATCGCGCCGAGGGACCCCATCCCCCGATACTCCTTGAAGCGCTCGCCGCCGGACGTGATCAGCTCGCCGGGGCTCTCGTCCGTCCCGGCGAGGAGGGAGCCGAGCATCACCGTGTCGGCGCCCGCGGCGATCGCCTTGGCCAGGTCGCCGGAGAGCTGCATCCCGCCGTCGGCGATCACCGGCACGCCGGCGGCGCCGGCGACGACGGCGCAGTCGTAGATCGCCGTGATCTGCGGGACGCCGGCCCCGGCGACGACGCGGGTCGTGCAGATCGAGCCGGGGCCGATGCCGACCTTGATCGCGTCGGCGCCCGCCTCGACGAGCGCCCGGGCCGCCTCTCCGGTGGCGATGTTGCCGGCGACGATCGCCGTTCCCGCGAAGCGCCGGGCGAAGTCGCGAACGGTGTCGACGACGAGCTGGGAGTGCCCGTGAGAGGTGTCGACGACCAGCGCGTCGACACCCGCCTCGACGAGGCGGGTCGCGCGCTCCACCGCGTCCGGACCCACCCCGACCGCGGCGGCGACCCGGAGGCGGCCATGCGCGTCCTTGGTCGAGAGCGGGAACGCCACGCGCTTGGTGATGTCCTTGACGGTGATCAGCCCGCGCACCCGCCCGTCGCCGTCGACGACCGGCAGCTTCTCGATCCGGTGCCGGTGGAGGATGCCGCGGGCCTCGTCGAGCGTCGTCCCGACCGGGGCCGTGACGAGGCCCTCCGACGTCATGAGCTCGGAGATCGGCAGGCTCACGTCGCTCTGGAAGCGAAGGTCCCGGTTGGTCAGGATCCCGACCAGCCGACCCTCGCGGTCCTCGATCGGGACGCCGGAGATGTGGTATCGCTCCATGACCTCGACGGCGTCGGAGATGGGTCGCTCCGGCGTCAGGGTCACCGGTTCGACGATCATCCCGGACTCCGAGCGCTTGACCTTGTCGACCTGGTCGACCTGGTCCTCGATCGAGAGGTTGCGGTGGATCACGCCGAGGCCGCCGAGACGGGCCAGCGCGATCGACAGGCGCGCCTCCGTCACCGTGTCCATCGCGGCCGAGACGATCGGTATCTCGAGGTCGATGCCCCGTGCGAACGCCGTCCGGGTGGACGCCTGATTCGGCAGCACGTCCGACCTGGCGGGCAGGAGCAGGACGTCGTCGAACGTCAGCCCTTCCTTGCCGAACTTCGTCTCCCGCACGGCGAGCTCGCCCAGTTCGCGCTCGAGCGTCGCCGGCGTCTCGATGTCCATGGCTCACCCTACCACCCGGCGCGGACGGCCGGCTGAGCGCCGCGGTCCACGGGATGTGTGCCCACGCCGTTTTGCGGAGACACCACGGGCGATGGCCGCGCCGAGCTTCTTCCCGGTCCCGGACGGCTTCGCCTGGATCGCCGACCCGGAGGAGCGGGCACAGCGCGCATCCGTGGCCTTCCGGACCGCGGACGGCGTGATCGTCGTCGACCCCGTCGACTACCCGGGCCTCGACGACCGGCTCGCGGCGCTCGGCCGGGTCGCGCGCGTGCTCAAGCTGCTCGACCGCCACAACCGGGACTGCGCGGTCGTCGCGGCCCGCCACGGCGTGGACGTCGAGCCTCCCGGCTCGGGCGCGTGGACGCCGGCCGGTGTCGAGCGGCTACCGGTGATCGCGCGGAGGCGCTGGCGCGAGGACGCGCTCCTCGTCCGGGACACCGGCCTGCTCGTGATCCCCGAGTCGCTCGGCTCGATCCCGTTCTTCCGGGCACCGGGCGAGCGGATCGGCGTCAGCCTGGTGCTGCGCCTCTTCCCCCCGCGACGGGCGCTCGCCGGCCTCCACCCGGAGGTCATCGCCTTCGGCCACGGCGGGCCGCTCGAGTCGGGCGGCGCGGCGGCGCTGGAGGAGGCCCTCGCCACCTCCCGCCGGCGCATGCCCCGGGTCCTCCTCGGCCTGCTCCCCCGTCGGCGTCACTGACGCGGGGCGAGCCGCCGGAGCTCGTCGGCGAGCGTCCCCGCGGCCGCGGCGGAGGACGAAGGATCCTCGCTCCGGAGGCACCGCCAGATCGCGTCCACGGCGTGGCGCAGGAGCGCGAGCCGGCGCGCCCGCAGCCGGTCGTCGTCCCGGCGCTCCCCGGCGTAGCGGTCGACGAGGGCGTCGAGGAGCCGGAGGTCCCCACTCGTCGAGGCCCAGAGGCCGGCCACGTCTGCGAGCGGTTCGGCGGCGCCGGCCCACTCGAAGTCGATCAGGTAGGCGCGGTCCGCGGTCACGAGAACGTTGCCGGCCACGAGGTCCCCGTGACTGGTCACGGCCGGTCGCGGGTCCCTCCGGAGCGCGTCCATCGCCTCCTCCAGGGCCTCCGCGGCGGGATCCCCGAGCACGTCGGACGGACGGAGGCCGGCCGCGTCGAGGTCGGCCCGGTAGCGCTCCGCCCAGGCGACGGGCGACCGCCGCGGGAGGCGATGGACGAGCCCGTGCAGCCGACGGAGGACCAGGACGGCCCGCTCGACGTGCCGCCCCAGGTCGAACGGGGCGACGGGCTCGACCCACTGCTGGACGAGGACGCCCGCCTCGGCGAGCAGGACGGGCGGGGTGACGCCGGCGCGGGCGGCCGCGCGGCAGAGCTCGAGGGTCGTGCCGCGATCGATCCCGCTCGTCCTCTCCCTTCCGCCCGGGACCTGGACCGCGACGAGCCGTCCCCGGGTCAGCTCGACGCGCCAGGTCAGGTTCGCGACCCCGGCGGGGGCGCGCGCCCAGCCGGCGACCTCGTCGCCGCCGATCCCCAGCCGTGCCAGGGCGGCGAGGAGCGGCGCGGGAGCCGCCGCCTCGCCCTCCGTCACGGCGCCGCAGGCAGTAGGGACGGCGTGCTCGTCGTGCCACTGCCGCCGAGACCGCCCACGAGGGCGCCGGGCAGGTCGGCGAGCGGGCGGGCGCCCTGCGGCGCGCTGACGGTGAAAGCGCTGCCCGGTGTGGTCGTCAGGGTGATGTCCGCCTGCACCGACTTTCCGTCGGTCGCCTTGCCGTCGACGCGGAGCTCGAGACGGCGGACGCGGTGGGATCCGTCGATGTACAGATCGGTGGACGCAGAGCGGACGCTGACGTTTGCCAGCTCGAAAGTGGTACCCGTCGCGGAGCGGACCAGTTCGAGCGCCCTCGCCGGGTCGACGCGGGCCTCGACGTGCTGGGTCGCGATACCGTCGATCTCCTCGGAGCCGACGATCTCCGGCTGTGACACCACGTCTTTCACCCGCACCGGCAACTGGGTCAGCGTGGAGGGTCCGAAGCCCGAGCCCAACCGGTACCACGAGCCGCCCGCGCTCAGGTAGGACGAGGGTCCGACGGACCTGAGCTCTCCCGGCACGGCGAGGGGTCCCGCCTCGACCTCCACGTCGCCCTGCGCGCTCTCGCCCGCGACGTCGCCGGAGAACGTGGCCGCCACGGGAGAGGCGAGCAGGGCGGCGGCGATGGCATTGTCAGCGAGTCCCGCCGCGGACGGGGGAACCGTGCCGCGTGCCGTGAGCTCGACGTGCAGCGGCGCCGCGCCATAGGGCTGGATCTGGGCCACCAGGCGACTCCCGTCCGGATGGTGAGCAGACGAACCGCAGCCGCTCGCGCCGAGACCCACACACACCACAATCAACACACAAGAGACGAGACGGGAGGAGTGTGGGCGGCGCGACTGTATAGTCCAACGTGTCCAGTTCCTGCCACAGGAGAGACCATCCATGAGCGACCAAGAGTCGACGCCGCGCGGTTCCATCGGAGAGCAAACCTACCAGGATGTCCGTGCTCTGGTCGATCAGGGAAGGACGACCAGCGCGGCGATCAAGGAGGTGGCGGAATCATCCGGGCGATCGGCCGGAACGGTGCAGACCGCGTACTACCGCGTCGCTCGGTCGAAGCCGGGCGGCGGCGGCGTCCGACTCCGTCCCCGGGCCGGCGGCCGGTCGCGGCGAGCGCCGGCGGCCGGTGGGTCCGGCGCCACGTCGACCCGAACGTCGCGAAGGTCGGAGGGGGGACGCTCCGGATCCCGCCGCTCGGCGGGATCGTCCTCCGGCCAGGAGCTCGACCGCGTGGTCGCCGATCTCCATCGCGCCGTCGACGCGCTGGCCGAGTACGTGCGCGAGGCGCAGTCGCAGCAGTCCTCCATCGCCGAGCTCCGCGAGGCGCTCACCCGCCTCACCTTCTGAGCAGGCGCGCCGAGCCGCCGCCGGACGCGGCGGCGGCCTCGGCGAGCTCCATCCGGAGCTTGCGGTAGCTCGCGAGGCGCTCGGGCGAGGTTGTCTCCGGCGCCGCACACCCCGGCTCCCCCGTGTGCGTGCACGGCTTGTAGCGGCACCGCGGGGCCGCGGCGACGAGCTCCGGGAAGGCATGCGGCAGGTCCTCGGCCGAGACCGCGAGCCCGAACCCGCGGATCCCGGGCGTATCGACCAGCCTGATCCCGTCGCTCCGGGTCAGCATCCGGGCGGCCGTCGTCGTCTGGCGCCCCCGACCGAGGACCTCGGACACCGCCCCGGTCAGCTGGGCGCCTCCCGTGAGGGCGTTGACGAGCGTCGACTTGCCGACACCGGAGTGCCCGGCGAGGACGGCCACGCGATCCCCGAGGAGGGCGGCCACCGCCTCGGCGGCGCCCTCCCGCTTGGTGGCGACGGCGACCCCTTCGTAGCCGATCGCGGCGTAGTCGCGGAGCACTGCCTCCGGCGGCTCCTCGGCCTCGGGGCCGAGGTCGAGCTTCGTGATCACGAGCACCGCGTCGAGCGAGCCCGCCCAGGCGGCGACCAGGAGCCGGTCGATCAGCCCCCGGCGGAGCGGCGGCTGCGCACAGGCGGCGACGACGGCGAGCACGTCGACGTTTGCCACGAGCGTCTGGGCGCCGCGGCCGAGGCGCTGGGCGCGCACGAACGAGGTCCTGCGCTCGGCGATCCGGTCGATCCGCGCGCCGCCAGGCTCGAGGGTCAGCCCGACCTCGTCGCCGACCACGGGACGGTCGCGCAGCCGGCCGGCGAGCTTGGCCACCAGCTGCTCTCCCTCGTGCTCGACCGCCACGAGGCCGCCGCCGACGGCGGTCACGACGCCGTGCGCCCCGGCCGGCGAGCCGACGCCCGGGTGCGAGGAGGCGGGGAGACGGCTCGGCACGCGGCGCCAGTGTAGATGCCTCTCGTACCCTTCGATCGATGTCCACGCGCCTCGTGACTGCGGTCGTCTGCGCGCTGGCGCTCGACCTCGTCCTGATCCTCCTCTTCGCGGCCCTCGGCCGGCGCGAGCACGCCGAGTCCGACGCCCTCGGAGAGACGGTGCGAGTCGCCCTCCCCTTCCTCGTCGGCTGGGTGGTCGGGGCGTTCGCCACCCGGCTCCACCGCCGGCCGCTCCACCCCGCCGCCGCGGCCCGGGCCTGGGCCGTCGCACTTCCCATGGGCTTCGTCCTGCGCTCGGCCTTCGGGCGCGGCCTCGAGCTCTCCTTCATGATCGTCGCCCTGGGCGTCCTGGCCGCGCTCCTGCTCTCCTGGCGGCTCGTCTGGTGGGCGGTGCGGACGCGGGTCCGCGCGGCCCGCGCCGTGCAGGCGTAGCGGCCGACCGGCCGGCCGGCTTCGTGCCGCTACGAGCGGACGCGGAGGAGGAGCTTGCCCGCCGACTCGCGCTGGACGATCCGGCGATGCGACTCGGCCGCGTCGCCGAGCTCGAGGACGGCGTCGATGGTCGGCGCGACGACCCCCTCGGCCACGAGCTCGAGGAGGCGGCGGATGCCCTTCGTCAGGACGTCGGCCGGCGAGTGACGGCCGGAGTAGCCGCGGATCTGGGCGCTCTTCCGGTACAGGTCCGTGGGCGCGAACTGGACGCTCCGCCCCGCGCTCTGGCCGTACAGGGCGATGATCCCGCGCGGTGCGACGAGGCGGATGGCGGCCGAGGTGAAGTCGCCGCCGAGACCGTCCATGACGGCCGTCACCCCCTGGGGCGCGACGTCGGCCAGCTCGCCCTCCAGATCGTCCGCCTCGGCGACGATCACGGTCTCGGCGCGGAGGGCGAGGTCGCCGGCGCGGCCGGGGCTGGACGTCTGCGCAACCACCCGCGCGCCGCGCGCCTTGGCGAGCTGGACGGCGAACGTCCCGACGCCGCCGGACGCTCCCAGGACGAGGACGGTGGACGACGGCCCGACCTCGGCGAGGTCGAGCGCCTCGAGCGCGGTCACCCCGGCGATCCCGATCCCCGCCGCCTGCTCGTCGGTGACCCCCTCGGGGATCGGCACGATCGAGCGGGGATTGACCGGCCACCCGCCCGGCGTAGGTGCCGTGCCGGGAGACGCCGAGGCCGCCCCCGCGGACGATCACCCGCGTGCCGTTCTCGAGGCGCCCGACCCCCTCGCCGCCGGGGATCAGGGGCGGCGCCATCGCGCCGCCCACCGATCCCTCGCAGACCCAGACGTCGATCGGGTTGACCGCCGCCAGCACGAGCTCTACCACGACGTCCTCGACGCCGGGCGACGGCTCCGGGAAGTCGTCGGTCACCTCGGGCGGGGAGCCGAACGCCCGCAGCACGGCGGCTCGCATCAGGAGCGCATGCCGCCGATCGACACGTACTTGACGTCGAGGTACTCGTCGATGCCGAAGTCGCCGCCCTCGCGGCCCTAGCCGGACTCCTTGACGCCGCCGAACGGGCGCCGCGGGAGCTGATCAGGCCGTAGTTGGCGCCGACGATCCCGTAGTCGAGCCGCTCGGCCACGCGCAGCAGCCGCGCGTAGTCGCGCGTTGGAAGTAGGCGGCGAGCCCGTAGATCGGTGTCGTTGGCGAGCGCGATCGCCTCGTCCTCGGTGTCGAACGGGGCGAGGCCGGCGACCGGGCCGAAGGTCTCCTCCGTGGAGATCAGCATTCGCCGGTGACGCCGTCGAGCACGGTCGGCTGCGTAGAACGTGCCGCCGTCGAACTCCGTCGCCGGACGGGGTCCCGCCGACCGTAGACGACCTTCGCGCCCTTGGCGACCGCATCGTCCACGTGCTCCTCGACCTTCTCGACCGCCGCCGCGCGTCGATCAGCGGGCCGATCGTGACGCCGCGGCTCGCATGCCGTTGCCGACGACCAGCGGCCTTCCTTCTCGATGAGGAGCCCACGACGTCGTCGTAGACGCCCTCCTGGACGAATGCCCGATTCGCGCAGACGCACGTCTGGCCGGCGTTGCGGAACTTGGAGGCGATCAGCTCGTCGGTCGCGTGATCGAGCGTCGGCGTCGTCGAAGATGATGTACGGCGCGTGGCCGCCGAGCTCGAGCGAGAGCCGCTTGACCTGTCCGGCCGCTGCGGATCAGCGCCTTGCCGACCTCGGTGGAGCCGGTGAAGGAGATCTTGCGCACCCGGCGGTCGGAGAAGAGCGTCTCGGCGACCATGCCCGGCGAGCGCGAGGTGACGAGGTTGACGACGCCCGGAGGCGCGCCGGCGTCCTCGATCGCGCGCAGGACGAGCGCTCGCCGTCAGCGGCGTGGCGCTTGCCGGCTTGACGACGCTCGTGCAGCCGGCGGCCATCGCCGGGCCGAGCTTGCGGGTCATCATCGCGGCCGGGAAGTTCCAGGGCGTGATCGCCGCGGTGACGCCGACGGGCTGGCGCAGGACGAGCACGCGGTTGCGCGGGGTCTGGGCCGGGACGACCTGCCCGTAGATCCGCTCGGCCTCGCCGCCGAACCAGTCGAGGAAGCCGGCCGCGTACTCGACCTCGCCCTTCGCCTCGGCGAGCGGCTTGCCCTGCTCGGCCGTCATCACCGCCGCGATCTCGTCCTTGCGCTCGCGCATCAGGTCGGCGGAGCGGCGCAGGATCCGGGCGCGCTCGATCGCGGCCAGGGAGCGCCAGCCCTCAGCGCCGCGGCGGCGGCGTCGATCGCCGCCTCGACGTCTGCCCGCGTGCGTCGGGCACCGAGCCGACCGGCTCGCCGGTGGCCGGGTCGGTGACCTCGAACGCGCTCTCCCGCGCCTCGACCCAGTCGCCGCCGATCAGGAGCTGCTCGTCTCGCTGCGCCATGACTGCCATCGGTTCGCGTCCTTTTCGTCTCTCGTGTCGCCGTCCAGCGTAACGCGGTCGGCGAGCCAGGCAGCGAGCAGGGCGGCGGCCACCGGGACGGTCGCCGGCATCGTGTCCGTGAGGTCGAAGCCGAACCCCTCGGCGAGGCCTCCGAGGCACACGACGAGGAACGCCACGAGGCGGGTCCGCCCCGCGTGGGCGACCAGCGTGCCGAGGAGCGCGGCCAGGTAGACGTCCCCCCAGCCGAGCGTGGAGCCGTGGAGCTGGGCCTCCTGGAGGTGGGGCAGGCCCGCGGGCGGGGCGGCGGCCTCGAGCGCGTTCGAGACGACCTGGACCTGCTTCGTGACGAGCACCTGGTAGACGTCCACGATCGTCGCCAGGACGATCCCGGCCGCGAGCGCCCGACGCGGGGCGACGGCGCTGGTGCACCAGGCGAGGGCGGCGGCGGCGCCGAGGATCAGGAGGTCGATCGACAGATCCGCCCACGTGCCCCCCGGATGCTTCCAGGCGATCCAGTAGGCGGGAAGGGCGAGGGGCGGCAGCCAGCGCCAGGCCCGGCGGTAGGCGACGAGGCCGAGGAGCATCGCGAGCGGCGTCCCGATCGCCGCCAGGTCGACGAGGCGGTCGACGAGCGGTCGGTAGCTGTCCATCGCGAGCACGAGGCCGCCGATCACCGCCAGCGGCAGCAGGCCGAGCACGGTGTGGCGACGGAGCGGGCGGAGGGTCGCGACGGGGCGCGGGAGGAGGACCGCGGCCGACTGGACGAGGATCAGGACCACGTACTCCGGCGAGTACGGGACGAACGAGGGAAGGCGCATCGCGGCCTCGCAGTATGCGGGCGGCCGTCGGAGCCCGCCTCCCGCCGCGGTCCGGCCGCCGATCGGGACCTCCCGAGACCGGGTCCACCGATCGCCGGGTTGCCGCCGAGCCATCGGGCGCGGGCGACCCGAGAGCGGCCCCCGGCCTCGCCTCGCCGTGGGGCGCGCGGAGGCCTGGGGATCCGCCGCGCCCGTCCGGCCGGCCGCGCTCGGGAGCGTCCGGTACGTGCGCCGCAGCGCGCGGCCCGCCTCCGGTCCGTGGAGGCGCTGCGGGCCCGCGCGTCCCGGTCGACTTCCGCGGATCGCACGAGGACGGATCTCGTGCCGCGAAGTCGGGGTGCCGAGATTCGAACTCGGGACCTCTCCGACCCGAACGGAGCGCGCTACCAGGCTGCGCCACACCCCGGGACGGCGGGGAGTATCGCACACCCTCGCGTGCGGCTCCGACGCCCCGGGCCGGCGTGTACCTTAGGGCTCGTGGCGGAGGCCGTTCGCATCGTGCCCATCGGCGGCCTCGACGAGGTCGGCCGGAACATGACCCTGATCTCCTGCGGCGGCGATCGGATCGTCGTCGACTGCGGGGTCGGCTTCCCGCGGCGAGGCGCCGGGCTGCAGGGCGTCGAGCAGCTCCTGCCCGACGTCGAGGCGATCGGCACGGGCCCGATCGCGGCGGTGCTCCTGACCCACGGCCACGACGACCACGTCGCCGCGCTCGGCCACCTGATCCGCTCCGGCGCGCCGATCGGCCGGATCGTGACGCTGCCCTTCACCGCCGAGCTCGTCCGGGCGAAGCTCGCCGAGCGCGAGCTGCCCGTGCCGCCGATCCTCAAGGTGAGCCCGGGCCAGCACGTGACGACGGGCGCCTTCGGGATCGAGTTCGTCCGCGTCTCCCACTCGATACCCGATGCCGCCGCGATCGCGATCACGACGCCGGTCGGCGTGGTCGTCGTCTCCGGGGACTACAAGCTCGACACGGTGGCCGCCCTGCCGAACCGGCGCGCCAACCGCAAGCGCTTCGGCGAGCTCGGGCGCGCGGGCGTCCTCGCGCTGCTCGCGGACTCGACCAACGCCGAGAAGCCGGGCCGCACGGCGACGGAGGATTCGACGGCCCAGCCGATCCTCGAGACCGTCGAGGCCTGCGCCGGCCGGGTCATCCTGACGAGCTTCGCGAGCCACATCGACCGGCTCGCCCACGCCGTCTCGGCGGCCGAGGCGACGCGCCGGCGGATCGCCCTGCTCGGCCGGTCCATGCGCCGCAACGTCGGCGTCGCGGACCAGCTCGGGGAGCTCGACCTGCCGATGGCCTCGACCGTGCCCCCGCGAGAGCTCGCGAACGTCGCGCCGCGCAAGCTGATGGTCCTCTGCACGGGCTCGCAGGCCGAGCGCTTCGCGGTCCTCGGGCGAGCGTCCCGGGCCGAGCACCCGCAGCTGACGATCAACGGCATGGACACGGTGATCTTCGCCACCCGCCCGGTGCCGGGGAACGAGGAGGACGTCGAGGCCCTCCAGGCGGCCCTGCAGGCGCGCGGGACGAGGATCGTCACCCACGAGGACGCCCCGATCCACGTCTCGGGCCACGCCAGCGCCGACGAGGTCGCCGACCTGATCACGCTCCTCCGCCCGCGCTTCCTCGTGCCGATGCACGGGGAGCGGGAGATGCTGGAGGCCCAGGGCAGGATCGCCGTGGAGCGCTGCGGGATGCACGCCGAGGACGTCCTGCTCGCGACGAACGGCGACGTCATCACGCTCACCCGCGGCACGGCCGAGATCACCGACCACGTCGACGTGCGGACGATCAGCGCCGACGCCGACGGCACGCCGCTGATCGACGAGGTCTGACCCGTGGCGGGGCGCGACGAGATCGTCGACCTCCTCGATCGGCTGCTCGCTCCGGAGCGCTTCTCCGACGTCGGCCGCAACGGCCTCCAGGTCTCCGGCGACGCCGAGGTCGACCACGTGGCGACCGCGGTCTCGGCGACGGCCGAGACGATCGACCGCGCGGCCGGCGCCGGCGCCGGCATGCTGCTCGTGCACCACGGCCTGATCTGGGGCGCCGGCGTGCAGGTGGTCGGGCCCGTCGAGGGGCCCCGCCTCCTCGGCCTCCTCGCAGCGCGGATCAGCCTCGTCGCCTACCACCTGCCGCTCGACGCCCACGAGACGCTCGGCAACAACGCCATCCTCGCCGAGCGGATCGGGGTGGCGGACCACGGGCCGTTCGCGACGATCGGCCGTTCCGGCGAGCTTCCGGAGCCGATCGGGCTCGACGAGCTGGTCGGACGGATCGCCGGCGCGGTGGCTCCCCGCCCAACGGCGCCGCTCGTCCTGCGAGGGCGCTCGGGCGACGTCCGCCGGATCGCGGTCGTCTCGGGCGGCGGTGGCCGGCTGGTGGCGGAGGCGGCGGCGGCGGGGTGCGACCTCCTGCTGACCGGCGAGCCGGAGGTGGACACGCCCGACCTCGCGCGGGAGCTCGGCGTCGACGTCGTCTGCGCCGGCCACCTGGCCACCGAGACGTTCGGCGTGCGGGCCCTGGGCCGCGAGCTGGAGCGGGCGTTCCCGGGGCTGCGGACGAGCTTCCTTGAGGTCGCGAGCCCCGTCTGAGCGGATCCCCTGCGGATTCCCGCGGGCTCCTCAGGGCGGTCCGGGTCGCCACGTCGACCAGCTTGCTACATTCCGCATGTGGATCCACGAGGGCAGAGTGGCCGGCGATGAAGGCCGACGACGACGCTGATCCGCTGACGCCCGCCCGGTGACCCCGGCGGGCGTTCGTGTTTTTCACCGAGACCGACCAGGAGGGCGCGAGCCGATGCCGAACCACCTCACCCCTGACGAGATCGCGAGAGAGCACGGACTCGACAAGCGCGACGTGCTGCGCGTCTGCGCCGAAGAGCACGTCCCGGTCCTCAACGGCCGGATCGATCGCTCCCTGTTCGAAGCGGTCCTGCAGGAGTCGGCGACGCACGCTCCGTCGGGGTCGCTCTCCTAGCGGAGGCCCTTCCCCGACCGGACGACCGGGCCGCACCGGCGGTCGGAGACCGCTCGTCCGGCCCCTCCCGCACAGGCGCCCGGCGCGCAGAAATGCGGGCTGAGCAGCACGAAACTGGTACGGTGCGTCCCCCGTGGGACTCTCTCCGGCGACAGTCACCGGTCGCCGCTTCAGCCTGACCCTCGTCCTCCTGGCCCTCGCCGGAGCGGCGGGAGCGGTCTCGCTCGGCGGCGACGCATCCGCCACTCCCGGTGACGCGGCCCGGGCCGAGGCGGCGACGCTCTCGGCGAGGCTGAGCCGGCTCTCGGCAGGCGAGCAGGGCGCCGTCCTCCGACTCTACTCGGCTCGCAGCCTCGCGTCGGCCGCGACGGCGCGAGCCCAGGCGCTCGCCGGCCGCCGCGCCACCGCCGCCGGGCAGGTCCGGCAGACGGAGTCCCTGCTCGAGGCCAAGCAGCGGACCCAGGCGACGCTCCTCGCGCAGCTGACCCGGCGGCTGGTCGAGCAGTACCGCACGACCACCGTCGATCCGCTCGTGGTCCTGCTCCAGGAGGGATCCCTGCAGAAGGCGCTCGATACCGCCGCCCTGATCCGGCGCGCGAACGATGCGGACGCGAGCCTCGTCTCGAACCTCGAGCGGACGAAGCGCGAGCTCGCCGCCCAGGCCGTCCGGCTGCGGGCCGCTCGCGACCGGCTCGCCGCCGCCGTCGGCGCCGCACGCGCCCAGGTGGCCGTGCAGCGGTTGAGAGCGGGCCAGGAATCCGCGCTGATCGCCGAGCTCCGCTCGCAGGAGCACCTGACCACGGCCCGGATCGCGCAGCTCCAGGCCGACGCCGAGCAGGCCGCGCAGGTCGCCGCCGCCGCGGCGGCGTCCGGCTCGGGTGGACCCGGCTCGGGCGGATCCGGCTCCGGCGGATCGGGCTCGGGCGGATCCGGCTCCGGCGGATCGGGCTCGGGCGGATCGGGCTCCGGCGGATCCGGGGGCTCGTCGGGCGGCTCCTCCACGCCGTCCGCGCCGCCCGCGTACTCCTCCGGCTCGGCGAGCGGAGGCTCGACCGACGGCGGAGGCGGCGACTCCGGGCCCCCGCCCGCGGGGCGGAGCGAGACGTTCGAGGCGACGGCCTACTCGCTCACCGGCACGACCGCGACCGGCATCCCCACCCGGCTCGGGGTCTGTGCGACTGATCCCTCGGTGATCCCGCTCGGCACCCGCTTCCGGGTCTCGGGCTACGGCGACTGCATCGCGGCGGACACCGGCTCGGCCATCCAGGGGCACATCATCGACGTCTGGCTGCCGACCGAGGCGGAGACCTCGCAGTGGGGCCGGCGGCAGGTCACGGTCACGTTCTACTGATGGCCGCGATCCGGGGGAGCCGCGGGTAAGGTGGCGGGCGGGATGCTGCGGAAGCTGCAGGGGGCCGTGGGCACGCTGCTCGTCGCCGGCGGAGTGGTCGCGGTGCCGTCGACGACGGGCACGAGCACGTCGCCCGGCCTTCCCGGGGCCTCCGCCCAGCCGCCCGCGCCCGCCCTCTCCCGCCCGGCGGTGAAGGCGTTCGCCTCGGCGTCCTCCTCGGCGGCGTCGGGCCGCCGGGCACCGTCGAGTGGGCCGAGCAGGACGCCCGCCTGGCCGTCGCCATCCGCCGCCTGCTCGGGCGCAGCCATCTCGGCAGCCGGGTCGGCGTCGCGGTCCGCCACCTGGACGGCACCGTCGTCGCCCGGCGGCGGGCGTCGCTCCCGCTCCTTCCGGCGTCCAACCAGAAGCTCGCCACCCTGGCGGCGACGATCACGCGCCTTGGTGCGGAGCGGCGGTTCCCGACCCGGATCGTGACCACGGTGCCGATCCGGCACCACGTCCTCCGCGGCAACCTCTTCCTGATCGGCGGCGGGGATCCAACGCTCCGACCCGGGCCTACGCCCGCATCGCCTACCGGATGCCCGTGGCGACGATCGAGGGCCTCGCCGCCGCCGTGCACGGGCCGGCATCCGGCGGATCACCGGCCACGTCGTCGCCGACGCCTCCCTCTGGGACGATCGGCGGGGCGGACCCGGCTGGAAGTCGTCCTTCCTCCCCGGCGAGTCGACGCCGCTCTCGGCGCTCACGGTCGATCGCTCGACGGCCGGCGCGGTCGTCGTCTGGACGCCGGAGGCGCGGGCCGCGGCGCTCTTCTCGGCCGCGCTGCGCCGGACCCGGATCGCGGTCGGCGGCAAGGCGACCGTCGGCCGGGCGCCGGCGTCGGCGACGAGGCCGGTCGCGAGCGCCTCCTCCCCGCCGCTTGCCGCGATCGCCGCGATCGCCGGCAAGCACTCCGACAACTTCCTCGCCGAGAGCCTCCTCAAGGACCTCGCCGCCTACGCGCCGGGCGCCGCTGCCGGCGCACGGGCGCCCGCGACGACGGCGGCCGGGTCGCTCCTCGTCACCGGGTTCCTGCGCTCGCTCGGCGTGGAGACGGCCGGCGTGCGGATCGCCGACGGCTCGGGGCTCTCCCTGGACGATCCGAGACCGCCGACGCGCTGACCGAGCTGCTCGTGCGGATGCGCCGGCAGCCGAGCGGCGGCGCCTTCAGGGACGCCCTCGCCGTCGGGGGCGTCGACGGGACCCTGCGGACGCGCCTCACCGCCGTCCGGGGCCTGGTGCAGGCGAAGACGGGGACCCTGAACGAGGCGTCCGCCCTCTCCGGGTACGCCGGCGACTACGCGTTCAGCGTGATCGTCAACGGCGGGCTGGTCAATCAGTGGGCCGCCCACACCCTGCAGGACGGGATCGCGACGCTCCTCGCCCGAGCGTCCGGCTAGCGACGGCGGCGGGGGCCGGCCGAGGAGGCTCCCCTCCTGGGACCTTCAGCCGGCGAGGAGCGCCCGCAGGCCGGCCTCGTCGAGCACGGGAACGCCGAGCTCCTCGGCCCGGGCCAGCTTCGAGCCGGCGCTCTCGCCGGCGACGACGTAGGACGTCCGCTTCGAGACCGAGCCGGTCACCTTGCCGCCGGCGCGCTCGATCTCGGCGGCGGCCTCGTCCCGGGTCCACCCCGGGAGCGTCCCGGTCAGCACGAACGTCCGTCCCTCGAGCGGACCACCCTCGGCGGGTCGCTCCCCGGGGAGCGAGCTCGAGCCGAACGCCGGCCGTCCGCAGCGCCGCGACGTTCTCCCGGTTCTCCTCGCGCCCGAACCACGCGGAGACGGCCTCGGCGATGATCGGGCCGACCCCCTCGGCTGCCGCGATCTCCTCCGCCTCCGCCCCCTGGAGCGCCGCGATGGTCGGGAACGCGCGCGTCAGCGCCTGGGCCGTGACGAACCCGACGTGGGGGATCCCGAGGCCGAAGAGCACGTTGGCGAACGGCCGCTCCCGCGAGCGGTCGATCGAGGCGAGAAGCGCGCTCGCCGAGCGGTCCTTGAAGCCGGGCAGCGCCAGCACGTCGTCCGCCCCGAGCACGTAGAGGTCGGCGGAGCGGCGGACCAGCCCGGCGTCCCAGAGCAGGTTCACGCGCTGCTCGCCGAGGCCCTCGATGTCGAGCGCGCCGCGGGACACGAAGTGCTTGAGCGCCTCGACCTGGCGGCTCGGGCAGGCGTCGTTCGGACAGCGGTGCCTGGCTTCGCCCTCCGCCCGCACCACGGGCGTTCCGCACTCCGGGCATCGGTCCGGCATCGAGAAGACCTGCTCGGCGCCGGTCCTGGCCTCGCGGACCGGCCCCACGACCTGCGGGATCACGTCGCCGGCGCGCTGGACGATCACGGTGTCGCCGACGCGGATGTCCTTGCGGCGGATGTCGTCCTCGTTGTGGAGCGTCGCGAGCTTGACGGTGACCCCGCCGACCTCGACGGGCTCGAGCTCCGCGAACGGGTTGAGGGCGCCCGTCCGGCCGACGTTGATCCCGATCGAGAGGAGCCTCGTCGTCCGGGGGTGGTGGGAACTTGTAGGCCACCGCCCACCGCGGGTCCCGGCCGACGGAGCCGAGCGCGGCCTGCATGGCGAGGGAGTCCACCTTGACGACGACGCCGTCGATCTCGTACGGCAGCTCGCCCCGGCGATCCTCCGTTTGCTCGCAGGTCTCGACGACCTCGTCGAAGGCGTCGTGCAGCCGCGTCAGGGGGTTGACGGGAAGGCCGAGCGAGGCGATCCAGGCGAGGGCCTCGTGGTGGCTTCCGAGCTCGACGCTCGCGCCCTCGACCTCGCCGATCGAGTAGCACCAGAGCGAGAGCGGCCGCTTGGCCGTCTCGCCGGGGTTCTTCTGGCGGAGCGAGCCGGCCGCCGAGTTCCGGGGGTTCATGAACACGGACTGGCCGAGCGCGAGGCGCTCGTCGTTCATCCGCTCGAACGCGTCGCGGGTCATGTAGACCTCGCCCCGCACCTCGAGGAGCGCCGGCGCGGCGCCCGCGAGCCGCAGCGGGAGCTGGCGGATCGTCCGCAGATTGGCGGTGACGTCCTCGCCGACCTCGCCGTCGCCCCGGGTCGCGCCGCGGGCGAAGACGCCGTTCTCGTAGCGCAGGGAGATCGCCAGGCCGTCGATCTTCGGCTCCGTCACGAAGGAGATCTCGGCGGCGTCGGCGCCCACGTCCGTGACCCGCCGCAGGAGGCGGTCCCGCCAGGCGAGGAGCTCGTCCCGGCCCCGGGCGTTGGCGAGGGACAGCATCGGCCGGCTGTGACGCACGGGGGCGAAGTCGGTGATCGTCGCCCCGCCCACCCGCCGGGTCGGCGACTCGTCGGTGACGAGCTCGGGATGCGCCGCCTCCAGCGCCTGCAGCTCCCGGAAGAGCCCGTCGTAGGTGGCGTCGTCGACGAGCGGCTGGTCGAGCGTGTGGTAGGCGTGGTTGAAGCGCTCGATCTCCGAGCGCAGCTCGTCGACGCGGCCGGACGGGTCGTCGGTCATGCCGCGGCGTGGCCGCGGCGGTCGCGGAGGACCGCGAGGCAGGCCTCGCCGAGCTCCTCGGCGTCGTCGCAGAGGGCGTCCGGTCGCAGCGCCTCGAGCTCCGTCCGCTCGCCGGCCCCCCAGGAGACGGCGATCGCCCCCGTGCCGGCCGCCCGCGCGGCCACGAGGTCGACGGTCGCATCGCCGACGTAGACGGCGCGGGCCGGCGACGAGCCGCAGCGCCGGATCGCGGTCACGATCGGCAGCGGGTCCGGCTTGTGGCGGTCGGAGTCCTCGAGGGTGACGACGGCGTCGAACGCGATCGGGGGCGGGTGGAGGGAGAAGGCCAGGTCGATCGCCGAGCGCATCTTCGAGGTCGCGATCGACACGGCCACTCCCTCCTCGTGAAGCCGCACGAGCATCTCCGGCAGGTGCGGGAACCAGCGGACGAAGCGCGGCGTGGCCTCCCGGTTCCAGGCCAGGTAGGCCGAGAGCAGGTCGTCCGCCCGGTCGGCGTCGAAGACGCGCATCTGGTCGATGAGCGGCGTGCCGATGCCAGCCCGGAGGGCGGCGTCCGGCTCGTCGCGGCCGAGGACCGTGCGGAGGGCGTGCCGGTGGGAGGCGACGATCAGGGGAACGGTGTCGAAGAGCGTCCCGTCGAAGTCGAAGACCACCGCGTCGCGCATCCGTGGAGAGCGTACCGGGAACGCTGCGCCGGACGGGGGAGCCGAGGGGATCGCCGCGAGCGACGTCCGCCGCGTCAGAACTGGAAGTAGAGGAACGGGCTCGGCGAGCCGATGAGCAGGATCGCGTAGCCCAGGGCGAGCCCGAGCGCCAGACCGTGCACGGGCCGGGGGCGGATCTTGACCTGCCAGGTGTTGGGCAGGACGTTGACCCAGACGAGGAGCCCGCCGATCAGGAGCGCGAACGGCACCCCGACGATGGCGTGGAGCCGTGCCGTGGAGTCCACGCCGTGCAGGCCCGCCATGGAGGAGAGGACGTCCGCCGCGTCCCCGATCGACGGCGCCCGGAAGATCACGAAGGCGGCGACCACGCAGGCGAAGGTGATCGCCCGGTTCAGCCAGTCGGTCCGGGGAACCCAGCCGCGCCCCTTGAGGATCGCGTGCCCGGCGAGCATCGCGCCGTGGGCGAGGCCCCAGACCACGAAGGTCCAGGCCGCGCCGTGCCAGAGCCCGCCGAGGGTCATCGTGACGACGAGGTTGCGCAGCGTCTGGACCCGCGTCCCGCGGCTGCCGCCGAGGGGTATGAAGAGGTAGTCCCGGATCCAGAACGACAGCGACATGTGCCAGCTTGCGCCAGAACTCGGAGATGTTGCGCGACTTGTAGGGCGAATCGAAGTTCTGCGGGAAGCGGAAGCCGAGCAGGAAGGCGAGGCCCACCGCCATGTCCGAGTACCCGGAGAAGTCGAAGTACAGCTGGAGGGCGTAGCCGACGGCCCCGGCCCAGCTCGACAGCAGGCCGAGGTGGGCGTGGGCGGAGAACACCCGATCCACGTGGGGGGCGAGCTGATCGGCGAACACGAGCTTCTTGACCATCCCGGCCGTGAAGAAGAAGAGGCCGGACCCCGCGAGCTGTGCCGTGAGACGGGGCGCCAGGCGCTCGAGCTGGTCCTCGATGTCCGAGTAGCGCACGATCGGCCCGGCGATCAGGTGCGGGAAGAGCGCCACGAAGGCGGCGTAGTGGAGGAAGTTCGAGGCCGGGCGGACCCGCTCCCGGTAGACGTCGATCGTGTACGACATCGAGTTGAACGTGTAGAACGAGATCCCGATCGGCAGCACGATGTGCAGCGCCGGGAAGACGTGCCCCTGGCCGACCAGGCTGCCGATCCCGTTGCCGGAGTCGAGGAAGAAGCCGGCGTACTTGAAGTAGCCGAGGAGCGCGAGGTTGAACGCCATCGCGGCGATCAGGATCCGCTTCCGGGTCGGCCGATCCCGCCGCCGGCTGATCACCTGGCCCGCCACCCAGTCCACGCTCGTCGAGAGCACCATCAACGGGATGTACTTCCAGTCCCACCAGCCGTAGAAGAACCAGGACGCGAGGGCGAGGAAGGTCAGCCGCGGGGTCTGACCGGGGAGGAGCCACCAGCCGAGGAGCACGATCGGCAGGAAGCAGAAGAGGAAGACGTCGCTATTGAAGAGCATCGCGGTCCCGGGCGAGCACCTGGTCGAGCAGCCGCCGCATGTTCGGGGTCGTCATGTGGACGCCGTCGTAGAAGTCCGTCGCCGTGCCGCCGAAGGCGGAGATCTCGGAGTCGTCGATCAGCCGGAACCGGTAGCGCCCGCTCTGCTGGAGCCCGTGGAGGTAGGCGAGCACCTGCCGGTGGCGCTGATCCCAGCCGAGCGGCCGGACGCGCCGCAGGAGCTGCGGCTGCATCGGCGGCAGGACGATCACGGGCGTGGCGCCCCACCGGTTCATGGCGGCGACGGTCTGCTGGAAGTACTGGCGGGAGCGGGCGCCGAGCTGCTTGTAGACCCGGTACGTCTGCACCCACTGCGTGATCGTGGCGTCGAGCTGGGCGCGGAAGCTCGTCCCGGAGGCGCGGATCAGGTCGTGGAAGTCCCGCGAGCGGAAGCCGTCGGGGGCGAAGTCCGCCCGGTCGAGCGGCTTCCGCCCCTGCAGCTCGCCCTTGACGACGGCCCAGGAGTCCTCGGCCGTGTACCAGGAGACGAGCGACTCGAGCGTCGCCGACGTGGAGCCGGCGCGCAGGGAGGGCGGCAGGTAGCGCGAGAGCTGGGGGGTGGAGCGCAGCGACGGGTCGATCTCCAGCGACCGGAAGGCCTCGACGTCGAGCAGCCACAGGTAGCTCTGCCGCGTCCCGGGGAAGCGGTCGTGCAGGAGGTTCGCGAAGGCCCACGCGTCCTCGGGCTTGCCGCTCGTGACCGCGGCGTTGAAGCCCGGAAGGCCGGTCTTCGCCTGGAGGTAGGACGGCTCCGCCTTCATCGCCCGGGACGAGCCGAGGACGACCAGCCGCGGCGGCGTCCGCAGGCGGTCGATCAGCCCCACCTTGACCCGGCGATCGGAGAAGGTCGCCGTCGGGAAGAGGCCGGTCCCGAGCTTCCCGTAGGGATCGACGATCGCGTTCGCCGCCACCACGAGCCCGAGGCCGAGGCCGAGGGCGAGGAGGAACGCGAGGACGAAGCGCGCATGGCTCTCCCCAGCCCGCGCGTCGATGGTCGGGGCGGTGTGCGACTCGCGCGGCGCGTGCTCGATCGGCTGCTCCTGGAGGCCGGGCGCGGACACGGGGCACATCGTAGGGAGCGGCCGCCGGGTCGACTCCCGGGGAGCGGGTCCGGTACCCTGCCCGCCCCCTCCGCCCCCGCCCCCCCCAGCGGGAGCGTCCGCCGATGGACGCGCGACGCGCAGGGCCGCCTCCCGCTCGGCGGCCGCAGCGACCCGTTCGGTCGCCGACCTGGGATACCCTGATCGCCACGTGACCGCGACCACACGTCACGAACGGGAGGCGGAGGGGGACGTCGGCGGGCGGCCGCCCAACGGTCCCCGCGGCTCCCGCGGCTCGGGCGGCTCCGGAGGCCCCGGAGGTCCGCGCCCGCCCGGCCGGCCCCGCACCGAGCGCGAGCGCCGTCTCGCCCGTCACCGCGCGGTCGTCCGGCGCCGTCGCCTCGTCGCCGGCGTCGGCGCCGCCGGGATCGGCGTCGCCGCTGTCTGGGGCGCACGTCAGCTGACGGCGCCCTCGCTCGCCGCGCGGGGCCCCGCCCGGGCGAGCGAGATCGGCCGCGCGGCGCTCCCGCGGCTCGCCTTCACGGTGGCCGGGCGCGATCCCCGCCATCAGCACTGGCGGCTCGACGGGCACGACGTGACGCCGCGCGTCGAGGGGGCCACCATCGTCTACCGGCCGGGCCACCTCGCCGACGGGCGGCACGAGCTCTCGATCAGCACGTCCGGGGGCCTCCCCGGACCCCTCGCCGCCACGACGACCCGGCGCTTCTCCTTCGTCGTCGACACGGCACCGCCCGTCGTCCGTCTCGCCGCTCCGGCCGTCGCGCTCCTCGGATCCGCGGGCAAGGTGAGCGGAACGGCGCCGGACGCCTCGAAGCTGACCGCCGACGGTCGTCCGGTCCGGCTCGCCGGCGGGCGCTTCACGCTGACCTTCCGGGCCCCCCACCCCCGTCCCATCCGCCTCGTGGCGACCGACGCCGCGGGCAACGCCTCGCGCTGGTCGATGCCCGTGAACTCGGTCGGCCGCCGCCCGCCCGTGCCGATCCGGGCGGTCCACATGACCGCGCTCGGCTGGGCCGACGCGACGCTCCGCGGACGGGTGCTCGCGTTGATCGCCGAGCACCGGATCAACGCCGTCGAGCTGGACCTGAAGGAGGAGGGCGGGATCGTCGGCTGGCGCTCCGGCGTGCCGCTCGCCCGCCGGATCGGCGCGCAGCAGCCCGCCTACGACCTGCCGGCGGCCGTCCGCACCCTGCACGCCAAGGGCGTCCGCGTGATCGGCCGGCTCGTCTGCTTCGCCGACCCGATCCTCGCCGGGGCGGCCTGGAAGGCGGGCCATCGCCAGGAGGTGATCCAGACCCCTGATCACCAGCCGTACTCGGGCTACGGCGGCTTCGCGAACTTCGCCGATCCGACCGTCCGCGGCTACCTGGCCGGGATCGCCGTCGCGGGCGCCAGGGCCGGGGTCGACGAGGTCCTCCTCGACTACGTCCGGCGACCCGACGGGCCGCTTTCGACCATGGTCTTCCCCGGCCTCCACGGCACGCCAGAGGCCGCGATCGTCGCCTTCCTGACGCAGGTGCGGACGGCGCTCCAGCCCTACAGGACGCTGCTCGGCGCCTCGGTCTTCGGGATCGCGGCGACGCGCCCCACCCAGGTCGCGCAGGACATCCCCGCGATGGCGAAGGAGCTCGACTACGTCGCGCCGATGGTCTACCCGTCCCACTGGGGGCCGGGCGAGTACGGCCTCGCCGATCCCGACGCGCAACCGTACGAGATCGTCCGGCGCTCGCTCGCCGACTTCGAGAAGGACGTGCGGGGATCGGGCGCCCGGATCATGCCGTGGCTCCAGGACTTCTCCCTCGGCCGCACGTACGGGGCGCCGGAGGTTCAGGCGCAGATCCGCGCCGCGAAGGACGCCGGCGCCAACGACTTCCTCCTCTGGAACGCGGGGGCGTCCTACACCGCCGACGCCCTCTCCACGGACGCCGCCGCCCCGGCCCTGGGGATCGCGCCGCCCACGGCCCCGGCCGGCGCGGTCTCGCTCGTCCGCGTCGCGGATCCGACGCCGGCCGCAGCGACCCAGGGGCCGGCGCCGCTGGCTCCCGTCGGCGATGTGCCCATCGTCAAGGGCGCGAGGCCGGACGAGCTCGGCCAGGTGCCCGTCCTCATGCACCACGAGATCCGCGCCGATCGCGTCGGCGACTACGATCAGACGCCCGCGGAGTTCCGCGCCGAGCTGGAGAAGCTGTACCTCGGCGGGTACGTGCCGATCCGGGCCTCCGACCTCGTGAACGGGACGATCGACGTCCCGACCGGCACGACCCCGGTGGTGATGACGTTCGACGACTCGACCCGGTTCCAGCTGACGATCGAGAACGGCCAGGTCGCTCCCGACACGGCGATGGGGATCATGCTCGACTTCGCCCGCACCCACCCGGGCTTCCGTCCCGCCGGGACGTTCTACATCCTGAAGGAGCCCTTCGGCGGCGTCGCCGCCGGCGCGCAGGATCTGCGCTGGCTCGTCCAGCACGGCTTCGAGCTCGGCAACCACACCCTCGACCACCTCCCCCTCCGCACGCTGTCGGACACCGCCGTGCAGCGCGAGCTGGTGCAGGGCGCCCAGGTGATCGAGAAGGCGGTGCCCGGCTACCCGATCCGGACGATGGCCCTGCCGCTCGGCTCGATGCCGCACCACGCCTCGCTCGCCGTCCGCGGCCGCTGGAAGGGGCAGTCCTACGGCCCGTACGCCGTCTTCCTCGTCGGCGCCAACCCCGCGCCCTCGCCGTTCGCGCGGACCTTCGACCCGTCGGCGATCCCCCGGATCCGCAGCTCGCACGCGGGGCAGGAGGTGCCGTTCACCGCCGACTACTGGCTCCGCATCCTCGCGGCGCATCCGGAGGAGCGGTACATCTCCGACGGCGACCCGAACCGGGTCAGTTTCCCGGCGGCGGAGCGGTCGAGGCTCGCCCCCGCCTTCGCCGCCCGCGCCCGGGCCTACTGAGCCGCCGCGTCGCCCTCGAGGAGGGTGGCCACGTCGAGCCCCGGGAGCGCGGCCGCAACGTCCTCGAGGTCGAGGTGGAAGCGCAGCGGCGTGACGGCGATCCGGCCGCCGGCGAGAGCGGCGAAGTCGGTGCCGTCGCCGGCGTGGTGAGAGGCATCCGCGCCGTACACCGAGTAGTGCCGCCGACCGGCCTGCTCCCCGCGGAGCACGAGATCGTCGAAGTAGATGCGCTTGCCGAGACGGGTCAGCTCCGCCCCGACCGGGGGCGACCCGGGGCAGTTGACGTTGAGGACGAGCCCGTCGGCCCAGGCGCCCGAGGCGGCGGACGCCTCGGCCAGGCGGGCGACGAACGCCGCCCCCGCCTCGAAGTCGTAGGCGTCGAGTCCCGGCGTCCGCAGCCAGCCGCCCTCGCAGGCGCGCGACTGCTGCGAGACGGCGATCGCCGGCAGGCCCATGAGCGCCGCCTCGAGGGCGGCGGCGACCGTTCCGGAGTAGGTGACGTCGTCACCCGCGTTGAGGCCGAGGTTGGCGCCCGAGACGACGATGTCCGGACGGGGCACCAGGCCGAGGAGCGCGATCCTCACGCAGTCGACGGGCGTGCCGTCGACGGCGAGCGCCCGGCCCGCGCCGCCGACCGCCCGCTCCTCGACGATGAGGTCCCGGCCGAGCGTGATCGAGCGGGCCACGGCGGACTGGTTCGCGGCGGGCGCGACCACGTCGACCTCGTGCCCCCGCGCCGCGAGCGCCTCGGCCAGGGCCGCCAGGCCGGGCGAGTCGACGCCGTCGTCGTTCGTCAGGAGCACCCGCATCGCCCGGATCGTAGAGGCGCCCGCCGATCCGGGCCGGCACTGGAAGACCCCGCGAGCCCGTCCCGTATCCTCCTGCCCCGTGGCGAACCCGAACCCGGCGCCGCGCGGCCTCAACGCCCAGGAGCTCGCCCGCTACGGGGTCATCACCGCGGTCGCGGCCGTCGCGATCGTCCTCCACCTGGCGGACGCGCCGGCCGTCCTCCAGTTCGTGATCGCCGGCGTCGCGGTCGCCGGCATGGCGTACGTCCTCGGTGACGCGACGGAGCAGGCGGGCGAGGTCGCGGGCCCTCGGATCTCCGCTCTCCTGAACGCCACGTTCGGCAACGCGGCGGAGCTGATCATCGTCATCCTCTCGATCCGCAGCGGCCTCATCGACGTGGCCCGCGCCTCGATCGTCGGCTCCGTGATCGGCAACGTCCTGCTGATCCTCGGCGCGTCGATCTTCGCCTCCGGGATCCGCTACGGGTACCGCTCGTTCGACCGGACGGTCGCGGGGCGCAACGTGACGATGCTGGTGCTGGCCGGCGCGGTCCTCGGGCTGCCGACCCTCTACGCGACGACCCGGGGGTCCACGATCGGCAACGAGCGGACGCTCAGCCACTGGGTGGCGATCGTGGCGATCATCGTCTACGCCGCCTACCTGTACGCGTCCTTCCAGGCGCCCGAGGCGCGCCGCGACGCGACGGAGGCGGCGGCGCCCCGGTGGTCGACCCGGCTCGCGATCGCCATGCTGGCGTTCTCCGCCGTCGCCACCGCGATCCTCTCCGAGGTCCTCGTCTCCGTGATCAAGCCGACGATCGACCGGACGGGGATCTCCCCGGTGTTCGTCGGCCTGATCGTCGTGCCCCTCGTCGGCAACGTCGCCGAGCACTTCGCGGCCGTCAAGCTGGCCTGGCACGGGCACCTCGACTTCGCGATCGGGATCGCCTACAACTCGGCGCTGCAGGTCGCCCTCGCCGTCTCCGCCGTCGCCGTCTTCGCCGGCTGGTTCTTCGGGGGCAACCGCGAGCTGACGTTGACGTTCACGGCCCTGGAGATCGCGATCCTCGGCGTCGCCACGGTCCTCGCCGGCGTCATCGCGGGGAACACCCAGGCGAGCTGGATCGAGGGGTTCCAGCTGATGGCCCTCTACGTGCTGGCCGGCCTCGTCCTCTACTACGCCCGGTGAGCGCGCCTCGATGACGGGCGTCCGGGACGTGGCGGCTGCCGCGGGCGTGTCGGTCGCTACGGTCTCGCGCGTGCTCAACGACTCGCCGGCCGTGCGCCCGGAGACGCGCGCGCGGGTCGTGCGGGCGATGCGCGAGCTCCAGTACGTCTCGCGGGAGCGGCTCGACGTGTCGGCCGGCGTCCTCGCCGTGGTCGTCCGCTCGCTGCTCGATCCGCTCGAGCTGGAGCTGGCGGACGCGATCGGGCGCCACGCCTCGCCGCACGACCTCTCCGTCGTCGTCTGCCCCTCGTCGTCCGTCCCCGTCACCCACGATCCGGGGGTCTCGGGCCTGATCGAGCGCGGCGTCGCGGCGCTCGTCCTGCTCTGGTGCTCGGAGGGCGGCGAGGCCGGCTGGATCGACGAGGAGGGCCTGGCCACCGTGGTCGTCGGCGGCCACCCGCAAGCCGGAGCCGCTCACGTCGGACTCGGCGAGGCGGCGGCCGCGCAGCTCGCGCTCGACGAGCTCCAGCACGGCGGGCACGCGTCCATCGTCGCCGTCGGCCCCTCGGGACGCCGGTCGGAGATCGTCCTCCAGGCGCTCGCGGGCGCCGGTGTCGAGACCCTCACGACGCCGACCGCGGCGGCCACGGCCTACGCCGCGATCCGCAACCGGCTCCGGCCGCCCGATGGCCGCCCGACGGCCGTGATCGCCGCCACCGAGCCGCACGGCGCGGCCACCCTCGCGGCGGCGAGCGAGCTCGGCCTGGTCGTCCCGGAGGACCTGTCGGTCATCGTCGTCGGCAGTCCGCTGCCGACGGCGTGGACGACGCCGCCGCTGACGACCGCGGCCCTTCCCCTGGCCGAGGCGGGGCGCAGGGCCGTGGATGCGGCCGCCCTGCTCGTCGGCCAGCCGCACGCCGCCCCGAGCCTGGTGGCGCTCAGCCCGTCGCTTCTGAGGCGAGCGTCGACGGCTCCCGCTCGCGAGCGGCGCCCAGGCTGAAGCGGCGCAGGACCGTCCACGAGGGCGGCGTCAGGGAGACGAGCTCGACCTCGTGGGCGGACACGGCGACCGGCTGGAGGTGGGAGACGAGGTGGAGGACGTCGTCGGGGACGGCGCCGTCCGGGTCGTCCCACACCGTCACGTGCGGGACGACGTCCGAGTGCCGCCCCCCGTACGGCGGCGCCTCCGGCCAGCGGTCGACGATCTCCCGCACCAGCTCGACGATGGGCGACGGGGAGTCGACCGCGAGGTAGACGAAGCCGCCGGGGAACGCGCAGGCGCCCGTGAGCCGGAACCGGAGCGGCGCGGTCCGCGCGAAGAGCTCCTCGAGCTCCTGCTCGACGGACGGGGTGACGCGCTCGGGTGGAAGGAAGGGCACGATCAGCGTCACGTGCGAGAGGGTGTCATCCGGGTCGAACCCGACCACGCTCTTCCGGCCGAATCGATCCGCGATGTCCCTGACGAACGGCTCGATCTCGTAGATCGGGAGCACGAGCGCTGTCATGCCTGAGACGAAAGGCACGGCCGCGGAGTGTACGTCCTACGCGCGTCCGGCGCGGCGTGCCGTGTCCCCCCATTCGGCGCCGGGTGGATCGCCGTCGTAGCGGACGCCGACGAGCGTCAGCCCCCACGGCGGCGCGGTCTGCCCCCCCTGGGCCCGCGGCGCTCCCGCCAGCAGCCGCTCGAAGTGCTCGACCCGCCGCCAGCCGCGGGCGACCTCGAGCGCGGTGCCCACGAGGGTGCGCACCTGGTGGCGCAGGAACGCCTCGGCCGAGAGCTCGACCACGAGCTCCTCCCCGTCCGCGACGGCGCTCGCCTCGAGAACGGTCCGGATGAAGGTTCGGTGCTGGGAGACCGCCGGGGTGAACGCCCGGAAGTCGTGCGTGCCGAGCGCAAGCCCCAGGCACTCTCGAAAGAGGGCCCGGTCGAACCGGTAGGGCACGTGGAGCGTTCGCCTGGGCGTGAACGGGTCTCGCTCGGGCGTGGCCCGGATCCGGTACCGGTAGGCCCGGGCCCGGGCGCTGTGGCGCGCGTGGAAGCCCTCCGGCACGGCGACTGCCGAGACGACGGCGATGTCCGGCGGGAGCTGCGCCTCGATCGCCCGGCGCGCCCGCTCGGGGGGCGGCCCGACCCCCACCCGAACGCTGACCACCTGGCCCGTCGCGTGGACGCCGGCGTCGGTCCGGCCGGCGACGTGGAACTCCGCGGCCGCCGGGTAGACGTGACCGACGGCGCGCTCCAGCTCCGCCTGGACCGTGCGCCGGCCCGGCTGACGGGCGTACCCGGAGAAGCCGGAGCCGTCGTAGGCGACGGTCAGGCGGAGGAGCGGCACGAGGCGCCGTCCCCGGCGCGAGGACCTGCGGCAGCGTCCCTCACGGCCAGCAGGACTCGCAGAGGCCGGCCAACGAGCCGTCGGCGAGCGCGGCTGCCCGCCGGAGCTCGCTCGCCAGGGCGGGCTCGCCGCGGGCGCTCGCGATCGCGCTGCGGCCGAGGCGAGCGGCGCCGCGCAGGGCGGCGTCCTCGTCCAGTCGGAGGAACATCCGCTCGGCCTCGTCGAGCCGCCCCAGCTCGACGTAGGCGTTGGCCAGGTTGAGGACCGCCTCGCCGCAGGTCGCGTCGAGGGCGACGGCGTGGGCGAAGCACGCGGCCGCTCGGTCGGGCTCCCCGCGGCGGGCATGGAGGATCCCGAGGTTGACGGCGGCCGGAGCGTACTCCCTCCGCGCCAGCGCGCCGCGGTAGAGGGCGGCGGCGTCCTCGGCGAGCCCGAGCCGGGCCAGCAGGTCGGCGTGCTCCGTCTGGAGCGGAACGCTCGTCGCGCCGCCGGGAGCCGATCGGTAGAGCTCGAGCGCCTCGGGGATCTCGCCCTCGTGCACGTGGATCGCCGCCAGCCGGCGGCGCGTCTCGCTGGCCAGCGGGTCGAGCTCGAGGGCGCGGCGGAGATGCCGCGAGGCCTCGCGGACGCAGCCCAGCTCGACGAGGCAGCGGGCGAGGGAGGTGTGGATGGCGGCGACGTCGGGCGTCAGCGCGAGCGACTCCTGCAGGAGCTCGGCGATCACGGTCGCGTCCCCCGGCTCCTCGTGATCGCCGAGGACGGCGAGGAGCTGGGCGGCGGCGATCGCGCTCTCCGGCCGGGAGGCGTCGGTGGAGGTCACGGCAGCCGGTCCTCGCCCGCGCCGGGGAGCGTCGGACCGGCATCGTCGGTGACGTCGAGCAGGATCGATCCGAGCGCCTCGCGGAAGACCGGCTCGATGGCCTCGGCGTCGTCCTCCGTGCCGGTGGCGACGACGGCGTAGGCGTCGGCGCCGTCCACGACGACGCCGACCAGCTGGCGGATCGAGACGACGCCGTCGCCGTCGGAGGCCGTCCAGGCGAGCTGGCGGACGTGGCCCCGTCGGCCGCCGATCGTCACGTGCTCGACCCCCGCGAGCTCGCGGACCGGGACCTGCTCGCGCAGCCGGGCGACGTACCCGAGCGAGTAGGCGCCGAGCCCCATGCCGTCGCACAGGCGCTCCCGCGTGACGACGATGTTCTGGGCGAAGCCGTCCCGACTCGGACCGACGAGGGTCATGGTGGTGCGGTCCTCCCACCCGGCCGGGACCCTCAGGGAGAGCCGGCCGATCGCCGCCTCGGAACCGGCCGTCATCCGCGGCGCCGGCAGCGGAGGGAGGGCCTCACGCCGGACCCGGCCCTAGTCGACTAGCTCGACGTAGGCCATCTCGGCGGCGTCGCCGAGGCGCGGCCCGAGCTTGACGATACGCGTGTAGCCGCCGGGGCGGTCGGAGAAGCGTGGGGCGACCTCGTCGAACAGCCGATGCACGTGCTCCTTCGAGCGGAGGAAGGCGAGGGCCTGGCGGCGGGCGTGGAGGTCGCCGCGCTTGCCGAGCGTGATCAGGCGCTCCGCGATGGGACGCAGCTCCTTCGCCTTGGCCTCGGTCGTCTTGATCCGGCCGTGCTCGACGAGCGCGATCGTGAGGTTGGCGAAGAGCGCCTTGCGGTGCGACGCGTCGCGACCCAGCTTGCGGCCCTTGCGCTTGTGCCTCACTCCTCCCCACCGCCCCGGAGGTAGAGCGCGTGGGCGGCCAGCGCCTCCTTCAGCTCCTCGACCGACTTCTTGCCGAAGTTCGGGATCGCCTGCAGCTCCTGCTCGGTCTTGGAGACGAGATCGCCGATCGTCTCGATGCCGACGCGCTTCAGGCAGTTGTAGGAGCGGACGCCGAGCTCGAGCTCCTCGATCAGGATGTTCTCCATCCCGTGCGCCTGCGGCGAGGGGGCGTCGGTGCCGGAGAACGTGCGCGGGAGCTCCGCCTTGGTCAGCTCGTCGGTGTCGATGGTCGTGAAGATCGCGAGCTGCCGGATCAGGATCTCGGCGGCCTGCGTGACGGCGTCCTTGGGGTTGATCGAGCCGTCGGTCTTGACGTCGAGCGTCAACCGGTCGAAGTCGGTGCGCTGGCCCAGCCGCGCCGGCTCGACGTGGTAGGTGACCCGCCGCACCGGCGAGAAGATCGAGTCGACGGGGATCACGCCGATCGTCCCGAGCTCGGACTTGTTGCCCTCGGCCGGCGTGTACCCGCGGCCGCGGCCGATGGTCAGCGACATCTCGAGGCGGCTGCCCGCGGCGACGTGGCAGATGACGAGGTCGGGGTTCAGGACCTCGAGCTCGGAGGAGGCGGCGATGTCGCCCGCCGTGACGACGCCCTCGCCCTCGCGGACGATCTCGGCCTCGATCTCCGAGGTCTCGCCGTGCAGGATGCAGACGAGGCCCTTGAGGTTCAGGATCACGTCCGTGACGTCCTCGCGGACGCCCGGGACCGTGGAGAACTCGTGGGCGACGCCGTCGATCCGGATCGACGTCACCGCGGCCCCCTCCAGCGAGGAGAGCAGCACGCGGCGCAGCGAGTTGCCGAAGGTGTAACCGAAGCCACGGTTGAGCGGCTCGACGACGAACTGACCTTCGACGTCTGAGACCTGCTCGTGCGTGATCTGCGGGATCTGGAAGTCCAGCATTGTCATGAGGTGACTCTCTATCCGGGACCGCTACTTGGAGTACAGCTCGACGATGAGCTGTTCCTGCACCGGCGTGTCGATCTCCTCGCGGTCGGGAAGACGCAGCACCTTGCCGGTGAGGTTGTCGTGATCGGCCTGGAGCCAGTTGGCGACCGAGGCCGTCAGGTCCGTCGCCTCGCGGACGACGCCCTCGCCCTTCGAGGCCGGCTTGAACGACACGAGGTCGTCGGGCCGGACCTGGTAGGACGGGATGTTGACGCGGCGCCCGTTGACGAGGAAGTGGCCGTGCCGCACGAGCTGGCGGCTCTGGGCCCGGGACGCCGCGAAGCCGAGCCGGTAGACGACGTTGTCCAGCCGGCACTCGAGGATGCGCAGGAGGTTCTCGCCCGTGATGCCCTGACGGCGGGAGGCCTTCTCGTAGTAGGAGCGGAACTGCTTCTCGAGGATGCCGTAGTAGCGGCGGGCCTTCTGCTTCTCGCGCAGCTGGGTGAGGTACTCGGACTGCTTGATGCGCCCGCGGCCGTGCTGCCCGGGCGGGTAGGCCCGGCGCTCGACCGCGCACTTCTCGGTCAGGCAGCGCTCCCCCTTGAGGAAGAGCTTCATGCCCTCACGGCGGCACTGCTTGCACTTGGGATCGGTGACTCGAGCCATGGTCGGTCTTCCTAGACGCGGCGCCGCTTGCGGGGGCGGCAGCCGTTGTGAGCCTGCGGGGTCACGTCCTTGGGCGGACCGACGAGCTCCAGGCCCGCGGCCTGCAGCGAACGGACGGCGGTCTCCCGCCCGGCGCCCGGGCCCTTGTAGAACACCTCGACCTTCTGCAGGCCGTGCTCCATCCCCTCGCGGGCGGCGAGGTCGGCCGTCACCTGGGCGGCGAACGGCGTGGACTTGCGGGAGCCCTTGAACCCGGCCGCGCCCGCGCTCTTCCACGCGATCACGTTGCCGTCCCGGTCGGTCAGCGCGACGATCGTGTTGTTGAACGACGTCTTGATGTGCGCCTGACCGATCGCGATGTTCTTCCGGACCTTGCGGCGGGTGCGGCCGCGGGTTCCGCTTGTCCTGCGGGGAGGTGCCATGTGGTGCGGGGTTCCTTTCGGCCCGGGGTCCCGGGCCAGGGAGAGGTCGTGCCTTGGGTCTTCGTTCGGTGCCGTGCCGGGTCGCTCCGACCGGCGCGCCGGCCTACTTCTTGCGCTGCCGGCTGACCGTCTTCTTGGGTCCCTTGCGGGTGCGCGCGTTCGTCTTCGTCCGCTGACCCCGGACCGGGAGGCCTCGCCGGTGGCGGAGGCCGCGGTAGCACCCGATCTCCATCAGTCGCTTGATGTCCGAGGACCGCTCCCGACGAAGATCGCCCTCGACCTTGACGTTCGCGTCGATGTGGGCCCGAAGCCGTGCGACCTCCGCATCGGTCAGGTCGCGTACCTTCGTGTTGAGGTCGATGTCGAGCGTCTTGCAGATCGTCTGCGAGGTCGGCCGGCCGATGCCGAAGATGTAGGTGAGACCGATCTCGACGCGCTTCTCGCGCGGGAGGTTGATGCCGGAGATGCGAGCCAACCGATGTGCCTCCTCAGCCCTGCCGCTGCTTGTGACGGGGATTCGTGCAGATCACGAGCACGGTTCCGCTTCGGCGGATGACCCGGCACTTGTCGCACATGACCTTGACGCTGGGACGAACCTTCATGGATCCCCCTCGTCGCGCGGGACCGACCCGCCACGACGGTGATGGACGAAGAACAGGACGTGCCTGGCGGCCCGGATCGTCCCGCGCGCGCGGACGCCGAGGCGTCAGGGAGACGCGACGACGGAGAGTAGCAGAGCGGAGGGCCGCGGGCGGACGGTTCTCCGTCCTCGCGGACCCCCGTGGCGGCGCCGGCCCGCCCTCCGGGGCGGCGTCGGGCGCAGGGATGTCGTGCACGGCGCGGATCGAGAAGATCCGACCGCAAGGATCGCCGTTCCGAGCCGTTGTCCCTGATGCACGCACGATCACCGCTCGAACGACATCGAAGGAGCTCGCCATGAAGAGAACCTCACTCGCGATCGGCGCCCTCGCCCTCGCCCTCACGGCTCCGGCCGCCGCGATCGCCTCGGGTGGCGGGCGCGACGACGGACCCGGCCACCAGCGGGGCGGAGCGGACGACGGGGCGCTCCACCAGCGTCACGGGGCCGACGACGGAGCGCTCCACCAGCGCCACGGCCTGGACGCCGTCGCGGTCGTCCGCCGGTCTGGCGCCGACGACGGGGTCGTCCACCACCGCCGCGGCGCCGACGACGGGGTCGTCCACCACCGGCGCCACGGAGCGGACGACCGGGCCGGGCACCGTCGGCGCGGCGGGGACGACGACGCCCGCGACGCGGCCCGCGATGGAGCGGGCCATCGGTAGCGAACCGAGGTACCGTGAGGCCAGGCCGCCGGGCGCCCTGCGTCCCGGCCTGACCTCCGACCTCCACTCCCCGCTCTCCGCTCTCCGGCACCGTGTCGCCCGCCTCCCGCATTCTCGCCCCGCGCTCGGCGCGTCCCTCCTCCCGGGATGAGGACGACCTCCTCGCGCGCGTCTTCCGCTCGGACCGGCGCGAGCTCGAACGGTTCGTCCGTGGACGGGGCGCCTCCCGCGAGGAGGCGGAGGAGGTCGTCGCCACGGCGTTCCTCCGGGCGTGCTCGCCCTCCGCTCCGGCGATCTCGACCCGTGAGGAGTGGCGGCGCTGGCTCTTCACCGTGGCCCGGAACGAGTGGTTCGACCAAGTGCGGCGCTCCCGTCTCCACGCCGCCGTGGACGCCGACCACGCCGGCGTGCGGACGCGCGAGCCGGGCGCCGATCAGGTCGTCGAGACGGCGGACGAGGTGCGGCGCCTGTTCGCCGCGATCGCGCTCCTGCCGCCGCAGCAGCGCAGCGTCCTCTACCTGCGCGACTTCGAGGACCGGTCCTACGACCAGATCGCCGAGCGGCTCGGGATGACGGTGAGCGCCGTCACGAGCGCGCTCCATCGCGCCCGCACGACCGTCGCGCGAAGCGAGCGGGGCCGCGTCGCCGTCGTCCTCGCCTTCCTCTTCGCCCCCCTCACCTGGGCCCGCCGCGCCGTCGCCGGCGGGATGGCGCTCTCCGGCGCGACGGCGGCGAAGATCGCCGTGCCCGTCGTGCTCGTCGCCGGGGGCGGCGCCACCGTGGCGGTCGAGAACCCTCGCCTCGTCGACCGGTTGGAACGCGTCGTCTCGGTCGCGCCGGACCGGCACGACGATCGGGGGCGCCGGCTCCCGGTCGCTCCCGGCAAGGCGCGCGGATCCGCTCCTCGATCCTCGACCGCCGGATCGGACGCGGCCCCGCCGCCCGTTCCCGCCGCCGGGAGGAGCTCCGAGGATCGGCTGGGCGGCGACGACGACGGGGCGAGCGGCCGCGGCCGGGGCTCGGGCTCCGGTGACGGCCGCTCGTCCGGGTCCTCCGGGTCGTCCGGGTCGTCCGGGTCGTCCGGGTCGTCCGGGAGGGGCGGCGGTGACGGCCGTTCGGGCACGAGCGGCGGACGCGGCCGCGGATCGGATCCGTCCGGCTCCTCCGGCTCGTCGGGCACGTCGGGCTCGTCCGGCTCGTCCGGCTCGTCGGGCTCGTCGGGCTCGTCGGGCACCTCCGGCTCCTCGGGCTCCTCGGGATCGTCGGGCACCTCCGGCTCGTCGGGCACATCGGGTTCGTCGGGCTCCTCCGGCTCGTCCGGCTCGAGCGGCTCCTCCGGCTCGTCGAGCTCGAGCGGCTCCTCGGACGGAAGCGGCGGCTGACCGGGCGACCGCCCCGGCCGGATGACCGCTCAGATCGCGGCGTCGACGACGGACGCGCCGTCGGAGCGCGTCAGCACGAGGGGCCCGTCGGCGGTCACCGCGACGGTGTGCTCGAAGTGCGAGGCGAGAGATCCGTCGGCCGTGAAGATCGACCACTCGTCGTCGGCGACGACGATGTCGTAGGACCCGTCGGTGATCATCGGCTCGATGGCCAGGACGGTTCCCTCGCGCAGCTCGGGACCCCGGCCGGGGTCGCCGTAGTTCCGGACCTGCGGATCCTCGTGCATCGCGCGGCCGACCCCGTGGCCGACGAGCTCGCGGACGACCCCGAAGCCGCGGGCCTCGACGCAGGTCTGGATCGCGTGGCCGATGTCGGAGAGCCGCGCCCCCGGCTGGCAGGCCTCGATCGCCGCCTCGAGACCCGCCTGGCAGGTGCGCAGGAGCTCGAGCGTGCGCTCGGGCACGGTGCCGATGGGAAACGTGACCGCGCTGTCGCCGACGTAGCCCCGGTACGTCACGCCGACGTCGACCGAGAGCTCGTCGCCGTCCGCGAGCGGCTCCTCGTTCGGGATCCCGTGCACGATCATGGAGTTCGGGCTCGCGCAGATGGAGGCCGGGAAGCCCCGGTAGCCCTTGAAGGTCGGCGATCCGCCCGCCTCCCGGATCGAGCGCTCGGCGATCCGGTCGAGGTCCCGCGTGGACACGCCGGGCCGCGCCGCCTCCCGCACGGCCGCGAGCGTCTCGGCGGCGATCCGGCCGGCGTCCGCCATCTTGCGGAGCTCCTTCTGGGACTTGCGGATGATCACGCGGAGGGAGCCGCGACCAGCTGGGCGATCGCCTCGTCGAGCCGCCCGGCGACCTCGTCGGCCGAGCCGAGGCCGGGCACCACCTGCACGGGGACGCAGTCGGCGCGGTAGTGGTCGAGGACGGGCAGCGTCTGGCTCAGGTAGACCTCGTGGTAGCGCTTGCGGACGACGTCGGGCTCGTCGTCGGGGCGCCGGTAGAGCGGGGAGCCGTCCACGTCGTCCCGGCCCGCCACCTTCGGGGGATTGAACACCGAGTGGTAGACGTTCCCCGAGCGCGAGAGCCAGCGACCGGAGACGCGGGCGACGATCTCCTCCTCGGGGACGTCGAGCACGACGACGCCGGTCAGCGTCCGGCCGGCACCGACCAGCATCCGGTCGAGCGCCCGCGCCTGGGCCACGTTGCGGGGGAACCCGTCGAGGAGGAAGCCGTCGATGGCGTCGTCCTCGTCGAGGCGCGCGCGCAGCATCGCGACCGTCAGGTCGTCGGGGACCAGCTCGCCGCGGTCGAGGTAGCCCTTGGCCTCGACGCCGAGCGGCGTCTGCGCCCCGATCGCCGCGCGGAACATGTCGCCCGTCGCGATCTGCGGGATCCCGTGCTTGGCGGCCAGGCGGGGCGCCTGGGTTCCCTTGCCGGCGCCCGGGGGGCCGAAGATGATCAGGTCGAGCGTCATGACCGCTACTTCAGGAAGCCTTCGTAGTTGCGCATCATGATCTGCGACTCCATCTGGCGGACCGTGTCCAGCGCGACGCCGACGATGATCAGGATCGAGGTCCCGCCCAGCCCGCGGGCGACCGCCTGCGAGAACCCGGCGTACTTGATGAAGAGGGTCGGCGCGACCGCGATCACGGCGAGGAACAGGGCACCGGGGAGGGTGAGGCGCGTGATCACGTAGTCGAGGTACTGCGCGGTCGGCCGACCGGGGCGGATGCCCGGGATGAAGCCGCCGAACTTCCGCAGGTTGTCGGCCTGGTCGACCGGGTTGAACTGGACGGCCGTGTAGAAGAACGTGAAGCCGAGGATCAGGCAGAACTCGAGGATGATCGACGGCCACGAGGTGTACTGGAACGTCCGCGACAGCCAGCCGAGGCTGGGGACGAGCTGGCCGACCGTCGGCGGGAAGAAGAGGATCGCGGCCGCGAAGATGACGGGGATGACGCCCGCCATGTTGACCCGGAGCGGCATGTAGGTGGCCGAGCCCGAGGTCATCCGGGAGCCCACCATGCGCTTGGCGTACTGGATCGGGATCCGTCGCTGCCCCTCCTGGATGAAGACCACCGCGGCGATCACGGCGAGCGTGATGAACGGCAGGGAGAGCTTCTGGAAGGAGGTGCCGTTCAGCCAGGCGTTGATCGCCGGCGGCGCCGAGACGATGATCGAGGCGAAGATCAGGAGCGACTGGCCGTTGCCGAGTCCGCGCCGCGTGATCAGCTCGCCGAGCCACATCAGGAGCGTCGCGCCGGCCGTCAGCGTCGTCACGATCAGCAGGAACTTCTGGATGTCGAGGCTGGGCAGCACGTTCGCGCTGCCGAGCGCCGAGCCGTGCGAGAAGAGGAACGTGTAGCCGGCGGACTGGGCGACGGCGAGGCCGACGGTCAGGTAGCGCGTGAGCTGCGTGATCTTCTTCTGGCCGGTGTCGCCCTCCTTCTGCGCCTTCTCGAGGGAGGGCACGACGACGGTCAGGAGCTGCACGATGATCGACGCCGTGATGTACGGCATGATCCCGAGCGCGAAGAACGACAGGTTCTGGAGCGCCTGGCCGGAGAAGTTGTTGAGCAGGCCGAGGATCGTCCCGCCGGCCCCGTTCTGCCCGTTGAACGCGCTCTGCACCGCCTTCGTGTCGACGCCCGGCGTCGGCAGGTACGAGCCGACCCGGTAGAGCACGAGGATGAACGCGGTGAAGGCCAGGCGCTTGCGGACGTCCGGCACCTTCAACCCGCTGGCGAGCGCGGAGAGCACGAGCCTAGCCGTCGCCCTCGGGCTCGCCGAGGAGGGCGACGGTGCCGCCGGCGTCCTCGATCTTCTGCCGCGCGGAGGCCGACACCCTGTGCAGCCGGACCGTCAGGGCGTGTCCGACCTCGCCGCGTCCGAGCAGCTTGACCGACTCGCGCGTGTGCTTGAGGAGCCGCGCGGCGACGAGGGTCTCCGGCGTCACCTCCGCACCGGCGCCGAAGCGATCGGTGAGGTCGTCGAGGTTGACGATGGCGTTCGACGTGCGGAACGGCCCCATCGGCATCGACTTCCTCATGTGCGGGCCGCGCAGCTTGCCGGTCCGCATGTAGACGGGCATCTGGCCGCCCTCGAAGCCGGGGCGCATCGAGTGCGAGCCGGAGCGCGACTTCTGGCCCTTGGTGCCCCGGCCCGCCGTCTTGCCGGTGCCGGACCCCGGCCCGCGCCCGACGCGCTTGCGAGGCTTCGTCGCACCCGGGTTGGGGCGGAGGTTGTGCAGTCCGATCTCGGGCATCAGGCGTCTCCCCCGGACGTCTCCGTGACCTTCACCAGGTAGGAGACCTGGTGGAGCATGCCGCGGATCGCCGGCGTGTCTTCGTGCGTTCGGCTCTTGCCGATCCTACCGAGTCCGAGCGCCCGGAGCGTCCCACGGTGCTGCTTCTGGACGCGGATGCCGGATCGCACCTGCGTGACGAGGATCGCCATCAGACGGCTCCCGTCGGCTCGAGCGGCGGGACCTCGACCGCCGCCGCGGCCCGGGGCAGGATCTCCGAGATCCGCTTGCCGCGCAGGCGGGCGACGTCCTCGGGCCGGCGCAGCTGGCGCAGGCCCGTCTCGGCGGCGCGGCAGAGGTTGATCGGGTTCGAGGTGCCGAGCGACTTCGCGAGCACGTCCTTCAGCCCGGCGAGCTCGAGCACCGCGCGGACGCCGGCGCCGGCGATCACGCCGGTGCCCGGTGCGGCGGGCTTGAGGAGGACCCGGCCGGCGCCGAACACGCCGAGCACCTCGTGGGTGATCGTGTTCGCGTGCTTGGGGACGGTGAAGAGGTTCTTCTTCGCGTCCTCGACCGCCTTCTGGATGGCGACGGGCACCTCGTTGGCCTTCCCGTAGCCGATCCCGACCTGGTTGACCTCGTCGCCGACGACCACGAGGGCCGTGAACGAGAAGCGCCGTCCGCCCTTGACGACCTTCGCGACGCGATTGATCTCGACGACGCGCTCCTGCATCTCGCGCCCGTCGCGATCCTGTGGAATGCGTCCCATCAGAACTCCAGACCTCCCTCACGCGCTCCCGCCGCAAGCGAGGCCACGCGGCCGTGGTACAGGTAGCCGCCGCGGTCGAAGACGACGCGGTCGATGCCGGCCGCCTTCGCCCTGGCGGCGATCTCGAGGCCGACCTGCTTGGCCTGCTCCGTCTTGTCTCCGCTCTTCCCGCCACGCGAGTCGGCGGCCGCGAGCGTGTGTCCCGCCACGTCGTCCACGACCTGCGCGTAGATGCTGGTGTTCGATCGGTAGATCGCGAGGCGCGGCCGCTCGGTCGTGCCCGAGACCTTCCCGCGCACGCGCCGGCGACGGCGCGCTCGCATCTCTGCCTTCGTCTTGACTGCCATGTCTCAGTTGCCTTCCGCGCTCACGCGCGCTTGCCGACCTTGCGGGCGACGTACTCGCCCTGATAGCGGACGCCCTTGCCCTTGTAGGGCTCCGGCGGGCGGAGGCGGCGGATGTTCGCCGCGACCTGGCCGACCGCCTGCTTGTCGATTCCGCGAACGACGATCTGCGTCGGCGCGGGGACCTCGAGCTCGATGCCGGTGGGTGGCTCGACGAGGATCGAGTGCGAGTAGCCCAGTGCGAACTCGACGTTCCTGCCCCGCGCGGTGGCGCGGTAGCCGACGCCCTGGATCTCCAGGCGCTTCTCGAAGCCCTTCGTCACGCCCTCGACCATGTTCGCCACCAGCGCCTGGGTGAGGCCGTGGAGCGCGCGGTGATCGGACCGGTCGGTGGGGCGGGTCACGGAGACCGTGCCGCCCTCCGTGGAGACGGTGATCTCGGGCGAGATCACCTGCGTCAGCGAGCCCCGGGGGCCGGTGACGGAGATCAACCCGGGTGCGGCCGAGACCTCGACGCCGGAGGGGATCTCGAACGTGCGTCGTCCGATGCGGCTCATCCCGTCCTCCTCACCAGATGAAGCAGAGGACCTCGCCGCCGACGCCGCGCTTGGCGGCCTCCGACGACGTGACCATGCCGGTCGAGGTGGACAGGATCGCCGTGCCGAGGCCGCCGAGCACCCGCGGCAGGCGGTCCTTGGAGGCGTAGACCCGGCGGCCGGGCTTGGAGACCCGCTTCAGGCCGGAGATCACGCGCTCGCGGTTCTGGCCGTACTTGAGCACGATCACGAGCGACTCGTGCGAGACGCCTTCGGCGCGCTTGACGGAGAACGACTCGATGTAGCCCTCCTCCTTGAGGAGGCGGGCGATCTCGCGGAGGACCTTGGTGGCCGGCATGATCGTCTGCTCCTGCAGCGCCGTGTTGGCGTTGCGGATGCGGGTCAGCATGTCGGCGATGGGATCGTTGACCATTGTCGACTCTCCTACCAGCTCGACTTGGTCATGCCGGGGATGACGCCCTGATGGGCGAGCTCCCGCAGGCAGATCCGGCAGAGCTTGAACTTCTTGTAGACGGAGCGCGGCCGGCCGCAGCGCTGGCAGCGCGAGTACGCGCGGACCTTGTACTTGGCCGGCTGGGCCGCCTTGTGGATGAGGGACGTCTTGGCCATCTGGCTTACTTCTCCCGGAACGGGAAGCCGAACGCCCGGAGGAGCTCGCGCGCCTCGTCGTCGGTCTTCGCCGTGGTCGTGATCGTCACGTCGAGGCCCCGGACCTGGTCGATCGTGTCGTAGTCGATCTCCGGGAAGATGATCTGCTCGCGCAGGCCGAGCGAGTAGTTGCCGCGGCCGTCGAAGGCGTTCGGGTTGATCCCCTGGAAGTCACGGATGCGCGGCAGCGCGACCGTCAGCAGGCGATCGAGGAACTCGTACATGCGGACGCCGCGGAGCGTGACCTTCGTGCCGATCGGCATGCCCTCGCGGATCTTGAAGCCGGCGATCGACTTCTTCGCCTTCGTGATCACCGGCTGCTGGCCGGCGATGAGCGCGAGCTGGCCCTGAGGCCGCGTCGAGCAGCTTCGTGTCGTTCTTGGCCTCGCCGACGCCCATGTTGAGCGTGATCTTGGCGATCCGCGGCACCTGCATGACCGACGAGTAGCCGAGCTCGGACTGCAGCCGCGCGCGGAGCTCCTCCTCGTACTGCGTCTTCAGGCGGGGCGTGTATGTGGTCGTCTCGGCCATCAGCTCGGAATGTCCTTGCCGCACTTCTTGCAGACGCGCGTCTTGACGCCGTCCGTGATCGTGAAGCCGACGCGCGTGACCTGGTCGCAGGCGGGGCAGACGAGCCCGCGTTCGACCGTCGCACCGGCGCCTCGACGCGGATGATGCCGCCGGGCGTCATCTCGAGCCCGCGCGTGCCGCGGACCGGCCGCGGCTTCGAGTGCTTGGTCACGAGGTTCCGCCCCTCGACGAGGAGCCGGCCGTCCGGCGGTCGCGGCGGCGACCTTGCCCCGCAGGCCGCGGTCGCGGCCGGCCAGGATCTGGACGGTGTCCCCCTTCTTGAGCTTCGCCATCTAGAGCACCTCCGGCGCGAGCGAGACGATCCTCATGAAGTTGCGCTCGCGCAGCTCGCGCGCGACGGGCCCGAAGATGCGGGTGCCGCGCGGGTTCTGACCTCCGTCGATGATCACCGCGGCGTTGTCGTCGAAGGCGATGTACGTGCCGTCGTCGCGATGGTGCTCCTTCTTCGTCCGCACGACCACGGCCTGGACGACGTCGCCCTTCTTGACGGTGCCGTTCGGCGTGGCCTGCTTGACGGTGGCGACGATGACGTCGCCGACGCGGGCGTAGCGCCGCTTGGAGCCCCCGCGGATGCGGATGCAGAGGATCTCGCGGGCGCCGGTGTTGTCGGCGACCCTGAGCCTCGACTCGACCTGGATCACTTCGCCACCTCGACGATCTCGACGAGGCGCCAGCGCTTGGTGCGCGAGAGCGGCCGCGTCTCGACGATCCGGACGACGTCGCCGATCTTCGCCTCGTTGCGCTCGTCGTGGGCGTTCAGCTTGATCGAGCGCCGCATGATCTTCTTGTACTTGCGGTGGCGCTTCATCTCGTCGACGCGGACGGTGATCGACTTCTCGCCCTTGTCGGACGTGACGACCCCGCGGCGCTCCTTGCGCGGACCCTGCTCCGCGGGAGCCGCGGGCGTGCGCACGTAGACGCCGCGCTCGGCCTTCGTCTTCGCCCGGGTCGGGGCGGGGGCCTTCTTCGCCCTCGCTCCGCGCGGCGCGCGGGCGGACGGGCCCTCGTCGGCGACCTCGGCCTCGGCGGAGGCCTCGGGCCCGGCGGCCGGCTCCGAGCCGGCGTCGAGCCCGGTGACGGCCTCGCCCGGAGCGGCCTTCGGCCGGGTCGTCCGGGACCGCGTCCGCTTCGGCTCGGGTGCGGGCAGGGGTACGTCAACGGCACCGGGCGTCTCTGGCGCCTCGGCGGCGCCGTCGGACCCCGCCTGGGCGGCGTCGGTGATCGCGTCGCCCGCCACCGCGGCAGCGGCCTCGGGGACGGCGGTCTGCTCGTTCTCGTCTTCAGCCATCAATTCGTCTCCTTCACGGCCCGCTCGCCCTGCACGGTCAGGAACCGGGCGATGTCGCGCCGGACCGCGGTGATCCGCGAGGTGTTCTCGAGCGCACCCGTCGCCTGCTGGAAGCGGAGGTTGAAGAGCTCCTGGCGGGCCTCCTCGAGCTTCTCCCGGACCTCGTCCGAGCTCAGCCCATGTGCGTCCCTAGCCTTCAAAGAGATCACCTTCCCGCGTCACGAACTTGCACCTGACGGGCAGCTTCTGGGCGGCGAGGCGCATCGCCTCGCGGGCCAGCTCCTCGGACACGCCGGAGAGCTCGAACATGACCCGCCCGGGCTTGACGACGGCGACCCAGAACTCCGGCGAACCCTTGCCGGAGCCCATCCGCGTCTCGGCCGGCTTCTTCGTGACCGGCTTGTCCGGGAAGATCGTGATCCAGACCTTGCCGCCGCGCCGGATCTTGCGCGTCATCGCGATACGGGCGGCCTCGATCTGGCGGGCGGTGATCCAGCCCTCGTCGAGCGTCTTCAGGGCGTACTCGCCGAACGCCGGCCGGGTATGCCCCTTGGACACTCCCGAGCGACGACCACGGTGGACGCGCCGGTGCTTGACCCTCCGGGGGAGCGGCATCAGGCGTCACCGCCCTCGGGCGGCGTGGTCGGTGCGGGGGGCGGCGTCGCGGTGCTGCCGCCGTCCGGCGCCTGGGCCGGCTTGGAGTCCGAGCGGGGCGGGAGTCGCCGTCCGATCGGCGCCGTGCCCGCGTTGCCGGCCTGCGGCTGGTTGCCGCGGCCGCCGGGCCCGCCGGGGCGTCCACCGGGACCGCGGCGGCCTCCGCCGCCTCCGGCGCCGCCGGGCCCGCCCGGACCGCCGGGGCCACCGGGACCGCCCGGTCCGCCGGGGCCGCGTCGCCGACGCTCGGGCCGCGCGGGCCCGAGGTCGTCCGCCGTGATGGTCGCGCCACCGCGGCGGCGGCGCGCGTCGACCGCGCCGAGCCGGGTCGTCTGCTGGGCGGCGGCGCCCTCGTAGCCCTCCGGCATGATCTCGCCCTTGTTGATCCAGACCTTGACGCCGATCCGCCCGGCGGTCGTGCGCGCCTCGGTGAAGCCGTAGTCGATGTCCGCCCGCAGCGTGTGCAGCGGGACGCGGCCCTCGGAGTACTGCTCGGACCGGGACATCTCGGAGCCGCCGAGGCGGCCGCCGCAGCGGATCTTGACCCCCTGGGCGCCGGAGCGGACGGCCGAGGCGAGCGACCGCTTCATCGCGCGGCGGAAGGCCACGCGGTTCTGCAGCTGCTCGGCGACGGACTGCGCCACGAGCTTGGCGTCGAGCTCCGGGTACTTGATCTCGTTGATGTTGATCTGGACGGCCTTGCCGGTCATCGCGAAGACGGTCTTGCGGAGGGCATCGACCTCGCTGCCGGACTTCCCGATCACGATCCCCGGACGCGCCGTGAAGATGTCGATCGTGATCTTCTGCGAGTCCTTGCGGATGTGGATGTCCGACAGGCCCGCGTGCGCGAGGCGCCCGTAGATGTAGTCGCGAATCCGGATGTCCTCGTGCAGGTACTCGGCGAAGTGCTTCTCCGAGTACCAGTTGGACTTCCAGTTGTGGATGATGCCGACCCGAAGGCCGCCTGGATGGATCTTCTGGCCCATCGGCTAGCCCTTCTCTCCGGTGTCGTCTGGGGTGTCTTCGTCGACGGCGGCCGTGTGGGCCCCGCCCGCGTTCGCCGGCTCGTCGCCGGCCTCGATCGCCGGCGCCTCGATGCCGGGAGCCTCGACGTCGGGGCTCTCGATGTCCGGCGGGTCGATCTCCGGGAATCCGGCGACTCGATCTCCGGGGTGTCCACCTCGGGCGTGTCCACCTCGGGCGTGTCGACCTCGGGCGTGTCCACCTCGACCGCCTCGACCTCGGGCGTGTCGACCTCGGGCGTGTCCACCTCGACCGCCTCGACCTCGGGCGTCTCCACCTCGGGCGTCTCCACGTCAACCGCCTCGACCTCGGCGTCTCCACCTCGGGCGTCTCCACGTCAACCGCCTCGACCTCGGGCGTCTCCACCTCGGGCGTCTCCACGTCAACCGCCGCTCCGGTGGCGGGAGCGGCCGTCGCCGTGGAGGCGACCGGGGTCGTCCCGGCGGCCCGGCGGCGGCGCGGCTTCGCCTCGGACACGGGCTCGTCGCCGATCTTGATCGCTCCGTCCACCGGTCGCAGGAGGACGGTGATGTGCGAGGTCTTGTGCTCGATCCTCGAGGCCCGGCCGCGCGCGCGCGGCTTGAAGCGCTTGACCGTGACTCCCTCGTCGGCGAACGCCTGCTCGACGACGAGGTCCGCGGCGCGGTAGCCGTGGTTCGCCTCGGCGTTGGCGACCGCCGAGCGGAGGACGCGCTGGATGTCGCGGGCGACGACCCGCGTCGCGAACTGCAGGTAGCGGTCGGCCTCGGGCGCGCTGCGCCCGCGGATGCCGACGAGCACGACGCGGGCCTTCCGCGCCGAGTTGCGCACCCACTTGGACTGGGCCCGGATCAGACCGGTCTCTTCGAACGAGTTGGGCACGACTACCTGCGCTTCGACTGCTTGTCGACGACGTGGCCGCGGTAGGTCCGCGTCGGCGCGAACTCGCCGAGCTTGTGACCGACCATGGCCTCGGAGCAGAAAATGGGGACGTGCTTGCGCCCGTCGTGCACGGCGATCGTGTGTCCCACCATCTGCGGGAAGATCGTCGACGAGCGGGACCACGTCCGCAGCATCTTCTTGTCGCGGGTCTGGTTCATCGCCTCAACGCGGGCCAGGAGCCGCGGGTCGACGAAGGGACCCTTCTTGGACGATCGACTCATCGTCTACCTCTACTTCCGGCCCTTGCCGCGGCGTCGACCGCGGACGACGTCCACGGAGGATGCCTTCTTGACGTTGCGTGTGCGCGCGCCGAGGGTCGGCTTGCCCCACGGCGTGACGGGATGCCGTCCCTTGGACTTGCCCTCGCCCCCGCCGTGCGGGTGATCGACCGGGTTCATCACGGTGCCGCGCACGGTCGGGCGCTTGCCGAGCCAGCGCGAGCGCCCGGCCTTCCCGCCCGACTCGTTCTCGTGCGTCTGGTTGCCGATCGTGCCGACGGTGGCCCGGCACGTGGCCGGAACCCGCCGGAGCTCGCCGGAGGGAAGGCGCAGCAGCGCCTTGCCGCCCTCCTTGGCGACCAGCTGCGCGCCGGCGCCCGCCGAGCGGACCATCTTCGCGCCCTGGCCGGGGCGAAGCTCGACCGCGTGCACCTGGGTGCCGGTCGGGATGTTGGCCAGGGGGAGCGCGTTGCCGGGTCGGATGTCGGCCTCGGGGCCGGACTCGACCATGCCGCCGACCGCGAGTCGCTGGGGCGCCAGGATGTACGCCTTGGCGCCGTCCACATAGTGGAGGAGGGCGATCCGCGCCGAGCGATTCGGGTCGTACTCGATCGCCGCCACCTTCGCGGGGACCCCGTCCTTGTCGCGCTTGAAGTCGATCACGCGGTAGCGGCGCTTGTGGCCGCCGCCCTGGTGGCGGGTCGTGATCCGCCCGTAGTTGTTGCGCCCGCCGTTCCGCTTGACCGGGGCGAGCAGGCTCTTCTCCGGCTCGGAGCGCGTGACCTCGGCGAAGTCGGAGACGGACATCGCGCGCCGGCCCGGTGACGTCGGCTTGAACTGACGAATGGCCATGCCTACTCCATCCCCTCGAAGATCGGGATCGAGTTGCCGGACGCGAGCTTCACGATCGCCTTCTTGTAGCCCGGTCGGACGCCGCGATGGATGCCGCGGCGCTTGGGCTTCGACTGCACGTTGACGACCCGCACGGCGAGCACCTCGACGCCGAAGAGCGACTCGATGGCCTGCCGGATCTGGATCTTGTGGGCCGCCCTGGCGACCCGGAAGGTGTACGTCTCGGCCGCCATCCCGATGTGGGTCTTCTCGGTCGAGATCGGACCGAGGATCACGGAGCGGTGGTCCTGCGTCGTCGACTTCATGCCGGATCCTCTCCGGAGGTGCCCGCGTCCGCGCCGAGCAGCCGCTCGAGGTCGGCGAGCGCCTCGTCGGAGACGAGCAGCGACCTGGCCCAGAGGATGTCCGTGACCTCGAGCTCGTACGGCGTCAGCACGAGCGAGCGGGGCAGGTTGCGGAACGACAGGGCCGCCTCCTCCTCGGTGGGATCGACGACGACGACGAGCGGCCGGTCCTCGCGCCAGGGCGCGAGGAGCGCGAGCGCGTCCTTCGTCCGCGGCGCCGCGAAGCCGGCGTCGAACACGCCGAGCGAGCCCTCGGCCGCGTGCAGCGAGAGCGCCATGGCGCGCGCCTTGCGGGAGGCCTTGCGGTTCACCTTGACGGCGTAGGAGCGCGGCTGCGGCCCGAAGGCCACGCCGCCGCCGGCGAACTGCGGCGCCCGGTTCGTGCCCTGACGAGCGTTGCCGGTCCCCTTCTGGCGGAACGGCTTGCGGCGGCCGCCGGAGACCTCGCCCCGCGACTTCGTCGCGTGCGTGCCCTGGCGCTTGGCGGCGCCCTCGGCGCGCACGACCTCGTGGAGGAGGCCGCGGTTGGCCTCGACCGCGAACACGGCCTCGGAGAGCGCCACGTCCTTGCCCTCCCCCACGCGCGTGGCCTTCAGCTTCGTGCGCGTCGGCATCAGATGTCCTCCCGGACGAAGACGAGCGAGCCCTCGCCTCCGGGCACGGAGCCGGAGACGAGGAGGAGGTTCCGCTCCACGTCGCGGTCGATCACGATCAGGCCGCGCTGCGTGACCTGCGTCGGAGCCCATGTGGCCCGACATGCGCAGGCCCTTGAAGACCCGGGACGGCTGGGCCGACTGGCCGATCGATCCAGGCGCGCGCACGTTGTGCGAGCCGTGGGTCACGGGCCCGCGCCCGAAGTTGTGGCGCTTGATCGTGCCCGCGAAGCCCTTGCCGCGCGAGGTGCCGGTGACCTTGATGTGGTCGCCCGACGAGAACGCGTCCACCGTCACGGCCTCGCCGACGGAGAGCTCGGTCGAGCCACGGAACTCGTGGAGGTGCCGATGGGGGGCGATGCCCGCCCTGGCCGTGTGGCCCTGCTCCGGCCGCGAGACGTGCTTCGGCTTCGACTCGCCGTAGGCGAGCTGGACCGCGTCGTAGCCGTCGCTCTCGGGCGTCTTGATCTGCGTGACCGGACAGGGACCCGCCTCGATCACCGTGACGGCCACGACGGCTCCGTCCTCGGTGAAGAGCTGGGTCATCCCGATCTTCTTGCCGATGATCGCCTTCATCGTCCGCCTACAGCTTGATCTCGATGTCGACGCCGGCAGGCAGGTCGAGGCGCATGAGCGAATCGACCGTCTTCGGCGTCGGCTGGTGGATGTCGATCAGCCGCTTGTGCGTGCGGATCTCGAAGTGCTCGCGCGAGTCCTTGTCCTTGAACGGCCCTCGGACGACGCAGTAGACGTTCTTCTCCGTCGGCAGGGGCACGGGACCGGACACGGTCGCGCCCGTGCGGGTCGCCTCGTCGACGATCGCACGGGCCGACCGGTCCAGGGACTGGTGGTCGTAGCCCTTGAGCCGGATCCTGATCTTCTGCTCGGCCACCGGGACTACTTGAGGATCTTCGAGACCACGCCGGCGCCGACGGTGCGTCCACCCTCGCGGATCGCGAAGCGGAGGCCCTCGTCCATGGCGATCGGCTGGTACAGCTCGACGTTGATGTTGGTGCGGTCGCCCGGCAGCGCGATGTCCGTGCCCTCGGGCAGGTTGATCGTGCCCGTGACGTCCGTCGTGCGGAAGTAGAACTGGGGGCGGTAGCCGGAGAGGAAGCGCGTGTGCCGGCCGCCCTCCTCCTTGGTGAGGACGTAGATCTCGGCCTCGAACTGCGTGTGCGGCGTGATCGAGCCGGGCTTGGCCAGCACCTGGCCGCGCTCGACGTCCTCGCGCTTGACGCCGCGCAGGAGGCAGCCCGCGTTGTCGCCGGCCTGGCCCTGGTCGAGCGACTTGTTGAACATCTCGACGCCGGTCACGACGGTCTTGTGCGTGTTCTTGAGGCCGACGATCTCGACCTCCTCGCCGACCTTGACGACGCCGCGCTCGATCCGGCCCGTGACGACGGTGCCGCGGCCCTGGATCGTGAACACGTCCTCGACCGGCATCAGGAACGCCTTGTCGGTGTCGCGCTCCGGCTCCGGGACGTAGGTGTCGACGGCCTTGAGGAGCTCGACGACCTTGTCCTCCCACTCCTTGTCGCCCTCGAGGGCGCGGAGCGCGGAGACCTGGACGACGGGGACGTCGTCGCCGGGGAAGTCGTAGGAGCTGAGGAGCTCGCGCACCTCGATCTCGACGAGCTCGAGCAGCTCGGGGTCGTCGACCATGTCGGTCTTGTTGAGGGCGACGACGATGTACGGGACGCCGACCTGGGAGGCGAGAAGGATGTGCTCGCGGGTCTGCGGCATCGGACCGTCGGCGGCCGAGACGACGAGGATCGCGCCGTCCATCTGGGCGGCGCCCGTGATCATGTTCTTGACGTAGTCGGCGTGCCCCGGGCAGTCGACGTGCGCGTAGTGGCGGACGTCCGTCTCGTACTCGACGTGCGCGGTGTTGATCGTGATCCCGCGCTCGCGCTCCTCGGGGGCGTTGTCGATCGAGGCGAAGTCGCGGACCTTCGTGGCGCCGCCGTAGCGCTCGTTGAGCACCTTGGTGATGGCGGCCGTGAGGGTCGTCTTGCCGTGGTCGATGTGACCGATCGTGCCGATGTTGAGATGCGGCTTCGAGCGCTCGAACTTCTGCTTGGCCATGTCCTTCGGATCCTTCTAGGCTCGTGCGGGGGAAAGGGGGCGGGGAATCAGACGCATGGGTTCCACTAGCTCTTCGTCGTCAGCTCGGCGGCGAGGCTCTTCGGCACTTCCTCGTAGCGGAGGAACTGCATCGAGTAGGTGGCGCGGCCCTGCGTCATGGACCGCATGTCGGTGGCGTAGCCGAACATCTCGGAGAGCGGAACGCGCGCCGTGATCGTCTGCGCGTTGCCACGGGCCGCCATGCCCTCGATCCGGCCGCGCCGCGAGTTGAGGTCGCCCATCACGTCGCCCATGTAGTCCTCGGGGGTGACGACCTCGACCGAGAAGATCGGCTCGAGGAGCGCCGGGTCGGCCTTCGCCATCGCGTTCTTGAAGGCCATCGAGCCGGCGATCTTGAACGCCATCTCGGAGCTGTCCACCTCGTGGTAGGAGCCGTCGACCAGGGTGACCTTGACGTCGACCACCGGGAACCCGGCGAGGACCCCGGACTGCATCGCCTCGCGGATGCCCTCGTCAACCGACTTGACGTACTCCTTCGGGATCGATCCGCCGACGACCTTCGACTCGAAGACGTAGCCCCCGCCCGGCGTGTTCGGGGCCACCGCGATCACGGCGTCGCCGTACTGGCCGCGACCGCCGGTCTGGCGCACGAACTTGCCCTGCACCTTGTCGAGGGTCTTCTTGATCGTCTCGCGGTAGGCCACCTGCGGCTTGCCGACGTTGGCGTCGACCTTGAACTCGCGCAGCAGCCGGTCGACGATGATCTCCAGGTGGAGCTCGCCCATGCCGGCGATCAGCGTCTGGCCGGTCTCCTCGTCGGAGGTCACGCGGAAGGTCGGGTCCTCGTCGGAGAGCCGGGAGAGCGCGGAGGCCAGGCGATCCTGGTCGGCCTTCGTCTTCGGCTCGACGGCGACCTCGATCACCGGCTCCGGGAACGTGATCGACTCGAGGATGATCGGGTTGCGCTCGTCCGAGAGCGTGTGGCCGGTCTTCGTGTTCTTGAGCCCGACCGCGGCCGCGATCTCGCCGGCGGCCACCTCCTCGCGGTCCTCCCGGTGGTTCGCGTGCATCTGCAGGATCCGGCCGATCCGCTCGCGCTTGCCCGTGGTCGCGTTGAGCACGTGCGAGCCGGCCTTGAGCGACCCCGAGTAGACGCGGAAGTAGGTGAGGTTGCCGACGAACGGATCCGACATGACCTTGAACGCCAGCGCCGAGAACGGCGCGTCGATCGAGGCCGGCCGCGTGAGCTCGACGTCCGTCCCCGGCTTGAGGCCGATCATCGGCGGCACGTCGAGGGGCGACGGCAGGTAGTCGACGATCGCGTCGAGGAGCGGCTGAACGCCCTTGTTCTTGAAGGCCGAGCCGCACGTGACGGGCGTCACCGAGAGATCGAGCGTGGCGCCGCGGATCGCCGCCTTGAGGGCGGCCTCGTCGACGTCCTCGTCCTCGAGGAACGCCATCATGATGTCCTCGTCCTGATCGGCGACGGCCTCCACCAGCCTGTGCCGGTACTCCTCGGCGAGCGTGCCGAGCTCCCCGTCGGGATCGGTCTCCTCCCAGGTCCCGCCGAGCTCGTCGAGGTAGCGGATGGCCTTCATCCGCACGAGGTCGACGACGCCCTCGAACCGGTCCTCGGCGCCGATCGGGATCTGGATCGCCACCGGGTTGGCCCCGAGCCGGTCGACCATCGTCTGCATCGCGTTGAAGAAGTCCGCGCCGATCCGGTCCATCTTGTTGACGAACGCGATGCGCGGGACGTTGTACTTGTCGGCCTGCCGCCAGACGGTCTCCGACTGCGGCTGGACGCCGGCGACGGAGTCGAACACGGCGACCGCGCCGTCGAGGACGCGGAGCGATCGCTCCACCTCGACCGTGAAGTCAACGTGCCCGGGTGTATCGATGATGTTGATCCGACAGTCGCCCCAGAACGCGGTCGTGGCCGCGGAGGTGATGGTGATCCCGCGCTCCTGCTCCTGGACCATCCAGTCCATGGTCGCGGCGCCTTCGTGGACCTCGCCGATCTTGTGCGTGCGGCCGGTGTAGAAGAGGATGCGCTCGGTCGCCGTCGTCTTGCCGGCGTCGATGTGGGCCATGATCCCGATGTTCCGGTACCGGTCGAGCTGGTCCGGGCGCGGCGGGTTGGCGGTGGTGCGGGTCTCGACGATCGTCATGGTCTCTGGCCTACCAGCGGTAGTGGGCGAAGGCCTTGTTGGCCTGCGCCATCCGGTAGATGTCGTCCTTCTTCTTGTAGGCGCCGCCCTGCTGGTTCGAGGCGTCGAGGATCTCGCCGACGAGCTTGTCGACCATCTCCTTCTCGCGGCGGGTGCGGGCGAACGTGACCAGCCAGCGGACCGCGAGCGTGCGGGCGCGCCGCTGCGGAACCTCGATCGGCACCTGGTAGTTGGCGCCGCCGACGCGGCGGCTCTTCACCTCGAGCGCGGGCGTGACCGCCTTGACGGCCTGCTCCAGCACCTCGACGGCCGGCCGCCCGGTCTTCTGGCCGACCTGGGCGAGCGCCTCGTAGACGACGCGCTCGGCCTGCGACTTCTTGCCGGCCAGCATGACCTTGTTGATCAGCTGGGTGACGAGCCGCGAGTCGTACACGGGGTCGGGAGCGAGCTCGCGGGGCGTGATCTCTGCGCGTCGCGGCATCGCTACTTGCTCCTCTTGCAGCCGTACTTCGAGCGCGCCTGCTTGCGGTCGGAGACGCCCGAGGCGTCGAGGGCGGCGCGCACGACCTTGTAGCGGACGCCCGGGAGGTCCTTGACGCGGCCGCCGCGGACGAGCACGACGGAGTGCTCCTGGAGGTTGTGGCCGATCCCGGGGATGTAGGCGGTGACCTCCATCCCGTTCGTCAACCGGACCCGGCAGACCTTGCGCAGAGCCGAGTTCGGCTTCTTCGGCGTCGTCGTGTAGACGCGCGTGCACACCCCGCGCTTCTGCGGGGCACCGCGGAGCGCAGGGGTCTTGGTCTTCGCCTTGACGGGCGAGCGCGGAGAGCGCACCAGTTGGTTGATCGTCGGCATGAGGTCTTTCTCGATGAGGCGATGGCGTCGACTGACGCCGGATGCCGCCCCCGGAACGGGAGCCGCGGTGCTATCCGCCCGTCGCGGCGCGCGCGCCGAGCGCACCCGTGGGGCGGCACGGGAAAGGGATTCTACCGGACGAAGGGGGGATGGCAAGCCGCATGCGTCCGGGCCGCGCGCCCGCGCGACGACAGTCCATCGCTCCGGGGCGATCGGCGGGGCGCCGGCGGAGCGGCCGTGCCGCCGGCGGTGGTTGAACTGCTGCGGACCGGGGACACCTGGTGCGCCGCCGACCGCGGCACCCCCGGCCCTCCCTCGTCCCGAGCCAGCGCACCAAGGAGCCTCCGTGTCCCTCGAGATCCGCTATTCCGCCCGAGGCCCGTACCTCATCCGCGGCCCGCTCACCGTCGTCTCCCCGGACGGCGAGCGCACCGAGTTCGCCGACGGCAAGACCGCCGTCCTCTGCCGGTGCGGCGGGTCGACGACGAAGCCGTTCTGCGACGGCACCCACTCGAGGATCGGCTTCCTCGCGGCCGAGTCGGCGATCGAGGAGGAGGGCGCCGGCGCCTGATGGGGCGACCGGCGCGGACACGCCTCAGCGCGTGACCTGGACCGGCGTTCCGGGGATCAGGGTGTCGAGGATCCAGGTCGCGACGGCGTTCGGCACGCGGATGCAGCCATGGCTCCGCGCCGAACCGAGGGGATCGCCGAGGGACGACGGGCCGCGTCCGTGGATCGCGACGATCCCGGGACCGCCGGCGAAGCCCGTGGCCTGGTACACCGGCGAGTAGGCGGTCAGCAGGTTGATCGCCGAGCCGACGAACGGCGAGGAGCAGGTGAACTGCACGCAGTCGATCTGCTTGGCGATCGCGAAGAGGCCCGTGGGCGTGGGCGTCGCCGGCTTGCCGACCACCGCCCGCGACGTCAGGACCGCCCGTCCCGCCCGGTAGACCGTGACCGTCCGCCGCCGCAGCCGGACCATGACCCGGTACGGGTTCGCCGAGAGCTGCGCGCGGTCCGCGTCGATGTAGCCGGAGCGCCCGCGGGGCTTCTGGAGGAGCTGGACCCGGTACCAGAGATGACCGGCCGCGTCCGCCTTGGAGCCGAGGACGAGGAGCCCGTCGCCGAGCAGGTCGAGCGGGTCGTTCGTCGCGTCCGACCCGGTGTGCAGGACGGTGATCGGCGCGCCGCGGCCGCCGGGTGCCGCGTAGACCTTCGTGCGCTCGAAGGCCGGGGTCGCCGTGTAGCTGCGGTTCGCCGTCGGAGCCGGGACGGCGTCCGAGGGCCGGGCGGCGGCGGCGACGGCCGGGAACGCCCCGACGCCCGCGACGAGGACGGGAAGGAGGAGCCGGGGGAGGAAGAGGAGGGAAACGGGCACAGGCGGTCCTACCCTCGGCCCGGTGGCTGCCGGTCACCGGGCCGAGACGGCGCGCGAAGGAGACGCCTCGCCTGAGCGTAGGGGATTCCGAGGGCCGGGCCGCGAGCGCTCTTCCACCGCGGGGTCGCCCGTCCCGCTTCCGGCGGGTCCCCGCGCGGCCGCCGCCCGGGGCGCCCGGGCGTCAGGCGGCGAGCGCCGCGCGCTCCTCCACGGCGGCGACCAGGTCCGTCAGGATGGTGGCGAGCGCCGCGTCGAGGTCGGGGTCGACGAGGTGGCCGTCGGCCGTGAACTGCTCGTCGGCCGACGCCACCGGAAGCTCCACGTCGAGCGGCCGCGCTCCGATCGCCGACAGGACCTTCCGGGCCTCGGCCTGGGCCCAGACCGCGCCGAACATGCCGGTCGAGGCGCCGATCACGGCCACCGGCTTGCCCCGCAGCGGGCTCTCCCGGAGGGGACGCGAGAGCCAGTCGAGCGCGTTCTTCAGCTGCCCGGGCAGCGAGTGGTTGTACTCCGGGGTCGCGATCAGGACGGCGTCGACGCCCTCGACCTCCCGCCACAGGCGCTCGGCGGCGGCAGGCCGGGAGGCGGTGAGATCGTCATCGAACGGCGGGATCTCACGGAGCCCGTCGTGGAGGACGAACTCCACTGCGGGCGGCAGCAGCTCCGCCGCCGCCCGCAGGAGGGTGGTGTTCCACGAGCCGGCGCGAAGGGATCCCGAGATGCCGAGGATCCGCATGCCTCAGGCCCTCGTGAACTCGAGCTCGATGACGAGGTCGACGTCGTTCGAGAGGGCGAAGCCGCCCTTCGGCAGCGGCGCGTTCCAGCTGACGCCGAAGGCCGAGCGGTCGATCGTCGTCTCGAGCGTGAAGCCGAGGCGTGTATTGCCCGCGAAGTCCTCGGTCGGTCCGTTGACGGTGCCGGTGGCGTGCACGGGCTTCGTGACGCCCTTCACGGTGAGCTCGCCGTCGATCGCCGCGGTGTCGCCGCTGAGGTCGATCGACGTCGACCGGAAGGTGATCTCGGGATGGCGCTCGGCGTCGAAGAAGTCCGGCGACTGGAGGTGGCCGGCCAGGTTCGGGTCCTTGACGCTGACCGAGGCGACCTCGACCCTGCCGGTCAGGACTCCGCCGGAGAGCGTGGCGTCGAACGCCTCGAAGGTGCCGCGGAAGGAGGCGACGAGGTACTTCACGGAGAAGCTCGCCGTGGAGTGGACGGGGACGAACTTCCAGGTGCCGGCGAGGCGGTCCTGGGCGATCGCGGTGGTGGACATCGTGTTCCTTGGATCGGGTGTGTGGGTCTCTGACCTCGACAACGGACCGCGGTCCGCTTTATTCCCGCACAGCTTAACCGGACCAGAGTCCGTTTGTCTACCATGTGGCCATGGTCCTCCCCGTCCTCGCCGACTCGCCGGTCGAACGGGCCGACGCCGCGCGCAACCGGCGGCGCATCCTGGCCGCCGCCGAGGCGCTCTTCGCCGAGCGCGGCGTGGCCGCCACGTCGATGGAGGCGATCGCCGACGCCGCCGGCGTCGGCAAGGGCACGCTGTTCCGCCGGTTCGGGGATCGGGCCGGCCTCGCCCTGGCGGTCCTCGACCAGGGCGAGCGGGTCCTCCAGGAGCGGATCCTCCGCGGCCCGCCCCCGCTCGGCCCCGGTGCGCCGCCCCGCGACCGCCTCGTCGCCTTCGGCGCGGCGATGCTCGACCGGCTCGAGCGCAACTGGCCGATCATCGCGGCGGCGGAGGCGTCGTCCGACGTCGCCCGCCAGGGCGCCGGCCCGTACGCGGCCTACGCGCTCCACCTCCGCCTCCTGCTCGCCGAGGGCCGGTCGGCGGCGGACGCCGCCTACCTCGCCGACATCCTGCTGATCGCCCTCGGCGCCCGGCTCTTCGGCTACCAGCGCCGGGCCCGGGAGATGAGCCTCGCGGAGCTGAAGGAGCGGTTCGCCCACCTGGTGGACGCCCTCATCGCGTCCTGACCCGCCGGGCCCCGCGGGTCCGACACGCGGGTTTCCGAGCGCCGCTCGCGTCCGGACGAGCGCGGAACGACCGAGGGCCGGGGAATCGCTCCCCGGCCCTCGACCGTTCCTCCTCGTTCGCCGACCGCTACTCGCCGTCGGGCGCCGTCGAGGCCTCGAGCCCCTCGAGCGGCACGAGCTCGTCCTCGGAGACCCCGAGCCCGGCGCGATCGAAGCCCACGTCGTCGCCGAGGTCGCCCTCGCCGATCCCGTAGCCGGCCGCGGCCTCGATCTGGATCGCGCGGTACTCCTTGAGGCCGGTGGAGGCCGGGATCAGCTTGCCGATGATCACGTTCTCCTTGAGCCCCAGCAGGTAGTCCGACTTGCCCTCGATCGAGGCGTCGGTCAGGACCTTCGTCGTCTCCTGGAAGGAGGCGGCGGAGAGCCAGGACTGCGTGGCCAGCGACGCCTTCGTGATGCCCAGCATCTGCTGGTCGCCGGTGGGAGCCTCCGTGCCGGCCCGGCCGGCGGCCACCGACGCCTCCAGCTGCTTGCGCGTCTTCACGAACTCGTTGACCTCGACGAACTGGCCCGGAAGGTACTCGGTGGATCCGGCGTGGTCGACGAGCACCCGGCGGGTCATCTGCCGGGCGATCACCTCGACGTGCTTGTCGTTGATCTCCACGCCCTGGGACCCGGTAGACGCGCTGGACCTCGATCGACCAGGTAGCGGGTCGCCCGGGCGCGGTTGGAGGCCATCAGGTCCGTCGGGGCGAGGACGCCCGGCAGGATCGGCTGGCTCTCGACGACGATCTGCCCGTCGTCGACCATCGGAGCGATCGCCCGACTGACCTGCTGGGTCCCGCGAGGACACCACTCGATCAGCTGGCGGGTCATCCGCTCGCCCTTGTAGAAGACCGTCGCTCCCTCGCCCTCGACCTCGCGGACCTCGACGTCGCGCTTACGGGGAAGCACGTAGACGAACGGACCGGCGGCCTTCGTCTTGAAGCCGACCCGGCCGGAGATGTGCGAGACCGCGCCGGCGGCCTTCGGGTTGCGGGCCTCGAACAGCTCGACGACGCGCGGGAGGCCCTGGGTGATGTCGAGCCCGGCGACGCCGCCCGTGTGGAACGTGCGCATCGTCAGCTGGGTGCCCGGCTCGCCGATCGACTGGGCGGCGATGATCCCGACCGCGTCGCCGACGTCGGAGCGCTGCCCGGTGGCCGGCAGATGCCGTAGCAGGCCGCGCAGACGCCCTTGGCCGCCTCGCAGGTGAGGACGGAGCGGACGGGCACGTGCACCCGGACACGACCTGGTCGTTGAGCGCCCAGGCGAGCGTCCGCCACTGCTGGGCGAGCTGCATCTCGGGCGTCCGGTCGGCGAACACGACGGAGCTGTAGCCGTCCTCGTCGAACCGGCGCATGTACCGCTCGGGCGTCCGCAGGTCCTCGACCGAGTCGACGGAGAGGAACGGGTCCTCCCCGCGCTCCTCGACGCGGAAGTCCTCGGCCAGCTCGGTCAGGCCGAAGGCGGCCGCGACCTCCGCCGGCGAGCCCTGGGCGGTGTCCCCGATAGAGTCGAGGAGCGCCGCGATGGAGTCGCGCTTGGCGTCGAAGATCGCCCGGGCGAGGTCACGGCTGAGCGGCGTGCCCTCGGGGAGGATGCCCTCGGTCGTGTCGATGTCGCGGGCCAGCACCCGGCCGGCGAGCTGCTCGTTCTGCCGCGGGTCGAAGGACGCGCGGCGGACGAGCTTGCCGTCCCGGTACTCGAAGAACGAGCGCCGGTCGAGGCTGAACGCCGGGATCTCGATGTAGTCGCGCGTGCCGCAGTCGTCCTCACGGATGATCACGTCCTGCGAGACGTCGACGAGCCGCCGGGTGAGGTAGCCGGAGTCGGCGGTGCGCAGCGCGGTGTCGGCGAGGCCCTTGCGGGCGCCGTGGGTCGAGATGAAGTACTCGAGGACCGAGAGGCCTTCCATGAAGTTGGCCTTGATCGGGCGCTCGATGATCTCGCCCTTCGGATTCGCCATCAGGCCGCGCATGCCGGCCAGCTGGCGGATCTGCTTGAACGACCCGCGTGCGCCCGAGTGGGCCATCATGTAGACCGGGTTGAGCTTCCACATGCGTGTCGCGCATGGCGACCTCGACCTCGTCGGTCGCCGGTCCCAGAGGACGACGACCTTCTCGTGGCGCTCGCCGTCGGTGATCAGGCCGAACTGGTACTGGTCGCCGACGTCGGCGACCTCCTTCTCGGTGCGCGCGAGGATCCGCCCTTGGCGTCCGGCGTGACGATGTCGTTCTTGGAGATCGAGACCCGGCCTGCGTGGCGTAGCGGAAGCCGAGATCCTTGACGGCGTCCAGCATCGGCGCGACCTGGCTCGCGCCGTGCCGGTCGACGAGCCGCGACGACGTAGTCGCTGATCTCGCTCTTGCGCATGGTCGTGTTGACTCACGTCGCGAAGTCGTCGGCCTCGAGCGGGGCGCCCATCGCCTCGACGAGCGCGGCCTCGACCGCGTTGTTGAAGATCACGCGGCCCGGCGTGACGACCTTCTCGAGCGTCGACGGGCGAAGCGGAACCGGATCGGCGCGGAGAGGCCGAGCGTGCCCTCGGTGTACGGCGAGCGCGACGTCGTCGGCGGAGCCGAAGAGCGGCGATCTCGAAGCCGAGGCGGCGACGTCCTTACCGGAGGCGAGGCGCACGATCGCGGCTCGAGGTCCTCGGTCGAGTGACGTCAGGTAGTAGAGGCCGATGACCAGGTCCTGGGTGGGCGTCGCCAGCGGCTTGCCGTGCGCCGGCGAGAGGATGTTGTTGCTCGAGAGCATCAGGATCCGCGCCTCGGCCTGGGCCTCGACCGAGAGCGGCAGGTGCACCGCCATCTGGTCGCCGTCGAAGTCGGCGTTGAAGGCGTGGCAGACGAGCGGGTGGACCTGGATCGCCTTGCCCTCGACGAGGATCGGCTCGAAGGCCTGGATGCCCAGGCGGTGGAGCGTCGGTGCGCGGTTGAGCAGCACCGGGTGCTCCGCGATGACCTCCTCGAGCACGTCCCAGACCTCGGGCACCATCGAGTCGACCATCTTCTTGGCCGCCTTGATGTTCTGCACGGCCTTGCGCTCGACGAGCCGGCTCATGATGAACGGCTTGAAGAGCTCGAGCGCCATCAGCTTCGGCAGGCCGCACTGGTGCAGCTTGAGCGTCGGGCCCGAGACGATCACGGAGCGGCCGGAGTAGTCGACGCGCTTGCCGAGCAGGTTCTGGCGGAAGCGGCCCTGCTTGCCCTTGAGCATGTCGGACAGCGACTTCAGGGGGCGGTTGCCCGGGCCCGTGACGGCGCGACCGCGGCGGCCGTTGTCGAAGAGCGCGTCGACGGCCTCCTGCAGCATCCGCTTCTCGTTGTTGACGATGATCTCGGGCGCGCCCAGGTCGAGCAGCCGCTTGAGGCGGTTGTTGCGGTTGATCACGCGCCGGTAGAGATCGTTGAGGTCGCTGGTCGCGAAGCGGCCGCCGTCCAGCTGCACCATCGGGCGCAGCTCCGGCGGGATCACCGGGATGGCGTCGAGCACCATCCAGTCCGGCTTGTTGTCGGACTCGCGGAAGGCGGAGACGACCTTGAGGCGCTTGATCGCGCGCTGCTGGCGCTGGCCCTTGAGGTCTTGATCGTCTCGCGCAGGTCGGGCTCGAGGTTGTCGAGGTCCTCGCGGCCGCAGCAGCTCGCGGATCGCCTCGGCGCCCATGCCGCCGCCGAAGTAGACGCCGAAGCCCCAGTGCGGAGCCGAAGCGGTCGTGCAGCTCGCGGAAGAGCCGCTCGTCGCCGACGACGTCCTTGGGCTTGATCTCCTTGAACAGCTCGAACGCCTGCGCGCAGCGTCTCGACGCGCTCCTCGGTAGCCTCGTCGGCGTCCTTGCGGCGCGCCTGCGCGTCGAGGTACGCCTCGCGCACCTTCAGCGCCCAGGCCTCGAGCACCTTGACGTCGTCCTTGGACATGCGGCCGTCGGTCTTCAGGCAGAGGTCGTTGGCGAGGTCGCGCAGCTCGCCGCGCTCCTCCTCCGGCAGGTCGACCGCTCGCGGACGACGTCGGCCAGCAGGCCGCCGCCGAGCCCGCGAGCGCGGTCGAGCTCCTTCTGCGATCGCCCTTCGCTCGATGACGCGCTCGACCAGCGCCGTCGTCCTTCTTGGACGTCGAGCGCGTCGTCGTCGCCGGCCAGGTAGAGCGCGATCCGCTCGGCCGCCTTCTTGCCGTTGGACTTGGCCGTGCCCTTGCCCTCGCGGGCGTCGTTACGGCCTTCTCGTCGGAGTCGAGCGCGGACTTCGGCCCAGGCGGCGACGGCGTCGAGCTCGCGCGGCGGTCAGCTGCCGGTCCTCGCGCACGAGCCGGCGGGACGAGCTCGCGCACCTTGCGCGGTGTCCTCCCCGGCGATGCGCTCGGCGACGTCCTTGAGCACGCCGCTGGCGAGCTCGCGGGCCTCTTCGAGCTGCGGGAAGCCCTGATCGTCGGCCCAGGCCGCGAGCGTGCGGGCCCAGTACTCGTCGTCCTCGTCGAAGCCGTCGTCGGCGCCCGAGGCGAAGAACTCGCGCCGGCGGCAGCAGCCGCTCCTCGACCTCGCCGAACTGCTCCTCGCGATCGATCGCGAGCTGCTCGACCTCGGCCTCGACCTTGTCGGACAGCTCGCCCAGATCGGCCAGGCGCTGCTCGTCGTCCACGACGTGCACGACGATGGACGCCGCGAAGTAGAGGACCTTCTCGAGCTCCTTGGGAGCGATGTCGAGCAGGTAGCCGATGCGGCTCGGGACGCCCTTGAAGAACCAGATGTGGGAGACGGCCGCGGCCAGGTCGATGTGGCCCATGCGCTCGCGGCGGACCTTCTGGCGGGTCACCTCGACGCCGCAGCGCTCGCAGATGATGCCCTTGTAGCGGACGCGCTTGTACTTGCCGCAGTAGCACTCCCAGTCCTTCGTCGGACCGAAGATGCGCTCGCAGAAGAGGCCGTCCTTCTCGGGCTTGAGCGTGCGGTAGTTGATCGTCTCGGGCTTCGTGACCTCGCCGCTCGACCAGTCGTGGATCTGCTTGGTCGAGGCGAGCCCGATCTTGATCGCATCGAAATTGTTGATGTCGATCACGTGCACCCCTTCGGGGTTGTGGTGGAAGAAGGCGGGGGCCGGGGCGCCGCCCGAAGGCGGCGCTCCTTCGCGCGTCACGCCTGGATCTCCGGAGCTGCGGTCGCCGCGCCGAGCTCGACGAGCCGCGTCGGCCACGTCCGGTCAGCACTCGCTCGAGCATCCTCGTCGGCGGGCGCCTCGTCGGCGAGCGACTCGTCGTCCGCCGTCCCTCGAGTCTGCCGGCTCGCGCGGCGCCGCGCGAGCGAGCCGGGGGAGATGTCGATGCCGAGCTCCTCGGCCGCGCGGAGGAGCTCGTCGTCCTCCTCGCGGATCTGGACCTCGCCGCCGCCCTCGGAGATGACGTTCACGTCGAGCGCGAGCGACTGCATCTCCTTGAGCAGGACCTTGAACGACTCGGGGATCGAGGGCTCAGGGATGTTCTCGCCCTTGACGATCGCCTCGTAGGCCTTGACGCGGCCGACGGTGTCGTCGGACTTGACGGTGAGCATCTCCTGCAGCGTGTAGGCGGCGCCGTAGGCCTCGAGGGCCCACACCTCCATCTCGCCGAAGCGCTGACCGCCGAACTGCGCCTTGCCGCCCAGCGGCTGCTGGGTGACGAGCGAGTACGGGCCCGTGGAGCGGGCGTGGATCTTGTCGTCGACGAGGTGCAGCAGCTTGAGCACGTAGAGGTAGCCGACCGTGATCTTGCGGTCGTACTCCTCGCCGGTGCGGCCGTTGTGCGAGCACCGCGCGGCCCGAGCACTTGCGACCGTGCGCGTCGTCGCCGTCGATCGTGAGGCCGATGCCGTCGTCGAGATGCGTCTCCTGGTAGTTCACGAGCGCCTCGTCGACCTCGTCCGGCGTGGCGCCGTCGAAGACCGGGGTCGCGATGAACTCGGGCGCCGAGCCGTCGCCGCCGTGCGCGGCCGCCCAGCCCAGGTGCGTCTCGAGGATCTGCCCCACGTTCATGCGGCTCGGGACGCCGAGCGGGTTCAGGATGATGTCGACGGGGCGTGCCGTCGGCGAGGTACGGCAGGTCCTCCTCGGGCACGATCTTGGAGATCACGCCCTTGTTGCCGTGGCGGCCGGCGAGCTTGTCGCCCTCGGAGATCTTGCGCTTGGTCGCGACGTACACGCGCACGAGCTCGTTCACGCCGGCGGACAGGTCGTCGCCCGCGCGCGCGAGAACGTCTTCACGTCGATGACCTTGCCGCCCTCGCCGTGCGGCACCTTGAGCGAGGTGTCGCGGACCTCGCGCGCCTTCTCCTTGAAGATCGCGCGGATCAGCTTCTCCTCGGCCGTCAGCTCCGTCTCGCCCTTGGGCGTGACCTTGCCGACGAGCAGGTCGCCGGAGCGGACCTCGGCGCCGATGCGGACGATGCCGCCCTCGTCGAGGTCGCGCAGCGACTCCTCCGAGCGGTTCGGGATGTCGCGCGTGATCTCCTCGTCGCCGAGCTTCGTCGTGCGCGCGTCGATCTCGTACTCGTGGATGTGGATCGACGACAGGACGTCGTCCTTCACGAGCCGCTCCGAGAGGATGATCGCGTCCTCGAAGTTGTAGCCCTCCCAGGACATGAACGCGACGAGCAGGTTCTTGCCGAGCGCGAGCTCGCCCTGGTCGGTCGAGGAGCCGTCGGCGAGCACGTCTCCGGCGATCTCGACGGTCTGGCCGGCGAGACGATCGGCTTCTGGTGGATCAGCGTGCCCTGGTTCGAGCGCATGTACTTGATGAGGTCGTAGCGGTCGAGCTCGTCCTTGGTCCGATCAGGATGCGCTCGGCGTCGACGAGCTCGACCTTGCCGGCGCGGCTGGCGAGCAGGACGTCGCCGGTGTCGATCGCGGCGCGGAACTCCAGGCCGGTGCCGACGTACGGCGCCTGCGAGATCAGGAGCGGGACGGCCTGGCGCATGCATGTTCGAGCCCATGAGCGCGCGGTTGGCGTCGTCGTGCTCGAGGAACGGGATCAGCGCCGTGGCGACCGAGACGATCTGCTCGGGCGCGACGTCCATGTAGTCGACGTCGCTCGCGTCGACCTGCTCGGGCTCGCTCGTCCCGCGTGCGGACGAGCACGGGCGACTCGAGGTTGCCGTTCGCGTCGATCTGCGCGTTGGCCTGCGCGATGACGTGGCGCTCCTCCTTGGAGGCGTCGAGGTAGTGGATCTCGTCGCTCGGCATGCCCTTGACCACCTTGCGGTACGGCGCCTGGATGAAGCCGTACTCGGAGACGGTCGCGTAGCTGGAGAGCGAGCCGATGAGGCCGATGTTCGGCCCCTCGGGGGTCTCGATCGGGCACATGCGCCCGTAGTGGGTCTTGTGGACGTCGCGCACCTCGATCGGCGCGCGCTCGCGCGTGAGGCCGCCCGCGCCGAGCGCCGAGAGGCGGCGGCGATGGGTGAGGCCCGGCGAGCGAGTTCGTCTGGTCCATGAACTGCGAGAGCTGCGAGGAGCCGAAGAACTCCTTGAAGCGCCGCGACGACCGGGCGGATGTTGATGATCGTCTGCGGCGTGATCGTGTCGACGTCCTCCGTCGTCATGCGCTCGCTTGACGACCCGCTCCATGCGGTAGAGGCCGATGCGGAACGCCTCCTGGATCAGCTCGCCGACCGTCGCGCAGGCGCCGGTTGCCGAAGTGCTCGTACTCGTCGAGCTCACGGCGGACCTCGGGGCGCGGCATCAGGTGCCGCCTCCTCCGCGTAGTCCCGGAGTCGTCGGCGACGCCGAGCATGCCGGGCAGCGAGACGAGCTGCGCGGACGATCAGGATGTCGCGCACGGTGAGCACGCGGATCTCGGGATCGGCGTCGCAGCTCGAGCCGGCGGTTCAGCTTGTAGCGGCCGACCTTCGTCAGGTCGTAGCGCTTGGGGTCGAAGAAGAGCGAGCGCAGGAGCGCGCGCGAGTTGTCGAGCGTCGGCGGCTCGCCGGGGCGCTGCTTCTTGAACACCTCGATCAGCGCCGCGTCGGCGTCGGTCGTGATGTCCTTCTCGAGCGGTAGCTCGATGTAGAGGTTCGCTCCTTGGTCTCGGGATCGCGGAAGAGGTCGACGGATGCTCGTCGTCCGTCGTCGTCGGGGTGACCGCGCCCGTCGTCGGGTCCTCCTGCGGAAGCGCGCGCAGGAGCGTCGTCATCGGCAGCTTGCGCTTGCGGTCGATGCGGACGAAGACCAGGCCCTTCTTGTCGATCTCGAGCTCGAGCCACGAGCCGCGGGCCGGCATCAGGTTGGCCGTGAAGAGCTGCTTCGTCGCGTCCTTGGGCTCCATGATGTAGGCGCCGGGCGAGCGGACGAGCTGCGTCACGACGACGCGCTCGGTGCCGTTGATGATGAAGGTGCCCGGCTCGGTCATCAGCGGGAAGTCGCCCATGAAGACGCGCTGCTCGCGGATCTCGCCGGTGGAGCTGGTTGATGAAGCGGACGGTCATCGAGAGGGACGCCGCGTAGGTGAGGTCCTTCTCCCTGCACTCCTGCTGCGAGACCGGCGGGGGGTCGACGACGTAGTCGCCGAACTCGACGGCCAGCGTGCCCGTGTAGTCCTCGATCGGGGAGATGTCGCGATGACGTCGCGCGGATCCCCTCCTCGAGGAACTGCCTGTAGGAGGCGATCTGGATGTCGATCAGGTTCGGCACATCCAGGATGCGGGCGAGCGGTGTCTTCTCGATGTGCGAGAAGTTCCGCCGCACGCGCTGCGCAGAGGGCGCTGCAGTGGCCAAGTAGGTCCCCTCCTCGAAAAAGGGCACGGGGTTGGACGCGTGGAGAGACGCGCGAAGGCGTCGCGACCAACGAATATAGCACAGCCGCAGGCACGCAGACGCGTGCAGGCCGTGCTCGAGGGAACCCTCTACGCGGCCCCGGGGGACCGCTATCCGTCGGGCAATCTACCCGCCTCGGCCGGAGAGGTAAAGGAGCGCTGCGCAAAGACGTGCGCAGAGGCGTAGTATCTGCATGTGCTAACGGTTCGTCAGGCAGCCGAGCAGGCAGGCGTGAGCGAGGAGACCGTCCGGCGCTGGCTCCGGACGGGTCGCCTGGGCGGGCGCCGCGACGGCCCGCGCCACCTGATCGACCCGGCCGAGCTCCAGGCGCTGCGACCGCCGGCTCCCTCCTTCCGGCTGCCCGAGGCGTGGGTCGTCGAGCTGGACGGCCGGCCGGCGCCCGACTGGGTCGCCCTTGTCCGGCGCCTCCGCGGCGCCCGGGACCGCTAGGTGCTCGTCCTCGACGCCACCGTCGCGCTCGCGGCGGCGCGCGCCCCGTCCGGCTTCCAGCGCTTCCAGGACGCCGACCTCGTCGCCCCTCCCCTGCTCTGGAGCGAGGCGCGGTCGGTGCTCCACGAGGCCGCCCGGCGCGGCGAGCTGCCCGTCGCCGTCGCCCGGGCGATCCGGCGCGCGCTGGACTCGGCGCCGATCGCCGACTACCCGCACCCGCGGCTCGGCGAGGAGGCGTGGGACGTGGCCGACCGCCTGCGGATGCACCGCACCTTCGCGGCCGAGTACGTGGCCCTGGCCCGCCTCCTCGGCTGCCCGCTCGTCACGCTCGACGCCGACCTGGCGCGCCGGGCCCGCCGGCTCGTGATCGTCCGCGAGCCGCGCGAGGTCGTGAGCTGACGGGTCAGGCTCCGGGCGAGATCGTGGGTATGCCGGCGGCGTTGGCCGCGTCGATCTGCCTGGCGTCGTAGGAGACGAAGACGTGGGCCTGGATCGAGAGGCAGGCGGCGACGTGGAGCGCATCGGGCGTACGGAGCGTCGGCCCCTCCAGCATCCCTGCCTGGCGGAAGATCTCGACCCCGGGGACGAAGAGGCTCACCTGACCGAGCGCCGTCATGGCGACGACGGGATCCACGCCGAACCGCCGGGCCATGCGCAGCACCTCGGCCAGCAGGAGGGCCGACGAGACGAGGAGGTCGCCCGACGCCAGCGACGAATCGACGAAGGCGGAGAGCTCCACCGTCTCCGCCTCTTCCACGAGGAGCTTGCACCACGCCGACGCGTCGACGTAGGCCGTCGTCACCGATCGCCCTTCAGGTCCGTGAGCACGTCGATCACCGTCTGATCCGACCGGACTCGAGGCAGATCCGAGACAAGGATCCGCTCCTTCGGTGAGATGACGGTCCCGCTCAGTCGTCCGCGCTCGACAGGGGAGAGCTTCGGTGGCACGAGCACCGCGACGATGCGTCCGTTGTTCGTCACCTGGATCGTCTCACCGTGCTCGACGGCGTCGAGGATCTTCGCGCTCTGGTTACGCAGCTCCCGGTGGGCGATGGTCCTCATGGGGCCTCCTCTCTCCATCAGGATCGTAGCAGAGTGCTACGCCGGGGCCGGCCGTTCCCGTCCGTTCTGTGCGGCCCCTCCCCTACCCTGACTGGCGTGGCCGCCCGCCCCCCACGCCGGCGCCCGGCGCGTCCACGGCCGACCGGTCCCCTCGCCGCCGCCCGCCGCAGCTGGGGTCGCCTGCCGGGGCGGGCGCGGCGCCTCGTCGCGGCGGCGGTCCTCGTCGTCGCGGTCGTGGTCGTCCTCGTCCTCGTGGTCGGGCGAGGCGGCGGGACGAGGTCCCCGAGCGCCGGCTCCGTCAGCCCGGGCCGGCCGGAGGGCACGGGCCTCCTCCGCTACGACCCGGCGCGCCGGTCCGCCTACGAGGGAGATGCCGCGAGCGGGCTCGCGCACGTCGTCTACGCGCGGAGCCCGGGCGGCGTCGTCGCCACCGCGCGGCGGGTGCTCGCCTACGAGGCGGACGCCCGGGCGGCGACGAAGGGGACCGGCGTCTCCGCCGACGACGTCCTGGCGATCGTCTTCCTGGAGAGCGCCGGCCGACCGGACGTGATCGCGGGATCCGACCCGGCGAACGCGGCCGGGCTCGGCCAGATCCTCGCCGCCACCGCCACGGAGTTCCTCGGCATGCGGGTGGACCTTCCCCGGAGTCGCGCCCTCACGACCCGGATCGCCGCCGGAGGGGACGTCGCGGCGACGCTCGCCGAGCGTCGCACGATCGACGACCGGTTCGATCCGCGCAAGGCGATCGCCGGCATCGTGCGCTACCTGCAGCTCGCGCGCGGGACCTTCGGCCGCTCCGATCTGGCGATCGAGAGCTACCACATGGGGGTCGGCAACCTGACGTCCGTGCTCGGCGACTTCGCGGGGACTCCGCTCGACTCCCGGACCGTCGCGGCGGCCGTCGCCCGGAACGACCTGAGCTGGGCCCGCGTCTTCTTCGCCAGCTCGCCGGTGACCCACGCGGCGGCCTGGGGCCGGCTCGCGGCGTTCGCCGACGACTCGGTCGACTACGCCTGGAAGGTGCGCGCCTGCCGCGAGATCCTCGCGGCGTACCGCTCGGATCCGGCCGGGCTCGCGCGGATCGCCTCGCTGCAGACCGGCCGGGCCTCGGCGGAGCTCGCGCTCCACCCTCCCGCGACGACGCCGCGGTTTCCGACGACGTCGAGTCTCCTCGCCGCCTGGAGGGCCGGCGTGCTCGTCCCCCTGGCGAGCGGCCGTCGCTACCGGATCGATCGGCAGATGGGCTCGCTCGCGGGCCGCTTCGGCCTTCCCCGCTCCCGCTTCCGGGGCCTGCGGCCGCGGGCCCTGGCGACCCTCGGCGACCTGACGGCGCTGGCGGCGCGGGTCTCCGGCGACGCGACCCCGCTCGTCGTCACCTCGAGCGTGCGCGACGACCCCTACCAGGAGCTCCTCCGCCGCACGAACGCCGAGGCGACGCACGGAGTCTCCCTGCACACGACCGGCTACGCCTTCGACCTCGCGCGGGCCTACCACTCGCCGGCGCAGGCGCGGGGGATGCAGTTCGCCCTCGACCGGATGCAGGCCCTGAACCTGATCGCCTGGGTCCGCGAGCCCGCGGCGATCCACGTCACCGTGCGGTAGTCGTGGCGCCGCGCGTCGGGCCCGCTAGCCGCCCGGAGGGATCACGAACACCCGCTGGCCGGTGAGGTACCGCGCCTGCCCCGATGCGGCGGGCGCCGGCCGGAAGACGTCGACGTGGGACCCGCCGATGGCGCTGCCGGTGTCGGCGGCCCGGAACCACCCGTGGAACCGCGTCCACCGGTAGGCGGGCAGGAAGACCCGGCTGCCGAGCGGGATCAGCCGCGGGTCGACGGCGATCGACCGGTAGGCCGTCAGGGGCCGTGACTGCCCGGGAGCGAACGTGACGCCCGGCGGCGCGTGGAAGGCGACGCCGTAGCCGTGCGTCCAGGCGCCGTCGGCGAGCGGGTACGTCCTCGCTCCAGCTCGCGAGGTCCAGTAGGTGCCGGCCACCCAGGCGGGCGCGCCGCGGCTAAAGCCCCCGGCGCCGGGCACCGTCCGCCGCCCGCGGGCGTCGATCCAGCCCGAGCTGACCGTCTCGATGTGGTACGGGCGACGGTCGAGGCCGACGCCGTCGCCCTCCATCGCCAGGCCGTTCGCCGAGTAGAGCCAGTCGGCCCGGTGGCGGCCGGGAAGCCCGGGGGCGCGGACGAGGCGGGCGACCGCCCACGCCTCCGGCGCCGGGTAGTACTCGGTGACCGTGACGCCGCCGATCCACGTCCGCTTCTTCAACGGCCGCGCCGCCGCCGTCAGAGGCAGGGCGACCAGCACGAGCGCTCCGGCCAGGGCCGCGGCGGTGGGCGACAGGAGGCGGGGAAGGGGGATGCGGTGCACGCGGCGCGCTTCCGGGCAGGCCGCCGGCGCCCGGGCAATGGGGGCGATCGGGCGGGTCACCCCAGTTCCCCGGCCGGTGCGGTTCTCCTGCCCGAGACGAGTCGCCGGTCGTCAGGCGACGCGGTAGCGCTCGAGGGCGTCGAGGTCCGGCGTGACGCCGAAGCCCGGCCCAGGCGGTGGCCGGACCGTGCCGTCGGCCGCGATCTCGATCGGCGCCGGCAGCAGGAAGTCCCGCCGCTCGGCCGACCAGGCCGGCGGATCGAACGGGACCTCCAGGAACGGGCAGGTCGAGAAGGCCGCAGCCGCGTGGAGGTTGGCGACGAGGCCCAGGCCGCCGCTCGACCAGGTGTGCGGCGACCACGTCCGACCCGCCAGGTCGGCCACGGCGGCGATCCGCCGACAGCCCGCGATCCCCGAGGAGAGGACGACGTCCGGCTGGACGACGTCGACGCCGCCCCGGAGCACGAGGTCGCGGGCCCGGGCGGCGTCGCGGACCATCTCGCCGGCCGCCAGGCGCACGTCGGTCCGCCGGCGGAGGGACCGGTAGCCGTCGAGGTCGTCCGTCGGGAGCGGCTCCTCGAGCCAGTACACGCCGAGGCTCTCGAGCGCGTTCGCACAGCGCGCGGCGGTCGCGACGTCCCACCGCGGCTCGCGGTCGCCGGGCATCCGCCAGCCCTGGTTCGCGTCGACCATGAGCTCGACCGACCTGCCGACGGCGCTGCGGACCGCCTGGACGACCTCCAGGTCCTCCCGCCAGTCGGCGGCGTGGAAGCGGATCTTGATCGCGCGGATCCCCCGGTCGCGGAGCGCGGAGGCCCGGCGGACGCGCTCCTCGGGCTCCACGAGCTCGCCGCTCGAGACGTAGGCGAGAAGGGCCTCCGAGCGTCCCCCGGCCAGCCGCCAGACGGGCACGTCGAGGGCCCGGCCGGCGAGGTCCCAGCAGGCGGCCTCGACCGCCCAGGGCCGCCCGCCGTGGAAGTCGACGGTCTCGCAGATCTCGCGGACGACCTCGGTCCGCGTGGGATCGACGCCGACGAGGAGCCGTTCCAGGAGCTCACGGTCCGGCAGCCCGTCGCCGCCGGACGCGTAGCCCTCGATCCCGTCGGTGGAGCGCACGACGACGAGGGTCGCGACGATGCGGCGCCGCGGGACCGGATCCCAGGCCGCGGTGAAGGGCGGATCGAGGTCGAGGGCGTAGGTGCGGGCCTCGACGGCCGCGATCCGCACGGTCAGTCCTCCGCGTAGAAGGCGTTCGTCAGGGCCCCACGCTCGTCCAGGAGGGCCTCCACCTCGCCCTCGGCCGGGCCTTCGACCGCCGCCCGGATCGCCCGCGCGACCGCGTCGCGGTTGGCCGCCCGTACGGCCTTCTGGTCCGCCGCGTCGGGGTCGACCCAGACGGCGACGAGGACGAGCGTGTCGCCGTCCGCTCGCAGAAGGCCGGCCTCGACGGCGTCGAGCACCCCCTCGCCGATCCCGAGCTGCGCCCCGCCCCAGGTGACCCGCGCGAGTCGCTCGCCCTCCACGGTGGCCTTGTTCGTCATGATCGTCGGCGGCCAGACCGCGCGCCCGGCGCCGAGGCAGACGAGGATCGGCGTGTGCCCCGCCGCCGGCAGGGCGAGAGCGGAGATCGCCGCCGCCGCGACAGGCGAGCCGCGAGCGGCGAGGACGACGTTGACGTGGCTGCCGTTCGGCACCTCGCCCGACCAGGCCTCACCGATCCGGCCGTCGATGGCTGCGCTCATCCGCGTGCCTCCTCCGTTCACGCGAGCTCGAGGACGGCGCGGCGAACCGCTCCCGCCCGGAGGAGCTCGAAGGCCTCGCCGACGCCCGCGAGCGGCAGCCGGTGGGAGATCAGGCGATCGAGCGGCAGTCGCCCGCGCCGGTACTGGTCGAGGATCAGCCCGAAGTCGCGCTCCGGACGGGAGGAGCCGTAGAGCGCGCCGAGGATGCGCCGCTCCATGCGCGGGAACGAGAGCGCCGGCAGGCGCACCTCGGCGTCCTCCCGGGGGATCCCGATCAGGACCGCCGCGCCCGTGTCCGGGTCGAGAGGAACGCCGCGCGCATCGCCTCCGGCCGGCCGGTCGCCTCGATGGCGTAGTCGACGCCGCCCCCCGTCGCCTCGATCACGGCGGCCGCCGTCCGGTCGGCGTCGCCCTGCCAGAGCACGGCGTCGGTCGCCCAGCTCGAGCGCGTCGTCGACCTTGGCGCGCTCGACGTCGACGGCGACGATCGGCGCCGCCCCGGCGACCACCGCGCCCATGACGGCCGAGAGGCCGACCCCGCCGCAGCCGACGACGGCGACCCGCTCGCCCGGCCGTACGCCCGCCGTGTTCCAGACGGCACCGACCCCGGTGGTGACGGCGCAGCCGACGAGGGCGGCGACGGGGAACGGGACGTCCCCGGGGATCGGCACGCACGATGCCTCGGGGACGACCGCCGCCTCGGCGAAGGACGAGAGGAACGAGTAGTGGTGGATCGTCTCCCCGTCGCGGGAGAGCCGGGAGGTGCCGTCCATCAGGCCGCCCGTCGCCATCGCCGGCCACGCCTCGCCGCAGAGGTGCGGCAGGTTCCGCAGGCACTGCTCGCAGTGGCCGCAGGCCGGGGCCCAGGAGAGCGCGACGTGGTCGCCGACCGCGACCCGGGTCACCGCCGCGCCGATCGCCTCGACGATGCCGGCGCCCTCGTGGCCGAGGACGCAGGGACACGGCGTCGGCGCGGTGCCGTCGATCGCGTTCTGGTCGGAGTGGCAGACGCCGCTCGCGTGCAGGCGGACGAGGACCTCGTCCGCGCGGGGCGGGGCGAGATCGAGCTCTGCGAGCTCGAACGGCGCGGCGATCGCGGGCAGGACCGCGGCCTGGATCTTCATCTCGGGTGCGCGGCGTCGACCGGGTGCTAGACGGGCGGCCCGGCGGGCTCGAGCTCGTGCGGCGCCCCCTGCAGCTTCCGCAGCTCCTCGATCGAGTAGTGGCAGCGCCAGGCGTGGCCGGGCTCGACCTCGGCGAGCGGGGGCTCCACCGTGTCGCAGATCTCGCCGATCCTGCGCGGGCAGCGGGTGTGGAAGACGCAGCCGGAGGGCGGGTTCATGGGGCTCGGGATCTCGCCCTCGAGCTTGATCCGCTGCTTGCCGGTGCCGCCGAGCGTCGGGACGGCCGAGAGGAGCGCCTCGGTATAGGGATGGTGCGGTCCGTCGAAGCACCCGCTCGGCCGGGCCGAGCTCCATCAGCCGTCCGAGGTACAGGACGGCGATCCGGTCGGACAGGTAGCGGACGACGCCGAGGTCGTGCGAGATGAAGAGGTAGCGTCGTCTGCTCGTTCGCCTGCAGGTCGACCAGCAGGTTGAGGATCGCCGCCTGGACGGACACGTCGAGCGCGGAGGTCGGCTCGTCGCAGACGACGAGCCGCGGGTCGCCGGCGAAGGCGCGGGCGATCGCGACGCGCTGCTTGAGGCCGCCGGAGAGCTGCGCGGGCGGGCCGACAGGTAGCGGTCGGCCAGCCGGACGGGGCGCGTCGAGCGTCGAGCGAGCGTCGCTCGGCCGCCGCGCCCTTGAGGCCGGCGAGCTTGCAGAGCGACCGGCTGAGCAGGCGGCGCACGGTGTGCCGGCGGTTGAGCGCGGACTCCGGGTTCTGGAAGACGATCTGCAGGGCCGAGGCGACCTTCGCGTCGCGGCCGGCCAGGGTTCCCGCGAGCTCGTTGCCGTCCAGGCGGACGGCGCCCGCAGAGGCGGAGACGAGGCCGAGGACGGTCCGGGCGAGCGTCGTCTTGCCGCTGCCCGACTCGCCGACGAGCCCGAGCGTCTCGCCCGGCCAGATCTCGGCCGAGACGTCGACGAGCGCCTGCACCTCGTGCCCGCCTGATGGAACGTCTTGCCGAGGCTCTCGAGCTGGAGGATCGGCAGCTCGCCGCGCGGCGCCTTGACGTCGTCCCGGTTCGGCGGCGTCGCCCGGGGGAGGTTCTGGCGCCTCCTCGTGGAAGTGGCAGCGGCGAAGCGGCCGCCGCCGAGCGGGATCAGCGGCGGCTCCTGCTCGCGGCAGATGTCCTGGGCGAGCGCGCAGCGGTCGGTGAAGACGCAGCCGACGAGCTCCTCGCCGATCTGGGGCAGGAAGCCCGGGATCGTGTCGAGCCGGTCGCGGTCCTTGCGGGCACCGAGCCGCGGGATGCAGCGCAGCAGCCCGACGGTGTACGGGTGGCGCGCGTCGTGGAGGATCTGCTGCGTCGGGCCCTCCTCGACGAGCCGGCCGGCGTAGAGGACGCCGACCGCTCGCACATCTGCCGATGACCGCGAGGTTGTGGCTGATGAAGAGGACGGCGGTGCCGAATTCCTCGCGGAGCCGCGTCACGAGGTCGAGGACCTCCGCCTCGACGGTCGCGTCGAGGCCCGTCGTCGGCTCGTCGAGGATCAGCAGCGTCGGGTCGGTGGCGAGCGCCATGGCGATCACGACGCGCTGCTGCATGCCGCCGGAGAGCTGGTGCGCGTAGCGGCCCATGACGCCGCCGGGGTCGGAGATCGCGACCCGCTCGAGCATGCCGCGGGCCTGCTCGGCGGCGTCCTTCTTGCCGTCGCCACGGATCCGGAAGACCTCGGCGACCTGGTCGCCGATCATGATCGCCGGGTTGAGGGCGGCGCCGGGGTTCTGGTAGACCATGGAGACGGCGTGCGAGCGCATCCGCCGGAGCTCGGCGCCCGACAGCGAGTAGACGTCGCGGCCCTCGATCTCGACCGAGCCGCCGGTGATCCGGCCGTTCCGGGGCAGGTAGCGGACGGCGCGCCATCGCCGCCGTCGACTTGCCGCAGCCGGACTCGCCGACGAGGCCGTACGACTCGCCCCGGGCGACGGCGAGCGAGATGCCCCGGAGCACCTCGCGGTCCCGGCCGCGGACGCGGTAGGCGAGCTTGAGGTCCTGAACTCCAGGGCCGGGGCCGACGGGTCTCCCGCGGACCGGTCGGCCGTCGGCCGCTCGGCGACGGCGCCACTGGTCCACCACCGTGGCGACGCCGTCGGCCATGAGGTTGACGCCGATGATCAGCGTCGCGATCGCGCCGGCGGGGAAGAGGACGGTCCAGCAGGCGTTCTGCGATGTTCGCGTAGTGCTCGAAGATCTGCGAGACCCCAGTCGGGAGAGGGGGCTGGATGCCGTAGCCGATGAAGCTCAGCGAGGCGACGGTGAAGATGGCGTAGCCGAGCCGGACGGTGAACTCGACGAGGATCGGCGCGTACACGTTCGGGAGGATCTCGGCGAACATGATGTAGAGCGGCCCCTCGCCCCGCAGCCGCGCCGCCTGGACGTACTCGAGCTCGCGCTCGCCGAGGACGGCGGAGCGGACGGTACGGGCGATCAGCGGGGCGAAGATGATCCCGATGACGACGATCACCGTCGTGTTCGAGGTGCCGAGCGCGGTCAGGGTCAGCACGGCGACGATGATCAGCGGCATCGCCAGGAGGGCGTCGACGAACCGGCTGACGACGTCGTCGACGAGGCCCCGGAAGTAGCCGGTGATCAGGCCGAGTGATCGTCCCGAGGACCGTGCCGAGGATCGTCGCCAGCGGCGCGACGATCAGGATGTCGTGCGGCGCCGGCGATGACGCGGGCGAAGACGTCGCGGCCGTTCCGGTCGGTGCCGAACCAGTACGTGCCGGAGGGATGGGCGAACACGTTCGCGCTCGTGGCGAACGGGCTCTTCGGCGTGATCCGGGAGCCGAGGATCGCGCAGACGATCCAGAAGAGGACGATGAGGGCGCCGAGGAGGAACGTCTTGGAGCGGAGGATCAGGCGGAGCGTCTCGCCGCGCTCCGCCTTCGCCTGGTCGACCGGGGTCGGCGTGAGGTCGCGCTCGACCTGAAGGGGGTCGGCGGTGCTCATTCGGCGCTCGCGTGCCGGATCCGGGGATTGAGGAGCGAGTACGCGATGTCGGCCAGGAGCGAGGCGAGCATCGCGACGATCGCCACCGTCAGGACCCCGGACTCAAGCAACGGGAAGTCCTTCTGGTTGGCGGAGGTGAAGATCAGGAGCCCGATGCCCTGGTAGTTGAAGAGGAACTCGATCACGACGAGGCCGCCGATCAGGTAGGTCGCCTGGCTCGCGATCACGGTGATCGTGGGCAGGAGCGCGTTCCGGAGCACGTGACGGCGGACGACGACGCTGCGGGCGAGGCCCTTGAGGTACGCGGTGCGCGTGTAGTCGGCGTCCAGCGAGGCGATCGTGCCGGCCCGAGCCATCCGGGCGATGTAGCCGAAGAGCACGAGGCCGAGCGGCATCGCCGGGAGGATCAGGTGGTAGATCTGGTCGATCGGGCCGGCCCCCGGCGCCGGGGTGGCGGAGATCGGCAGGACGTTCAGCCAGACCCCGAAGACGATGATCAGGATGATGCCGGAGACGAACTCCGGGATCACGGTGCCCGTCTGGCCCAGGGTCGTGATGATCCGGTCCGTCGGCTTGCCGTAGCGAAGCGCGGCGACGATCCCGCCGAGGATCGAGAGCGGGACGACGATCACGAAGGCGACGGCGGCGAGCTTGAGCGAGTGCTCGAAGGCGTTGGTGACGATCGGCCGGGCCGGCGAGTTGAAGATCAGGGAGTGGCCGAAGTCGCCGCGGACGAAGCCGGAGATCCACTTCCAGTACTGGGTCAGCAGTGGCTTGTCGGTGCCGAGCTGGTGGTTGAGAACGTCGACCGAGCGCTGGTCGGCGAAGGGGCCGAGCCGCGCCCGTCCGACGTTCCCCGGCAGGATCTGGGCGGCGACGAAGACGATGACGCTGATCATCCAGAGGGTGATCAGCGCCAGGCCGACCCGCTTGGCGATGAAGCGTGCCACTGGGTGGTTCCTCCCTCCGCCGTCCCTGGTCTACGAGAGGCTCGTGCCCCGCAGGTCCATCAGGCTCTGTGCGTCCGCCTTGTATCCTTGCACCCGACTCGATCCGGCCGCAAGGTAGTTGTAGAAGTACGGGATGACGATCGGCGTCTCGTCCAGCAGCAGCGTCTGGATCTTGCCGGCGATGGCCTGCGCCTTCTGGACGTCGACCTCGCCGGCGTACTGCTTGACGAGGGCGTCGTAGGTCGGATTCGAGAAGTGGGCGGCGTTCCAGGCCCCGCCGGTCTGCAGGGGAGCGCCAAGGAAGACGTTCGGAGTCGGCCGGTGGCCGTAGTCCGTGATGTTGAAGGGCGCGTTCAGCCACGGCGTCTCCTTCGGGCCGCCGGCGAAGTACTGGGTCGCGGTGATGATGTTCAGCTTGATGTTGCCGCCGATCGCCTTGACGGACTGCTGGAGCTGGACGGCGAGGTCCGGGATCTCGAAGACGCGCTCGGTCGTCAGCGTCGCGCTGAAGCTCTTCATCCCCGCCTGCTGGAGGAGCTGCTTCGCCTTGGCGACGTCCTGCTCGCGCTGCGGGATGTTGGGATCGGTGGTCGGATAGCCCGACCAGAACGGCGAGTCGTTGCCGAGGTCCGCCTTGCCGGAGAAGAGCTGCTGGATCAGCGCCTTGCGGTCGATCGAGTATGCGACCGCCTGCCGGACGAGCTTGCTCTTGAACGGGTCCGTGTCGACGCGCATCGCGATCTCGCGGTGGGTTGCCGAGCGCGTGGAGAAGATCTGGACGTTCGACGCCGTGAAGAGCGAGCGGCCGCCCTGGAAGGAGATCTGGTCGAGCAGGTCGACCTGGCCGCCCTGGAGCGCGAGGACCTGCGGCTGCTCGCCCTCGAAGAACGTGAAGTTCGCGCCGTCGAGGAGCGGGGTCTGCGTCTTGTCCCAGTAGTTCGGGTTCCGGACGAACGTCGCCCCCTGCTTCTGCGTGTACTTGACGAGCTTGAACGCGCCGGTCCCGATGAACGTCTTCTCGAACTGGCCCATCTGGTAGTTCTTGGGCAGGATCACGCAGTTGTAGATCTGCGAGCAGACGAGGTACGGGAAGCTCGCGTTGGCGATGTCGAGGTGGAAGACGACGGTGTTGTCGCCCTGCGCCTCCGTGTTCCCCTTCGAGAGCACGCCGGCGAAGGCCGAGAGCGCCGCCGAGCCGCCCTTCGGGTCGGTCAGGTGGTCGAACGAGGAGACGACGTCCGCGGCGGTCATGGGGGTGCCGTCGGAGAACGTGACGCCCTGGGCCAGCGTGAACGTCCACGTCTTCGCGTCCGCGCTCGGCGTCCACTTGGTCGCGAGCTCGGGCCGCAGCGAGAGGTCCTGCTGGGCCCGGGTGAGGTACTCGCCGGTCATGCTCGTGACGACGATCGAGCCCTGCTCGACGTTCATCCACGGCTCGATCGCACCGGTCGGGACGGGACTTCCGACCCTGATGGTGCCGCCCTTCTTGCCGGCCGCCGCCGTCGTCGCCGCGCTCGAGGTCGACTGCTGCGTGACGACGCCGCCCGACGACGAGGAGCTCGACGGGCTTGCCGCGCCGGAGCTGGAGCTCGGCGAGTTGGCGCTGCCGCAGGCCGCCAGGATTCCCCCGATCGAGGCCGCCGAGATGCCCACGACCGTACCGCGCCGCACGAACTCGCGCCGGTCGAGTCGGCCGGCGAGCAGCTCGTCGACGAGGTGGCTGCCGACTTCGCTCTGTTCGCGCCGAAGCTCGTCGAGCTTCCGCTGGTTCTCCGCCATGAAGAGTCGTTCCCCTGTTCCCCGAGCCGGCGCCACAACGCACCGGCAGTTGCGCGCACGGTAGACGACGACGGCGCAATCGCCAAGGCCGCCCGCCCGGACGGGCTACAGCGGCGCCCGGCGGGGCGATCCGTCCCGCCGCCGGACGACGCGTCGTCCGGGCCGCCCACCGGGCGCCGGCGGCCCTCCGTAGAATCCGCCGCGATGGCCGAGGAGCGGGCAACGAGCGTCCGGCGGGCAGTCGATCTGCTCTTCGCCCTGGGGACGGACGAGGCCGCCGCCGCCGGCGGGCTCGGCGTGACCCGGCTGGCCGAGGTCGTCGGCGGTGAGAAGACCCGGGTCTCCCGGGCGCTCCGGACGCTCGACGGGTACGGCCTCGTCGAGCGGGATCCGGCGACGCAGGCCTACCGGCTCGGGCCCGCCCTGTTCTCGCTCGCCGCCCGCTCGGGGCCGCAGCGGCTGCGGGCGCTCGCCCCGCCCTTCCTCCGGCGGCTGGTGGCGGAGCAGGGGGAGCGGGCCCACCTCTCCGTCCTCGACGGCGCGTTCGTCCTGACGATCCTCTCCGAGGCGCCCACGCACGCCGTCCAGGCGGCCGGCTGGGTCGGCCGGGTCGTGGCGGCCCACTGCACCGCCTCGGGCCGGGCGCTCCTCGCCGATCACGACCTGGACGCGCTGGCCCGGCGCCTGCCCGAGCCCTTCCCCGCCGCCGGCCCGAACGCCCCCAGCGACGTCGCCGAGCTCGCGACCCGGATCGCCGGCGACCGGGAGCGCGGCTACGCGGTGGCGGACGAGGAGTCCGAGGCCGGCCTCGTGGCCGTCGCCGCTCCGGTGCGCGACTTCACCGGGGCGATCGTCGCGGCCGTCAACGTCTCGGGCCCCACGTTCCGCCTCGCGCCGCACGTGCGCGCGTGCGGGGGCGCTCTCCGCGAGGTGGCCGCCGAGCTCTCGGCGCAGCTCGGTCATCCCGCGGGCGAGCGAGCGGGGTAGCCCCCGCCACGTCCCTCCCCCGGTGCACGGGCGTTTCCGGCCGGGCGAACGGGGTCCCACCGGCGAGCGCAACGACCGTTGCTGTATGCGCACGGCCTGTGCAACCATGTCGCGGATGTTCGAGAACGTGATGCCGCGGTACGAGGTCCTGTCCGAGGACGCCATGGACACGATCGATCGGGGCTGGAAGCGGCTGATCTCGGAGATCGGGATCCAGTTCGACTCCGAGCGCGCCCTGGAGATGTTCCGCGATGCCGGTCAGATCGTGGAGGGCGACGTGGTCCGGCTCGATCCCGCGTTCGTCCTCGAACAGGCCGCCAAGGCGCCGCGCGAGTTCCGGATGCACGCGCGGAACCCCGCCAACGACATCCTGATCGGCGGCCGGAGGATGGCCTTCGGCGGCGTCAACGGCCCGCCCTTCGTGCGGGAGGGCAACGTCCGCCGCGACGGCACCCTCGCGGACCTCGAGCGGTTCATCTGCCTCGCCCACATGACCCCGGAGCTCGACTCCCCGGGGGCCCACCCCGTCGAGCCGAACGACCTCGACCTCGACTCGCGCCACCTCTACCAGCAGCTCGCCCTCCTCACGCTCACGGACAAGGTCGCCGGCGGCCCGACCAACTCCCCGGACGCGGCACGCGACTGCCTGGCGATGACCGCCATCGCCCACGGGGGCCGGGCGGCGATCGAGGGCAAGACCGTGACCTTCGCGGTGGCGAACGTCAACTCGCCGCTCCGCTACGACGGGCGGATGCTCGACACCCTGTTCGAGTACATCGGCGCCGGCCAGATGGTCGTGATCACGCCGTTCCTCCTGATGGGCGCGATGGCGCCGGTGACGACGCCCGCGGCGCTCGTCCAGCAGGCCGCCGAGGCGCTCGCCGGCGTCGCGCTCGCCCAGCTCGTCCGGCCCGGCGCGCCCGTCCTGCTCGGCTCGTTCCTCTCGACGATCGACATGAAGTCGGGATCGCCGGCGTTCGGTGGTCCGGAGTCCGCCCTCGGGCTCCTCGCCTCGGGTCAGATGGCGCGCCGGTTCGGGCTGCCGTGGCGCGCCGGGGGAGGCGGGTTGACGGCGAGCCAGACGGTCGACGTCCAGGCCGGCATGGAGGCGTTCAACACGCTGCACGCCGCGTTCCTGGCCGGGGCCAGTGGGTGCACCAGTCGACCGGCTGGCTGGAGGGCGGCCTCGTCTCCTGCTACGAGAAGTTCGTCGCCGACGTCGAGATCCTGCAGATCCTCCGCGAGCAGTTCACGCCGATCGAGGTCGACGAGGCCTCGATCGCCTTCGACGCCCACGACGAGGTGCGACACGGCGGCCACTTCCTCGGCGCCGCGCACACGATGGAGCGCTTCCGCGACTGCTTCTGGCGCCCCACCCTCGGCTCGACGGAGAACTTCCAGCGCTGGACCGCCAACGGCTCCCAGGACGGCGCCGCCCGGGCGTCGGCGATCTGGCGCGCCAAGCTCGACGCCTACGAGCGGCCGCCGCTCGACGACGCGATCGTCGCCGAACTCGAGGAGTACGTCGAGCGCCGCCGGATCGAGGTCGACGACCCGGTGCCCACGGCCGCGCACGCCTGAGCGGGCGCGGGGCCTGCGCCGCAGGCCCCCCTCGGCTCCGGAGACCTGCGCGGTCTCCCGCGCCGACGAGGACGGAAGAGCGGTCGGCGGCGCCTCGCCGCCGTACCCTTCCGGCGTCGCCGTGGAGGGGCCGCGGCGCTGACCGAAGGGACGAGACATGCGCAGGACCCGCGCGGTGATCGCCGCGGCCGTCGCCCTCCTCGCGTCGCCGACCGCCGCCGTGGCGGCGAGCACGCCGGGGCTCTGGAGCGTCTACCAGGACTCGCTCCGGGGCGCCCGCTACGTCGATCTCACGCACACGATCACGCCGTCGATCCCGGTCTGGAAGGGCTTCGGCGCATCGCGTTCGGACCGGCGATCAACCCGGCCACCGGGATGGCCTACACGTACGCGGCCGACGGCTTCGAGGCCACGCACTACGACCTCTCCACCGACCAGCTCGGCACGCAGCTCGATCCGCCGGCCCACTGGGCCCCGGAGTACGCGTCGATCGACGAGCTCCCGGCGACGTTCGCGGTCCGGCCGCTCGTGGTGATCTCGATCGTGCCGCAGGTCAAGAAGGACTTCAACTACGCAGATGCGGGTCTCGGACATCAGGGCCTGGGAGCGCCGACACGGGCGGATCCCGGCCGGGAGCGTCGTCATGGTCCGCTCGGACTGGTCGAAGCGCTGGCCGGACCCGGAGCTCTCGGCCGCTCGACCCGGGTTCCCCGGCGTCACCCTGGCGGCCGTCTAAGTTCCTCCAGCTCGAAGCGGCACATCCTCTTCCACGGCCACGAGCCGCTCGACACGGACTCGACGCCGACGCTCGCGGCGGAGGCGTGGCTGATGCACCACGGCTACGCCCAGGCCGAGGGCGTCGACGAACCTCGACAAGGTGCCGGAGACCGGCGCCCTGATCGAGATCGGCTATCCGAAGTTCGGCGGCGGCACCGGCGGCTACGCGCGGTTCGTGGCGATCTGCCCGCCCGGTTGGAAGTACGGGGTCCGGATCGGCCACGTCCCCGAGGCACCGCTCCGGAAGTACGCCTCGCCGCTCCACTGGGATCCCACGGCGGGCATGCGCGTGCGCTGACCCTCGTCGCCGCCCGAAACGAGCGAAGGCCCCGCCGGAGCGGGGCCTTCGCCTCGTTCGCGTACCGGGAGGCGCGGGAGCTACTTGATCTCGACCGACGCGCCGGCCTCTTCGAGGTCGGCCTTCAGCTTGTCGGCCTCCTCGCGGGAGACGCCCTCCTTGACGGCCTTGGGCGCCGCGTCGGCGACGTCCTTGGCCTCCTTGAGGCCCAGGCCGGTCGCGGCCCGAATGACCTTGATGACGGCGATCTTGGAGGAGCCGGCCGCCGTGATGATCACGTCGAACTCGGTCTGCTCGGCCTCCTCGACGACGGCCTCGCCGCCGCCGCCCGGCCCCGCGACGGCGACGGGAGCGGCCGCGGCGGAGACGCCGAACTCCTCCTCGAGCGCCTTCACGAGGTCGGCGAGGTCGAGCACGGTCATGCCCTTGATCTCGTCGATCAACTGATCCTTGGTGAGAGCCATGATGGGTTCTTTCGTCCTTCGATCGGAATGGTCGGGGGTCGGCGCGGAGCCGACGGCCGCTAGGCGGCTTCCTTCTGCTGGCGCACCTGCTCGAGCGCGACGACGAGCCCGCGCGGGACCGCCGCGAGCGTGCCGACGAGCCCGGAGATCGGGGCGGCGATGCCGCGGACGACCTGCGCGACGAGGACGTCCCGCGTGGGCAGCCTCGCGATCGCCGTGACGTCGGCGGCGTCGAACGGCCGGCCGTCGACGACGGCCCCGCGGACCCGGAGGATCCGCGTCGAGGTCGCCGCCTCGGTCAGCGTCTTCGCCGCCGCGGCGACGTCGCCGCGGACGAAGGCGATGGCCGACGGGCCCTTGAGGAAGGCCACGAGGTCGTCGGCGCCCGAGCGCTCGGCCGCGACGCGGGCGAGCGTGTTCTTGGACACGACGAGGGTCGCGTCCGACGCCTTCAGGTCGGCGCGGATCTTCGTGATCTGCGCGACGGAGAGGCCGCGGTAGTCGGCGACGATCATCGACGTGGCCCCGCCGATCTGGCCGGCGAGCTCCTCGATGATCTCCGTCTTCTCGGATTTCTGCATGGATTCAGTTCACCTCCTCTGGAGCGTCGACGCGCCCGCCGTGGAGGCGGGCGCGGGCTCGAGAGGCCGGACGCGGAGCGCCGGGCGGGAATCGGACCCACGCGCGCCACCTGCGCTGGACTTCTCCCCGGAAGCCGGGGTGCCTGCGGTCTTCGGCGACGAACGCTTGTGATCGTGAGGCGGCAGCGTACCGCCGTTGCCCGTCGGGCCGCCGCGGATGGCAGCAGACCGGGCGGACCTCAGGCGGCCTCGACGCCCTCCAGGAGATCGCGCGTGCGCGTCGTGTCCAGGCGGAGGCCGGGACCCATCGTCGACGAGAGCGTGATCGTCTTCAGGAAGCGACCCTTGGCCGAAGACGGCTTGGCGCGCAGGATCTCCTCGAGCACCGACGCGTAGTTCTCGACGAGCGCCCGGGTGCCGAACGACTTCTTGCCCAGCGGGACGTGGACGATCCCCGTGCGGTCCGTGCGGTACTCGATCTTGCCCGCCTTGACCTCCTGGATCGCCTTGGCGACGTCCATGGTCACCGTCCCCGTCTTCGGGTTCGGCATCTTGCCCTGGGGGCCGAGGATCCGGCCGAGCCGGCCGACGACGACCATCATGTCGGGCGTCGCGATCGCCACGTCGAAGTCCGTGAAGCCCTCCTGGATGCGCTTGGCGAGGTCGTCGCCGCCCACGATGTCCGCTCCCGCCTCCTCCGCCTCGCGCGCCTTGTCGCCCTGGGCGAAGACGGCGACCGTGGCGGTCCGACCCGTGCCGTGCGGCAGCATGATCGTGCCGCGGAGCTGCTGGTCGGCGTGACGGACGTTGACGCCGAGGCGGAAGTGGACCTCGACGGTCTCGTCGAACTTCGCGGTGCCGAGCTCCTTGAGGAGGGCGACGGCCTCGGCCGGCTCGTACTGGTGCTCGCGGTCCACCCTCGCCTTGGCGGCCTTGTGCTGCTTGCCGGCCATCAGGCCTCCACCTCCACGCCCATGTTGCGGGCCGTGCCGGCGACGGTCTTCATCGCGGCCTCGATGTCGTGAGCGTTCAGGTCGGGCATCTTCGTCTCCGCGATCTCGCGGAGCTGCGCGGTCGTCAACGTGCCCACCTTCTCCCGGTGCGGCACGGCGGAGCCCGACGTGATGCCGAGGGCCTCCTTGATCAAGACCGCGGCCGGGGGCGTCTTCATGATGAACGTGAACGAGCGATCCTCGAACACGCTGATCTCGACCGGCGTCGTGCGGCCCTGGGGCAGGCTCGCCGACTGCGCGTTGAACGCCTTGCAGAACTCCATGATGTTGACCCCGTGCTGGCCCAGGGCGGGGCCGACGGGCGGGGCGGGGTTCGCCTGCCCGGCCGGGATCTGGAGCTTGATGATCTTCGTGACCTTCTTGGCCATCTCGTGCCTCCTCGTGGTCCGAGCGCCCGACCGCGGCCGGGCTCCCACGTCTTCCGGCGACGGCGGACGCCGTCGCCTGTCTCCTAGTCGAGCTTCTTCACCTGGTCGAACGTCAGCTCCACGGGGACCTGGCGCTCGAAGATCGAGACGTGCACCTTCAGCCGGCCCGACTCCGGGTTGATCTCGATGATCTCGCCGTCGAAGTCGGAGAGCGGCCCCGAGGTGACCTTGACCGGCTGGCCGAGGGTGAACTCGGGCGCGGCCTTGGCCTTGACCTCCTTCGCCTTGGCGGTGTGGAGGATCCTGTCCACCTCCGGCTGGGAGAGGGGGACGGGGCGCGACATCCGGTCGCCGGAGGCCGTCGAGCCGACGAAGCCGGTGACGCCGGGGGTGCCCTTGACGAGGTGCCAGCTGTCGTCCGTCAGGTCCATCTGCACGAGCACGTATCCGGGCAGCACCCGCTTCTCGACCGAGACGGACTGGCCGTCCTTCGTCTCGACGACGTGCTCGGTGGGCACGACGATCCGCCGGATCGCGTGCTCCTGCCCCATCGAGGAGCGCCGGTGCTCGAGGTTGTGCTTGACCTTGTTCTCGTGACCGGAATAGGTGTTGACGACGTACCAGCGGAACATTGGACCTCTTCGGAGCGGGCTAGCCCGCTTGTTGATCGACCAGCCAGTGGGCGGCCCGGCGAAGGACCTCGTCCACCCCGTACAGGAAGACGCCGACGAGCAGACAGACGAAGATGACGACGCTCGTCGCCTGGACCAGGGCGTCCCGGTCCGGCCATTGCACGTGCTCGAGCTCCGCCCGGCACTCGCGCAGGAACTGGAGCGGCCCACCGCCACCGCCGCGCCGGCCGGACACCCCCTCGCGCCGCACGCGGTCGGGAGCCTGTCCGCTCTCCTCGGATCCGCCGAGCTCGTGCGTCCGGTCGCTCATCCGCGCCTCAGCGCGTCTCGCGGTGCGCCGTGTGCGACCCGCAGAACGGGCAGAACTTCTTCAGCTCGACGCGATCGGGCGTGTTGCGCTTCGACTTCTTCGTCTGGTAGTTGCGCCGCTTGCAGTCCGTGCAGGCGAGCGTCACCGCGACGCGGACACCGGGCTTGGCCACCGTGTCTGCTCCTTGGCTCTCCGGTTGCGAGCCCCATGAGGGGCTCGATGTGCATTCGAGGGGCTGCCGACGCGCACGCCGCAACCCCGGGAAGGGCATCATAGAGGAGCGCGAAGGTCCCGGCGACGGTCCCGCCCGAGCGGCCGGACGCCCGGCGGGGACGCCCGTCCGGGGGACGTCATAGCGGCGGTAGGACTCGAACCTACGACACGCGGATTATGATTCCGCTGCTCTAACCAACTGAGCTACGCCGCCGAGGCCGCGGCATCGTATCCGATCGCGTTTCCGGCCCCGCCGCCCGCGGGCGCGAGCGACCCCGCCGGGGATGCCGACGGCCCGCGGAGGTGCCGTGGACCGCAGGTGCGAGCTATCGTCATCGGATGGCCCCCGACGCCCCGCCCCCCGGCACCGTCGCCCCCGGCTTCGCCCGTCCGGGGCGGTCCGGCCGGGCCCTCGGACCCGAGTCGACCCGGAGCGAGCTCGCGACCGCCCTCTCTCGCCGCGGCCTCGTCCACCTGCGGGAGGCCGATCTCGACCGGATCTGGGAGGCGTTCCAGGAGCTCGTCGCGCACAAGTCCGCCGTCACGATCGCGGACCTCGAGGCGCTCGTCGACGACCGGCTGCGGGCGACGGCCGACCAGTACCAGCTCCTGCGCATGGAGACGCGGACGCGCACGGGCGAGCCCGCGTGGGCGAGGGTCGAGCTGCTCGAGCGCAATTCCCAGGCCCCGCTCGAGGCCGAGGGACGGGGAGACGGTCCGGTCGATGCGGCGCTCTCGGCGGTCGTCGACGCCATCTCCACGAACGCGCGGCTCCTGGCCTTCTCGGTCGTGGCGCTCTCGACCGGGTCCGACGCGCTCTGCGAGGCCCACGTCACGGTGGACGTCGACGGCTCGCCGCACGCCGCCGAGGGCGTCGCCTCCAGCCTGACCGAGGCCGGCGTCCGCGCGTTCCTGCACGCCCTCTCGGCGGCCCGCCTCGCCGAGCGCGAGGCGACCGACGAGCTCTAGCACCGGCAGGCCCTGGCCGATCGCCTCGGCGGCGAGGTCGAGCCACCGGCCACGCCGAGCCGTGAGCCGGCTTGCCGGCGCCGCGCCGCCGCCGTGTCACACGGTCGCCGCGCGGCCGTGGCCGGGCACGGCGCGCGCCGTACACTCCCCGCGTGCACCGCACGGATCCGCCCGGCGTGGTCGTCGTCGCCCCCGGCACCGGGCGCCGGGTCGGCAACGTGGAGTTCCTCGCCCTCAGCGCCGACACGCCGCGCTTCAACCTGTCGCTGATCACGATGGCGCCGGGACGGCCTGGTCCCGAGCCGCACGTGCACGACGACGAGGACGACGCCTTCTACGTGCTCTCGGGCGAGGTGGTCTTCCTGCTCGCCGACGGCGAGGTGACGGCAAGCGTGGGCACCTTCGTGCTGGTGCCGCCGGGCGTCCACCACACCTTCGCCAACCCGGGCGAGGCCGCCGCACGGCTGCTCAACATCCACGCCCCCGCCGGCTTCGACCGGCGCCTCCTGGCGGACGCGCCCCCGGGCGGGAGCGAGCCCCAGGCCCCGGACGGCGAGCGCCGGGGCGCCGCCCTCTAGCGGCGGCGGACCGTCACGGCGACCGCCCGCCTCGCGTTCGCCGTGACGAGGAACCGCACCGTGGGCCGGGTGGCGAGCCGCCGGCGGGTCGCGGCCGAGAAGCGCACCCTGATCACGAGCGAGTGGACGCCGGCGCCGAGGCGCCGCGTGACCGACCCGACGACGCTCCGGCCGACCCTGACGCGGACGACGACCTTGGCTCGCGGGTTCGCGAGCACCTTCACCCTGAGACCGTGCAGGAGCACGGAGCGGAGGGTCTGCCGGGCGGGCAGGACCACTCGGGCGCGGGCGGCCGCGCCTCCGCCCGTCGTCCCGCCGCCGCCGTCGGAACCGCCACCGCCCCCGCCGCCGGTCGTCCCGCCGCCGCCGGTGCCGCCGCCGCCGGATCCCCCGGCCGGGTTCGTGGCCGGCGGAAGTGGAACCTCGTGGAGCGGAGAGAGGCCGGAGAAGCTCGAGCCGTCGTAGTAGCTCGAGTCGATGCCGCGGCGGAACGCCGTGGTCACGGAGGTCGAGCTCTCGATCACCCAGTCCATCCTGCCGTTCCCCTGGCGCGCGTTCCAGTTGAACCAGACGAACGCCTTGACCGCCGGGTAGTCCTCGGGCAACTGCGTGCCGAGCGCATCCGTGATCCAGGCCGCCTTGGAGCCGCCGAAGTCGCTCGATGCCGTCTCCGCGATCATGATCGGCTTGCCCACGGCCACGTGCAGGAGCGCACGGTAGGAGTCCTTGAAGACCTCGTCGAACGTCTGCCACTCGTTGTTCGCCTTGGCCGGGTTCGTGCCCCAGTTGTAGCCGGAGATCCCGGACCAGTCGACGTAGCTGGATCCGGGATAGAGGGCGGCCAGGGAGATCGGCGCCTCGAGCCACGTCCGGTTCGGCGCCCAGACCCACGTCACGTTGGTCGCGCCCTCCTGGCGGAAGATGTCGACCACGTGACGCCACATGGGCACGAACTGCCCGTCCGCGTTGCCGTTGACCGCCTCGCTCCAGTTGTACCAGTCGCCGTTCATCTCGGGATCGAAGCGCACGAAGATCGGATACCCCCACGCCTTCGCGTCGTCCGCCCACTGCCGGATGTACGCGTCGTGGTCGCCCCGGGTGATGCGCGCCAGCTGGAAGCTCGGCTGGCTGATCGAGTTGCCCGCGTCCTGATTGTTGGACGTCCAGGTGATCATGGGGATCGCCCCGTGGACCCGCACGCTCTCGGCGGCTGCGCGGGGAAACGGCTGATAGCCGCCGCGGGTCGTCCAGACCCAGGGCTGGCCCCAATGGATGATCGAGACGCCCTTGCCGGCGTCCGACTCGAAGGCGTTCACGGTGCGGGGATCGAACGGCGCGTCGTCGAAGCCGAACGTGTCGCCCTTGATGTAGGCGCCCCAGTAGATGGTCGCCGAGCGGGCCTCCGGCGGCCGCGCCGCAGCCGCCGCCGCGAGCACGACGAGGACGGCCAGGGCGAGCACGACGCGGGCGAGCCGCGCGGCGAAGGTCGGGCGATGATCCGCGTGGAGGCGGGAGGTGGCGGGCAGTGGTATGGAGATCCCTCTCCCGATCGGGCGCCCTCGCGGGTCGCTGAGGAGGTCCCATGGTACCGGACGCCGCGGCCCGCGACAGCGGGATGCGGCGCGGGCGAAAACCCGGACACGATCCTTACAGATCGCTTCCGCCGATCACGCCCCGCGGTGGGCCGGCCCGAGCGCCGGAAGCGCCGGAAGGCGGAGGAGCGGACCTGTGGCGCCCTCCCGCGGAAGCGACCGCTCCCCGGCCCGGCCGGCCGCGGCGGCGGCCGGGGCGGAGGGCGCCTGGCGGGGGACGGGCGAGTCGGCGCGCGCGGCGCCCGCGAAGGCGACGAGCGGCAGGACGGCCGTGACGGCCAGCGCACCCACCCGCGCCCGCCGGAGGAGGTCGCGAGCGCGGCCGGGAGCTGCCGGCGCGACCGTCGGCTCGACGTCCGTCGGGGGAAGGGCGAGGCGGCTGCGGGAGGATCGTGTCGGCATGGGCTCCACGGTGGCGGACGAGGACCCGTTCCGCATCGGGGCCGCCCCCTGATCCTCACCCCTGAACTTTCGGCCGCCGGAACCTAGGGGTGGGGCCCCTCCTCCCCGTCCCGGGTAGGCCGATACGATCTGCGCTCTAGCGACGCCCGGAGGGGCAGGGAGCAGACGGCCTTGCGAGCATTCGGCACGGTGATCGACCTGGTCGGCGGGACGCCGATCGTGGAGCTCCCGCGCCTCCGGCCGGCCGGGGGCGCCCGCCTGCTCGCCAAGCTCGAGTACCTGAACCCCGGCGGATCGATCAAGGACCGGATCGGCCTGCCGATGATCGAGGAGGCCGAGCGGAGCGGCCGGCTCGTGCCCGGCGGCACCATCGTGGAGCCCACGAGCGGCAACACCGGCATCGGCCTCGCGATGGTCGCCGCCCAGCGCGGCTACCGCTGCGTCTTCGTGATGCCGGACAAGATGTCCCGGGAGAAGATCAACACCCTGCGGGCGTTCGGGGCGGAGGTCGTGGTCTGCCCGACCAACGTCGACCCCGACGACCCGTCGAGCTACTACTCGGTGTCCCGCCGCCTGGCGGAGGAGCTGCCGGGGGCGTGGAAGCCCGACCAGTACTCCAACCCGGCGAACCCGGCGGCCCATTACGCCACGACGGGTCCGGAGATCTGGGAGGCCCTCGGCGACGAGCTCGACGTCCTCGTCGCCGGCGTCGGCACGGGAGGGACCGTCACCGGCATCACGCGCTACCTCCGCGAGCGACGACCCGGCCTGACCGTCGTCGGCGCCGACCCGGAGGGCTCGATCTACAACTCCCCCGAGGTCCGGCCCTACCTGACCGAGGGGGTCGGGGAGGATTTCTGGCCGGCGACCTTCGACCCGGCGTCGGTCGATCGCTGGATCTCCGTCTCCGATCGGCAGGCGTTCCAGATGACGCGGAGGGCGGCCCGCGAGGAGGGGATCCTGCTCGGCGGCTCGTGCGGCATGGCCCTGCACGCGGCCGTCGCCGTGGCGGGCGAGCGGCCGGAGGACGAGACCGTGCTCGTGATCCTGCCCGACGGCGGCCGGCCCTACCTCTCGAAGATCTTCGACGACGCGTGGATGCGCGAGAACGGGCTCCTGGAGACCGCGCGCGACGCGCCGACCGTCTCGGCGCTCCTTCGCTCGAAGGCGGGCGAGTCGCCCGACACGCCGGCCTTCGTCGCGATCGACGGCGGCCACCGCGTGGGCGAGGCGATCGACCTCCTGCAGCGGTACGGGATCTCCCAGATGCCGGTCCTCCGGGCCGGCACCGATCCGGCCGACCCGGAGCTCGGGAGCATCGTCGGCTCGATCCACGAGCGCGACCTCCTCGACCGCGTCTTCCGTGATCGCGACGCCCTCGGCGAGCCGATCGTCACCGCCATGGCCCCGCCGCTCGCCGTCGTGGTCGCCGGCGTCTCGGCCGACGAGGTCTACGGCGACCTCCAGGACCGCCCCGCCGTCGTCGTCGCCGAGGGGTCCCGCCCGGTCGGCGTGATCACCCGCTCCGACCTCCTCGAGTACCTCGCTCACAGCCGCTAGCCGTCCGATAGGAGTGCGTCTCTCGTGCACATCGACACCGCCGCCATCCACGCCGGGCAGGAGCCCGACGCGCGCACCGGAGCGGTCAACGTGCCGGTCTACCTCACCTCCACGTACGTCCAGGACGGGGTCGGCAACCTCCGCGAGGGCCACGACTACGCGCGGACGATCAACCCCACGCGCACCGCGCTCGAGGCCTGCCTCGCCGAGCTCGAGCACGGCACCGACGGGATCGCCTTCTCGAGCGGCATGGCCGCCATCGCGGCCCTCGTCCAGAGCCGGCCGGTGGGGACGCGGATCCTCGCCGTCGACGACGTCTACGGCGGGACGTACCGGATCCTGACGAAGGTGCTGCGCGAGCAGGGCTACGAGGTCTCGTTCGCCGACCTCGCCGACGAGCAGGAGCTGGCGGAGGGGCTGGGCGCGGGCGCGGACCTGGTCTGGCTGGAGACGCCGACGAACCCGCTCCTGAAGGTGCTCGACATCGAGCGGATCAGCGAGCTCGCCCACGACGCCGGGGCGCGCGTCGTCGTCGACAACACGTTCGCCTCGCCCTACCTCCAGACCCCGCTCACCCTCGGCGCCGACGCCGTCGTCCACTCGACGACGAAGTACCTCGGCGGCCACTCGGACGTCATCGGCGGGGCGGTCGTCACCTCCGATCCCGAGCTCGCCGGGCGGCTGCGCTTCCTCCAGAACGCCATGGGCGGCGTGCCCGGGCCACTCGACTGCTTCCTCGTCCTGCGCGGGATCAAGACGCTCGCCGTACGGATGCGACAGCACTGCGAGAACGCCCACGCGGTGACCGCCTTCCTCGAGGGCGCGAACGTCGTCGCCGAGGTGTTCTACCCCGGCCTCGAGACCCACCCCCAGCACGAGATCGCCGACCGGCAGATGCGCGAGTACGGCGGGATGGTCTCCTTCCGCGTCCGCGGCGGGCGCGCCGCCGCCCTCGCCGCTGCTCGAGCAGACGGGGCTCTGGTCCATGGCCGAGAGCCTCGGCGGGGTCGAGAGCCTGGTCGAGCACCCCGCCTCGATGACCCACGCCTCGCTCGCCGGCTCCGGCTTCGAGATCCCGGAGGACCTGATCCGGCTCTCCGTCGGCATCGAGCACGTCGACGACCTGCTCGGCGACCTCGAGGAGATGCTCGCCCGCGCGGCCCGCGTCGCCGGGGTCCCGGTCTAGCCGACGCACCGGACGAGCGGCCGGGGCCAGGGGGCGCCGGCCGCTCGTCGTGCTCGGTGTGCGTCAGACGGAGACCGGCGCGTGCGTGCCGACGATGGGGTCGCCGAGCACGGTGCCGGTGGCCACGTCGAAGAAGTGGAGCCGCGCCGTGTCGACGGCGAGCTCGATCGACTCGCCGACGTGGATCGCGTGGCGGCCGTCGACGCGCGCGGTGAACGCCGTCTTCGTGTCGTCGGCGATCAGCTGGGCGTCGCTCGCGTCGTCCACGTCGGCCGCGGCGGCGACGGCATCCGTCCGGACCGGCGGGGCGGCGACCGAGAAGATCACGTTGGTGTCGGCGCCGAGCTCCTCGAGGACGTCGGCGGTGACCGTCATCGTCGGCATCCCCTGATCGGTCGAGGAGGTGCGGTACTCGAAGTTCGTCGGCCGGATGCCGAGGATGACGTCGCCGTCCTGTCCGATCATCGAGGAGCCGGACGGCAGCGTCAGCACGTGGTCGGCGAACGTCACCTTGTCGCCCGAGATCGTCGCCTGGACGAGGTTCATCGACGGCGAGCCGATGAAGGCGGCGACGAACAGGTTGGCCGGGTGGTCGAAGAGCTCCTGGGGCGTGTCGCACTGCTGGAGCACGCCGTCGCGCATGACCGCGACGCGCTGGCCGAGCGTCATCGCCTCGACCTGGTCGTGGGTGACGTAGACCGTCGTCACCCCGAGGCGCCCGTGCAGGCGCGCCAGCTCCGCGCGCATGGTCACCCGCAGCTTGGCGTCGAGGTTCGAGAGCGGCTCGTCCATCAGGAACGCCTTGGGCTCCCGCACGATCGCGCGGCCGATCGCGACCCGCTGGCGCTGGCCGCCGGAGAGGGCGGCGGGCTTGCGGTCGAGCATCGGCTCGAGGCCCAGCATCGCGGCCACCTCGTCGACGCGGCGCTTGATCTCGGTCTTGTCCGTGCGCCGCAGCTTGAGACCGAAGCCGAGGTTGTCCCGGACGCTCATGTGCGGATAGAGGGCGTAGTTCTGGAAGACCATCGCGATGTCGCGCTGGCGCGGCGCGACGTCGGTGACGTCGTTGCCGTCGATCAGGAGCGTGCCCTCCGAGATCTCCTCGAGCCCCGCGATCATCCGCAGGAGCGTCGACTTGCCGCAGCCGGACGGGCCGACGAGGACCATGAACTCGCCCCCGGCGATATCGAGGTCGATCCCCTTGACCGCCTCGAAGCCGTTCGGGTAGACCTTCCTCACACCCTGGATCTGGATCCCGTTCATCCGAAGGAGCCTTCCCTTTCCGTCCGTTTCCCGTGATGCGCCGGGAGGCCTCGCCGGCGGGCGTGCTCGACGATGTCCCACCGTGTCTGCGGTAACTGTTACAGACCCGGCGGTGCGACGGCAAGCAGGAGCTCCGGGCCGATCTCGCCGAGCCGCCGGAGCGCGCGGGGGATCTCCCAGCGGCTCCGGTCCTCCTCGCCGATCCAGTTGGAGATCGTGCGCACCTCGATGGCCGGCACGCCGGCGAGCGCGCAGGCCCGGAGGACGCCGAACCCCTCCATCGCCTCCACCTCGGCCTCCGCCGCTCCGCCGACGGCCGCGCTCGTCGCGATGCGAGCGCAGGCGGCGCCGGGCAGCGCGCGGCGCACCCGCTCGAGGAGCGCCGCGTCCGCCTCGCAGCGCCCGACGAGGCCGGGGAAGCGGGCGGCGAGATCGGCGTAGACGCTCCCGCTCCCGATCACCGGCTCGCCGAGCCCGGCGGCGCCGCCTCGCCGGGCGCCGGCGATCCCGACGTGGAGGACCGCGCTGGGCGCGCGCCGCGCCAGGGACGCGGCCACGGACGCGGCCGCCTCCACCGGCCCGATGCCGCAGACGAGCGCGGCGGCCTCTTCCGGCACCCACTCGAGCTCGAACGAGGTCGCGGCAACGACGAGGACGGCGGGCGGCTCCATGCCGCAGGAGTATCGGCGCCCGGGCCTTCGGCGCGACCCCCCGTGGACGCGGTGGTGCGTCCGTCGGCGCGACCGGGCCGCCCGGGTCCGACGTGGAGACGGACGGCGCGGCGGTGCGGGACGGACGGGCCCTCGGGCGATCGCCGAGGTCCGGGGGCGGCACTAGATCCGCGAGAACGCGGCCTGGAAGTGCTCGACGTGGCGGCGCATGACCTCGGCGGCCCGTTCGCCGTCGCCCTGGGTGATCGCGTCGACGAGGGCGCCGTGGTCGCCGACCGCCGCGGGCAGCCCGACCACCTCGTCCAGGGAGACGTTCCAGAGCCGGAGGACGTGTCCGTAGAGCCACTCGACCGTGCGCTCGAGCATGTGGTTGGCCGAGGCGCGGGCGACCGCGCGGTGCAGCTCGCGGTCGAGCCCGATCAGCCGGCGGTGGTCGTCCCGTCCGCTCGCGAGCTCCGCCTCCGTCTCCGCAATGAGGGCGCGCATGCCACGCAGGTCGTCGGGGCGGGCATTGGCGGCGGCGAGGCGGGCCGCGAGGCTCTCGAGCTCGCTGCGGAGCTCGAAGATGCGCCCCAGGTCCTCCCGGTTCATGTCCGCCACGAGGGTGCCGCGGCGCGGCAGGATGACGACGAAGTTCTCCCACTCGAGCCGCCGCAGCGCCTGGCGCACCGGCGTCAGCCCGAGCCCGATCCGGCCGGCGAGCGCCCGCTCGTCGATCAGCGAGGCGGGCGCCAGCTCGAGGGCGATGATCATCTCGCGGATCCGTCCGTAGGCGAGCTCGGCCAGGGACTCCCGGCCGTCCCGGAGCCGCGCCGAGGCTGCGAGCATCGAGGTCGCGACGGGACGGGGGATGACGGCGTGGTCGACCATGCTCGCTCCTGCCTCCCACTCTAGAGGAGGATCGGCGCGCCCGTCCGGGCGTGAGGCCCACCCCCCGCGGGCGGACCACGGTGCGAGCCCGGGAGAGAGCGGAACCGCAATGCTGCGGTCGTGCGCGTCCACCAGAGCGAGCGCCGACCGAGGAGCCGACGATGACCGAGACGATTCCCGGGAGCCGTCCCGCGGAGCTGGAGGAGACGCCGACGGGCATGGTCCCGACGGGGCCGGGCTGGTTCGTGCTCAACGCCCGGGACGCCCCCTGGGACACGGTCGAGGGCTACGGGCGCTCGGTCGGCTTCGAGACGCGCGCGGCGGAGTTCCCCGACTTCGGCCTCAACATCCACCGCCTGGAGCCCGGAGAGCCGAACGGCTACTACCACGCCGAGTCGGCGCAGGAGGGCTACCTCGTGGTCTCCGGACGCTGCACCCTGATCGTCGAGGGCGAGGAGCGGGCGCTCGAGGCGTGGGACTACGTCCACCTCGCCGCCGGGACGCCGCACGTCCTGCTCGGCGCGGGCGACGGGCCATCCCTCGTCGTCATGGTCGGCGCGCGGCGGCCGGACGCCGCCATCGTCTATCCGGTGGACGAGCGCGCGATCGCCGCCGGCGCCGGCGTGCGCGTCGAGACGACCGAGCCGCGGGAGGCCTACGCCGCCTTCCCGCCGACGATCGCCGCCCGATGCGGCGAGGGGTGGCTACCCGGCTGACGGGCGCGGGCCCGAAGCGGCTCCGACGAGCCCGGCGCCGACCGTGTCGTTCGTCGCGTCGTCGATCACCACGAATGCCCCGGTCACCCGGTTCCGCGCGTACGGATCGACGACGAGCGGCGCGCCGAGCCGGAACCGGACGTGGCCGAGGTCGTTCATCGCGAGGGCGGACACCGTCGGGTCCCCGTCGAGGGTGTTGACGTCGATCCGGTCGGAGACGGCGTCGACGATCGCCCGCACGGTCCGCGCGCCGTGCTTGACCAGGTACCGGCCCCCCTCCTCGAGGGGGCGCTCGCCCATCCAGCAGACGAGGGCATCGAGCTCCCGGACGACGGCCGGGCTCGTCTCGCCGCCGGCGATCACGTCGCCGCGCGAGGCGTCGACATCGTCGGCGAGCCGGATCGTCACCGATTGCCGAGGGCCGGCCGCGGGAACGTCCTCCCCGTTGATCACGATTCCGGCCACGCTCGAGCGGCGGCCGCTCGGCAGGACCACGACCTCGTCGCCGACCCGCCAGTCGCCCGACGCGATCCGGCCCGCATACCCGCGATAGTCGGGATGGTCCTCGTCCTGCGGACGGATGACCAGCTGGATCGGCAGCCGGAGGTCGACGTGGTTGCGGTCCCGCGAGACGTCGAGCGACTCGAGGTACTCGAGCACCGTCGGCCCCCCGTACCACCGCGTCTCCGGGCCGGTCTCGACGACGTTCGTCCCCCGCAGGGCGGAGATCGGCACGGCGAGGACCTCGACGCGAGGGCCGATCTTGCGGAACCAGGCCGTGAACTCGTCCGCGATGGAGCGGAAGACCGTCTCGTCGAAGCCGACCAGGTCCATCTTGTTGACCGCCAGCACCACGTGCCGGATGCCGAGGAGCGCCGAGATCGCCGCATGGCGCCGCGTGTGCTCGAGGACTCCGGCGCGGGCGTCGACGAGGATCACGGCGACGTCGGCCGTCGAGGCGCCCGTGACCATGTTCCGGGTGTACTCGACGTGCCCCGGGGTGTCGGCGAGGATGAAGCTCCGCCGCGGGGTCTGGAAGTAGCGGTAGGCGACGTCGATCGTGATCCCCTGCTCGCGCTCCGCCCGGAGGCCGTCGGTGACGAGCGAGAGGTCGAGGTAGCCGTCGCCGCGCCCGGCGGACGTCCGCTCCACCGCCTCGACGTGGTCGGAGAGGAGCGACTTCGAGTCGTAGAGCAGGCGGCCGATCAGCGTCGACTTGCCGTCGTCGACCGAGCCGGCCGTGGCGACCCGGACGACCTCGCCGCTCGCCTCGAGGGTGTGCGGCGCATCCATGAGCAATTCCATCCTCAGTTCTCCGGATCCCGGGCCGGGGCGCGCCCGGGCAGCGCGCCCGCCCGCCCGCGGCTCACGCGACGGCCGACCGGGCCACTAGAAGTACCCCTCGCGCTTGCGATCTTCCATCGCAGCCTCGGTGGTCCGATCGTCCGCCCGGGTCTGGCCCCGCTCGGTGACGCGGGTCGCCGCGATCTCGGCGATCACGTCGCCGATCTCGACGGCCGTGGAGCGCACCGCGCCGGTGACGACGATGTCGCCGACCGTGCGGTACCGGACCCATTCGGGGAACACGTCCTCGTGCGGTTGGCGGGGCAGCAGGGGCGAGTCGGCGTAGAGCATGCCGTCGCGCTCGAACACGGCCCGCTCATGGGCGAAGTAGATGCTCGGCAGCTCGATCTCGCGGAGCTCGATGTAGCGCCACACGTCGAGCTCGGTCCAGTTGGAGAGCGGGAAGACGCGGACGTGCTCGCCCGGCCGGACCCGCGCGTTGTAGAGGTCCCAGAGCTCGGGCCGCTGGCGCCTGGGATCCCACTGGCCGAAGTCGTCGCGGAAGCTGACGATCCGCTCCTTGGCGCGGGACCGCTCCTCGTCGCGGCGCGCACCGCCGAAGGCGGCGTCGAACCGGTGCTCCTCGATCGCGTCGAGGAGCGTCACCGCCTGGATCCGGTTGCGGCTCGCCCGCGGGCCCTTCTCCTCGACCGCGCGCCCGCGGTCGATGGAGTCCTGGACGGAGGCGACGACGAGGCGGAAGCCGAGACGCTCCGCGAACTCGTCCCGGAAGTCGATCACCTCGGGGAAGTTGTGCCCCGTGTCCACGTGCAGGAGGGGGAACGGCACCCTCGCCGGAGCGAACGCGAGGGCCGCGAGGTGGGCGAGGACGATCGAGTCCTTGCCGCCGGAGAAGAGGAGGACCGGCCGGTCGCACTCCCCGGCGATCTCACGGATGACGTGGATGGCCTCGGATTCGAGGGCATCCAGGTGCGTGAGCGTTGCGGTCGCGGACACCGGCGCAGGCTACCATAAGCAATCGCTATCCCCGCTATAACGGAGCCCGCACTCCGGCGGGGCGAGGTCCGGACCCGGCCGGTCGGGAGGCTGGCAGAATCGCACGGATGCCGACGGCCCGGAAGCGGACAAGGCTCCCTCCACGCGACTCCAGGATCGGGGCCGGCCGGGCGGCCGCGCTCGCGTTCGGCGCCGGTGTCGCCCTCGGTCGTCTCTCCGGCTCGCCGCCGCTCCGGACCGCGCGTCTGCTCGGCTCCTCGATCGCCGGGCGCGACGCGGCAGGATGGATCACCGACTTCCTGAACGCCGCCTACTACCGGCACCACCCGGAGGATCGCCGCATCGAGTCGCTCCGGCTCGCCTCGGCGGTCCTGACGACCCGCTGGCACGAGCTCGGCGGCCGCCGACTCCACGCTGGAGACGTCGTCGCCTTCCACCGGGCCTTCGGCCGCCAGCGCTTCCTCGACCGGGCCCGGTCGCGGCGAGGGGTCCTCGACGCGGACCAGGTGCTCGAGGGCGCCGCCGCCCTCCTCGGCGACTGGTTCGGCGATGCCTACGCCGACCCCGACCGCCGCGCCTGGGGCGTCGCCTTCCGGACGCGGGCCGACCGCGACGCCTACGAGCCCGAGCGCAGGCTGCGCCTCGCCTCCCTCGGACCGGCCACGCCGGCGGTCGCCCCGATCGCCGAGCAGACCTGGCACACGTACGCGCCCGTCGCCGTCGCCGACGCGGCTGCCGTCGTCGGTGCGCTGGGGACGGCCTGGAGACCTGGCCCGACTACGCGAGCGAGCTCGGGCGGTTCACGCCGCTCCGGACGGGCGGCCTCGCCGGCCAGACGTTCGAGATCGAGGTCGTCGCGGGGGCCGCCTCCGGCACGCCGGTCTGGCTCCGCGGCCACGTCACGATCACGCGGATCGTCTCGAGCGACGACCCGGCCGGGCTGGCCGGCTACCTGGCAGACCTCGAGGCCGGCCTCGAAGCCGGCCATGGCGGGCGCGAGCCGCGCGCCGTGCCCGAGGGCGCCTCCGTCCGCCTCGCGTTCGACCTGACGACCCACGAGGGCCACTTCATGGGCCGTGGGCGGAACCGGCTCCTCCTCTACGAGCACGAGGGCCAGGCCTACCTGCGGGCCGCCGGCACCTGGGACCCGATGCCGTGGCACCTCAGGCAGGGCTACGAGCGGGCCGGCCGCGACGCGCCGCGGGCCTTCTGGGGCGCCGGCGACGACGAGCGCCAGTCGATGCTGCACCAGATCGCCCGGGCGGTCGCCGCGTGAGCCGGCGAGGCGATCGTCATCGGCTCCGGTCCGAACGGACTGGCGGCCGCGATCGCGCTGGCCGAGGGCGGACGGGCGGTGACGGTCCTCGAGGCCGCCGACTCCCCGGGCGGCGCGGTCCGCACCGAGGAGCTGACGCTTCCCGGCTTCCGGCACGACACGTTCTCCTCCGTCTACCCGGCCGGGGCGGCCTCCCCGGTCTTCGCCCGGATGCCGCTCGACCGCCACGGCCTGCGCTGGGTCCAACCGGAGGCCTGCTACGCCCACCCGCTCCCGGACGGGACCGCCGTCACCCTCTACCGCGACGTCGAGCGGACCGCGGCCACCCTCGACCGGGAGCGGCCGGGCGACGGCGCGCGCTGGGCCGCCTTCGCCGGACCCTACCTGGACGCGTTCCCCGCCCTCCGGGCGACGATGCTCGGCGGCTTCCCGCCGCTCCGCGGGCCCGCGCGGCTCCTGCTCGCCCTCGGCCCCCGTGGCCTCGTCGAGTTCGGCCGGCTGACGCTCGATGCCGGCCGTCGGCCTCGCCGGCGAGCTCTTCGCCGGGCCCCGGGTCGCGCGCGTGGCTCTACGGGGCGGCGATGCACGGCGACGTTCCGCCGACGGGCGGCGGCAGCGCCATCGCCGCCGGCTACCTGGCGCTGATGGGCCACGCCGTGGGCTGGCCGAGCCCGGCGGCGGGGCCGACGGCCTGTCGGGAGCGCTCGCCTCCTACCTGGCGTCGCTGGGCGGGACGTGCGGACCGGCGCCCGGGTCGACCGGATCGGCTGCGAGCGCGGACGGGTGGTGGGCGTCGAGCTCGCCGACGGCGAGCGCATCGCCGCCCCGCTCGTGATCGGGGACATCCTGCCCGGCGCCCTCGTCCGCCTGACCGGCGACGCGCTGCCGTCCCGCTACCGCTCGGCCCTGACCCGCTACCGGATGGGCCGGCGACGCTGAAGGTGGACTGGGCCCTGGACGGGCCGATCCCGTGGACGGCGCCGGAGGCCCGCGGCGCCGGCACCGTCCACGTCGGCGGCTCGGAGGACGACGTGCTCGCCGCCACGGCCCAGGTCGTCGGGCTCCCCGAGCGCCCGTTCCTCCTGCTCGGCCAGCAGTCGGTCGCCGACCCCTCCCGCGCTCCGGCGGGCAAGCACACGGCGTGGGCCTACACGCACGGCGCCCCGACGGCGTCGACTGGGCCGGCCGAGACGGAGCGCCACGTCGACCGGGTCGAGGCGCAGGTGGAACGCTTCGCCCCGGGCTTCCGGGAGCGCATCCTCGCCCGTCACGTCCTCGCGCCGGCCGACCTCGAGGCCCGGAACGCGAACCTCGTCGGCGGCGACGTCGGCGGCGGCAGCTACGCGCTCGATCAGCTGATCTTCCGCCCGGCGCCGCGGCTCTCGCCGTACCGGACGCCGATCCGCGGGCTCTACCTGGGGTCGGCGGCGACGTTCCCCGGGGGCGCGGTCCACGGCGTCCCGGGCGACGCGGCGGCGCGCGCCGCCCTGCGCGAGGCGCGGGTCCGCGGCTTCTAGCGAGCCCGGGCCCCCGCGGCCGCCCGTGCCAGAATCCGCTCCGTGACGATCACCCGCCGCAGCTTCCTGGGCCGGGCGGCGGGTGCCGGCCTCGCCGTCGCCGGCGGGGGGCCCGTGCTCGACGGGCTCGCGGCGGGGGTGGTCCATCGCCCAACGCGGTCGGACCTGAACGCCCTCGAGCGGGTCCTCCGCGGGCCCGTCCTCCGCCGCGGCTCCACGGCCTACGCGGCCGCCCGGCTCGTCTTCAACGAACGCTGGGACGGGGTCCACCCGGCGGCGGTCGCCCGTCCGCTCGACGAGCGCGACGTCCGGGCACTGGTCACCTGGGCGAGGGAGCGGGGCTGCCGCCTCGTCGTCCGCTCCGGCGGCCACAACTACGCCGGCTACTCGACCGGCGAGAACGCCGTCGTCTGCGACCTCGCCCACCTTGCCGGCCACCACCTCCGCGCCGACGGCCGCCTCCTCGTCGAGCCGGCCGCGCGCCTCTTCGGCCTCTACGCGTCCCTCGACCGCCGCGGCCGGACGATCTCCGCCGGCTCCTGCCCGACCGTGGCGATCGGCGGCCACGTCCTGTGCGGCGGGATGGGCCTCGCCGCGCGGCAGTTCGGCCTCGCGGTCGACAACGTCCTCGCCCTGCGCGTGGTGACGCCCGACGGCCGCGCCGTCGTCGCCTCCCCCGCCGCCCATCCGGACCTGTTCTGGGCGCTTCGAGGCGGCGGGGCCGGGAACTTCGGGGTCGTCACCCAGCTCACCCTGCGCACGTACCCGGCGTCCCCGGGCGCGTACTTCACCGCCACCTGGCCATGGAGCCGCTTCCCGGCCGCCCTCCGCGCCTGGTCGGCCTTCGCGCCCGCGGCGCCGAGGGCGCTGACCAGCCTGCTCTCCGCCCGCGCGAGCGCCGCCGGGCCCTCCTTCACGGCGTTCGGGCAGTACCTCGGGACCGAGGCGGCGCTCCTCGGCGTGCTCGCCCCGCTGCGCGCAGCCGGCGCGACGATCCGCACCGGCGGCGGCCGGAAACCTCGACCTGCAGCGCCGCTGGGCCGGATGCTCGGGCAGCACGCCCGCTCAGTGCCGGCTCGCCTCGCAGGGCGGCACGATCGGCCGCGAGTGGTTCGCCGCCGGCTCCGACTATCTCGGCGGCCCGGCTCCGCTCGCGATGGGGGAGGAGATCGCGGCGCTGCTCGAGGCCCGCGGCGGACGATCGGGGATCGTCCTGATCGACTCCTACGGCGGGGCGATCTCCGCCGTTCCGCCCCGCGCGACCGCGTTCGCGCACCGCCAGGTCGCCGGGGCGATCCAGTACCTGTCGTATCCGGGCGACGTCGCCACCGACGGGGCCGGTGCGATCGGCTTCGTGGCCGGCGCGCGGCGCCGTCTCGCGCCCTACACGACGGGCGCCTGCTACCAGGGCTACATGGACCCCGCCCTCGGGTCTCCGCTGCGCGCCTACTACGACGGGAACCTGCCGCGCCTGCGGACGATCAAGCGGGCCGTCGACCCGGACGCCGTCTTCTCCTACCCCCAGGCGATCCGCGGCTGAGGCCGGGCCGCGGCCGCTCCGCGTCGGGCGCCCGGCGGACGGGCCAGCGGCCTACGACCAGGAGACGAGACCGAGCTCGCTCGGCGCCGAGAGGCCCGCGTGGTAGGGGATCACCCGCACCGTGTAGCCGAAGCGGCCGCCGTCGTGGAGCGGCAGCGCGGTCGCGTAGCGCTGCGCGCCGCCGGTCGGCGCGCCCACCGGCTCCAGGCTCGCCAGGGTCGGCTCCGAGATCTCCCCGTCGTCGTCGACCGGCCCGTAGGCGACCTGCACGAGCACGTCCTCCGGGGCGAGCGAGCCGAGGCCGACCTCCGCGGCGACCGGCACCAGCTGGCCGCGGTCGAGCTCCGTCACCCCGTTCGTGCCGGAGGCGATCGAGACGCCCGGGAACTCCTTGCGCGCCCGCTCCGCGTAGGCGGCCAGCGAGCGCGCGCCCGCGAAGTCGTCCTCGGCGATCGAGCGCCAGGCGCGGGCGGCGGGCGTGTACAGCTCCGAGACGTAGTCGGAGAGCATGCGCGTCGCCTGCACCGCCGGTCCGAGCGTGGCGATGCAGTGCTTGACCTGGTCGATCCAGCCCCGGGCGAGGCCGTCCGGGCGCTCGTAGAAGAGCGGCCGGATCGTGTTCTCGAGCAGGTCGAGGATCGCCGCGGCCTCGGCCGCGTCGCGGGCGTCGGCGTCGAGGGACCCGTCGTCCGCCGAGGGGATCGCCCAGCCGTTGCGGCCGTCGTACAGCTCGTCCCACCAGCCGTCGAGGATGGAGAGGTTGAGCACGCCGTTCAGCGCCGCCTTCATCCCGGAGGTGCCGCAGGCCTCGTAGGGGACGGAGGGGATTGTTCAGCCAGACGTCGACCCCGGCGACGAGCGTCGCGGCCATCGTCATGTCGTAGTCGGGGAGGAACGTGATCCGGTGGCGCACCTTCGGATCGGCCGCGAAGTTCACGAGCTCGGAGATCAGGTGCTTGCCGAGCTCGTCGGCCGGGTGGGCCTTGCCCGCGATCACGAACTGGACCGGCCGGTCCGCGTCGAGGAGGAGCCGGACCAGGCGTTCGCGCTCGCGCAGGATCAGCGTCAGGCGCTTGTAGGACGGCACGCGGCGGGCGAACCCGATCGTCAGCACGTCCGGATCGAGGACGGACTCGACCCAGCCGAGCTGCTTCTCGTGCGCGCCCCGCTCCGCCCACGCCTCGCGGACCCGCCGCCGGACGTCGGTCACGAGGCGCTGCCGCGACTGCCGGCGGACGGACCAGATCTCCTCGTCGGGGACGGAGCGGATCCGCTCCCAGACCGCGGGGTCGGTCGAGTCGATCGAGCCGAGGTGCCGTCCGAACAGGGAGGCGGACTCGACGGACATCCAGGTTCCCGCGTGGACCCCGTTCGTGATGTGGCCGATCGGCGCCTCGCGCGCCTCGAATCCGGGCCAGAGGCTCGCGAACATCTGCCGGGAGACCACGCCGTGGAGGGCGGAGACGCCGTTGGCGCGCTGCCCCAGGCGCAGGCCCATGCAGGCCATGTTGAAGACCTGCTGGACGCCCTCCTCGGCCGGCTCGCGTCCGAGCGGCAGGACGAACGAGCTCGGCAGCCCGAGGCCGAGCTCGGACGAGCAGACGAAGCGCTCGATCAGGTCGACGGCGAACCGGTCGATGCCGGCCGGAACCGGCGTGTGCGTCGTGAACACGGTGGCCGCGCGGACGGCGGTCAGCGCCGCGTCGCGATCGATGCCGCGGCGGATCAGCCGGCTCATCCGCTCGAGCCCGAGGAAGCCGGCGTGCCCCTCGTTCATGTGGAAGACCTCGGGGTCGTAGCCGCACGCGTCGAGCGCGCGGACGCCGCCGACCCCGAGGAGGATCTCCTGCTTCAGCCGGTGCTCGACGGACCCGCCGTAGAGGCGGTCCGTGATCGTCCGCCCCTCCTCGTCGTTCTCCTCCACGTCCGTGTCGAGGAGGAGCAGGGGGACGCGGCCGACCTGCGCCCGCCAGATCCGGGCGAGGATCGTCGTCGTCGGCAGCCCGATCTCCACGGTCACCGGCCGGTGGTCGTCGTCGAGCACGAGGTCGAGCGGCAGCTCGCCCGCGTGCAGCCGAGCGTAGTCTTCCTGCTGGCGGCCGTCGGCGGAGAGCGACTGGCGGAAGTAGCCGTGCCCGTAGAGCAGGCCGACGGCGACGAGCGGCACGCCGAGGTCCGACGCCGCCTTCAGGTGATCGCCGGCCAGGATCCCGAGGCCGCCGGAGTACTGCGGAAGGGTCGAGGAGACGCCGAACTCCGGCGAGAAGTAGGCGACGAGCCGGGGGCCGTCCGGCGCCTGGGTCGGGATCTCGGCCAGGTGCGCCTGGAGCTCGCGGTCGAGGTCGCCGACCCAGCCACGGAAGCCCTCGTCGCGGGCGAGCTCGGCCAGGCGCTCCTGCGGCATTCGCCGGAGCACGGCGAGGGGATCGCCGCGGGTCTCGACCCAGAGGCGGGGGTCGAGCTGCGCGAACAGGTCCTGGACGTCCCGCTTCCACGTCCAGCGCAGGTTCTTGGCGAGGCGCAGGAGGCCGGCGAGCTCGTCGGGCACCACGGGCCTGACGTCGATGGTGGAGGCAGCCTTCATGTGTCCTTCTCGGGGTGCCGCACGGCGGCGCGTGGTCTCGGTGTTCGGGCCCGGGCGGACGAGGCGTGCCCCGCATTCGCCGTGCCGCTCCTCATGTAACCACGAATTCCGCACTGCCGGTGGCGTACGATCCTCGCCGTGTCGCTTCTCTCCGCTCCCGAGCTGGAGACGGTCCGCGAGCGGGCCCGCGCGCTCTCGGGGCTCGCCGGGCTCGACGAGGCGGGGCTCGGGGCGATCGAGTCGCTGGTCGAGCGGCTCGCCGACACCTATCCGTACGGCGAGGCCCGCTACGCCGGGCAGATGCTGAAGCCGCCGCATCCCGTGGCCTGGGCCGCCTACGCGACCACGATGCTCCTCAACCCGAACAACCACGCGCTCGAGGGGGGGCCGGCGACGGCCCGGATGGAGAACGAGGTCGTCGACGCGCTGGGCTCGATGTTCGGGCTCCGCCAGCCGCTCGGCCATCTCAGCGCGTCGGGCACGATCGCCAACCTGGAGGCGCTCTTCGTCGCCCGGGAGGAGCGACCCGGCGCCGTCGTCCTCCACGGCGAGAACGCCCACTACACCCACGCTCGGATGTGCGACCTGCTCGGCGTCGAGCACGAGAGCGTGCCCGAGGACGACGCCGGGCGCCTCGACCTCGCCGCGCTCGCCGACCGCCTCGGGCGGGGCAACGTCGGGACCGTCGTCGCCACCCTCGGGACGACCAGCCTCGGCGCGCTCGACCCGATCGCCGCGATCGCCGACCTCTGCACGTTCGGCGTCCGCCTCCACGTCGACGCCGCCTACGGCGGGTTCTTCACGCTCGTCGCCGGCCCCGGGTCCGGCCTCGGCCTCGACGCCGGGACCTTCGCCGCGGTGGGCCGGGCCGACTCGGTCGTGGTCGACCCCCACAAGCACGGGCTCCAGCCCTACGGCTGCGGCGCCGTCCTCTTCGCCGACCCGCGGGTCGCCCGGCACTTCGTCCACGCCTCGCCGTACACCTACTTCACCGGCGAGGACCGCCACCTCGGCGAGATCAGCCTCGAGTGCTCGCGCCCCGGCGCCGCCGCCGCCGCGCTGTGGGCGACCCTGCAGGCGCTTCCCCTCGACGAGGACGGCCTCGGTGCGCACGTCGCCGGCGCCCGGCGCGCCGCCCTCGCGGCCGCGGCGGCGCTCGACGCCGCGACCGCCATCGACCTGCTCCTGCCGCCCGACCTCGACGTGGTCTGCATGGTCCCCGCCGCGACCACCGCGACCGCGATCTCGGCCGCCAGCGAGACCATCTTCGAGCTCGCCGCCGACGCGGGCCTCCACCTGGCGAAGCTCTCCGTGGCGAGCGATTGGCTGGCCCGCCGCCGGCCCGGCCTGACGGCCGACGCCCCGTCGACGACGATCCTCCGCTCCGTCCTCATGAAGCCCGAGCACGAGCCGGAGGCCGAGCTGATCGTCAAGCGGATCGACGCGCTCGCCTCCGTCGCCCTCGCCTAGGACCGGGTTCCCAGGACCGAGAGCCGCGAGGCGCGCGGCGGATCGGCGAGGGCGTCCTGCGCGGCCACGAGGGCGAGCTCGCGGCCTCCTCGGGCGACGGTCGCGGCGAGGACCGCGGCGGTCGCGTCCACCGCCGCCCGCGCCGCCGCCCGGACGCTCCGTCCCTCGACGATCCCGACGGTCAGGACGGCGGCCAGGAGGTCTCCCGCCCCGCCCACCGCCACGGGGAGCCGGGGGGTCGCGATCACCGCCGCGCCCTCCTCGTCGACGACGACGACGGCGACCTCGTCGGGATCGTCCCCGGCGCTCGTGAGGACGACGCTCGCGGGACCGGCCGCGCGCAGGGCCTCCGCCGCCTCGACCGGCGTCGCGATCCCTCCCCCGCCCGGCGCCCGCCCGGCGACGAGGCCGGCGAGGAGTGCGCACTCGTACCGGTTCGGCACGAGGACCGTCGCCCGGGGCACGAGGAGCGCGGCCACCGCGTCCGCCACCTCATCCGGCACGAACATCCCGCCCTTCTCGTCGCCCATCGCCGGGTCGACCACGACGACCAGGCCCGCGGCCGAGTCGCGCGCCCGGTCGATGGCGCGCGCGGCGGTCGCGACGGCGCCGGCCGAGCCCGTGTAGCCGACGAGGATCGCGTCGAGCCCCGTCAGCACCCCGAGCTCCTCGAGCCCCTCGAGCAGGCGGTCGGCGTCCGCGGCGCCGAAGCTCGTGCGGGCGGCGGTCGGGTGGCCGGTGTGGTTGGAGAGGATCGCGGTCGGCACGGCGACGACCTCCACGCCGAGCCGCTCCAGTACGAGGACCGCGACGCGATTGCCCACGTGGCCGTAGGCGACGAGCGACTGGAGCGAGAGCACGCGCGCCACGCCGGCACGATATCGGCCCCCTTTCGCGCCCTGGACGCCGCGAGCGCGGCCCCGCGCCGGCGGTCTGCGGCGGCACGGGGCCGGCCGGGCCTACCATCGCCTCGATGGCGGCGGCGGAGGCGACGGGCGCAGGCACCGCGGACCGGCCCCCGGTCCGCACGAACGTCATCTTCGCCGCGCTGATGCTCGTCCTGCTCCTGGCGTCGCTCGACCAGACGATCGTCTCGACGGCGCTGCCGACCATCGTCGGCGACCTCGGCGGGGTCTCCAAGCTCTCCTGGGTCGTCACGGCCTACCTCCTCGCCTCGACGATCGTGGGCCCGCTCTACGGGAAGCTCGGCGACCTCTACGGCCGGAAGCGGGTCCTGCAGACGGCGATCGTGATCTTCCTCGTCGGCTCCGCGCTCTGCGGCCTCAGCCAGGACATGCCCGAGCTGATCGCCTTCCGCGCCGTCCAGGGCCTCGGCGGCGGTGGCCTGCTGGTCGTGACGATCGCCGTCGTCGGCGACATCGTCGCGCCGCGCGACCGCGGGCGCTACCAGGGGCTCTTCGGCGCGGTCTTCGGCGTCTCGACCGTGGTCGGGCCGCTCCTCGGGGGCTTCTTCGTGGACAGCCTGTCCTGGCGCTGGATCTTCTACGTCAACCTGCCGTTCGGCCTGATCGCGCTGGCGGTCATCGGCGCCGTCTTCCGCGCCCCGGCCGTCGGGACCCGGCCGTCGATCGACTACGCCGGCGCGGTGCTGCTCGCCGGCGGTCTCGCGTCGATCGTCCTCTACACGAGCCTCGGCGGCACGACGTACGGCTGGGCGCGCCCCGGGATGATCGTGCTGGTCGCGGCCGGCGTCCTCCTCCTCGCCGCCTTCGTCGCCGCCGAGCGACGGGCGGCCGAGCCGATCCTGCCGCTCTCCCTGTTCGGGGTCCGCGTCTTCGCCGTGGCCGGCTCGATCGGGTTCGTGATCGGCCTCGCCCTGTTCGGCTCGGTCACCTACCTCCCGGTCTACCTGCAGGAGGTCCGGGCGCACTCGCCCACGACCTCCGGGCTCCTGATGACGCCGATGATGGCGGGGGTCCTCGTCTCGTCGATCGCCAGCGGGCAGCTGATCAGCCGCACGGGCCGCTACCGGGCGTTCCCGATCGCCGGGACCGCGCTGACGACGGTCGGCCTCCTGCTCCTCACGCGGCTCCAGGTCGACACCGCTCCCCTCCCGACGGCGCTCTCCATGCTCGTGCTCGGCCTCGGGCTCGGCCTCGTCATGCAGGTGCTCGTGCTGGCGGCCCAGAACGCCGTCCCCTACGAGCTGCTCGGCGTCGCGACCTCCGGGGCCACGCTCTTCCGCAACGTCGGCGGCTCCGTCGGCGTGGCCGCGTTCGGGGCCGTCTTCGCCAACCGGCTGGCCGGGCACCTGGCGGACCGCCTGCCGCGCGGGGTGACGGCGCCGCGAAGCGTCTCGCCCGCCACCATCAAGCACCTGCCGCCGGGGGTTCGCGAGGTCTACGCGGCCGCCGTCACCGACGCGATGCATCCCGTCTTCCTGCTCGCGGCCTGTGCCGCCGGCGTCGCCTTCCTGCTGACGTTCCTCCTCCAGGAGATCCCGCTGCGGGCGACCTCGCGCACGGACGGTGGCGCGACCGGCATGGCCGGAGCCGCCGACTCGAGCCGGATCCGCGCGGTGGAGCGCTCGCTCGCCGCGATCGCGGCCCGTGAGGCCCGCTGGGACGTCTACCTGCGGGTCGCCCGCCGGGCCGGACTGGCGCTCGACCCGCCGGAGCTGTGGCTGCTCGCCCGGCTCGGCGAGCACCCGGCGTTGCCGGCGCACGCGCTCGCCCCCACCCTCGGCGTCCCGCGCGACGACCTCGCCGGCGCGCTGGGCGGGCTGCACCGGCAGGGGTACGCCGGCTCGAGCCACGACGGGTTCGTGCTCCTCACCCCGGCCGGGGTCGCCGCCCACGAGCACCTGGTCGCCGCGCGCCGGGCCGGCCTCCGCGAGGCGCTCGACGGGCTCGACCCCGACGCGCATCCCGAGCTCCGCCGGCTCCTCGACGACTTCGCGCGCGACCTCGTCGCCGCGATCCCGGCGCCGCCGAAGCCGGCGCCCGTGCCGTCCGGCCCGTGAGCCCGCGCCGGGACGCGTGCGCGGGGCGCTCCTCGCCGGGCCGGACCAGGAGACGATCCATACTGCAGGGGCCATGCCGGAGCCGAGCATCCTGCTCGTGGAGGACGACCCGACGATCCGCGAGACCACGGCCATCGCGCTCGGGCGGATGGGCTTCCCGGTGTCGACCGCGGGCGACGGCGCGGCCGGCCTCGAGCTCTTCCGCCGGGAGGAGCCGGGCGTCGCGATCGTCGACCTCATGCTGCCCGTGCTCGACGGCGTCTCGCTCTGCCGGCTGATCCGGGCCGAGTCCGAGATCCCGGTGATCGTCGTCTCGGCCCGGTCCGACCCCGTCGACATCGTGATGGGGCTCGAGGCGGGCGCGGACGACTACATCACGAAGCCGTTCGACGCCGCCGTCCTGGCCGCGCGGGTGCGGGCGGTCGTCCGGCGGGCCCGCCGGTACGACGACCGGGCCGGGCCGATCGTCGTCGGCGACCTCGAGGTCGACGAGACGACGATGCTCGTCCACCTCGCCGGGGCTCCGGTCTCCGTCACGCGGACGGAGCTGCGCCTGCTCGCCGAGCTGGGGCGGAACGCGGGCATCGTGCTCTCCCGCGACCACCTGCTCTCGCGGGTCTGGGACTACGAGTGGAACGGCGACACCCGCCTCGTCGACGTGCACGTCCAGCGGGTGCGGGCGAAGATCGGCGCGGACCGGATCGAGACGGTGCGCGGGGTCGGCTACCGGATGCGCAGGTAGCCACGTGTCGCTGCGCTTCCGGCTCGCGCTCTCGATCGCCGCGATCTCGCTCCTCGCCAACGTCCTGATCGGCGTCGCCGTCTACCGGTACGCCGACCAGGATCGGGACCGGACCGCCCGCAAGGCGATCGTCGGGCGGATCCGGAACGCCGTCGCCATCTACCAGCAGAGCGGCCAGGCGCCGTTCGGCGCCAGCGCCTTCACCGCCTCGGTGCCACCCCCGCTCGCCGTCGCGGTCCGCCGCGGGGAGATCGCGACCTACGAGCCGCCGTCCGGTCAGGCGCTGTGGGCCGGCGCGCCGGCCGACGCGCCGGGGGGCGGGCTCTTCCTCCGCGCGCAGCGCTCGTCGGACGAGTCGGCCCTCGGCGACCTGCGCGACCGCCTGATCCTCGTCGGGGGCCTCGGCACGACGGGGCTGGCACTGGCCGCGATCGCCGCCGCCTGGGGGATCTCGCGGCGGCTCCGGCGCGCCGCCCGGATCGCCGATCGGGTCGCCGCGGGCGACCTCGACGCACGGATCGCGCCGCGAGGGGGCGACGAGATCGCCTCCCTCGGCCGGGCCGTCGACGGCATGGCCGGATCGCTGCAGGACCGGATCGAGCGGGAGCGGCGCTTCTCCGCCGACGTCGCGCACGAGCTCAGAACGCCGGTCACGGGCCTCCTGATGGCCGCCGGCCTGCTCGACGACAGCCGGCCGGCCCAGATCGTGCGCGAGCGCACCGGGGCGCTCGCGGCGCTCGTCGAGCAGCTCCTGGAGATCGCGCGGCTCGAGGCCGGCCAGGAGGCCTCGCAGTCCGAGCGCGTGGAGATGAGCGCCTTCGTCCGGGAGGCGTGCGGCCGCGCCGGCCGGCCGCTCGAGGTGACCGCGGAGACGCCCTGGTGGTCCGACACCGACCGCCGGCGGGTCGAGCGGATCCTCGTCAACCTCATCGAGAACGCCTTCGCCCACGGCAAGGAGCCCGTCTCGGTCACGGCGACGCCTGGCCGGATCGCGGTCGCCGACGCGGGGGCCGGCTTCCCGGCCCGGATCCTCGAGCGGGGCCCCGAGCGCTTCTCGATCGGCGACCCGGCCCGCGGCCACGGCAGCGGCCTCGGCCTCTCGATCGCCGCGGCCCAGGCCGCCCTCGTCGGCGGCGAGCTCGCCTTCCGCAACACCCCGGGCGGCGGCGAGGCGGAGCTCACCCTGCCGGTGGCGGACGTGCACGCCCCGGCGAACCCCTACGCTCGGAGTCGATGACCTTCGCGACCGGCCGCCGGCTGCTGCTCCTGGCCGCGCTCCCGGCGGCGCTCGCCGGCTGTGGCGGGACGGGCGGGCTCGTCGTCGCCGGGACGACGACGCCGGCGACGGCGACGAGCCCGGCCGGCGTCACGACGACGCCGCCGCCCGTCGCCCGCACGCTCTCGGAGGGCACCCGCGGCGGAGCGAGGGTCGCGGCGGCGGTCTACTTCCTCCGCGCCGGCCGCGTCAGCCCGGTTCGGCGCTCGCTCGCGGTGACGGGCGGCCAGTCGGGCATCTGGCCCGAGCTCGTCCACGCCCTCCTCCGCGGCCCGTCGGCGGTGGAGCACGAGACGGGGACGACGACGGCGTTCGCGCCCGCGGGCGCCTCGCCGTTCGACTTCGACAACCTCTCCGTCAGCGCCACCAGCGGCATCGCCTCGATCGACCTTCCCGGCGCCGTCGCCGAGGGCGGCAGCGGGGTCGTGCGGGCGCGCCTCGCGCAGCTCGTCTTCACGCTGACGCAGTCGCCCGACGTGACCGGGGTCTCCGTCTCGGTCGGCGGCCGGACCGTCGCCTCGGTCCCCGGCCTCGGGCTTCCCGGCCGGCCGCTCGACCGCAACGACTTCGAGGCCGAGACCCCTCCGATCCTGATCGAGTCGCCGCTCGCGGGCGACGCTCCCGCCTGCCCCGTGCGCGTGGGCGGAACGGCGAATACGTTCGAGGGAACCTTCCTGATCGCTCCGCTCGACGACGCGGGACACCCGCTGGCCGCGCCGCGCAACGTCAACGCCACCTCGGGATCGGGAACCAGGGGGACGTTCGACGTCTCGGTCACCGTGCCCGTCCGGCCGGCTCCCCGCCCGGATCGCCGCCTACACGGAGTGCGTCAGCGGCGAGGGCGCCTGCAATCCGGCGCGCGGCGCGAACCGGATCGAAGTACCTTTGGGACGAGTGACGCGATGAGGACGACCCTGCGGGCCCTGAGGCGCGGCCTCGCGATCGTCGCCGGCGGCTCCCGCCTGGCGACCACGCGCGACGTCTACCTCGATCTCGGCTCGGGCCGCGTCCTCGGCTTCCCCGCGACCCTCGAGGAGGAGCGCGGCGAGCGCTACCTGCCCCAGGCCGCGATCTCGCACGCCGGCCCGAACGAGCTCGAGGTCCCGTCGGCCCTCTACCTGCTGGACGAGGCGACCTTCTACCGCGCCAACATGACCTCGGCCGTCCGCCTCGTCGGCTCCCAGACGACCGACGGGCACGTCGTCTCCGACATCGTCTTCGACTTCGAGTCCGGCAGGGTCACGGCCCTCGAGCTCGACGGCGAGACCGAGATCGCCCCGGACCGGGTGCTGCTCGGCGATCGGCCGTGACGGACCGGCCGGTCTACGACGAGATCGGGCGGACGTACGGGCGCACGCGACGGCCCGACCCGCGCATCGCGGCCCGGATCTCCGCGGCCATCGGGCCGTCGGCGACGGTCGTCTCGGTCGGCGCCGGGACCGGCTCCTACGAGCCCCCCGGCACGGTGCTCGCGGTCGAGCCGTCGGCGGCGATGATCGCCCAGCGACCGCCCTGGGCGGCACCCGCCGTCCAGGCGGCGGCCGAGGCGATCCCGCTCGACGACGGCGCCTGCGACGTCGCCCTGGCCGTCCTCACGATCCACCACTGGTCGGACCTCGAGGCCGGCTTCGCGGAGCTCCGCCGGGTCGGCCGGCGGCAGGTCCTCCTGACCTGGGATCCGGCGTACGCCGAGGCGCTGTGGCTCGTCACCGACTACCTGCCGCGGCTGGCCGAGGTCAACCGGCGCCGCTTCCCGGCGCTCGAGCGGATCGTCGACCTGCTCGGCGGAGAGGCGAGGGTCGAGACGGTCCCCGTCCCGCACGACTGCGTGGACGGGTTCCAGGGCGCGTTCTGGCGACGGCCGGAGGCGTACCTCGATCCGTTCGTCCGGGCCGGGATCTCCGACTTCGCGCTGCTCTCCACGGCGGAGGAGCAGACGGCGCTGGAGCGGCTCGAGGACGACCTGGGATCGGGCGCTTTCCGGGCGCGCCACGCCGACCTCCTGGCGCTCGACGAGCTCGATCTCGGCTACCGCCTGCTCTCGACGTAGACGCGGGCGGAGGGCCCGGGCGCGGCTCAGAGGTGGTCCGGGTCCCCCGCCGGACGACGGAGGTGGGATGGGCCCGGCTCGATCGACAGGAGCTCGCCGCCGACGTGGCCGACCTGCAGCGTCGTGTGCTCGATCCCGAACTCGCTCGTGGAGGAGGCGCTTGAGCTCGCGCGCGACCTGATGGCAGTCGCCGCCCGCATCCACGAGGACGTGGGCCGAGAGCGACGGGAAGCCGGACGTCACCTCCCAGACGTGCAGGTCGTGGACCTGCCGCACCCCGGGAGCGGCGACCATGCGCCGGCCGATGGCGTCGGGGTCCACGCCACGGGGCGCGGCCTCCAGGAAGACGCGTCCGGAGTCGCGGAGGAGCCCGTAGGCGGCGTAGAGCATGATGGACGCGATGACGAGGGAGGCGATGCCGTCGGCGCGGCGGAAGCCGTCCAGAGGATGACCGCGCCGGCCACCGCGGTCACCACGAATGCGAAGAGGTCGGTCAGCAGGTGCCGGAACGAGCCCTCGACGTTCAGGGAGCGACGGTCGGCCCGGGCCAGCGTGAGGGTCGCCGCCAGGTTGACCGCGACGCCCGCGAGCGCGACGAGGAGGACGGCCGCCCCGCCGACGTCGGGTGGGGCGACGAGGCGATCGATCCCCTCGTAGACGATCAGCAGGCCGAGGACGAGGAGGGTCGCCCCGTTGAACTGGGCCGAGAGGATCTCCGCCCGCTTGAAGCCGAACGTCATGGCGCCCCTCGCCGGGCGGGCGGCGAGGTGGAGGGCGACCAGGGAGAGCGCGATCGCGCCGGCGTCGGTGAGCATGTGAGCCGCGTCGGACAGCAGGGCGAGCGAGTGCACGAGGAGGCCGACGACGACCTCGACGAGCATGAACCCGACGAGCAGGGCGAGTGCGACGGTGAGCTTGCCGCGGTCCGCGTCGGCGGAGATGCCGTGCGCGTGGCCGAGGTGGTCGTGCCCGGCGTGGTCGTGCTCGTGCCCGTCGCCGGCCATCAGGAGCAGCAGGGGTCGTCGCAGGGCGCGTCCGCCACGCGGACCGGGATGGGCGCGCAACAGGACGTGCCGCGCCAGCCGTCGCGTCCCTCCCTGAGCGCGATCGCGGCGATCGCGAGCGCCGCGACGGGGTCGAGCCACCAGAACCCCGCACCGGCGCCGACGAGCGCCGCGAGCGCCGCGGCGGCCTGGCCGGCGCAGAGGAGGTTCTGGACGCCCTCGCCGCGGGTCGCGCCGGAGCCCAGTCGGCGTCCGAGCCGGACCTTGGCCCAGCCCAGCAGCGGCATCAGCACGATCGCGCTCCCGGTCAGGAGGACGGCGAAGACGGTCGCGTCCGTCCGTCCGCCGTCGAGGAGCTTGCGCACCGCCTCGACGACGAAGTAGGGGGCGAGGAGGAAGAAGCTCGCCCCCACGAGCCGCTGCGCGCGCACCTCGCTCGTCGCCGAGAGCGTCCGCCGCCCGGTGAAGCGCCAGACGACGAGGAGCGAGGCGAGCGCCTCCACGAACGAGCTCGCCGCCCACGTCACGACGCCGAGGCTCCGCGCCTGGAGGCCGGCGGCGACGCCGGCGACGCCCTCGATGCTCATCCAGGCGAGGCTCACCCAGGCCAGCATCCTGGCGCGGCGCGCCGCCTCGAGCCACGCCGTGCCGCGGACCGCCGGGGGGCTCGGCCGCGTCGTGGGGCGCCGGACGACCTCGATCCCGCTCACGCCACGGCTCCCGCGCCGCCGAGGACGGCCGCGAGGAGCGCACGGCCGGGCTCGGTGAGCGAGTAGAGGACCATCTTGCCGGCCCGGTGGCTCTGCGCCAGCCCGAGGGCGCGAAGCGTCCTGACGTGGTGGGAGACGAGGTTCTCCGCGCGTTCGGTGACCCACGCGAGATCGCAGACGCAGAGCTCGTCGGTGGCGGCGAGGGCCGCGACGATGGTCAGCCGGGTGGGGTCGGCCAGGGCGCGGGCCCGCCCGGCCGCCGCCGCGGCGACGGCGCCGTCGAGCCGGTCCCGCCGCAGTGCCTCGGCCATCTCGAGGTCGAGGCAGAGGAGCGCGCAGCGGTCGTCGGTCACCCACTCAGCCTAACGCACGTTGCTCCGTCCGCTCGGGGCGGGAGCGAACGGGATCAGTCGGTGTGCCGCGCGCCGGTCAGCGGAGGGTCGGCGCTCCAGGCGAACGTGATCCAGGCCGACGTGCGCCGGAAGACGTAGTCGCACTTCTCCACCGAGTGCGGCTTCTCGTAGAGGACGGCCGTGCGCGCCTCGGCGACGTGCTCGGCGACCGTCCGGCGGACGAGCCGGATCGTCTCCCCGGTGTCGGCGACGTCGTCGGCGATCAGGACCGTCAACCCGCCCAGGGTCACGAGATCCGGCATCGGGGGGAGGATCACGGGGAGCTCGAGCCGCTCGTCGACGCCGGTGTAGAACTCGACGTTCAGCGTGAAGACGTTCTTGACGCCGAGCGCGTAGCCGAGCGCGCCCGCCACGAGCAGCCCGCCACGGGCGATCGCGAGCACGATGTCCGGCTGGAACCCCGAGTCCACGACGGCGCGGGCCAGGGTTCGGGAGCCGAGGCCGAGGTCGTCCCACGTGCAGGTCTCCCGCCCCTCCGTCATCGCGCCATCCTGACCGATCGGGGCCGAGGAGGCGAGGACGGCCTCCTCCGCGTCCCGTGGCATCGCGTCGACGCCAGGCGGACGCGCCTCACATCCAGGTCGTCCTCGGGACCGTCCGGGACGGCCGGTTCAGCGGGACGGCCGCCGCCTGGCCGACGGGCCGCCCGGGCGACCGGCCCGACCTCCGGGTCGAGCTCGTCGACCCGCGCGACTCCCCGCCGTTCGACGACCAGCCGGGCCCCCCGGCCTACGACCACCGCGACCGTCCGCCCGAGGTCGCCCGCTGGGCGTCAGACGGCCCGCGTGCGGACCCGGTCCGGCCGCGAGCCCTCGACCTCGGCGAGGGCCCGGACGAGGAGGACCCCGGTGGAGCGGACGTGGTCCTCGGCGAGCGCCCGCGCGGCCGTGGCCGAACGTGCGTCCACGGCCGCGACGATCGCCCGGTGCTGGCGCAGGTTGAGGTCGATCAGGTCCTCGATCAGCCGGCGGTCGCCCCACAGGGCCTGAGCGCCGAACACCCGCCGCACCGCCTGCGCCATCCGCACGAGGAGCGGCACGCCCGCCGCCTCGAGGAGCCGGTCGTGGAAGGCGTCGTTGGCGGCGAGCCAGTCGGGGACGAGGCGCAGCCGGGCCTCCGCCGAGGGGGCGGCGCGGAGGTCCGCGGTGACCTCCTCGAAGCGGAGCTGCGCCTCGCGCATCCGCGTGATCGAGGCGAGCGAGGCGCGGGCGGTCGCGATCTCCGCGGCCGCGCCCTCGAGCGCGGCGCGGACGACGAAGGTGTCGGCGAGCTCCTCGGCCGGGAGGCCGCGGACGATGACGCCGCGGTTCGGGCGGAACTCGACGAGCCCGAGCGCGTCCAGACGGCGGAACGCCTCGCGGATCGGGGTGCGGGAGACGCCGTGCGCCGCGGCCAGGCCGTCCTGGCGGAGGACGGCGCCGGGGGGGATCTCGCCCGTGAGGATCTGCCCCTCGAGGAGCGCCGAGATCTCGTCGGCCTTGGTCCCCTCCGCCGTCTCCTCGTCGACGGTCATCGCCGGCGCACGACCGTGCGGGCGACGAAGAGGAGGTTGGCCGGGCGCTCGGCCAGCCTCCGCATCAGGTACGGGTACCACTCGGCGCCGTAGGGGGTGGCGACGAGGACCTTGTACCCCGCGGCGAGCAGGCGGCGCTGGAGGTCCGGCCGGACGCCGTACAGCATCTGGAACTCGAAGCGATCGCGGGGGACGGCGTTCTCCCGCTCGTAGGCCCGAACCCGTTCGATCACGCGCTCGTCGTGCGTCGCGATCGCCGCGTAGGAGCCCGATTCGAGCGCACGGCGGACGAGGGTCCAGTACGCCTCGTCGACCTCCGCCTTGTCCTGCATCGCGACGGACGGGGACTCCCGGTAGGCGCCCTTGACGTAGCGGAGGTTCGGCTCCAGCGGCAGCAGCGACTCCAGGTCGTCGAGCGTGCGGTGGAGGTAGGCCTGGAGGACCGTCCCGACGTTCTCGACGCCGTCCTCCCGGAGCCGGCGGTACACCCGGAGGGTGGCGTCGACCGTCCGCGAGTCCTCCATGTCCATCCGCACGAGCTTGCCCTGCTCCGCCGAGAGGGCGGCGAGCCGGCGCACGTTGGCGACGACGAGCTCCTCGTCGATGTCGAGCCCGAGCTGGGTCGGCTTGACGGCCAGGTTCGTGCGCAGGCCCTGCTCGCCGATCGCGCGGAGCACCCGCTCGTACTCGGAGACGACGCGTTCCACGGCGTCGCGGTCGCTGATCGCCTCGCCGAGGAGGGTCGTGTTCGTGTGGAAGCCCTGCCGGTCGAGCTCGGCGAGGGTCGGGAGCGCCTGGGCGACGTCCTCGCCGGCCACGAAGCGGGCGCCTCCCATCCGCATCCCGTAGCGGGCGACGACCCGTCGGACGAGCGGGTTGAGGCTGCCCGCGAGGATCGCGCGGCGGAAGACGGCGTTCGCCCGGTCGCCGATCATGCCGGTGCCCCGAGCTCGGCGACGGCGGCGCCCAGGGCCTCGACGAGGGCCGCGGCCTCGGCCCGGCTCGCGGGCCGCTGGGGGAGGCGCATGTCCGGCTCGATCTCCACGCCGCGCGCCGCCAGGGCCACCTTCTGGGCCGCCACGAAGGACGGCGTCGCCAGGATGCGGCGGAGCTCGGCAAGTCGCTCGGCACCGCCGGCGGGATCGTCCAGGACCGCGCGGACCGCATCGGGGAAGGCCGCCGCGAGCCCGGACACCGAGCCGGCGATCCCGCGCTCGAGGGCCCGCGGCAGGAGCGGCTCCGACCCGACGAGCACCTCGAGCCCGCGCGTCGCCGCGAGCTCCAGGTACGGCTCCAGGCGCTCCCAGGATCCCTCCGAGACCTTGATGCCGCGCACGTTGTCCGCGCGGCCGGCGACCGCCCCGACGACGGCGGGCGGGAGCTCGTAGCCGGAACGCGCCGCGAACGCGTACAGGTAGAACGGCAGGGGAGCGCTCGCCCGGGCGACGGCCACGAAGTGGTCTTCGAGCTCGTCGTCCCGGAGCGGGAAGTAGGGCGGCGGGATCACCGCCACGCCGTCGGCGCCGATGGCCCGCGCGTGCGCGGCGAGGCGCACCGAGGACGCGGTCGTCTGGGCGCCGCAGTGGACGATCAGCTCGGCGGCGGGAGGCACGGCGTGCCGGAACGCCTCGGCGGCTCCGATCCGCTCGTCGTCGGCGAGGTTGACGCCCTCGCCCGTCGTCCCGAGCGCGAACACCCCGTCGGCGCCGTGGTCGAGCACGAAGCGCGCGATGCCGTCGATCGCGCTCAGGTCGACGCTCCCCCCGCCGGGATGGAGCGGGGTCAGCGAGGCGGCGAGGAGCCGCGGCCTCGGGCCTGCGGACGCCCCGCTCACCCGAGGAAGGGGTAGCGGTAGTCGGTGGCCGGCACGAGCGTCTCCTTGATCGTCCGCAGCGAGAGCCAGCGCATCAGGTTCCACTTCGAGCCCGCCTTGTCGTTCGTGCCGGACGCGCGCGCGCCCCCGAACGGCTGCTGGCCGACGACGGCGCCGGTGGACTTGTCGTTGACGTAGAAGTTGCCGGCGGAGGCGCGGAGGCGGTCGTGGGCCGTCAGGATCGCCGCGCGATCGCGGGCGAACACCGAGCCCGTCAGCGCGTAGTCGGCCGTCTGGTCGACGAGGTCGAGCGTCGCCGCGTAGTCGCGCGAGCGGTAGCGATGGAGCGCGAGGATCGGCCCGAAGAACTCGTCGCGGAAGAGCGCCGAGCCGGGATCGGCGGCGGTGACGACCGTCGGCTGCACGAACCAGCCGGTGGATCCGTCGGCGCTCCCGCCGCTGACGATCGTCCCGTCCCGGCGCGCCAGCTCCAGCGCCTCGACGAGCCGGGCGTGGGAGGCCTCGTCGATGACGGCGCCCATGAAGTTGCCCAGGTCGCGCGTCGAGCCCACCCGGATCGTCGCCACCTCGGCCTCGAGGCGCTCGAGGACCTCGTCCCAGAGCGTGTCGGGCAGGTAGGCGCGCGAGGTCGCCGAGCACTTCTGCCCCTGGTACTCGAAGGCGCCGCGGACCAGGTTGGCGACGAGTGCCTCCGGGGCGGCCGACTCGTGGGCGACGACGAAGTTCTTGCCGCCGGTCTCGCCGACGATCCGCGGGTACGAGCGGTAGCGCTCGATGTTCGAGCCGATCTCGGCCCACATGCCCTGGAAGACCCGGGTGGAGCCGGTGAAGTGGACCCCGCCGAGGTCGGGATCGGCGAGCACGGCGTCGCCGATCACCTTGCCGGGGCCGGTCACGAGGTTGATGACCCCGGGCGGCAGGCCCGCCTCCTCGAGCAGGCGGAGCACGCGGTAGGCGGAGAGGGTCTGCGTGTGGGCCGGCTTCCAGACCACCGTGTTGCCGAGGAGGGCGGGAGCGCCCGCCAGGTTGCCGCCGATCGCGGTGAAGTTGAACGGCGAGACGGCGAAGACGAAGCCCTCGAGCGGGCGGTAGTCGAGCCGGTTCCAGACCCCCGGCGAGGAGATCGGCTGGTCCTCGTAGATCTCCGTCATGTAGCGGACGTTGAAGCGCCAGAAGTCGGCGAGCTCGGCCGCCGCGTCGATCTCGGCCTGGTGGACCGTCTTCGACTGACCGAGCATCGTCGAGGCGACGACCTCGGCACGGCGGGGCCCCGACAGCAGGTCCGCGGCGCGGAGGAAGACCGCCGCGCGCTCCTCCCAGGGGGTCCGGCCCCAGTCGTGGCGGGCCGCGTTGGCGGCCGCGACGGCCGCCTGGACCTCCTCCGCCCCGCCCTGGTGCACGTCGGCGAGGACGTGCGCGTGGTCGTGCGGCTCGCGGACGGGCTCGAGGGTGCCGGTCGTGACGTCCTCACCGCCGATGACGAGGGGAATCTCGATCCTCTCGGATCCGATACGGGCGATCGCTACCTCGACAGCAGCGCGCTCCGGGCTGCCGGGTGCGTACTCCAGCATTCGCTCGTTCGTCGTCGCGGGGAGCGCGGCCGAGCCGGCGACCGACGTCCCGGTGCCGAGGGGTAGGACCGTCGAAATGGGAGACGGGGCGAGCTGGGTCATCGGCGTGCGGCTCCTCTGCGGGGCACTGCGGGGACGAGGCGGGGCGAGCGCCTGGGTCGGACGAGTAGAGGGTAGCTCGGATCCGATACGCCGACAATGCGCCGATTCGCGGTGAGGGCGAGCCTGCGCCCTCCGGCGCGCGCGCTTGACGCTGCCCGGCCAGGGGGCACACTCCGCCCGTGAGGTCCCTCCGTCAGCGCGACGCGACGAAGACCGCCGCGGTGCGGGAGGCGGCGCTCCTGCCCCGGCCGCTCGGGCTGGTCTTCATCGCCCTCGTGCTCGTGCTCCTGCCGTGGACGGCCTACCTGGCCGTCGAGCTGCCGGAGCGCCAGTCGGCGGCTCACTGGGACCTCGCATGGGTCGGCTTCGACGTCGCGATCGCCGCCGGGCTGCTCGCCACGGGGGTCTGGATCCTGCGCCGCTCGCCGAAGGTCACGCTCGCCGCCGCCGCCACCGGCACGCTCCTGCTCTGCGACGCCTGGTTCGACGTCGTCACGAGCACCGGGAAGGACCTCTGGGTCTCGATCGCCGAGGCCGCGGTGGCCGAGGTGCCGCTCGCCCTCGTCTGCTTCTGGATCGCCCGCAACGTCGAGCGCGTCCTCGAGGACCTGCAACCCGCCCTGATCGAGGCCGGGATACGGATCGAGAACCGGCGGATCGTCCTGCCGGCCAGAGGGCCGAAGGGAGCGGGGATGGATCCGTAGTCGCCGTCCACGAGAGGCAGCATCCGTAGATTCCGATGGGGGAGGGAAGATCGATGGCAGTTCTGGACACGGCGGCCGGCGCCCGGGAGGCGGCCGCGCCGAGGATGCGGAGGGACATCGGGCTCGTCGGCCTGCTCTTCACCTCCGTCGGCTCGATCATCGGCTCCGGCTGGCTCTTCGGAGCCCTCAACGCGTCCCAGCTGGCCGGTCCGGCCGTCCTCATCTCGTGGGTGGTCGGGGGCGCCGTGATGCTGCTCCTCGCCCTCGTCCACGCCGAGCTCGGCGGGATGTACCCGGTCGCCGGCGGCTCGGCCCGCTACCCGTACTTCGCCTTCGGCGGCCTGGTCGGGTTCTCGGCGGGCTGGTTCGCATTCCTCGGCGCCGTGACGACCGCCCCGATCGAGGTCGAGGCGGCCCTCCAGTACGCGACGAACTACGTGCACTGGCTGACGAAGTCCGGGGCCGGGGGGACGACGCTCCTGACCGGGGAGGGGTACGCCGTCGCCGCGGTCCTGATGCTCCTCTTCTCCTTCGTCAACATCCTCGGCGTCAAGTGGCTCTCGGAGACCAACAAGGTGACCGTCTGGTGGAAGATCGCCGTGCCGGTGATCGCCCTGGTGGCGCTGATGATCAAGTCGTTCCACGGCAGCACGCTCACGGGCGGGGCCGGCCACGGCGGCTTCATGCCGTTCGGCTTCAAGGGCGTGCTCGTGGCCGTCGCGGGCGGCGGCGTCGTCTTCGCCTACCTCGGCTTCGAGCAGGCGATCCAGCTCGGTGGCGAGAGCCAGAACCCGAGGCGGAACATCCCCGTCGCCGTGATCGGCTCGATGATCCTCGGCGTCCTCCTCTACATCCTGCTCCAGGTCGCCTTCCTCGTGGCGCTGGACCCCGGCAGCCTGAGCAAGGGCTGGAGCCAGGTGGTGTTCCACGGCAAGGCCGAGACGTTCGGCCCCTTCGCCGGCCTAGCGACGGGGCTCGGCCTCGGCTGGCTCGCCGTCCTGCTCTACATCGACGCGATCATCTCGCCGGGCGGCACGGGGCTGCTCTACACCGGCACGAGCTCGCGCCTCACCTTCTCCCTCGCCCGCATGCGGTTCATCCCCGAGCCCTTCGCCCGGCTCAGCCCGCGCGGCGTGCCGCTGATCGCGATCGCGTTCTCGTTCCTCTGCGGGATGATCGTCTTCCTGCCGTTCCCGGGCTGGCAGCAGCTCGTCGGCTTCGTCTCCGACGCCACGGTGCTCGCCTACGGGATGGCCCCGCTCGCCCTCGGCGCGCTCCGGACCCAGGACCCGGATCGCCGGCGCCCCTTCCGGCTGCCGGCGGCGGGGATCCTCTCCCCGCTCGCCTTCGTCGTCGCCAACGAGGTGATCCTGTTCTCCGGCTGGGCGGTCGTCTGGAAGCTCGTCGTCGCGATCGTCATCGGCTTCGCCCTGATGGGCCTGAACACGGCGTTCGAGAAGGACAAGCCGGCGCTCGAGGTCGGCGCGGCCTGGTGGCTCGCCCCCTACCTGGTGGGGCTCGCGGCGATCTCCTACCTGAGCTCCTTCGACACGAAGACGCACTCGGTGATCCCGCTCTTCGGGATCAAGGGCCCGCGGGACGACCTGCCGTTCGGCTGGGACATGGCGGCGATGGCCGTGTTCAGCGTGGTCATCTACCTCGTCGCCCAGCGGATCAAGCTGCCGGGCGAGCGGTCGAGCGAGTACATCGAGGCGCTCGAGGCCGAGGCCGAGGAGGAGGAGAAGAGCGGGGTGGCCGTCGGCTGACCGGCGGGCGACGGCGGGTCGAGCGCGGCGCGCCGTATCCGGGAGGAGGGGCGGCCCCCCCTCCCTCCGGACGCCCGGGCTACTTCTGCGTCATCGCCCAGAACCCGACGCCGGCGGCGACGAGGCAGATCGCGGACCCGGCGACGATCAGGCCGAGGTTCGCGACGCGGGCGGTACCCGAGGTTGCGCTCGCCTGACGGTCCGCTCCGATCACGGCCATCGCGAAGGCGGCCGTCACCCCGCCGCCCAGGAGGAGGCAGGTGACGACGATGCGCAGGAGCGCGTGGAGGTCGATGTAGGCGCTCATCTCAGGCGGCGACCTTCGCGATGGCCGGGGATCGCGGCGCCGGGGCCGGCGGCGGCGACGCCTGCACGGCGTCGCCGGGACGGACGACGTTCCGGCGCGAGAGGAGCCAGATGCCGAGGCAGAAGGCCAGGAGGAGCGCGCTGAGGACGATCGCGCCCACGTAGCCGCCGCTGACCGCGCGGTCGATCCCGACGCCGAGCGCGGCGACGCCGGCGGACGCCGGCAGCGTGATCACCCAGGCGCCCGCCATCTGCCCGACGAGGCCCCAGCGGACCTGCGCCAGGCGCCGGCCGACCCCCGCGCCCATGATCGAGCCCGAGGCGACGTGGGTGGTCGAGAGCGCGTAGCCGTTGAACGAGGAGGCGAGGATCGCCGTCGCGGCGACGACCTGGGCGGTGAAGCCCTGCGGCGGCTCGAGCGTCGTCACCCGCTGCCCGAGGGTGCGGATGATCCGCCAGCCCCCGAAGTAGGTGCCGGCGCCCATCGTGAGGGCGCAGGACACGATCACCCAGGTGGGAACCGTGAAGCCCTTCTCGGGCAGGTTCCCGTTGGCGACGAGCGCGAGGGTGATGATCCCCATCGTCTTCTGCGCGTCGTTCGTGCCGTGCGCCAGGGACATCAGGGAGGCGGAGGCGACCTGCCCGTAGCGGTAGCCGCGGGTGACGGGCGCGTTCTCCTTGCGCGTCTGGATCAGGCGGTAGGTGATGTAGGTCGCGAGGGCGGCGACGAGGCCCGCGATCAGGATCGCGCCGACCGCGGGCACGGCCACCTTCTTGACGAAGCCGGCCCACTGGACGGCGCCGGTGCCCGAGGCGACGATCGTGGCGCCGAGGAGGCCGCCGATCAGGGCGTGCGACGAGCTCGACGGCAGGCCGATGTACCAGGTCACGAGGTTCCAGATCATCGCCCCGCCGACCGCGGCCAGGAGGACCGAGAGCGTCACCGTGGAGGTGTCGACCATTCCCTTGGCGATGGTCGTGGCGACCTTGATCGAGATCAGGGCGCCGACGACGTTGAGGACGGCCGCGAGCGCCACCGCCGTCCTCGGCTTCAGGGCGCCCGTGGCGATCGGCGCGGCCATCGAGTTGGCCGTGTCGTGGAAGCCGTTCGTGAAGTCGAACGCGAGCGCGGCGATCACCACGATGGCGAGGAGCCAGGTTCCTGTCATGTCACCATCGTGCCCCCATCCGGGGGCCGTGCGGGGACCGCTTCCCACCTTGGCACAAGAACTTCACCATCGGTGACCAATCGGGGGAGCCCTGCCCCTCCGCCAGCCTTCGACCGGGGCGTGGGGGCAGTCCCGGAGCGACGAGGGGCCGGCCGCGACCCTCCGCGGGAGGGCGATCTCGGCCAGCGTCTAGAGTACGGGCGGCCGACGCGGGCGCTCGGCCGGCTGCTGTAGCCTGTCAACGTTGTCAGACCCGGTCTGCGGACCCCCGACCGCCGTCCGGATCGGTTCCCGGGGCCCCGAGTGGAGGACGAGAGCGACGTGGAGCGCGCCGGCGGAGGGAGCGGGGTCGTGGAGGCGGAGGCTCCTCAGGTTGGTCGGTCGCTGATCGTCGTCGCCGGCGAGGCCCTCGTCGACCTGATCGCCCACCCCGGCGGCGGCCTCACCCCCGTCCTCGGCGGCGGCCCGTTCAACGCCGCCCGCGCCATCGCCCGGCTCGGTGGCGCCGCGGCCTTCCTCGGCTACGTGTCCGACGACGTCTTCGGCCGGCGCATCCTCCAGGCGCTCGCCGACGACGGGGTCGGACTCGATCTGGTGCGCCCCGCGTCGCTGCCGACGACGCTCGCCCTGGCCGAGATCGGGCCCGACGGCGGCGCGCGCTACTCCTTCTACACGGAGGGGACGACGGGCGTCGCCCTGAGCCGGGAGGACGCCGAGACGCCACTGCCGGAGGCGGCCGGCGCGCTCCACGTCGGCACCCTGGCGCTGACCCTCGAGCCGAGCGGGACGTCGACCGAGCTCCTCCTCGCTCGCGCCCCGCGGAGCCTCCTGGTCTTCCTCGATCCGAACTGCCGCCCGGGCGTGATCGACGACCGGGCGGCCTACACGCTCCGGATCGAGCGGGTCGCGGCGCGGGCGGACATCGTCAAGATGAGCGTCGAGGACCTCGGGTTCCTCTACCCCGGGCCGGCGGAGGACGGCGCGCGTCGCCTGCTCGGACTCGGTGCGCCGGTCGTCCTGATCACGGACGGCGCCCGCGGCGCCACGATCGTGACCGACGAGGCGAGCGTCCACGTGCCCGCGACGCCCGCCCGCGTCATCGACACCGTCGGGGCCGGCGATGCGTTCGGCGCCGGCTTCCTCACCTGGTGGATCGGCAACGGCCTGGGCCGGGCCGCCCTCACGGACGTGGCGGAGCTGACGCCGGCCGTCCGCTTCGCCGCCGAGGTCGCCCGCCGGACGGTCGAGCGGGCCGGGGCGACCACCCCGACCCGGGCGGAGATGGCCGCGTTCGCCAACGAGCTGCGGCCGGCGCGATGATCCGGACCGCCGTGCTCCGGGCCCGCCGGAGGGCCGCCGGGCGGACGGGGACGCGCGGCTCCGCGGCGGCGGGCTGACGGGCGTGGACGCGGGCGCCGACGTGCTCCTCGTCGGGGACGGCTTCATCCCGGCGGCGGCCTACGTGGAGGCGCTCGCCGCCCTCGGGGGCCCCGCACGACCGCGGACCGTCGACTGGGCCGGGGACAAGGCCGCCCACCACGCCGACCAGGCGCTGATGGAGGCGTCGGGACCCGCGGCGGTGGCCGTCCCGCCCGAGCTCGCCGCGGCGATCCCCGGAGCGCACGCGCTCGGGCTCCACTTCGCGCCGGTCGCCCGCGAGCTGATCGCGTCCGCGCCGGAGCTCGGCCTGATCGCGGTGGCGCGCGCCGGCCTCGAGAACGTCGACGTCGCGGCGGCCACGGAGCGGGGGATCGGCGTCGTCCAGGCGCTCGGGCGCAACGCGAGCGCGGTGGCCGAGCTGCAGCTCGGCCTGCTGCTCGCCGAGTCCCGCAACATCGCGCGCGCCGACGCCTCGATCCGCGCCGGCGGCTGGCGCAAGGAGTTCCCGGGCGCCCGGATCGAGATCGGCGGGCGGATCGTCGGGATGGTCGGGTTCGGCCACGTCGGCCGCCACTTCGCCCGCCGGCTCTCCGGCTTCGGATCGACCCTCCTCGCCTACGACCCCTACACCTCCGAGGAGGCGCTCGCGGCCTACGGCGTCCGGCGCGTCCCACGGCTCCTCGACGTGTTCGAACGGTCCGACTTCGTCGTCGTCCAGGCCAGGCTGAGCCCCGAGACCGAGCGCTTCATCGGCGCCGAGCACTTCGCGGCGATGCCCCGGCACGCCTACTTCGCCAACGTCGCCCGGAGCCGGCTCGTCGATACCCGGGCCCTCTACGACGCGCTCGCGGACGGGCGGATCGCCGGTGCCGCCCTCGACGTCTTCGACGACGAGCCCCTGCCCGCGGCAAGCCCGTGGCGCACCCTCGACAACGTCACCCTGACGACGCACTTCGGCGGCGACACCGAGGACACGAACCGGACCTCCGCGGCGCTCGTGGCCTCCGCGATCGACGAGTTCCTGCGCTCGGGCCGGGTGCCGCACGCCGTCAACGCCGGGGAGCTCGGCTGGCGCGCGTAGCCGGCGGCGATGGACGGCTACCTCCTCGGGATCGACGCCGGCCAGACGGCGATGAAGGCGGCGCTGCACGACCTCGAGGGACGGGAGGTCGGCGCCGCCTCCGGTCCGACGATCGTCTCCTCCCCGGCACCTCGCCGCCAGGAGCGCGAGCTGCCGGCCGTCTGGGAACAGTGCGCCCGGGCCATCCGGGCCTGCCTCACCGCCGCCGGCGTCGCGCCGTCGTCCGTCCTCGGCGTCGGCATCGCGGGGCACGGCGACGGCGCCTACCTGGTGGACGACGCGCTCCGCCCGGTGCGGCCGGCGATCCTGGCGACGGACTCGCGGGCGTACGCCGAGGCCGCGGGGCTGACGGCGCCGAGGGCGCGGCGGGTGCTCGAGCTCACCGGCCAGGTGCCGTACCCGGGCGCGGCGTCGGCCATCCTGCCCTGGCTCGCGGCCCACGAGCCCGAGGCCCTCGCGCGGACCCGCTTCGCGCTCTCCTGCAAGGACTGGCTGCGGCTCTGCCTGACCGGCACGGTCGCCACCGACGCCACCGACGCGAGCGGCTCCTTCTGGGACGTGAACCGGCAGGAGTGGAGCGCCGAGGCCTTCGCCCTCGCCGGGCTGCCGGCGCTCTACGAGCGGGCCGCGCCGCTCGTCGGCTCGAGCGAGGTCGCCGGAGCGGTCACGGCCACCGCGGCGGCGGCGACCGGGCTCCGGGAGGGGACGCCGGTGGTCGGCGGGGCGCACGACGTCGACGCCGCCGCCCTCGGGGTCGGCGCGGTCGGCGCCGGAGCGCTCAGCATCGTCCTCGGCACCTTCAGCATCAACCAGGTCGTCGCCTCCGCGCCCTCGGTCGACGGCCGCTGGCAGGCCCGCACGTTCCTGCGCCCCGGCACCTGGCTCCACATGTCGACCTCGCCGGCCGGCGCCGCCAACCTCGACTGGGCGCTCCGGCGCCTCGGCCCGGTCACGGCGCCCGGCGAGCCCGACCACGCGGCGGCCTTCGCCGAGGTGGAGGCGAGCCTCGCGGCGACGACCGCGTCGGCGGCGCCGCTCTACCTGCCCTACCTCTACGGCTCGCCGCACTCCGCGGCCCTCGCCGGCGGCGTCCTCGGGATCCGCGGCTGGCACACGCGGGGCGACCTGCTCCGCGCCGTCGTCGTCGGCGTCGTCTCGAACCATCGCTTCCACTGCGAGGCCCTGGCCGAGGGCCTGGCGATCCGCGGCCCGGCGCGGGTCTGCGGGGGCGGCGCGCGGAGCCCCGTCTGGTGCCAGCTCCTGGCGGACGCCATCGGCCGCCCGGTCGAGGTGACCGATTCGAGCCAGGCGGGCGCGCGCGGCGCGGCGATGCTCGCCGGGCTCGGGGTCGGGGTCTACGCCGATCTCGACGACGCGGTGGGGCGCTGCGTTCGCCTCGCCCGCGTCCACGCCCCGGACGCCTCCGGACGCGAGCGGGCGGACACCGCCTACGCCCGCCACCGGCGCGCCGTCGCCGCCCTGGAGGAGGGCATGTGAGGGCGGCCGCTCGCCCGCCCGTCGGCGCGGCGCTCCGGCTCGGGCTCCCCGCCTCAGGGGCGCGTGGCGACGAGCAGGAGCGTGGTCAGCCGATCGGCGATCCGCCCCTCCACGGCGACCTCCCCGAGCGCGTCCGTGAGCGCCTGTCGGAGCTCCGCGACGCGGTCGCCGAGCACGGGCGGCGTGTTGATGGAGTAGGTCAGGACGAGCTCGACGGCGTCCTCGACCGTCCGCTCGGCCGTCCACTCGACGCTCCACGTCTCGACGGCGGAGAACGGCGAGCGGCCGAGGATCGCCTCGTGGTCCTCCTGCGGCGCTGAGACGTTGAAGCCCCCCTCGGAGCCGGTCTCGAGGCCGTCGCCGCCGAACCGCCGGCGCACCTCGCGGGTCAGCGCGTGCCAGCCCCGCTCCCCGCGGCGGTTGCCGAGGAGGGCGATCGCGCCGCCGGGGCGGACCATGCCGTCGAGCACCTCGAGGACGGCCGCGCGATCCATCCAGTGGAAGGACGAGCCCATCGTCACCAGGTCGAAGGACCCGAGCCCGAGCGCCGGCAGGTCGCGCGAGTCGCCGAGCACGGCCTCGATGTTCGTCACTCCGCCGGCGGCGGCGAGTCGGGTCAGCTCGTCGAGCATCGACGCGGACGGATCGACGGCGACGATCTCGGCGACGAGCGGGGCGAGCGGCAGCGCGACCTTGCCCGTGCCGGCGCCGAGGTCGAGCGCGCGCTGGCCACCGTCCAGGGCCAGGCGGTCCCGGAGCACCCGAAACGCCTCCGGCGCGTACTCCGCGCGGTAGCGGGCGTAGGCGGCCGCGACGTCGGCGAACAGGCGGCCCGGGTCGGTCGCCGCCAGGGCCTCGCGCGGATCGACGGGGCGCTCGTCGGGCACGTAGCCGCCCACGGTACCTGCCCGGAGGCCGGCTGTCAGACTCGCCGGATGCAGCGCAGAGCGACCGCACGCCTCGTCCTCGCCACCGCCGCCGCGAGCCTCGTCCTCGGCGCCGCGGTGGCCGGTTCGGCGCCTCCTCCGCCCCGCGCGCCGGCCCCGCCGCCAGGGGTCACGGTGGTGGCCGACGAGGGCGCCTACGTGCCGCAGCCGCACGGCGCGGAGCGCTCGTCCCCGCGACGCGTCGCCCCGAAGCCCCCGCCCGCCGGACCCCTCCTCGCGCGCGTGGCCGACCCGGCGGGGGACGTCGCCACTCCGGTCGTAGACCTGCGCCGCCTGTCCGTGACCGCCTCCGGACGCGGCGTCCTCTACGCGATGACCTTCGCCCGGCGGGTCGCCCTGCCGTCGGCGACCGTCGCGATCTGCGTCCGCAACGATCTGCGCCCGCGCCGGATCTGCCTCGGTCGGGATCGCGCGAGCGTCACCCTGCTCGGCCGCTCGATCCCGGCCCACGTGACGATCGTCGGGCGGACGATCCGGATCTGGGTCCGCGCGGCGTTCCTGGCGATCCCCTCGGCGCCGAAGCTCCGGATCCGGGCCCTCGCGACGTACACCGGGCCGCATCACCGCTGCGCCAGGGGCTGCACGGACCAGACCGCGCCGGCGGCGATCTCCTACCGCCTCCCCGCCGGCTGCACCGCGCGGGCCCGGGAGGTGTTCGACGTACCGGGCGCACGCCGCCGGATCGCCCTCACCTTCGACGACGGCCCGAGCCCGTACACGGCGCGGATCCTCGGGATCCTCGCGGCGGCGCGGGTGCCGGCCACGTTCTTCGAGATCGGCGACCAGGTGGCGTCCCGCGCCTCGACCGCCGCGGAGATCGTCGCCCGCGGCAACGAGGTCGCCGACCACTCGTGGATGCACGAGTTCGGCCCGTCCGCCTCCTCGATCGCCCGGACCCGGGCGGCCATCGAGAAGGCGTCGGGCTGGAGGACCTGCGACTTCCGGCCGCCCTACGGCGGCATCCGCTCGGGTCTGGTCGCCGACGCGGGCGCCCTCGGCCTGTCGACGGTGCTGTGGGACGTCGACACGCGCGACTGGGCCGACCAGACGGCGAGCCGCATCACCCGCGTCGCCTCCTCCGGGCGCTCCGGATCGATCGTGCTGATGCACGACGGCGGCGGCCCGCGCGCGGCGACCGCCGCCTCCGTCGCGGCGACGATCGCGAGCTATCGCTCGCGCGGGTTCGAGTTCGTGACCGTGGACGAGCTGCTCGGCGAGATGCCGTCGTAGGGGACGCCGGCGGGTCGGCGCCTTCTCGGCCGGCGCGTCACCGAGCAACCCCCGCGCCGGCGAGCGCCACCCAGCGCTCGGTGGTCCGCTCCGAACGACCCGCTCCCCGCAGCCGGGCGGCGACCCCGCGAGCCCGCAGCCAGTCGAGCGCCGCCTCGCCGAGGCGGGAGGCGGCCTCGGCGGCCACGAACGCGTCGAAGGCCGACCCGGCGGCCACCGTCAGCTCGCGCCACGGGCCGGCCGCCGGGCGACGCTGCGCGACGCCGTAGCGCGCGCCGGCGTCGGCGCCCAACCGCACGCCGCCGCCGAACGGCAACGGCACCTCGATCCGCCCGCGCGCCGCCAGGACCCCGTCGATCCCGATCGTCCCCTCCCCCTCGATCAGCTCCAGGAGGTCGTCGGCCGCGCGGGCGAGCACGTGCCTCGTGAGGTCGAGCGCCACCCCGACCGGCCGCTCGACGACGTGGCCGCGCAGCCGGACCTCGCGCCAGCTCCGGCCGCGCTCGGATCCGCGCACGGGATCGACGAGCCCGTCGGTGGACGCCGCGGCGGCGAGCGCCGCCGCGAGGGTCTCCGCGAGGAGGGGCGAGACCTCGACACGGGTGCGCTCCGCTCGGTTGAGGCGCGTGATCTCGGACGTCGAGAGGAACGTCGCCGCCGCGTGCTCGCGACGGCCGAGGAGCTCGACGGCCCGTGCCGGGTCGAGGACGCCGGCGATCCGCACCGGATGGCCGAGCAGGTCGACGCGCCGACCGGCCGGCCGGGGGCGGCGACGGGGCGGGACGCTCGCGATCACGTCGCCGCGCCCGCCCGCGCGTGGTGGACGCGGGCGATCATCCGGTCGAGGCGGGCCCCGATCCGCGCGAGGCGGGCCGCCGCGCGCTCCGCGGTCAGCGAGCCGGCGGCCACGCGGGCGTGGAGCCGCGTCTCGACGGCCGCCGTCAGCGCGGCCTTCAACCCCGCGACCGTCTTGTCCCGGGCGGTGGCGATCTGGGCCAGGCTCTTGCCCGACCGCAGCTCCGTGCGGAGCGCCTTCGGCTCGATCCCGAGGTAGCCGGCGGCCGCCGTGCGCAGGGCCCCCTTGCTGCGGACTCCCCGGCCGGTGACGGGGGCGAGGGGCACCTTGCCGCCCGCGGCCCGGCGGGCGAGCCGGTCGGCCTGCTTCTGGGTGATCCGCTTGCCGGCGACGAGCGTGGCGAGCTCGTGCCGGTAGGCGGTCGAGAGCGCGCTCGAGAGGGCGGCCGGGGTCACCTTCAGCCGGGCGGCGGCGTCGGCGATGACCGCCTGCTGCGGGGTCGCCGACCCGCCGCTCGAGGCGGCGACGCCCGCCGTGGCGCCGCCGATGGCGAGGGCGCCGACGGCGCCCGCGAGGAGGAGGCGGCGGGGGATGCTCAGGGGTGTCTGCATGCCGTCCAGGAGACCAGACGACCTTCAGAGGACGGCAAGAATCGCTTCTGAATCTCCTCAGAAGTTCGGCTGCGAGAATCGCTCCGTGCCCGTCGTGCTGCTCGTGGAGGACGAGGAGGCCGTTCGCCTGGCAACGGCGCGGGCGCTGGTGCTCGAGGGCTACGCCGTCGAGACGGCCGAGGACGGGGAGGACGCCCTCGCCCGGCTCGCCCGGCTCGATCCGGACGTGATCCTGCTCGACGTGATGCTGCCGGGCATCGACGGCCTCGGCGTCGTCCGCGCGCTCCGGGCCGCGGGCCGGTCGACGCCGGTCCTGATGCTGACGGCGCGGGCGGAGGTCGGCGATCGGGTCGCCGGCCTCGACGCCGGGGCCGACGACTACCTGGCGAAGCCGTTCGCCCTGGACGAGCTGCACGCGCGCCTGCGCTCCCTCCTCCGGCGCAGCGGCGCCTCCGAGGACGTGCTCCGCCACGGCGACCTGGAGCTCGAGCCGGCGACGCGCGAGGTCCGTCGCGGCGGGCGGCGGATCGAGCTGACGCGGACCGAGTTCAACCTGCTCGAGCTCTTCCTGCGCAACCCGCGGATCGTGCTCACCCGGCTCGTGATCTACGAGCGGGTCTGGGGCTACGACTTCGGCCCGGGGTCGCACGCCCTGGACGTCTACATCGGCTACCTGCGCCGCAAGCTCGAGGCCGGCGGTGAGCCCCGGCTGATCCAGACGGTGCGCGGCACCGGCTACGCGCTCCGCGATCCATGAGCTTCCACCGGCGCCTCACCCTGCTGGTCGCCGCGGCCGTGGCGCTCGCCGTCGTCCTCGCCGCCGGCGTCTCCTACGTCGTCGTCCGCGCGGAGCTCGACCGGGCGGAGGCCTCGACCCTTCGCGCGAACGCGCAGACGTTCCGGGATGCCGCGGTCCGCATCCGCAAGGCGTCGCGCTCGGCGACCGGCTTCGCCGTCCTCCTCGACCGTCGGCGGATCGCGACGGGCACGGCGCTGGCGCAGCTGGTCGCCCGCGACGGCCGGATCGCGGTTCCGCTGGGCCAGGACCGCCTCCCGGTCAGCCCCGAGCTCCGGGCCGTGGCGGCGGGCACCGGACGCGGCGGCTTCTCCACCACGACGATCGGCGGGGCCCGGGCCCGGACGTACGTGACCGCTCTCCGCCCGGGCCTCGCCCTCGAGGTGGCGATCCCCACGAGCGCCGACGACCGCGCGCTCGCCCGGATCCGCCGGCTACTCGCGCTGACCGCGCTCGCCGGCGTCGTCGTCGCGGCCGGCCTCGGGGCGCTCATCGCCCGCTCGGCGCTCGGGCCGGTGCGCCAGCTGACCTTCGACGCCGAGCACATCGCCGAGACCCGCGACCTGGCCCACCGCGTCGACGCGTCGGGCACGGACGAGCTCGCCCGCCTCGCCGCGAGCTTCAACGTGATGCTCGAGGGCCTCGAGCGATCCACCGACGCGCAGCGGCGGCTGATCGGCGACGCGTCGCACGAGCTGCGCACCCCGCTCACTTCCATGCGCACGAACGTCGAGCTCCTGGCGCGGAGCGCGCCGGGGCTCGCCGAGCCCGAGCGGCAGGCGCTCGTGTCCGCCGTCTCCCGACAGCTCGCCGGGCTGACGGCGCTCGTCTCCTCGCTCGTCGAGCTCACGGCCGAGCCGCCGCGGCCGGAGGAGCGCGGGCCGGTCGCCCTCGACGCGGTGGTCGAGGAGGCCGTCGCCCGCTCGGAGCGGCTGGCACCCGACCTCCGGTTCCGGGTCGAGGCGGCCCCGACGACGGTCCACGGCGTCGCCCAGCGCCTGGAGCGAGCCGTCGCCGACCTGCTCGACAACGCCGTCAAGTGGAGCCCGCCGTCGGGGACGATCGACGTCTCCGTGGCCGGCGGCGAGGTCGCCGTCTCCGATCGGGGGCCGGGGATCGACCCGGCCGACGCCGAGCGCGCGTTCGACCGGTTCTACCGCGCGCCGGCGGCCCGACCGCTGCCGGGCTCGGGGCTCGGCCTCGCGCTCGTCCGCCAGGTGGCGGAGGAGCACGGAGGAACGGCCAGCCTCGAGCCGCGGGAGGGCGGCGGGACGACGGCGCGCCTGCGCCTGCGTCCGGAGGCCGGCTCCGATATCAGGTGATATCGTGCCCGCGTGACGTCCGACTCGATCCCCCTCTTCGTCCGGCTCGCTCCGGGCCCTGCCGATCGGCTCGAGCGCGCGGTCGCCGCGTCGGGGCGGTCGAAGCGCCAGCTCGTCGAGGATGCGGTCACCGGCCATCTCACCGACGAGGGGCTGGTGGTCGGGCGGGTGACGCTCCCGGAGCCCGCGCCCGAGGTCCTGACCCCGATCGACGCCGCTGCGCTCCTCCGGCTCCCTCCGGACGAGCTCGAGGCCGCGGCCGAGCGCGGCGACGTGCCCGCGCGGCTGATCGCCGGGCAGTACCGCTTCTCCCGCGCCGGGCTCCTGGCGTGGCTCGGCCACGACCCCTCCGGGCCCGCCGCTCCGGCACCGCTCGTGTCGGTGCGGCGCATCGTTCCCGACCTCCAGGTGGAGGACCCCGCCGCCGGCATCGCGTTCTACCGCGACGTCCTCGGGCTCGAGGTCGCGATGGACCTGGGCTGGATCGTCACGTTCGCCGCACCGGGCAGGCCGACGGCGCAGCTCAGCCTGCTGCGCCCGGACGCGAGCGCGAGCGTCCAGGCGGAGGTCTCGATCGAGGTCGACGACGTCGACGCGGTCCACGACGCCGTCCGGCGGCTCGGCCACGAGGTCGTGCATCCGCTCACCGACGAGCCGTGGGGCGTCCGGCGCTTCTTCGTCCGCGATCCGGGCGGCAAGGTGGTGAACGTCCTCAGCCACCGGCCCGGGGGCTGAGCTCCGAGCGACCGCCACGCCGGAGGGATCGCGGCGAATCGGCGGGCGACGGCGAGCGCCGCCACCCGCGCGAGGCGGACCGGCCCGCCCCGCCGTCGCGTAGCCTCCCCGCCATGTCCAAGGTGCTCGTCTCCCTCCCGGCCGGCGAGCGCGTCGGCATCGCCTTCTCCGGCGGGCTCGACACCTCGGTGGCCGTCGCCTGGATGCGCGAGCGCGGCGCGGCGCCCTGCGCCTACACCGCCGACCTCGGGCAGTACGACGAGGACGACATCGCCTCGATCCCGGGGCGTGCGGGCGCCTACGGGGCGGAGCTTGCGCGGCTCGTGGACTGCAAGCCGGAGCTCGTCCACGAGGGGCTCGTCGCCCTCCAGTGCGGCGCCTTCCACATCCGCTCGGCCGGCCGCACGTACTTCAACACGACCCCCCTCGGCCGTGCCGTCACGGGCACCCTGCTCGTCCAGGCGATGCGCGAGGACGGCGTCTCGATCTGGGGCGACGGGTCGACGTACAAGGGCAACGACATCGAGCGCTTCTACCGCTACGGGCTGCTCGCGAACCCGGAGCTGCGGATCTACAAGCCCTGGCTCGATCCCGACTTCGTGGCGGAACTCGGCGGCCGGCGGGAGATGTCCGAATGGCTCGCCGCCCGCGACCTCCCCTACCGGGCCGGCGTCGAGAAGGCCTACTCCACCGACGCCAACATCTGGGGCGCCACCCACGAGGCGAAGTCGCTCGAGCGGCTCGACGAGTCGATGGAGCTCGTGGAGCCGATCATGGGCGTCCGGTTCTGGGACGCCGCCGTCGCCGTCGAGCCCGAAGACGTGACGATCCGCTTCGCCGAGGGGTGGCCGGTGGCGATCGACGGGCAGGAGTACGCGGATCGGGTGGCGCTCGTCCGCGCGGCCAACGCGATCGGCGGCCGCCACGGGCTCGGCATGTCCGACCAGATCGAGAACCGGATCATCGAGGCGAAGAGCCGGGGGATCTACGAGGCGCCGGGGATGGCCCTCCTCCACGTCGCCTACGAGCGGCTGCTCGCCGCCATCCACAACGAGGACACGATCGCGGCGTATGCGGCCGAGGGGCGGCGGCTCGGCCGCCTCCTCTACGAGGGACGGTGGTTCGACACGCAGGCGCTGATGCTGCGCGAGAGCCTCTCGCGGTGGATCGGCCGGACGATCTCGGGCGAGGTCCGGATCCGCCTGCGCCGCGGCGAGGACTACACGATCCTCGACACGACCGGCCCGCACCTGACCTACCACCCCGAGCGGCTCTCGATGGAGCGGACGGACGCCGCCGCGTTCGGGCCGCTCGACCGGATCGGGCAGCTGACGATGCGCAACCTGGACATCGCCGACTCGCGGCAGAAGCTCGAGCTCTTCACCGCCGTCGGGCTCTTGGGCGACGACGCCTCGTCGAGCCTGATCGGCCGCCTGGATCCCGGGGGCTCGGACCCGATCGCCGCGATCGGCGCCCCCGGCGAGGGCGGCGGGGAGCCGTCGGACGCCGCCGCGGCCGACGAGGGCATGGACTAGGACCCGGGGGGGCGCGCCCCCCGCGAACGTCAGATCCCCCGGGCCGCCAGCCAGGCCCGATTGCGCCGCTGATCCTCGACCGCCTGCGCGAACGTGCGGTCGGGGCCGAGGACGCGGTCCTGCTCCACCACGACCCAGCCGTCATAGGCCTGCTCCTCGAGCGCCTCGAGGCACCCGGCGACGTTCGCGTCGCCGGCGCCGAGGGCGCAGAAGACCCCGACCTCCCAGGCCGTCTCGAGTCCCTCGCCGCGGGCGTGGAGCCGTTCGAGGAGCGGCCGGTCGACGTCCTTGAGGTGCACGTGGTTGACGAGGGCGCCGTAGTCGCGGAGCACGTCGAGCCCGTCGCCGCCGCCGAAGGCCGAGTGGCCGGTGTCGAGGCACAGCCCCATCAGGCTCGGATCGAGCGCGGCCACGAAGGCGTCGATCTCGCGGGGCGTCTCGACGTAGGTCCCGGCGTGGTAGTGGAAGGACACCGGGAACCCCCGCTCGCGGCACCGCTCGGCCGCCCGATGGACGTTGGCCACGAGCGTCGCCTGGCGCGCCGCCGGAAGCCAGGTCTCCGGATGCGCCTCGATCGCCCCCGCGAAGCGGAGCCGGTCGGGCTCCGAGAACGCGTCGGAGAGGAGGATGGTCGGCTTCTCCGCCTGGCCCGTCGTCGCTCCCTCGACCAGGTCGAGCGAGTCCTCCAGGGAGCGGAGGTCCTCGGCGAACCCGTCGTCCCGCGAGAACCGGAGCGGCAGGAACGACCCGACGAGCAGCAGCTCCCGCTCGCCGAGGAGCCCGGCGAGGGCGGCTCCCCGCCCGAAGTACCCCGGCGGCCCGAGCTCGGTGCCGATGTAGCCGAGCTCGTGCATGGTGCCGGCGAGGACGGCCGGAGCGGGCAGCTCCCTGCCGTCCACCGTCAGCTCGAAGACGCCGTAGGAGACGGGCGCGGAGGCGACGCGGATCATCGCCCGGTCCCCGACACCGCCGCGCTGCCGCGCCGGTGCAGGTCAACCGCGTCGCCGTGCCCGATCGGCGGGAGGAGACGGCCGGGCCCGCTCCGAGCTCCCCCTCGCTCCTTCCCGACGCCGGTCACGGCGCTATCCTAGCGGGTGCACCTGGAACGTTCCAAGGGAGGCTCATGCGCGTTCGAGTCGCACTGGTGGGAGCCGGGCTGGTCGGGCAGGCGGCTCACGCCCAGACGCTCTGGGAGGAGCGGGACCGGTTCGAGCTCGTCGCCGTGGCCGACCCCTCGCACGAGGTCCGGTCGGCCGTCGCCGCGCGCTACGGCATCCCCCACCACGCGGCGATCCTCGAGGACCTCCTCCCCGCCGGGCTCGACGCGATCGTCTGCGCCGCGCCCGACGCGGTCCACGAGGAGATCGCGATCGGCGCGCTCCGGGCCGGGCTCCACGTCTTCTGCGAGAAGCCCCTGGCCCTCTCGGTCTCCGCCTGCGACGCGATCATCGCCGCGGCGGAGCGGGCGGAGCGGATCGTCCAGGTCGGCTACATGAAGCTGCACGACCCCGCCTTCGCGGCCTTCCTCGACCGCCTGCCGCCCGGCATCGACGACCTCCGGTTCCTCTCGGTCGAGGTCAACGACCCGGACCAGGCCCCGTTCGTCGCCCACCTGCCGATGGTCACCGGCGGGGACGTCCCGGCGGACCTGATCGCCGACACGCGGCGCCGCACACGGGCGGCCGTTGCGGCCGCGGCCGGCCGCCACGTCGACGGGAGGGACCTGAAGGCGTTCGAGGGCTACCTGAGCGCGATGGTCCACGACCTCAGCCTCGTCCACGCCGTGCTCGCCCGGCTCGGCCAGCGGCTCCCGGCGCCGCTCGCCGAGGCGGCGTCCTGGGCCGAGGGCCGCGGGGTCTCGCTCGCCCTCGAGCTGGCCGGCGGGGGCCGCGCCACCCTCTCCCACCTCAACCTGCCCGGGGTGGCCGACTACACGGAGCGGATGACCGCGTTCTGCCGCGACCGGATCCTCGAGCTCACGTTCCCGTCCCCCTACCTCCGCCACCATCCGACCCGCCTCGTCGAGAAGCGCGGGGACGGGGCGGGGCCGGCGCTCGAGGTGCTCGAGACGCGCGCCTCCTACGAGGAGGCGTTCCGCGAGGAGCTCCGCCGGTTCCACGCCTCCGTGACCGAGGGGGCTCCGGTCGTCGGGGATGCCGCCGGCGCCCGGCTCGACGTCGCCGTGCTCCTCGAGGCCTTCGGCCGGGCGGCCCGGAGCCGTCCGGCGCCGAACGGGAACGCCGCGCCTTGACAGCGCGCGCCGGCGGTGCTTGAATCGGCCCGGGAGTTGGAACGTTCCAGAGGGGGCCGCGGTGCACTCGCCGTCGGCCGGGATCGGGAGGCCACGCGCACGATGCGCTCCGGATCGGTCAGTTCGGGGGCACCACGGCGGTCGGGATCCGGGACGCCGTCGTTGTCGGCGACGCGGCGTCGCGGCGGGGCGGCGGACCCCGCATGAGGCGGGAGAGCGTGACCCTGACGGACGTCGCCCGCGCGGCCGGCGTCTCCAAGTCGACCGTCTCGAACGTGATCCGGGGGACCGAGGCCGTCGCGCCGGCCACGCGGACGCGAGTGGAGATGGCTGCCCGCCGCCTCGGCTACCGCCCGAACGACGTCGCGCGCGCGCTCCGGGCGCGGACCTCGATGGTCCTCGGCCTGATCGTCCCCGACGCCGCGAACCCCTTCTACGGCCAGCTCGCCCTCGGCGTCGAGCGGCGGGTGCACACCGACGGCTTCGGCGTGCTGATCGCGAACACCGCCTGCGATCCCGTGACGGAGCGCGCCCAGGTCGACGCGCTCGTCTCCCGCCGCGTCGACGGCGTCCTGATCGGCGGCCTCAGCCGGGGCTCGGAGGTGCACCTGGAGCTGCTCGAGCGTGGCGTGCCGGTCGTCTGCGCGTTCCCCGCGCCGTCCGACGCGCGCCTCGGCATCGTGGACACGGACGACGAGAACGCGATGGAGGCCGTGGTCGCGCACCTCGCGGGGCTCGGGCACCGGCGGCTCGGCTTCGCCCGCGACGGGCTCGTCGAGGCGGGCGGGCAGGCGCGGCAGCTGGCCTTCGAGGACGCCGTGCGCCGCCGAGCACACCTCGCGGTCGTCCCGATCGCGGAGCGCCCGACGGCGATCGCGGCCCACAACGACACGGTCGCCATCGCACAGATCGACGCGCTCGAGCGCTCCGGCCGCCGGGTCCCGGAGGACGTCTCCGTGGTCGGCTTCGACGACGTGCCGATCGCCGCCCACCGGCGGATCGAGCTCACCACCGTCTCGAGCGACGGCGCCCGGGTGGGCGAGGTCGGGGCCGAGCTCCTGCTCGGCGCGATCGCCGGCCGGCGCCACGTGGCCGACCGCCGGACGGTGCCGGCCCGGCTCGTCCTGCGGCGCTCGACGGGCCCGGTGGCCGCGGGAGACGGCGATGGGTGAGGTCAGCTACCGGGGCGTCGCCAAGCGCTTCGACGAGGTGACAGCGCTCGAGGCCCTCGACCTCCGGGTCCCCGAGGGGGCGTTCCTGGTCCTCCTCGGCCCGTCCGGCTGCGGCAAGACGACCGCGCTCCGGATCCTCGCCGGGCTCGAGCTCCCGACGGCCGGCACCGTGCACATCGGCGACCGCGACGTGACGCGCCTGCAGCCCCGCGACCGGGACGTCGCGATGGTCTTCCAGAGCTACGCGCTCTACCCGCACATGACGGTGGGGGAGAACATCGGCTATCCGCTCCGGATCCGGGACGTGCCGGCGAAGGAGCGCGCCGCCGCGGTGCTCCGGGTCGCCGGGGCGCTCGAGGTGGAGCACCTGCTCGACCGGCGCCCCCGGCAGCTCTCGGGCGGGCAGCGCCAGCGGATCGCCCTCGCCCGCGCGATCATCCGCGAGCCGGCCGTCTTCCTGATGGACGAGCCGCTCTCGAACCTCGACGCCAAGCTCCGGACGACGATGCGGGGCGAGATCAAGCGGCTGCAGCGCCGGCTCGCCGCGACGACGCTCTACGTCACCCACGACCAGGCCGAGGCGCTGACGATGGCCGACCTCGTTGCGGTCATGAGCGCCGGCCGCCTTCAGCAGCTCGCCCCGCCCGAGGAGCTCTACGACCGCCCCGCCAACCGCTTCGTGGCCACCTTCGTCGGCAATCCGCCGATGAACGTGCTCCCCGGCGTCCTCGATCCGGAGGGGCGGTCGTTCGTGGTCGCCGGGACGGGCCTGTCCCTCGGCCCCCGCTTCGGCTCCTGCGCGGAGGCGGGCGCCGTCGAGCTCGGCGTGCGCGCGGAGGACCTCACGCTGACGGATCGCGGGGAGGAGGGCACGATCGCCGGCGAGATCTACGTCGTCGAGCCGATGGGCAACGAGGTGCTCGTGGACGTGCTCGTCGGGGAGGAGCGCGTGACGGTCCGGGCCGATCGCGGCTACCGGGCCGCCATCGGCTCGCCGGTCGGCCTCGGGATCGATCCGGCGCGCGCCTGCTTCTTCGCCCGCGACGGCACCACCGCCGTCCACCGCGCCGAGCGACTCGAGCCCGAGACCACCGCCAGACCAGGAGAAGGGGCATGACCAGGCACGAAGAGCAGGAGCGTCAGGGGTTGACCCGCCGGGAGATCCTCCGCCGAGGCGCCGGGGTCGGCGCCGCCGTCGCGGCCGGACCGCTCCTGGCCGCCTGCGGCGGCGGCTCGTCCTCGTCCTCTTCCTCGTCGGCGAGCTCCGCCGCCGGGAGCTCCGCCGGGAGCGCCGCGTCGAGCGGCAGCTCCGCGGCGAGCACGGCGGCGAGCTCGGAGCTGAAGGGGACCGGGAAGGTCGTCATCGGCGCCTTCGAGGACGGCGCGCTGACGCCCTTCAAGGCGAAGATGATCCCGCTCTTCAAGGAGCAGACCGGGATCGACGTCGAGTTCCTGACCGAGCCGTACGACTCGTTCTTCGCCAAGGCCTTCAACGACGGGCAGTCGAAGGCGGGCCAGTACGACATCTACATCATGGACGACCCCTGGATCCCGCAGTACGCGGCCGCCGGCATCCTCGAGGACCTCGGCAGCCACGGCGTGACCGCCGACGCCGACTTCGCCCAGCCGTTCGCGGATCTCGGCTACTGGCCGCCGAAGTCCGGACCGCGGATCAAGGGCTTCGAGTCCGCCGACCCGAAGCTGATCGCCCTGCCGACGATCGGCGACCTGCAGACGCTCACCTACAGGAACGACATCTTCTCCACGGCTCCGGCGACCTGGGACGAGCTCGTCGCCACGGCCGGGGCAGCGAAGCAGGCGGGCAAGATCAAGGACGGCTACGTCTTCCGCGGCGTCAAGGGCAACCCCGTCGTCACCAGCTGGTATCCGATCTTCCTCAGCTTCGGCGGCCAGTTCTTCGACGACAAGTGGAACGTCACGTTCAACAGCGCCGAGGGCAAGGCGGCCGCCGACTTCTTCGTCGACAAGCTGCGTCCGCTCGCCCCGTCCGGCGTGGCCGAGTTCGACTCCGACCAGGAGGGCGGGGCGATCCTGGGCGGCGACGCGGCGGCGATCATCCAGTACTCCGGCAACGCGATCAAGTCGGACGACCCAGCCCAGTCGAAGGAGGTCGGCAAGCTCGACTTCGCCGTCGTCCCAAAGCAGAAGTCGGCGCTCGCCCAGATCGGCATCTTCATCCACGGCGTCTCGACCTCGGCGCCGAACCGCGACAACGCGATCACGTTCATGAAGTGGTTCGCCCAGAACGCGATCCAGACGGAGCTCGCCCGCGCCGGCGACCTGCCCGTGAAGACGCCGTCGTTCAAGGACCCGACGGCCGTCAAGGCGCACCGGCTCCTGCCGGTGGCCCTCGCGCAGCTCCAGTCCGGGGCTCAGGCCCGGCCGAGGACCCCCGACTGGTCGAAGGTCGAGCTGATCGTCGGGACCGCGCTGAACCAGGCGCTCGTCCGGGGCTCCGGCGGGGGCGCGGCCCTCGACGGCGCGGCGAGGCAGGCGACCGCGTACCTCAAGCAGCAGGGCTACTACGCCTGAGCATGGCGACCCGGACGGCGCCCCGACCCGTTCGCTCCCGGCTCCAGGGGGCCGGCCTCGATCGCCTGCTGCCGTACCTGCTGCTCGCGCCCGCGGTCCTGCTCGTCCTGGCGGTCGTCGTCTACCCGCTCCTCGACGGCGTCCGGACGAGCACCGGCTTCTACCGCTTCGGCCGGCGGCTGCGCGGGGTGGGCACGGGCAACTACCGCCAGGCGCTCGACGATCCGGCGTTCCGGGACGCCGTCTGGGTCACCGCGAAGTTCGTCTTCCTGGCCGTCGCGATCGAGGCGACGCTCGGCCTCGCGCTCGCGCTCCTCTGCGCGCGCGAGGTGCGGTTCATCCGATTCGTCCGCGCGACGCTGATCGTGCCGATGATCGTCACGCCGGTCGTCGTCGGGATCGTCTTCCGCCTGATCTACGCCTCGGACGTCGGCCTGCTCGCCTCGGTCGCCGGCAGCTTCGGCCTGTCGCCCCCGGAGATCCTCGGCCGCAACGGGCCCGCCTTCTTCGGCCTGGTGGCCCTCGACGTCTGGGAGTGGACGCCGCTGATGTTCCTGATCCTGCTCGCCGGGATCCAGTCGCTCCCCGTGGAGCCGTTCGAGGCGGCGCGGGTGGACGGGGCGGGGGCGTGGCGGACCTTCGTCGACCACACGCTGCCGATGCTCCGCCCGGTGCTCCTGGTCGCGATCATCCTCCGCACGATCGACGCGCTGACGACGTTCGACCAGGTCTACGTGCTGACGCACGGCGGGCCCGGCAACGCGACGGAGCTCGTCTCGATCTACGGCTACGACACGTTCTTCCGCTTCCAGCAATTCGGCTACGCGGCCGCGATGCTCCTGATGGTGGCGCTCGTCGTCGTCGCCTCGTCGTTCCTCGCCGTCCGGCTCCTGCGGCGGAGCTTCTCGTGAGGCGCCGGGCCCTCACGTCGCTCGCGTTCGTGCTCGCGATCGCGGCGTCGCTCGTCCCCCTCCTCTGGATGGCGGAGACGAGCCTGAAGTCGAACCGCGAGATCTCGCAGGACGGCACGCTCTACCCGCACGCCTGGACGGTGCAGAACTTCCGGAGCCTCTTCTCCGGCCGCCAGTTCGGCAGCTACCTGACGAACTCGGTCGTGGTCACGGGGGTCAGCGTGCTCGTCTCCCTGGTCCTCGGCACGCTGGCGGCGTACTCGATCGCCCGCTTCCGGCTCTGGCGCGGGGCCGAGCGCTGGGTCGCCGTCGGCCTCCTGACGGCCCGGATCCTGCCGCCGATCGTGATCGTCGTGCCCGCCTACCTGCTGATGCAGCGCCTCGGCCTGCTCAACAGCCGGCTCGGCCTGATCGTCGTCTACACCGCGTTCAACGTGTCCTTCGTCGTCTGGATGATGGAGAGCTTCTTCCGGGAGATCCCGGTCGACCTCGAGGAGGCGGCGATGGTCGACGGCGACTCCCGATTCACGGCGTTCCGGCGGATCGTGCTGCCGCTCGCCGCCCCGGGCCTCGCCGCCACGGCGATCTTCGCCGTCATCGTCACCTACAACGAGTTCCTCTTCGCGCTCGTCCTCACCTCGACGCCCGACTCCGAGACGATGCCGGTCGGCGCCGCGACGCTGATCGGACGCATCAACGTCGACTGGGGCGCGATGAGCGCCGCGGGCGTCGTCGGCGCCCTGCCGATCGTCGTCTTCGCGATCTTCGTCCAGCGCCACCTCGTCCGGGGCCTGACGATGGGCGCCGTCAAGTGAGCCGCGGCGCGGTCGCCGCCTCGTAGGCGCCCGGCCCACGGCGGCCAGGGCTCCGGCGCAAGGTCGATCAACCGCAGTCGGAGGTGGAGCCGCCCGTTCGCTGCGATCTACTCGGCGGGAATCGCCCCCGCAGATTCGAGCGCCTCGTGGACGGCCAGGAAGGACTGGCGGCCGGCGGGGGTGCCGCAGTAGACGGTGACGTGGACGAGGACCTCCTCGATCTCACTCACCGTCGCGCCGCTCGAGAGCGCGCCTCGGACGTAGATGGCCAGTTCCTCGTACCGACCCAGTGCCGCGAGGATACCGAGGCTCAGCAGTGCCTTCGACTTGCGGTCGAGCGCTGTCCCGCTCCACGCACGGCCCCAGGCCAACTCCGTGACCAGGTGCTGGAACGTCATCATGAACGCATCCGATCCGGCCAGGTTGGCGTCGACGAATTCGTCGCCGAGCACCTCGCGCCGGATGCGCGAACCTCGTTCGAACGCCTCGCTGCCGCTCACGTCGGAGACGATACCGGCTCTCTGCGGGGAGGCTCGGGCTCGGGCCGATCCGCCCCCGCGTCCAGGACCCCGTGCGGCCGCCGGCGGCGACCCAGACGCGCGGTCTACTGGACGGTCAGCGTTCCCTTCATCCCGGCCTGTTCGTGGCCCGGCACGGTGCAGAAGAAGGTGTACTTCCCGGGCTTCAGGTCCACGGTGGCCTTGGCCGTCGACTGGGAGATCACGTCGGTGGAGCCGATGGTCGCGGTCCCCTGCCGGATGGCCACGCTGTGCGGCACGGACGCCTTATTGGTGAAGTCGATCGTCACCTCGCCGGCCTTGGCCGTGAGCGACGTCTGCTCGAACTTGAGTGCCCCTCCCGGATCGGCGGACACCTCGAGCGTGCCGCCGGCGGCCTCCGTCGAGGCGCCGGCCGCGCCGGTGGCCGCCGCCGTCGAGGCGACGGTCGCCGCGGCGGTCGTCTCGGCCGCCGCCGTCGAGGCAGCCGCCGTCGAGGCCGGAGCGGTGCTGGACGAGGCCGAGCTCGATGACGAGCTCGACGAGGAGCCGCAGCCGGCGCCGAGCGCGAGCACCGCGAGGACTGACGTGGCGACCCCGAACCGGGTTGCTCGATGATGGCGTGACACCGTCCGTTCCCTTCTTCCCGAGGACGCGGGCTCCGGCTCGACCGGCCGGGCCGCGGACCGGCGAGCCGGTCGGCGGGAGGTTCGGTCGGCCGGAGCGGCCGGTTCGTTTCCCGGCATCCTAGACCTCGCGGACCCACACGTGTGGTGGCTCGTCGACGAACCGGAAGCGCACGGCGGACCCCTCGCGCAGCTGCCCGAACCGCGAGATGTCTCCCGGATGGACGAGCGCCGGCTTGGAGTAGCCCGCGCTGCGCAGCCGGTCGGCCAGCAGGACGATCGGCGCGCCCGAGGGCGGCACCTGCACGGCGCCGAGGGGCGGGGACTCCGAGAGGAGCTCGCCGCCCGGGACGCCCGGACCGGAGAGCCGCGCCCCGGTCCGGTCGCCGCTCGCGACCGCGAACGGCCCGGACGCGAGCGCCTCCTCCGCCTCGCGCGACCACTGCGGGCCCCGCCGGAGGCGGATCACGGTCGGTCCCGGCGCGGGCGAGCGCGGGCGCACGGCGCCGCTCCACCCGGCCGGCGGCCCGGCCAGGCCGATCACGTCGCCGGCGCGGAGCGGCCGGCCGAGGAGTCCGCGGACGTCGGTGCTCGCCGAGCCGCGGCGCGGGCGCACCTCGATCCCGCCGCCGACCGCCAGGTAGCCGCGCACGCCGGCGCCGCTCGGCCGGATCTCCACCGTCGCCCCCGCGCGGACGGGCGCCGTGCGACCGGCGGCGTCCTCGCCGTCGATCACGAGCCGCATCCCCGCCCCCGCGAGAGCGAGGTGCACGGGTGCGAGGACCGTCATGGTCGGGCCGAGCAGGGTGAGCTCGAGGAGGGCGCCACCGCGCGGGTTCCCGACCAGCGCGTTGGCGAGCCGGGCGGCCGCCGCGTCGAGCGGACCGGACTCCGCGAGGCCGAGGTGCGCCGCGCCGATCCGCCCCTCGTCGAGGACGAGGTCGAGGGCCCCTGGCTCCTCGACCCGGAGCACGGGACGCCGGGGCTCGCCGGGCAGGATCTCGAGCGGCGGCGGCATCGCGGGCGGCTCGCCGCCTCCGGTCTCGAAGCGCACCCGGTCGCCGGGGGCGAGGAGCGCGGGATACGAGCGCGCCGGGTCGTAGACCGCCTCGAGGGCCGTGCCGACGAGGCTCCAGCCACCCGGCATGGCGACCGGGTAGACGGTCGCCTGGAGGCCGGCGAGGCCGACGGCGAGCGGCTCGACCGCGGCCCGGGGGGTCGCCTGTCGCGGGATCTCGAGGCCCCGGCCCACGGGGCCGAGGAGCGGCTGCCCGGGGCCGGCGCCGACGGCGTAGACGCGGTAGTCCGTGGCGGCCAGCCTCGCCGTCAACGCCTCGAGCGTCAAACCCGTCCGGGCCAGCACGTCGTCGACGTCCGGTCCGTCCCAGCGGACCGGCAGCCTGACCTCGCGCGCGGGCGGCCCCGCGGCGCCCGCATCGTCGGCGGGGGCGGCGAGCGCCTCGTCCACCCAGCGGTCGATCGCCGGCGGTCCGAGCGCCGCGTCGTCCCACTCGACGTAGACCGACCCGTAGCCGGGATAGAGCTCCCGGACCCCGGGCGGGCGGGAGACGGCGAGCGCCGCGGCCAGGTTCCGGACCCGCGCGTTCGCCTCCGGATCGAGGGTCTCGGAGACGCGCAGGTAGCAGCCGGCCGCGGGCATCGCTAGAACGCCTGGACGACCACGCCCGCGGCCTCGAGCGCGGCGCGCACCCGCCGGGCCGCCTCCACGGAGCCGGGGTGGTCGCCGTGGATCGTCAGCGTCTCCGCCGCGACGCCGACGGTGGATCCGTCGAGGGCGGCCACCTCGCCGGCGGTGGCGAGCGAGACGGCGCGGGCCGCGATGGCGGCCGGGTCCGCCACGACGGCTCCGTCGGCGGAGCGCGGGACGAGGGTCCCGTCCGCCCGGTAGGCCCGATCGGGGAACGCCTCGCGGACGACCGGATGGCCGGACGTGCCGGCGAGCACGGCGAGGCGGGAGCCGGCGATCGCGATCAGCGGCAGCGCCGGATCGTAGAGGCGCACCGCCTCGAGGAAGGCCGCGGCGTGCTCGTCCGACTGCTCCGTCACGTGGGTGGCGAGCGCCCCGTGGGCCTTCACGTGATGGAGGCGCGAGCCGGCCGCCCGGACGAAGGCGCCGAGCGCGCCCAACTGGTAGACGGCGTCGTCCCGGATCTGGCGCGGGGCGACCGCGAGGAACCGGCGCCCGAAGCCGACCCGGTCGGGGAGGCCCGGATGGGCGCCGATCGCGATCCCGGCGGCGACGGCCTCCTCGACCGCGCGCGCGATCGTGGCGGGATCGCCGGCGTGGAACCCGCAGGCGAGGTTGGCGCTCGTCGCGATCCGGAAGAGCGCCCGGTCGTCGCCGAGCGTCCAGGCGCCGTAGCCCTCGCCCGCGTCCACGTTGATGTCGATCGAGCGCACCCGGGCGACAGTGTTGCGGGGCCGCCCCGCGGCCCCGTGGCTCAGGTGGTGACCCGGAGCCAGCCGCCGTCCACGTAGTAGGTCGAGCCGACGCTGTAGGCGGCGCGTGGCGAGCAGAGGAAGACGAAGAAGTCGGCGATCTCGGCGGTCGACGCGAACCGCCCGATCGGGGCGTTCGTCCGGGCGATCTCCTCCAGGTGCTCCTCCCACGTCTCCTCGCGATCGGCCGTCAGGAGCTTCGCCGTCCTCTCCCAGTCCGGCGTCCGCACGAGGCCGGGGTTCACCGTGTTGACGCGGATGCCGTCGCCGATCAGCTCGTTCGCCAGGCACTTCGAGAACATCACGAGCGCCGCCTTGGTGACGTTGTAGATCGGCTCGTAGCCGAGCGGCTGGGTCGCGCAGATCGAGGCGTTGTGGAGGATGACGCCGCCGCCGCGCCGCTTCATGGAGGGCGCGAGCGTCCGCGCGAGCCGGACGGCGGCCATCACGTGGAGGTCCCAGTACCGCTGCCAGCGCTCGTCCGGCGCCTCGAGGATCGTCTCCTCGCTGCCCGCCCCCGCGTTCGAGACGAGGATGTCGGCCCCGCCGAGCTCCCCCTCGATGGCGGCGGCGAAGGACGCGACGCCGGCCGTCGTTGCGACGTCCGCCCCGATCCCCGACGTCCGCACGCCGAACTCCGCCGTGAGCTCCCGTGCGACGCGCTCGGCCCGCTCCTCGTCCCGCCCGCAGATCGCGACGTCGACGCCCTCGGCGGCGAGCCCGCGGGCGACCGCGAGGCCGATTCCCGCGGTGCCGCCCGTGACCGCGGCGACCTTCCCCGTGAGCTCCAGGTCCATCCTGCCCTCCCTTCCCTGAGTGTGCGCGCTCCCCCGGACACGGGCGGCTCATCGTGCCACCACCGCCCGCGGGCGTCGTGGAGGCCTCGTCGGTGCCTGCTAGGTTCCCCCGCGTGCCGGGGCCGGAGGGAGAGGAGGGGCCGCAGGAGCGGGTGATCCGCTTCCAGGTCCGCACGGTCGCGGCGGTCGCCGGGACCGTGATCGGCGTCGTCTTCCTGCTCGCGCTCCTCTGGTCGCTCCGCCAGATTCTCGTGTGGCTCGGGATCGCGATCTTCCTCGCCGTCGCGATGAACCCGCTCGTCGCCCTCTTCGAGCGGGCGGGGCTGAAGCGGCGCGGGCTGAGCGTGCTGGCGGCGACCCTCGTCGTCGCCGCCGGGTTCCTCGGGATCGGCCTCCTGATCATCCCGACGCTCGTGGACCAGGTCAACGGCCTCATCTCGGCCACGCCGGACTACGTGAACGACCTCACGCACGGTCGTGGCCGGCTGGGCTTCCTCGAGCGCGACTACCACATCGTCGAGCGCGTCCGGGAACGCGTCTCGCAAGGGGGCGCGTCGAAGGTCTTCGGCGCCGCCGGGCCCGTGATCTCGATCATCGGCACCGGCTTCTCCCTGCTCGAGGCGACGCTTGCGATCCTGACGATGACGGTCCTCGTCCTGCTCAGCGGCCCGGCCTGGTTCGAGGGCATGCTCGGCACCCTGCCCGAGGAGTCGGCGGCCCGCTGGCGCGCCGTCGGCGAGGACATCTCCGCGAGCGTGGGCGGCTACATCCGCGGCAACCTCCTGATGAGCCTGATCGCCGGCGTGGCCGCCTACGTCGAGCTGCTCCTGACCGGCGTCCCGTACGCGCTCGCGCTCGGCCTCGTCGTCGCGATCTTCGACCTCCTCCCCCTCGTCGGGGCGACCCTCGGCGCCATCGTGGTCGGGGGCGTCGCGTTCTCCCACTCGACGACGGCCCTGATCTTCTGGGTCGTCTTCGCCGTGGTCTACCAGCAGGTCGAGAACCACGCCCTCCAGCCGGTGATCTACGGGCGCTCCGTCCAGCTCCCCGCCCTCGCCGTGATCGTCGCCGTGCTCGCCGGAGCGCAGCTCGGCGGGATCCTCGGGGCCCTCCTGGCGATCCCGGTCGCGGGCACCATCCGGGTGCTCCTCGTCGACTGGTGGCGCTTCCGGCACAAGGGCGGGATCGCGGGCCGCGTCGTCTGACGAGGAGCGAGTCGTCATTGGCGGGGTCCGGGGAACGCCCGGACGACGGGCTGACGCGTTCGGCCTTCCTCCGGCGGGCGGGTCTTGCGACCTCGGTCGTCCTCGGCCCGGTCGCGCTCGCCGGGTGCCGCGGGGGGACGGGGAGGCGCTCGCCCCGCGCCGGCTCTCCGTCCACCGGCCCCGCAGGAGGCGTCGAGCCCCGGCGGACGGGTGGCGCGACCGCCGGCGGCGTCGACTCGACCATCTCCTTCCTCGGCTGGGATCTGGTGAGCACCGGTGCCGGGCTCGGAAGGGGCCTCGCCGCGGCGCGGACCGCCTGGGAGGCGGCCAACCCCGGCTCGGCCGTCATCTTCGACGGCGTGCCTCCGGGCGGCTTCCTCGCCGTGGCGACCGACCGGGCCCGGGCCGGTGAGCTCGCCGATGTCGTCGAGCTGTTGCCGGACGCCGGTCACGCGGCGCTCTTCCCCGCGGTCGAGGCTCTCCGGCGATCCGCCGGTGACGGGCTGGGAACGGACCTCTCGGGATGGTCGTCGGCGGTTCTCGACCCTGCCGATCCGGAGGGCTTCGCGGGCGTCCCCCTCGGGGTGCAGGGCACGATCTGGTACTACAACAAGGCCCTCTTCGAGCGGGCCGGCCTCGATGCCGCGCGGCCGCCGGAGACCTGGGCCGAGTTCGGGACGGTGGCCGATGCGCTGCACGTGGCGGGCATCGTGCCGATCGGCATGTCGGGCGACGACTCGGTCGTCGCCTGGTGGGCCTGGTGCTCGTTCTCCCCGCAGGGCTTCCCGACGCCGGCCGACGTCCTCGACGTGCGGGCCGGGAGGACGCGGCTCGACGATCCGCGGGTCCTGCGGACCCTCGAGCCCCTGCGCGAGAGCTACGTGAGGGGGTGGTGGAATCCCTGGTTCCGCGAGACGACGCGGGACGCGGTCGAGGCGGCCTTCTCGGCCGGTCAGGTCGGCATGGTCCCCGGGCTGCTCGCCGGCCCGCTGAGCTGGCAGCAGTGGGATACGACGCTCGGCAAGGACGGCTACGGCGTGTTCGCCGCGCCGGCGCTCGGCTCCGCGCGCCCCGGACGGCCCGCCTGCGGTGCGTCCCTCGTGTGCGGGATCAGCCGGGAGACGCGGCACCACGCTGCCGCGCGCTCGTGGGTCGCCTTCCTCGCCTCGGCCGCCGGTCAGACGATCCTGCTCGAGGAGGCGCGGCAGTTGCCGAACCGCCGGGACGTCGACATCGGGGCCGTCACCGGCAGCCCTGGCGCCGCGGCCATCGGCGCCATCCTCGGACGGGTCGAGGGAGTCGGGATCGCGCAGAACGAGTTCAGCGGCGCCGCCCGCGCCACGGCGCTCGAGGGCCTCACCGACGCGATCGTCGGCGGCGACCTCGAAGGGTTCCTCGCCGACCTGGCCGGGCTGCAGACCGGGGCCTGAGCGGCTGCCCCACGGCCGCGCAAACGGTCGCGTCGGATCCGCTCAGCCGAGGGGAACGACCGCCACGAAGACGGCGACGAGCGAGATGGGCACCCACCAGCCGACGGAGGCGGACGGAGCCCGGCTCCTGATTGGCGCGGTCGAGGGCCGGCATCGGCCACCGAGCCATGGGGCGTCGCGAGGGAGTCGGGCGAGTCCGATCAGGGCGGCGTAGGCCGTCGCCGGCGGGCCGGCGTTCTCCCCTCTCCTTCCGCGCGTCCCTCGCCGACGGAAGGATCCGGGGGAAACGGTGTCTTCCTGAGCACCGGAGGCGAGCCTCGCCGCCGGACGTCGACCCGGACCGAGATCCGATCCACCCGGAGGTGCGAAGTGAAACGACTCCTACTGACCGTGGCACCGCTGGCGCTCACCCTCGCGGTCGCCGGCTGCGGCGGCTCCAGCTCGAGCTCCAGCTCGGGTTCGAGCGCCGCGGCCGGCGCCGCCGCCGCCTCGAGCTCGGCTCCCTCCTCGAGCTCCGCCGCGCGCGGGGCGTACGGCGCAGCGTCGAGCGGCGCCGCGTCGAGCGGCGCCGCGTCGGGCGCAGCCGCGCCGGCCGCGGGCGCTAGCGGGCCCGCGACCGTCTCGACGAAGACGACGAAGCTCGGGACGATCCTGGTCGACGCCAAGGGCATGACCCTCTACCTGTGGGTCGCCGACACGGCCACCAAGTCCGTCTGCTCCGGCCAGTGCGCCAAGTTCTGGCCGCCGCTCCTGACGAAGGGCGCACCGACGGCGAGCGGTGGGACGCAGGCCGGCCAGCTCGGGACGTCGGCCCGGGACGACGGCACGACCCAGGTGACCTACGCCGGGCACCCGCTCTACACCTTCCTCGAGGACAAGGCGCCGGGCGACGACCTCGGGCAGGGCTCCGACGGCTTCGGCGCCAAGTGGTGGGTCCTCGCACCGGACGGCAAGGCGATCTCGTCCACGACGGCCGCGGCCCCGGCGAGCTCGGCCGCCGCGGGCGCGTCGGCCTCCGGACCCGCGGTGGTCTCGACGAAGACGACGAAGCTCGGGCCGATCCTGGCGGGCGCCAAGGGCATGACCCTCTACCTCTGGGTCGCCGACAAGGGCACGAAGTCCGTCTGCACCGGTGAGTGCGCGGCGTTCTGGCCGCCGCTCCTGACGAAGGGCGCGCCGACGGCGAGCGGCGCGGCGAAGGCCGCGGAGCTCGGCACCTCGACCCGCCCCGACGGCTCGACGCAGGTGACCTACAACGGGCATCCGCTCTACTACTTCGCCAAGGACAAGGACCGGGAGGACCACTACGGCCAGGGCTCGAACGGGGCGGGCGCGAAGTGGTGGATCGTCGGTCCGGACGGCAAGGCGATCACCGGTTGACGCGGTCCCACGGGGGGAGGCACCGCACCCCGCCGGGGCCTCCCCCTCACGGCGCGGTGGTCGGGCGCCCATCTCCCCGGCGGGCGCCGGCCACGGGCTCCTACTCTGTCCGCGCGGCCGCGAAGGCCGCGCCCGGCGCCGAGAGGACCCGAGTGGGACGCGTTCCGACCGCAGAGATCGTCCGTCAGGCGCGCGGCGCCGGCCTCGCCGCCGTCGCCTTCAACGTCGTCGGGCTCGAGCACGCGGAGGCGGCCGTCGCCGGTGCCGAGGCGGCCGGGACCCCCGTGCTCCTCCAGGTCTCCGAGAACGCGGTGCGCTTCCGGGGCGGCCGGATCGAGCCGTTGGCGGCCGCGCTCGTCGCGATCGCCGACGCGGCCGCGGTCCCGGTCGGCCTCCACCTCGACCACGCGACGACGCTCGAGCTCTGCCGGCGCGCCGCCGCCGCCGGCTTCAGCTCCGTCATGTTCGACGCCGCCGACCGTCCGTACGAGGAGAACGTCGCGGCGACGCGGGCGATCGCCGGCTGGGCCCACGAGGCGGGCGTCGCGCTCGAGGCCGAGCTGGGCGAGATCGGCGGCAAGGAGGGCGCCCGCGAGGGGGAGCTGACCGACCCGGCCGAGGCCGGGCGGTTCGTCGCGGCCACGGGGGTCGATCTCCTCGCGGTCGCCGTCGGCAGCCGCCACAAGATGCTCGATCCGTCCGCCCGGCTGGACCTCGAGCTGATCGGACGGCTCCGGGATGCGGTCCCCGTCCCGCTCGTCCTGCACGGCTCGTCGGGCGTCGCCGACGAGCGGCTCCGCCAGGCCGCCGGCCGGGGGATCGCCAAGATCAACGTCGGCACGCGGCTCGCCCAGGCCTACACCGCCGCGGTCCGCGGACGGCTGGCCGCCGATCCATCGCTCGTCGATCCCCGCGACTACATCGGAGACGGCCGCGCGGCGATGGCGCGGGAGGTCGAGCGCGTGCTCCGCGCCCTCGCCCGGTAGGCCGGTTTCCGGGACGGAGCCGGCGGGTAGATGCGCCTGCGGGATGGCGAGCGCCCAGGGTCTCCTCGGTCTGGCGGCGATCCTCGCCGTGGCGTTCATCGTCTCCGCCGACCGGCGCGCGATCAGCATCCGCACCGTCGGCGTCGGGCTGGCCCTCCAGTTCGCCTTCGCCCTCGCGGTCCTGCGCTGGAACCCGGGGCGCGACGCGCTGAAGTGGTTCGCCGGCAAGGTGGCGAGCCTGATCGGGTACACGAACCAGGGCTCGCAGTTCCTCTTCGGCCCGAAGCTCGCGGGCGGCAAGGACACCATCTTCGCCTTCCAGGTGCTGCCCGTGATCATCTTCCTGGCCGCGTTGATCGGCCTCCTCTACTACCTGCGGGTCGTCCAGTACTTCGTCTACTACGTCGGCGGCGCGGTCGCCTGGCTCCTCCGCGTGACGAGGATCGAGTCGACCTACGCGGTGTCCGTGATCTTCCTCGGAATGTCCGAGGCTCCGCTCCTCGTCGCCCCGTACCTGGCCAGCGTCTCGGGCGCCGAGCTGTACACGATCATGAGCGGCGGCCTCGCTGCCGTCGCCGGCTCGACCCTGATCGGCTACTCGCTGCTCGGGGCGCCGCTGACGTACCTCCTGGCTGCCAGCGTGATGAACGCGCCCGGCGCCCTCGTGATCGCCAAGCTCATCGAGCCGACCCGCCGCGAGGATCCGGAGGCGACGCGGGACCCGGTCGAGCAGGACGGGGCCGGGGAGGCGCCGCCGGATCGAGGCGGGGCGCCGGCCGCCGCGGAGGAGTTCGACGTCCGCTCCGTGCGCGACGAGGAGTCGGCCAACATCGTCGACGCGATCGGCCGCGGCGCGATCACCGGCCTCAGGATCGCGGTCACCGTGGGCGCCCTCCTGATCGCCTTCATCGCCCTGATCGCAATGGCGAACGGGATCATCTCGGGTGTCGGCGGCTGGTTCGGCAACTCCACCCTGACGCTGCAGAAGGTGTTCGGGTGGATCTTCGCACCGGTCGCCTGGCTGATCGGCGTCCCGTGGTCGGAGGCCTCCACCGCCGGCAACTTCATCGGCCAGAAGACGGTCCTCAACGAGTTCGTCGCCTTCACGAGCTTCGGCCCCCAGGTCCACCACCTCTCCCACAAGACCGTCCTCGTCGTCACCTTCGCCCTCGCCGGCTTCGCCAACTTCGCCTCGATCGCGATCCAGCTCGGCGCCCTCGGGACCCTGGCCCCGGAGCGGCGGGCAGCGATCGCGCGCTTCGGCCTGAAGGCGCTCCTCGGCGGCGTGCTCGTGAACCTGGCGAACGCGGCCATCGCCGGCATCGTCGCCGGCTGAGCGCCGTCGGTCAGTCGACCCCGAGGATCACGTCGGAGGCCTTGACGATCGCCGTCACCGCGGCGCCCTCGGCGAGGCCGAGCTCGCGGACCGCCTCCGTCGTGATCGAGGCGACGAGACGCTGCCCGCCGGCGTCCAGCACGACCGTCGCGGCGGCCTCGCCGTGGGTGATCGAGACGACCTTGGCGGGGATCTGGTTGCGTGCGCTCAGCTGCATCCCGGCATGATGGCCGGTCACGGCCGGTACCGTTCGACCCGGTGACGAGCCGTCCTGGGCAGGGGCGCGGAAGGAGCGCGGACCGGGCCGACGTCGTCGTCGTCGGGGCGGGCGTCTTCGGGCTCGCGAGCGCGCTCGAGCTCGCCCGCCGCGGCCGTCGCGTGATCGCCGTCGACCGGCTCGGCCCCGGCCATCCCGCGACCTCGTCGGCCGGCGCGTCCCGGAGCATCCGGGTCGCCTACGACCATCGCTTCTACGTCCGGCTCGCGCTCGACGCCCTCGACGCCTGGCGGGACCTCGAGGAGCGGAGCGGTCGCCGCATCCTGCACCTGACCGGACAGGTCGACGTCGGCGAGGAGGAGCGGCTGGCGGCCCTCGCGCGGACGGTTCGACGCGCGGGGGCGACGATCGAGGAGCTCGACGAGGCGGGGCTCCGGCGGCGGCTTCCCGAGCTCCGAGCGCGTCCGGGGGAGGTCGGCCTCTTCCATCTCCGGGCGGGGACCGTGCTCGCCGCAGAGGGCCTCGCCGCGCTCGCCGAGGCCGCGGTCGCCGCCGGCGTCACCCTCCTCGCGCCCGAGCGCGTGACGGACATCGACCTCGGGGCGACGGCGGTCCTGCGCACGGAGCGCCGCCGGCTCGAGGCCGACGCGGTCGTCGTCTCCGGCGGCCCGTGGAGCGGAGCGATCCTCGCCGGCCTCGGGATCGACGTGCCGCTCGCGCCCGCCGTCGCCCAGGTGACGTTCCTCGACGCGCCGGCCCTGGTGGACCGGCCGGGGGTCGTCGAGTGGCCGGCCGATGGGGAGATCGGCGTCTACGGCCATCCCGTCCCGGGCGTCGGCTACAAGGTCGCGTTCGACGGCGGGCGCGCCGGATGGGATCCGGAGACGACGGCCTGGGATCCCGATCGCGACGAGGAGCAGCGGCTCCTCGCCTGGCTCGCCGAGCGGATGCCCGGCGTCGAGCCGCGGGTCGCGCTCACCCAGCGCCACCCGTGGACCCTGACCGCCGACAGCGACTTCGTCATCGATCGCCGCGGGCCGGTGACGATGGCCTGCGGCTGCTCGGGCCACGCGTTCAAATTCGGCCCCGCGCTCGGACCGCTCGTCGCCGACGTGCTCGATGGCGGGGAGCCGCCGCCGCTCCTGCGACTCGACCGGCCGGGGCTCCGCTCGCCTCCCCCCTCCCCGGAGCACGCGATCGCGCGCTGAGGTCAGCCGGGCGCCGGATCGTGGGCGGCGGGCTCGTCCCGGTCGAGCTCGCCGAGAAGGCTCGCGAGATCGAGCTCCGGCCCGAGCTCGCTCGCCAGGCGGCCGGCGGCGTCGCGCGGCCACTCGGCGAACGGGCGGTCCCAGCAGAGCTCCAGGCCGTTGCCGTCGGGATCCGACAGGTAGATCGCCTCGTGCGTGCCGTGATCGGAGAGCTGGCGGATCGGCCAGTCCACGGCGGCGAGCCGCGCGTAGGCGTCGGCGAGCGCGGCCCGCGTGGAGTAGGCGAGCGCGACGTGGTGGAGGCCGGCCACGCCGTCGGGCTGCGGTCCGCCGTTTTTCGACTTCCAGGTGTTGAAGCCCAGGTGATGGTGGTAGCCGCCGGCCGAGAGGAAGAGGGCATCGCCCGTCGTCCCCCAGCCCGGCACGTCGCGGTACTCGGCGATCACGTCGAAGCCGAGAACGTCGACGTAGAAGGCGCGGACGCGGTCGATGTCGGCCGTGCGCAGGTGCACGTGGCCGATCCGGAGCGCCGGATCGATCGGGCGGGGCGCCCGGGCGATCGGCTCGACCCCGCTCACGGCGCCACCGCCGGCACGGGGTCGACGGCCACGAGGACCGCGTTGCCGGACGGATCGCGAACGAGGATCCCGTCCCCGGCGGCCTCGACGTCCGCTGCGCCGGCCCGCAGGCGCTCCTCCAGGTCGGCGAGGGCGCCGCCGTCCGGGAGGAGGACCGTGAAGTGGCGGAGGCCGACCGCGTCCGCCGGCGCGGGACCCACGCCGGGCCCGCGCCACGTGTTGAAGCCGACGTGATGGTGGTAGCCGCCGGCCGAGACGAAGACGGCGCTCGGGACGGCCACCTGCACCTCGAACCCGAGCAGGTCCCGGTAGAACCGGGTCGACGCCGCGAGGTCGCCGACGTGGAGGTGGAGGTGCCCCGTCACCACGCCGGAGGCACGCGCGGGAACCGCCTCCCCCGCGGCGAGCGCGAGGAGCGAGCCGGTGTCGAGCGGTTGCGGGCCGCCCGAGAGCAGGTCCGAGACCGCCGGCCAGGCCGTCCGCGGTCGATCGGCGGCCAGCTCGAGCCCGTTGCCGTCGGGATCGGCAAGGTAGATGGCCTCGTGCGTGCCGTGGTCCGAGGCGCCCTGGATCGGGGTCTCTGACCCGGCGATCCGCATCGCGGCCCGCGCCAGCTCCAGGCGCGACGGGAAGAGCAGGGCCACGTGGTAGAGCCCGGCGTGCCGGCCCGCCGGACGCGCCGCGGGCTCCTCGACGAGCACGAGGACGTCCTCGCCGCCGCTCGTCATGGCGACCCGGCCGGGCGCGACCGGTCGGGGCTCGAGGCCGATCACGTCGCGGTAGAACGGGACGGCCCGGCCGAGGTCGGTGACGGTCAGCTCGACGGGCCCCATCCGCGTGGCGTCCGGCAGGACCGCCGGCCGATCGACGCTGGGTGCTGACATGCGGTGGCTCCTCGGGAAGTGCGTGCTCCGGCAGGTATATCACCCCTCCGCGAGGGCGACCCGACCGACCGGGTCGGCCGGCGATCGCTCGCCGGCTACAGGTGGTCGCGCGGAAACCGGAGGTCCCACGTCCTGGCGAAGATCCGAACGCCGTCCTCCACGACCTCGAGCGTGCTCGTCGTCAGGAAGGCGTCGGCGGTCGAGGTCATGGTGGCGGTCGCGGTGATCCCGACCGCCCAGTCGGCCCGGCCGGAGGTGGCGGTGTTGGCCACGTCGACCCGGGCCGAGAGCGGATCCCCCTCGACGATCGAGTAGGTCACCTCCGACGTGTCCTCGTAGAGCATGCCGCCGGGCAGGCGGAAGAGGCCGCCGCAGTCCCAGACGAAGCGCAGCCCGGCGCGCCCGCTGCCCAGGTCGCGCGTGATCGAGCGGACGCCCGCGGGCCCGGTCGAGAGCCGCTCGACGCCGAGGCTCGCCGTCCGCCGGAACCCGGCCGGCGGGGGTGCGGGTGCGGGGCCGTCCGCCGCCGAGGGGTCGCGGACGGGGAGCACGAGCGCCGTCCCCTCCCCCGCCCCGTGGCGCACGGTCAGGGTCACCGGCTCGGGCGACGGCCACGCGAGCGGCCAGTTGCAGGGCGAGAGGGACACCCGCAGGCGGCTGCCGGCGGCGAACCGGTGCGCGATCCCGTCGAGGGTGAGCGTCACCCGGAGCTCCTCGCCGGGGACGATCGGCGCGGACTCGGCGTGGGATGCGCGGTGGCAGAGGTTCAGCTGGGCGCGGGTGACGAGGAGCGAGGCGCCGTCGGCGGCCACCTCGCAGAGCCGGGCCGAGACGAACGCGAGCGGGCGGTCGGCGGCGAGCGAGAGCCGGAGCTCCGGGAAGCCGAGGATCTCGAGCGGTGCGTCGAGGGGCTCGGAGGTCCAGGTCAGGGACAGGGCGTCGTCGATCCGCTGGTCGAGCGGCAGGTCGGCCGACCGCCCGTCCGCACACCACGCGCCGGCGGTGAGCCCGACGGTCTGCACGCTCGCCACCGTCCGCTCGCCCGGCTCCAGGGAGGCGGCGCCGAGGGTGCCGTCGCCGAGCGGCAGGACCAGCTCCGTGACGGCCGCCGACGGCCACGCCGCCTCGGCGATCCAGCGGCCGGGGCGCTCGGCGAGCGAGGCGGAGGGCGCCACGGGGTCCTGGAGGTAGGCCCAGAGGGCCGGGCCGTCCTCCCAGCCGTTCGGATCGCCCTTCAGCCAGCGGTCCCAGAACCGGAGCGCCTCGGCCGGCAGGTCGATCGAGGGACCGGGCGCGCCCGCGGCCGGATCGTTGTGGCCCCAGGGGCCGATGATCGCGCGGGCCGGCGCGTCGAGCGCGGCCACGAGGCGGAGCGCGGCGTCCGAATAGCCGTCCGTCCAGCCGGCGACGCAGAGGACCGCGCACTCGATCGCGGCCGGGTCGTCGCGGACGGAGCCGTTCCGCCAGTAGCCGTCCCGGCGCTGGTGGGCGAGCCAGTGACCGATCCAGGGCGGCAGCTCCAGCCGGGCGAGCCACGCCTCCCGCCAGCCGTCGCCGACGACCTCGGGGTCGGGGGGCCTCGCCTGCCAGCCGTGCATGCAGGTCGACCAGTGGAGCATGTCCATCGCGAGGACGAGCCCGCCCCGGTAGTGGACGTCGTCCGCGTAGCGGTCGTCGGAGGCATAGCCGGAGAGGACCGCCTTCAGCGCCGGCGGTCGGCGCGCGGCGAGCTGGAGGCCGTTGAAGCCGCCCCACGAGTAGCCGATCATCCCGACGGCGCCCGTCGACCAGGGCTGGGCGGCCAGCCAGGCGATGACCTCGAGGCCGTCCTCCTGCTCCTGCACCGTGTACTCGTCGAGGAGCAGGCCGGCGGACTCGCCGGAGCCGCGGATGTCGACGCGAACGCCGGCGTAGCCGTGCTCGGCGAACGCCGCCATCTGCTCGTGGTCGCCCGCCGCCGTGCCGTCGCCGAGCCGGTAGGGCAGGTATTCGAGGATGACCGGCACGGGCCGCTCGGCCGCGTCCACCGGCAGCCAGATCCGGGCGGCGAGCACCGTCCCGTCGCCGAGCGGCACCTCCACGTGGGATCGCACCTCGATCTCCCGTGCCGGCCCGGTCATCGCACCGGGCCCACCGGGAACGGGTTCGACCAGGCGAGCCCGCCATCGCGACCGGCGACCTCCACGCGGCCCCAGCGCCAGTACTCCGGCACCTCGAACCGGGCGGACACGATCGCCCCGTCACCGTCGAGCTCGGCCGCCTCGGCCCTCCAGCTCCCGGCCCGGGGGGACACGGCGACCCGGCAGCCATCCCACGGACCCGAGCGCAGCGCGACGGCCCCGGCCGGCGAGCACTCCACCTCCACTCCCCCGTCGTGCGCCCGGACGGCGCGGATCTCCGGCCCCGTCGTGGAGTAGAACCGGCCCTCCCGTAGGGCCGCGAGGACGGCCGCGCGCGTCGGGGCCGCGACCCGGACCATCGTCCAGCCGAGGCCGTTGTCCTGACCGGCGTAGTGGGCGTCGTCCGTCGCGATCCCGAGGCAGCGGCCGCCCCGGTGCAGGATGTCGTCCCAGTGGACGGCGGAGAGGCCGTTGCCCTGCGTCAGCTCGGAGGCCCCGTTCCAGACCTCGATCCCGGAGAGCGCGGGCGCGTCGAGGTAGTGCTCCGCCCGGAGGCCGCTCCAGTAGGGATGGGCGAGGAAGGCGACCCCACCCTCCGCGGCGATCCAGGCGGCGGCCTCGGCGATCGACGCGAACGCCGCCCGCGGCTCGGGCAGCCGCTCGATCCCGTAGGCGAGCACGTCGACGTCGAAGTCGCCGGCCAGGGTCGCCGAGAGCTCGCTCGCCGGGATCGTCAGCAGGCCGTCCGCCTCCACGCGGGTGATCAGCCAGTGATCGGTGATCGCGAGCACCTGACAGCCGAGGGCGAGGTAGGTGGCCGCGACCTCTTCCGGGGTCGAGTCGCCGTCCGACGCCGTGCTGTGACAGTGGAGCTGGCAGCGGAGCCACGAGCCCCCGTCGGCGAACGGCGCGATCACGCCGGGAGGCTAGCGGGCGCGCGACGGCCCGGACAGGCCCAGAATCCGCGGCCGCGACCGATCCAGCCGAGCGGCGGCGGGGGCGCGGCGAGCTCCAGGGGTCCACTGGTCCTGGCCACGGCGGTGATTCTGGCACTCCCGCGGCGGGCACAGCTGCCTATCATCCCCGCATGACGCAGGGACGGGTGACGCGGCAGACGTTCCTCGGAGGCGCGGCCGGGACCGCCGCCGCCCTCTACCTCGCCGCCTGCGGCGGCTCCTCCTCGAAGCTCCCGCCCTCGTCGTCGACCTCGAGCGCCACCGGACCGTCGACGGCCACGACGGGCGGGGAAGCGACGTCGGCCTCGACCGCGGCGAGCGTCCCCTCCGCCGTCCCCGGGCCGCCTGCCGAGGGGGGCACCCGCGGCGGGCGCGTCGTCGACGTCTTCGACGAGGAGGGTACGAGCGGATACGACCCGGCGCTCACGTACGGCTCGACCGGCTGGGACGGGATCTGCAACCTGCTCTTCGCCCCGCTCTACGCCTACAGCGCCGCCGGAACGCCGCAGGCGAACGCCGCGGCGGACATGCCGAGCGTCAACGAGGCCGGGACCGTCTACACGATCCGCCTCCGGCCCGGCGTGCGGTTCCACCACGGACGTGCCGTCGTCGCCGACGACTACCTCTACGCCTGGTCGCGCGTCCTCGACCCGAAGCTCGAGAGCTGGGCCGCCAGCTACATCTACAGCATCAAGGGAGCCGAGCAGCTGTACGCGGGCAAGGCGAAGACGCTCGAGGGCGTCCGCGTCGTGGACCCGATGACGCTCGAGGTGACGCTCACCGCGCCGGACGCGACGTTCCTGTACGCGCTCACCCAGCCGTTCATGGCGCCCGTCCCGAAGGAGGTCGTCGAGAAGCTCGGCAAGGGCTACCAGACGCACACGGTCGGCAACGGGCCGTTCCGGCTCGTGTCGTACGACGCGCAGGGGCAGAAGGCGACGTTCGCGCGCTTCGACGACTACTTCTGGGCCGGCCTGCCGTACCTCGACGAGGTCGAGCAGCGGTGGGGAGTGGCGCAGGGCGTCCAGCTCTTGATGCTCCAGCGCGGCGAGATCGAGATCATGGGCTACGGCCTGACGCCGAGGAGCCTCGCCCAGATCGCCGCCTCGTCGAAGCTCCGGCCGTACCTCTACGAACAGAGCCTGCTCGCCAACCGCTGGATCAATCTCCACCCGCGGGTTCCCGCGTTCCGAAACGTGATGGTGCGCCAGGCCCTCAACTGGGCGACCGACAGGAACCAACTGCAGCGCGTGACGGCGGGCGAGTCGACGGCCTGGGGCGCGCCCTTCCCGCGGAACATGCTCGCCGCGGCACCGCGGACCTTCACCCCCTACGGCTACGACCCCGAGCGCGCCGCCGGCCTGCTCCAACAGGCGGGCCTCGGCAAGATCTCGGCGACGCTGTGGATCAGCATCGAGCCAGAGCCTGAGATCGGCCAGGTGCTGCAGCAGCAGTGGCAGAAGGTCGGCGTCGACCTCAAGCTGAAGCAGGCGAGCGCCGACGCGATCAGCGAGCTGAGCCTGAAGGGTCAGTGCGACGCCTGGGTCTCCACCTTCTACGCGATCTACCCGACGGCGCTCGACGAGATCAGCCAGTACTGGGAGACCGGCGGCTCGGCCAACTACACGAAGTACTCGAACCCGCGGGTGGACGCGCTGACGAAGCAGGCCCGCCAGGCCACGGACGCGCATGCTCGCGACGCCCTCCTCGCGCAGGTCGAGGAGGTCCTCGGCAACGACGCGGCAGGCGTCTTCATCGAGAACACGAACTGGCAGATGGCGATCGATCCGAAGAAGCTGAGGAACTTCCACTACTCCGGTGTCTACGGCACCTACTACGACCGTCTCTGGGTCGCGTAGCCGTCTGCGCCTCGGAGGGCCCCGTGGGACGCTGGCCGTCGGCCTCGTGATGCTGGGCTCGGTCGTCCTGCTCGCCCTCGCCGCTCCGCTCCTCGGCAATCCCTACGCGACGCCCGTCGACGGGCTCAGCGCGGCCGGGGTTCCGCGCGGCGTCCTCACGTCCGGCCACCTGCTCGGGACGGACAGCCTCGGCCGCGACATGCTCGCCCGCGTCGCCCGCGGCGCCCGGACGAGCCTCGAGATCGCGCTCCTCTCCAACGTGTCGTCCGTCGGCCTCGGCGTCGTCGTCGGGATCGTCGCCGGCTACTACCGCGGCTGGGTCGAGCACGTCCTGATGCGGATCACCGACGTCTTCCTCTCGATCCCGACGGTGATCTCCGGCCTCGCCTTCGTCAGCATCATCGGCACCGACGTGCGGGGCATCGTGATCTCGGTGACGGCCCTCTACTGGGCCTGGACGGCCAGGCTCGTCTTCGGAGAGACGCTCGCGCTGCGCCGGCGCACCTTCGTCGAGGCGGCGATCGCCTCCGGCGTCCCGGGCCGGACGGTGATGCGCCGCCACATCCTGCCGAACCTGACGAGCCTGATCCTGACGATCGGCGCCCTCAACGGCGCGACCGTCGTCTCCATCGGCTCGGGCCTCTCCTACCTCGGCGCCGGGATCCAGCCGCCGACGCCGGAGTGGGGCAACATGCTCGCCGACGGCCAGGACGCGATCGACTTCGCCCCCCACCTGCTCGTCGTGCCGCTCGCCTGCGTCGTCTTCACCGTCTTCTCGTTCGTCCTCATCGGCGAGGGCCTCGCGCGGCGCGGCGCCGTCTCGCTCCGGCGGTCATGGCTCGATACCTGATCGTCCGGACCCTGCTCGGGATCGTCACGATCGTGGGGGTCGTCCTCCTGACGTTCGTCCTCCAGTTCCTCCTCCCCGGCGATCCCGCGCGTCGTGTCGCCGGGCCCCGGGCGTCGCCCGAGGTGCTCGCGACGGTCCGCGCGAACCTCCACCTCTCGGACTCCGTCCCGACCCAGCTCGTTGCCTACGGCGAGGCGGTCGGCCAGGGGGACCTCGGAGTCTCCTACATCCGCCGCCAGCCCGTCCTGAACCTGATCGCCGAGCGGCTGCCGGCGACGGCTGTCCTGGCCGGGGCCGCCCTCCTCGTCGAGGTGGTGGTCGGGGGCGGCCTCGGGCTGTGGGACGGCCTGCGGCGGCGCCGGTCGAGGGGCCTCGCCGCGGCCAACGTGGTGCTCCTCTCGATCCCGACCTACTCCCTCGGCTTCCTGCTCCTGATCGTCTTCTCCTACCGCCTCGGCTGGCTGCCGCTCGGCGGCCAGACCGGAGCGCGCGAGCTCGTGCTGCCGGCGCTCACGCTCGGCCTCTTCGGCGTCCCCTACTACGCCTCCGTCGTCTCGGAGTCGACGCGGACGGCGCTCGCCTCCTCCTACGTGCGCACCGCCGTCGCCAAGGGGCTCCCGCGCTCGCTGATCATCCGCCGCCACGTCCTGCGCAACTGCATCTCCCCCGTGATCACCCTGGCCGGGCTGGACGTCGCCGTCTTCCTCTCCGGGGTCGTCTTCGTCGAGGCGGTGTTCGCCTGGCCCGGGATCGGGACGCTGCAGGAGAACGCCTACACGCAGCTCGACCGTCCGCTCCTGATGGGCACCGTGATCGTCGCCGCCGTCGTCGTCGTCGTCTTCAACCTGCTGGCCGACGTCGTTCGGGCCTTCGCCGACCCGCGGACCCGGGCCGAGGAGATCGGGTGACGCCGCTCGTCCGGATCGCCGGCCTCTCCGTCCGCTACGACGACGTGGAGGCCGTGCGCGACGCCTCGCTCGAGATCGAGCGGGGAACGACCCTCGCGCTCGTCGGCGAGTCCGGCTCCGGCAAGTCGTCGCTGGCGCTCGCGGTCGGGCGGCTCCTGCCCTCCGGCGGGAGGATCGCGGAGGGCTCGATCGTCGTCGACGACGTGGACGTGACGGCGCTCTCCGGAGCGGCCCTCCGCGGCGCGCGCGGACGTCTGGTCGGCTATCTCGCTCAGGACTCGATGGCCGCCCTGAACCCGGTGCTCAGCGCCGGGCGGCAGGTGGCCGAGGTGTACGAGGTCCACGAGCGGGCGAGCCGCCGCGACGCCCGCCGCCGGGCGATCGCGATGCTCTCGAGCGTGGGCATCCAGCGACCCGAGGCCGTGGCGGGGATGCACCCGCACGAGCTCTCGGGCGGGATGCGCCAGCGGGTGATGATCGCGATGGCGCTCGCCCTCCGGCCCCGGCTCCTGATCGCCGACGAGCCGACGACGGCGCTCGACGTCACCGTCCAGGCCGAGATCCTCGCCCTCGCCCACGACCTCCAGGTCGAGCACGGCGTGACGTTCCTCTGGATCACCCACGACATGGGCGTCGTCGCCGAGATCGCCGGCGCCGTCGCCGTCATGTACGGCGGGAGGATCGTCGAGCGCGCCGACGCCGGCCGGCTCTTCCGCGACCCCGCCCATCCGTACACGCGGGCGCTCCTCGCCACGATCGGCGGCGGCGAGTCCGCGGCGCCCAAGACGCCGTTCTCGGCGATCCCGGGCAGCCCGCCGTCCGGGGCCGTCCCGCCCGGCTGCCCCTTCCATCCCCGTTGTCCCCACGCGTTCGCCCCGTGTCCGGAGGCGATGCCCCCCACCGTCGCCGTCGAGGCGGGCCACGTCGCCGCCTGCCACCTGCTCGGGCCGGTGGCGTGACGGGCCCGATCGTGGAGCTCCGCGACGTCACGCGCCGGTACGGCTCCGTGATCGCCGTCGACGGGGTCTCGCTCGCGATCCACGCCGGGCGCACCGTCGGCATCGTCGGCGAGTCCGGGTGCGGGAAGTCGACCACCGCGAGGCTCATCCTCGGCCTCGAGCGCCCGAACGGCGGCTCGATGCGGTTCCGCGGCGCGCCCTACGGCCGCTCCGCACGCGCGCTCCGTCCGGTGCGGCGCGCCGTGTCGATGGTGTTCCAGGATCCCTACGAGTCGCTCGACCCCCGCTTCTCGGTCCGCGAGCTCGTCGCCGAGCCGCTGCGGGCGCACGACCTCTACCGCGCGGGCGGCGCCGAGCGCGTGCGCGAGCTGCTCGCCTCGGTCGGCCTCGGCGGGATCGCGCTCGACTCCCACCCCGGCGCCTACTCCGGCGGCCAGCGGCAGCGGATCGGGATCGCCCGCGCACTGGCGCTCGATCCGGAGCTCCTGGTGGCCGACGAGCCGACCTCGGCGCTCGACGTCTCGGTCCAGGCGCAGATCCTGAACCTCCTGCTCGAGCTCCAGCGCACGCGCGGGATCGGCCTCGTCGTGATCTCCCACGACCTCCACGTCGTCCGGCGGATGAGCGACGAGGTGGTCGTCATGTATGCGGGGGCGATCGTCGAGCACGGCCCCTCGGTCGACGTCACCGCACGCCCGCTCCACCCCTACACCCGGGCCCTGCTCGACGCGATCCCGGGAGCGACGCCGGACGCACGCCGGCTCGCCACGCGGGCGCGGCCGACGACCGGCGTCGCCTCGGCCGCGACGGTCGGCTGTCGCTTCGCGACCCGCTGTCCGAAGGCGGCGGACGTCTGCCGGGTCGAGCGGCCGCCGCTCGCGGTCGCCACGCACGAGGTGGCCTGCCACTTCCCGGAGATCCCCCTCTGAGACCGCGGCCGGCGGCCGGCGCGGCTCCTCCTCAGGCCGGCAGCGGCTCGACGGCGTCGCCGACGCGGACCGTCCCCGGCTCCTCGACCTCGCCGTAGACGCCCATGACCCGCGTCCCGCGCCGGCGCTGCAGCTCCCGGAGCGTGTCGAAGTCGCGGTCGCCGGTGTCGGGATCGCGCGTCGTCAGCACGCACCGCTCGGCGCCCTCGCGGATCGCGATCAGCGCGGGCCCGATCCGAACGCGTCCGCCGATCCAGCGCTCCTCCTCGTAGGGCGAGCCGCCGGAGAACTCGATCAACATCCGGAAGCGCGCCGAGCCGAGGTGGCCCGGCAACAGGTCGGCCGCCGAGGCGGAGCCGAGGATCGAGACCGGGAAGCACGCCTGGGCCGACTGCTCGCCCTCGACCTTGACGAGGTGCACGCGCCGCCCGGCGAGCTCCTCGAGGAGGGGCGCGAACGGTCCGTCGACGATCCGGCCGGGAACCCGGCGGAGGCGCTTCTCGTCCGCCGGGACGGCCTCCCCCAGTCGCGGCTCGTCCGCGACCGTCGTCCCGTCCGGCAGCGTCAGGGTCAGGACGGCTCCGTCCCAGTCCGCCCGCACCGAGGTGAGGATCGGCCGCCGGACGGAGTCGAAGAGCCTGCCCTCCTCGTCGACGAGGTAGAAGCGGCGGTCGCGCGCGGCGCCCCACCGGGTCAGCTCGACCGCGCCGACGGTGTTCAGGTGCGTTCCGCTGACGGGCGTGAGGGAGAGGCGCTCGACGTGCACCGCGGAAGTATCGCCCTCCCGGCCGCGCGGTTCGGTCCGGGGTGGACGGGGCGGCAAGCCCCGTCCACCCCGGACCGGATCAGCGAGCGCGGTAGGTGATGCTCCGGCCGGCCCGCTCGGTCATGGGCACGGAGCCCGCGGTCGTCAGGACCACGCCGCCGCGAACGGTGAACGTGCCGCGGGCGAGCGGGACCCGGAAGGTGACCGTCCGCGTCCCGCGGGCGCGGGCCGCGGCGACCCGCACGACGCGGGCGGCGACGACGCGGTGGCCGCGCAGGACGTCGAGGACGACGAGGACGCCGGCGCTCCGCGGGACCCCGCGGAAGCGGGCGCGGATCGTGAACGTCCGGGACCTCCCGGAACCGGGGACGGCCTTCACGGTCACGCCGCGGAGATGTCGGGCGGCGCGCCGGGGACGGACGGTGCGGGTGCTGACCAGACGGTGATGCGCGTCACGGACGGTCACGACCTGGGCGCTCGCCGAGAGGTCGTGCCAGTTGCGGGGGGCGATCACGGCAGTCCCGCCGGCGGGGACGGCGACGAGGCCGAGCCGGACCGTGGCGGGGCTGCCGTCGGGGCCGGCCCAGGAGAGGGTCACGTCCGCCCTGGCCGGGCCCGCGCCGGTGGTGTACCGGAAGGTCCCCGACGCCGTGTCGAGCACGAAGGCGTGCCGGCCCGGATCGCCGCCGACCACGTGGACGTCGGCGCCGTACTCGGCGCCCCGCGCCTGGCGGGCCAGCTGGGCCCGCAGGTCGCCGCCGGCCGGCGACGTCACCGCGAGCTCGCCCGTGGACGGGGCGAGGCGCACGGTGTCCGTCTTGCCCGCCGCGGTCCCGACGCCGGTGAGCTGGCCGGCGAAGCCCGGCGCGAGGATGCTCGTGCCGGTGGTGCCGTGGCCGGTCCCGCGCAGGGTCTGGGTGTACGTCGACCGGGCGGGGACCGCGTAGAGCGGGCTCGAGGCGCGGCCGGTGATCCCGGTCAGGACCTCGGCTCCCGGGATCCGGGTCGCCGGGTCCGTGTTCAGGTCCCCGCCGGCGCCGAGCAGGGCGTGTCCGTGCGCGTCGGTGAGCTGCGTCGACCGCGCGCCCTGCGTGGCGAACGGCAGGATCAGGGAGAGGAGGCCGGTGAGCGTCGTCGGCATCGTCGGCCGGGCCGGCAGCGTGCCCCAGGGCGCGACGACGAGCGAGCCCGGGCCCCCGCTCCAGGTGGAGCCGTAGGCGCCGACGTTCGTCCAGTGACCGTTGGCGGCGACGTGGATGACGCCGGCCTCCTCGCGGTCGTGGTGGAGGGCGCCGTCGGGGCTCGTCTCCCCGGCCAGGAAGGGCAGGTTCGGATCGTTGACGTCGATCAGGTACTCGCCCGGGGCGGCGCCGTCGCGCACGTCCGAGGCGACGAGGACGTGGCCGTCCGAGGGGCTGTTGCGGAGGACGACCAGCGGATGATGGCCGGCCTGGAGCTGGCTCTCGAGGGTCGCCCGGGTCGAGCTCCCGCCGTTCGCGGCATTGGCGACGGCGTGCGCCGTCCAGTACTGGATGAACTCGGAGCTGAGTTGCGCCGAGTGCCAGCCGCGGATCGCCGCCGTCAGCGCCGGCGAGGGGCCGCCGGGGCCGTCGAGCTGCCACGTGGTGGTCGCCCCGGCCGGTGCGAAGCTGGACAGATGGGCGTACCCCTCGGCCAGGCGCTGGCTCATCAGGGACATCCCGAAGCACGAGCCCTTGCCGGCCAGGAACTCGTTGGAGATCACCTTGTACAGGTACGTGAACGGGCTGACGAGCGGCGTCACGACGTCGCAGCCGAACGGCCAGCAGAGGTCGAGCGTGATGTTCGTCTGGCTCGTCCCGTAGACGTCCTGGAGGTCGGAGATGGTCACGTCGCCTCCGCCGTAGTTGTCGAAGGAGAAGCCGGACGTGTTCCGGTAGTCACGGACGGTGAACGCGCCGGCGGAGGCGAAGGTCCCGTCGGGCGAGACGACCGTGATCGGGCCGGTGGTCGCGAATCGCGGCACCTCCACGGCGACGCCCGTGCCTCCGGCAGTGAAGGCGGCGGCCGTGGGTGCGACGGAGCCGTTGGGATTGCCGAAGCGGATCACGGACCCGGGGCAGAGGCCGCTGCCGGTCAGGGTGACGGTGTCGCCGGGGCGGAGCGCCACCGGGGCGCGGCCGGACGACGGCTGCACGTCGTCGAGGGCGCCGGCGAACCGCTGCAGCGTCGCCGTCCCGACCGCGGTCGGCGAGCCGGGGCTGGTCGCCCGGACCGTGAGGGGGGCGGACGACCCGGCGGAGCCGGTGCCGGGGAACCCGACGGTCATCGGCACCGTGGTCGAGAAGATCGCCGTTCGGCGTCGGCACCGTGGTCGTCGCCAGGGTCGCGGAGTAGCCGCTTGGCGGCGGGTCGACGGCGATCGTCACGGTGCCGGTGAAGCCGGCCCGCCGGTTGACGATCACGTTGCCGACGGCGGCGCCGCACGATGGGACGCGGATCGGGGTGGGTGAGAACGTCAGGTAGAAGGGCGCCTGGACCGTCAGGTTGTCCGTCAGGGTGCGCGGCGCCGGGGCGATCAGCGCGCCCGCCGGCGTGCCGGTGATGACCAGCGCCACCGGAGTGGGCGACGCCGTGGCGGTCGGCGAGGCGGCGAGATGGAGCGTCGTCGCCGTCGCCGTCCCGGTCAGGACGGCGGGCGTGAAGGTCGCGGTGACGCCGCTCGGCAGCCCGCTCGCGCTCATCGTGATGGCGCCGCTCGAGCCGTTGAAGCGGTTGACGGTCACCGGCAGGTCGATGGTCCCGCCCTGGAGCAGCCGGACGTCGGCGCTCGCGCTCGAGATGCTGACGTCGGGCGCCGCCGTCCCGCCGCCCGTGTACGTCACGTCGTCGACGCCGATCGTGGCGCCGAGGCCGTCGGGGTCGAAGGTGCGGACGTCGAAGTAGGCGATGTTGTCCGTCCCGGGCGGATCGACCGTCATCAGCGAGGTGAACCAGGCCGAACCGACGGTCGCCGTCGACGTCCCGATCACGTTCTTGCCCGTGTCCAGGGCCTGGAGCTCGACCTGGACGTTGGCGGGGACCGTGGAGTCGATGCCGACGCGCATCGAGACGGTCTCCCGGGTCTGCGAGAGCTGGCCCCGGATCACGTTGTGCACGAACTCGCAGGTGAAGCACGTCGAGATCGCGACGTCCGGGCCCGAGCTCGCCAGCGAGCCGACGTTCTTGACGACCGGCAGGCCCGTCGACTCCGGCTTGTCGATGAAGACGACGCCATCGGCGGCGAACTGGTTCGAGACGACCGTTCCGTCCGCCAGTCCGTCGAACGTGATCGGCAGCGCGGCGTGCGCGGCTCCCGGCACGCCGAACGCGACGACCGCAAGCACGGCCGGCAGGAGCGAGCGGGCGAACGGGACGTGGCGCATCGTGCCTCCGGGTTCCTCGACGAGTGGGCTCCAGTCGAGGAGGAGAGGCGGTCGATGGGCCGGTGATACCTGCGGGTCTCCCCGGCGCGGCGAGGGCGGCCTCAGCGCCGCAGAGGCGGAAGCGCGCCGGCGAGCCCCTCGACCAGTCGCCCGAGCGTCGAGCCGTCGGCCTCGCCGTGGAGCGGGTTGAGCTCGGTCAGGGTGACGGCGCCGACCCTCGGGTCCGCCGCGAGCGTGGCGAGCGCGGTGAGGGCGGTGGCGAGCGGCACGCCGACGTTCCGGCCCGTGTTCTCGGAGAGCGGCGCGTCGACGAAGTCGACCACGTCGACGTCGAAGTGGACGGCGATCCGCCCGCACGACACGGGAAGGAGCGCGAGGGCGCGCCGGGCCGCCGCCGCCGGGTCCTCGGCCACGTCCCCGACGGGCACCACGGGCACGCCCAGGCGGGCGATCTGCTCGTCCTCCCACCTGGTGGACGATCCCAGCCCGAGGAGGACGACCCGTTCCGGCGCCAGGAGCGGTGCCCCCGCAGCGCCGCCCCACGTCCCGTCCACGCCGAGCAGGTGGCCGAGCCCCATCCAGTCGAGCGCGCCGTCGATCACGCTCGAGGGCGTGTTCATGTCGGCGTGGAGATCGAGGTAGACGAGCCCGGCCTCGCCGTCGACGCCGTCGAGCGCCCGCAGCGTGCCGATGCCGACGGTGCAGTCGCCGCCGAGGACGAGCGTCGTCTCCCCCGCCTCGAGCGGCGGCACGGCGAGGGCGGCCACCTCCTCGATGGTCCGCTCCACCGCCTCCACGTTCTGGGCGCGCGGCGAGCGGGGGTCGGGCGACCACCGTCGAAGGGCCGTGTCGCCGCGATCCCGGACCGACCAGCCGGCGTGCTCCAGGACGGACGGAAGGCCCGCCCGGCGGAGCGCGGTCGGCGCGGTCTCCTGGCCGGGCGCGTAGGCGCCCGCGCTCGAGGGAGCGCCGACCAGGGAGAGCGCGGGCCTTTCCACGACGCACATGCTCCCACGGCCGGGCTCCGGCCACGGCGGGCGCCCACGTGCGGGCGGTCTCTACGGACCTCCTACGGCCGCCTTACGCGAAGCGGGCATGCTCTGGCGCGAAGCCCCGCTCGTCCGGGCCGGACTCCCCACCCGATCTCCGGAGGTCAGATGAACGGACGCACACGAACGGTCGCCGCGGTCCTCACGGGGCTCGCCGTCACGGGCGGCACCGTCACCGGCATCGCCGCCACGAACGGCTCGGCGCCGTGGTCGGGAAAGGCCGGCCACGGCCCCGGCGATCCGCGCGGGATCGGGGTCCACGGCCCGGGCGGCCCGGCGGTCCACGTCGAGGCCGTCACGCTGAACCGGGCCGGGAGGGCCTTCATCACCGTCACGGCCGACGAGGGGACCGTGAAGTCCGTCTCCGGCTCCACGCTGACGGTGCACGAGGGCACGACCAAGGTCGCCTACAAGGACGTCGCCATCACGATCCCCTCCGGGGCGACGATCGTGCGGGACGGCGCGACGGTCGCCCTGTCGAAGCTGGCCGCCGGCGACCGCGTCCGCGTCACGCGCTCGAGCGACGGAACGGCGGTGTTCGCGGTCGACAAGAACGCCGTCGGTCCGCGGGGCGGGTTCGGCCACCGCGACCACCGCGGGGACTGGGGCGGCGCTCCACCCGCGCCTCCGGCTCCAGCTCGACGTCGGGCTCGACGACCTCGACCTCCTGAGGTCGCCGGGCGAGCCACCCGCCCGCCCCTCGACACCCACGCGGAAACGAGGAACGGCCCCGCCGGAGCGGGGCCGTTCCTCGTTCCTCCGTGCGTCCGCCGCGAGCTAGTTGAGCGGCAGCGGGCACCAGCCGGTGCAGCCCGCCGAGGTCGGCGCGAGGTTCGTGGCCGGAATCGCCTGGCGCGTGCCGCCCGGCGTCTGCCAGACGACGGTCAGGTTGTCGCCGCCGCCGCCTTCCTTGGAGAACGCGTCCATGTAGTACTTCTGGCCGGCCTGCAGCGTGATCGGGGCGCTCTGCTGCTCGGGGAACCAGTCGTAGGTGTACTCCGGCGTCCACGCCGTGACGCGAGCGATCACCGCGAGGTTGGCGGGATTGGTGTCCGTGGAGAGCGAGACCTCGCCCTGGTCGTCGGACGCGACCCAGAACGTGTACTGGCCGGTCGTCGGCGCGGTCAGGATCGCCCGGAGCCGGGTCCCCTGGCTGTCGCCGATGTTGACCGGAGCCGAGAACGCGTTCAGCGTCGCCGTCGAGGTCGGCAGGGTGCCGGCCGGAACGTCGGTCAGCACCGTGCCGCCGCCCACGTTGGAGAACAGGTCGTAGGTGACGCCGCGGACGTTCGGGTCGGCACCGGGGACCGCGATGTTCAGCGCGAACTCGCTCGTGTTCTTCGCCGCGTCGTAGTCGAGCGCGGTGATCACGTCACCGGGATTGAGCGCCTTGGTGAACGTGAAGTTGCCGTACTGGTTCGGGACCGCGGTGCCGAGGAACTCGACCCCGGGGCCACTCTGGCCGACCGGGCTGTACGTCCGGTAGAGCTCGACGGTGGTGTTGGTGCCGACCGTGCCCTTGACGGCGGTCGTCGTGGCGGAGGTCAGGACCGGCGAGTTCTGCTGCTGGTTCGGGCCGGCGTCCACGTCGTTCTTGTCGTTGACGTTCCACTGGTAGAGCGGGCCGATGTCGATCGGCAGCCCGCCGTTGTCGTGGAAGGTGTTCTGGCTGAGCAGGTTGCCGTCGGACGGGTTGCCGTCGACGCCGATGCCGCCGGTCGGGCAGTTGGCGATCTCGTTGCCGGTGACGACGTTCGCCTTGGCGTTCCGCCAGATCAGGATGCACCAGCCCCCCTTCGGGAAGCCGGGGTCGGGGTTCGAGGTGACCGTCCCGGCCGCGCCGCCGTTCGGGGCGATCCCGAAGTGGTTGTTCTTGATCGTGTTGCCGTCGCACTCCGGGCCCCAGCAGGAGATGCCCCACTCGTTGCCCGTGATGTAGTTGCCCTCGATCGTGTTGGCGTCCGAGTTGTCGATGATGTTGATGCCGGAGCCGTCGTCGTGCCACTGACTGCCGGGCCGGACCTCTTCGGAGAAGTGGCCGTCGGGATAGAAGCCGACCCAGTTGCCCTGGACGATGTTGTCGCGGACCCGGTACTCGGCCGGCGCGGCGGAGCCGTGCTGGCTGATGTCGGTGCCGGGCACCCAGCCGTGCGAGAACTCGATCGCGTCGCAGCCCCACTTGCCGATGACGTTGCCCTCGCCGGGGTTGAGCCCGCCGGTCAGGTTCCGCTTCGGGCCGGTGTTGTGGTCGAAGGCGTCGCAGCCCTGGCTGTAGGCCTGGACTCCCGTCGGGTCGAAGCCCATGTAGTTGTTCTGGATCTTGTTGTCGACGTCGTTGATGCCGTAGTGGACCATGCCGTAGGCGATGAAGCCCTGGACGACGTTCCGGTCCGCGGGAAGCGGGGTTCCCACCGTGTTGGCCTGCGCGTTGTTGAAGTGCACCGCGGCGTAGCCCATCGGGTAGGCCGGGGTCGAGCCGCCGGGCGTGCCGGTGGCGTTGAACCCGAACCAGTTGCCGACGATCTTGTTCGTCTTCGCGCCGGTCCAGAAGAGGTAGATCGGGTTGCCGGAGCTGCCGAACGAGAAGCCGCGGATCAGGTTGCGGGAGGAGGTCACGTAGAAGACCGCGTCCTTCCAGCCCCAGCCCTGGTTGGGGTCGCCGTAGCCGTTGATCTGGACGCCGGGGATCGCGTCGGAGCCGAGGCTCAGCGTGTTCGGGTGCGATCCGGGCTGCGTGTAGGCGTCGATGTCGGTGCCGCCGTACTGGTCGGACACCGGGAGAGCGCTGTTGACCTGGATCACCGGCACGACGCCGGGCGCGGCCGGGATGTTGAAGCGGACGTGGTCGGGGCCCTGGCGGTAGTTCGCCTCCTGCATGGCGGCGCGCAGCGAGCAGAGGCCAGCGGCGGTCAGGCACTTGCCGTCGCCGACCACGGCGTCCACGTCGTCGGTCGTCGTGTTGACCGTGAGCGTCAGCTCCTGGCCGGCGGCGAGGACGCGGCGCGTGGCGGTGACCCGGCTCGCGATCGCCTGGATGTCGCCGATGTCGAGCTGGCCGTTGCCGTCGACGTCCTGGCCCGCGAGGGCCGGGACGGCGCCGCCGGAGACGTCGGCGACGCCCCAGTTGTAGGCGACGGTGTCGAGGTCGACCTTCGTCACCTGGTGGTCGCTCGACAGGTCGTAGCCGACGCGCTTGACGCCGACCGAGGCGTGCCGCGCCGCCGGGGCGCGATAGAGCCGCTTGCCGTTGTAGACGCGGACGGTGAAGGTCGAGCGGGAGAGCCGGACGGGGATCCGCCGGCCCGTCCGGTCCACGGCGATGGCCCGCACGAGGCGGACCTGGATGCGGCCGGAGACGTGGGGCGTGATCAGCACGTCGCCGATCGCGGTCCCGAACGTGCCCTTGGCGCCGTAGAAGCCGAGCCGCGCCGCCGAGCGGGTGCCGTCGACCTCCAGCATCTGAGCGTGACGCGCGGCGGGCACGAGTGCGCCCACCTCGGCGGCGCGGCCGTTGACGAGCACCTGGACCTCGAACCCCGCCATGGACTTCAGGCCCTGGCTCGTGAGATGGATGCCGAAGCTCCCGCTCGTTCCGGCCCTCGCCGGCGCGGCGACGTGCACCTTCGCCGCACTCGCGACCGGCGCCAGCGCGAGCAGCGCCGCTGCACCCGCCAGCGTCCCACAGACTGTTTTACGCACCTGTCCCCCTCGGTGGAAACCCTCGAGGATGGAAGCCCACCCCCATTCCCGTCCACTATGGGGTCGAAACCGGGCCCTGCCATCACCCGTTCGGTGGAGAGGGTCACCCTTGGGGGCGGACCCCGGCGGGAAAGTGGTGACAAGGAATCCTCTGAGTGCTCCCTCGAGGGCGGGCCCGCGCGCCCGGCCGGGGGGAGACTGGTTCCGGCCGCTCGCCCGCCGGCGCCCGCGGCGGCGGAACGGAGGTGATACCTTCGCGGGATGGATCCGCCGCGCCTCGCCCGCCCCCGCCGGAGCGCGCTCGCGGCCGGGCTCCTTGCCGCCGCAGCCGCGGTCGCGCCCGGCACGGGCGTCGCCGCCTCCGCCCCGTCGGGTCTCGTCCGGGTCGCCTACTCGATCCCCGACGGCCCCTCGGTCGACGTCTACCTGGCCGGCCGGCGGGTCGTCAGGGACCTGCGCCGCGGACAGGTGGCGCCCTACGTGTCGCTGCCGCGCGGGCCGGCGACGTACGCCTTCCGGCGGGCTGGGTCGGCGCGCGGCTCGAGGCCGATCCTCTCCGGTACGACCCGCGTCCTCGCCGGCCGGACGATCACGCTGGTCGGCAGCGGCTTCCTCCGCCAGGACAACGTCAAGGGCCGGACGTACGTCCGGCGCGAGGCGACGACGGAGCCCCTCGGCGTCACCCGCGTGCGCGTCTTCCCGCTCTCGCCCGACGCCCCGAGGTTCGACGTGTACCTGGGCCGGACGACGGGTCGGCCGTTCGACGCCGGCCGGGGCTACCCGATGACGAACGGCTACCGGAAGGTCGCGGCGGGACCGGCCACGTTCGTCCTCACCCTGCACGGCTCCCGGCGGGCGCTCCTGAAGCTGCCGAACCGGATCCTCGTCGCCGGCCAGCCCTCGACCCTGTACGTCTTCGGCGCCTACGCGCCGCGCGCCGGCGAGCAGCACCTCAGGCTCCGCCTGGTCTCGGACGCCCTCCCGGTCGCGAGCGCCGGCCGCCCCGCCGGTCGGTAGGCTCAGCCCCCGCCGCGCCGGGCCGCCCGGCGGGCGGGGAGGAGAAGGCAGGCGAGGGCGACCACCCCGATCCCGAGCCCCACGGCGACGGCGGTCAGGTGCTCCGAGAGCACCTCCCCGTGGACGAGGGTGGCTCCGACTCCGAGGACGACGAGGACTCCGGCCGCCGTCCGCCAGTCCTCGCCGACGACGAAGTCCCACCAGAAGCGGGCGAAGCCGGTGAGGGCGCGCCTCACGCCGCCGCCCCTCGGGTGGTGGTCGGGCTGCCGCGGAGGAAGCGGATGCTCCCCCGGGCGGCCGCCCCCCAGGCGGCGATCACCGCGACGAGTGCCAGCTCGTGTCCCGGCCAGGCGAGCGAGCCGCCGTCCGGAGCGAACACGCCGAGGCCCTCGACCGTCCAGAACGTGCCGAAGCTCGTGAGGAGCAGCCCGACCACGAACTTGATCGTGTTCTCGGGCACCCGGGCCAGGGGGCCGTGGGCCAGCGCGCCGGCGACCAGGACGAGCGCCCCCGCCGCCGTCGCGCCCGCCGCCGCCAGCGGCACGGACCGGGCGTTGACCCCGAAGGTGATGACGATGAACACGACCTCGAGCCCCTCCAGCAGGACGCCCTTGAAGGCGACCGTGAACCCGAACCAGTCGAGTCCCAGCCGATGCTCGGACCTCGCCGAACGGGCCGCCTCCTGCTCGCTGCGGAAGATCGCGTCCTCGTCGTGGAGGGCCTTCAACCCCGACGCGCGGAGGATCGCCTTGCGCAACCACTGCAGCCCGAAGAGGAGGAGGAGCGTCCCGACGACGAGCTGCAGGGCCGCCTCCGGGACCCAGCTCGCGATCGCGTAGCCGCCGACGGCGGTGAGCGCGGCGAGCACGACGAGGGCGGAGGCGACGCCCCAGAGCGCCGAACGCCAGCCGCGCGTCAGGCCCATCGCGAGGACGATCGTGAAGGCCTCGACGAACTCGACTGCGCTGGCGAGGAAGGAGGCGACGGCGACGCCGAGCGCGGGTCCGCCGATGCTCACCCGGCTCCCCCGCCGGGAGGGAGGGCCGTGGCGATCATCGCGCCGGCCCGCAGCAGGGCGAGGGCGGGCCCGTCGGGGCCGGAAGCTCCCGATCGTCGGCGGGCGCGCCCGGAACCACCGGCCGGAGGTCGCGCCCGGCGACCGGGACCCCGCCCTGGAGCACGAGCCGGATGCGCGCCGGGCGGAGGAGCAGGCGCGGGTCGGCGACCGGGTCGCCCTCGACGACGACGAGGTCCGCCGACCGCCCCGGCCGCGAGACGGCCGATGTCGTGCGCAGGCCGAGCGCGGTGGCCGCGCCGGCGGTCGCGGCGCGCGAGGGCCGCCATCGCGCCGAGGCCGCCCTCGGCCATGCGCACGAGCTCCCAGCGGTCGGCGCCGGGCGGTCCCGAGTCGAAGCCCATCGCCGAGCGACGACGCCGGCCTCGCGCGCCGCCGCCGAGCGTCGCGTACGCCTCCTCGAGCTGGCGCTGGGCCTGGTCGACGAGGCGACGGGACCCACTCGCCGCGAAGCGCTCGGCGAGGTCGTGGAACGTCGTCAGCGTCGGCACGAGCACCTGCCCGCGATTCCGCCATGCGCTCGCAGCAGCGCGGGCTCGCGGTGGAGCGAGAAGCCGTGCTCGACCGTGTCGACGCCCTCCTCGATCGCGAGGCGCGTGCCGTCGAGCCCCTCGGCGTGCGCCGCGACGCGCAGGCCGAGGCGATGGGCCTCGTCGACGATCGCCGCGACCTCCTCGCGCGTCAGCTGGGCCGGCTCCGGATCCTCGCGCTCGACCGAGCGCGCGCCCGTGGACATGAGCTTGACGAAGTCGGCGCCCCGGCGCAGCTGCTCGCGGACCGCGCGGCGCATCGTCCCACGGCCCGTCCGCCTCGGCGTACATCGTCCCGAACATGCGGCCGCCCGGCGAGGTGGCCGAGATGATCCGTCCGCAGCAGCGGATGCGCGGCCCCGCGGCGAGGCCGAGCTCGACGGCCCGCCGCATCACGATCGCCTCGTCGTCGTAGGAGCCGACGTCGCGGATCGTGGTCATGCCGGCCTCGAGGAAGCGCCGGCAGGCCTGGGCGAGCAGGACGAACCAGCCGAGCTCGCGCGGGCCGCGGATCCTCGCCGTGGAGCTCGGGAGCCGGCCCGAACCCCGGCGAGCGGGAGAGGTCCGAGGTGAGGTGGGTGTGGGCGTCGATCAGCCCGGGCAGCACCGACGCGCCGCGGAGGTCGAGCGCCCCGTCCGGCGTCGCACCCCGCGCCTCCGCGACCTCGGCGATGCGGTCACCCCGGATCAGGATCGTCGCGGGTTCGACGACGGTCCCGGAGCCGGGGTCGATCGCCCGGGCGTTCCAGAGGCGGAGGGAGGGCATCGACACACGGTGAGGCCCGGGAGGGGCCGGGTCAACTCCGGACCCGCCGCGAGCGGCGCGCCGGCCTCGCGGACCCGGAGCGGCAGGGGCCCGTCCGGGCTCCGGACCTCGAGTACCGTCCGGGCCACCGGCGGGCCCGAACGCGCCCCGGCGACGAGAGGAGCGAGCGAGATGAGCGGGACACGGGAGCTCGACGGGGCCATCGGCGAGGGGTGGTCCGGACGCGACCCGGACGGCTGCCACGTCAACGTGATCCTCGCCCGCCGCGGCGGCGCCACCGCCGCATCGCTCCTGACGGCCTTTCCGGGCGCGCGGGCCGGCCACACGCCGATCCTCGTCTGCGTCGGCGAGGACAAGGAGCACTACGAGCCGGTCTGGCCGCCGACCGTGATGGTGGCGAAGTCGGCGACCCTGGAGCCGCGTCACGAGGCGATCACGTTCGGCGCCGCCCAGCTCGGGATCGGGCAGGGCGTGCTCGACGCCGTCGCCGACGGGCTCCTCGCGGCCGACGATTCGTTCCTCGTCTTCGTCTCCGTCTGGATCGACGCGGCGACCGCTGACGAGGCGGCGGTCCTCGCCGCCGCCCGGATCGCGACCCGCAAGGGCGTGAGGATGGCCGTGACCGGGCGCGACCCCGCCGCGGCGGCCGCGCTCGTCGAGCGCCGCGACGCCCTCGGGAACCCCTACTACGGCTGGCTCGCCCGGCTCCCCTCACCCGACGGGGCGGGAGGAGCCGGGGGCGGAGCCGACCGGCCGGCGGACGACCGGCCGGCAGACGATCAGCCGGCGGGCCGCGCCGTCCCGCCTCCGTCGGCCGCGCGCGCGTACTGACTCGCTCCCCACCAGTCGACGATGACGGCCGGCTCGTCGCCGACCACCCAGGCGTCGTGGCCGGGCGGCAGCGCGACGACCTGGCCGGCGGTGGCGTCGAGCTCGGTCCCGTCGGCCATCCGGACCCTCAGGGTGCCCGAGACGTGGTAGGAGAAGTGCGGCACCTCGCAGAGCGCGGTGCCGGCGAGCGGCCTGACGTCGTTCGACCAGCGCCAGCCGGGCTCGAGCACGAGCCGGCCGATCTCGCTGCCGCCGACCCGCAGCACCTCGAGCCGGCCGTGCTCGAAGGGACGGACCTCGTCCGGTGCGGCGAAGTCCTTCTGCTCTGCGCGCTCCAGGGTGGTCATGCCGCGTCCCACGCCTGGACGCAGGTCTGGCGGACGACCTTGCCGTCGGCGAGCTCGGCGACCGCCGCGCAGAGGACGCGCATCCCGTCGGCGTACCGGCACGCCTCCGTGTAGGCCAGGCTCTCGTCGTCGACGACGACCCGCTCCAGGGTGTGGGTCATGTCCCGGCTCGCGACGTCGGCGAGCATGGCGCCGATCGCCTCACGGCCGCGCAGGACGAGCGGCGCCGAGGGCCCGTGGTCGGCGTCGACCATGACGAGCTCGGCGTCGTCGGCGTAGAGGCCGAGCAGGGCCTCGGCGTCGCGATCCTCGATGCCCCGGCGCAGGGCGTCGACGGCGAACGGGGCCTTCCGGACGTTGGTGCTCATGCCGTATCCTCTCTCGTGGTGTTCCGGTAGGGTCGGGGCCCCGCGTCAAGGCAACGTCAAACCATCGTCAACGTTGGGCAGGCCGGACGCGTGCTGACCGTGCGGATGCTCGGGGGGCTCGAGGCGGACTGGGACGGCGACCCGGTGGAGCTGCCGCGGAGCCGCCACGTCCAGTCGCTCCTCGCCTGGCTCGTGCTCGATCCGCGCCCGCATGCCCGGTCGAGGGTCGCCTCGCGGTTCTGGCCGGACGTCCTCGACTCGAGCGCCCGCGCGAGCCTCCGGAGCGCCGTCTGGGCCCTCCGCGCCGCCCTCGGCGACCGCGCCGACCTCGTCCTCGCGGTCGACCGGACGACGGTGGGGATCCGGCCGGAGGCGGTCGCGGTCGACGTGCGGGAGTTCGAGCGCCTGCTCGATCGCGGCGAGGCGGAGGCGGCGGTCGGCCTCTGCCGGGGCGAGCTGCTGGCCGAGTTCGACGACGACTGGGTCTTCGAGGCGCGCGACGCCCACCTGCGGCTGCTCGACGGCGCGCTCGAGCACCTCGCCCGCCGGGCCGAGGCGCGCGGGGACTCCCGGGGAGCGGTCGACTGGAGCCGGCGCCGGACGATCCGGAGCCCGCTCGACCAGGCGGCCGCCCGCGCCCTGATCGAGCGCCTCGCCGCCGCCGGAGACCTGCCGGGAGCGCTCGAGGCCTACGAACGGCTCGACGCCCGGCTCCGCCTCACGCTCGGGATCGGTCCCGACCCGGAGACGCGAGCCCTCGTCCGCGGCCTCCGCGGGGCGGCCGGTGACGTCGACGGGGAGCTCACGCGTCCTCCGCGTCGACCGCCTCCCCGGCGCGGCGGTCGCGAGCGGGCGCCGCTCGTCGGCCGCGAGCCCGAACGGGACCGCCTCGACCAGGCCCTCGAGCGGGCCGCCCAGGGCCTCGCGGGGATCGTCACGATCACCGGGGAGGGCGGGATCGGCAAGACCCGCCTCCTCGAGGACGTCCTCGCCCGAGCGCTCGGCCGCGGGTTCACGGCGGCGAGCGCGGCCGGGGTGGTGATCGCCACGGGCGAGCCGTTCGCCGTCTGGGCGGAGCTCGTCGACGGCGTCGCCGAGCAGGTCGAGCTGCCCGCCGGCGCGCCCCCCTGGTGGGTGGAGGCGCTCGGCCGCCTCGCCCCGACGCTCGGCCGGGCGACGTCCGCCGCCGGCCCACCCAGGGTTCGTACCGAGCCCGGCCTCGAGCGACTTCGCCTGTTCGAGGCGACCACCGCCCTGATCACGACGCTGGCGACCACCCGCCCGGTCCTCCTGGTGATCGACGACCTCCACCTCGTGGACTCCTCGAGCCTCGAGCTCCTGGCGCACGTCGGCCGGAGGGCACGCGGGCTGCCCCTCCTGATCGTCGTCGGCCACCGCGAGCGGTCGGGGCCATCGGAGCTCGACGCCACCATGGCCTCCCTCCGCGCCTCGGGCCTGGCCGCCGAGGCGATCGCGCTCGGACCACTCGCGCCTCCGGTCGTCCGGCAGCTCGCCCAGGCCGCCGGCGGCCCCGGTCCGCTCGGCGACCGCGAGCTCGGGCAGATCGTCGAGGTCGCGGGGGGCAACCCGCTCCTCGCCCTCGAGCTCGCCCGGTCGACGACCGTCGAGGGCGGTGCGCCCGCGGGCCTCGCGAGCGCCGCCAGGCTGGCGCTGGGCCGGCTCGACGGCGAGGCGCGCGGGCTCGTCGAGCTCCTCGCGATCGCCGGTGGCGAGGTCGGGGTCCCGGAGCTCCACGGACCGGAGCCCCCGTCGACGACCCCGGTGGCGATCGAGGCCGCGATCGGCTCCGGCCTGGTCGACGCCCGCGGCACCGGGCTCCGGATCCGCCACGCGCTGATCGCCGAGGCGGTGCGCGAGCAGATCCCGGCGACGGTCAGGATCGGCCTCCACGGCGAGCTCGGCGGAGGCGCTCCGCCGCCGACCCGGGGCGCCGCGCGCCGCCGAGATCGCCCGCCACCTCCTCGCGGCCGGGCGACCCCGTGAGGCGGCCGACCAGCTGCTGCGGGCCGCCACGGCGGCGCGCGCCGTCGCCGCCCTGCCCGAGGCGGCCGGCTTCCTGCGGAACGCGATCGAGGTCGCCGGGGCGTCGCCGGACCTGCTGCTCGACCTCGCCGAGGTCGAGGCCTGGCGGAGCCGTCTCGCCGAGTCCGACGCCGCGTTCGACCGCGGCCTCGAGCTCCTCGACCGCGACGACGAGGCCGCCCTCTTCGACGCCTGGCTCCGGCGCGGCCGCTGGCTCCGCGGCGGCGTCTGCCATCCCCTGGAGTCGCTGCGGTCCTTCCGGAGCGCCGTCGACGTGCTCGACCGAACGCCGGATGCCGACCCGCACGCACGCGCGGAGGCCCTGGCCGGGATGGCCTGGGCCGAGTCGGTCGCGGGCGACCCGGCGACGGCCGAGCGCCTCCTCCGCGACGTCGACGCCATCGTCGGGCGGAGCGCGCCCGGCGACCTCCTGGCCCACGAGATCGGGATCGCGCGCGGGCATCTGCTGCTCCGCGCTGCGCGGTTCGACGAGGCCCAGGGGCCCCTGATCGCGGCGGCGGCCGCGGCCGATCGCGCGGGGAGACCGGACCTGGCGGCCGGCTGCCTCGCCAACGCCGCGGCCGCCGCGACCTGCGCGGGCGACGACGAGCGGGCGCTCGAGCTCGCCGACCGCTGTCTCGGCGTGGTCGCGCCCTGGGGCTCGTCCCGCTGGCGGTGCAGGCCCAGTCGACGCGCACGAGCCTGCTCCTCCGGCTCGGGAGGCGGGGCGCGGCGGCCACGGCGTCGGGGGCGGCTGCCGTGCTCGCCGAGCGCTCCGGCGCGAGCCGCCTCCTCGGCCTCGTCGAGCACGACCGCGGGCTCCTCCTCCTCGACGACCGGGACCCCCTCGCGGCCGCCGCGGCCTTCCAGCGGGCGCTCGACCTCGACGCCCCGGTCAGCCGCCCCCGCACCCGGCTCCTCCGGGCCGAGGCGCTCGTCGCCGCCGGGGAGCTCGACGGGGCGAGCGCCGAGCTGCGCGCGGTCGCGCTCGAGCCCGTCGGCCCCGGCGACTTCCCGGACACGCTGGTCGCCCGGATGGCGCGGGTGGAGGGCCTCCTCGCGCTCGCGGCCGGCGACGCCGGGCTCGGCCGGATCCAGCTCGAGGAAGCCGCCGCCCTCTGGCGGCACCGCCTCGGCGGACGCGGCGGCGAGACCGCCGGCGCGGTCTACATGGCCGCGCTGGTCGACCTGGGCCGGGCGGCGATCAGCACCCTCGTCGAGCCGGAGCGCGAGCTCCGCCGGGTCGAGGACGAGCTGGCGGCGCTCGACCGGGTCGCTGAGGGGGCGGATGCCCGGGTTCACTGAGCGGATCTCCGCCGCCGCTCCCCCGGCGCGGGTCTGGCGGCTCCTCTACGACCCGCGTCGCTTCCCGGACTGGTGGGCCGGGGTCGAACGGGTCGAGGCGGCAGCCGCCCCGGGCGAGCCGTTCACGATCTACCCGGAGGGCTATCCGGACTTCCCGATGCCGCAGCTCCTGGCGACCGCCGGCGACGGGCGACGGGTCGAGATCTCCTGCCTCGTCTCCGACCTCCGGTTCGCGTGGACCCTGGAGTCGCCCGGCGAGGGCGACGGAACGGAGATCACCGTCGAGGTGGAGCTGCCGGAGGCGGAGGCGGCCCGGCTCGAGCCGCAGCGGACGCTGATGCGGCGCTCCCTGGCCCGGCTCGTCGAGCTGGCCGAGCGGGACGCGGGCGCTGCCACCGCCCGCAGCGGCTCGTAGTTGACAATGGTTCTCATTACAGGGAGGCTTCGAGCGTGTCGACCGCCCTCGACCCGTTCCGCGCCCCCTTTCTGCAGCGAGCCCTGATCGAGGCGCTCCTGCTCGCCGTTCCGGCGGGCCTCGTCGGGACGTGGATCGTCCTGCGCCGGCTCGCCTTCCTCACGCACGCCCTGGGGTCGGTCACCTTCCCGGGCCTCGTCCTCGGGGTCGGCCTCGGCTTCGACCCCTGGCTCGGCGCGATCGGCGTGGCGCTGCTCTTCGTCGGCCTCCAGCAGGGGGCCGAGCGCAGGACGCCGCTCGACACGGGCGCCGTGACGGGCCTCCTGCTCGCGGCCGGGCTGGCCGCGGGAGTCGTCCTGACGTCGAACGTGTTCCACTCCGCCGCGGGCGTCGACGCGCTCCTCTTCGGCTCGCTGCTCGGCATCGACGAGGGCCAGATCGCCCGCACCGCGCTCGTCGCCGGCGTCGTCGTCGCCTTCGCGGCCCTCGGACGGCGCGGCCTCCTGGCCGTCTCCTTCGCTCCGACCGCCGCCGCCTCGCTCGGCTACCGGCGAGCCGCCGCGGACCTCCTGCTCTACGGCGTCCTCACCCTCGTCGTCGTGGCCGGCGCCTCCGCCGTCGGCGGCTTCGTCGTCTCCGGGCTGCTCGTCGTCCCCGCCGCGACCGCCCGCCTGCTCGCGCGCACCCTCCTCGCCACCCAGCTCGCCGCCGTCGCGATCACCGCCGCCGAGAGCGTCGTCGGGCTCTGGCTCGCGTTCCGGCTCGACATCCCCCCGGGGGCGGCGATCGCCGTCCTCGCCGCCGCCGTCTTCCTCCTCGTCTCGCTGGCGCTCACCGCCCAGGCCCGGCTCGCCGGGCGCGCCCGGACGTCCGTGCCGGAACCGGCGTGAGGGCGTTCCTCCTCCCCTGGGCGCTCGCGGCCGTCGCGCTGACCTGCGCGGCCTGCGACCCGTTCTCCCGGACGACGCCGGGCCCCGGGGTCACGGTCGTCGCGACGACGACGCAGCTCCAGGACCTCGTCGCGAACGTCGGCGGCCCCCGCGTCCATCTGGTCGGGATCCTGAAGCCGAACGTCGACCCGCACGAGTACGAGCCCCGGCCCTCCGACGCGACCGCGCTGACCGACGCCCGGCTGATCGTCGAGTCGGGGCTCGGGCTCGACGGGTGGATGGGCGGCCTCCTCTCGGCGGCCGGCGCCGGCACGCCGACGTGGGCGGCCTCCACCGGCCTGCCGGTCCGCCGGGCCGGCCGCGATCGCTCGACGCCCGATCCCCACTGGTGGCACGACCCGCGGAACGTCGAGAAGGCGGCGCTCGCGCTCGCGGCCGAGCTCGGACGCGTGGACCCGGCCGGCGCCGCGACCTACCGGGCGAACGCCGCCGCCTACGTCGTCCGGGTGGAGCGGATGGACGCGGCCAACCTCGCGGACCTCGGGCGGATCCCCGTCGCCGAGCGCCGCCTCGTCACGAGCCACGACGCCTTCGGCTACCTCGCCGCGCGCTACCGGATCACGATCGTCGGCTCCGTGCTCGACTCCCTCTCGGCGACGGCGCAGCCGAGCGCCCGCAAGATCGCCGAGCTCGTCGCCCGGATCCGGGCCGAACGGGTCCGGGCCATCTTCACCGAGTCCTCGATCAACCCGAAGCTCGAGCGGGAGATCGCCCGGGAGGCCGGCGTCCGGGTCGATGCCACCCTCTACGGGGACACGCTCGGCCCTGTCGGCTCGCCCGGCGCGACCTACCTGGGGATGGAGCGCTGGAACGTCCGGGCCATCGTCGCCGGCCTCCTGGCCCGGCCCGAGCCGCGGTCATGAGGCCTCCGGCCCTCGCCGTCTCCGACCTCTCGGTCCGCTACGGCAGCCGGCGGGCCCTGGCCTCCGTCAGCTTCGCCGTCCCGGAGGGCCGGATCGTCGCCGTCCTGGGGCCGAACGGCGCGGGCAAGACCACGCTCTTCCGGGCGATCCTCGGCGCCGTCGAGCCGGAGTCCGGTCGGATCGAGCGCTCGACGCGGCCCGGGTACGTGCCCCAGGGCGCCGAGGAGGACCTGTCCTACCCCCTGACCGCCCTCGACGTCGTCCTCATGGGCGGCTACCGACGGCGTCCGTTCTGGCGGCCGCTCGGCGGCGAGCTGCGCCGGGAGGCCGGAGCGCTCCTCGACCGGGTTGGCCTGGCCGACCGGGCCCGCTCGCCGATCGGCGAGCTCTCCGGGGGCCAGCGCCAGCGGGTCCTGCTCGCCCGGGCGCTCCTCACCGGCAGCCGCCTGCTCCTGCTCGACGAGCCGCTGAACGGCGTGGACGTGACGACGCCAGGAGGTGATCGTGGACGTCCTGCGCGAGCTCCGGGACGCCGGCGGGAGCATCCTGATCTCCACCCACGACCTGGGGATGGCCCGTGCGCTCGCCGGCGACCTTCTGTTCCTCGCCGGGACGGTCGTCGCCTACGGCCCCGCCGCCGAGGTGTTCACCGCCGAGACGCTCCGCACGACCTTCTCGGGGTCCGTGCTCCTCCTGGACGCCTCCGGTGGCGCGGTCGAGGCCGTGGACCCCGGCTTCCACTGCGACCACGACGCGGCGGAGCACGGGTGAGGCGCGCCGGACGCCTCGTGGCCGTCGCCTCCGCCACCGGCACGGTGTGCGAGTGAGCGGGCCTCCTTGCCTCGAGGGCGGGCCGCGGCGTGCATGACGTGCTCTGGGGGGCCGTCGAGCCCTTCCGGCTCGGCCTTCTGCAGCGGGCGCTCGCCGAGGTCCTCCTCGTCGCCATCGCCGGCGCGGCCGTCGGCACGTTCGTGATCCTCCGCGGCTCCGCGTTCCTCGGCGAGTCGCTCTCGCACACGATCCTGCCGGGCATCGCGATCGCCTACGTGCTCGGGACGTCGCTCTACCTCGGCGCGGGGGCGTTCGCGCTCCTGACCATCGTCCTCGTCCTGATCGGCACCCGCCACGGCGGGATCGCCGTCGACGCGGCGATCGGCGTCGCCTTCGCGGGCCTTTTCCCCCTCGGCGTGATCCTGCTGGCGCGCCAGTCCGGCACCACGCGGAGCCTGGCGGACCTCCTCTTCGGCGACCCCCTGGCGACGGACGCGACCGACCTCGTCGTGACGGCCGTGCTCGCCGGGTCCGCCGTGCTGCTCGTCGCCGGGGCCTACCGGCCGCTCCTGGCGTCCTCCTTCGACCCGCGGTTCGCCCAGACGCTCGGCTACGGAGACCGAGCGGTCGAGGCGGCGTTCCTCGTCGCCGTCGCCGCCACGGTGATCGTCAGCACGTTCACCGTCGGCAACGTCCTGTCGCTCGCGCTGCTCGTAACGCCGACCGGCGCGGCGCGGCTCCTGACGCGCCGCCTGCCGTCGATGGTCGCCGTCGGGATCGCCCTCGGGATGCTCGCCGGGATCGCCGCGCTCGAGCTCTCCTACTGGCTCGGGGTCGCCGCCGGGGCCTGCATCGTCCTCTGCGCGACGGCCGAGTTCGCCCTCGCCTTCGCCACCGTCGCCTCCGTCCGCGGCGTGCGGCGCCGCAGACGGCCGGGGGTGGGCGCCCTGCCGGCGCCTATCCTGCGGCCATGACGCGGCTCCCGATCGTCATCGCGACCGGCTCGCCGACCGAGCGGGGCCGGACGATCGGCCGGGCCCTGCCCGACGCGGTCGGCCGCTCGCTCGCCGGCTTCGCGGTCGAGCGCGAGCGCCTCGGGGTCGACGGAGCCGAGCTTCGCCGGCGCGTCGCCCCGCTCCTCGCCCGCGCCGAGCGCAGCCTCCCCGCTCACGTCGAGACGCTCCGCGGGATCGCCGCCGGGGCGGGCGTGCCCTTCCTCGACGTCTTCGCCGTCAACGCCTGGGAGGAGGTGCTGCCGGACCCGATGCCGCGACCGGGTCGGTGCACGTCGGTGGCGATCCGGACGCCGGACGACGCCGTGCTCCTCGGCCACAACGAGCAGTGGACCGCCTCCGAGCTCGGGAACGTCGCGATCATCGTCGAACGACCTGACGACGCGGTGGCCGTGATCTCGCCGACCCCGGCCTCGATGCTGGCGGCGGTCGGCGTCAACGCCCACGGGGTCGCGGTCGCCGTCGACTCGCTCGTCGCCCGGGACGACGGGCCCGGTCTTCCCCGCGTCCTCGCCTCCCGCCACGTCCTGGAGGCTCGCGACGCCGGCGACCTCCTCGTCCGGGCGCGGCTCCGCGAGCGGGCCGGGGGCTACGGCTACGTCCTCGCCGACGCCTCGGCCGGCGTCGTCGGCGCGGTCGAGCAGACGGCGACGCGCGCCGAGCCACTCGACGCGGCCGACGTCGTCTGCCACACCAATCACTACCTGCACCCGGCGCTGGCGGCGCTCGGGGCGCCGCCGTCGCGCCGCAGCCGATCGCGGCTCGCCGAGCTGCGGGCCCGGCTGGAGGCGGCGCCGCCGACGACGGCGGAGGAGCTGGCCGTCATCCTCGCCGGCCACGACGGCGACCCCGAGCCGATCTGCGTGCACCCGACCCCCGGGGACCCGGCGGCGTCGGCGATCCTCTTCTCGATGGTCTACGACGGGGGCGCCGGACGGCTCCTGGTCACCGGCGGGAACCCGTGCGAGGGAACGTTCGAGGAGCTCGACCTCGCCGACCTGCTCGGGCTCGCCAGGAGCGAAGGGCGCGGGTCAGGCGCCGGACGCGCGTCCGGCCCGGGCCGGTGGTGACGCACCCACCGGCTCCGGGCCGGACGAACTCGACCGGCGAGCGTCCGCCTACGTCGGCAGGACGACGCCCGCGACGGTGAACTGCGGGAAGACCGCCTGTGACCCGTCGGAGGTCCGCAGGCCGTACATCCCGCTCGAGGGCGGTGAGACGCCCTCGACGCCCGAGTTCGCGGCGGCGTCGGCCGACGCTCCGGCGAGGTCCCCGACGTCGAGCACGTCGCTGCCGTCGACCGACGCGCTCAGGGAGTTGCCCTGCACCGTGACGGAGATCGTGTGCTGGGCGTTCCAGTCGAGGCCCAGGCCGACGCCCGCGAGCGGTGCCGCGAGCGGCTGGCCGTTCACCCACTGACGGAGGAAGAGCGCGCCGTCGGCGGCGTCGAAGCGGACCTCGTAGCCGCTGATGCCGTTGCCGTCCGCCGAGGCGCGGACGAGGACGCCGTAGTCGCTTCCGGAGACGAGCTGGGCGTCGGCAGAGACGGTGTAGTCGCCGTCGCCGCCGGAGCCCGCCAGGATCTGCCGTTCACCGTAGGGCTCCATCATCTCGACCCGGCCGTCGCTCGACATGCTGATCCCGCCGCCGCTCGCGTAGGGCCATGACGTGACGAGCGTCGTGTCGCCGGGCAGGGGGGCGATGTAGAACGTTGGCGAGGCCCCGGACAGGACGCCCCAGGCCGCGGCGGCCCCGGTCGGCCAGACGTGGTAGTCGCCGAACGCCGGGCTGAGCTCCGTCTGGTCGCTGCCGAGCGGAGCGGACTGGCCGTTGCCGGTGATCTGGACCCACCGGCCCATGCTCTCGTCGAGCGCGCTCGTGTCCTCGCCGTAGGCCATCATGGCGAGGCGCATCTGCGCCGAGCCCTCGAAGGTGAGGACGTCGGGCGCCACGTTGCCGAGATACGGGCGGAAGCCCTGGAACGGCCCGTTGTCCTGGTAGGTCTCGTTGTAGTGCTTCCTCCTCTTGTTCAGGCTGATCGACCGATCGCTCACGGCGTACGCCTGCTCGGCGCCGTCGAGCACCTGCCGGCCGACGTCTTCCTGGCCGCGACTGCCGAGGTAGAGGCTGCCGATCGCCTGCACGTCGAGCGCTTGGCCGTCGTCGCCGGCCCCCTCCTTGAAGTGGGCGCCGTTGTCGTCCTGGACGAGGAGCTGGGAGTCGATCGTCTCACCGAGCTGCTCGGCCAGCATCGACCAGCGGGCGGAGCCGCTCGGCCGGGCGAGCCCCTGCAGCCGGGAAGCCTGGCTCAGCTTCTGGTTGTCCCAGCTGCCGAGGCCCTGGAGGAGCTCGTAGGTGACCAGGTTGTGGAGCGTCGAGGCCCACTTGATGCCCGGTCCACCGCTGATCAGGCCGTCCTCCGGCCGCCGGAGCGAGAGGAGGTACCTGGCGGCCCTCTTGGCCGTCGCCTGGTAGCGGTCGCTCGAGTACGCCGAGTCGTACATGACGGCGGCGAGGCCCACCCAGGCGACGGTGCCCGAGCTGATGTAGGCGGCTCCCTCGCCGGTCGACACGTTGAAGGCGAAGTCGATCGAGCCGTCCCTGCCCTGCAGCACCGTCAGCTGGTCGAGGAGGCGTTGCGCCTGCCTCTGGTCGCCGTGGACCGCGAAGGCGGCGGCGGCGACGGCGGAGTCGTACGTCCACGACCAGTTGAGCAGGCGGTCGTAGGACGGATCGTCCTTCGGGATCTCGTAGGAGCGGAGGAGCTGGAGCGGGCCGTTCGCCGTGGGGGCGAGTCGCACGCCCGTCGAGATGGCGGCCATGCGCGCGAGCATGCCCTCACCGGTCGGCACCGAGGCCAGCACGCGCCGTGTCGCCGCCGGGGTGGCGGACGCGCGGCACGCGCTGCGCAGCTTCTTCGGCAGCGTGGCGCAGACCCGCGTCGGCTTCGGGCCGACCTGACGGGCGAGCCAGCGGTCGACCCGCGTCTTCGGCTTCCGGGCGCCGACGGCCGGCCAGGCCTTCGTCACCTTCCCACCCACGCGGTGGACCGTCCGCGGCTTGGCCGTCGAGGCCCAGGCAGCGGTCGGTACGAGCAGGGCCGCCGATCCGAGGACGAGGGCGGATCCTCGCCAGACGGACGAGGAGGTGGAGTGGCGCCGGGGGGGGCGCTGGGGTGGTCGCATCCCTGATCATCGGCCGATGGCGCGGCGGCCGTGAACGGGTCGCGGGCGGACGGGCGACGGGTGACGCCCCCTTTCGCGACACGGGACCGCCCCCCGCCCCCCGCCGGGGGCGATCCGCCTCTCGGCTCCCCCTTTCGCGGACTCGTGCGTCGGGGGCCGTGCCCCGCCATGGGGGAAGGGCCGGCGCTTCCGACGCCGATCCGCGGCGAACGGGCGATGCGCTCACCCGTCGCGCCGAGCGCGCGCCCGCGCGCTCGGCGGAGCCGGCGCCGGCGTCGCGGCGCGAGAATCCCGGCGGCGAGCGGCGCCCACGCCCGCACGCCCGGCGGCGCCCGACGCGTCCCCCGGAACGCAAGGAGGAGCCCAATGGAGCAGGCGAAGCCCGAGCCCGTCGCCCTCGTCACCGGCGCCGGAACCGGGATCGGGCGCTCGACGGCGATCGCGCTCGCCGACGCCGGCTACGCGGTCGGCCTCTCCGGCCGTCGCCCGGCGCCCCTCCTCGCCGTCGCCGCGGAGATCGACGGTCGCGGCGGACGGGCGGCGACGGTCGTCGGAGACGTCGGCCGCGAGGCGGAGGCCGCCGCCGCGGTCGAGCGAACGGTCCACGCCTTCGGCGCCCTCGACGTGCTCGTCGTCAACCACGGGGTGGGCTCGAGCGCGCCGGTCGCGGACGACAGCCTCGCCGGCTGGGAGGAGACGCTGCGGATCAACCTCACGGGATCGTTCCTGCTCGCCCGTGCCGCGCTCCCCCATCTCATCGCCTCCCGCGGCTCGATCGTCATGGTCAGCTCGACGAACGGCTGGCTCGCCGGACCCGGCTGGGCCTCCTACTGCACCTCGAAGGCGGGCGTGATCATGCTCACCCGCTGCCTGGCCGCCGACTACGGGCCGCAGGGCGTCCGCGCGAACTGCGTCTGCCCGGGCTGGGTCCGGACGCCGATGGGCGACGAGGACATGGCGGGAGTCGCCCGGGCCTGGGGGGCGACGATCGACGACGCCTACTGGCTCTGCAACCACGAGGCGCCGCTCGGCCGCCCCGCGGAGCCGGAGGAGGTGGCCGAGGTGATCCTCTTCCTCGCCGGCCCGCGGGCGAGCTACGTCTCCGGCACGGCCATTCCGGTCGACGGCGGATCCGGGGCCGTCGACGCCTCCTCGACCGCCTTCCACGGCCCGCCGAGCCGGCTGCGGGACCTCCTTCGCTGAGCGCGGCGCCGGCCGCTGAGGCCGGCGCCCACGGCGGGCCGGGACGAGCGGCCGGCGGGGCGGCAGCCGGAACGGGACGGTCGGCCCCTTGCCCGGACGCTCTACGCTCCCGAGGTGATCCGGGCCGTAGCGGCAGGCGGCGCGCGCGTCGCGGGGGAACCCGCTCCCGCGCGGGGCGGGGCGATCGCGTCCCCGCATGCCCTCGCGACGGCCGCCGGCCAGGCGGCCCTGCGGTCCGGTGGGACTGCGATCGACGCCGCCCTGGCTGCCGCCGCCGTCCTCACGGTGGTCTACCCGCACAACTGCGCGCTCGGGGGCGACCTGATCGCCCTCGTGACGACGCCGGACGGGCGCACCGTCGCCCTCAACGGCAGCGGCGCCGCGCCGGCGGCGACGGATGCCGACGCGGTGCGCGCCCGCGCGCGCTCGATGCCGGAGCGCGGCGCCCAGACGGTGACGGTGCCGGGAGCGGTGGCGGCGTGGGAGGCGATCCACGCGCTCGGTGGCCGGCGTCCCCTCGCCGCCGCGCTCGAGACGGCGATCGCCGCGGCGCGGGAGGGCGTTGCCGTCGCCTCCTCGCTCGCCGCCTCGCTCGTCCGTCACGCGCCGCTCCTGGCCGACGACCTGGGCCTGCGCGCCCTCTTCCTGGACCGCGACGGACCGCTCCGGGCCGGCGCGACGCTCCGCCAGCCCGCCCTCGCCCGTTCGCTCGAGGCGATCGCGGAGGCGGGCCGGTCCGCGCTCTACGACGGGCCGCTCGGCGCCGACCTGGTCGGCACCCTTCGTCGCCTCGGCTCGCGCCTGACCGCGGAGGACCTGCGCACCCACGAGACGGAGGCCACGGTGCCGCTCTCGCGACCCTTCCGGGGCCTCGAGGTCCTGACGGCGCCGCCGAGCTCCCAGGGCTTCGTGCTGCTCGAGATCCTGGCGGCGGTGGACGCCCTCGGTCTCCCCGGCCCGCTCGATCCCGACGGCGGAGAGGAGGCGCCGCTCCTCGCGGAGATCAGCCGCCTCGCCTCGCTCGACCGCGACCGGCACCTGGCCGACCCGCGGTTCGCCTCGATCCCGCTCGACGAGCTCCTCGGCGGTGCGCACGTCGCCGAGCTGGCCGACCGCGCGCGCGAGCGGATCCGCGGGGGGCCGGCGGCCCGCGGATCGGCGCCCACCCTCCGCCCCGGCGGCGACACGGTCGCCGTCGTCGCCGCCGACGCCGAGGGCCACGCCGTCTCCCTGATCCAGAGCGTCTTCTTCGCCTTCGGGAGCGGCATCCTCGATCCGGGAACGGGGATCCTCTGCCACAACCGGGGCTCGTCGTTCGACCTCGACCCGGCGTCGCCGAACGTCCTCGCGCCCGGAAAGCGTCCCCGCCACACGCTGATGCCGGTACTCGTGCGCCGCGAGGCCGAGCTCGTCGCCGTCAACGGCACGATGGGCGGGCTCGTCCAGCCGCAGATCCACGCCCAGCTCCTGCTCCGCCTCGCCGCCGGCGCCGGCCCGGCCGGGGCCGTCGGCGCGCCGCGCTGGGTCGTCGACGGCGCCGGCGCCGACGCGGTCCTCGTCGAGGCGGGGGTCCCCGAGGTCGCGCGCGCCGGGCTCGTCGGCGTGGGCTACGAGCTGGAGCGGCTGCCGGAGCTGGACGAGGAGGTCGGCCACGCGCAGTCGCTGACCCGCTCGGCCGCCGGGTCGTTCGCGGCCGCCAGCGACCCGCGGAGCGACGGCGCCGCCGCGGTGGGCTGACGCGACGCGGCCGGCGTCCACCCGCGCCGGCGGACGCGGGCTCAGCCCGCCCGGAGGCCCGCGAGCAGGAAGCCGACCAGCTCGCGGTGGACGTCGTCGCGGGCGCGCTCCAGGGCCTGCGAACCCTCCCGCTCGACGAGCTCGATCGCTTCGTCGAGCCCGTCGAGCGAGGCGGCCAGGGCGGCTGCGTCGAGGACGGCCTCACCGTGGCCCTCGATCGCCCGGACGGCGTCGAAGGCCCGGATCCGGCCGACGAGCGCCCGCGTCCGCGCGATCGTCAGGTGCGGCTCGGCCGCGTGCAGTCGCTGGTACAGGCAGTCGCCGAGGAAGAGCAGGCCGTCCTCGGCCACGTAGACGACGACCGAGTCCGCCGCGTGGTCGCCGCCGACGAGCTCGACGTGGCACGTGACGCCGCCGAGGCGGAGCTCGAGCCGCTCGTCGAAGACGATCTGCGGCTCGACGATCACGAGCGCCGAGCGGTCCGGAAGCTCGAGCGGGATCATCTCCGCGCAGAACGCGATCTCCTCCCCGCTCCGGACCCGCTCGGCGAGCGCGCCGTCGCTCCAGTCGTACGCCGCCTGGCGCGCCAGCTCCCTCGCCGTCTGCCGGTGCGCCACGATCGGCACGTCGAGCGCGGCCCCGCCGAACGAGTGGTCCCAGTGCCAGTGGGTGAGGACGGCGGCGCGCAGGGGCGGCAGGCCGAGCGGCTCGAGCGCGGCCAGGAAGCCGGCGGTGTGACGCGGCGAGGCGCCGACGTCCAGGAGCACGGTCGCCTCCGCCCCGGCCACGGCGGCCAGGGCCGGCCGGTCGGTCCTGTCGTCCGGCGTGAACCACCAGACGTGCTCGGACGCCCGCTCCAGCCGCGACCGGGTCACGGGGCGGCCCCCCATCCGGGGCGCCACCCGGCTCCGTACGCTCGACCGGTCACGCCGACACGATACGCGCCGCACGCGCCCTCTCCGGAGCGCCCGGTTCGGCGGGCAGCACGCCGCCGGGGCGGGCCGCGCCATGCGGTGCGCGGCCACCCCGACGGCGAGCGGACCCGGAGCGGCAGCCCGGCTACGCTCCCGGCTCCCGGGCGCACGAGTGCCCGGGCGACGACGAACGCCTCAGCCGATCGCGAGGCAGGAGAACGGAGGGATCCACGCTGGACGTCGAGGTCGACAGGGCGACCGTGGCCGGGGCCGACGCCGCGCGAGACGGCCTGCTTCGCGGCTTCGATGCGCTCTCCGCCCACGTCGCCCTCCTGGACGGCCGTGGACGGATCCGCTGGGTCAACGAGGCCTGGCGGCGCTTCGGCGAGGAGAACGGCGGCGACCCTCGCGCGATCGGGCCGGGCAGCGACTACGGTGCGCTGGACCTGGCGACGCTCCCGCCCGCGGATGCGTCGGACTCCTACGACGCGCTGCGGCGCGTCCTCGACCGTCGCTCGCCGCGCGAGACCCTCGAGTACCCCTGTCACGCCCCCGATCGCGAGCGATGGTTCCGGGCGCTCTTCGAGCGGATCGCCGACCGCGGCGAGATGCAGGTCATCGCCGTCCACGAGAACGTGACGGATACCGTCGTCGCCGCCCGGCGGGCGCGTGAGACGGCCCAGCTGACCCGCCGGCTGCAGACGTCCCTGCTCGGACGCCCATCCGGATCCGAACGCTACGACGTGGCGACGTTCTACCGCCCGGGCGACAGCCGCCTCCTCCTCGGCGGCGACTTCCTCGACGTCCACGAGAGCGCCGACGGCGCCCTCGCCGCGGTGATCGGCGACGTGTCCGGTCACGGTCCGGAGGCCGCCGCGCTCGGCGCCACGCTGCGCGCGGCCTGGCGCACCCTCGCGCTTCCGGGAACGTCGCCGCCCGTCGTCCTCGAGCGCCTCGACGCGGTTCTCCGCTCCGAGCGCGCTAACCGGGAGGTGTTCGCGACGATCGCCGGCGTCTGGATCGCCGCCGACGGGGAATCCGGAACCTGCGCCCTCGCCGGCCACCCGCCTCCGCTCCTCGTCGGCCGGGATCCCGCCGAGCCGCTCGCCGCTCCCGTGAACCCGCCGCTCGGGTGCCTCGAGCGGCCGCCGCGGGTCGCGCGCTTCGCCCTGACGCCCGAGCGCTCCCTCCTCCTCTATACGGACGGGCTGACGGATGCCCGCGCCCGGCCCGGTGGAGGCGACCGCCTGGGCGTCCGCGGGCTGGGCTCCCTCGCCGCCTTCCGCGACCTCCGGGCGGAGGTCGCCCTCGAGCGACTGGTCGCCGAGGTGATGGCGATGGGGGCCGAGGGGCTCGGGGACGACGCCGCCCTCGTCGCGATCACCCGGAACGGGCCGCCGCGGGCCTCCTGAACGGCGCTCCCGCCTCTACGCCGGGAACCGCGCGCGCAGGACCGGGAGCCGCGCCCGGTAGCCGTCGAAGATCTCCCGTGCCGTCGTCACGGAGGGGACCAGCGGGTGCAGCGCGAGCGAGCGGATGGCGAGCGCCCGGGAGCCGGTCAGGGCGGCCTCGATCGTCGTCCGCTCGACGTCCTTCATCGCTCCACGAGGCCGCGCGCGTGGGCCGGTACGGCGCCGACGGCAAGCGGCACCGGGCCGGCGCGGCCGACGACGCGGGGACCTCGACACCGCGCGCGCGTCGAGGAACGGCAGGGCTGTGCGGTTGGCCGTGTTGAGGATCAGGACCCGGCGCGTGTTCAGGGCGATCGCCTCGAGCACCGCCATCGCCTCGGCCTCGTAGCCGGCGTTCTCGCCGCTCGCGTCGTGCTCCCCGGCGACGCCGGCGGCGTCGCGCGCCTCCGCCATGTAGGTCCGCTCCCGGTCGTGCCGGGTGGCCCGCCAGTCGCGGACCGCCGCGGCCGGCTCTGCCTCGTCCTGGGCGTAGAACGCGCGCCTGCTGCTCGAGCAGGAACGCCGCCGCGCGGCGTCGGGCTGGAGCGGATCGCCGCGACGGTGTCGGAGCCGTAGTAGAAGTAGTAGAGGTACTCGTTCGGGATCATCCCGATCGAGCGGAGCCAGTCGCCGCCGAAGAGCGAGCCCTCCTCGAAGCCGGCCAGCCGGTCGTCGTCGGCGAGCAGGCCCGGCAGCAGGTCCTCGTCGCCGTCGCGCATCGGACTTGAGCCAGCCGAGGTGGTTGAGGCCGAAGTAGTCGAACCAGAGCTCGCGGGGTCGCGGCCGGCCGCGGCGGCGACGCGGCGGCACAGCCCCGACGGCGAGTCGCAGATGCCGACGGCGCGCTCGCCCAGGACCTGCTGGAGGGCCTCGGTGACCATCCCGGCCGGGTTCGTGAAGTTGATCAGCCACGCCGCGGCGCGCGGTCGGCGATCACCTCGGCGAGCCGCACCATCTCCGGGATCGTCCGCAGCGCGAAGCAGATCCCGCCCGGCCCGGTGGTCTCCTGGCCGAGCACGCCGAGCGCGAGCGGGACGCTCTCGTCGACGACGCGGCCCGGCGAGCTGGCCGACCCGGATCGCGCAGAAAACGAAGTCGGCGCCCTCGACCGCGTCGGCCAGGTCGGTGGTGGTGCGGAACGGCAGCCGCTCGCCGTGCTCGGCCGCGAGGCCGTCGAGCACGGGGCCGATGCGGTCGAGCCGCCGGCGTCGACGTCGTGGAGCACGACCTCGTCGAGGAGAGGCCGCCGGGCGTTCGTGCCGAGCAGGGCGCCGTAGACCAGCGGGCACGCGGAAGCCGCCGCCGCCGACGATCGTGAGCTTCATGCGACGGTGACCTCGACGTCCGCCGCGGCGAGCGCCGCGTCGCACGCGGTCCGGGAGCTGGGCGTCGGTGACGATGGCGTCGATCGCGTCCGCCCCGCAGATGCGGACGTGTCCCGGGCAGCGCGAACTTGACGGCGTCGGCGAGGAGGAGGACCCGCTCGGAGGCGCCGATCATCGCGCGCTTGATCGGGACCTCCACCATCGTCGAGTCCCAGACCCCCAGCTCCGCGTCGACGCTCGAGGTGCCGAGCAGGAGCACGTCCGCCCTGAGCTGGCGCAGCGAGTCCTCGGCGATCAGGCCGACGAGCGAGCGGTAGTTGCGGCGGACGATCCCGCCGGGGAGGATCAGCTCGATCGCGGCGTCCGGCAGGAGCTCCTCGTAGACGGCGAGGCTCGTCGTGATCACCGTGATCGGCCGGCCGTGCAGGTGGCGGGCGGCCTGCAGCGTCGTCGTCCCGATGTCGATCATGACGGTGTCGCCGTCGGCGATCATGGCGGCGGCCGCGGCCCCGATCCGGTTCTTGGCCGCGAGCCGCTCGACGACCGTCTCCTCGAACGACGGCTCGCCGCCGCGTCGAAGGCTCCCCCGCGCACCCGCTCGAGCTTGCCGCCCGCCTCGAGCTGACGGAGGTCGCGCCGCACGGTCATCTCCGAGACGCCGAAGCTCTTCGCGAGCTTGGCGACGTGCATCGGCCCGGCCTGGACGGCGCGGAGCATCTCCTGGCGGCGCACCGCGGGCATCCGGTGACGCGGGATGCTCATCGCCGCCGTCCGCCCTTCGCTCCTGCCAGGCTCGTGCGCACGTTCACAGTTTCGAACATCGGGACAGCGGATCGAGCCGGTCGAGTCGGCGGGGCGGCCGCGAGGCCGCCCCGCCGACTCGCGCTCAGAGCCTGCCGATCGCCTTCGCGATCGCGCCGTTGGCCCGGACGGTGAGCGTCGCCGACTTGCCCGCCCGCCGCACGGTGACCACGACCCGCGCGCTGCGCCGCGGCCGAGAAGCCGGCCTGAGGGTCACCTCGACCCGTCCCCGCCCGGACGCGGCGGCCGTCCTCGTCGCTCCGGCCACGTGGACGCGAACGCGGAGCCGGGCCGACCGGTTGGTTCCGCGAAGCTCGTGGATCGAGCACCGGATCCGGTCCTTCTTGACGACCTTGCAGGCGACCGTGATCGTCTTGCCGGCCGGACCGCGTGGGCCGCGCGGGCCGACCGGGCCGGGAGGACCGGCGGGGCCGGGGCCCGGATCGACCGGCGTCAGCGTGACGGAGCTCGCGGCGTAGTCGCCGTCACCCGAGTAGACCGCGGTCAGCGTGTGGCCGTTGAACGGGAAATCGGGGACGTCGAGGGCGGCACGGCCGTCTTCGTCGAGTGCAACCGGCGAGCCGACGTCCGCTCCGTCCACCCGGAACTGCACGGAGCCGGTCGGCGCTCCGGGGAACGGCGCGGTTCCGGTGAGGCGGACGCGCAGCTCGGCGATCGGCCGGCTGGTGCCGCCCGGGCCCTCGCTCGAGCCGTGCGTGGCCGTGAAGGACACGTGGGCGGCGGCGAGCGGGAGGTCGAACGCCTGGACGGTGTTCTGGGCCGAGACGTAGGAGACGAGCATGGAGCCGTCCGCCGCCAGGGCGGCCCTCTGCGCCTCCGTCAGCGGGATGCTGACGGCCTGCGTGCCGGCGACGGTGAACGTGACCGTCTTCGAGGCGACCACGCGCCCGCTCATGATCCGGCGACCACGGCGGGATCCCGCCGTCGGTCGGCGCGCAGGCCGAGAGCCCGTAGTCGGGCGGCGGGTCGGCGGCCGGCGAGCAGCTCGTCGTGCCAGACCGGGATCCGCCCGTCGGACCCGACCACAGGTAGACGCGCGCGGTGCCGGCCCGCCGTCGAGCATCCCTGGAGATCGGCGCTGGCCGCCCCCAGGCTGCGAGCCGGACGACCGTGATCCGGTCGTTCGCCGTGCGCGGGATCGCGACCGGAGATCGGCACGCCGTTCTGGGCGGACTGGTAGATCGTCTGCGGCGACTGCGCGCCGTCGAGGTTCGGATGCGACGACGTGTCGGCGGGCGCGACGTCGGGCGACCGCCGGCGGCGTGTAGGCCGGCGAGGCGTCGCGTGGCCCCAGCGGTACGGATCGGACTGGACGCTGCCGAACGCCGACCAGCCGAGGCGCGTGCTCATGTCGATGTGGCGCAGCGTCGTCGTGCCGGGCGCCGACGTGTTCGTCGTTGTCGTACGGCGTGATGTTCAGGCCCAAGTGGTTCGGGTTGACCGTCGGCCGGGAGGTCGGCCATCGGGATCTTGACCTCGAGGTTGTAGCCGCCGCCCGCGTAGGAGTGGTCGACGTCGTCGAGTTGCTGCCGACCCACGTCGCGGTCGAGGCGACCTGGACGCCGGGCGCGTTCGGCGCGGCGTCGACACGGTCGCCGCGAGCGGCCCGGTCGAGTAGCCCTGGTGGTTGTCGGCGTCACGCTCCCAGCACGGGCCGTTGACGCCGTTGCCGTTGGAGTTCGGTCGGGTCGTTCGTGTACGGGAAGACGCCGAGCTTGAACGTGTCGCCCGTGTCCTTGCAGCCGCTGCGAGGCGTTGCCGCGCGGATCGATCAGGATCTCGACCGAGTCGGCCTGCCAGTGGCCGACGCACTCGGCCGGGGTCACCGCGTAGCTCTGGTAGTCGTCGCGCACGTGCACGAAGAAGTACAGGTCCTCGCCGTTCCGCGCCACGCTTGGCGTAGCGTGCTGCGTCGGGGTCGCCCGGCGTCTGCCGGCCGGCGTCCCGCAGTCGATCCCGGCCGGCGAGCACGGCGTGCCCTGCCAGAGGCGGCTGATGTCGAGCGCGCGGGCCCGTGTAGACGCCCGCGTCCTCCTGGCCGTCCACCGTCGGGTGCCGTGGCCGACGCCGGGATCGCGGTCTTGGGCACGAGCGACAGCGTCAGGTCCTCGGAGCGCCGAGCCGCCGGCGTCGAGTATCAGGTGCGTCGTGATTCTGCGCGATCGTCGACCCGGGCTGGGCGCGGCCGGCAGCGTCGGCGTCCGTGTTGGTGACGGGAAGATGACCGTCGTGTCCGCGCCCGGGCGCGAGCGGCCCGTAGGCTTGCGGCGGCGGCCGCCGTGAAGTCGGCCGGCAGCGTCAGGCGCGACCGTGCCGGTCTGGGTCGTGTCGACCAGTTGTGGACGACGACCGGGATGCTGCTCGTCCACGCCGACGCCATCGTCTGCACCGCGGCGGAGCGGCCGAGCCGGCTGCGCCGGCGGCGCCGTCGTGCTGGAGCCAGTTGTCGAACTCCGCCCAGTTGCCCCAGCGCTGGAACCGGCCCTCGACCGGCGGGCACGACGCGGACGACGTTGTCGGTGTAGCCGGTGGCCGGCCCGAGCGTGAGCAGCGCGGAGATCCGGTAGTTGCTGCGTTCACGGCCGCGCCGGCCGCTCGGCGTGACCGTGAAGCTCGACGGTCGTCGCGGCGCTGGTCGGAGATCGGCGCCGACGGGCTTGGCGCGGCGTCGACGGTCCAGCCCGCCGGGACGCGTCAGCGCCGGCGGTGCCGGCTGCGAGCGCGTTGCCGCCGCCGGCGCGCAGAGTGCACCGTCGCCGTGAACGGCTGAGCCGGGAGCGTTGTAGAACGGCGTCGAAGGTCAGGTACTCCTGGTCGTGCCGAGCGGCAGGCCGCCCGGATCCTGCGATCGTGGCGCCGTAGAGGATCGCGTCGTCCTGGCCGGCGATCGGGTTCGCCGTGCCGTCGGGATTCAGGTTCGGCTGGAACGGCACGAAGGAGTCGGTCATGCCGAACCGCGAGCAGCCGGGATCGCGCGGACGCCCTGGAACATCGTGCGGCTCTGCGTCGGGTAGGCGGAGCGGCCCTCCGACGCGACCTGCGCCCACGTCTTCGCGCGAGCCGGCGGGCTGGCCCTGGATGTTGCCCGTGGGCCAGAGGTAGGGCGAGTCGTAGCCGAGCCAGACGCCGGCGACGGTGTCGAGATTGGTCGCGGCCGGGATGAAGCCGGTGGTGCAGTCGGGCGCGACTGTGGTGCCGCCGGTGCCGGCGGTGCTCGCCGCCGGAGAAGGCGACACTTCTTGACCTGCCAGGTGCTGAGCGCGTGCGGTCCGATCAGCTGGTCCGGGAACATCGTCGGGTCGGCGGCCGCCTGAGCATGCCCTCCCAGATGAAGCGCCCGGCCTGCTGGTGGTTGCCGTGGCCGGCCGCCAGGGTGCGGCGTGAAGCCGATGTAGATGTCGGGCTGCGTCATGCGGATGATCCGGACGACGCGGCGCAGGGTGTCGTCTGCCCCCAGAAGGTCTGGGTCAGCGGGCGCGCTCTGGTTGTAGAAGAAGTCGACCTTGTCGAGGTAGAAGAGGTCGACCGTGCCCGAGCGGTAGTGGGCGACGCGGTCCTCGTTCTCGCGCCGCAGGCCGAGCGCGGGCCCGATCTCCTGCCCGACCGCGTTGCCGCCGCCTTCGCCGCGGGTGACCTGGATGATCCCGCAGCGGATGCCGTAGCGCTGGTGCCAGACGCCGCAGGGGCCGATGATGCTCGATGTCGTCGTCCGGATGGGCCCACTCGCCCATCACGTTGATCTTGACGCCCTTGCCCGCCGTGTAGGTCGGCGGCGGCGGGGCCGCGCGCGCGACGCCGAGGCCGCCCAGGGATGCGATGACGACGGTCGCCAGAGCCACGCGGACGCGTTTCAAGGTCCCTCCTCCTCCCGGGCCGCGGCGCGGCCGCCGGTTCTCCCCCGGCCCGTCCGCGGCCTCACACCTTCGGACGGAACCGAACAGGTACGCTCGGCCGAAACCTAGGCGAAGGCGAGCTCGAACACAAGGACCTCGTCGGCCCGCCCGGGGGCCGCTCTAGGCGGTCGGCGTCACCTTCGTCAGGCCCTCGGGCGCGTCGGGGTCCGAGCCGCGGCCCAGCGCCAGCGCGAGCGCGAGCTGCTGGCCGCGGACGGTGGCCAGGATCGGCGCGAGCCACGGTGGTGCGCCCGGGCGGGGCAGCGCCGACGCGGGTTCCGGCCCGCAGGTCGCGACGTCGGCTCCGACGGCCCGCAGACGGGCCTCGAGGCCCGCGAGATCGGCGTCCGTCGCGGCGTCGCCGGCGAACAGGAGCACCGGATCCCCCGTCGAGACGGAGGCGATCGGCCCGTGCAGCAGATCGGCGCTCGACGTTGCCTGGGCGGGCACGCCGGAGGTCTCCCGCACCTTCAGCATCGTCTCCTGGGCGGCCGCCAGCAGGATGCCGCGGGCGGCGCCGAGGAGCCCGGAGGCCGTCGACCAGCGGCGGGCCAGGCTTTCGGCCCGCCCACCGTCCGCGAGGAGGGCGGCGACCGCGACGGGCAGGGCGGTGAGCTCATCGGCGGTGCTCCCGAGGGCGCCGAGGGCGATCGCGACCTGCACGACGCGGAGCATCTGCGCCGTCACCGTCTTGGTGGCCGGCACGGCCACCTCGGGCCCGGCGCCGAGGGGGAGCGTGAGGTCGGAGACGGCGGCGAGCGCGCTCCCCTCGTCGTTCGTGACCGCGATCACCCGGCCGCCTGCCGCGCGCATCCGCTCGGCCGCGGTCACGATCTCCGGCGTCCCGCCGGACTGGCTGAGCGCCACGACGACGACGCCGCGGTAGTCGATCGCGGCGCCGTAGCGCGTGAGGAGGCTCGGCGCGGCGAGGGCCGCGGGACGACCCGTGGCCGCCTCGATCGCGTACCGGCCGAGTGTCGCGGCGTTGTCGGACGAGCCGCGGGCGAGGAGGACGAACGCCTCCGGCCGCCGCGGGACGAGAGCGGCGATGGCCGCCGCGTCGGCGTCATGGCGCTCGACGAGAGCGGCCAGCACGGCCGGCTGCTCGTCCATCTCCTGCTGCATCCGGGTCATCCGGGGGGCCCTCCCTCGGGCGGGGGCGTGGGTGCGGAGGTCGGCGGGAGCGGAGGGCAGCGATCGGCCTCGAGGGACGCCCGGCACCAGGCGAGGAGGCCGGCGACGTCCACCACGCCGTGGGTCGGTGCGTAGGGCCCGAGCCGGCGAAGCGCCTTCTCCAGCTGCCGGTGCCGGCCCACGCGGTTGCCGCGCGACTCCTGGTAGGTGGCCACGGCGACGTGGACGAGCCCCTGGTACAGATCGCGCTCCGCCGGCGCCGCCGCGCGCCAGAGGTCCTCGAGCACCTCGTGCGCCTCGAAGCCGCGGCCGGTGCGGACGAGCTCGAGGGCGCCGGCGACGGCGTCGTCGTCGTCGGCCATCTCAGCGCGGCGGGTCGGCGGTGCCGGCGACCTCGACGATCTCGACCAGGGCGACGACGCCGCGCCCGACGAGGTCGAGGCTCGCCGGCCCGGCCTGACGGAATGCGTCGGTCGGGTCGAGCCGCAGGGGTGCGGCCGTGGTGGCGAGCTGCACCGTCCCCTCGAGGACGACGAGCACCAGGTCCGCGCACCGCGGCACCACGACGTTGAGGCCCGGACCGAGCGCGCGGACGACGACATCGGCGTCCGCTCGCCCGCGGCGCGTCATCACGTTGAGGTCCTTCGTCGGTCCGCCGGGGAGCTCGGCGCGGGTGTCGGACTCGCCGCGGAATCGGAGCGGCGCGAACCGTGCGAGCTCCTGTTCGACCCCGTCGATCGTCAGCACGAGGGGCGCCGCGCCGACGCGCACGATCACCCGGTCGACCCCGGGAAAGGTGGAGAACGGCCCGGCGGTGCCGACCTCGGCCATGCTGATCCGCCAGTCGAATCCGTCGCTGCCGGGCAGGTCGGGTGCGCAGGCGATCTCGCGCGTCAGGCCGCCGCCGTTTCGCCAGGGCATCGCGCGGTGGCCCGTGGAGCGCAGGAGCCCCGCGGCGTCAGCCATCCCCACCGCTCCGCTGCCGTCGGCGCATTCGCGCGATGGTACGCGAAGCCCCGGCGGCCGGAGAGGAGGGAGAGCCTCGTCGCACCCGACCTCGCGGTCGGCCGTCCGCTCGATCCAGGGCGGCCCGGCCGGTCCGCCGGTGTCAGCGCGCGGTGCCGACGGCGGCCGGCGGCTCGAGCAGGGCGAACGCGGCCCGGAGCCCGGCGAGCGACGCGTCGATCCCCGCCTCCGGCGTCAGGTTCGGATCCTCGTGCTCGATCGAGAGCGGGCCGTCGTAGCCGGCCGTCTCGAGCGCCACGACGAGGGCGGCCCACTCGGCGGCCGGGCGTCCCGCGCCGACGGCGGCGAAGTGCCACGGCATCTCGTCGGCCGCCGCCGGCCAGCGGTAGTCCAGCACGCCGTGGAGCGCGACGCGCTCGCGGTGGAGGACCGTGTCCTTGGCGTGGGCGAACCGGACCCGGTCGCCGAGCGCGCCGATCGTGGCGACCGGGTCGATGCCCTGCCACCAGAAGTGGCTCGGATCGAGGTTGACGGCGACGTTTCCGCCGACGACCGCGGCGAGCTCGGCGAACGACGCCGCGTTGTAGATCGAGGTCCCCGGGTGGAGCTCGAGGCAGATCACGACCTCGGGCGCGACGCGCTCCGCCCAGGCCGAGAGCGCGCTCCAGTACGGGCCGATCGTCTCCCACTGCACCGCCCAGAGGCCCTCCATGTCCGGCAGCCAGGCGCCCCCCGCGAAGATCGGCCAGGCGCCGCCGGCCGGGCCGCCCGGACACCCGCTCATCGCGACCACCCGGTCGACGCCGAGCTCCGCCGCGAGCCGGATCGCCTCGCGGAGCGCCCCGTCGTGCGCGGCGGCCCGTTGCGCGTCCGGGTGGAGCGGGTTCCCCGAGGCGTTGAGAGCGGCGAGGCCGAGGCCGCCGGCCGCGAGAGCGCCGGCGAGCGCGGCGCGCGCCGCGGCCCGGTCGAGGAGCCGCTCGCGATCCACGTGGGGCGCCGGCGAGTACCCCCCGACCCCGAGCTCCACCGCGTCGATGCCCCGCCGCGCGCACCAGTGGAGCGCCTGCTCGAGGCCGAGGTGCGGGAGCGCGTCGGTCAGGAGGGCGATCGTCCGCCGCATCGTCAGCCCGCCGGCTCGATCACGCGCGGGGTGCGGCCCGTCTCCACCGCGTAGGTCGCCGCGATCTCCGTCGCGGCCGCGGCCGCGGTGCCGGGCTCGGCGAGGAGGACGACGCTCCCCCCGAACCCCCCGCCGGTCAGCCGGGCGCCGAAGACGCGCCGGTCTCCGGCGGCGATGGCGACGAGGCGGTCGACCTCGGGGGTGGAGATCTCGTAGTCGTCCCGCATCGAGGCATGCGACGCCGCGAAGAGCGACCCGAGCCGCTCGGCGTCGTCGCCGCGGATCGCCGCCACCGCCTCGCCCACACGCTCGTTCTCGCTGACGACGTGCCGGACGCGGCGCCCGTACGGCTCGGGCAGGGCCGCGACGGCGGCCAGGTCGTGGCGACCCACGTCGCGGAGGCTCGCCACGCCGAGGAGCCCGCAGGCCTCCTCGCACTCGGCGCGCCGCTCGTTGTAGCCGCCCGAGGCGTGGGCGTGCTCGACGCCCGAGTGGACGATCGCGATCTCGGCTCGCCGCGTCAGTGGGATCCGCTCGTAGCTGAGGTCACGGCAGTCGAGGTGAACCGCCTCGTCGGTCGTCGCCAGCGAGCACGCCATCTGGTCCATGATCCCCACCTCGGCGCCGACGAGGCCGTTCTCCGCCCGCCGGGCGAGCCGGGCGATCCCGACCGGATCGAGCGCGAGCCCCGCGAGCTCCCGGAGCCCGCGGAGGATGGCGACGAGGAGGGCCGCGGAGCTGGAGAGGCCGGAGCCGAGCGGGACGTCCGAGGCCACGGACAGGTCGAAGCCAGGCAGGCGGTGCCCGTCGGCCGCCAGCTCCTGGGTGACCCCGGCGACGTAGTCGCTCCAGTCCCCCCGCCGGGCCTCCTCCCCGAGCCGGAACGGCGCGGCGGCGCCGGACGCGGAGGACCATGCGTGCACCTCCGCGTCGGTCCGGCGGCGGATCTCGACGGAGACCCGCTGGCGGATCGCGAGCGGCAGCACGAAGCCGTCGTTGTAGTCGGTGTGCTCGCCGATCAGGTTGACGCGGCCGGGCGCGCTCGCGCGGACCGCAGTCGCCGCATCGGCGGGCCGCGACCGGGGGTTCGCTCGGTCCGGCATCGCCCCATTCTCCCGGATCGCCCGCCCCGACCCGCGCCGTCCCGGCGCCGATGCCGAGGAGGCGCGTCACGGGGAACGCGAGGACGCCGGACGGGCCGGCGGGCCAGGGCGGGCCGGCACCGGGAGCGCCGCGATCGCGGCCGGACGCGCCCCGGCCGACGGGTCGTGCAACGATTCGGACGTGCTCGTACGGGCGCGCGAGAGGGGGGCGATCGGATGACAGAACTCGCAGCGGAGCAGCGGACGCTCGGGGGCGTCCCGCGGGCCGACCGCTCCACGCTCGAGCGGCGGCTCGAGGAGCATCGGCGCGAGCTGACCGCCTACGCCTACCGGATGCTGGGGTCGTCCTTCGAGGCGGAGGACGCCGTCCAGGAGACGCTCGTCCGCGCCTGGAAGGGGATCGACCGCTTCGAGGGCCGCGCCGCGCTGCGCTCGTGGCTCTACCGGATCGCGACGAACGTGTGCCTCGACATGCTGACCGGCCGGGAGCGCCGCGCCCGTCCATGGACCTCGGCGACGCCCAGGCCCACACGGCCCCGCTCGGGCCGACGCTCCCGGAGACGACCTGGATCCAGCCGATCCCCGACGCGCGGGCCCTCGCCTCCCCCGACGACCCGGCGGAGCTCGCGGCCTCGCGGGAGACGATCCGGCTCGCCTTCGTCGCCGCCCTCCAGCACCTGCCGCCGCGCCAGCGGGCCGTGCTGATCCTCCGGGAGGTCCTCAACTGGCGCGCCACCGAGGTGGCCGAGCTCCTCGAGACCACGGTGGCGTCGGTGACGAGCGCGCTGCAGCGGGCCCGCGCGACCCTGGCGAGCGCCGACATCTCCACCGTCGACTCGGCGGCGCCGCTGGACGCCGGGCAGCGGCGGCTCCTCGAACGATACGTGGACGCGTTCCAGCGCTACGACATGGACTCCCTGACCTCCCTGCTGCACGCCGAGGCGACCCAGTCGATGCCGCCCTACGAGCTCTGGCTGCACGGGCGCGACGACATCCTCGGCTTCTGGGTCGGCACGGGCGCCGCCTGCCGCGGCTCCCGACTCCTCCCCACCTCGGCGAACGGCTCGCCGGCCTTCGGCCAGTACAAGCCGAGCGGCCCGGGCGGACGCCTGGAGCCGTGGGCCCTCCAGGTCCTCGAGATGTCAGGCGACCGGATCGTCGAGCTGACGTTCTTCCTCGATGCGGTCACCCTGTTCCCGCTCTTCGGGCTGCCCCTCGAGCTCGACGCGTAGCGGCTCGGCCAGCGGCAGCACGCCGGCGAGCCCCATCAGGCCGAGGAGCTCCCGGAGCGCCGGCGACGCTCCCCGCAGGTGGACCCGCCGACCGCGGCGGGCGGCCGCGAGCTGGAGGCGGGCCATCGCGTCGACGACCGCGGCGTCCGGGGTGACCACGGCGCGGACGTCGCATTCGAGCGGCCCGTCGCCGGTCCAGTCGAGCAGGGCGCAGACGCGGTCGCAGAACCCGGGCACGTCGGCGCGGGCGAGCCGGCCGCCGACCGCGACCACCGTCGACCCGGGCAGACGCGCGCACCACCCGTCGGATGTCCCCGGCAGGTCGCCGCGGGCCGCACCCGGCCGTGGCTCGAGGCTGGTCATCCCCCGCTGATCGCGGCGAGGACGTCGACTCGCGATCCCGCCGCGACGGCGGAGTCGAGGCCGGCCCGCTCCCCGTCGACGTAGACGTTGATGTGCCGGCGGAGCGCAGAGCCCGGCTCGCACAGACGATCGTGGAGCCCCGGCCAGCGGCGCTCCAGGTGCTCGATGACCTCCCCCACGCTTCCCGCGTCGACCTCCAGCCGGCGCGGCAGGTCGCGGAAGAGCGGCGGCAGGGTCGCCGGCAGGTGGACGTCGGCCATGGCTAGGCGATCGCCGCCACCTCGACCGAGGCGATGGCCGGCAGGTAGCCCGCGATCTCGGTCCAGGTGTCGCCCTCGTCGATGCTCGCGAACACCTGGCCGGTGCTCGTCCCGAAGTAGAGGCCGGGAACGTCCCGGCCATCGATCGCGAGCCCCTCCCGCAGGACCCCGACGAAGGCGTCGCGCTGCGGCAGGCCCCGGTCGAGCCGCTGCCACGTGGAGCCGGCGTCCCGCGTCCGCCAGACCGCCACTCGCCCCTCCGGGACGCATCGCGCGTGGCCGGGGTCGAGCGGGATCACGTAGAAGCAGTCGCGGTCGTGGGGATGCGCCGCCGCGGCGAACCCGAAGTCGGATGGCAGGCCCTCGGTGATCTCGCTCCAGGAGCGGCCGCCGTCGTCGCTCCGGTGCATCCCGCAGTGGTTCTGCTGGTACAGGCGCTCGGTGTCCGCCGGGGACATCACGAGCTTGTGCACGCAGAAGCCGACGTCGGGATGCTCCCGGGGCCAGTCGGCGCGGAGGCCCCCGTTGCGCGGCGTCCACGTCGCGCCGTCGTCGATCGTCTCGAAGATGCCGACGCCCTGCACGACGGCCCGGTGGTGGGCGGCGTCGGTCGGATGCGGGAGCACCGCGGCCAGCCCCAGGTGGCCGGGCGGCTGCTTCTCCGGATCGTCCCAGTCGCTCCGCCCCGGCTGGCCCTCGAGGGTCGAGTAGAGCGACCAGGTGGCGCCCGCGTCCCGGCTCTCGAACACCGCCGGCGCCTCGGCGCCGGCGAGGAGCCGACCGTGGGCCGCGGTCAGGCCGGAGACCTTCGAGAGCGTGCGGGTGCCGGCCGGGTGCTCGAGGCCCGCGCTCGAGTGCTCCCAGGTCGCACCGAGGTCGTCGCTCCGCCAGACGGCGGCGCCGTGCCAGGCGCTCGCCGCGGCCGCGTAGATGCCGCCGGAGGCCGGATCGTGGATCGCGTGGTAGACGGGCCACCCCTCGCAGTAGGGCCCGCGGAGCCTCCAGTCGCGTCGGTCGGCATCGCTCTCGAGGACGAAGCAGCCCTTCCGCGTGCCCACGAGCAGGACCGTCAGCATCGGGTCCCCCGCCGTCCGTGCGCGCCGGTCGGTCGTCCGCGCCCTCCGCTCATCGCCTCAGCCTCCCGGGTCGGTCTCCGGCGGTACGACGGCATCCGGGACCCGAACTCATCGGTCGGTACGGCGAACGCGTGAAGCTACGGCGTGGCGGTGCCGCCGGTGACGCTGAACGTCGCGCCCGAGGTGTAGCTCGACTCGGCCGAGGCGAGGAGCACGTACGTGGCGGCGATCTCCGCCGGCTGGCCGGCGCGGCCGAGGGGCGTGTCCGCCCCGAACGTCGGGAGGGCCTCCGTCGGCTGGCCGCCCACCACCTGCAGCGGCGTCCAGAAGGGGCCCGGAGCGACGACGTTGACGCGGATCCCCCGGCCCGCGACCTGCTGGGCGAGCGCCTTCGAGAACGTGTTGATCGCCGCCTTCGTCGTCGCGTAGTCGAGGAGGCCCGGCGACGGGTCGTAGGCCTGCACGGAGGAGGTGTTGATGATCGAGCCTCCGGGCGGCATGTGGGGCAGGGCCGCCTTGGTCAGCCAGAAGAGCGCGTACACGTTGGTCTTCATCGTCTCGTCGAACTGCGTGCTCGAGAGATCGGCGATCGCCTCGACGTGCTGCTGCTTGCCGGCCACGTTGACGAGGACGTCGATCCCGCCGAGCTCGGCGACCGCCGTCCGGACGAGGCCCTGGCAGGTGCCCTCGTCCTTCAGGTCCCCGGGCGCCGCGATCGCCCGCCGGCCCTCCGCCTCGACGAGCGACACGACCTCGTCGGCGTCGGCCTGCTCGGCCGGCAGGTAGGAGAGGACGATGTCGGCCCCCTCCCTGGCGAAGGCGATCGCCACCGCTCGCCCGATGCCGCTGTCGGCCCCGGTGACGACCGCCCGCCGGCCCTCGAGCCGGCCACGGCCGCGGTAGCCCGTCTCGCCGTGGTCGGGGACCGGCCGCATCGCGGAGGCGAGGCCCGGCTCCTCCTGGGCCTGCTTCGGGAATCCGGGCTTCGGATACTGGTGGACGGGATCCGGAAACGCCTCGCCGGTACTCATCGTGCCTCGCCTCTCTCGTTCGTCGTGGTCTCCCCGGTCGGCGCCCGGCAGGGATTCGCGCCGGCGCCGCTCCACCCTGCCGGCCGGGCCGGCGCGGGCGCGTCGGTGGTCCCCGGAACGCTCGGCCGCGAACCGCCGGGACCCGCCTTGGGGCCGGTGCGCTCCGGCGTGGCGGCCCGCGTTCCTCCCAGCTCCGGCGCGGGTATCAACCGCTCCGTGAGGAGCTACCGGATCGCCCAGTCGGTGTCCGATCGGAGCCGCGGCGTCGTCCAGATCGAGCGGCTCGACTACCCGGCGACGACCGCATCCCGGGGCCGCCCGGCCGGCGAGTTCGCCGCGCCGCTCGAGGGCATCCTGGGCTCGCGACATGTCCACCTGTACCGCCAGCTGCTACGGTCGGACGGGGCGACGAGGGAGTTCCTGATCGACGTCGACGGCGACGGCCTCCGCTTCGTCGAGGCCGCCCCCGAGGCTCGGGAGCGGAGCAATGCGGACCCTCGTGCCCTCGGCCGACCCGTTCGGGCCCTCCCGTCCACGGCGGGCCGGCTCGGCGGGCCCTCGGAGCGCCCCGTGCTCGGGACGCCGCGGGGCGGGCAGCGGGGACGCCGGCCGCAGCCGCCGCGATCCCGGTCGTGAGCGAGCCGGACGGCCCGCCGACGGGCTCCCCCTCCCCGGTCGAGCGGCAGCGGATCGTGTCCCTCGGCGCGCGGGAGGTGGACCGGGTCGAGCCGTTGTGGCGGGGCATGGTCGAGTACCACCGCGCGGTCGCCGGGGCGGAATGGCCCGTTCGCGAGGGCGGCGAGGCCTGGCGGCTGCGCCGTGCCCAGTACGTCGACTGGCTCGAGGAGGGCTCCGGCTGGCTCCTCGCCTCGGTGCCCGCCGAGGCGCGCGAGCGGCCTCCGATCGGGTACGCCATGGTCTGCGTCCACCCGCCGGGGGCGACCTGGGACCTCGGGGAGCGGGTCGGCGAGCTCGAGTCGCTCGCGGTCGCTGCCGACGCGCGCGGCTCCGGCGTCGGCTCCCGCCTCCTCGCCGCGGCCCGGCAACGGCTGCTCGACGAGGGCATCGGGTACTGGTCGGTCGGCGTCGTCGAGGCGAACGAGGGCGCCACGCGGCTCTACCAGAGAGCGGGCTTCCGCCCCTACTACCGGCTGCTCCTGGCGCCGCTCGGGGGGCCCGCTGGATAGCCGGCGCGCGGCGCCCGGGGCCGGCCCCCCGCCGCCGCGCTGGTCTCCGGCTGCGGACGTCCGCGCGCCCGTGTCCCACCGCTCCCGGGCGCTAGGCTTTCCTGCGCCCCACGGGATCGCCCGCCGGACATCCGCGGAAGGGAGGGAACTGCCCACCTCGCTCGTCCTCCTGAGTACCGACACGCGGCAGGACTACACCTCGCTCGAGCTCCTCGTGTACTCGATCCTCGGGGTGGCCGCCGTGCTCGTCCTGGGAGCGATCACCGTCGCGATCCTCCGCCGCGGGCGCCCTCCGGAGCCGGAGCAGCACGACTCCCATCGGCTCCAGGTGGTCTGGCTCGGCCTGGTCGGCGATCGGGGTCGTCGTCATCGCCGCCGCCGACGCTCCGCACGGAGGGGCGGACCGACTCGGTCAGCGGCGCCCCGCAGGCTAGGATCGAGGTGACCGCCTTCAAGTGGGGCTGGCGCTTCCGCTACCCCGGGACGAGCATCGACCTCGTCGGCTCGACCAACGGCTCGCCGACGCTGACCGTGCCGGCCGGCGAGAGTGATCCGGTTCGTCCTCGCCTCCCGCGACGTCATCCACTCGTTCTACATCCCGGAGACGCGCTTCAAGCGCGACGCCTTCCCCGCGCCGGACGACGACGTTCGACCTGATCTTCGCCCACCCGGGCGTCTGGCCCGGCCGCTGCGCAGAGTACTGCGGGCTCCGCCACGCCGAGATGAACTTCACGGTCCGCGCGGTCACCGCGGAGGAGTACCGGCAGCTTCCTCGCCGAGCGGCGGCCGCTCGTGAGCGCCACGAGCGACCGGCCGCGGACGGGCATGGCGCCGCAGCGGCGCCCAACGACGGTCGAGATGATCGCGACCACCGACCACAAGCGGATCGCGGTGCTGACTGGTGCGGTGTCGCTCGTCTTCTTCCTCGCCGGCGGCCTGCCGCGCTCCTGATGCGCTCCGAGCTGGCCGAGCCGGGGATGCAGGTCGTCTCGACGACGAGTACGACCAGCTCTTCACGATGCACGGCTCGACGATGATCTACCTCGTCGTCACGCCGCTCGGCGCTCGCGCTCGGGCGTCTACTTCGTGCCGCTCCAGGTGGGCGCCGCCGAGATCGCGTGGCCCCGGCTGGCCTGCTCGCGGCTCTGGCTCCTGGTCGCCGGCGGGCTGACGATGTGGACCGGCTTCCTGACCGCGCAACGGCGCCGGCCAGGCCGGCTGGACTGCCTACTACCCGCTCTCGGGCGGCCTCGACGCCGGGCCCGGGGATGGACATGTGGATCCTCGGCGTCTTCCTCGCCACGGTCGGCGTCGCTCCTCCTGGGCGCCTGCATCCTCGCCACGATCGTCCGCCACCGCGCGCCGGGGATGACGATGCTGCGCCTGCCCGTGTTCACCTGGACGATGCTCGTCGACGTGCTCTGACGGTCCTCTCGCTTCCCGTCCCTGCTCGTGGCGATGGTCCTCCTCTGGGCGGACCGGCAGTTCGGTGGCGTCTTCACGCTCGAGCGGCGGCCCGATCGGCTACCAGCACCTCTTCTGGTTCTACGGCCACCCGGTCGTCTACGTGATGTTCTTCCCGTTCCTCGGCGCGGTGGCGGAGGTCGTCGCCGTGTTCTCGGGCCGCGGCGATCTTCGGCTACCGGACGCTCGTCTTCTCCCTGCTCGCCTTCACGGCGCTCTCGATGAGCGTCTGGGCCCACCACATGTTCGCGACCGGCGCAGGTGCCGAACCGCTACTTCGCGCTCACCTCGATCGCCCTCGCTCGTGCCGGCCGGCATCGAGTACTTCGACATCGGTCGGTGACGATGTCGGGGCGGCGCGATCCGGCTCACCGTGGCGATGCTGTTCGCCCTCGGCTTCCTCGTCCAGTTCCTGTCGGCGGCCTGACCGGCATCTTCGTCGCCTCGCCGCCGCTCGACTACCACGTCCACGACACCTACTTCGTCGTCGCGCACTTCCACTACACGCTCTTCGCCGGCAGCCTCTTCGGCCTCTTCGCGCGCGATCTACTACTGGTTCCCGAAGGTGACCGGCGGCGTTGCTCTCCGAGCGGCTGGGACGCTGGACTTCTGGCTCCTCGTCGTCGGCACCAACCTGACGTTCTTCCCGATGTTCCTGCTGGGCTAGGACGGGATGGCGCGGCGGGTCGCCGACTACCGCGCCTCCGCCGGCTTCACCGGCCTCAACCAGCTCGCCACGGCCGGGGCCTTCGTGATCGCCCTCGGCGTCGCTCGTCTTCCTCTGGAACCTCGTCCGGAGCCTCCGGCACCGGGACCCGGCGCCGGCGCGACCCGTGGGGCGGCCAGACGCTCGAGTGGGCGGCGAGCTCGCCGCCGGCGCGGCACAACTTCGACGCCCTGCCGCCGATCCGCTCCTCGCGCCGCTCCTCGACCTGCGCCGGGGGACGACGTGAGGCCGGTCTCGCTCTGGATCGGCGGGCTGGGCGCGATCCTCGGCGTGCTCGCGGCCGTCCTCGTCCTCTTCGGGCCCGGGGACTGGCTCGGCTACTCGCAGCTCGCCGCGGCGGCCGCCGGCGCGGCCGGCATCGCCGTCCTCGGCCTCGTCGCGGAGCGGCGGCCCGGCGGACCGAGGACCGGGGGAGGCGTCGCCTGCCCGACCTCTCGCTGCCGACGGTGCTGCTCGTGATCGGCGTCGCGATGGCGCTCGACGGCCTCGCCTTCGGGCTCTGGCTGATCCTGATCGGGCGCCTCGTCGTCGTCCTCGGCGTGACCGCCCTCGTCCGCGAGCTGACCGACGAGCGGCGGGACGCGCGGTGAGCGCGACGCGCCCGGTCCCGTTTCGCGTGCCTCCTGGCGCGGCGGCGGCGCGTTCGCCGTCGGGGCCTCGCTGGACGAGCCGCCGACCCTGCACATGGTCGGCCACATGGTGCGTGGGAACGTCGCCGCGCCGCTCCTGGCGCGCGGCGCTGCCGTACCGCGTGCGTCCTCGCGCCGGCTCGGCGCGGCACGGGCCCGCCGGCTCGAGCGGCGCCTCGACGCGCCCCTCGCCGGCGGCCTGCTGGCTCGGCGTTCGTGCTCGCCCAGTGGGCTCGTCAGCGCCGGGCCCCTGCCGCGCTGGCCGAGCGCTCCCCCGCTGCACGTCGGCGAGCACGTGCTGCTCCTCGCCTGCGGCGATCGCCTTCTGACGCCCACGTGCTCCACGTCCTGCCGGTGCCCGCGGCGCGTTCACCGGGATCGGCCCCGCCGCGCTCACGCCCTCTCGGCGATGCCGCCCGCTCGACGCCGTCGCGCTCTGGCTCGTCGGCACCGGCCGAACGGGGCCGGGCATCGCGATGGCCGCGGGCTCGATCCCGCTCGGCGCCGTGGCGCTCGTGGCCGCGCTGGTCGGCGCTCCTCGCGGAGGAGGACCGGCAGGAGCGGCGGGAGGCCTACCGTGCGGCGTAGGCTCCTCCCTCGTCGTCGCCGCCCTCTGCGGCGACCGCCTCGATCCTCCTCTTCACGGCGGCCGGCTCGTCGGACTCGGCCGCGCGGGCCGAGGTCGCCCGCGGCGCCGAGCTCTTCCAGGAGGGATGCGCCTCGTGCCACGGGCCGTCCGGCCAGGGGATCTCCGGGCGGGGCGCCGATCGCTCGTCGGCGCCGGCGCGGCGGCCGCCGACTTCTACCTCTCGACCGGCCGGATGCCGCTGCCAACCCGCGCGACATCCCGCTGCGCAACGACCAGCCGGCGTACGACGCCGCCGACATCGACGCGCTCGTCGCCTACGTCGCTAGCCTCGGGCCGGGCCGGGGATCCCGCATCGCGACCCCCGGCCGGCGACCTCGCCGCGGGGCTGACGCTCTTCACGGAGAACTGCGCGGGCTGCCACCAGGTCGCCGGCGCGGGGCGGCATCGTCACCGGCGCCGTGGCGCCGGCGCTCGATGCAGGCGACGCCCGCGCAGATCGTGGAGGCGGTCCGCGTCGGCCCGTACCTGATGCCCGCGTTCTCGGAGCCGGCCCTGCCGGACGACCGGCTCGCGAGCGTCATCCGGTACGTCCATCGAGCCCGGCACCCGAGGAACGCCGGCGGCTGGGCGATCGGCGTGATCGGACCGATCCCGGAGGGGCTCGTCGCCTGGCTCGCTGGCCGGGGTCGCGCTCCTGCGATCGCGCGGCTGATCGGCGCCGGGCGGCCGACGAGGAGGAGGGACCCCTGCCGTGAGCATCCTCCGCCGCCTCGCCGGGCTCCTCGATCGCGGGCGTCCTGCTCCTGCTCCGCCGCGCCGCCCGCCTGCCCGACGCCGGCGCCGAGCGCCGCGCCGCCGCCGCCGCCGCCGCTCGCGGAGGAGCGCGCCGTGACCGCCGTCGCGGCGCTCCTCCTGGCGAGCGCCGCCGGGGCTCGCGTTCGTCGTCGCGTTACCTCGCGTCGTGGAGCACGCAGGTCCTCGGGGGCGACGCTCGGCCTCGCCCTCCTCGCGGTCGGCCGCCGCGCTCGTCCTGGCCGGCGCCCGGCTCGCGCCGCAGGGCCTCGTCACCCAGCCGCGCCCCCGCCGGGCGGCGAGCCCGAGGTCGAGCAGGCCACCGTCGACGAGGCCGCACCCGGTCGCGGGCATCCCGCGGCGCCGTCTCCTGCTCGGCGCCGCCGGAGTCGCCGGGCGGCGTCCTGGGCGCCGCGGCGATCCTGCCGCGCGGCCTCGCTCGGCGACCGGCCCGGCGGCGCGATCGGCAGCTCGCCCTGGCGCCGCGGGCGCGCCTCGTCGACGCCGACGGCGAGCCGATCGCCGCCGCCGACGTCGCCCTCGGCGCCTTCCTCACGGCCTTCCCGAGGGAGCGGACCCGCGGAGCTCGGCTCGCCGGTCGTCGTCGTCCGGATCGACCCGGCCGAGCTCCGCCTGCCGCCCGGGCGCGAGGCTGTGGGCGCTTCGCGGGCATCCTCGCCTTCTCCAAGATCTGCACCCACGCCGGGCTGCGCGATCGCCCTCTTCCGCTATCCGCGTCGATCGCCACGACCTCGCGCGGGCCGGCGCTCGTCTGCCCGTGCCACTACTCGACGTTCGACGTCACGCGCGGGGCGAAGGTGATCTTCGGCCCGGCCGTGCGCTCGCTGCCGCAGCTGCCGCTCGCGTCGACGGCTCCGGCCACCTCGACGGCGGCCGGGCCGCTCTCGGGCCCGGTCGGCCCGTCCTGGTGGGGGACGCCGACGTGAGCCGGCGGGCCCGCCTGCGGGGCGGCTTCGACGGCCTCGCCGAGCGCGTGCCGGGGCTCGCCCGGCTCGTGCGGGGCGGCCTGCGCTACGTCGTTCCCCGAGCACTGGTCGTTCCTGCTGGGCGAGATCGCGCTCTACGCTTCGTCCTCCTCGTCGCGACCGGGGTCTACCTGACGTTCTTCTTCGACCCGTCCGTCGCGCCGACCGTCTACCACGGGACCTACGCGCCGCTCCAGGGCGTCCGGATGTCGAAGGCGTACGCGTCGACGGTGCGACCTGTCGCTGGACACGCGGGCGGGCCTCCTCGTGCGCCAGACGCACCACTGGGCGGCCCTCGTCTTCGTCGCCGCGATCACGATGCACATGTCCGCGTCTTCTTCACCGGCGCGTTCCGCAAGCCCCGCGACCTCAACTGGACGATCGGGCTGACGATGCTGATGCTGGCCGTGCTCGAGGGCTTCGTCGGGCTACTCGCTGCCGGACGACCTGCTGTCGCGGCATGGGGCTCGCGATCGCCTACTCCGTCGCCATCGTCGATCCCCCTCGTCGGCGGCTTCGTCGCCTCGCTCCTCTGGGACGGCCAGTTCCCGGGTCGGCGGCGTTCGAGTCGCGGCTCTACATCGCCCACGTATCCTGCTCCCGGCGCCCTGGGCGCCCTGATCGGGCTTCACCTCGCCCTCGTCGCGCTCCAGCAGCACACCGAGTTCCGCGGCCCGCGGCGCACGGAGCGGAACGTCGTCGGCACGCCCGCTGTGGCCGACCTACGCGCTGCGCTCGCTGGGCTCTCCTCGCCACGCCGCGCGTGCTCGTCCTCCTCGGCGGCCTCGTCCAGATCAACCCGGTCTGGCTGTGGGGCCCGTACGAGCCGTCCCTCGGCACGAACGGCGCGCAGCCCGACTGGTACCTCGGGCTGGCTGATCGGGGCGCTGCGGCTGATGCCGAGCTTCGAGATCCACGCCTTCGGCCACACCCTCGTGCCCAACCCGTTCTTCGGTGGGATCCTCTTCCCGACCGTCGTCTTCGGCCTCCTCTACGCCTGGCCCGCGATCGAGCGGCGCGTCACGGGCGACGCCGAGCACCACAACCTGCTCGACCGGCCGCGGGACAATCCCTGGCGGAGCGGCTGCGGCGCCGCCCTCTTCGCCTGGGTGACCGTGATCTTCCTCGCCGGCTCCGCGGACCGGTTCTTCATCACGTTCGGGATCGACTACGGCGAGCAGGTGTGGATCTTCCGCGCCCTCGTCGTCGTCGTCCCCATCGTCGCGTTCCTGCTCACCCGGCGGATCTGCCGGGAGCTCGCCGAACGCGACCTGGCGCCGCTCTCGGGGTTCACGGGCGAGCGGGTCGAGCGGACGCCGGACGGGGGCTTCGTCCGCCGCTAGCCGGTCGCGCGCCCGGTCGGGAGCGCTCCCGCCGGTGTCCACAGTCTGTGTAAAATGTGTATGCTGCAGGGGCATGACCGCCCCTTCCCCCTCGCCGGTCCCCCGGGTCCGCATCGGCGAGCTCGGCCACCGGGTAGGAGAGTCACCGACCCTCCTGCGAGCGTGGGAGCGGCGGTACGGATTGCTCCGCCCGCTCCGGAGTGCCGGCGGGTTCCGGCTGTACGGTCCGGAGGACGAGCGGCGCGTGCGTGCCATGCAGGCCCTCCTGGCTGCGGGCCTGGCGGCCCGGCAGGCGGCCGAGGCCGTGCTCTCCACGCCGGACGGCGACCTCGACGCCCTGCCCGGTCCTGCTCCTGCCGCGGCCGCGGACCCGATCGGCGCGGATCGTTCGCTGCTCGCGGCGGCCATGGCCAGGCTCGACGACGCGGGCGCCCACGCCGCGCTCGATCGTCTTCTCGCGACGTACGGGGCGACCACGGTGATCTCGGACGCGATCATCCCCTACCTCGTCGACCTCGGGGATCGATGGGCCAACGGCCAGGCCCAGATCACGGAGGAGCACTTCGCGACCAGCCTGATCCGCGGGCGGCTCCTCGGTCTCGCGCGAGGCTGGGACGGCGGGAGTGGCCCCCGCGCGCTGCTGGCGTGCCCGAGCGGCGAGCTGCACGACCTCGGCCTGATCTGCTTCGGGATCGGCCTTCGAGGCCACGGCTGGCGGATCACCTACCTGGGCGCCGACACCCCCCAGACGACGCTCGTGGAAGCGGCGACCCGGCTCTCGCCCCGCGTCACCGTCCTCGCCGCGACCAGCTCCTCCCGCCTTCTCGCGCTCGCCGGCGAGCTGACGGCGTCGGCGATTCCCCTCGCCCTCGCCGGACGGGGCGCGACCCCTGAGGTCGCCGACGAGCTCGACGCCATGCTCCTCGACGCCGATCCGATCACCGCCGCCGCCCGGATCGCCGCCCGGATGGCCTGAGCGCGGAGGTCCGACCGCGGGCGGGCACGTCGCGGCCGGCGCCGGACGGACCGGCCGCGCGGATCCCGCGGACGTCCACCCGGATCGCCGTTCGCGGTCCGGCGGCTTCGGGGACCGCCGGCGGGCGCACCCGGGCCGAACGCGCCGCTCGCCGCCGAGGGGCGTCGACCGGGCAGCTCAGGTCGGCGAGGTGCGCGGGGTCGGAGCGACCGCATCCCGGTCGGCCGCGACCTGGACCTGGACTCGATCGTTCTCGCGGCCATCCGCGACGGCGGCCCACATGAGCGCGACGATGCCGGCGCCCGCCGGGATCGTGATCAGGAACCCCACGAGGAAGAGCCCCAGGTCACTCATGGCGGGAGTCGGACATCTGGAGCGCCACGGCCCCGAAGGAGAGGATCGACGGCACCCAGAGGCCGACGAAGATTCCCTGCTCGTGGCTTCCGGTGAACCAGAGCGTCACGGAGAGGGCGAAGGAGGCCGAGGCGGCGAGGAGGATCGCCGCCCCGGCTCGGAGGCGGAGCGGGCGTGTCGTCATGATCGTGCTCCCGGGGAGGGTGGCCGCTCGCGCGGAGGAAGGATCCGGCTTCCGTCCCGTTCCGCCTGGCGGCGTCATCGGGCGGAGGCCATGGCGCCGCCAGGGGCGGACGGAGCGGAGCGCGAACCAGGGACTCACCCGGAGGTCCGGTGAGCGGAGGGATCGAGCGGGGAAGCGCCGGCGGGCGTCGCGTCCGGCCGTCAGCACGGGACGGCCGCCGGTGCGGACGTGGAGCGTCAGGCCCGCCGACGAAAGCCGGCGCCCGAGGGCGCGCAGCGTCCGGTGATTGAGCACGCGCGCGGCCGCGGACGGGTCGTCGACGTCCAGCACGAGCCGGGCCCCATCCGCGACCAGGTAACCGCGACCGCCGTCGAACTCGACCTCGACCCGCCCGTCGACCTCCAGCACGACGGACCTAGCGGCCGGTCTCGGAGGTGCGGATGCGGAGCGCGCCGTTCAGCTGCCAGCGAGCCTGGGGAGACGCGTCGCCGGCGTCCCGGGGCACCAGCACCTCGAGCTTGTCGAACTCGTACTGGATGGTCGCGCCACGACCGGTCAGGAACGTGTAGAGGCCCTCGGCCAGGTCCGGCCAGGTGACGGTTTCGGGCCGGTTCTCGGTGGTGCTCATGCTGCTCCTTCGGTTCGGGGTGGGGGGACCACTGTACCGACCGTTGGAGAGTCTGTCAATAGTTCGTACAACTTTAGTGGATCATGGCGAGCCGCTCGGTCCGCGCGTCGGCGGATCCGGAAGCGGGCATACCCCCGGGCATGACCGACGCCGCCCTCCTCGACCTCGACGGGACCCTCGTCGACACCAACTACCACCACGCGCTGGCGTGGTACCGCGCGTTCCGGCGCTTCGACATCCACGTGCCCGTGTGGCGTCTCCATCGCCACGTCGGGATGGGCGGCGACCAGCTCGTCGCCGCCGTCAGCGACGACGACGTCGAGGAGCGGCTCGGCGACGACCTGCGGGAGGCCGAGGGGGACGAGTACAAGCGGCTGATCGACGAGACGGTGCCGCTCGAGGGCGCGCGGGAGCTCGTCGAGGACCTGAAGGCGCTCGGGCTGACGGTCGTCCTGGCCACGTCCGCCAAGCCCGACGAGCTCGACCATTACCTCGACCTCCTGGACGTCCGGGAGATCGCCGACGCGTGGACGGGAGCCGACGACGTCGAGAAGACGAAGCCGCACCCGGACCTCGTCCTCGCCGCCATGGAGAAGGCCGGCTCCGAGGACGCCGTGATGCTGGGCGACACGAACTGGGACTGCGAGGCGGCGGCCCGCGCCGGGATCCGGACCGTCGCCCTGATGACGGGCGGGTTCTCCGAGGCCGAGCTGACGGAGGCGGGAGCCGACCAGGTCTTCCACTCCCTGCAGGACCTGCGGGCCGGCCTCCGCGACACGATCTTCGTCCGCTAGCCGCGGCCCCTCTCCGTCGGCGGCACCCTCCGCCCACGCGTCGGCCCCGCAGGGCGGGCCGTGGAGCGCCGCCGTGCGGGGCCGGGTGGTCCAGGGGGGCCCGCGGTTCAGCGGGCCGAGCGGGCCGACTGCGCCGCGCTTCCCGCGCGGTCGTGCTTCCCCTCGCCGACCTCCTCGATCAGCTTGCGGTTGAAGGCCGGGATGTCGTCCGGGGTGCGGCTCGTCGTGACGCCCTCGTCCGTCTGCACCTCGGCGTCGATCCAGGTCGCCCCCGCGTTCCTGAGGTCCGTCCGGATCGACGGGTACGAGGTGACGGTGAGCCCGCGCACGACGTCGGCCTCGACGAGCATCCACGGGCCGTGGCAGATCGCGCCGATGGGCAGGCCGGCGTCGAAGCAGCCCTTGACGAACGCGACCGCGTCCTCGTCGCCCCGCAGGTGGTCCGGGTTGGCGACGCCGCCCGGGAGGAGGAGCGCGTCGTAGTCGTCGGCCGAGACGTCGGCGACGAGCTTGTCCACCGTGTAGGTCGTGCCGTTCTTGCCGTCGAAGGTCCCGGCGGCGATCGAGACGATCTCGACGGTGGCGCCCGCGTCCCGCAGGGCCTTGACCGGCTCGGTCAGCTCGGAGTCCTCCACCCCCTCGGTGGCGAGGGCGGCGACGGTCTTTCCTGAGAGTGTGGCCATGCCGTCTATCTGCCCCCCGGCCTCCGGATCAAACGCCGGATCGAAACCGGACCGCACGCTCGGGCGACCCCGCTCACCCCCTCCTCGTGCCCATGCGCCGGACCACTCCGGCGGCCAGCGAGCCGACGAGCCCGAGGCCGGCGGCGGCGACCCACCCCCGACGCTTCGTGGCGGCGAGGAGCGCGCTCCGGGAGCTCGATCGATCGTCGAAGCGGCCGTGGGCGCCGACGTCGAGGTCGACGGGCTCGAACAGGTTGTCCGGCTGGCCCGGCGGCTGGGGCTCGCCCGTCTGCTGACCCGACACCCCGTGACGGCCCAGGTACCGGTCCGCAAAGGCCGGCGCCACCTTGTTGCCCCAGATCGTCTTGTAGGCGGGCCAGGCCACGAAGACCTCGCGGCGGTCGTGGTCCGCCGCCCAGGCGACCGCATCGGCCCCCACCTCCGGCTGGAAGATCGGCGGGACCGGCTGCGCCCGCTCGGGCATCCGGCTCCTCCCCCAGTCGAACTGCGGCGTGTTCAGGGCCGGCATCTGGACCATCGTCAGCGAGACCGACGATCGCTCGTGCGCGAGCTCCGCCCGCAGCGACTCGAACACCCCGTGCACGGCGTGCTTCGCTCCGCAGTACGGAGCCTGCAGGGGGATTCCCCGGTAGGCCAGGGCCGAGCCGACGAAGATCAGCTTCCCCCGGTCGCGCGCCTTCATCCGGCGGAGCGCCGAGCGGGCGCTCCAGACGACGCCGTGGTAGGTGACGTCCGTGGCGCGCCGGAACTCGTCCGGCTCGATCTGGTCGAACGGCGCGAAGATCGTCGTCATCGCGTTCGCGACCCAGACGTCGATCGGGCCGAGCTCGCGCTCGCAGCGCTCGGCGGCGCGCTCGACGGCCTCGGCGTCGGCCACGTCGGCGACCACGCCGATCGCGCGACCGCCGCCGGCCTCGACCTCCCGCACGGCCCGGTCGAGCCGCTCCCGGCCCCGCGCGACGATGCACACGGCGTCGCCCCGATCGGCGAACGCCTGCACGATGGCGCGGCCCAGGCCGGCCGACCCTCCGGTGACCACAACGACCCTGTCCATGCATCTGGATACCACGCGGGACGCGATCGCAACCGCACGCCGCCGGAGGACCGGCCCGGCTGGTCGAGCGTTCCGGGGGCGCGGAAGCTCCCGCGCGGTCAGGGACGGCGGAGGTCGGCGCCCGGGTGCGCCGCCAGGTAGTGGACGAGCGCGGGATCGTCGGACCGGAGCTCCTCCACCACCTCGCCGTCGCAGGTCAGGAGCTCCACCGCGACCCTGCCCGGCCCGAGGCGGCGCGACCGCCAGGGGGCGCCGCTCGCCTCCCAGCGGGTCAGGCGGGCGAGCGGCGACTCGTCGGCGGGCACGAGAGGGGGAGCGAGCCGGAGCGCGATCAGCCCAGGCTGCTCGCGTGATCGGGGACGCTCGTGAAGAGGTCGCGGGGCGGACGCTCGTAGCTGATCGCGGTCGGTCGCGGTGGCAGCGTCAGCGGCGTCTGCTCGACCTCGGCGTAGGCGATGGTCGAGAGCAGGTGGGCGATCATGTTGAGGCGAGCGCGGCGCTTGTCGTCGGCCTCGACGACGAACCAGGGCGCCACGTCGGTGTCCGTCGCGGCGAACATCTCGTCCTTCGCCCGCGAGTAGTCCTCCCAGCGGCTGATCGACTCGAGGTCCATCGGCGAGAGCTTCCAGCGGCGCATGGGATCCTCGAGGCGCGAGCGGAACCGCTTCTCCTGCTCCTCGTCGCTGACCGAGAACCAGTACTTGCGGAGCTGGATGCCGTCCTCGACCAGCAGGCGCTCGAAGATCGGGCACTGTGCGAGGAAGCGCTCGTGCTCCTCCGGCGTGCAGAACCCCATGACCCGCTCGACCCCGGCCCGGTTGTACCAGGAGCGGTCCATCAGCACGATCTCGCCCGCGGCCGGCAGGTGCTCGGCGTAGCGCTGGAAGTACCACTGCCCCCGCTCCCGCTCCGTGGGGGCCGGCAGGGCGACGGTGCGGGTGACGCGGGGGTTGAGGTACTCGGCGACCCGCTTGATGGCGCTGCCCTTGCCCGCGGCGTCGCGTCCCTCGAAGATGACCACGATCCGGGCGCCCGAGGTCCGCACCCACTCCTGCATCGAGACGAGCTCGGCCTGCAGGCGCAGGAGCTCCTTCTCGTAGAGCGCGCGCGGCACGCGGCGCTGCTTGACCGTGCCGTTCCCCGACGCCTCGTCCTCCGGCGCGCTCCGGGCGACCGCCGACTCCTTCTTCTTCTTCTTCTTGCCCTGCTCCTTCCCGGAGTCCTTCTTCGCGGCCTTGTCCTTCGCCATGCCCTCTCCTCTCGGTGTCGGGGAGTATCACCAGTTGCCGGCGATTCCCAACGGCGGTGGACGCCGATGCGCACCCGCCGGGTCGGCGTCGGGGATGATGGTCCGGCCATGCAGCCGCGAGTCGTCCGGGAGCTCCAGGAGGAGCCCGCTCCGCGCGGACGCGGTGGCCTCGGCGCGCCCCGGGAGCACACGTGCGGGTAGCGGTGCTGGCGCCGATCTCCTGGCGCGTGCCGCCCCGCGCCTACGGGCCGTGGGAGCAGTTCGCCTCGCTCCTCACGGAGGGGCTCGTTGCCCGCGGCCTCGAGGTCACCCTCTTCGCGTCGGGGGACTCGGAGACCGCCGCGCGCCTCGCCTCGGTCGTCGAGCACGGCTACTCGGAGGATCCGGCGGGCGAGCCGAAGGTGAGCGAGTGCCTGCACATCGCGCACGTGTTCGAGCGCGCGGGCGAGTTCGACCTCATCCACAACGGCTTCGACTTCCTGCCGCTGAGCTACTCCGGCCTCGTCGCCACCCCCGTCCTGACGACGATCCACGGCTTCTCGTCGCCGCGTATCCTGCCCGTCTACCAGCGGTACAACGCGACGACCGCCTACGTCGCGATCTCCGACGCCGACCGCCACCCGAGCCTGGACTACGTCGCGACGATCCACCACGGGATCGACACGGACGCGTTCGGGCTCCACCCGTCACCCGGCGGATACCTCCTGTTCTTCGGCCGGATCCACCCCGACAAGGGCGCGGCGGAGGCCATCGAGGTCGCCCGGCGCGCCGGGATGCCGCTCGTGATGGCGGGCATCGTCCAGGACCGGCCGTACTTCCAGGAGCGGGTCGAGCCGCACCTCGACGGGGACCGGGTCACCTACCTCGGGCCCGTCGCCGCCGACCGCCGATCCGAGCTGCTCGGGGGCGCCCTCGCGCTCCTGCACCTGATCGGGTTCGACGAGCCGTTCGGCTACAGCGTCGTGGAGTCGATGGCCTGCGGGACGCCGGTGATCGCCATTCCCCGGGGCTCGATGCCGGAGCTCGTCGAGGACGGGACCACGGGCTTCCTCGTCTCCGGCCCCGAGGCCGCGGTCGAGGCGGTCGAGCGGGCCCGCACGCTCGACCGGGCGGCGATCCGGCGCCTGGCGGTCGCCCGGTTCGGACGCGAGGCGATGATCGACGCGTACCTCGAAGCCTACGCACGGGTCCTCGCCACCGGCGCGGAGCGGAAGTGAGTACTCTGCGTCCGGCCCGACGATCGTCGGAGCCGCGAGGCCTGCGACCCGGTTTCCCCGCGAAAGGGCGTGCGCGGAGCGTGCGTACCGCCATCCTCTCCACCTTTCCGCCACGAGCCTGCGGCATCGGCACCTTCGCCTTCGACCTCCGCTCGGCGCTGATGGACGTCCCCGCGGTGGAGGACGTCCACCCCGTCGTGATCGTCGACGAGCCGTCGAGCCCGCAGCGGCCGGACGTCCTCGCCACGGTCGCGCAGTCGGTCCGCGGCGACTACTCGCGCGCGGCGCGGCTGCTCCGCCACATGGACGTCGACGTCGTGCTGCTCGAGCACGAGTTCGGCATCTTCGGCGGGCCCGACGGCGAGTACGTCCTCTCCTTCGCCCAGGAGCTCGCCCAGCCCCTGGTCGTCACGTTGCACACCCTCCTCTCCGCGCCGAGCCCCCACCAGCTCGAGGTGCTGACCGCGCTCTGCGACCGCGCGGAGCGGGTCGTCGTCATGACCGACACGGCGCAGCGCCTGCTCGTCGAGCTCGGCGCGTGCTCGGCGGCGAAGGTCCGCGTGATCCCGCACGGGGCGCCTGCAGTGCTCGCCCGGCGCCGCGAGGAGCTCGCCGCCGGTCGCCGACCCCGCTACCTGGCCCCGGTACCGGGCGGGTTCGAGCGCCTGCGCGAGCGCTTCCTGCTCTCCACCTTCGGCCTCCTCTCCGAGGGCAAGGGGATCGAGACGGTGCTCGAGGCGATGCCGTCGATCATCGAGTGCCACCCGGAGGCGCTCTACCTGATCGCGGGCCGGACGCATCCGCAGGTCGCGCGCCGGGACGGCGAGAGCTACCGCACCCGGCTCAAGCGCCGCGTCGCCGCGCTCGGGATCGAGGATCACGTCGACTTCGACGACCGCTTCATGACGATCGACGAGGTCGCCGACCTGCTGGCCGCCACCGACGTCTTCGTGACGCCGTATCGGAACCGCGAGCAGATCTCGTCCGGCGCGCTGACCTTCGCCCTGGCCGCAGGCTGCGCCGTCGTCTCCACGCCGTACTGGTACGCCGAGGACGTGCTCTCGTCAGGCGCGGGCCGTCTCGTGCCGTTCGCCGATCCGGCCGCGCTCTCCGACGCGGTCTGCGATCTCGCCCGCCCGGCCGCCCTGGAGGCGGCGCGGCTCGAGGCGCGGCGCGTCGGAGCCGACCTCGCCTGGTCGGCCGTGGGGGCGGCGACCGCCGAGGTCCTGGCCGAGGCGGCCTCGCTCGTCCACCAGGGCGCCTCGCACGCGCCCTCGGACCTGCACCTGATCCAGGCGCGCACGGACCACCTGCTCACGCTCGTGGACGACGTGGGGATCGTCCAGCACGCCCACGGGGTGATCCCGAACCGCTCGAGCGGCTACTGCGTCGACGACGTCGCCCGGCTCGCGGTCGTCGCGTTCGACCTCGAACGGCGCGACGGGAACGCCGTCTGGGCGCCGATCTTCAACCGCGCGCTCGCCTTCCTCTACGACGCCGCCGACCCGGACGGCGCGGGGATGCGGAACTTCATGGACTACGGGCGCCGCTGGCTCGACGACCCCCACGTCGGCGACCACGTCGGCCGGTCCGTCAGGGCGCTCGGCGAGATCCTCTCGACGGCCTGGGCGCCGGGCGTGGCCGAGCCCGCGGCCTTGCTCCTCGGCTCGCTCGTCCGCTCGCTCGATCGGGAGGTGGCGCTGCGCACGGCGGCCTACTCGGTGCTCGGCTTCGCCCGGCTCGACCCCGACCGGCTCGAGCAGCCGGCTCGCGTTCTCCTGGAGCGCTTCGTCGATCAGCTCCTGACGGCCTACGACCAGACGTCGGCGGCGGACTGGCGCTGGTTCGAGGACCGCGTGACGTACGACAACGCCTGCCTCCCGCAGGCGCTGATCGCCGGCGGCTGGCGTCTCGGGCGGCAGGACGCGATCGAGGCGGGACTGGCCGCCCTCGGCTGGCTCGGCGACGAGTGCGGCCTGGCCGACGGCGTGCTCCGCCTGCCCGGGCACGAGGGACGCCACCGCTCCGAGCCGGCGCCCGGCTCGGGCGACGAGCAGCCGCTCGACGCCGCCGCGTTCGTGGAGGCCGAGCTCGTCGCCTTCACCGTCACCCGCCGGCCCGAGCACGCCGCGCGGGCACGGACGGCCTTCGACTGGTTCCTCGGCCGCAACCGCCTCGACCGGCCGCTCTACGACTTCTCGACCGGAGGGTGCCGTGACGGGCTCGGAGACGACGACGTGAACGCGAACGAGGGCGCCGAGTCCACGCTCGCCTTCCACCGGGCGCAGCTCCTGATCGACGCGGCCGCCGAGCCGGTCCGGCTCCGGCTCGCCGCGCCCTCGGCGGTGTCGGCGTGACGGGCGAGGCCCGGGTGGTCGGCGGAGGGGGCGGCGTCGGCGGCGTCGGCGTGCGGCGCCGCTCACGCGAGCTCTTCATCCGCGAGGCCGGAAACCCGATCCTGACGGCGGACGACTGGCCCTATCCCTGCAACGTCGTCTTCAACCCGGGCGCCGCCAAGACTGCGGACGGGACCGTCCTCCTGGCCCGGGTGGAGGCGCTCAGCGGCGTGTCGCACCTCACCGTCGCGCGTTCGAAGAACGGGGTCGACGGGTGGACCATCGCCGAGACGCCGCTCCTGGCCCCCGCCGCGGGGGTCGAGACGGAGCAGTGGGGGTTCGAGGATCCGCGGATCGTCTGGCTGGAGGAGCTCGGGGCGTTCGCAATCACGTCCACCGCGTACGGCCTGGGCGGGCCGGCCGTCCACCTCTCGCTGACCGAGGACTTCGTCACGGTCGAGACCCGCGGCGTGATCACGCGACCGGAGGACAAGAACGCGGCCCTCCTGCCCGAGCGCATCGGCGGCAACTGGATCCTCTTCCATCGGCCGACCATGAACGTCCTCGGCTCGCCGCGCGGCGGGATCTCCCTCTCGCGCTCGCCCGACCTCGTCAACTGGAGCTCGCCCGAGCCCGTCATGCGACCGCGCGGCGGTGCGTACTGGGACTCCCTGCGGATCGGGATCGGTCCCCCGCTGATCAGGACCGACCAGGGCTGGCTCCTGATCTACCACGGGGTCAAGGAGACGGTCACGGGCGGCATCTACCGGATGGGGCTGGCGCTCCTCGACCTCGATGAGCCGACCCGGGTGATCCGCCGCGCGCGGGACTGGGTGCTCGGCCCGCTCACGGACTACGAGCGCGTCGGCGACGTGCCGAACGCGCTCTTCGCCTGCGGCCTCGTCGCCGACGAGGCGGCCGGGCTGATCCACCTCTACTACGGCGCCGCCGACACGTCGATCGGGCTCGCCACGGCGCGTCTCGACGACCTGATGGAGGCCGTCCTCGGGGACGCGCGCCTGGCCGAGCGGCCGCTCGCGCCCGAGCCGCGAGGCTGACCCGGGGCGCTTCCGTCCCGCCCCGGGCCGGTCGGAGAGCCGTGCGCCCGGCGTTTCCGCGGGCTGGAACGGGGAACCACTCCCGGACGCCGGCGGACGCCACCGCCGCGACCATCTTCGAGGAGAGCTGCATGAAGGCGGTCACCTGGCACGGCAAGCGCGACGTTCGGGTGGACACGGTCCCCGACCCGAAGATCGAGGAGCCGACGGACGCGATCATCCGCGTCACCTCGACCGGCATCTGCGGCTCGGACCTGCACCTCTACGAGGTGCTCGGCCCGTTCATGGACGAGGGCGACATCCTCGGCCACGAGCCGATGGGCATCGTCGAGGAGGTCGGCTCGGGGGTGACGCCATCAAGCCCGGGCGACCGCGTCGTGATCCCGTTCAACATCTCCTGCGGCCACTGCTTCATGTGCGACGCAGAGCTCTACTCGCAGTGCGAGACGACCCAGGTCCGCGACCAGGGCAAGGGCGCCGCGCTGTTCGGCTACACGAAGCTCTACGGCCAGGTGCCGGGCGGCCAGGCCGAGTACCTGCGGGTGCCGCAGGCCCAGTTCGGGCCGATCAAGGTGCCGGAGGGCCCGCCGGACGACCGCTTCGTCTACCTCTCCGACGTGCTGCCGACCGCCTGGCAGGCCGTCGCGTACGCCGCGATCCCCGACGGGCGGCACCGTCGCCGTGCTCGGCCTCGGGCCGATCGGCCAGATGGCGCGCCGGATCGCGCGCCACCACGGCGCCCGGGTCATCGGGGTCGACCTGGTGCCCGAGCGGCTCGAGACGGCGCGCCGCGCCACGGCGTCGAGGTCCTCGACCTGCGCGACGCACGGACGACGTCGCCGACGCGATCCGGGAGCTGACCGACGGCCGCGGGCCCGACGCGGTCATCGACGCGGTCGGCATGGAGGCGCACGGCTCGCCGGTCGCCAAGCTGGCGCAGACGGCTGGCCGGGGCTGCTGCCCGACGCGCTCGCCGCGCCGCTGATGGAGAAGGCCGGCGTCGACCGGCTGGCCGCGCTGCACGCGGCGATCGACATCGTCCGGCGCGGCGGCACCATCTCGCTCATCGGGCGTCTACGGCGGCATGGCCGACCCGCTGCCGATGCTGACCCTCTTCGACAAGCAGATCCAGCTCCGGATGGGGCAGGCCAACGTCAAGACGCTGGATCGACGACATCCTGCCGCTGCTCACCGACGAGCGACCCGCTCGGCGTCGACGACTTCGCGACCCACCACCTGCCGCTCGACGAGGCCCCGAGGCGTACGAGATGTTCCAGAAGAAGCGGGACGGCGCCATCAAGATCCTCCTCCAGCCGTAGGGGCAGGACCGCGGCGTCGGCACCCCCGTTTCCGCGCTCTTCCCCCGTTCCGGGGATACGGTGCCGGAAAGGAGCACCCGATGATCCGTGCAGGACGTCGCGCCCGCGACGCCGGCGGACCCCCGGACTCCGGCGTCGCGGGCACGACATGAGACCGAAGGTGGACCATGCAGGCCACAGAGAACGGGTGCGGCGCGTGTCGCCAGGGCGGGACGTCCCCTCCCTTCCTCATGGCGTTCCAGCCCGTGGTGGACGTCGAGACGCGGCGGATCGTCGCCCACGAGGCCCTCGTCCGCGGGCCGGCCGGGGAGGGCGCCGCCCACGTGCTCGGGCAGCTCGACGCCGGCAACCTCTACCGCTTCGACCAGGCCTGCCGCGTTCGGGCGATCGAGGCGGCGTCCCGCTTGGGCATCGACGTCCGGCTCAACATCAACTTCTTCCCGAACGCGGTCTACGAGCCCTCGGCCTGCATCCGCACGACGCTCGCCGCCGCTCGGCGGACGGGCCTTCCGCTCGACCAGATCACGTTCGAGATCGTCGAGGGTGAGGAGGTCGTCGACGGCGCCCACCTGCGCGGCATCATCGCCGAGTACCGGGAGCACGGGTTCCTGATCGCCCTCGACGACTTCGCCACCGCCCACTCGGGCCTCGCGCGGCTCGTCGAGCTCCGGCCCGACACCATCAAGCTCGATCGCCGCCTCACCCGCGAGTGCCATCTCGACGACGGCCGACTGGCCGTGATCTCGAGCATGCTCGCCCTCTGCGACACCCTGGAGATCCAGGCCGTGATCGAGGGGGTCGAGCTGGCCGAGGAGCTCGAGGCCCTGCGGAGCGTCGGCGCACGGTTCATGCAGGGCTACCTCTTCGCCCGCCCGCTGCTCGACGCCCTCATCCGCGACCGCGACATCAGCTGGCCCTCCGCTCGCCTGCGAGCGGCCTGAGACCCGCTGGCGGCGCGTCCGCGTCGGCACGTGGTCCGGACGCGTGTTTCAACCTCCGGACCTGCGGACAGAGGTGATCTTCAATGAAGCTCGACGGGATGCGAACGGGGGACCAGGGCTGCCGCGACGGCGAGGCGGGGCACGTCCTCGTCACCGGGGGAGCGGGCTTCGTCGGCGTCAACCTCTGCCGTGAGCTGGCGGCACGCGGCGAGCGCGTCGTGGTCCTCGACGACCTGTCGCGTCACGGCGTGGACGAGAACCTCGCCTGGCTCCTGGACCACGTCGGCGACCACGTCTCCTTCGTGCGCGCCGACGTCCGGGACTACGAGGCCGTCGCGAACTGCGTCGAGGACGCCACCGCCGTCTTCCACCTCGCCGCGCAGGTGGCCGTGACCACCAGCCTCCTCGATCCGATCACGGACTTCCAGGTCAACGCTGCGGGAACCCTGAACGTGCTCGAGGCCATCCGCCGCCGCGACGCCGCGCCGCCGTTCTGCTCTACACGTCCTCGAACAAGGTCCTCGGCGCCCTCGACGACATCGAGCTCGAGGCGACGACGACCCGCTACCGGCCGACGGACCGGACCTGCGCGGGACCGGCATCGGTGCCGGGCGCGGGATCGACTTCCACAGCCCGTACGGCTGCTCGAAGGGCGCCGCCGACCAGTACGTCCTCGACTACGCCCGCACCTTCGGCGTTCCGGCCACGGTCTTCCGCATGAGCTGCATCTACGGGCCGCACCAGCGCGGCAACCCGATCAGGGGTGGGTCGCCCACTTCGCGCGCGCCGCGGTGCTCGACGATGCGGTGACCTTCTACGGCGACGGCAAGCAGGTCCGGGACATCCTCTTCGTCGACGACCTGGTCGACGCGATGCTCCTCGCGCGCGAGCACGCCGCGGTCGTGGCCGGACGGGCCTTCACGATCGGCGGCGGGCCTGGGAACACCGTCAGCCTGATCGAGCTCGTCGAGCGCCTCGAGGAGCTCACCGGGCGCGCGCTCGAGGTCCGCACGGAGGGCTGGCGCGCCGCCGATCAGCGGTACTACGTCTCCGACGTCCGCGGGTACCACGAGGCCACCGGGTGGTCGCCGCGAACGGGCTTCCCGGAGGGGCTCCGGCGGCTGCTCGACTGGGTCCGGGTCACGACGCCCGTGCAGAGCGCGGACGCGGTCGCCGCCGCCCACGGGAGGTGAGCTCCGCCGGCCCGTCCGCGTCCTCGTGACCGCCGACTGCGTCGGCGGCGTCTGGACGTACGCCCTCGAGCTCGCCGCGGGACTGGCCCGCCGCGGCGAGGAGGTCCTGCTCGCCGCCGTCGGCGACGGGCGCCGTCGTCGCCGCCGACCGGGACGCGGAGGTGGCCGGCGTCGGCTCGAGCAGCGGCCGTACCGCCTCGATGGATGGACGAGACCGGGGCGGACGTCGAGCGCACCGGAGCGGCGGCTCGCGGAGCTGCGCCGCGCGGCGGCGGCCGGACGTCGTCCACTGCAACACCTCGTCGCTGCCGGAGGATCCGGCGGTGCCGCCGGTCGTCGTCGCCGCCATACTCCGTCGCCATCTGGTGGGACGCGGTCGTGCGCGGCGCGCCTGCCCCGCCGGCTTCCGCCTGGCGAGCGGCGCTCGTCGCCGGCGCGCTCCGGCAGGCCGACGCGCGTGGTCGCCCCGAGCCGCGCCTTCGCCCGGGACCGCGGGCGCCGTCGCCTCGCCGGTCCCGTCCGCGTCATCCCGAACGGCCGCAGCCTCCCGCCTGCAGCGACGATGCCGGGAGCCGGGAGCGGGTCGTCCTCGGCGTCGGCCGGCTCTGGGACGAGGGCAAGAATGTCGCGGCGCTCGATCGCGTCGCGCCGCGCCTCGACGCCCGCGTCGAGGCGTCGGCGACGCCCGCCGGCCCGGATGGCGGCGCGCGTGGACTTCCCCTCGTGCGCGGCGCTCGGCGTGCTCGACCGCCGCGGAGCTCGCCCTCCGCTGCGCCTCGGCGGCCGTCTACGCGCTGCCGGCGCGCTACGAGCCGTTCGGGCTGAGCGTGCTCGAGGCCGCGCCGGCCGGGCTGCGCGCTGGTGCTGGCGGACATCGAGACCTTCCGCGAGCTCTGGGAGCGGCGCGGCGGTCTTCGTCGAGCCGTGCCGGACGACGCGCTCGAGCGCGCGCTCGCCGAGCTCCTCGCCGACGACGGGCGCCGCGCGGCGGCCGGCGCGCGGCGGCCGCGCCGGCGCGCCGCGACTTCGGCGATCGAGCCGATGATCGACGCCTACGCCGACGTCTACCGCGCGCGTCCGGCGGCCGGGCCCGCGCGGAGGATCGCGCGAGATGCGGATCGTCCTACTTCACCCACTCGCTGGCCTCGTGCTGGAACCACGGCAACGCGCACTTCGTCCGCGGCGTGCTGCGCGAGCTCGTCGCGCCGCGGCCACGACGTCATGCGCCTACGAGCCCGAAGGCGGCTGGAGCCGCGAGAATCTCGTCGCGCGACCACGGCGACCGACGCCGCCTCGACCGCTTCGCCGGCCTATCCCGAGCTGCTCGGCGGCGCGCTTCGATCCCGACGCGCCGGACCTCGACGCGCTGCTCGGGGGCGCGGACGCTGGTCATCGTCCACGAGTGGAACGACCCGGCGCTGGTCGCGGCGATCGGCCGCGCACCGCCGCGCGGCGGGCGCTACCGCCTGCTGTTCCACGACACCCATCACCGCGACGGTCAGCGACCGCGACGGCGATCCGCGCTTCGACCTCGCCGGCTACGACGGCGTGCTGGCCTTCGGCGAGGCGCTGGCCGAGGTCTACCGCCGCTGGGGCTGGGCGCGACGCGTCTTCGTCTGGCACGAGGCGGCCGACGTCCGCCGTTCCACCCGCCGGACATCGAGGGCGCCGCGCGACGGGGCCTGGTCTGGATCGGCAACTGGGGCGACGGCGAGCGCACGCGCCGAGCTGGAGGAGTTCCTGCTCGCGCCGGCGCAGCGACTGCCGGCCTGCCGCTCGACATCTACGGCGTGCGCTACCCGGCCGCGGCGCCGCGACGCTGCTGGCCGCTACGGCGCGCGCTATCGCGGCTGGCTCGCCGAACGCCGGCGCGCCGGCGGTCTTCGCCCGCGCACCTGGCGACCGTGCACGTGCCGCGCGCGGCTTTACGTCGAGGCGCTGCCCGGCATCCCGACGATCCGGCGTGTTCGAGGCGCTGGCCTGCGGCATCCCGCTGGTCTGCGCGCCCTGGACCGACGCCGAGGGCCTGTTCCGGCCCGGCGAGGACTACCTCGTCGGCGCGCGACGGCGCGGAGATGGAGCGCCAGCTCGTGCGCGCGCTCGCGCGACGATCCGGACCTGCGCGCGGCGCTCGCGCGCGCCGGGCTGGAGACGATCCGCGCGCGCCACACCTGCGCCCACCGCGTCGACGAGCTGCTGGCGATCGCTGCGACCTCGGCGCCGCAGCGCCGGCGTCGCGGGAGGACGTCGCGTGAAGATCGCCTTCTACGGCTCGAGCCTGCTGTCGGCCTACTGGAACGGCGCGGCCACCTATTACCGCGGCATGCTGCAGCGACTGGCCCGGCGCGGCCACGAGATCACCTTCTACGAGCCCGACGCCTTCGACCGCCAGGCGCACCGCGACATCGACGACCCGCCCGACTGGGCGCGAGGTCGTGGTCTATCCGGCGACCGACGGAGGCGCTGCGGGCGGTGCTCGCCGAGGCGGCGCGGGCGCCGACGTCGTCGTCAAGGCGAGCGGCGTCGGCGTGTTCGACGACGAGCTGCTGAGCCGGCGTCGTCGCCCACGGCCGCGGCCCGGCGCGCTGCGGATCTTCTGGGACGTCGACGCGCCGGCGACGCTGGAGCGAGATGCGGGCCGACCCCGGCCACCCGCTGCCGGCGCTCTGCCCGACCTCGACCTGGTGCTGACCTACGGCGGCGGCGACCGCCGGTGGTCGACGCCTATCGCGGGCTTCGGCGCGCGCGCCTGCGTGCCGATCTACAACGCGCTCGACCCGGCGACGCACCATCCGGTCGCCGCCGGACGCCGCGCTTCGACGGCCGACCTCGCGCTTCCTCGGCAACCGCCTGCCCGACCGCGAGGCGCGGGTCGAGGAGTTCTTCCTCGACGCCGCCGCGGCGCTGCCCGGACGCGCCGCTTCCTGCTCGGCGGCAACGGCTGGGACGACAAGGCCGATGCCGCCCAACGTCGCGCTACGCTCGGCCACGTCTGCACCGCCGACCACAACGCCTTCAACGCACGCCGCTCGCCGTGCTCAACATCGCGCGCGACAGCATGGCGCGCGATCGGCTTCTCGCCGGCGACGCGGGTGTTCGAGGCGGCCGGCGCGGCGGCCTGCCTGATCACCGACGCCTGGGAGGGGATCGAGCTGTTCCTCGAGCCCGGACGACGAGGTGCTGGTCGCGCGCGACGGGCAGGACGTCGCCGAGCAGCTCGCGGCGCTGACGCCCGAGCGGCGCCCGCGCGATCGGCGAGGCGGCGCGCCGGCGCGGGTCCTGGCCGAGCACACCTATGCCCGCCGCGCGGCGCGCAGGTCGACGGCTCGCTGCCGAGCGTGCGCCGGCGGCGCGGCCGCGTGAGCGGGCCGGCTGAAGCTCGTCGTCCTCGGCCTCAGTCGATCGCTCGTCCTGGGGCAACGGCCACGCGACCACCTACCGCGCGCTGCTGCGCGCCTTCGCCGCGCGCGGCCACGACGTCCTGTTCCTCGAGCGCGACGTGCCCTGGTACGCCGGCGCACCGCGACCTGCCGACGCCCGAGTTGCTGCGGGCTCGCGCTCTACGCCGGCCTGGCCGACCTCGGCGCATGGCACGCCGAGGCGTCGCGGCGGCCGACGCGGTGATCGTCGGCTCCTACGTGCCGGACGGCGTCGCGGTCGGCGACGTGGGTCCAGCGCGACGGCGCGCGGCGTCGCGCGCCTTCTACGACATCGACACGCCGGTGACGCTGGCCAAGCTGGCGCGCGGCGACGCGCGACTATCTCTCGCCCGAGCTGATCCCCGGCTACGACCTCTATCTCTCCTTCACCGGCGGCCCGACGCTGCGAGCGGCTCGAGCGGCGCTACGGCGCGCCGGCGGCCCGCGCGCTCTACTGCTCGGTCGATCCCGCAGGCCTACCGGCCGCTCGGACGCGCCCGCCGCGCTGGGATCTCGGCTACCTCGGCACCTACAGCGCCGACCGCCAGCCGACGCTGGAGCGGCTGCTGCTCGAGCCCGCCCGCGCGCTGCCCGGACTGCGCTTCGTCGTCGCCGGCCCGCAGTACCCGGCGACATCGCCTGGCCGGCCAACGTCGAGCGGCTCGACCACGTGCCGCCCGGCCGACCATCCGGCCTTCTACGCGCGCCAGCCGCTTCACCCTGAACGTCACCCGCGCCGACATGATCGCCGCCGGGCTGGTCGCCCGAGCGTGCGGCTGTTCGAGGCCGCCGCCTGCGGCGCGCCGATCATCTCCGACCGCTGGGAGGGGCTCGACGACGCTGTTCGAGCCGGGCCGCGAGATCCTGCTCGCCGACGACGGGCCGAGGTGCTCGCCACCTGACCGGGACGAGCAGGCGGAGCGGGCGGAGATCGCCGGCGGCGCGCGGCGGTGCTGGCGGAGCACACGGCCGCCCGGCGGGCCGAGGAGCTCGAGGAGCAGCTCGTCGGCACCCTGCGCGGGAGGCGATGTGACGCGCCGAGTAGGCGGGGGACGGCGGTGACGGCGCCGTCGACCGGGACCCGCGACGAGCTCAGCGTCGCCGCCCTCGGCGCGTGGTTTCACAACCTGCACCTGCCGACGGCGCCCAGACGGCGCCCGATCACCCCTGGCGACTTCCCCGCCCACAAGTGGCGGCGGATCGCCCCGCACGTCCCCGAGGACCTCACCGGCTGGACGGCGCTCGACGTCGGCTGCAACGCCGGGTTCTACACCTTCGAGCTGGCCCGGCGCGGCGCGCGCGTCGCGGTCGACGTCGACCCGCACTACCTGGCCCAGGCGCGCTGGGCGGCGGCGGATACGGGCTGGAGGACCGCGTCGAGCGCCAGATGCAGGTCTACGACCTGCGCGCGACGGCCGCGAGACGTACCTACGTCTGGTTCATGGGCGTCCTCTACCACCTGCGCTACCCCCTGCTGGGCCTGGACATCGTCGCGCAGGTCCGGCGCGGCGGTCCTCGTCTTCCAGACGCTGACGCGGGCGAGGAGGTCGCGGACCTGGCGCCGTGAACCTGAGCCATGACAACCGGGACCTCATGCGGCGCCCCGGCTGGCCGCAGATGGCCTTCATCGAGCACCGGCTCGAACAACGACCCCACCAACTGGTGGGCGCCCAACCATGCCGCCGTCGAGGCCCTGCTGCGGTCCGCGGGGATGCGCGTCCTGTCGCGGCCGGGCCACGAGATCTACGTCTGTGAGCCCGACCCGGAGCGCCCCTCCAGCGTCAGCACCTGGAACGCCGCCGAGATCCTGTCCGCCACCGGGCGCAGCGCAGTCCGAAAGGGAAAAGAGTGATCGAGGCGATCAAGCTCTGGAACGAGCCCAACAACATCTCCCACTGGGACTTCGAGCCTGGACCCCGACTGGAGCGAGTTCGCCCACATGACCGGCTGGCGGCGCAGGCCGTCCGCGAGGCCGCCCCCGGCCTGCGCCGGGTGCTGGGCGGCCTCTCGCCGATTGACCCGGAATTCGCTGACGCTGCTGGGCCGCCACGGGCTGCTGGAGCACCTGGACGTGGTCGCCCTGCACGGCTTCCCCCTGGACTGGAATCACTGGCAGATCAACAGTGGCCGGACAAGATCGCCGAGATCGAGGCGGTCACCGGCCTGCCGATCTGGGTGACCGAGGTCGGCGTCTCCACGTTCGGGGCCGACGAGGTGCAGGTCTTCGGCCTCCAGCGCACCGCCGAGCTGCTCCTGGGCCGCGTCGAGCGCGTCTACTGGTACAGCCTGTTCGACCTGCCCCCGACCTGGGAGGCCACGGCGCGGAACAAGGAGGCGGAGGGCAGTTCGTACTACCGCCACTTCTACATGGGCCTGATCCGCGCCGACGGCACCCCCAAGCCTGCCGCCGACCACTTCCGCGCCGAATGGGCCTGGTCCAGTGGTTCCACTTCGAGGACCCCCGCCTCGACTTCGCCGTGGACTGGCTGAAGCGCCTGGGCGTCCGCCGCCTCCGCACCGGCATCTCCTGGGCCGACTGGCACCGCCCGAACGCGCCCGACTGGTTCGACCGCCAGATGGACGCCCTGCGCGACTTCGACGTGACCGTGACGCTCTGCTTCACGCCCCCCTCGGGCGCCGGCCGGACCACACCAGCCCGCCGGCGCCCGCACGGGTTCGCCTGGTTCGCCGCCGAGGTGGCGGAGCGCTACGTCGTCGACCGGCCGCTCTCGTCGGTCCCCGTCCGGCCGTAGATCTCGTCGAGCACGCGCGCGCCACCTCGACCAGTTGCTCGGCGGCGGGGTCGAAGCCGCTCGCCCGCCGCCAGGCGCCGGGCCCAGTCGCGCGCCGCGCGGCCGCCCCAGTCGTCGGGCGGCGCGGCGAGCGTCTCGCGCGCGTCCCGCGAAGCGCTCGGCGGTGAAGTCGTAGAAGGAGCCGCCGACGTTGCGCATCGCCGACGCCGCCCTGCCGTGCCGTGGAACCGCGCCGCGATCACGGCGTCGCAGCCGGCGTGCAGGCGCCAGGAGCAGGCGATCCGGACGACGCCGCCGGTCTGCAAGTTCGAGCGTGGCGACGGCGTAGTCCTCGACCTGCGTCGGCGTCCGGCCTGAGGCGCGTCGCCGCCGGCGAAGAGGTCGGCTGAGACCACGCGCGACCTCGGGGAAGTCGAAGCGCCAGAGGGCGAGGTCGACCAGGTGCACGCCGAGGTCGATGACGCAGCCGCCGCCGGACAGGCGCGGATCGTAGAACCACGGCTTGTCCGGGCCGTAGGCGTTGTGGAAGGTCAGGTCGACGGCGAAGACCTCGGCCGAGCGTCGCCGCGACGCGACTAGCTCGCGGATCCGCCGCATCGCCGCGGTGAAGCGGTAGGAGAGGTCGACGCCCAGCAGCCGGTCGGCGGCGCGGGCGGCGTCGACCACGGCCCGCGGTCTCCGCGGCGGTGCGGCCGAGCGGCTTCTGGCAGAACACCGCCACGCCGCGTTCCAGCGCGCGGATCGACTGCTCGGCGTGCAAGGCGCTCGGGGTGGCGATCACCACGCCGTCGAGGTCGAGGTGCCAGCAGGTCGTCGAGCGCCGCCGACCCGCTCGGCGCCCGGCGCGAGCGTCGAGCGCCGCCTCGGCGCATCTCGGCGACGGGTCGGCGACGGCCGCGGCCTCGACGGCGCCGGTCGTCGAGCATGGCCTGCCATGCGGTGGCGGCCGATCCAGCCGACGCCGAGGAAGCCGAGGCGCGGCCGGGCGATGGCGGTCCGCGCGGCGTCAGCGGCTCAGCTCATGGAACCACCAGCGCCTTGAGGAAGCCGTCCGGGCCGGTCGCGGGTGGCGTCCAGCGCCTCGCCGAGCCGCTCGAGCGGATAGGGGTGGGTGTAGAGCGGCGGGGGTCGAGACGGCCCCGGCTACCGACCGCCTCGACCGCCTCGCGACGCCGTCGGCGTAGACTGCGGGTCGCGCTCGTGGGCGTTGATGACGTCGAGGCCGCGCCAGTTCCACAGCTGCATGTTCACCTGCCGCGGCCCGTCCTGATGGTAGCCGGCGATGACCAGCTCGGCCGCGCTCGCGCGGTCAGTTCGGCGGCCAGGTCGAGCGGCCACTGCTTGCCGACCGCCTCGATCACCCGGTCGCAGAAGCGCCGCCGGTCAGCCGCTGCACCTCCTCGATGATGGCGGTAGTGGTCGTCCATCGCGACCGTCTCGGCCGCGCCCATGCGGCGCGCGACATCGAGCGACGAAGGCGCGGCGGGAGATGGCGATCACGCGCGCGCCGGCGTCGTCGCCAGCCGCGTGAGCAGGGCGCCGAGGAAGCCGATGCCGACGATGGCGACGGTCTGGCCCGGCTGGATGTCGCTGCGGCGGAAGATGTTCATGGCGCAGCCGAGCGGCTCGCCGGGGAAGGGCTGGCCGGCGAGCTCCGGCGGCAGCGCCACCAGGGACGCGGCGTCGAAATGTCGAGCTCGGCGTAGCAGTTGTCGGAGAGGCCGGTGACGCGATCCCGGCCCGCCACCCTCGACGCCCGGGCCGACCGCGTCGATCCGCCCCCAGCCCTCGTGGCCGAGCGCGCCCGGCGCCGCAGTTCGGACACCTCCACCCGGCATCCCCGCCCGAGTACGGCAGGCCCGACGCGCAGACGCCGCAGCCGGCCAGGCGCACGCGCACCTGGGCCCGGGCCCGGCGGCGGACCGGCACCTTGACGATCGACACCGTACCCGGCCCGTCGATCACCGCCGCCCTCATCGTCGGTCCTGACCACACCCCCGCATGATGCCCGGTGGCATGCCCGAGCCTCGGCGGCGAACGCCGTCACGCCCTCCGGCCGCCGCAGGAGCCGCCCCGCTCCTCCGGCGGGCCGGGTCCGAGGCCGCAACGCCCGTCCCGCTTCCGTACGATCAGACCAGGTCCCGCCTGCCATCCGCGGATACCGCAAGCGGCCTCCTCCCCACCGTCCTCGCCGCCGGCGACGATGGCCTCCTCCCCCTGGACTCGACAACCGTTGCGAAAGAAGCCCCCGTGCAGCTGAACCTCAAGAGCCCGGCACGCCGGATCGCCATCTCGGGCGCCGTGATCTTCGTCCTCGTCCTCTCCGCGATGACCATCACGATCTGGCGGTACGGGGTCGCCGCCCAGGAAGGACGACGGGCGCAGTCCGCATCTCGCCGAGGTGATCAAGACGGACCAGGCGAACAACCTCCTCTTCGAGCGCGCCACCATCAGCGCCAGCACGAAGGCCCTGACGTCGGAGCAGTTCCAGGAGCTGAACGCCCTGCGCGGCCGCTTCACGGCCATCATCCGGGACGTCACCGGCGTGGACGGGACGAGCCAGGAGCGCGCCGCCGTCACCCGGGTCACGTCGACGGACGCCGCGCTCCGCGCCGACGAGGACCGCCTGGCGAGGCTCGGTGAGGCGGACGCCGCTCCGCTCCAGGCGGCCTATGACCTGAAGCTCGCCGCCGTCAACCGGGCCGTGAACGGCGTGGCCACGATCAACGCCGGCGAAGCCGTCACCGCCCAGAAGGCCGCGAAGGCCGGGGAGAGCCGGGCGCGCATCATCGGGATCGTCGGCGGGGCCCTCGCCCTGCTGGTCGTGGTCGGTCTCATCGCCTACGTCGTGCGGCTCGTGCGCCTCGTGGGGCGGATCCTCGAACGCATCCGCGAGACAGCCGGGACGCTGACCGAGGCATCCCTCGAGATGCGCACGACGAGCCAGCAGTCGGCCGTCGCCGTCAGCGAGCAGTCGGCCGCCATCACCGAGCTCGCCGCGACGGTGGAGGAGCTCTCGGCCACCGCCGGCTCGATCGCGGCCGCGGCCCAGACGACCACGAGCGCCGCCTCGCTGACGACCGTCACCATGGGCGAGATGCGCGACCAGATCGGCACGATCGCCGAGCGGTCGCTCGAGCTCGGGCGGGCCAGCCAGGAGATCGGCGACATCCTGACCCTCCTCAACGAGATCGCCGAGCGGACGGACCTGCTCGCACTGAACGCCGCGATCGAGGCCGCGCGGGCGGGCGAGGCGGGCCGCGGGTTCGCCGTGGTCGCCGGCGAGGTCCGCAAGCTCGCCGAGCGATCGGCGCGCTCGACCGATGCGATCCGGGACATCGTCCTCCGTCTCCAGGACGGGACGAACGCCACGATCCTCGCCACCGAGCGCGGAACGAAGCAAGCGGACGAGATCACCGACCTGATGCGGTCCTCCACGGGCGACCTCGAGGACAGCCTCCACGCCACCGAGCAGCAGCGGCAGGCCGCCGAGCAGGTCGCCGCGGCACTTCGCGAGATCCGCTCCGCCGTCGAGCAGCTCTCGGCGGAGCAGGGCGTCCGCGTCGAGACGACGGAGCGCGTCGAGAGCCTCACGAGCGACCTCGAGGACCTCCTCGAGCGCCACGGCGTCTCGACGCACGACCTGGTCCCCGCGTGAGCCTGCACCTCCGCGTCCTCGTCGGCCGGGAGCAGTACGCGATCCCGATCGGCGAGGTCCGCGAGGTGGACGTGCTCGCCGGCCTCACCCGCGTCCCGGGCGCCGGCTCGTACGTCCTCGGCGTCCAGTCGCGGCGCGGCGAGCTCGTCCCCGTGCTCGACCTGCAGGGGCTCCTGGGCATCCCCGGAGGGTTGGGCACCCGCGGGGTCGTCGTCGAGAAGGCGGGGCGCCGCGCGATCCTCCCGGTCGACGGCGCGGAGGACGTGGAGGACCTGACCGGCGACGTCGACGGCCAGACGGGCACGCCGCTCGTCGCCGGCTCCGTTCTGTCGTCCGACCGGCTGATCGGCGTCCTCGACGTGGGCGAGATCCTCGATCGCGCGGCAGGGGAGCGATGATGGACGCCGATCTCATGGTCATCTTCCGGGACGAGACGGCCGAGCGGCTCCAACGCCTCGCCGACGTCCTCCTCGAGGTCGAGCGCACGGGGGCGGGAGACCTGGAGGCCATCGGCTCGCTCTTCCGCGACGCCCACTCCATTCGGGGCTCCGCCGGCATGTTCGGCTTCGACGACATCGGCGAGCTCGCGGGAGCGATGGAGGAGATCCTCTCCGCCGCTCGCACGGACGAGCGGATCGACGCCCGGACGGCGCCCGGCCTGCTGGCGGCCGCCGACGCGATCCGGGCCGCTCTCGACGGTGACGGCGCCGCCCTCGAGCCGGCCCGCCTCGCGCTCGGCGGCGCCCCCGCTCCGGCGGACGCGGCCGCCGAGCCTCTCGACGCACCGGAGCACGAGGCCGCGCCTTCCCCGCCGCCGCCGGTCGCCGTCCTCGATCCGGGCTCGCCCGGGGTGTCGCCGCTCGCGCCGCCCGTCGTCGCGCCCGATCACCGCGCGCCGCCGGCCGAGCGCCGCTCGGCGTCGGCGAGCGGCCGCACCCTGCGGGTGGACACGGCCAAGGTCGACCACCTCCTCGCCGTCGTCGGCGAGACGACGCTCCACCACGCTCGCACCGAGCACCTCGCCCGGCGCGCCGCCGGCGAGGACGTCGCGCTCGAGCAGGAGCTCGAGCGCGGAGACGCCCTGGTCGCCGAGCTCCAGGACGCGGTGCTCAACCTGCGAACCCTCCCCCTCGCCACGATCACGAGCACGCTGCCGCGCGCCGTCCGCGACATCGCGGCCGACGTCGGCCGGGATGTCCGGCTGGAGCTCGAGGGAATGGGAGACCCCGCTCGACCGCGGTGTCCTCGAGGGGATCGCCGAGACGCTCGTGCACCTGCTCCGGAACGCCCTGTCCCACGGGATCGAGTCACCGGAGGAGCGGGTGGCCGCGGGCAAGCCGCCGACGGGACGGGTCGTCCTCCACGCCGAGCAGCGGGGCGGCAAGGTGGCGATCTCCTGCATCGACGACGGGCGGGGCGTCTCCGAGGCCCTCGTCCTCCAGGCCGAATCGCGCGGGCTGACGCTCGCCGAGGTGCTCGCCGAGGCGGGCACCTCGACCGCCGGCGAGCTCTCGGCGCTCTCGGGCCGCGGCGTCGGGATGGACGCCGTCAAGCGCCACGTCGAGAGCCTCGGCGGCGAGCTGGAGGTGACGACGACGACGGGCCACGGCTCGACGGTGACGATGCTCCTGCCGGTCACGCTCGCCGTGCTCAACGTCCTCGTCGTCGAGCGGGGCGACCAGCGCTTCGCCCTCTCCTTGCAGAGCGTCGTCGGGGCCGTCGTCGAGCCGGAGGTCCACGAGCTGCACGGCCGACGCTTCCTCCGCCACGCCGACGAGACGATCGCCCTCGTCGATCTCGCCGACGTGATCGACCTCGCGGCGCCCGCCTCCGGGCCCGGGGCGCCGACGCTCGTCCTGCAGGCCGCCGGATCGCGGGCGGCCATCACCTGCGATCGCCTGATCGGTGACCAGGAGGCGGTCGTGAAGCCCCTCGGGCCGCTGCTCGACGTCCTTCCCGCCTACCTCGGGGGCACGATCCTGCCGGACGGCTCGATCGCGCTCCTGCTCGACCCCGCCCACATCGTGGCCGTCGCGGCGAGGCGGGCGCCGGCGAGCGCGCGGACGGCGGCGATCGTCGCCGTGGCGGCTCCCCGCGTCCTCGTCGTTGACGACCAGTTCACGGTCCGGGAGCTGGAGCGAACGATCCTGGAATCGGCCGGCTACCGGGTCGCCGTCGCCGATGACGGCCGGGTCCGCGCTCGCCCTCCTGGAGCGGGAGGGCGACGTCGCGTGCGTCCGGTCTCGGACGTCGAGATGCCGGGCCTCGACGGCCCTTCGGGCTGCTCGCCGCGATCCGGGCCCGCCCGGAGTCACGCTCCCTCCCGGTGGTGATCGTCTCCTCCCTCGGCAACCCCGAGGCGGTCAACCGGGGCGCCGAGGCGGGGGCCGACGCCTGGGTCGTCAAGTCCCAGTTCGACCAGCAGGAGCTCCTCGAGACGGTCGCCCGGTTGATCGACGACCAGTGACGATCCGCGTCGCCATCTGCGAGGACTCGACTGCGTACGCCCATGGCCTCCAACGCCTGCTGGAGGTCGGCGGGGAGCTCGAGGTCGTCACGGTGGCCCCGACCGCCGAGGCGCTCCTCCGCGACCTGCCCCACCTGACGGCCGACCTCGTGACGATGGACCTGGAGCTCCCGGGCCTGGACGGCGCCGAGGCGATCCGGCGGATCATGCGCCGCCATCCCGTGCCCATCGTCGTCCTCTCGGCCCACGCCGGCCGGAGCGGTCGGCTCGTCGCCGAGGCGCTCGCGGCGGGCGCGCTCGAAGCGATCCCGAAGGCGGACGTGCAGCTCGCCGACCCCGAGGGAGCGGCCTCGACCACCCTGCGCCGCCACCTCGTCCGCCTGGCCGAGCACCGCCGGGAGCCGCTCCTCCCGACGGACCCGGGGGCACCATCTGCGCGGCGAGGCCCGGCAACGCGGGGAGGGCCTCGGCCGCGTCCGGACGTCGTCGGGGTCGTGAGCTCCACCGGTGGCCCGGGCGCGCTACGCGCGGTCCTCTCGGCGCTGCCGGCGAACTATCCCCTGCCGGTGCTCGTGGTCCAGCACATCGGGGAGGGGTTCACGGAAGGCCTCGTGCACTGGCTCGCCGACGTGCTCCCGGTCCCGGTGCGGCTGGCGCGCGACGGCGAACCGGCCGGTCGCGGCGTCGTCGTCGCGCCCTCGGGCCGACATCTCTCCATCGGCGCGGACCGGTTGCTCCACCTCGACGGGGAGGGACCGCCAGGGCCCTACCGCCCATCGGGGGACGTGCTCCTGCGCTCGATCGCGTCCGCGGCCGGAGCCCGCGGACTCGGCGTCGTGCTGACGGGGATGGGGCGCGATGGGGCCGACGGCGTCGCCGAGCTCCTCCGCGTCGGGGCGGGCGCGTGGGCCGAGCCGCCGGGCGAGGCGGCGGTCTGGGGCATGCCGGCTGCGGCCGTGCAGGCCGGCGCGACCCCGCTGCCGCTCGCCGAGATCGGCGTGGCGCTCGCCGCCCTCGCCGGGAGGAGGGCGGCGTGACCGCCCGACTCCGCGAGCTCGCCTCCGCCGTCCACCTGCGCAGCGGGATCCACCTGTCGGACGCCCAGCTCGGCTCGCTGACCGCGGCGCTGAAGCGGCTCGGCCCGGGGGCCACGCCGGACCGGTTGCTCGACGACGCCGATCCGCGGCGCCGCGCCGCCGCGCTCGACCGGTTGGTCGACGGCGTCACCGTCAACGAGACGTTCTTCTTCCGGAATCGCGAGGAGCTCGATCGGATCGACTGGCCCGACCTGCTGGCATCCGCCCACGCTGCCGGGCGGCCACGCGCGCGGGTCTGGAGCGCCGCCTGCTCGTCGGGTGAGGAGGCCTACACCCTGGCCGTGCTGGCCGCGGAGGGCTTCGGCGGTGGGCCGATCGTGCCCGTGGAGGTGCTCGGAACGGACATCTCACCGACGATCCTGACCCTCGCCCGGGAGGGAGTCTACGGCCCGCGCTCCACCCGGCTCCTCAGCCCCGAGCAGCGGGACCGCTGGTTCGCGGAAGGCCCCGCCGGGCTGCGGGTCGGAGATCGACTGCGCTCGCTCGTCCGGTTCGCGGAGCACAACCTCTCGGACGGAGCGTCCGGCGCCCTCGGCGACGCTCCCTACGACCTCATCGTCTGCCGCAACGTCCTCATCTACTTCGACCCGGAGACCGTCGCGCGGGTGGTCGCCGGCCTGCGGGCGAGGCTCGCTCCGCGGGGCCTCCTGCTCCTCGGCACGGCGGACCGACTCGGCGTCCTGCCGCCGGTCCGCCCGGCGCGCGCCCCGCGCCCGAAGCCGGACCACCAGGCGCCGCGTCCGCGTCCCCGGCCAATCGACTCCGTTCCCGCAGGAGCTCCGACCGCTCCGGCTCCAACCGGCGGCGACCCGGTCGTCTCGCCCGCCCTTCTCGCGTTCGACGCGGGCGTTCGCGCCCTCGGCGAGGGGGAGCCGCCGCGGGCGGTCGAGCTCCTCCGCCGCGCCCTCTACCTCGACCCCGGCCTCACGGTGGCCGCCCTCCAGCTCGGACGGGCCCACGAGGCCGACGGCGACCCGATCGCGGCGCGTCGGGCCTACGGCCTGGCCCTCCGCCAGGCCGCGGCCCAGGATCCCTCGGTCCGGCTCCACGACCGGATCGGCGCCGGCGACGTCGCCGCCGCCTGCCGCGCCCGCCTCACCGCCCTCGAAGGAGCCTGACGTGGCCCGGAACGGCTCCCACACCGTCCTCGTGATCGACGACTCGGCCGTCATCCGCCAGGTCGTCAAGGCCGCACTCGGCACGACCGACCCCGCCTGGGCCGTGCTCGCCGCCGGCTCCGGCGCCGATGGCGTCGCCCTGGCCGCGAGCGAGCGGCCGGACGTGATCCTGCTCGACGTCGAGATGCCCGATCTGGACGGACCGGCCACGCTCGCGGCGCTCCGCGCGCAGGCGGCCACCCGCGAGGTCCCCGTGCTCTTCCTGACCGGCCACAGCGCCGACGAGGACCGAGCACGACTCGAGGCCCTCGGCGCCGCCGGCGTGATCGCCAAGCCCTTCCAGCCGGCCCGGCTGGGCGACGAGATCGCCCGCCTGCTGGAGGCGTCGTGACGCCGTCCGGCGCGCTGCTCGCGGTCTGGGAGGAGAACCGCGGCGAGGTCCTCGCCCAGGTCGACGTCGTCGACCGGGCCATCCGCGACGCGCTCGCCGGCTCGCTCTCCGACGAGGACCGCCGGCGTGCCCTGCGGGAGGCGCACAAGCTCGCCCGGGTCGGTCGGGACGCTGGGCTTCGCCGCCGCCTCCGAGCACGCGCGGGCCCTGGATCGCGCGCTGAACCCGTCCGAGGGGCCCGCGGCGGCCGACCTGCCGCGGCTCGCCGGCCTCGCGGCCGCCCTGCGCCGCGAGCTGACGGCGGACGCCGCCGAGCCGGCGCCGCGGCCCGCCCGCGCCCTGGCGGAGCCTCCGACCCTCCTCGTCGTCGACGACGATCCCTGGCGCGGGCGGCGGCTCCTGGCCGCCGCCGATGCGCGCGGCGCCCGGGCGATCCTGGCCGCCGACCTGGGCACCGCCCGCCGGTCGACGGCGGAGAGCTCGCCCGAGGTCGTCCTCCTCGACCTCGCGATCGGGCCCGACGCCGGGGCGGCGATGGCCTTCCTGGCCGAGACGTCGATCGAGCGGCCGGTGATGGTCGTCGCCGGCGCGAGCCTGGAGATCGACCGCGTCGAGGTCGCGCGGAACGGCGGGCGCGGCTTCCTCGATCACTCGCTGCAGCCCGCCGAGACGATCGCGGCGGCCATCGACCTCCGCGAGCGCGTCCGCGTCCGCGGGACCCGCATCCTCGCCGTCGACGACGACCCGACGGTGCTCGCCGCGCTGAAGGCGGTTCTCGGCGAGGCGGACCTGACGGTGTCGACCTGCGGGGATCCGGCGGAGTTCTGGGACCGGCTCGACGAGGTCTCCCCGGACCTCGTCGTCCTCGATTTCGACCTGCCCGGCGTCTCCGGACCGGAGCTCTGCCGGGCGATGCGCAACGAACCCGCCTGGGCCGCGCTCCCCGTCGTCTTCCTGACCGCCCGCACGGACGCCGAGTCGGTGCGGACGGTCTTCGAGGCCGGCGGCGACGACTACCTGAGCAAGCCGTTCGTCGGCCCGGAGGTCGTCGCCCGGATCGGCGCCCGGCTCGAACGCGTCCGGCTCTACCGCGCCCTCGCCGACACCGACAGCCTCACCGGCCTCCTCAATCGCCGCCGCTCCGTCGAGACGCTCCAGACGTTCCTCCGGATGGCGCGACGCCAGCACCAGCCGCTCTCGATGGCGGTCCTCGACATCGACCGCTTCAAGTCGATCAACGACACCTTCGGCCACGCCGGCGGGGACGCGCTCCTGCGCGAGCTCGGCGGCGCCCTCGGCCGGTTCTTCCGCGGCGAGGACGTGGTCGCGCGCTGGGGCGGCGACGAGCTCGTCGTCGGGATGTACGGGATGACGGACGCCGATGGCCGGCAGCGCCTCGGCGACTTCGTGGAGGCGATGCGCGGCCGGCGCTTCTACGACGGCCGGATCGGGGTGACGCTCAGCGCCGGGGTCGCGCAGTTCCCGGACCACGGCGCCGACGTCGACGAGCTCTACCGCGCCGCCGACGCGGCCCTCTACGTGGCCAAGGCGGAGGGACGCGACCGCGTCGCGCCCGCCGGCCGCGCCACCGGCGTCCGGCCGACCGCGGTCGACGTCGTCATCGTCGAGGACGACCCGGTGCTCGGCCGCCTGCTCGAGCACGCGCTCCAGACCAGGGGCTACCGCACGCGCTGGATCACCGACGGCGACGCCGCGGCGGCCGATCTCGGGGCGGCCGAGCCGGAGCTCCTGGCGCCGCTCCTGCTGCTCGATTGGGACCTCCCGGGCCTCGACGGCCTCCGCGTCCTGCAGACGCTCCGCGAGCGCGGCGTCCTCGAGCGGACGCGCGTGATCATGCTGACCGCGCGGGGGAGCGAGGCGGAGGTCCTCGAGGCCCTCGAGGCCGGAGCCGTCGATCACGTGACCAAGCCCTTCAGCGTGCCCGTCCTGATGCAGCGCGTTCGCCGCGCCATGGAACGCTGACCCTCCGGACAGAGCCGACCGCGCCGGTGGGCCCGTGGACCAGGGTCGGCGCTACGCGGCGCCGCGGGCCGGCCCGACGATCGCGATCAGGAGCTCGACCAGGTGCGGGTCGAACTGCGAGCCTGCGCAGCGCCGCAGCTCGGCCACCGCCTGCTCCACCGGGAGGGCGCGCCGGTACGGCCGGTCCGTGGTCATCGCGTCGTAGGAGTCGCAGGCGAAGACGATGCGGCTCGCCAGGGGGATCGCGGCACCCGCCAGGCCGTCGGGGTAGCCGGTGCCGTCCCAGCGCTCGTGCTCGGCGCGGATGCTCGGCGCGAGTTGGGCGAGCATGGGGATGGCGGCGATGATCTCGTAGCCGATGATCGCGTGCTCGCGCATCAGCCGGCGCTCGGCCGGGTCGAGGCGGCCGGGCTTCCTGAGGACGAGGTCGGAGACCCCGACCTTCCCGATGTCGTGGAGAAGGGCCACCTGCTCGATCGCGACGACCTCGGGCGCGCCGAGGCCGAGTGAACGGGCGACCGCCGCCGACAGCCGCACGACGCCGCGGGAGTGCGCCGCGGTGTAGTCGTCGCGGGCCCCCAGCGCGGCCAGCAGGGCCTCGATCCCGGTCGCCCGGCTCTCGACGAGGTGCTGGCGCTCCAGCGCCTCCGCCCGCTCCAGCACGTCGCCGAGGAGGCCGCCGAGCACCCGCAGGAACGACTCGTCGCGGGCGGTCAGGTCCGTCCGGATGGCGTGGCTGAGGCAGCAGAGGGTGCCGTAGACGGAGCCGTCGGCGCGCGTGACCGGGACCCCCACGTAGGCACCCACCCCGACCTTGCGGGTCACCGCGAGGGCCCCGACGACGGAGTGCCCCGGCACGTCGGCGATGACGCCGTCGATCCGCCCGTCGACCATCTGCTCGCAGAGGGTGAGCCCGAGCGGCGTCCTGGTGCCGACGGCGGCCGCGAAGGAGGCGCCGTCGCCGTCGAGCACCTCGAGCACCTGGTCGCCGTCCTCCCAGTGGCTCAGGTAGGCGAGGTCCATCCGCAGCTCGGCCCGGGCGACGGCGAGGATGCGCCCGACCACGTCGCTGTCCGGCGCCGGCCACCCCCGGGGCGGATCGCTCGCCGTCCGCACCGGGACGGGGGCCCCATCGCGTGCCGGCTTCGCCGCGTACAGCGAGCGGTCGGCGTGCTCGAGGAGCGACCTCCTCGCGGTGCCGTCGGCCGGCCATTCGGCGACCCCGATCGAGGCCCGGACCCCGGGGTCCAGCGCCGACATGCGCAGGGCGAGCGCGTGGGCCGCCGCCGAGGCGTCCGCGCGCGACGTGCCGGGCAGGATCAGGGCGAACTCGTCTCCGCCCACGCGGTAGGCGGCGTCCCCCTCGCGCTTCTCGGTCCGCAGGATCTCGCCGACCGAGCCCAGGAGGGAATCGCCCTCGGCGTGGCCGCGCGTGTCGTTGACGAGCTTGAACCCGTCGAGATCGAAGAGGGCGACGGAGAACGTCAGGCCGTAGCGCTCCGCGTGCCGGATCTCCTGGGCGACGGCCGTGTCGTAGAACCGGCGGTTGCCGAGGCCGGTGAGGACGTCCTCCGAGGCCAGCGCCTCGAGCGCATGGGCCCGGCGGAGGACGCCGAGGAGCCGCACGCAGGAGCCGGTCACCGCGATCAGGGCGAGGAGCGGGCCCGGCCCGGCGGCGTCCGTCGCCAGCGACCAGGCGAGGACCCCGACCCCCGTCGCCGCGAAGAGGGCGGGCGGCAGCACCGCGCGGTACTCGTCGATCGCCTCGGTGGCCGCCTCCGCGCTCGCCGCCGCGCGGCAGGCCCCGGTGGCGAGGAGGACGGCGGCCGCGACGTAGCTGATGGCGACGAGCGAGCCCGGGTCGAAGGAGCCGACGGCGTTGTGGTAGGCGAACGCGGAGTCGGCGGCCGCGTCCACGGCGAAGGCGAGGGTGATCAGGAGCGCGCCGCGCCGCAACTCGCCGACGAGGACGAGCCAGCCGACGAGCGCGAGGAGCGTCACGTCGCCGAGCGGGTAGGCCAGCGTCACAACGGCGGCGGTCGCGTCGGGGATGTGCGAGAAGAGGTCGGCGAACACCGTCACCGCGCCGATCGAGGCGATCGCCAGTCCGCCCACCAGGCCATCGAGCCACATGCCCCAGCCGGCGCCCCGCCGCTGCGGGGCGATCTTGACGAGTCCGGCGTAGGCGAGCGGCAACGCCGCGAGCCAGAACGCGTCGCTCGGCGACGGGGGCCCGACTGGCGACCCCGTTGCGTCGAGGACGAGCGCGAAGACGACCGTCCCCGCGCAGAGGGAGAGGATCGCCGCGGCGACCAGCCAGATCCCCGTCGTCGGCGCGGCGGTGCGCCGGGCCCGGTGACCGCAGGCGACGGCGGGGAGGAGGAGGAGGGCGGCGTACACCCACTCGATCACGAACGATCCGAAGGCGGCGCCGCCGTAGTCGACGTAGGACCGGGAGACGAGCAAGACGAAGCCGAGGGCCTCGAGGGTGCAGAGGGCGAGGAGGAAGGGATCCGCGACCGCCGGCACGAGCACCCGCGGGCGGCGCGCCGGGCGTGCCGTGAGCAGAGCTCCGTGCCCCATGCCCCCGTATCGGCAGGGAGCGCGCCCGGCGTGATGCCCTCGGACGTTAAGCCGGACCCCCAATCCCTTCCGCGGCGACGGCGAGGGACCCGGCGGGAGCGCTCCGCCGCGGCCCGGTCGCCGAGGCCGACCCCGGGCGGCGAAGGGGGGAGTCGACGCAGAAGCGGAATCGTGTTCCGCATCCGGTAGAGTGCGGCGGCCCCCGGCAGACCCTTCCCTCTTGGCCGTGACGATCGGACCCGCATGACGCATACCCATTCCGAGCCCCGGCTCCGGCCGGGCTTCACGCTGGCGGTCCTGGCGCTCGGCGCGATGGCCTACATCCTGCTCCAGTCGATGGTGGTCCCGGCGCTGCCGGAGCTGGGGGACAAGCTGCACACGTCCCAGTCGACGGTCACCTGGGTCCTCACCGCCTACCTCCTCAGCGCCTCCGTGGCGACGCCGATCCTGGGGCGCCTCGGTGACATGTTCGGCAAGAAGCACGTGCTCGTCGCGGTCCTCGCCTCCCTGGTCGTCGGCTCGGTCGTGGCCGCGCTGACGACCTCGATCGCAGTCATGATCGTCGCGCGGATCATCCAGGGCGGCGGCGGGGCGATCTTCCCGCTGTCGTTCAGCATCATCCGCGACGAGTTCCCTCGCGACCGGGTGGCGGGGGCGATCGGGCTGATCTCCGCCATCATCGGCGTGGGCGCCGGCATCGCGATCGTGATCGCCGGTCCCGTCGTCGATCACCTCTCGTTCCACTGGCTCTTCTGGATCCCCGGGGTGATGGCGGCGGTCGCGGCGGTCGCGACGCTCTTGCTGATCCCCGAGTCGCCGATCACCGCTCCCGGACGGATCAGCCCGACCGCGACGGCGACGCTCTCCGGCTGGCTCATCTGCCTCCTGCTCGGGGTCAGCGAGGGCCAGACGTGGGGCTGGACGTCCGCCCGCATCCTCGGCCTGTTCGTCGCCGCGGTCGTGCTCTTCGCCGCCTGGATCGCCGTCGAGCTGCGATCCGACCAGCCGCTCGTCGACGTCCGGATGATGCGGATCCCCACCGTCTGGTGGACGAACGTCTCGGCGACCCTGTTCGGCTTCGGGATGTACTCGGTGATGATCGCGATCCCCGTCTACCTCCAGACACCGTCGAGCGCCGGCTACGGGTTCGGGGCCTCGATCACCTCCTCGGGCCTCGCCCTGCTGCCGATGTCGGCGGCCATGCTCGTGGCCGGCGTCGCGACCGGCGCGGTGGCGCAGCGGTACGGGTCGAAGGCGCCGCTCGTCGCGGGCGCGGCGCTCGCCGCCGCCGGGATGCTCTTCCTCGTGGTCGAGCACGGGAGCGAGTGGAACTTCTACGCCGCCCTCGCGCTCGCCGGGCTCGGCATCGGCCTCGCCTTCTCGGCCATGTCGAACCTCGTCGTCGAGGCGGTGCCGCCAACTCAGACGGGCGTGGCGACCGGGATGAACGCCAACGTGCGGACGATCGGCGGCTCGATCGGCAGCCAGGTGGTCTCCAGCGTGATCGTCGCCGGCGTCGTCGGCACCGCGCTCCCGAAGGAGCACGGCTACGTCGTCGCCTTCCTCGTCATGGGCGCCGCGCTGGCGCTCGCGGGAGTCGCGGCGGCGCTCGTCCCGGGCCGCGCGGCGCGCCGGCCCACGGACCTCGAGGCTCACGAGTTCGACCTCCTCGGCGTCGACGGGGGCGTGATGGGACCGGCCGAGGCCGGGCTCGCGATCGGCGAGCGGCTGCACCGCGGATGAGCAGGCGCAGCGACGCGGTGCGCAACCACGAGCGGGTCCTCTCCGCGGCCATCTCCGTCTATCGCGCCCGCGGCCCTGCGTTCGAGGTCCGGGAGGTCGCGGAGCGGGCCGGCGTCGGCGTCGGCACCGTCTACCGCCACTTCGCGGACCGCGAGCGGTTGATCGACGCGATCGCCGAGCCCTTCTTCGAGGAGGTCAACGCGATCCTGCGGCGGGCCCGCGACGAGAGCCCGGCCGGGGAGCGACTCGCCGATTTCGTCCGGGCCTACGCCGCCGCGGTCGCTCGGAGCGGCGTCCGGGGCCACTGCTCGTGGGACTCGGCCGCCTCCCGGCCCCTGCGACTCGAGCTCCGGGCGAGCCTCGACGCCTTCCTCGCGGACGGACGGCGGAGCGGCGCCCTCCGCGCCGATCTCACGCGCGAGGACGCCGCCTCGCTCCTGCGCACGGTCGCCCTGCTCGTCGACGCGACGGTCACCGCGCCCGGGGTCTGGACGCGGCAGGTCGAGCTGATGCTCGACGGACTCCGCGCCGGCGCCCCGCCGCCGCTGCGGGCGCCGGTCGTCGACCCCGCCGAGTGGGACGCCCTGGTCGGGGCTCCCTCGGACGCGCGCGGCGGAGGCTCCGGGCCCGCGACGGCCCCGGTCCAGGAAGTGCGCTGGCGTGCGCCGGAGCGGCGGGCGATACTGCCGCCGTGACCGACGCGGTGGACCGTGCCGTGCGGCTGTGGACCGAGTCGTTGCCGGCCGGCGACGCGGCCGTCGAGGCGTTCCGATCGGCGTACGCCGACCCGGTGGTCATCAACGGGACCGACGTGTCCGTGGCTGCCCTCGTCGAGCGGGCGCGAGGCGCGCAGGCTGCGCTCGCGGACCTCCGGATCGAGGTCGTCGACCGGTTCGACGCCGGCGATCGGAGCGCCGTCGCCTTCCGCCAGTCCGGCCGCCACGTCGCGGCCATGCCCGGCCCCGACGGCACGGCGCCCTCGGGCCGGCTCCTCACCGGAATCGGCATCGACCTCTTCACCATCGTCGACGACCGGATCGCCCGGATCTGGATCGTCTCCGAGCTGATGAGCAGTCTCCTCCGCCGCGCCTGAGCCGGCCCGGCCGCCGGATGGCGGCTCGGGGTAGCATCAGCCCATGGGCTCCTTCGGCAAGCGGGCGGGCATGATCGTCCACGAGGCCGAGCCCTTCAACGCCGAGCCGCCGCGATCCGCCCTGGCCGAGGCCTCCGTCACGCCGGTGGACGTGTTCTACGCGCGCTGCCACGGGGCGGTCCCCCGCGCCCGGCCGGCCTGGAGCCTGGAGGTCGGAGGGCTCGTCGAGCGCACGCTCCGGCTGTCGCTGGACGATCTCCGCGGGCGATTCCCGGAGCGGGAGGTGACGGCCACCCTGCAGTGCGCCGGCAACCGGCGGGAGGGCCTGATCGCGGTCCGCGACATCCCCGGCGAGGCACCCTGGGGACCGGGCGCGACGGGCACCGCCGTCTGGCGCGGCGTCGCCGTCGCCGACCTCCTCGAGGAGGCCGGGCTCCGCAGCGGCGGCGCGCACGTCGCGTTCGTCGGCGCCGACCGCTCGGAGGAGGCGGACCCGCCGCAGCGCTTCGGGGCCTCGGTACCGCTCGAGAAGGCGCTGAGGGCCGAGGTCCTGCTCGCCTGGTCGATGAACGGCGAGGACCTCGCCCCGGTGCACGGCGCGCCGCTGCGGGCCGTCGTCCCCGGCTACATCGGGGCGCGCAGCGTCAAGTGGCTCACGGAGGTCGAGGTCCGCGACGCGCCGTTCGACGGCTTCTTCCAGGAGACCGTCTACCGGCTCCTGCCCCCCGACGAGCTCCCCGGCCCCGGTCGGGGCCTGGCCCTCGGAGAGGCCGCGCTCAACGCGGACGTGCTCGTCCCCGAGGACGGCGCACGCGTGCCAGCCGGCCCGCTCGAGGTCCGGGGCTACGCGTTCGCCGGGGGCGACCGTCACGTCGCCCGGGTGGACGTGTCGATCGACGGCGGGGCGTCCTGGCGCCAGGCGGACCTGCTCGACGACCTCGGGCGCTGGGCGTGGCGGCTCTGGCGCCTCGAGCTCGACCTTCCCGCGGGCGGTCACGAGATCACCGTCCGCGCCTGGGACAGCGCCGCCGCGAGCCAGCCCGAGCACCCGCGGAGCCTGTGGAATCCGAAGGGCTACGTGAACAACGCCTGGGGCCGCGTCAGGGTGACCGCCGGGTAGCGCCCCCCGAACGCCGCCACTCGTCGCCCCGGGGCCGGGATCGGGCGTTTCGCCCGGCCGTCGTCCTGGGACCACCCGTCTCGTGGCCAAGGGAGCGGATCGTCCGGTGACCCTCGCCGCCGCCACGGCGATCGGCGTCGGCGGGATGATCGGCGGGATCTTCGCCGTGGTGCCGGTGGCGACCGAGATCGCCGGGACGTCGTCCTACCTGGCGTTCGCGCTCGGCGGGGTGATCGCCCTGCTCACCGGAACGTCCTACGCCCGCCTCTCGGCGCGCTATCCGTCGCGGGGCGGCACCGTGACCCTCCTCAACCGCGCCTTCGGTCCGACCGCCTTCGCCGGCACCCTGAACGTGCTGCTCTGGCTCGGGTACTTCATGATGCTCGCGCTCTACGCGGTGACGTTCGCCACCTACGCGGCGGACCTCTTCGGCCTCTCCGGACGCTCCGCCGGGCGCGCGCTCGGAAACGGCGCGATCGTCGTGCTCACCGTGCTCAACCTCGTCGGGGCCCGGGCGGCGGCGCGGACCCAGACCATCCTCGTCTGGGGCACCGCCGGCATTCTCGCGGTGCTCGCGGTTCGCGGGCTTGCGAGCGCGGAGACGCGGCGGATCCTGCCGCCGCACGGGTCGATCGGAGGCTCCGCCGTGGTCGCGGGCATGATCGCGTTCCTGGCCTACGAGGGGTTCGAGCTCATCGGCAACACGGCCGCCGACACGGAGGATCCGGCGCGGATCCTCCCGCGCGCCTTCTACCTCTCGATCGGCGGAACGGCGGTCCTCTACACCCTCGTCACCCTCGCCGCGCTCGGGGCCCTCGGGCCGCGGCGGGTGGTCGCGGAGGGCGGCGACGCGCTCGGCCGGGCCGCCGACGCCTACCTGGGCTCCGTCGGCGCCGCCGCGCTGGCTCTGGCCGCGGCCGCCGCCGCCGCGAGCGCGCTGAACGCGACCCTGTACGGGACCGCGAGGCTCACGTACGTGATGGCGAAGTCCGGGGAGCTGCCCGAGGACTTCACCCGCGACGTCACCGGCCAGCCCGTCCTCGGGCTGCTCGTGACCGTCGGCGGCGCGCTCGTCGTCGTCAACCTGGCCAACGTCTCGAGCATCAGCCTGATCGGCAGCGCGATCTTCCTCGCGCTCTTCGCCTGCGTCAACGTCGGCTGCGTCCTCCTCCACCGCGAGGCCGGCGGCGGGTGGCTCCTCCCGGCCGTCGCCGCCACAGCCTGCGCGGCATCGGTCGTCGCGGTGCTCGCCTACGCCGGCAGCCACGGCCCGCTGCGGCTGCTCGTCCTCGGCGGCCTGCTCGCCGCGGCGCTCGCGATCGCCGTCAACCCGTGGCTCGCCCGCGCTCCGGCCGGGAGTTGAGGGAGACGAGCCGGAAGCGTCCCGTCCCCGCAAGAACCCGCCGTCCTCGAGGAGGTCCCTGTGCCGTCCCCCGCCCATCCCGGTGCCGCCCGCTTCCTGCCGCCGGATCGCGACGTCCCGTCCCTGCGCGCCGCCGCCGAGGGCTGCCGCGGCTGCGACCTGTGGCGCGACGCGACCCAGACGGTGTTCGGCGCGGGCCCGGACGACGCCGGGGTGCTCCTCCTCGGCGAGCAGCCGGGCGACCGCGAGGACCGGCTGGGCCAGCCGTTCGTCGGACCGGCGGGGCACCTGCTCGACCAGGCCCTGAAGAGCGCCGGGATCGCGCCCGGCGTCGTCTACCGCACGAACGCCGTCAAGCACTTCAAGTGGGAGGAGCGGGGCGGCCGGCGGATCCACAAGAAGCCGAGCCGCACGGAGGTGGTCGCCTGCCAGCCGTGGTTCCGGGCCGAGCTCACCGCGATCGCGCCGCGCGTCCTCGTGCTCCTCGGCGCGACGGCGGCGCAGTCGGTGCTCGGCCCGGGCTTCCGCGTGACGACCGGTCGCGGCCGCGTTCCGGACGGGCCGGAGGGGATGACGACGATCGCCACGGTGCACCCGTCCTCGATCCTGCGCGCGCCCGGCGACCGCCGCGAGGAGGAGCTGGAAGCGTTCGTGGAGGACCTCCGCCTCGTCGCCGGTGCGCTCGCCGGGTGACCGACCGCCGGGTTCGGCGCGGGACGGTTTCGCACCTGGTGGCGCGGGGAGACCACCGGGCATGAGCGACCAGGCACCGAACGAGAACCCCTCCAAGCACCCGGACGACTGGACCACCGGAGACGAGCCGATCACCGGCGCCCAGCGCTCGTACCTCGGAACGCTCGCCCAGGAGGCCGGCGTCGACGTGCCCGAGGAGCTGACGAAGGCGGAGGCGTCCAAGCTGATCGACGAGCTGCAGGAGCGGACGGGCCGGCGGAGCTGACGTCGGCGCCCTGGACCGCCGACGCCCGCCACCGCGGCGCCACCGGCCGGAGCCGTGGGTGACGCCTCAGGCCGCCGCGAGGACGAGCCCCGCCGCGAGCGCCACGTGGGCTCCGGCCAGGAGGAGCATCGCGGCCTCCGCCGGTCCCGTGATCCCGGCCGCGTCGAGCCCGCTCCGCGTCCCGTCGCGCCAGGCGATCTCGCCGCCGACCGCCACCGCCCGGCGGCGGAGGGCCCGGACCTGGTTCGACAGCCGCCGCTGGGCCAGGCTCGTCAGGACCGCGAACCCGGCGCCGAGGAGCACCGCCGCGTCCACGCCGCCCTGCGACGCCGCGCTCGCGAGGACCGGGAACCCGCCCCAGGCGAGGGCGAAGCCGAGGTCGCTGTGGACCGCGCGGCCGCCCCCACTCGAGGTCGTAGGCGAGGACGAGGAGGACTCCGGCCGCGACCCAGGGCAGGAAGCCCCAGCCGACCGCCACCGCCCCGGCCACGCCGATGCCCGCCGCGGCGACCAGGGCGACCGCCGCGAGCGAGACGAGGACGGGCGAGGGCACCCGGGTGGCGAGCGGGCGGCCGTGCAGCTCGTCGAGGCAGTGGGCGGCGACGCCGACGGCGAGCGCGAACGCGGCGAGGGCTGCCGCCAGCCGTCCCGCATCGACGGTGCCGCTGAGCGCGGCCCCGATGGCGACGTAGCTGAGGTGCCAGGCGGTGTACGGCGGGTGGAGGAGGGTGACGTAGTCGCGCCAGCCGCCCGGCTCCAGCGCGTAGAACGCGGGTCGGGTCGGGCCCCCGATCAGCCTACCATCGCGGTGGCCCCAGACGACCACGCCGCCGCCCAGCGAGAGCCGTCGCACCCGCACCCGGACGAGGCCGGCGTCGGCGAAGAGCCGGCGCAGGCCGTCGGCGGGTCGTAGACGGCGCAGAAGTCGCGGATGCTCCCGCGCAGGAACCGGCCGACCTCGTACCAGGCCGGCGAGACGAGACGCCCCGCGCCCGGCAGGCCGACGCCGGTGTAGAGGTCCCACGCCAGCCGGAGCGGTCCCCGCGGCGGCAGCGCGAAGTCGAGGTAGGCGAGCGGCGCACCGGGGCGCAGCGGTGCGCACCAGCTCCCGGACGACCGCGGCGCGGGTCCGCGACGTAGCGCAGGAGGTAGGTGCAGGTGAGGCCGTCGAACGACGCGTCGTCGAACGGCAGCGCCTCGGCCGGTCCCTCCACGAGCGTCACGAGCGGCCCGGCGACGGGACGCGCTCGAGGCGCGCCCGGGCCCCGGCGAGCATCTCCGGCGACTGGTCGACGGCGGTGACGCGGCAGCCGTAGCGGTGGGCGAGCGTGCCGCGCGACCAGGCCCGTGCCGGTCGCGACGTCGAGGACGTGCCCGCCCGGCTCCGCCGGACAGTGGCTCGACGAGGAAGCGCCGCCAGCGAGGGTCCTGCCCGAAGCTGAGGATCGGCCGACCAGCGGTCGTAGTCGCCGCCGAGCCCGGCGAAGAGCGTGCGGGCGTGGCGCGGGCGTTCGGCCGGGAGCATGCCCACACTCTGTCACGGCGCGACGGGGGCGTCCGCGTCAGACCGCAGGTGGCGGAGCGGACGCACGGTAGACGGCGGCGAGCCGCTCGGCCACCGCGGAGGGGTCGAACTCGCGCGCCACCGCCCGCGGGCCCGCGGCGCCCAGCTCGGCGAGCCGCCGCTCGTCGCCGAGCGCCTGGACGAGCAGGCGCGCGGCGCCGGCGGGGTCCCCGTCCAGGACCTCGTCCGGGAGGACCAGCACGTGCTCCGCGGCTCGGCCGAGCGTCCGCGCGGCGTACGCCGACGTGATGCACGGCACGCCGGCCCGGAGTGCCTCCAGGATCGACATCGAGAGCCCCTCCCAGCGGGACGGGGCGAAGTAGGCGGTGGCGCCCGCGAGGATCTCCGCCTTCTCGCGCGGGCCGACGGGCGGTAGGAAGCGGACGTTCGCGGGCAGGGCGGCGAGCAACTGGTCGACCGCGGCCGTCTCGTTGCGGTCGCGGTCGCCGTACACCGAGAACGTGACGGCGGGGCACCGCCGGGCGATCTCGACCAGCCGGTCGAGGCCCTTCTGGCGGACGTCGTAGCGGGCGAGCGTGACGAGGCTCGGAGCGCCGGCCGGGGCCCGCTCCAGCTCGACGCCCGTGGCCGGAGCGGCGTTCGGCACGACCTCCGTCCGCGCCCGCGGCGCGACTCGCCCGACGTCCTCCGCCTCGACGGCGCTGAGACAGACGACCCGCGCCGCACGCGACAGGTAGCGGCGCTCGAAGACCCCGATCCAGAGCCGCTTGCGCGCCGCGTCCCGGCGGAGGGCCGGCCCGGCGAGCGCCGAGCGCGGGCTGACGACGTAGCCCAGGCCGAGGCGCCGCAGCCCGGCGGCGAGCCGGACGTGCGCCGGGCGGAACGCCGAATGGAGGTGGACGAGGTCGAAGCGCTCGCGCCGGAGCCGCTCGCGGACGTCGGCGGCGTCGGCGAGGCTCCGCCGGAGCCCCTGGAGGGAGGTCTTCTCGAGCGTGCTCTCGATCCCGAGCTCGAGGAGCGGCGCCGTCAGGCTGGCGATCGCGACGGGGATGCCGTCGGCCCCCGTCGCCGGCGAGCCGAGGTCGACCTGGAGGACGCGCACGGCGCGATTCTAGGGCCGGCGCCGGCCCGACCAGGCCCGCCGCCTCCGCGCCGGGGCGCCGGTCGGGCGCCCCGGCCGTTCGCGGACATCCGTCCGGAGCCGACCGCAGTCCCCCGGACGGGGGGGTCCCATGGGGACACTTCGCCGGCTCCGATGCCGCGCCGCCCACACCACGTCCGAGCTCCTCGGCCGAGGAGCCGATCCGGTCCCTCCGTCCCGGCCCGCCTGCCGGCGCCGCCGCGGGTCGGCCCGGGCTCCTCCGCCCGCGCGGAGGCCGCCCGCGGGACCTCCGCCGCCCGCCCGCCGGCATCCGGTGGCGCGACCGGTCGGGCGTCCGCGTCCGCCCGGCCGGGGGGCGGCGGCGGATGACGACCGGGCCGACGCTCGCCGAGGAGGAGGCCCCGGAGGCCGGGCTCTCCGCCACCGACTCGGCGGCGGAGAACGTCCGGTTCTCGCTGCTCCTGCCGCTCGCCGTGGCCGTGAGCGTCGCCGGCCTCGCGACCGTGGCCGCCCTCGACGCCGCCGCCCGCGACGGGGAGCGGACCGCGCAGCTCTTCTGGATCGGGCTCGCCGTCGTCCTCCTGCCGCCGGTCCTGCGGCTCCTCGGGCGGGCCGCCGGACGGGGCGAGCGCCTCGCCCTGGTCGCCTGGCTCGGCCTCGCGCTCTACGTCGTCAAGGCCCTGAACGACCCCTGGCTCGTCTACTCCGACAGTGGGTCCACCGCTACAACGCCGTCGAGGCGCTCGCGACCGGCCACCTGTTCAACGGCAATCCGACGATCGCCGTCACGTCCTCCTACCCCGGGCTCGCCGGGGCCACCGCCGTGCTGGCCTCCGCGTCCGGGATCTCGGTCTCGACGGCCGGCCTGATCCTGATCGGGGGCGCGCGGATCCTCTTCATGCTCGCGCTCTTCCTCGTCGTCGAGCGGGCGACGCGCTCGGCCCGGATCGCCGGGATCGGGTGCGCCTTCTACGCGGCCGCCCCGAACTTCGTGTTCTGGAGCGGCCAGTACGCCTACGAGTCGATCGCGCTGCCGCTCCTCGTCGGCGTGCTCGCGATGGTGGTCGGGATCCTCGACGTCGAGGCCGACGACGCCGATCCCGGCCGGGCCGGCCGGCGGCGCCACGGGCTCGCCGTGATCGGCGGCCTCGGCATCCTGGCGATCGCGGTCACGCACCACGTGACGTCGCTGGCGGCGATCGTGCTCCTCGCCGGCGTCCTCCTGGCGATGCGGCGCGGGCGCGCCGCTGGGTCCCAGCACGTCCTCGCCCTCGCCGCGCTCGCGGTCGTCGCCACGGCCGTCTGGCTCTCGCTCGTCGCCCGGGACACGTTCTCGTACATCGGCACCATCGCCTCCTCGACGGCCGATTCGGTCTTCGGCGCCCTCTCCCGAGCCGAGGAGCAGCGCCAGCAGGGGCAGATCGTCGTCACGCCGCCCGTCGCCGAACGGGGGGTCGAGATCCTCGGCCTCGGCGTCCTGCTCGCGCTGACCATCCTCGGGCTGCGGGCAGCCTGGCGGCGGCGCGCGGACCCCGTCGTGCCGATCCTCCTCGTCCTCGCCGTCGCCTACTTCGCGAGCCTCGGGCCGCGCCTCGCTCCCGGCGCCTGGGAGGTCGGCAACCGGCTCTCCTCGCTGCTCTTCGTGGGCCTCGTCGTCGTCGTCGGACTCGGCGCCGCGACGGTCGTGGACGGCGGTGACCGCTTGCGGCTGCGGACGGCGGTGGTCGCGGTCGCCGCGGGCCTGGCCGCGACGACCGGCGTGATCGCGGGCTGGCCGACCGACCTGCGCCTGCCCTGGACGTACCGGACGGAGGCGGAGGGCGCGACCCTCGACTCGCAGCCGGTCGCCGTCGCGCGCTGGTTCCGCGACGTCGCTCCGCCGCGTGCCCGCGTCCTGGCCAACGAGGCGGACGGGCGGACGCTGCCGGTGCTCGCCCGCGTCGACACCTACGCCGGGCGCGAGCCCTACGTCACCGACATCCTCGACTCGCCGGGCTTCCCACGCTGGCAGGTCGAGAGGTTCGCGCAGCTCGGCCTCGGCTTCGCCGTCGTCGACCGACGGTCGATCGGCACGGACAACATGCGGGGCTACTACTTCCCGACGTCGGGCGACCACTCGACCATCCGCCCCGCCGCGTTCGTCGGGAAGTTCGACGCGACGGGCGGCAGCCGGATCGCCGACTCGGGGGACATCGCCGTCTACGACCTGAGGAGCGTCGTCGGTGCGACGCCGTGACGGGACCCTCGTCGCGGCCACCGTCTGCGGGCTCCTCGGGGTCGCCGCGGCGTTCTCGCCGTCGAGCCTGCCGGCCGGCGTGACGGCGCCGCTCGCCGCGCTCCTGGTGCTCCTCGCGCCCGGCTGGGCCCTCCAGGCGCTCGTCCTTCCGTGGCGCCCCGGGCTCGCCGAGCGGCTCGTGGCCGCGACGGTCGCGAGCCTCGCGCTGACGATCGCCCTCGCCCTCGCCCTCTCCGTCTCGACGGCGGGCTACGGGAGGTCGACGGTCCTCGCCACGCTCGGCGGCCTGACCGCCGCCCTCGGCGCCGCGGCCCTCGTCCGGATGGCCGGCGGGGGGCGCCCCGCGCTTCCGGCCATGCTCGTCGTCGCCGTCGCCGTCGCCGTCGCCGGGATCGGCGCCGTCGCCCTGTACGCCGCCTCCGGCACTCCGCGGGTCCGCGCCGGCGGCGCCTACACCCTCCTCGGCGGCCACCGGGACGCGTCGGGCGTGGCGGTGGACGTCTGGTCGGCGGAGGCGCGGACGACGTCCTACACCCTGCGCGTGGCCGTCGAGGGCCAGCGCGGGCTCGCGACCTCCTTCTCGCTCCGCCCGGGCGGCCGGCGGACGGCGACCTTCTCCGCCTCGCCTCGGGCCCGCGCGGTCGTCGTCCTCGAACGGGTCGACGCCCCGGGCGTCGCCTACCGGCGGATCGTCCTCCAGGGGGGCTAGGGGCGAGCGTGCGGATCCTCGTCGTCAGCGACTACTACCCGCCGTTCATCGGCGGCGCCCATCGGCAGACGCGGCTCCTCGCCCGCGGCCTCGTCGCCCGGGGCCACGAGGTCGCGGTCGCGACCATCTGGTACCGGGGAGCCGCCGACGTGGAGCAGGACGGGCCGGTGGAGGTGCACCGCGTCCGGCAGCTGCGAACGGCCGTCCCCCGCCTCTGCGGGCCGGGACAGCGCCATCAGCCCCCGTTCCCCGACCCGGTGTCCACCCTCGCCCTCCGCCGCCTCCTCCGGTCCTACCGTCCCGATGTCGTCCACGCCTACGGCGGGCTGGCCTCGTCGGCGGCCCTCGCCCTCCGCGGCACCGGCATCCCCCTGGTGCTGGTCTCGCGCGACTACGGCTACACCTGCCCGAAGCGCACGCTCGTCTACGAGGGTCGGATCTGCCCCGGGCCGGCGCCGAGGCGCTGCTTTCCCTGCGCCTCGGACTACTACGGCGCCCCGAAGGGGATCGCCGCCACGATCGGGGTCGGCCTGACGCGGCCGCTCCTCCGGCGGGCTGCGACGGCGACCGTCAGCGTCTCCGGCTACGTGCGCGAGATCGTCTTCCGCGACCTCCTCCACGGTCGGCCGACGCTCGTCGACGAGGTCGTGCCGAGCTTCCGCGAGGGCGACGAGCAGGCGGCGAGCGGCTCCGGGCCGGTGATCGACCAGCTCGCGGCCGTCGGGCGGCCGTTCCTCCTCTTCGTCGGCGCGCTGCGCCGCGAGAAGGGGGTCGAGGAGCTGCTTGCTGCCTACCGGCGCCTCGACGACCCGCCCCCGCTCGTCCTCGTCGGGACCCGGGAGCGCGACACGCCGGCCGTGCTTCCCGACGGGGTCCGGGTGATCGAGGACGCGACCATCCCCGAGGTCCTCGCCGCCTGGGACCGGAGCCTCTTCGGCGTGCTCCCCTCCCGCTGGCCGGAGCCGTTCGGCAGCGTCGTCTACGAGGGGATGAGCCGGGGCCGCGCGGTCATCGGGACGCGACCCGGGGGGCACGTCGACATGATCGAGGACGGCGTCAGCGGCCTGCTCGTGCCGGCCGGCGACGTCGGGGCACTCGCGGAGGCGATGCGCCGCCTGATCGACGACGAGGAGCTGCGGGATCGCCTTGGCGCCGCGGCGCGGATCCGGTCTCGCCGCTTCCAGGCCGCCGAGGTCCTGCCGCGGCTGGAGGCCGTCTTCGCTCGGGTGACGGGCTCCGTCGTCCCCGCCTGAACCCCGACCTGGCCCCCGGGGCCGAGCCCGAACCGCTGCCCGGATGGCGCTCAGGGGGCAACGGGCCGCGGAGGCACGTGGCGCTGAAGGAGCGTCCGGTAGGCCGCGACCGAGATCGCGAGCGCCACGAGCTGGGAGGCGAGGCTCGCCCAGCCGACGACGATCACCCCCTCCCGGCGGATGCCCCAGGCCGAGACCCCGAGCAGGATCAGGGTCGAGACCCACTGGATGGCGGCGACGGGCGCCACGTTGCCCACTCCCCGGGGGACGGCGAAGAGGACGATCACGGCGCCGTTGACGACCGCGCCGGCGAGGAGCAGCGCCAGCAGGAGCCGTGGCGGGGCGTAGGCGGAGCCGACCCGCTGGAGGAGCCAGGGCCCCACCGCGAGGGCGACCACGGCGGCGGAGCCGAGCACGAAGAGGCAGTGGCGGAGGACGCGCCTGACCGCCGCCGTGACGTCCCCGCCGCGGGCGATGCTCACCGTCAGGGGCGACGACATGCTCGTCGCGACGACCTGGAGGGCGATCGAGATCGACCAGGAGAGGAAGAACGCCGCGTTCTCCCTGGCCCCCGCGAGCGCGGTCACGAGCACGGGGGTGAAGCTGGCGGTGAGCCCGGTCGAGGCCGAGCCGAACGTGGCGAGGGCGCAGTAGCGCAGGAGGCCCGCGCGTCCCTCCCGTGTCCCGCGGCGGTCGGCGGGCGGGCGCGCGACGAGGAGGTAGGCGTTGATGACGACTACGCCGAGGACCGTCGGCACGATCCAGGCGACGACGAGGTCGTAGGCCGAGGCGGCGCTCCAGAAGGGCAGGAGGGCGAGCCGGGCGAGGCCGACCGTCGTGTTCTCCGCGAGCACGATGCGGGGCGAGTGGCGCGCGATCAGCACGGTGTCCTGGAGCGAGAAGACCGTCCAGACGACGCTCGCGGCGACGAGGACGAGGACCCAGCGACTCTCGTCGAGGCGCGCGAACTCCGAGCTCGTGCGGGAGGCGACGAGGCCGCCGACCGCGGCGAGGACGGCCGTCGCGGCGATCGCGACCGCGTAGCCGCGGGCGACGAGGCGCGGCCACCCGTCGGCGGCGAGCGGGACGTACCGGAGGAAGGCGCTGTTGAGCCCGAGCACCCCGACGCCGGCGAGGACCGCGACACCCGCCGAGATCGCCGCGGCGAAGCCGACGTCGCTCGCGGTGAAGCGCCGCGCGGCCGCCACCCAGAAGAGGAAGCCGAGACCCGACGAGACGATGCCGTTGACGCTCAGGAGGTAGCCCGACGCCACGACGCCGGGACGGCGTCGCCCGCGATCCATCCTAGGTGCGCTCCCGGATCACCCGGGCCGGCACGCCGGCGGCGAGGACGTTTCCCGGGACGGGCTTCGTGACGACGGTGCCCGCGGCGACGACGGCGCCGGCGCCGATCGCCGCGAGTATGGTCGAGCCGGTGCCGATCCAGACGTCCTCGCCGATCTCGACGGGCTCGTAGCTGGACGCCTGGAGCCGCATCGGCACCCCGGGGCGCATGCCGTGCCGGCCGGAGATGACCCGCACCTGGTCGGCGAGCATCGCCCCGTCGCCGATCCTGGCCTGGGCGATCAGGCACTGGCGCCCCATGTAGACGTCGTCGCCGATCTCGAGCGCCGACGAGCTGAGGATGGTCCCGAAGCCGACGGAGAGCTCGCCCCCGCAGCGGGCGATCGTGCCCCGGTAGGCGTGGCGGCGGACGTAGACCCCGAGGTCGCCGGGGATCAGCGAGAGCGTCTCCGAGAACGCCCGGAAGGAGGCCGGCTCGCCGACGATCCTGCTCATGACCCGGTACAGCGCCACGAGCGGTGCGGCGCCGATCCGCCCGACGACGGAGCCGAGGGCCCGGACGAGGCGCCCCTGCCGTTCCGATCCGCGCCTCGTCGTCACGTGAGCATCCTCGCCAAGATCGGTGATCGCCGACGTGGCGGGTTCCACCACTGCGTTCCTCGCGGCCATTGTACGCCGGGCGGCCGGGGCGAGCGGACCCTCGCGAGCGGGCGAGACGGCGGCGACGGCCCAGCGGGCCGCCCTCCCGGACGCCGGTCGGCCGACCCGTGCGCATCGGCCGGACGCGGGTATCGTTGCCGGCGATGTCCCCCGGATCACCGCTCCACGTCGCCGCACCGGCCGGCGCGCCGCCGGCTCCGAACCCCCCAGGGCGCCGTGGTGAACGCGACGTCGCGGCTCCGACGCGGCCGCGCCCCCGCCGGGCCCAGCGATCTCCAGCAGCGGCTCTACGCCGTCGAGCGCGAGTTCGCCGGGCGGCTCCGGGCCGCGAGCGACGCGGAGCGCCGGGCGCTCTACGGCCAGCTCTACCGGGAGCGCCTGGAGCGCGTGCCGGACCACCCGCTCCTGGAGCAGGCCGCGGATCCCTCGGCGCGTGCGGCGGCCGCGGCCATGCAGGTGCGTCTCCTCCGCCGGCTCTGCGGCCCGGGCGACACGCTGGTCGAGGTCGGCCCGGGCGACTGCGAGGTGGGGGTGCAGATGGCGGTGCTCGTCCGCCAGGTCGTCGGGGTCGACGTGACGACCGGGCTCCTGCTGCGCGACGAGCTGCCGGAGAACTTCGAGCTCCGGGTGTTCGACGGGCTGGAGCTCCCGCTCGAGCCGTCGAGCGTCGACTGCGTGTACGCCAACCAGGTGCTCGAGCACCTTCACGAGCGCGACGCCGCGGTCCAGCTGGCGAGCGCCTTCCGGGCACTGCGGCCGGGGGGGCGGTGCCTGTACATCACCCCGAACCGGCTCTCCGGTCCGTGGGACGTGTCGCGGCACTTCACCGACTCGGCCACCGGGCTGCACCTCCGCGAGTACACCCTGTCGGAGCAGGCGGCGCTCCTCCGTCGCGCCGGGTTCGCGCGGGTGCGGGCGATCGTCTCGGTCGGCGGCCACGTCGCCCCGATCCGCGTTCCCCTCCGCGCGATCGCCGCGGCCGAGCGGGCGATCGCCCCCCTCCCGACCCGCTGGCGGCGGCCCGCGGCGACGCCGCTGACGGCGATCAAGCTCGTCGCCACGAAGGCCTGAGGGGGCCAGCCGGGGGCGGCTCCTCGAGGCCGCGCCGCCCGGGCGAGGGCGGGGAGGCCTACGCGTCGCCCGCGGAGCCGGCGACGTACCCGAGCGTCGTCGCTCCGAGCCCGACGATCAGGGCGACCGCCCGGGCCGGGCCGCCGAGGTCGCCGCGGGCGAGCCCGGTCACCTCGCGCGGCACGCCCCGGAGCAGGAGCTCGACCACGTGGCCGCGCTCCGCCGAGAGCGCCGCGTCGGCGCCGACGCGGCGAGCGAGGCGCCGCTTCGACCGCCCCTCCGAGAAGCACCGGCGGAGGAAGTAGGACAGGGTGTGGCGGTCGCGCGTCACGCGATGGACGACGACGGCCTCTGGTGCGCGCACGAAGCGGGCGGACTCGTCCTGGCGCTTGATCCGGATCGCCAGGTCCGTCTCCTCGCACCCGTCGAGGGTGGTCGCCGTCCGGCCGAGCCCGGCGCCGAAGCCGCCGACGGCGACGATGGCGTCGCGCCGGACCAGCATCGCCGCCCCGATCGGGTTCCTGATCTCGCCGCGGTCGCGCATCCCCCGGTAGTCGCAGCCCACGACCCAGAGGAACTCGAACGGGAACCAGCCGGGCCGGCCCTCGTCCCACTGCGGATCGATGCGGCAGCCGACGCCGACGACGTGCGGATCCTCGAGCGGCCCCATCGCCTCGGCGAGCCAGCCGGGCTCGGCCACCACGTCGTCGTCCAGGAAGGCGACGACGTCGGTCGTCGTGGCCTCGGCGCCCGAGTTCCGCGCGCCGGCGAGCCCCGAGCCGCCGTCGTTCTCGATCACGGTCGCGTCCGGGAACGCCGCGCTCGTCCGGGCGAGGAGCGCCTCGTCGTGGTCGATCACGATGATGACCTCGTCCGGCGTCCGCGACTGCCGATCGATCGACGCCATCGTCAGCTCCAGGTCGCCGAACCGCTTCTCGGAGTAGGAGCAGACGACGACGGCGACGCTGAGCGCCTTCGTTCCGACCGACAGAGTTGGACTGCTTGTCACGTGTGGCCCCCGGTAGCCCGTGACGACCCGCGCGCGCGGAGTCGCCGTCTTCCCTGCATGGTACGCATTCCCCGGCGAACGGGGGACGAACCTTCGTGCCGCCGCCAGGACGAGGACGATCCGCACCGGCGCGAGGAGCGACCCCGATCGCCGAGCGGCGTCGCTCGCGGGCAGGACCGGGCGGGCCGTGGCGCGGCGATCGGCGGTGTCTCCCCGGCTCTCCGGGCGAAGGGCGCGAGCCCGATCGTTCGCATGCTGCCCTCCTCGTCGACGGCGGGCCCGCGGACGGACGCCGGTTACTGGGGTTGGAGGGCGCCGCGTCGCACCACCTCCGGAACCCGCGGGAGACTACCCGGACGGCTCCTGGCCGTCAACGGGCGACACCCGGATACAGGCCGTCGCCGCACCCGGAGCGGGGCGCGCGCGGACGCCACCGTGGCGCCGGCCGGGTCCCGTTGACGAACCGGATGGCGGTCGGGCACAATGCCGCGCGCCTCGCCCACGGTGCCAACGACGGGATCCTTGATGACCACATGGGAGTGAGGGCCGCGGTCTGCCGCGCGTTCGGCGCGCCGCTCGTCATCGAGGAGGTCGAGCTCGCCGCCCCGGAGGCCGGAGAGGTCGCGGTCAGGCTCGCGGCCTGCGCGATCTGCCACAGCGACATCCACTTCGCCGAGGGCGCCTGGGGCGGCGTCCTGCCGGCGGTCTACGGCCACGAGGCGGCGGGCGTCGTCTACGCCGTCGGCGCCGGCGTCGACGCGACGTGGCGCCCGGCGACCACGTCGTCGTGACGCTGATCCGCTCGTGCGGGATCTGCCCCTCGTGCGCGTCGGGGGCGCCGGTGTTCTGCGAGGCAACGTTTCCCGATCGACCGCGCGCACCGTCCTCCGCGGCGCGGGCGAGGAGCGCCTCCACCAGGGCCTCGCACCGGCGCCTTCGCCGAGCGCGTCGTCGTCCACGCCTCCCAGGTCGTCGCCATCCCGCGCGATGTGCCGTTTGCGAGCGCCGCGCTCCTCGGCTGCGGCGTGCATCACGGGCGTCGGCGCCGTCCTCAACACCGGCCGGCGTCGAGCCGGGCTCGAGCGTGGTCGTCGTCGGCCGCGGCGGCGTCGGCCTGAATGCCGTCCAGGGCGCGCGGCTGGCCGAGCGCCGCGGACGGTCATCGCCGTCGACGTCGCCGACCGCCAAGCTGGACGCCGCGCGCGCGGTTCGGCGCGAGCCACGTGGTCAACGCCTCGACCGAGGACGTGCGCGAGGCCGTGTCCGCGCTCACGGGCGGACGGCGCGCCGACTACGTCTTCGTCACGGTCGGGGCGCCGGCGGCGATCCAGCAGGGCCTGTCGCTGGCGCGGCGGGGCGGCACGGTGGTGATCGTCGGGATGCCGGCCGCGGGCATCGCGACGACGTTCGACCCGGGCTGCTCGCCGCCGACGGCCTGCGCATCGTCGGCAGCAAGATGGGCTCGGCGCACGTCGCGGTGGACGTCCCGCGACTGGTCGAGCCTCTACCGGGAGGGACGGCTGAAGCTCGACGAGCTCGTGTCCGGCCGCTACCCCCTGGAGCGACATCAACGAGGCGATCGCCTCGGTCCTCCGCGGCGACGCGCTCCGCAACGTCATCGTCTACGACGAGGAGGCGCGATGAGGATCGCCAGGCTGCGGACCTTCGTCGTCGGCAACCCGCCTCCCCACCACGGCGGCCGGTACTTCGTCTTCCTAAGCTGACGACGGAGACGGCGTCGAGGGGATCGGCGAGGTCTACGCGGCGAGCTTCCTGCCGCACACGATCGTCGCGATGATCGAGGACGTGTTCGCGCGGCACGTGATCGGCGCCGACCCGTTCCGGATCGAGACGACTGTGGCGCAACGTCTACGGCCGCGGCTACTCGCGGCGCCCGGACATCTCGCTGATGTGCGTCCTCAGCGGGATCGAGATGGCCTGCTGGGACATCGTCGGCAAGGCGCTCGACAGGCCGGTCTACGACCTGCTCGGGGGGCAAGCGTGCACGAGCGCCTGCGCAGCTACACCTACCTGTACCGGGAGCCGCGGACGACAACGACCGAAGCCCCGTCTACCTCGACCCCGAGCTGGCCGCCGCGCGCGCGCGACGGAGTACGTGGCGCGACGGGTTTCACGGCCGTGAAGTTCGATCCCGCCGGCCCGTACTCGACCTTCGATCCGCGCCAGCCGAGACCTCGAGGCGCTCGACCGCTCGGAGGCGTTCTGCGAGACGGTCCGGGAGGCGGTCGGGACAAGTGCGACCTGCTGTTCGGAACCCACGGGCAGTTCACCGTCTCCGGCGCGATCCGCCTCGCGCGGCGCCTCGAGCGGTACGACCCGCTCTGGTTCGAGGAGCCGACGCCGCCGGAATCGCCGGAGGCGATGGCGCGGGTGGCCGCGGCGACCTCGATCCCGATCGCGACCGGAGAGCGGCTGACGACGAAGCACGAGTTCGCCCGGGTGCTCGCGACGAACGCCGCCTCGATCCTGCAGATGAACCTCGGCCGCGTCGGCGGGCATCCTCGAGGCGAAGAAGATCGCCGGCATGGCCGAGGCCCACTACGCCCAGGTGGCGCCGCACCTGTACTGCGGGCCGGTGGTCGGGGCGGCCAACATCCAGCTGGCGACGTGCATCCCGAACTTCCTCCTCCTCGAGGGGATCGGCGTCTGGGACGGGTTCCACGCCGAGATGCTCGAGCGGCCGATCGCCTGGGAGGACGGGTACGTCATCCCGCCCACGGCGCCCGGGCTCGGCGTCGAGCTGAACGAGGCCGTCGCCGAACGCCACCCCTACGTCGGCGCCGAGCTCCACCTCGAGGCGCACGAGGGCCCGTTCCGGCCCCGCGCGGGCTGAGCGTCCAGGGCCCGCGCCGACGGCCGACGCCCGGTCACGACTCGATGGTGACGAGGGTGCCGATCGGCGTGTACGGCCAGAGCCGCGCCGCCGAGGCGGTCGGCAGCTCGACGCAGCCGAGGCTCTGCGGCGTGCCGAAGGACGCCCGGTTGAAGGCGTGGAGCGCGTCGCCTCCGTTGAAGTAGCTGACCCACCGCACTCCGGGATCGTCGTACCGTGTCCCGTCCGGGTTCGTGCCCTTCATCCTCGCCACCGCGAGGTGCTCGAACACCGGGAAGGTGCCGAGCTGGGTGGGGGCCGCGGGAACGCCGGTGTTGCCCGGCGAGGTCAGGACGACGTACCCGTTGTGCCAGAGCGTCAGGAGCTGGGGCACGTCGCGGTGCACGTAGACGTAGCTGTAGCCGCTCTGGCGACGGCGGAGCTTGATCGCGTCGTCGAGGAGCGCCCGCCAGGCCGACGGGCCCGCGATCCCGTCGACGGCGAGATGGTGCTCGTCCTGGAACATCATCACCGCGCCGCGCGTGATCGTCCCGTCCGCGCCCGCCGTCCAGAGGCGGCGGAGCTCCGGCGGGACGTTCGGATACCGCCAGACGAAGCGCCCCGCGGGGGGATCGACGGCGGCGATCGCCTCGGCGCGCGGCGTCCGCGCGACCGGCTCGGCGGCGGGCAGCCAGCGGACCGGCAGGTAGCCGGCATCGGCGAGGAGCTGCTGCAGGCGCAGCGTCGAGGGCGGCCGGACGGTAAAGGCGATCTCGCGCGTCGCCCGCGGCGCCCGCCCGGAGGGGCCGCTCGCCGCGACCGGATGGGGGAAGACGACGCGCAGGCGCCCACCGAGCGGCGCGCCGAAGCCCGAGGGCGTGAAGACGAGCGTGTGGCCGTCGGTCCTCCGCCAGCGACCGCGCGTGGCCGGGACGAGCCTCGGGGTGGCGGTTCCGAGCGCCTGTGCCACCGGGGCCGAGAAGGTGAGGCGGAGCGTCGCCGCCGGCGACAGGGTCGCGCCCGGGGCAGGATCGGCCAGCACCACCGGTCGTCGAGCGGGCGGGAACCAGCGGACGATCACGGCGGTCCCGAGGCGCTCCCAGGGGCGGGCGGCGACCGCGACCCGGGCGGACCCGGCCGGCGCATCGGTCGCGATCGAGATCGACGTCAGCGAACCGCGGACGAGGCGCCGGCTCCCCGAGTCGCCCGCCGTGTAGGCGACGGCGGCCACCGGTCCGGAGAACGGGACCTGGAGGCGGCCGCCGGACGCGGCGGTCAGCCAGGACGAGGTGACGCTCGCCACCGGCGTCCTCACGGTCAGCCGCTCGGTCCGGGTCGCCCCGACGAGCCATCCCGCCCAGCGCGGGCGCCGGACCACGGCCTCGACGGTCACCACCTGGCCGGAGGCGATCCGCTGGCGCGGCGTCAGCCGGCCACCGGCCTGGGCGAGGGCGACCGCCCCGCCGGGCCCGAGCACGCGCGCGCTCTCGAGGGACCCGCCGAACGTCTCGATCTCGACCCGCGCGAGTGCGGAGGGATCCCCCTTCAGGCGCGCGTCCGACCAGAGGCCGACCGCGGCGACGAAGCCCATCAGCCCGAGCAGGACGACCGCGGCCGCGGCGATCCACGGCCACCGCCGGGGGCCGGTCCGCGGTGCCGCCGCGGGGCCTGGGACGCGCGTTGCCACGGACCGAGCATATGAGAGCCCGGGCGCGGGCGGCGGTGCCCGCCCGTGCGACGGCGGCCGGCTGCAGCTGGCGCCATCCCGTTCCCGGGTCGACGCCGCCTCCGGAACTCCCTCTCTCTCCCCCCGGCCCCTCCGCTCCGACGGGGCCGGCGACGGAGCGGAGGGATCGAGGTCCTAGGCGGCTGCCCCGTTCCACTCGTCGTCCCGCTCGTCGTCCCGGAGGACGTGCCGGACCCGTCGGACCCGTGCTGGCCACCGGGCCGGCCGCCGAACCCGGCGTCCGTGGCCGTGACCTTGAACGAGCTGTCGACCTCGACGGTGACGTAGCTGCCGTCGGCCTTCTGCGTGTGGGCCTCGTAGGGCGACGACCCACTCGAGTTCGTCTCGACCCGGATGATGGTGGCGCCCGGGACCGCCGCCTTGGCCGCGGCGGTGACCTTGGCCGCGGTTTCGCCGGTCAGCAGCGTCTCCCCCGGCCCGTGGCCGAGCTTCGACGGATCGGCGCCGGTCGGCGGCGCGGCCGGAGCGGCCGGCGTGGATGGGGCGGTGGTCGACGGAGCGGTGGCCGCTGCGGTCGAGCCGGAGCTCGAGTCGGTGGCGGCCGCGGCGATCCCGCCGGCGCCGCCCGCGGCGCCGACGGCGAGTGCCGCGGTGAGGAGCCAGTTCCTGGCTCGCGATCCTGTGTTCACGGGATGCTCCTTGCTGGTGGTCGGGCCTCGGGGGTGAGGCTGCATCCACGATCGCCGGCTCCCGTAAGCGACCGGGCTGAGGCGCATAAGACGGAGCGAAGATGGGCTCGCGCCCCGCTCAGGCGACGCCGGCTCCGGACCCGGCCGGGGCCGCGAGCGGAGCGGTCGCCCGCTGCTCGACCGCGGCGGCAACCGGGGCGCCGGCGAGCTGCCCGCCGGCGCAGTCCCGCGCCCGGACCGCGGTGCGCGGCCGGCCGCCCAGCGCGAGGCCGCCGAGCCCGGCGATCGCGAGCAGCCCGGCGCCGACCCCGGCCGCGAGATGGAAGGCGTCGCGCGAGGCGTCCAGGCTCGCCCGCTCGGCGGCGGGCCGGAGCGCGGGAGGCACGGCCGCCGGATCGATCTTCGCGAACGTGCGCCGCTTCGCCGCGGTGACGGCCGAGGCGCTCGAGGCGGGGAGCCGGTTCGCGATGCGCCGGTCGAGCCCGTCGCTGTAGTGGGCGGCGACGAGGGCGCCGATGCCCGCCACGGCGATCAGGCTGGCCGTCCGGGCGATCGCATTGTTGACCGCCGAGGCGATGCCCGCATCGCCCTCGTCGGCGTCCGAGAGCACCGTCGCGGTGAGCGGCGAGACCGTCAGCGCGAGTCCCAGGGAGAGCACGACCAGCGCGGGCAGGAGGTCGGCGCCCAGCGAGACGGAGGTTCCGAGCCGCAGCAGGAGCAGGAACCCGGCCGAGATCGTCAGCGGCCCCGCCGTCAGGAAGGGGCGCGGGCCCAGGCGGTCGGCGAGGCGTCCCATCTCGCGGGAGAGGGCGAACACGAGGAGCGTCGGTACGAGCGCCGTGACGCCGGCCTTGAGCGCGCTGTAGCCCGCCACCTGCTCAGGTAGATGGTGAGGAAGAACCCGAAGATCCCCAGGCCGCCGTACATCGCGAGGGTCTGCGCGTTGGCCACGGCGAACCGCCGCCGCGCGAAGAGCGCGAGCGGGAGCATCGGGTCCGCGGTCCGGCGCTCGTGCGCGACGAACGCGGCGAGGAGCCCCACGCCGCCGACCAGCGGACCCCACACGCCAGGGTGCGCCCAGCCCAGGACGGGCGCCTCGATCAGGCCGAAGGAGACGCCGGCGAGCGCGCTCGCGACGAGCGCCGCGCCGGGCCAGTCGAGGGCGGACGACGACTCCAGCCGGCGGCCGGGGACGGCGACCGCGGCGAGGGCGAGCGCGATCCCGATCAGCGGCACGTTGAGCAGGAAGATCCAGCGCCAGGAGGCGACGTCGACGATCTGGCCGCCGAGGAGGGGCCCGACGAGCACGCCGATCGCCCCCCACGCGGTCCAGGACCCGATCGCGGCCCCGCGCTCCTCCGCCGGGAAGACCGCGACGATGATCGCGAGCGCGGCCGGGGTGAGCATCGCTCCGGCGACCCCCTGCAGGGCGCGGGCGACGATGAGCGTCGTGACGTCCGGCGCCATCGCGCAGAGGGCCGAGCCGACGCCGAAACCGGCGACGCCGGCGACGAAGATCCGCCGTTCGCCGAGCCGGTCGGTGAGGGAGCCGGCGAGCAGGATCAGCGCGCTCAGCGTGAGCAGGTAGGCGTTGGAGATCCACTGCTGTCCGGCGAGCCCGCCGCCGAGGTCGCGGCCGATCGCCGGCAGCGCCACGTTGACCGCGGACGAGTCGACCGCCGCGATGGTCGAGGCGAGGATCGCGCTGATCAGCGCCAGGCGCTTGGTCGTCACGGCGTCGTCATCCTAGGGGCGGTGCGCCTGGGCTCCCCCGAAGCGCCCGGCGGCCGCGATCCGGGGGTTCGCACGGAGGCCCGCCGTCCCCGTCAGCCGGATGCGGGTCGGGCCAGGCGGCGTCGCGCGACCATCGGCAGCCCTCCCCGCGGACGGAGCGTGACCTTCGCGTCGAGCACGACCGGCTCGCGAGCCGGCCGCCGAAGCGTCCAGTCCCGGGCCAGCGTCGCCATCACGAGCAGCGACTCCGCGCGCGCGAAGTGCTCGGCGATGCAGCGGCGCGGACCGTCGGAGAACGGAAAGTACGCCCCGCGGGGGACGGCCTCCGCGCGGCCATCGAGCCAGCGCGCGGGGTCGAAGCGCTCCGGGTCCGCCCAGAGCGCGGGATCGCGGTGCATCACGTACTGGCAGATCGAGACGATCGCGCCTTCGGGAACCTCGTGCCCGCCGAGGTCGCCGTCGCGCACCGCCCGACGGCCGATGCCCCAGGCCGGCGGATAGAGGCGGAGGGACTCCTCGAGGACCGCGCGCAGGTACGGGAGGCGCTCGGCCGCCTCCAGGCCGATCGGCCGGTCGAGCGCGGCGGCGTCGAGCTCGTCGTGCAGGCGGGCCTGGACGCCGGGGTTCTCGGCAAGGGCCAGCCAGGTGAAGGTCAGCCAGTTGGCGGTCGTCTCGTGGCCCGCGACGAGCAGCGTGACGGCCTCGTCGCGGAGGAGCCCGTCGCTCATCGAGCCGCCGTCGTCGCGCGCGTCGAGCAGGGCGGAGAGGAGGTCGTCGCCGCGTTCCGTACCGGCGCGGCGTCCGGCGATCAGCCGGTCGACCGCCCCGTCGATCACCGCGCGGGCGGCGCGGAACCGCCGCACCCGCGGCGTCGGGACCTGCTCGCGGGCGCCGCCGAGGGGATGGGTGACGAGCCACTCGAAGTCCTCGAGCACGTTCGTCAGGGCGAGCCCGATGCGGTCGGCCTCCGCGGCGGCGAGGGTCGTGCCGAACAGGGTCGCCACGACGACGCGGAGGGTCAGGCGGGTCATCTCGGCCGCGACGTCCACCTCGCCCCCGTCCCTCCACCCGTCCGACGTCTCGCCGGCGAGCCGCTGGATCGTCGGCGCGTAGCCCGCGATCCGGCGGCGACCGAACGCGGGCGCCGCGAGTCGAGCCTGGCGGCGGTGGAGGTCCCCCTCGCTCGTCAGCAGGCCGTCGCCGAGGAGGACGCGGGCTCGTTCGAGCGCGATCCCCTTCTTGTAGCCGCGGGCGTCGTCGACGAGGACGCGGGTGACGAGCTCGGGATCGGCGACGGCGAAGTAGCGGACCGGGCCGAAGCGCATCCGGACGAGCCGGCCGTAGCGCGTTCGCAGGCCGACGAAGTAGGCGAGCGGGCTCCGCCGCATGGCCCGGAGCTCACGGACGCCGACGCCCCGGGGACCGGGCGGGCGATCGCGGCGCCGGCGGAGGCGGATCCTGGGAGGGGCAGCCATCCCGCGCCATTCTCGCCGGGCCGCGTGCGGACGGCGAGGCCGCGTCGCACCGCCGTCCGGACCCGGACCCTCGAACGGGGGCGCGTCCGGCTCGCCGTCGCCCTCCCGCCGGCCGCCGCGGCGGCCGGCGGTCAGCGCTCGAAGGTGAAGCACTCCCGGAAGTCGCCGATGTAGGCGACCCCGTCGCGCGGGGGCGCCGGCGGGCCGGACGCCGCCCCCTCGGCCGCTTCGTAGTCGTCGCCGACCGGGGTGGACTGATCGAACCGGTGGTTGATCGAGGCGAGGGTCGGCAGCTCGAAGGTGCGCTCGAGGAACTTCAGGATCGAGGCGTGCTCGTAGAGCGTCGGCTCGAGGTGGCCCGGCTTCGCCCAGGGCGAGATGATCCAGGTCGGGACCCGCGGACCCATCCCGAAGGCGTCGACCTGCGGCGGAGGCACGTGGTCGAAGTACCCCCCGCTCTCGTCGTAGGTGAGGATGTACGCCGCCTGGCGCCACTGCGGCGACGTCTCGAGCGCGCGGATCATCCGCTGCTGGAGCCGCATGCCGACGCTGACGTCCGCCGGTGGATGCTCGTCGATGTGCAGGGTGTAGCTCGGGATCAGGAACGAGACGTTCGGCAGCGTCCCGTTGGCGGCGTCGCGGAGGTAGTCCTCGTCCGTCGCCCGGGTCCGTGGATCGTCGGCGAAGCGCCGGAAGAAGACGTAGACGTTGTCGCTCTCGCCGGACGGGACGTCGTCGAACTGCCCCAGGTTGTAGATCTTCCAGGAGACGCCGGCGTCCTCCAGGAGGTCGAGGATGCACGGGTAGTCGAGCACGCCGTAGCCCCAGACCCCGTTCGTGGTGATGCCGCCGGAGGTCCCGGCGGCCAGGTAGAAGCGGTTCGGCCAGGTCGGGCCCATCACCGAGCAGAAGTAGCTCGTGCAGAGGGTGTACCGGCGGTGCAGGCGATAGTAGAAGGGGAGGTCGGCGCCGGTGTAGTAGCCGAGGCTGTCGAGGCCGTTGGTCGTCAGGAAGCCGTCCATCCGCCCGCCGTCCCAGGTCGCGTGCATCGCCGACCAGGAGTGTCCGATGTCCGGCGTCGACAGGCTCGTGAAGTGGTAGGGCTGGACGATCCCGCCCTGCCCGTCGGGCTGCCCCCATCCCTGCGGCACCCCGTAGGGTCCGATCCACGGCGCGAACCCGAAGTAGTGGTCGAACGACCGGTTCTCCTGGCAGTCGATGACGATCGTGCGAAGCGGGTTCCGAGCGCGCCGGCCCCGGTGATCGCCGGCGACTGCCCTCCCGGGAAGCGCACCCCCGAGCGCCAGCGCCGCCCCCGCCGCCGCCCCGCGGCCCAGCACCTGCCGGCGTGTCGCCCGACCGTTCCCAGCCACGTCCCATCCCTCCCGGCTCGTTTTCGGCCTGGAACGTAGCCCAGGGAGGGGACGCCATCCACCCGCCCGGTCCGGCGGCGCCACCCGCAGCGGGGGCCGGGGAGGGATCGGCCGGAGAGGGCGGAGCGGTGCGGGGCGGCCCGGGCCCGCCTTGCGCGGCTCGGCCGAGGCCGCGGGAGCTCGGCGCGGGACCGAAGGCCCGCCGCCCTCCCGGGCGGACCGATCCCGCCCCTCACTCACGGTTCCCTTACATTCGCGGCGGCGAACGGGCCTACCTTGAAAGGGTGATCGCCTCGGGTCGTCCCCCCGCGCCCGCGCGCGCGCCCTCGCCTCCGCTCCGCTTCCCGTCCGGCGGTCGGCGCCTCCTCCTGTGCGGCCTCGCCGCCGCGTGCCTGGCTCCGGCCGGTTCGGCCGCCGCGACGGCGGTCCCGGAGACGGCGGCGGCCGGCTCGCCGGTCCTCGCCTACGACGCGTTCCAGCGGACGCTCGCCGGCGGCTGGGGAACGGCCGGCGTCGGCTCCACCTGGTCGGTGCAGGGCGGAAGCTTCGCGATCGACGGCCGCGCGGGCACGGTCTCGCTGGCGCCGGAACGGCGCCTGGCGCGAGCCTCGCTGCCCCGGGTGCGCGCCCTGGACGTCGAGGCCCAGGTCGCCGTCTCGGTGACTCGCGCCTCGCGCCGGCTGACGGTGACGCCCTTCGTGCAGGTCCGGCAGGGTCGCGGCCGCGCCTACCGCTTCTGGGTCGCGACGCGCCATGGCCGGTTCGCCGTCGTCGGCGTGTCCCGCGTCGTCGGCAGGCGAGCCGTCGTCATCACGAGCCGCCGGCTCGCCCCCGCCATCCCGGTCACCGCCGGCGTGCGCCTGCGCGTCCGGGCGACGGGCGCGGCCTCGACGACCCTCCTCGCCCGCGCCTGGCGCCGGGGTACCGCGGAGCCGGTGGGCTGGAGCCTTCGCACCACCGATGCAACCGCCGCGCTGCGGGAGGCCGGCTCGTTCGGCGTGGGCGTGCTGCGGCCACGCTCCGGACGCTCGGCGACGGTCCGCTTCGCGTCCGTCGCGGCGGTGGCGGTGACCGCGGCGACGCCGCCCACGCCGGGGCCGGCCCCCACGCCGACGCCGACGCCCACGCCGACGCCCACGCCGACGCCGACGCCGACGCCGACCCCCCCTCCACCTCCCCCGCCGCCTCCACCGCCCCCGCCGCCGCCTCCGCCGCCTCCGCCGCCTCCGCCGCCTCCGCCCCCGCCCGACCAGGTGCTCGTCGGCGCGGGCGACATCGCGACCTGCACGAGCAGCCGCGACTCGCAGACGGCGAGCCTGATCGACGGGATCCCGGGCACGGTCTTCACGCTCGGCGACAACGCCTATCTCCACGGCACGACGTCGGAGTTCTCCTCCTGCTACGCGCCGACGTGGGGACGGTTCCGCGCCCGCACCCGTCCCGCGGTCGGCGACAACGACTACGAGTCCGCGAACGCCGCGCCCTACTTCCACTACTTCGGGTCGGCGGCCGGCAGCTCCTCCCAGGGCTGGTACGCCTACGACCTCGGGACGTGGCGCATCTACGTGCTCAACTCCGAATGCTCCCACGTCGGCGGCTGCGGCACGGGCTCACCGCAGCTCTCGTGGCTGCAGCGGGACCTCGCGGCCAACCCCAGGCGGTGCGTGGCCGCGATCTGGCACGAGCCGCGCTTCTCCTCCGGTCGGAACGGCGATCACTCCTCGATGCAGCCCATCTGGTCGACCCTGGACACGGCCGGGGCCGAGCTCGTCATGTCCGGCCACGACCACGTCTACGAGCGCTTCCAGCCGATGAACGCGAACGGGCAACGCGACGACGGGGGCGGCATGCGTCAGTTCATCGTCGGGACCGGCGGCGCGGACGTGGGCAGCTTCGTGACGACGCATGCGAACAGCGCCGTCCGCTCCGCGGGCACGTTCGGCGTCCTCAAGCTCACGCTCCACCCCACGAGCTACGACTATCGGTTCGTCCACGTGAGCGGCCAGACGTTCAGCGACTCCGGCTCGGCCACCTGCCACTGACCGCGACGGCGCACCGGTGCAGCCCGCCGCCCGAGCGGAAAGCCGCTCCCCGCAGTCCGGCTCTCCCGACGGATCGTTTCGGGGCGAGGCGCCGGCGGGGAGAAGGCAGGATGCCGTCGGGCGCCGTCGTCCCGCTGCCGCCGAGGAACGCTCGTGGCTGAGCAGGGACCCCGCGGCGCCGCCTTCTTCGACCTCGATCGCACGCTGATCCGCCGGTCCTCCATGCTCGCCCTCGCGCCCACGCTCCGGCGCCACGGCCTGATCGGCTGGCGCTCCCTCGCCCGGGCGACCCTCTGGCACGCCGTCTACCTGGTCCGCGGCGTCAGCTCGCGCGAGCTGGCCAAGGCGGCCGACCAGACCTTCCGCCTGATGCGGGGATGGCCCGTCGAGGAGCTGCAGGCGTTGATCGCGGAGCAGATCGAGCCGCTCGCCGCGCTCGCCTTCCCGGACGCGATCCAGCGGATGCGCGCGCACCAGGCCCGCGGCGAGCCGACCGTCGTGGTCTCGGCCTCGCTCGTGGACCTCGTCGTCCCGCTCGCCGAGCGCCTCGGGCTCGACGGCGCCATCGGCTCGCGCGCCGAGACGCGCGACGGCCTCTACACCGGACGGGTCGAGTCGTTCCTGCACGGTCCCGCCAAGTCCGCGGCGGTCCGCCGGTACGCCGAGGAGCACCGGATCGACCTCGCCGCGTCGAGCGCCTACACCGACTCCCGGTCGGACATCGAGCTGCTGGAGACCGTCGGGCACCCCTACGCGGTCAACCCCGACCGCGCGCTCGAGAAGGCGGCGCGCGGGCACGGCTGGCCGGTCCTCCACTTCGCGTCGGGCGGGCTGGCCCTCGCCGAGGCCGAGGCGTCGCTGCTCCTCGACGCGCCCGGTCCCGAGGAGGGTCGCCGGCCCTGACCCGCCGCCGCGGGTGCTTCAGGCGGGCCGGCCCGCGTCGCCGACGCCGCGGAAGAACGTGTAGCAGAAGACGCCGTCGGGCTCCGTGGTGCGCAGGAGGTCGCGGACGCCCGCGTCGAAGACGGCCGGCTCGATCAGGCCGGCGGCGAGGGCGGCGCCGCGCGTGGCCGCGACCATCGCGGTGAAGGTCCTCCTCGTGAAGCCGTCGACGAGCCCGGGCCGGCTCGCGTCGACGTAGACCATCCGGGGCGTGACGGCGGCGCCCTCGAAGCCCGCCGCGACGAGCAGCGGGTAGAGCCGCCGCCCGATCAGGGCGTCGCCGCCCGCGCGCCGCTGCAGCTCGACCTGACACGCGATCGCCGCGTCGGCGGCGGCGCTGCCGGGATGGAAGGAGGCCGATCCGTGATCGCCCTCGATGACCGTGATCGTGCCTCCGGGCCGGAGCAGCGCCCGGAGGATCTCGAGCGCCTCCAGCGGTCGCTCGAGGTGCTCGAGCAGGAAGCACACGAACACGTGATCAAAGGTCGCGGCGCCGAAGGGGAGGGCGAAGACGTCGGCGCGGCGGAACTCGACGTTCGCGATCCCGGCGGCCGCCGTCCGGCGCCGCGCCTCGTCGACCGAGTCGGCGGAGACGTCGACCGACGTGAACCGGGCGCCGGGGCTGCGACGGGCCAGGGTCATGGTCTGGGCGCCGACGCCGCAGCCCGCCTCGAGCACCGAGCTGCCGGCCGGGAACGAGACGCCATCGTGCAGGAGGTCGACGAGGGTCCCCGCCTGATCGCGCAGCCGCTCGTTCTCTCGCGGGTCGTAGCCATGGACGTAGGCGTGGTGCATCGCGGCAGGATCTCACGCTCGCGGGCCTCGTCCGGAGCCCGACCGCCGTCCCGGGCCGCCGGATCCCCTGGCGGATCCGGTGACGCCGATCAGCGGGGAGGCGATTCCTTGCCGATGCTTTACACACGTCCGCGCGGAAGGCCCGTACCCTGGGCCGGTGAGGTCGACCGGTTCCCCCCGGACGCCGCCGGCTGGTCCACCACTCGATGGGCGCCGCGGGTCCTTCCTCGTGCTCGCGCTCGGCCTTTCGTTCCTCGCGGGGCTCGCGGCGCCGCTCGCGGCGAGGGCCGCGCCCGTCCTCGCGTACGACGCGTTCCACCGCACCGTGCCGGATGGCTGGGGTTCGGCCGGCGTGGGCTCCACGTGGACCGTCGAGGGCGCCCGCTTCTCCGTCGACGGCGACGCCGGGGCGATGTCCCTGGCGCCGCGCCGCCGGTCGGCGAGAGCGTCGCTGACCCAGGTCCGCGGGCGCGACGTGGAGGCGTACGCCGGGGTCTCGATGAGCCGGGGCACACGCCGGCGGGCGGCGACGCCGTACCTGCAGGTTCGCCAGGGCCCTTCGGGCTCGTACCGCTTCTGGGTCGTGGCGCGACGCGGCCGGTTCGTCTCCGTCGGCGTCTCGCGCGTCGTCCGCGGCCACGCAACGAGGATCACGAGCCGTCGGATCGTGCCGGCGATCCCGGTGACCACCGGCTTCCGCCTCCGCGTCCAGGCGACCGGGACGAACCCGACCCGGCTGATCGCCCGGATCTGGCGGCGGAGCGTCGTCGAGCCGGGGGCCCTCAGCTTCGCGACGCGCGACGCGACGAAGGCCTTGCAGCGGTCGGGGTCCTTCGACGTCGGCGTGCTGCGGCCGCGGTCCGGCCGGGCGGTGAAGGTGCGCTTCGCCTCCATCGCGGTCGTCGCGGTTCCTCCGGCCGCCCCTCCAGCGCCGCCTCCGCCGGCACCGCCGCCGCCCGCCCCCGACGCGGTGCTGGTGGGTGCGGGTGACATCGCCAGTTGCACGACGAACCGTGACGAGCAGACGGCGGCCCTCGTCGACGCGCTGCCCTCGGCGACGGTCTTCACCGTCGGCGACAACGCCTACCTCCACGGCAGCACGAGCGACTACGCCTCCTGCTACGCCCCGAGCTGGGGCAGGTTTCGCGCCCGCACGCACCCCGCCGCCGGCGACGACGACTACGACACCGGCAACGCGAACGCCTACTTCAGCTACTTCGGGGCGGCCGCCGGAGCTCCCGGGCAGGGCTGGTACGCCTACGACCTCGGCGCCTGGCGCATCTACGTCCTCAACTCCCAGTGCGCCGCCGTCGGCGGCTGCGGCACCGGCTCGCCCCAGCTCGCCTGGCTCCAGCGCGACCTCGCGGGCAATCCCCGCCGGTGCGTCGCCGCGATCTGGCACACCCCCCGCTACAGCTCCGGCACCAACGGCAGCTACGCGGACACGCAGCCGCTCTGGGCGGCGCTCGCCGACGCCGGCGCCGAGCTCGTCCTCTCCGGCCACGACCACGACTACGAGCGCTTCCAGCCGCTCTCCGCCGCCGGGCAACCGGACGCGAACGGCCTGCGGCAGTTCGTCGTCGGCACCGGGGGCGCCGGGGGCGGCGCCTTCCCGCGCAACACGCCGGGGAGCGCCGCCCGCAGCGCCAGCGCAATCGGCGTCCTCGAGCTCACGCTCCACCCGGCGAGCTACGACTACCGCTTCCTGCCGATCCCGTCACGCCCGTACGCGGACAGCGGCACCGTCGCCTGCCACTGAGCACGCGCGGAGGGCTGCGGCGCGCACGCGAGCGCCTGGCCGCCGTCGACGCGCAACGTCGCTACCGTCCGTCGCGTGCAGCTTCCGGTGCTCGTCACCGACCGGCTCGCCGTCCGCGCCCTGACGCTCGGCGACGGCGACGCGGTCCGCGCGGTCGGCGTCGAGACCGCTCCGCGCTGGCTCGAGTGGACGGTCCTCTCCTACGAGCAGCTGGACGCGCTCCGGCAGCCACCCTACGGGGAGCGCGCGATCACCGTCCGCGGAAGCGGCGAGGTGGTCGGCCTGGTCGGCCTCGTCCCCGCCTACGGGCCGTTCGGTCAGCTGCCCGACTTCGCCCCGGACGGCGCGAGCGGGTTCCGGCCCGAGATCGGCCTCTACTGGGCGGTCGGGCCGAGCCACCGCGGCCGGGGGTACGCGACAGAGGCCGCCCGGGCCGTCGTCGACCACGCCTTCGCCGCGCTCCACCTCGGGCGGATCGTCGCCACGACGGAGCGGGCCAATGCGGCCTCGATCGGGGTGATGCGCCGTCTCGGCATGCGCGTCGAGGAGAACCCCCTGCCGGAGCCCGAATCGCTCCAGGTCGTCGGCTGGCTGGACCGGCCAGGGCCGTCGGAGGAGGGCGCGGGCGGACGCGGTGGAGAGGCCGCCGGCCCGAGGCGGGCGGAGTGACGTGCGCGTCGTCTCGGTGAACGTCGGCTGCCCCCGGGCGACCGCCTGGAGGGGCAGGACGGTGACCACCGGCATCTTCAAGGCGCCGGTCGCCGGCCGCGTCCGCGTCGCCGGCGTCAACCTGCAGGGCGACGGCCAGGCCGACCTGACGGTCCACGGAGGGCCCGATGAAGGCGGTCTACGCCTATCCCGCCGAGCACTATCCGCCCTGGCGGCAGGAGCTCGGCCGCACCCTTCCCTGGGGCGTGTTCGGCGAGAACCTCACGGTCGAGGGGGTGCCGCTCGAGGACGAGATCGGCATCGGGGACCGCCTGCGCGTCGGCTCCGCCGAGCTCGTGGTCACCCAGCCGCGCCTGCCGTGCTTCAAGCTGGGGATCCGTTTCGACGACCCGGGGATGGTGCGGCGCTTCCTCCTCACGGGGCGGAGCGGGTACTACCTCCGCATCGACGTCGAGGGCGACGTCGGCCGCGGCGATCCGGTGGACGTCCTCGCCCGACACCCCGCCGGGGTCGCGGTGTCCGAAGTCACGCGCCTCTTCACCCGCGACCGCGACGATGCGGAGGGCCTGCGACGGGTGCTCGGCGTCGACGCGCTGCCCGCGGCGTGGAGGCCCTTCTTCGAGCGCCTGCTCGAGCAGGCCGATCCGCTGCCGTAAGGAACTTCCCGGCCCCGGGTTCCACGAGAGAGCGAGAGAGCCGCCACCAGGAGCCGACGACATGCCCTTCGAGTACACCCACCGCATCTACGACGTGCTCTGCGCCATCCAGACGGGCGCCCCGACGACCCGCTTCGATCCCCGGTTCGTCGACGCGGCCCACGCCATGATCGACGATCGCGGCTCCGTCGCCTCGGCGCTCCTCTACTGCTCCTGCCTCCTGGTCTGAGCCGTCCCGCCCGCGACGGGCGGTCGTGCGCCGACGGCTCCGTCCTCCTCGGTGCGGTACCTTGCGACGCCGTGACCGCCGCCTCCCCGCTCCGGATCACGCGTGCCGGAGCCGACGGCATCGAGCGGGTGCGCTCGCTGTGGCTCGAGCTGCACCACCACCACCGGGCGGTCGGCGGCTCGACCCTCGAGCCCTACGTCGACGATGACGTCTCGTGGTCCGCCCGCCGCGCCATGTACCGCGCCCTCCTGGAGCGGGACGACGCGTCGTTCCTCCTCCTGGCCGAGCTCGAGGGCGCCCTCGTCGCCTACGCGATGGTGGCGGTGAGCGCCGTCGAGGCCACCTGGGTGCCCGACACCTGGCGCACGGGAGGGCGGATCGCCGAGATCGAGACCCTCCTCGTGACGGCCCGGGCGCGTGGAGCCGGCGTCGGCTCCGTCCTGCTCGATCGGATCGACGAGGAGCTCGCCGCGGAGGACATCACGGACGTCGTCGTCGGTGCGCTGGCGGCGAACGAGGGGGCGATCCGCCTCTACGAGCGCCGCGGCTTCCGCCGGGCGATGGTGTACCTCGCACGCTTCGACGCCCGCGTCGGCTGAGATGGGGCGGTTCGGCGATGCCTACGGCGCCTTCGACCGCTTCCAGCAGCGCCACACGTGGCTGTCCTTCCCCCTCGCCGTGCGGCAGAAGTACGGCGAGGACCAGGGGAGCTACCTGGCGGCGACCATCGCCTACTACGGCTTCTTCTCCGTCTTCCCGCTGCTCCTCGTCCTCGTCACCGCCCTCGGGTACGTCCTCCGGCGCGATGCGGGCCTCGAGCGCCGGGTCATCGAGTCCGCGCTGGGGCAGTTCCCCGTGATCGGGCCGCAGCTCCACGTGCACGGCCTGCGGGGCAGCGGGGTCGCGCTCGCCGTCGGCATCGTCGCCGCGCTCTGGTCGGGCATGGGCGTCGCGCTCGCGGCCGAGAACGCCTTCAGCCACGTCTGGGGGGTGCCGTTCCGGGAGCGGCCCGACCCGTTCCGCCGGCGGGGGAAGGCGCTCGTGATGCTCCTGACGCTCGGCACCGCGAGCATCGCCGCGACCTTCCTGGCCGGCCTCGCGACGGCCGGCGGCTCCTACGGCGTCCCGACCCGGGTCGGCGGCATCGCCGTCTCGCTGATCGTCAACTCGCTGCTCTTCCTGATCACGTTCCGACTCCTCACCACCCGCGAGGTGGGCTGGCGGGATCTCTGGCTCGGCGCGGTCATCGCGGGCGTCCTCTGGGAGGCGCTCCTGCTCGGCGGCGGCTACATCGTCGCGCACGAGCTGGAGCACGCGAGCAACGTCTACGGGACGTTCGCCCTCGTCATCGGCCTCCTCTCGTGGCTGTATCTCGGCGCCTCGATCACCGTCCTCGCCGCCGAGGCCAACGTCGTCGCCTCGCGGCGGCTCTGGCCGAGGAGCTTCTCGCCGATCATCGAGCAGCCGTCCACGTCGGCCGACCGGCAGGCCCTCCGCCAGCGAGCCGACGTCGAGGAACGACGCCAGGACCAGAGCGTCGACGTCGCCTTCGAGGGGGAGGACGGGGCCGGCCCCGTGACGCCCGGGGAGGCCGGGCCGGGGCCGGACGGGTCCGGAGAGCCCGCGCCGTAGCGGCGGCCACGTGCACCCGACGTCCGCGGGCCCTCGGCCAGCGCGCCGGCGGCCGAGCAGATACCATGGGAGGTCGTCTTCGCGTAGGCCGTTCGGGGAGGGACGTGATGGATCCGGCGCAGGAATCGGTGCTGCTGGGAGCCAGGTCACCGCGCGCGTCGGACCGAAGGCGTCGCTGGGCGCCTGCCCGGCACCTGTCTCGGGCGGGCTCGAAGCCTGCGTCTGCCGGGATCGTGACCCGGGTGATGACGTGGATGCTGGTCCTGGCGGCCGTCGTGTTCGTCGCCCCTCCGGCTCTGGCGGGCGAGGTGGCGGCGTTCTCGGTGTCGCACTACGCGCCGGACGTTCCGCTGAACGGACCGATCGGGTCCGTGAGCGTGCTGCCCGGCAACGACCGGGTGGTCGCCGCCGCCGGCGACACCCTGGGTTCGGGCGGAGTCTTCACGAGCACGAACGGCGGCGCGTCGTGGTCGCACGAGGATCGCCTGGCGGCGTCGAAGGTGCAGTCGCTCGCCTGGGTCACCGGCGAGCAGGGGCAGGGATGGGGCTGTCCCTGCCTGATCGCGACGGCGGCTCCCGACATGGAGGCGAGCGAGGGCGGCGGCGTCTACGTGACCAACAACTTCCTGTTTCCTCCCCACGGGTGGGGTCATCCGTCGGGGATCTTCCCGGCGTCTCCGTCGTGCGACCCGCAGACGCGCGCGGCCTACGACATCGCGATCGCGCCGGACGCTCCGAGCACGATCTACATCGGCACGGATTGCGGGATCGCGATCGGCACGCCACGACGCGGCGGGGCGCCGACGTTCACGACGACGACGATCCCGGGTGCCGCCGATCAACGGGTGGAGTCCCTGGTGGCGCTTCCGGGGGGGCGGCTGATCGCGGGTGGTCCGTTGATGGGCGTCTGGTCGTACGACGGCGTGACCTGGACGCGCGCGACCGGCCTTCCGGCAGGTGGCGACGGCGTGTTCTTCGTCCATGCCTTCGCCGCCGACCCGCGAGGCGGCAATCGGGCGTACGCCGAGACCGAGACCGGCGACCGGCCGTTGCTGTCGGAGACCTGGGACGGCGGCGCGACCTGGCACCGCGTCGGCATCTCGCTTCTTCCCTGGTCGCAGGGCTGCGGCGGCATCCCCAACGTGCACGCCACCGTGCAGGACGGCGCTCTTCATCTGTTCGCCGGCGATGAGTGCTCCGTCTACACCGCGGTCGTGCCCCTGGGAGCGGAGCCGGCGGCGGTGCTTCACACCGGCGACTGGACGGCCCTCGCCGGTCCGCACGGTGACACCTGGGACCTGGCGTTCCACTCGACCTCGCGCCTGCCGTACCTCCTGAGCTCCGATGGCGGCGTGGCCGTCTCCGGAGACGGAACGACGTTCCGGGCGATCGGACCGGCGGCCGGGTTGAACTCGCTCGAGGTCACCGAGGTCGACGGCGAGCTACCGCTCCGCTCGACGACGCCGGACCTCTACTTCGCGACGTGGCACGACAACATCTACTCGATGGTGGGGACCTCGGCGAGTGTCGCGGACGTCCGCGGCGCCGAAGGCTTGGGTCTGGGCATGCCGGCCGCCGTCACGGCCGGAGCTGAGAACCAGATCACCCTGACGACCTGCAACCTCTGTCACAACTTCACGGCCACGGCCCGCTTCCGGACCTCCGCTCCGTGGCCGGACGCCGAGCCGGGCGTCAGCAATCCGACGTTCGTCAGCCCCGGCCGCTACGTGCAGGCCGTCGACCGGGCGAACACGCTGGCGCTCCCGGCCGGGACGACGTCCCGTCAGGGCGGGCTCGCCCTGACGACGAACGACGGCTCGACGTGGCGCCAGATCGTCCGGTTCGCCGACCAGCTCACGGGCCTGCCCAAGGTCTCGGGCCCGCCCTCCGACCCGACCCTGACCCAGCCGTACCTGGACGCGACCCCGACGAGCAACGGCCAGCGCGTCGTCAAGCTCCTGTCGGTCCATCATCTCAGCGCCACGGGCGGGATCGCCGGAGTCCGGTCGTCCTGCCCGGCGACGTCGACGAACTGCACGATCGTCCCGGCGATGCGGGGATTCGGCGGCCTCGGCGTCACTCCGGCCAACATGCCCTGGTACGAGGTCTACGCCGTCGACCCGAACGACCCGAACCGGATCATCGCCCCGGACGTCATCGACGGCACGATGAAGCGGACGATCAACGGCGGCGACGACTGGACGGAGATCCCCGGACTGGCCGATCTGGTCACCGACCGTGGCGCCTACCGGTTCTCCCTCCGCGGCGCCACGCGCTCGTTCCCGGATGTCTCGGCGGTCAGCATCTGCCCGTGGAACAGCGACCGGGTGCTTCTCGGGACCCGACAGGGCGGCGCCTTCTCGTCCCTCGACGGCGGCACGCACTGGGCGCCGGTGACGAGCTCCGCTCAGATCCGGCTGGCCACGTCGATCTACTGGCTGCCGGGCTGCGCCTCGGCCTACATGGCCACGTTCGGACGCGGGATCTTCCGGATCGACATCCAGGTCACGTCCACCCTGCCCGCGCACGGCTGCGAGGTGCCGATCTGCCGGATCGAGAGGATCATCATCGCCCGGCTCGGCCTGACCCGCGTCCCACCGCGAGGTGCGCGGCTCCTGATCGCCACCGACGGCTACATCACGTCGCTCCGGCGCCGCGGCGCTCGCACCTCCGTCAGCGCCACCGCCGGCAGCATCCTCCTGCACACGAAGACCGGGCCGGCCGTCAGGTCGACGTCCGTCCCGCCGCCCCGAACCCCTCCGCGCCGGATCATCCAGGCCGTGTTGATCCGGCGCGGGCATCGCGCGCGGATCGTCCGCGGACCGACCCCGCTCCGCCTCTACCCGCTGGCGCGCACGAAGACCGGAAGGGGCCGCCACATCCCGGCCCGACCGTCGATCTCGATCGTCGTCCACGGAGCCGAGACGATCGCCGGGACGGCAGAGAGCGTGATCGCCGCCGACGCCGCGCTCACAGCGACCTTCGCCAGTGTCAAGCCGACCCCCGGCAGCCTGCTCCTCCGGCTCGACGGCCGGCCGGTCGCCGAGTACCCGGCCGGCGAGAAGGGCGGCCGGTACGTCGATCCCGTCTCGGCCGCGATTCCTCCGGGCCAACTGCTCGGCGTCCACCAGCTCGAGCTCGTCACCAAATCGGCGCGGCCGAAGCTGGTCGCCTCGACCGTCTTCGCGGTCGCCAACGGCGATTCGCCGGAGGAGCACGACGGGGAGGAGGGGGAACCGACGAGCCTCAGCGTCGCGTGCCCGGCCGTCGCCCCGGCGAAGGCCGCCTTCGGCGTCGGCGGAACGCTCACACCGGGCTTCGCCGGCGGCCTCGTCACCATCACCTACACCGAGCCGAACGCCACGATCGTCGACACCGCCACCACCGACGAGCTCGGCAACTACGCCGACTCCATCCAGGCAGAGAGCAGCGGCACGTGGACCATCCAGGCGACCTTCGGCGGCGACCCCAACCACCAGAGCTCGCAATCCGCGGCGTGCACGACCCAGATCGGCACCGGATAGCCAACGGCCCGCAGGCCGCGAATCACCATGCGCCGCCTCACGGGACGGCGTCTCGACCGGTGGGCCGTCGTGACGGGCGTCCCTGCGCTCGGGCGTCCGCGTGTCGCGCCGGCGGCCCGGGCCGCGCGGTCAGTCGACCAGGACGGTGACGAGCTCGAAGGGCTCGAACGGCAGCACGATCTCGCCGGCGTGGACCGCCAGCGGGGCATCGCCGTCCTCCAGCAGGTTCGCCAACCGCGCGCTCCCGAACGGCAGGCCGAGCCGGATCCGGGCGACGCCTCGGCCCCCGTGCGGCTCGTACAGGCGCAGCACGAGCCCGCCCGTGTCCTCAGCCCGCTTGACGGTGTCGAGCACGAGCCCTCCGTCGACCGACGCGAACGAGCGCGGCGCCGCAACGCCGTCCACCCAGCGCACGGGGCTGCCGAGGAGGCGCGCCTCGGCGACGACGCCGGCGTCCTGCCACGTGCCGGGGTGCGGATGGATGGCGTAGGTCAGCTCGTGGCGCCCCTGGTCGGCCGAGGGGTCGGGGTCGGTCGGCGCGCGGAGGAGGCTCAGACGCAGCTCGCTGCCGTCGGTCGAGTACCCGTAGGTGCTCTCGGTCAGCAGCGCGACCCCGAAGCCGTGCTCGCCGAGATCGACGAACCGGTGTCCGGGGACCTCGAAGCGGGCCAGACCCGCGGCCGTCGACGCGTGCGTGGGGCGCTCGTGGACCCCGAACTGGGTCTCGTACGTCGCGTGCGCCGCCCGCGCTCGCACCGGGAAGACGACCTTCAGCAGGCGGTGGCGCTCGTGCCAGTCGACGGTCGTCACGAACTCCAGCCGGCGGGCGCCCGCGTCGAGCCGGACGACCTGGCGGAGCCGGCTGGCCGAGCCGATCGCGTGATCGAACGCCACCTCCGCGCGGAGGGGCCCCGTCCCGAGCACGGCCCAGCCGCTCCGCCCCCGCGCACTCCCGGCGCGTCTCGGCGGAGTAGGGCTCGATCTCCCAGGCGTCGTAGGCCGTCGGCCGATCCTCGTACAGCTCGAACCGGTTGCCGGGCGCCGCGAGCGCCTCCCGCCCGCTCGCCCGCAGGAGGAGGCTCGAGAGGGCACCGCGCCGGTCGAGCGTGGCGCGGAGGATCCCGTTCGAGAGCACCACCATCTCTCCGTCGGACTCGACGACGACGGGCTCCGGCGCCGCGTCGAGGACCTCCCCGAAGCCGTAGGCCGGCGCGCGGACGAGGACGGGCTCGCCCCCGGCGGTCACCGCCACCTCGAGCCGGGGAAACGGCGTCAGGTTGACCGGCGTCCGTCCCGGACCCGCGTCGGCCAGGACGGCCAGGGCGCCGTCCCGGATCCGGTGGGCGCGCGCGGCGACCGCGGCGTGGTCGCGCGCGGCGTCCTCGTACACGGCCGCGATCGAGCTGCCGGGGAGGATGTCGTGGAACTGGTTGACGAGCAGGACCCGCCACAGCTCCTCGAGCTCCCGGCCCGGATACGGGGCGCGTCCGAGTCGCTCGGCGATCGCCGCGGCCGCCTCCGCCTCGCCGAGCAGCACCTCGCCCCGGCGATTGCCGCGCTTGACCGCGGCCTGGCTCGTGTAGGTGCCGCGGTGGCCTCGAAGTAGAGCTCGCCGACGATCGCGGGGCGTCGACGCGCTCGGCGTCGAGGCCGTCGAAGAACGTGTCGCTCGAGGCGAGCTCGACCGGCGGCACGCCCTGGAGGTCGCCGACGCGGCGCGCGACCTCGAGCATCTCGGGGTTCGGCCCGCCGCCGCCGTCCCCGTAGCCGAAGAGCTGGAGGCTCGTGCGACGTCCGGTCGTGATCCTTGGCGTTGACGGCGCTCGCACCGCAGCTCGGCGACGGTCATCTCCGCGTTGTAGGTGTCCGCCGGCGGCATGTGGGCGAGCACCACCGACCCGTCGATGCCCTGCCAGTGGAACGAGTGGTAGAGCGGGGTCGTGAACTGGTTCCACGAGAGCTTCTGGGTGAGGAATCGGTCGATCCCCGCGCCGCGGAGGATCTGGGGGAGCTGGCCGCCGTGGCCGAACGACGTCCGGGCTCCAGAACTCGCGGCAGCGCCGTCCGAAGCGGCGCTCGAAGAAGCGCTGGCCGTAGAGGAGCTGGCGGACGATCGACTCGCCGGAGGGCAGGTTGCAGTCCGGCTCGACCCAGGCGCCGCCGACGACGAGCCAGCGCCCCTCGGCGATCCGCCGGGCGACCCGGGCGTAGAGGTCGGGGGCGTCCTCCTCCAGCCACAGGTAGTGCTGGGCGGACGAGGCGGCGAACCGGTGCTCCGGGTAGCGGTCGAGGAGGTCGAGTTGGTTGGCGGCGATCCGGATCACCTTGCGGCGGGACTCGGCGAGCGGCCAGAGCCAGGCGGTGTCGAGGTGGGCGTGACCGAGGGCGGTGACGCGGTGGACGTGGCCCCCGTTCCTCTGGCCGAGGAGGTCCGTCAGGATGGTCCGGGCCGCCGGCCAGGTCGTCCGGTCGCCGGCGTCCCAGGCGTTGCAGAACCGGTTGAGCTCACCCAGCAGCCGTCCCGCCCAGGCCGGGTCGAGCCCCCGCGCGTGCTCGGCCTCCAGGGCCCGCAGGACCTCGAAGTCCCAGGCGAGGTCCCACGCGTCCTCGTCGACCAGGGCGAACCCGCACCGTTCGAGGCGCGCGTGCGCGTCGGGAGCGGTGAGCGCGTCGTCGACCCGTGGCGTCTGCCGCCAGGTCCGGCCGATCCGCCAGCGCGGCTCGCCGAGAGGGTCGGCGAGGACGTCGGGCGCCGACACCTCGCCCATCCAGCTCGAGCACGCCATCTCCACCTCGAGCTCGACGCGCTCGCGTGCGGTGGCGGCCGTCGTGACGACGGCCGACGTGCGGCGTGCGCTCCCGCCGGCGTTCAGGCCCTGCACGGCCGAGCCGTCGCGCCAGAGCGTGGCCTCGCTGCCGCTGTCCCAGAGGAGGTCGACCCGGCGCCCGGACCACGCGTCCGGAAGGACGGCGGAGACGCGGAACCAGTACGTCGCCCAGAGCGGCCCGAAGGCCTCCCCGATCGCCGCCGGCCGATAGCTCAGCTCCCGGGCGGGCGCCCAGCCGTGCCGGCCGGTCGGCGCCGAGACGAGGAGCGCGTCGGGAGCGATCGTCTCCGGGTGGACGAGGGAGTGGAGGCGGCTCGCGGTCTGCGCCAGCCGCCGGCGCGTCTGCTCGGGATGCCGGCGCATGCGCTCACGCGAAGAGCGGCAGGTGCGCCGCGTTCGCGGCGAGCATCTCGTCGAGGAGGGCCTGCGTCTGCTCCAGGTCGAGCTGCGAGGCCAGCGTCGGATCGAGGAGGAAGGCATGGAGCGCGGCCTGTCGGTCCCCCGACAGGGCTGCCCTGACCATGGTCTGCTCGAGGGCGACGTAGTGGCGCAGGTGCGCGGCGAGCGGCTCGGGCAGCGGTCCGGTGTGGATGGGCCGGATCCCGTAGGCGTTGACCATCGCGTTGACCTCGACGATCGCCTCGTCGGGGAGGTTCGGGATCGCGCCGGCGTTGACGGCGTTGACGATGTGGACCTCGTTCCGGTTCTCGACGATCGCCTCGATGATGTCGATCACGAAGATGCCCTCGTCCTCGTCGCCGGCCGGGAGGTCGGCGAGGGTGACCGGGCCGGCGTCGGGCGCGGTCCAGCGCCGGGCGAGCTCCTCGAGCCTCTCGACCCGCGCGCGCTCGCCGGCCATGTCGTGGGTCGTGATTCCGTAGCGCATGGAGACGCCCTGCGCGGTCCCGGCGTACGGCGCCACGAGCCGCTGCATCTGGGGGAAGTGCTCGACCCAGTGCGACCAGCAGTAGGGCAGAACGCCGTACGTGTCGAGCACCCACGCGACGACCGGGTTCTCCGTCCGCTCGCGGATCAACGGGAGCGCGTCCCGGCCGTCGCGAAGGCGGAGCTCCGTGATCCCGGCGCAGTGGTTGAGACCGGCGACGACCGGCGGCATCGAGAGCTCGTCCGGCTCGACGCCGGCCTGATCGGCGAGCCAGAGGCGGCTCTGCGGCAGCCCGGTGCAGGAGCAGAGGGCGTACGACCGGACCTCGGGCACGGTCTGCATCGCCAGGGCCTCCGTCGGCGCCGGGTTCGTGTAGTTGAAGACGAAGGCGTCGGGCGCCACCTCGGCGACGTCGCGCGCGACGCTCGCGAGCACCGGCGCGTTCCGCAGCGCCCGGAGGATCCCGCCGGGGCCGATCGAGTCGGCGACGTGCATGACGACGCCGTACCGGCCGGGGATCTCCAGGTCGTCCGCCCATGCCGCCATCCCGCCGACGGAGATCGCGGCGATCACGAAGTCGGCCCCGACGAGCGACGCCCGCTGGTCGAGCGTGCTCGTCACCCGCAGAGCGCTGCCCTCGCTCGCGATCAGCTTGCGCGCGAGGGACTCCATCACCTGGACGCGCCCCTCGTCGACGTCCATCAGCGTCACGTCGGCGTCTCCGAGGGCCTCCGACCTGAGGAGGCGTCGGATCAGGACCGGCACGAAGCTGCTCGAGCCGCCGCCGATGATCGTGATCTTGGTGCTCACGGGCCCCTCCTTGGTCCTCCGCCGGCCCGCCAGGGCGCGGGCGGCGCGGTCAGTTCATCGAGTCGTCGCTCATGGGCAGGAGCGTCGTCTCGAGCATCCGGAAGGTGCGAGGGCGGACGAGGCTCGAGAGGATCGCCTCGGCGACCTCCTCGGGCCGCATCATCCCGGCCAGGTCCGGATCGTCGGGCGTCCGGCCCCGGCCCATCGCGAACTCCGTCGCCACCCCGCCCGGGCAGATCGTCGTGCAGCGGACGCCGCGCCGGTAGAGCTCGTGGTCGAGCGAGCGCATGAACCCGACCTGGGCGAACTTCGAGGCCGCGTAGACGGCCTCGCCCTCCGGGGCCCGCTGGCCGGCGACGGAGGCGACGACCACGAGGTCGGCGGCATCGCTCGCGAGGAGGTGCGGGAGCGTCGCGCGGACGGTGTAGAGGAGGCCCTTGACGTTGACGTCGATCATCTCCTCGAGGTGGTCCGGGTCGAGGTCGGCGAAGTCGCCGTAGGCGCCGACGCCCGCGTTCGCGACGACGATGTCGAGGTGCCCGAACCGCTCGACGGTGGCCGCCACGAGCGCCGCGAGCGCGTCCGGATCGCGGACGTCGCAGCTCCGGGCGAGCGCGCCCTCGATCCCGAGGTCGCCGCCGCGGCGCGACGCCAGCGCCACGGAGGCGCCGCTCCCGGCCAGCGCGTGCGCCGTCGCGGCCCCGATGCCGGTGCTCGTGCCGGTGATCAGGGCCACCCTGCCGGCGAGGCCGCTCATGGGCAGCACTCCTTGTCGTCGCGGTGTCGGGGAACCGGCGGGGGGACGTCGAGCGCCGGGTTGCGGGCGAAGAAGCCGACGGGCTCGAGCCTGAAGCCGGCCGTGGCGACGGGCATCACGGGCCAGTCCTCCGGCCGCGGCACGTGATGGTGGCCGAACGTGTACCAGACGACGATGTCGCGATCGGCGATCGGCCGGTCCGCGCTCGTCCACTCCGGCAGGCCGGAGCCACCGGCGTGCTGGTTCGGGTAGTCGCCGGCCGCGAAGCGCTCGGCACGCGCGTACGGCGTCACCCACAGGTGCTGGTGGATGAAGGCCGCCCGCTTCGAGACCGCGGCGTCCGGGTGGGCGAAGGCGATCGCGTTCCCGTCCGGGACGAGGCGGTAGGCGACGGGGTCCCCGAGCCGGTGGTGGACGTTCGGGTTGACGATCTGCCAGGAGCGGGCGGACGGCAGGTCGACCCGCCGCTGGGCCTCGAGTTCCGTCCGGAACCGGCGGCGCCGGGCGCTGAACGCGTTGCCGTGCGGGTTCTCCGGACCGCGCGGCAGGGACTCCGTCCACACCTCCTCGACGGCGTTCTCCCGGCCGTCGACGTCGAGGTCGAGCCGCATGTTGAAGAAGTGCTGGTGGAGCATCGCGTTCAGCTGCGGGGCGACCAGCACGCCGTGCCGGGGCCGCTCCCCCGGCGGCACGGCGCCCGTCGAGAGGACGCCGGTCAGCTTCACCTCGAAGGCGATGCTGCCGTCCTGGTGGAAGGACCAGAAGAACCCGTAGTCGTAGTTGCCGATCGCCGAGAAGGAGGAGATCACGAGGCGGCGGGCGCGCCGGACCTCGCCCTCGCCGTTCCGCCACTCGATGTGGCGCCAGAGGACCCCGGCGTCCTCCTCGTGCATGCAGATGGCGTTCGGGATCCGGACGGGCGCGCCCTCGGCGTCCGCGACCACCCCGTCGAAGTAGCGGATCTCGCCGAGGCAGTCGCAGCCGAGGGTCAGCGGCGTCGCCGAGGCGCCGACGCCGTTCTCGCCGGCGTCGATCGCGTTCTTGAAGTAGTGGGTCGGGCTAGGGTCGCCGTACGGGACGATCATCTCGGAGAGCGAGGCCCGGTACAGGATCGGGCGCAGCCGGCCTTCGTCGAGGTACCCGATCTGGGACAGCACGAGCCCCTCGCGTGCGTTGAAGCCGACGTGGATCCGCCACTTCTGCCACTCGACGACCTGTCCCGCGATCGTGAAGCCGGGACCGTCGGGCTGCACGATCTCGAGGGGCGCGATGTCCGAGCGGAGCGTGCCCACCGCGTCGACGCCGAAGTTGCCGGACTCGGGCGGGATGGGGACGATCTCGTGGTCGTCGACGCGCAGCACCTCGAGACGGTTGAGGTCGACGAGCGCGATCAGCCCGTCGATCGGACGCGCCCACTCGCTGTCCGTCGGCTCGGGCCGGACGAACGCGATGGCGCGCGACAGGCGGCGTCCGGCCTCCTCGGCGTAGCCGAAGTTCCCGGCCGGCCAGGCGTCGACCTGGATCGCGTCGAGGTCGGCGATCCCGCGCCGGGAGAGGCCCGCGCGGAAGCGCGGATCGGCGCGCACGAGCTCCTCGGCCTCCATCAGCTCGCCGACGAGCGCCATCGGCTGGACGTCCACGCGGCGCACCCAGGCGGCGATGCCGCCGTCGCCGTCGAGGGAGACGACGATCTCGTGGGTGGAGCCGTCCTCGCGGTCGAGGAGCACCACCTCCGCCTCCCGGGGCGGGAGCCCCGCCGATCCGTCGCTCCAGGCGAGGACGGCGTCCTTCTCCGGCTCGCGGAGGTCGATGCCGATGAAGCGGGTCCGGAGGCTGAGCTCCCCGTACCGGCGGGCACCGCGCACCATCCGGCTCGTGGCGGCCATCTCCCTCTCGGTCAGCGGGTCGAGGGGATGGAAGGTCGCCTGGTCCGGCGCGCCTCGTTGCTCGACTCTGTCCTCGATCACCGGAAATCGATCATAACAGGGCATGTCAGGCTCACAGAGTTTGTTGCTTTCTGCGCGATCGATTGCCATGATGGGCGGGGATGAGCAGAACCGCGCACGAGGTGGAGAGCCAGCCGCGGGTCTGGCCGCTCGCCGCGGAGGCCGCCGCCCGGGCCGCCGACCGCTTCCCGGCGGCCGGCTCGCGGGTGGCCTTCCTGGGCTGTGGCACCTCCTACTACGTCGCCCAGGCGGTGGCGGCGCTCTGGGAGCGCGCCGGCCGCGGCGAGGCCGACGCGTTCCCGGCCTCCGAGGTGCCGGCCGGCCGCCGGTACGACCGGGTGGTGGCGATCTCGCGCTCGGGGACGACGACGGAGGTCGTCCGTGCGCTGGAGGAGCTCCGCCCGGGAACGCGGACCCTCGCGATCTGCGCGGCCGCCGACACCGTGATCGCCCGGCTGGCCGGGCAGAGCATCATCCTCGGCTTCGCCGACGAGGAGTCGGTCGTCCAGACGCGCTTCGCGACGTCGGTCCTCGCCCTCTTCCGGGCGCACCTCGCGGATGACGTCGGGGCCCTCGGCCGCCAGGCGTCCGCGGCCCTCGCCGACCCTCTCCCGGACGAGCTGACGGACGCGGACCGGTTCGTCTTCCTCGCCAGTGGCTGGGGCGTCGGGCTGGCCAACGAGGCCGCCCTCAAGGTCAGGGAGGCGGCGGGCGCCTTCAGCGAGGCCTACCCGGCGATGGAGTACCGGCACGGGCCCCTGAGCGCGACGACCCCGGGGACGCTCGTCTGGGTCCTGGGATCGATCGAGGCGGGCGTGATCGCGTCCGCGCTCGCCGCCGGCGGGAGCGTGGTCGACTCCGGGCGAGATCCCATGGTGGAGCTCGTCCTGATCCAGCGCGCGGCGATCGCGCTCGCCGCCGACCGGGGCCTCGACCCCGACCATCCGCGGCACCTGAGCCGCTCGGTGATCCTGGAGTGAGCGGCGTCGCGGGATCCGGCGCGGAAAGGGGCTGATCCGAGATCGTGGAAGCGAGGAGGAGGAAGAGGAGCATGGCAGCGAGAAGGCTCACGGGAGCGGCGGCGGCGCTCGGCTCGGTCGCGATCCTCGCCGCCTGCGGGGGCGGAGGCGGCGCGAAGGCCGGCTTCTCCGATCCCGGCAAGGCCGACATCAAGGGGCAGACGATCACCGTCCTCCTGCCCTACCCGATCCCCAAGTCGCTGATCGCGCAGTTCACCGCGAAGACGGGCGTCAAGGTCAACTACACCGTCACCGGCTGGGACGCCCTGCACGCGAAGCTGATCGTCGCCAACACGGCGAAGACCTACATCGCCGACGTCACCGAGTTCGACTGGTCGTTCACCGGCCAGTTCGCCGGCAAGGGGTGGGACGAGCCCCTCGAGGACGCTCTCGACCCGGCGCTCGCGAAGGACCTCGCCAACACCTCGGGGGCCTTCTCGTCCGGCGGCCACACCTACGCGGCCTGTTACTCCAACGACTTCCGGATGCCGATCTACAACGCCACGATGTTCCAGAAGGCCGGCGTGGCGAGCTTCCCGACGACGTTCGCCGCGATGGCGCCCGCGATCGAGAAGCTGAAGGGCTCCGGCGTCAAGTACCCGCTCGCGATCCCGATGGGCGCGACCGAGGGCGGCGTCACCCCGTGGTACCTGCTGACCCTCGCCATGGGCGGGCAGCTCTTCGACAAGGACTTCAAGCCGCTCTTCGCCGACCCGGGCTCGGCCGGCTACAAGGCCCTCCAGTTCGAGGTCGACGCCGTCAAGAACGGCTGGGTGTCGCCGGGCGCGGTCACCCTCGACGACGGCCCCACGGCGGACAAGTTCGACGCCGGCGCGAACGCCATCCTCCTCGCCAGCAGCCCGGGCAGCCTCGCCACCGCCAACGACCCCAAGTCGTCGGCCATCCACGGCAAGGCGCGTGCCGGCCTGATGCCCGGCGTCAGCGGGCCCGGGCACTCCTTCGGGCTCCCCGAGGGCCTGGCCGTCCCCGTCACCGCCAAGCACAAGGATGCGGCTCTGGCCTTCATCCAGTGGTGGGAGGACCCGGCGGTGTCGGGCTCGCTCTACGGATCCGAGGGCATGCTGCCGTGCCGGAGCACGGTCCTCGCCCAGCTCGCCAAGGACGGGACCCTGCAGGACGGCGAGCGGATCAGGGCCCAGCTCGCGCAGGTCGTCCCGCTCTTCCCGCAGGGCGCGCCCGTCTGGTACTCCACCTTCAGCTCGGACGCGCAGGGCCTCCTGAACGCCGCCGTCAAGGGCAACATGAGCGTCGGCGACGCGCTGGAGCAGCTCGCGGGCAAGGCGACGAAGCTGGCCGCCAAGGGCTCGTAGCTTGCGGCGAGGACGAGCGACCGCCTCCCGCCGGGGCGGAGCGGCCGGCGGCGCGCGCGTCCCGTCCGCCTCCCCACCGCCGGCCCGCGGTGGGGAGGCGGCCAGGGAGACGGCGCGACTCGGCCGCCTGATGGTGGTGCCCGCGCGTCGCCTTCACGGCGTTCTTCGTCCTCTACCCGCTCGCGCGGGGCCTCCGCTCGAGCCTCGAGTCGGGCGGCACCACGGGGACCCCGGGGCGGTGGGTGGGCCTGCAGAACTACCGCGACGACATCCACACCCCCGAGGTCACCGGAGCGATCCTCCACACCCTGGTTTACCTCGCCGTCGCCGTCTCGCTCGAGCTCGTGATCGGGGTCTCCTTCGCCCTCGTCCTGAACCGGGTGTTCCGCGGGCGGGGAATCGTGCTCGCGATTCTGATCCTGCCGTGGGCGCTCCCGTCCGTCGTCAGCGGAGTCCTCTGGCGCCGGATCTTCGACCCCGACAGCGGGCTCCTCAACAGCTTCCTCCTCCGGGCCCACGTGATCTCGCAGCCGCACGTCTGGCTGGCCGGCCGCTACTGGGCGATCGCGTTCATCTCCCTCGTGCACGTCTGGGGCGTCCTCCCCCTCGTCACGCTCATCTTCATGGCCGCGCTCCAGAGCATCCCCGACGAGGTCTACGCGGCCTCGGCCGTCGACGGGGCGACGCCGCTCGGCCAGTTCCGATACATCACGCTGCCGCTCCTGCGCCCCGCCGTCGCGGTGGCGCTGACGGTGGGGACGATCCTCGCGATCAGCATCTTCGACGAGATCTACGTCCTGAACGGGACGGCCCTGAACACCCGCTCGGTGCTGATGCAGGTCTACAACACGACCTTCGTCGACGCCGACTTCGCGCACGGCACCGCACTCGCGTTCCTGCTGGCCGGCGTCACGGCCCTCTTCGGGATCGTCTACGTGATCTCGCTGCGACGGTCCGCGTGAGGCCGTCGCTGCTCGGCCGGGTCCTCCGCGGCGTCGCGGTCGCGGGGATCGTCGTCTGGTCGCTCGGCCCCATCGTCCTCGGCCTGATCACGAGCTTCTCGTCCCAGCAGGACGTCCAGGCCGTGCCGGCCCGCTGGCTCCCCGAGCACCCGAACGTCGACGCCTACCACTCGCTCCTCGGCGGAACGGGCCACACCCAGATCGGCGGCTCGGTCTCGGAGAGCGGCACCTTCCTCAAGGCGCTCGCGAACAGCGCCACCGTCACCGCGGTCTCCGTGGTCGCCGTCCTCGTCGTCTCGATCACCGCCGCCTACGCGTTCTCGCGGCTCCGCTTCCGCCTCCGGCCCCTCCTCTTCTGGTGCATCCTCCTGACGCTCGTCGTCCCCGTCTTCACGATCGTCGTCGCCCTCTTCCAGCTGATGGCCGACCTCGGGTTGATCGACACGAAGGTCGGGCTCGTGCTCGTCTTCGTCAGCACCCAGACGCCGCTCGCCATGTGGCTCTTCCGCAACCAGATCCGCGACCTGCCGAGCGACCAGGAGGACGCGGCGCTGATCGACGGCTGCACGCGCTGGCAGGCCTTCACGCGCGTCGTCGTCCCGCAGATGCGCTCGGGCATCGCCGCCCTGAGCGCGATCCTGATGCTCTCGGTGTGGGGGGAGTTCCTGATCCCGCTCCTCCTCAGCTCCACGATGAACGCGAAGCCGGTGACCGTCCTGATCACGGAGTACATCGGCAAGTACACGACGAACTATCCGCTGCTGGCGGCGGCCGGCATGCTCACGCTGCTGCCGCCGGCGCTGGTCGCGCTCGCGCTCAACCGGCACATCCGCGGCATGCTGAGCGGGGCCTCGTGACCCCGGGGCCTCCGCGCCGGACGCACGGAGAAGGGAGGCGCCCGTGCATCAGCCCGAGCGGCTGGGCCTGATCCTCGACCGTGTCGCGAGCGACGGCACGGTCACGGTCGCCGCGCTCGCGCGCGACCTCGGAGTCTCCTCGGCCTCGATCCGCCGCGACCTCGAGCTCCTCGACAACCAGCACCTGATCACCCGGACGCACGGAGGCGCCGTGGGGCGCGGCGTGCTCTACGAACTGCCGCTCCGCTACAAGACGGGTCGCAACCGCGACCAGAAGCTGCGGATCGCGCGTGCCGCCGCCGAGGGCGTCGTCGAGGGCTCCGCCGTCGGCCTCACGGGCGGCACGACGGCGACGGAGGTCGCCCGGGCGCTCGCGCATCGCTCGGAGCTCACGGTCGTGACGAACGCGTTGAACATCGCGTCCGAGCTCGCCGTCCGGCCGAACCTGACCCTCGTCGTGCCCGGCGGCGTCGCCCGCAGCAAGTCCTACGAGCTCGTCGGGCCGATGGCGGAGGCGGGCCTCCACGGGCTCAACCTCGACGTCGCCTTCATCGGCGTCGACGGCATCTCGGCCGCCGCGGGCCTGACGACCCATCAGGAGGCCGAGGCCCACGCCAACCGGATGCTGATCCAGCGGGCCCGGAGGATCGTGGTCGTCGCCGACGGCTCCAAGCTGGGCAAGATCATGTTCGCCCGGATCTGCGGCGTCGAGCGCGTCGACGAGCTGATCACCGACGACGGAGCCCCGCCGGCGGTGATCGAGGAGCTCGAGCAGGCGGGTGTGGACGTGGTGACGGTGTGACGGGAGGGTCGGCGGGCGCGGGGCGCTCCGGCTCCCGCCGCGCACGCCTCCGCGGGTCCCGTCCTTCCTCCGCGCCCCCGATCGCGCCGCCTCCGGGCATCCTCCCTTCCGATGGCTTCCGCGCAGGCGCCTCTGCACGCGGCCGGGCACGGCGCCTCGGTGGTGTGCCTGCACGGGCTCGGCCGGACGCCCCGGGACTGGGACGGCGTGGCCGCCGGGCTCGCCGCGTACGGCGCCGTCCTCACCCCGCAGTTGCCGAGGGACCCGTCGTCGGCCCTGGCGCGCGCCGACGCCGTGATCCGGACCGGCGACATCGTCGTCGGCCACTCGATCGGCGGCGTCCTCGCGCTCCGGCTCGCGCTCGAACGGCCGCGACCCCTCGCGGCCGTCATCCTGACCAGCTGCTTCTTCCCACCCGCCCTGAACGGCCGCAGCCGATCCCGGACGGCCGCCGACTACGCGGCGCACCGCCTCGCCTACGTCCGCTCGCTCCGGCGAATCGAGGGAGGCGCCGTCGAGGCCGCCGGCACCCTCCGCGCCCTCGCCTCCCTCCTCCGGCTGGTCCGCCGCCGGGCCGCCCACGACGAGGCGCTCGCCGCGACGACGCCGTGCGTGCTCGTGCTCCACGCCCGCGACGACCACGTCGTGCCGATCGACTTCGCCCTCGGCGCCGCGCGTCGGCGACCGGAGTGGGACGTCCGGACCCTCGGCCGCGGCGGCCACTACCCGCAGCTCGCCGATCCCGCGGGCTGGCTCGATGCGGTCACGCCGTGGCTCGGGAGGGTGAGCGGCGGGTCTGGCTGAGGCCGGGGCGTGGCGTCGTCCGCCCACCGTCAGTCGTGGATCCGATCCCCCCGGCGGAGCATCTCGACGAAGGCGGCCAGGCGCCGGGCGCGGGTCTCCGGCCGCTTCGCCTCCTCGATCCGGTAGAGGATGGCGTAGCGGTTGCGGCCGTCGAGGGCGGCGAAGGCGGCCGCGATCTCCGCGTCGCGATCGAGCTCCCGCTGCAGGTCGGGTGGCACGCCGGCGCTGCGCTGCCCGGCGTAGGCGGCCGCCCAGCGTCCGTCGGCCCGCGCGCGCTCGACCTCGGCGAGCCCCGCGGCGCGCATCCGGCCTGCGGCGATCAGCTGCTCCGCCTTCTCCCGATTGATCTTCGACCAGCGGCTGCGGGACGACCGGGGTGTGAAGCGCTGGAGCCAGCTCTCGTCGTCGTACCGGTCCTTCCGTCCGTCGATCCAGCCGAAGCACAGGGCCACCTCGATCGCCTCCGGGTAGGTGACCGTCCGCTCGCCCGCGTGCTTCCTGGCGAGCCTCAGCCAGATCCCCGGGCAGCTCGAATGGCTCCGCTCCAGCCACGCCGCGAACGCCTCGGCGGAGGGGAAGGTCTCGATCGGCTCGCCCAGCCACTCGGCTTCGTCCACGGCGCCTCGCGATCTCGGGGTGGCGGTGGTGCTCCTGGCCGGCTCCGATCCGATCTCCGGGCGGGCCAGGGACTCCGGAAAGCGGCGGGCCGTCCGGGCGGATCGACCCGGCAGGTCGATCCGCCCGGCCCGGCGTCGACACGGCCTCAGAAGATGCGGGCGGCGATCTCCGCCGGCGCCGCGAAGAGCTCCTTCAGCTCGTCGTCGAGCTTGACCAGGGTGAGCGAGGCGCCGGCCATGTCGAGAGACGTGCAGTACTCCCCGACGTAGGAGCGGCCGACGTGGATCCCCTGGGCCTCGAGCTGCTCGTGCGCGCGGGCATAGAGGATGTAGAGCTCGGAGATCGGCGTCCCGCCGAGCCCGTTCACCATCACCGCCACCTCGTCGCCGGACGAGTAGGGCAGATCGCCGACGATGGCCTCGAGCAGCTCGTCCACGATCGCGTCCGCGCTCTTCAGCTTCTCGCGCCGCCGGCCCGGCTCGCCGTGGATGCCGACGCCGACCTCCATCTCGTCGTCGCCGAGGTCGAAGAGGGGCGAGCCCTTCGCGGGCGGCGTGCACGACGTCAGCGCCACGCCCATGGTCCGCGTGACCGAGTTGACCCGCTCGCCGAGCGTGACGAGCTCGTCCAGCTCGGCGCCCTTCTCGGCGGCGGCCCCGACGGCCTTGATCACGAAGAAGTTGCCCGCCACCCCGCGGCGTCCCACGGTGTACGTCGAGTCCTTCACCGACACGTCGTCGTCGACGAAGATCGTCTCGACGCGGATGTCGTCGGCCTCCGCCAGCTCCTTGGCCATCTCGAACGCCATCCGGTCGCCGGTGTAGTTGTTGACGATGTGGAGGACGCCCTTCTTCGAGTTGAGGAGCTTCGTCGTCTCCACGATGTAGTCGGTCGGCGGGGCGGCGAAGACGTCGCCGGGGCAGGCCGCGTCGAGCATGCCCGGTCCGACGGCCATCACGTGCGCCGGCTCGTGGCCCGAGCCCGACCCCTGGATGATCGACACCTTGTCGTCGTTCGGGGCGTCCGCCCGCATGATCAGGTTGTAGTCAGGGACGTACTTCAGCATGTTCGGGTTCGAGAGGGCGATGCCCCTGAGCATCTCCGGTACGAACTGCTGCGGGTCGTTCACGAACTTCTTCACGGCGTCCTCCTTCTCTCCATCGGCGACTACGGCTCCACGCTGGTCGAGCTCCAGGACGTGCTGACGGCCTCGAACAGGACCGCCATGGCCATCGCCCCGGCGTCCACGGAGTCGGTGCTGCGCTCGCCCGTATAGGACGCGCGGCCGCGCTGGGCCAGCATGGTCTTCGTGTCCTCGGCCGCGCGGCGGGCGGTGCTCGCGGCCGTCTCGAGCGCCTCGGCAACCGGCCGCCCGGCCGAGAGCTCCCGCTCGAGCGCGTCGACGGCGGGCACGAGGGCGTCGAGGAGGGTCTTGTCGCCGACGTCGGAGCGTCCCCGCTGCTTGACGCCCTCGATCCCCGCGCGCAGGGCCGCGATCACGTCCTCCGCGTTCGGCGCCGGCTTGCCCGCGAGGCTCGTGCCCGCGCGGAGGAACGCCGTGCCCCAGAGCGGGCCCGAGGTGCCGCCGATGCGCGAGGAGAGGACGCCCGCCGTCTTCTTGAGCAGGCCGGAGACGTCGTCGTAGGCGAGCTCGTCCCACCCCTCGAGCAGGCGGGAGAAGCCACGCGCGAGGGAGTAGCCGAAGTCGCCGTCGCCGACCACCGCGTCGAGGTCGGAGAAGTACTGCTCGTTGTCGAGCGACGTCTGGGCGATCGTCCGCACCAGACGCTCGGCGTCGGGGAGAGCAGAGCCGGTCATGTGGCCTCCTGGGGGATCGGGGCCTGCAGGCACGCCCGCAGGTCGTCGAGGGTGATGCGCTCACCCGGGCGCGCCGGACTGCGGTTGGCCAGCACGCGCGTCGGCTCGCCGGGGTCGCCCAGGCTCGAGACGACGAGGACCGCCTCGCCGAAGTCCTCCTCGCTGGTGTAGCTCGAGACGGTGACCAGGCAGCGTAGGCCGGCGCCCACGGCGGCCAGCATCCCGTTCCGCGAGTCCTCGATGGCCAGCGTGTCGTCGGGGTCGGCGCCGGTGCGCTCGATCGCGAGCCGGTAGATCCCGGGGTCGGGCTTCTTCGCCGGCACGACGTCGCCCGCGAAGACCTCGATCTGCGCCGCCGCCGCCGGTCCGGCCGCGTGCTCGAGCACGGCCCGCACGGACTCCTCGGCCGAGGTCGAGGCGACGGCGACGGTCCAACCGGCGGCCAGGGCATCCTCGATGATCCGGGCGATCCCGGGCCGGCCCGGCATCACGCCCGCCGCCACGAGCTCCGTGTACGTCGCCGTCTTGCGCTTGTGCCAGCGCGCGAGGAGCTCCTTCTGCCCCTCCGCGTCGGCGGGCAGGCCGTGCTCGCGGACGAACTGCCCGGTGAGGAGCGAGCCCATCCGCTCCTTGCCGCCGCCGATCCTGAGCTTCTCGGCGTACTCGTCCTCCGTCCAGCGGACCGGCAGGCCCTCGGCCTCGAACGTCCGGTTGAAGGCCGGCAGATGGCCGAAGCGCTCGGTGTCGGCGAGCACACCGTCGCAGTCGAAGATCAGCGTCGTCATCGCGGCAGGGAGGCGGTGCTGTCGCTGGAGGCCTTGCCGACGGAGCCGAAGATCCTGATGTGGGCGTCGGCCATCGCGATCACCGCCTCCCGGACGTGGGCGAAGAGGGACGGCGGATCGTGCTTGCCCGGGGTGGAGTCCAGGTACTCGCGGTGGGCGTCGATGAAGGCGATCTTGAGCGCCGTGGAGATGTTCACCTTGGCGCACCCGCGCGAGATGCAGTCCTCGAACTGCGCCTCCGTGAGCCCCGTGCCGCCGTGGAGGACCATCGGGATCGGCTGCAGGGCGACGAGCTCGGACACCCGCTCCGGCATCAGGTGCGGCTCACCCGCGTACAGGCCGTGGGCGGTCCCGACGGCGGGCGCGAAGGCGTCGACGCCGGTCGCCTCGATGAAGCGGCTGGAGACCTCGATCGGGTGGATGTCCCCGGCGTCGTCGGAGCCGACCCCGTCCTCCACCCCCTTCACGCTCTCGATCTCGCCCTCCACCTGGACCCCGTGCTCGTGCGCCTCGGCGACCACCTCGGTCGTCTGCCGCGTGTTCTCGGCGACGTCGAGGTGGGATCCGTCGAAGAGAACGGAGCTCCATCCGGTCGCGATGCACGTGGTCACCCATTCGCGATCCGGGCAGTGATCGAGGTGGAGGGCGACCGGGACGTCCACCTCCTCCGCTCGGGACCGGACCTGGTCGAAGAGCGGCTTCGCCCCGACCTGCTTGACCGTCTTCAGCGAGGTCTGGAGGATCACGGGCGACTCCAGGTGCGCGGCGGCCGCGATCACGGCCTCGATCGTGAGGTCGTTGACGATGTTGATCGCCGCGACCCCGTAGCGCTCGCGGAAGGCCGGTTCGAGGATCTCCTTCAACGGGACGAGCGGCACCTAGCTCCTCCTTCCCCCGCCGGACGTCCGCCTCAGCACGCGCGTCATCGAGTCCACGGAACGCCCCCTTCCTGGGTCCCTCGTCGAGGCACCCGTCGGCCTGGATCGGTCCTCAGCCCCTGCTCCCCCCTCGCCTCGCGCCCCAAACAGGGAGCGCGGAGGCTCGCTCGTCGCGTCCCCCACCATCCGAGCTCGGCGCGGCACGGCACCTCACCGGCGCGGAGGCGCGGACGCCGGCGGCAGCTCCGGGCGCCAGCCCGTCTCGACCACGGAGTCCACGCGCGCCCGGTAGGAGGCGCCCCGCATGTCCTGCTCGGCGGGCCAGGCCTCGAGCGCACGCCGCTCGAACGCATCGAACTCCCCGATCACGCGGGCCGGAGATCCCCCGGCGATGGCTCCGCTCGGGATCGACCGCGTCACGACCGATCCGGCGCCGACGATGGCGCGGTCCCCGATCCGCACGCCGGGGAGGAGGATGGAGCCGACGCCGATGAACACGTCGTCGCCGATCGCGATGCCGGCGTAGCGGAAGCGGCGCCCGCGGTCGTCACGCACGAGCCAGCCCGACCCGTCGTGGGTGACGAGGTGCACCCCCTGGGTGATCGTGACCCTGTCGCCGACGGTGACGAGCCACGGCTCGCCCGACACCCGGAAGGAGAGGATGCGGCACCCCTCGCCGATCACCGCTCCCGTGCGTCGCGCCGCCCGGGCGCCGCCGAGCGCGCGGGAGGCGATCGCCCAGCGGATCTCGTCGGGGACCAGTGCCACCGGTTCAGCCTACCCCGCCGCGGGCGCCGCGTCGTGCGCTCCCGGACGGCTCGCCGCGCTCCGTCCGCCCCGGAGCGGATGTCGGTCGACGGTCGAGGCGGGCACCGGCACCTCCTCAGCGATCCGTCATGCGGTAGACGGTGACCTCGGGGGCCCGCTCCTCCAGGTGGCGGTACACCACGTCGCCCCGCTCCCGCGAGACCACGCCCGTCGTCGTGAAGATCCGGAGCCATTCACCGGCCGCCGGCTCGTGCTCGAGCGGCGTCGCGTCGCCCGTCGCGAGCCTCCGCCCGAGGGCGGCGGCCGGCACCCGCAGCGAGGCCGGCCGGCCGGCGTCCGGCGGCCGGGCGACGAGCACCTCGTCGAACGCCTCGGCGGCTCCCCAGGCCGGAACCGGATCGGCGCCGGCACGACGGGCGAAGACCACCAGGTTGCCGCGAGCGAAGAGCGCCACGGCCTCGCCGGCGCCCCCGAAGGCCACGTCGCCGAGCCGGCTCTCCGGACGCCGCGCCACCTCCGGCGACTCGAACTGCTCGAGGACCGCGACGAGGGTCGCGTGGGCGTCCTCGCGGCTCGGCGCCTCCCAGGTGTCGACCGCCAGCAGCGCCTCGGCTCCGCCATCCGCGCGGCGCCAGATCGAGCGCGTGCCCGGGGGCCACGAGGGGTGGTCCAGCCGCCGGCCGGCGTGCCGCGTGAAGCCGGCCAGCGCGAGCGCGGAGGGGGTGAAGCCGGCGACGTAGAGCTCGCTCGGGAGGTGGTTCGCCCCGCTCCAGGCGGCGAAGTCGTGCCGGGCGGCGACGGCGCGCCAGCGGAGGGAGCGGTCGAGCCCGCTCATGTGACGAACCGTCGCTGTCGGGTGCTCGGTTGCGGGGCGCACTTCACGCGGCCCGCGGGATCGGCGAGGAGGTCGCGGTAGCCCCCCTCGCCGGGGAGGCCGAAGCGCAGGTCGGCCGGCAGCAACGGGACGTGCGGGTCGGCCGTCGGGTCGGGGTCGCCATCGATCAGCAGGCACGCGTCGTAGACGGCATCGTCGGCGCCGCACGCCCCCGTCCAGGCGACCTCGTGGTAGTTGAAGCCGATCCAGCCGCACGGCGTGCGCCAGTCGGCCGACCCGATCGCCACGATCTCGTTGACCGTGAACGGGTCGAGCACGCCCGTCGGTCCGAGCGTCCACATCGTCGACTGCCAGAGGTCGCAGCCGAGCGCGTTGGCGAAGGTCGAGACGATCGTGGCGCAGTCGGTGCAGTTCAGGAAGCGGCCGTTGCCGAGACCGCCCCGCAGACGATCGAGGAACGCGGTGCAGTCGAAGACGGGGCTCGAGTACTGCGTGGCGGCGAGGATCGGGCAGCCGTACTCGAAGAGGTCCGGCCCGAGGTCGAACACGGCCTGGGTGACACGCGTCGCCGCGGCCTCCGAGGTGGTCGATCCCTCGGCCCACCGGCAGGCGTGGTCGAGCACCGCGGTCCAGGGGAGCTGGGTGTTCGCCGGGTCGCCGGTGCCGGCGACCCACGGCCCCGTCGGGCGATCGAGCAGGAGGTAGACACGATGGGCCGTCGTCCCGACGTCGACCCAGTCGTCGCCCGGGTCCGCCCGCCATTGCCAGCGCCAGGCGATGTCCTGAACCCCCACCCCACGCTCCGCGAGCGGACCGGGCGGCTCCAGGCCCATGCGGAGGGTCGCGACGTCGGCGGCGGCCGGCGCCGGGGGGAAGGCGACGGGCGCGACAGCGACATCGCCGAGGACGTTGCCCGAGCGGGCGAGCAGCGCGGCGGCGGAGGCGGCGTCCACCCCCAGCGTCTCGAGCTCCAGGCGCAGGGGGTCGACCGCCCGGAGCTCTCCGTCGCCGGCCGCGGCCGTCCGCCCGACCTGGACGACGAGCACGGGCGCCACGAGGCGGGCCGCCGCGTAGGCCGCGGGCGCGTCCTCCGGACCGATCGTCGCGTCGCGGCGCCACTCCGGGACGACGACCGGGGTGGCGTCGTCCCGGCGGATCGGGAGCGCGCTGATCGACGGATCGGCCGGTGCGTGCGCGAACGCGATCGACTCGAGCCGGACGGGCGCGGCCACCGTCACGCCTCGCCGCCGGCGGCCACGGAGGCGGTCCCGATCGCCGGATCGTCGGGCATCGCCGCGATCCGGAGCACGATCGCCGCGGTCTCCTCCGCGCCCGCCCCGCCCGCGGATGCGAGCGCGTCGGCGAACCGGGCGGCCGTCGGCGCCTCGAACAGGAGGCGGACGGGGACGTCCATCCCGAGCAGCCGGCGGACGCGGGCGACGACGCCCATGGCGAGCAGCGAGTGTCCGCCGAGATCGGCGAAGAAGTCGTCGTCGAGATCGAGCGTCTCGACCTCCAGCATCTCTTCCCAGAGCTCGGCGACGAGCCGCTCGAGCGCCGTCCGCGGCTCCCGCAGCGGCCGGGCCGGACCGCTGGCCCCGGCGAGGTCGGGAAGCGCGGTCCGGTCCACCTTGCCGCTCGGCGTGGTCGGCAGCGACGGGAGCCCGACGAGTCGCGCCGGACGGGCGTGGGCCGGCAGGCGCGCCGCGAGGAACGACTGGACGGAGGCGAGCGACCCCGGCGCGGGACCCGTGAGGAAGCCGACGAGGATCGGCTCGCCGCCCGGTCCGGGACGCGCGACGACGACGGCGTCCCGCACGGCGGGGTGCTGGAGGAGGGTCGCCTCCACCTCGCCGGGCTCGACGCGGAAGCCGCGCACCTTGAGCTGGTGGTCACGGCGGCCGACGAGCTCCAGGCGCCCGTCCCGCCGACGCCGGGCGAGGTCGCCGGTGCGCGATGCGAGCCGGCCACCGCCCGGGCGGAAGGGGTCGGCGACGAAGCCGGCGCCGCCCGCCGCGTACGTGCCGAGGTAGCCGCGCGCCACCCCGGCCCCGCCGACGAGGAGCTCGCCCACGGTCCCCCGCGGCACCGGCTGCAGGCGTTCGTCGACGACGTAGGCCTGGACGTTCGCGATCGGCTCCCCGATCGGCACCTGGCCCGCGCCGGCGTCCTCGTCTTGCGTCGCGTCGTACCAGGTGGCGTCCCACACCTCGGAGGTGCCGAAGAGGTTGAAGAGCGCGGCTCCCGGAAGGCGGGCCCGGAAGCGCGCGGCCAGCCCGTGCGGCAACGGCTCGCCGCTGACGACCCAGAACCGGAGGCGCGGAGCCCGGGCGGCCGGGTTCGGGACCTCGAGGAGCCGGCGAAGCAGCGAGGGGACGAGCCAGATCCGGGTGACGTCGTGGGCGCCGAGGAGGGACAGCAGCCGCTCCGGGTCCCGCACGTCCTCGTCGCTCGCGATCACGCAGGGAACGCCCCGGAGCAACCCGCCGAGGAGCTCCCAGAGCGCGTCGACGAAGCCGAACGGCGTCTTCTGGCACGCCACCTCGCCGGGCGCGAAGGGATACGCCTCCCACATCCACTGAAGCCGGTTGAGCACCTGGCGCTGCTCGACGGCGACGCATTTCGGACGTCCGGTCGAGCCGGACGTCGCGATCACGTAGGCGAGCTGGTGGGGGGCAGCCGGCTCGATCGGGCCGGCGAGCGGGGATCCGTCCCCGTCGCTCAGGCCGACGACCCGGACGTCGCCGCGCGTGAGCCGGCTCTGCGGCGAGGACGTCAGGAGGATGCGGGCGCCGCCGTCGGCGAGGGTGTCCTCGAGTCGCCGGGGCGGGTAGCCGGCGTCGAGGGGGAGGAAGGCCGCGCCCGTGTAGAGCACGCCGAGGACGGCGACCGGCACGAGCAGGGAGCGCGGGGCGTGGATGCCCACGACGATCTCCGGCGCGGCGCCGGCGAGCCGCAGCCGGGCCGCCAGGCGGAGGGCGCGCGCACGGAGCTCGGCGTAGGTCAGCGACTCGGCGCCCGACACGAAGGCGACGGCGTCGGGCGTGGCCGCCGCCTGCCGCTCGAAGAGCTCGATCAGGGTCGTGTCCGGCCAGGAGCGATCGGTCGAGTTCGCCTCGACGACCTCCGCCTGCCACTCGTCGGCAGGCAGCAGTGGGAGCGCGGAGACGGGAAGGCTCGGGTCGGCCGCGATCCCGGCGAGCAGGACCTGGAACCGGCGGACGATCGCCGCGACCGTCTCCGGCTCGAAGAGCGCGGTGCGGTACTCGACCTGACCGTGCAGCCCGCCCCCGGACTGCCACATCGACCAGACGAGGTCGAGGGCGGCGGCGGCGCGTTCCCCCGCCGCGGTCGCGGCGCTGCCCGCGTCGAGCTCCTCCCCCGGCGCGTTGTAGAGGTGGAAGACGACGTCGAAGAGCGGGTTGCGCTCGTCCTGCCGCGGCGGCGCGAGACGGCGCACGATGCTGGCGAACGACGGCTCCTGGCGGGCGAACGCGTCGAGGGCGGCCTCCCGGACCCGCTCCAGGAGGACGGTGAACGGTGGATCTCCGCGGAGGTCGCAGCGCAGGGCGAGCGTGTTCACGAAGAACCCGACGAGCTGCTCGAGCTCGGCGCGGTCGCGCCCGGCGGAGTACGTGCCGACGACGACGTCGTCCTGCGCGGCGTGGCGGCCGAGGAGCACCGCGAACGCGGCGAGAAGCGTCATGAACGGCGTGCAGCCGGCCGCCCGGCCGTGTGCGAGCACCGCCTCGGCGACGCCCGGGGGGATCGAGAAGGACGACACCCCGCCCGGCCCGCCGTGGCCGGGCGACCGGGGGTGGTCGGTCGGCAGCCCGAGCCGGGGCGCCCCATCCAGGGCGGACGCCCACCAGTCGAGCTGCTCGAGGACCTCGGCCTCGTCGGCCCGGTCGCGCTGCCAGGCCGCGAAGTCCGGATAGCCGATCGGGAGCGCCGGCAAGGCCGCCGGACGTCCGGTGGCTTGCGCCAGGTAGAAGGCGTCGAGGTCGCGGAAGAGGAGGCCGAGGGACCAGCCGTCGGCGACGATGTGGTGCATCGCCAGCGAGAGCACGGCGTCGGCGTCGCCGAGGACGAGCAGCGACGCGCGGAGCAGCGGGAGCCGCCGCAGGTCGAACGGCGTCCGCGCCTCGGCGAGCGCCTGGCGATCGACCTCGGCGGCGCGGTCGTCCGGGGTCAGGGCACGCAGGTCGCGCAGCTCGAGCGGCACGTGGAGCGCGGGAGCGACGATCTGGACCGGCTGGCCCGCCTCCTCCTCCTCGTAGCGCGTCCGCAGCGATTCGTGCCGGACCACGAGGTCGTCGAGCGCCTGCTGGAGCACGGCCGGGTCGATGGGAGCGGAGAGACGGAGCGACGTGCGGACGACGAAGGCGGGATCGCCGGGAGCGAGCTGATCGAGGAACCAGAGCCGTTCCTGGGCGAAGGACAGCGGGAACGTGCTCGCCCCGGCGCTCACGGGGCCTCGAGGGCGTCCGCGCGAGGCCGCCGTGGGATCGTGGTGGGCGGGGGCCGCGTCCCCCGCTGGCGCTCCTCGTCGACGGCGGAGGCGAGGCCGGCGAGCGTGGGCCGCTCGAAGAGCCGACGCAGCGGCATCTCGACCCCAAGCTCGGCGCGGAGACGGGCGACGACCTGGGTGGCGAGGAGGGAATGGCCGCCGAGCGCGGCGAAGAAGTCGTCGTCGCGACCGATGCCGTCGATCCCGAGGAGCTCCTGCCAGACGGCAGCGACGGCGCGCTCCGTCGGCGTGCGCGGCGCCTCGCCACCGCCGGTCGACGATCCGGGGGCGGGCAGGGCGCGCCGGTCCAGCTTTCCGGTCGCCGTCCGGGGCAGCTCGTCGATCGGCACGATCTGCGCCGGCACCACCGCCTCCGGCAGCTCCCGCAGGAGGAGCTCCCGCAGCTCCGGCACGAGCTCCGCCCCGAACCTCGCGTCGAACGGCCGGTTCGCGTAGGACTGCCAGGAGCGGAGTGGCACCGTCGCCGACGGCGGGAGCGGACGGGAGCGAAGCTCGGCGGGCCGGACCAGGGCGTCGAACCGGCCGCGCGCCCCGAGGCTCGTCCGCAGGTGCACGTCGAGCCCGAGCGCCTCCCCGGCGCGGGCGACGTCCTCCGGGTCGAGCGGATCCCGGTCCGGCGCGGGCCCGGCGCGCTCGGCGGCGCCGTCGAGCGCGTCGGCCATCGCGATCGCCGAGGCCACCCGCGCGTCCGCCACCCGCTCGAGCGCGAACCCCGCCGGGTGGCGGTCCGCCAGGGTGGCGAGCGCGCGCTCGAGGGGGAGCGTGGGATCGCGGTCGACCACCGGCAGCGGCTCGCCGGCCGGCGCCTCGTCGAGCGTCAAGAGGACGTCGTACCGGAAGCAGGTGAGCTCGTTCCTCGCCCGCCCCCGCTTCGGCATGGTCTCGACCTGCCGGATCCGCGGCAGGTGGTGCCGCAGGGCGTGGAAGAGCGCCGGATCGAGCGCCAGCTCCTCCTCGCGCGCGACCCGGCGGCGGACGCCGGCCAGGGCCTCGGCCGGGGACGGCGCCGGCTCCCCGGCGAGCTCGACCGCCGCGGCGAACGGCTCGAGGAGGGGCAGGCTCCGCACGTCGCCGAGGAAGACGCGCGCTCGGGGCTCGAGCAGCGGCAGGGTGCGCTCCAGGAGCCGGACGAGGTAGCCGACGCTCGGGAAGTACTGGACGACCGAGTTGAGGACGAGCGTGTCGAACCGGGCGTCGAGGTCCGGCAGCGCGTGGGCCGGGCAGGCGACGAGCCGCACGCCGTCGAGTCCGCGGGCCGCGACGGCCTCGCCGAGGCGGCCGATCACGACGGGCGAGAGGTCGACCCCGGTGTAGGCCTCGACCCGGGGCGCCAGCCGATGGAGGATCAGCCCGGTGCCGCAGCCGATCTCGAGCACGCGGCGCGGCGTCGTCGCCGCGATCCGCTCGACGGTCGCCTGGAGCCACTCGCGCATCTCGGACTCCGGCAGCGGCCGTCCGTCGAACGAGCTCGTCCAGCCCGTGATGTCGAAGGTGGCGTCGCCCCCTCCGCTCCGGTACGTCTCGTCGTAGAGGTGGCGCCAGGCCGCGACGCGTGCCGCGTCCGCACCCTCGCCGTCGTTGCTCGCCGGCACGACGTAGGCGACCAGGCGGCGGTCGCCGGGCGTGTCCTCCCGGGCGACGACGACCGCGTCGGCCACCCCAGGATGACGCCGCAGCAGATGAGCGACCTCGCCCGGCTCGACCCGATGCCCACGGATCTTGAGCTGATCGTCCACCCGCCCCAGAAACTCCAACGCCCCATCACGCCGATGCCGAACCCGATCACCCGTCCGGTACATCCGACCCCCCGGCGCCCCGAACGGATCCGGCAGGAACCGCTCCCCCGTCAGCTCCGGCCGCCCCAGATACCCCCGCGCCAGACCATCACCCGCCACATAGAGCTCCCCCGCCACCCCCGGCGCCACCAACCCCAGATGCTCATCCAGCACGTACACCCGCGAATTGGCGATCGGACGACCGATCGGCGCCCACGGCGCGTCGTCGGCGGGGTCGATCCGCGCCCAGGTCGCGTCGATGCAGGTCTCCGTGGGGCCGTAGAGGTTCAGGACCTCGGCCCCGAGGACCTCCCCGAGCCGGCGCGCCAGGGCCTGGGGAAGCGGCTCGCCACCGCAGAAGACCCGGCGGACCGACCGGCACGCCGTCACCCCGGGATCGTCCAGGAGCATCGCGCCGAGGCTCGGCACGAGCTGCACCACCGTCGCCTCCGCGGCTCGGAGAACGGCCGCGAGCTCCGTCTTGGCCTCGATCGCGTCGGCGGGCGCGAGGGCGATCGCCGCGCCCGCGACGAGCGGCGCCCAGACCTCCCAGACCGACGCGTCGAACCCGATCGGCGTGCGCTGGAGCACGCGGTCGGTGGCGAGGAGGGGGAGGGCCTCCTGCATCCAGTGGAGGTGGTTGGCGAGCGCCCGGTGGGGCACGGCGACGCCGCGGGGCGCTCCCGTTGAGCCCGAGGTGTAGATGACGTAGGCGAGGTCGTCCGGAGCGACCGCCGCCGGCCGGGTGCCGGGCTCCCCCGCGTCCTCGGCGGCACGGATCTCGAGGCGGCGCTCGTCGTCGAGGATGCCCGTCGCTCCGGGGCCGGTGAGGAGCACGCCGGGGCGAGCGTCGTCGACCATCCGGCGCAGGCGGGACGCCGGCAGGTCCGGGTCGAGCGGGAGGTAGGCCGCTCCCGCCCAGAGCACGCCGAGGAGGGCGACGACGAGGTCGGGCGAGCGGCGCGCGCAGACCGCGACGACGGTCTCGCGGCCCGCTCCCAGCGCGCGGAGCGAGCCCGCGACCCGCGCGGCGCGGGCGACGAGGTCCGCGTAGGTCAGGGCGACCGGCCCCTGGCGGACGGCCTCGGCGGCGGGCGTCGCGGCCGCCGCGGCCGCGACCTGGTCGTGGGCGGCCCGGAAGGGATAGGGCCGCGCCGTCGCGTTCTGGCCGACGAGGAGGCGCCGCTCGGCGTCGCCGAGCAGGTCGTGGCCGTCCACCGGGGCGTCCGGATCGCGGATGACCGCCTCGAGGAGCCGCTCGAACCGCCGCGCCAGCCGGGCGATCGTGTCCGCCTCGAAGAGCTCGGTGCTGTACTCGAAGCTGCCGTCGAGGCCGCCCCCGCCCCGCCAGAAGCTGGCCGCGATGTCGAAGATCGCGGTCCCCCGCCGGTCGCGGCCGGGGTCCGAGTCGAGGCCGCCGAGTCCGTCCAGCATCTGGAGCGTCACCGAGAAGAGGGGGTTCCGGGAGGGATCGCGCTCCGGTCGCAGGGCGTCGACGAGCAGCTCGAACGGCAGCTCCTGGTGGGCGTACGCCTCCACGGCGCGGTCGCGCACCCGGCGGACCAGGGTCCGGAAACTGGGCCGGCCCGACACGTCGCAACGGAGGACGAGGCTGTTGACGAAGAAGCCGACGATGCCCTCGACCTCCGGCAGCGTGCGGTTCGCGATCGGGACGCCGATCGCGACGTCGTCCTGGCCGGCGGAGCGGGCGAGCACGGCCGCGAAGGCGGCGAGGAGCAGCATGAACGGCGTCGCCCGCTCGGCCGTCGCCAGCGCGTCCACCGACGCCGCGGTCTCGGGCGGAAGCCGGAGAAGCTCGACGGCGCCCTCGAAGCGGGTCGTGGTCGGCCGCGGACGGTCGGTCGGCAGCTGCAGCAGCGGCAGCTCGGCGAGGCGCTCGCGCCAGTGGTCGAGCTCGCTCGCGAGGAGCGGCCCCCGCAGCCGCTCGCGCTGCCAGACCGCGAAGTCGGCGAACGAGACGGGCAGCGCGGGCAGGCTCGGCTCCCGCCCCGCCGCGAGCGCGGCGTAGGCGATCCCGAGCTCCCGGTAGAGCACGCCCATCGACCAGCCGTCCGCGACGATGTGGTGGAGCGCGAGGAGGAGGCGCTGGTCCGCGTCGTCGACGTGCACCACGCTCGCGCGGATCAGCGGCCCTTGGGCGAGATCGAAGGCCCGCCGCGCGTGGGCGGTCGCGAGCTCGTCGGCCCGGCCGGAGCGCTCCTCCGCCGGCAGCGCCCGCAGGTCGTGGTGCTCGAGCGCGAGCACGAGGGAGGGGGCGATCCGTTGCCTGAGCTCGCCGCCGTCCACGAAGAAGGTCGTCCGCAGCGCCGCGTGGCGGGCGACGAGCCCGTTCAACGCCCGTTCGAGCACGTCGGCGTCGAATCCCGCGCCGAGCGGCAGGGCGGACGCGATGCTGTAGAACGGGTTGCCGGGGGCGAGCTGGTCGAGGAACCAGAGGCGCTCCTGGGAGAACGACGCCCGCGCCGTCCCGTCGCCGGCATGGGGCCTGATCGTCGTCGACGGGCGCCGGGCGCGCAGCCGCTTCCGCACCAGGGCCCGGTGCTCGTCGCTCAGGGACGCGTGGCGCTCGCCGGCCTGGTCGATGCTCACGACGCGCCGGCCTCGGCGATCTCGCGCCGCACCTCGTCGTCCGACAGCGCCTCCACCTCGGCCAGCACGAGCTCCTCGATCGCGGCCGCGATCGCGGCGACGGTCGGCGCCTCGAAGAGCCGCCGCAGGGGCAGGTCGACGGCGAAGGCCGCCCGCAGGCGGGAGACGACCTGCGTCGCCAGCAGGGAGTGGCCGCCGAGGTCGGCGAAGAAGTCGTCGTGGATGCCGACCTCCTCGCCGCCGAGCACGTCGGAGAAGACGTCGCCCACCTCCCGCTCGAGCGTGCTCTCGGCCGGCGCCCCGCCCGTGCGGCGCGGACCGGGCGCCGGCAGGCGCGCGCGGTCGAGCTTGCCGTTCGCCGAGAGCGGCAGCTCGTCGACGACGACGACGTCGCCCGGGACCATGTACTCCGGCAGCTGCTCCCGGGCCAGGCGGAGAAGCGCGGCGCGGAGGTCGCCGCGCCCCGCCCGGTCGGGCACCACGTAGGCGATCAGGCGGCGGTCGCCGGGCGTGTCCTCCCGGGCGACGACGACCGCGTCGGCCACCCCAGGATGACGCCGCAGCAGATGAGCGACCTCGCCCGGCTCGACCCGATGCCCACGGATCTTGAGCTGATCGTCCACCCGCCCCAGAAACTCCAACGCCCCATCACGCCGATGCCGAACCCGATCACCCGTCCGGTACATCCGACCCCCCGGCGCCCCGAACGGATCCGGCAGGAACCGCTCCCCCGTCAGCTCCGGCCGCCCCAGATACCCCCGCGCCAGACCATCACCCGCCACATAGAGCTCCCCCGCCACCCCCGGCGCCACCAACCCCAGATGCTCATCCAGCACGTACACCCGCGAATTGGCGATCGGACGACCGATCGGCAGGACGGGGTCCACATCGGCGGGCGATCGCATCCGGTGATGCGTCGTGAAGGTCGTGTTCTCGGTCGGTCCGTAGACGTTCGACACGGCGCATCCGGGCAGGCCCTGGAGGGCGCGGCGCACGTGGTCCGACGACAGCACGTCGCCGCCCGCGAGCACCTGGCGGACGCCGGCGAGCGCGTCGGGTCCGGCGTCCACGATCTGGTCGAAGAGCACCGAGGTCAGGAAGATGGTCGTCACGCCGTGGCGGCGGACGATCGCCCCGACCTCCTCGACCGACAGCGGGCCCGGAGGCGGGACGACCACCCGCCCGCCGTTCAGGAGCGCGCCCCAGATCTCGAACGTGGAGGCGTCGAAGGCGGTCGGCGCCAGCATGATCAGCGCCTCGTCCGGGCCCAGCTCGGCGTAGTCGGCGCCGCAGACGAGTCGGACGATCCCGCGATGCTCGACGCACACGCCCTTGGGGACTCCGGTCGAGCCGGACGTGTACATGACGTAGGCGAGTCGGCCGGCCCGACCGCGCGCGGCGGGCCGGGACACCGCCGCGGGCGCCTCGACGTCCTCGATCAGCACCAGCCGTCCGGGCCAGGACGGCAGCCGTGGCGCGAGCTCCGCGCTCGAGACGATCACCGGGGCGGCGCAGTCGCCGACCATGAAGCGCAGCCGCTCCGGCGGGTAGGCCGGATCGAGGGGGACGTAGGCGCCGCCCGCGCCGACCACGCCGAGAGCCGCGACGACGAAGGCGGGCGACCGCTCCAGGAAGACACCGACCAGCGTCTCCTCCCTCACGCCCGCCGCGGCGAGGACGTCGCTCAGCCCGTCCGCCCGCCGCTGGAGCTCGGCGTAGGTGACCGTCTCCCCGTCGCCGACCACCGCCGGCGCGTCCGGCGTCCGCGCCGCCTGCTCCCGGAAGAGCTCGTCGACCGTCGCGTCCCGTGGGTACGGGACCGGGCTCCCGCCCCACGCGCCGAGGAGCCGTTCGCGCTCTCCGGGGAGCAGCAGGTCGATCCGGGAGACGGGAAGGTCGGGGTCCGCTACCGCCGTCCGGACGAGCAGGCGGATGCGCTCGACGAGCTGGGCCACCGTCGCCTCGTCGAAGAGGTCGCGCCGGTACTCGAGCCGCCCGGCGAGCTCCGTCGGCGTCTCCCAGAGCACGAGGTAGAGGTCGAACTTCGCCTCCGCCGCCGCCGGGGCGGGGGGCGGGACCCCCTCGCCCGCGAGCGGGAAGAGCTGGGCGACCACGTCCAGGAGGGGGTTGCGCCCGGGGTCGCGGGGCGGAGCGAGCGCCTCGACGATGAGGTCGAAGGGAAGCTCGGAGTGCGAGTAGGCGGAGAGCGACGTGGCGCGGACGCGCCGGAGGACCTCGGCGAAGCTCGGATCGTCCTCGAGGCGGCAGCGCACCACGAGGGTGTTGACGAAGAAGCCGAACACGCCCTCGAGCTCCAGCCGCTCGCGGTTGGCGACCGGGATGCCGACGCCGACGTCGTCGCTCCCCGTCAGCCCGCCGAGCGTGGCGGCGAGGGCGGCGACGACGGCCATGAAGAGGCTCGCTCCGGTTCGGGCGGCGAGCGCGCGGAGGCCCGCGGTCTCGGCGGCGTCGAGGAGCACGGGGCAGAGCCCGGCCTCGCGCCTGACGTCCCCCGAGCGCGGCCGGTCCGTCGGCAGGTCGAGCGCGCCCATCCCCTCCAGCTCGGCCCGCCAGTAGGCGAGCTCGTCCTCGAGGTACGGCCCGGCGAGGCGGTCGCGCTGCCACTCGGCGAAGTCCGCGTAGCCGAGGCGGAGCGGCGCCAGCCGGGGCTCGCGCCCCTCGCCGAGGGCGGCGTAGACCTCCGTCAGCTCCCGGAAGGCGAGCGCGACGGACCAGCCGTCGGCGACGATGTGGTGGAGCGTCAGCAGGAGCAGGCCCTCGCCCGGGCCCGTCCGCACGAGGCGCGCCCTGGCCAGCGGCCCGCGCTCGAGGTCGAACGGCCGTGTCGCCTCGTCCCGGGCGATCGCCGCGGCGCCGGCCACGCGCGCCTCCGCGGGGAGGGCCGTCAGTTCGTCGACGACGAGCGGAAGCCGTGCGTCGGTCGAGACGACCTGCTCGGGCTCGGGGGTGCCCGGCCGGAACGTCGTGCGCAGCGCCTCGTGGCGCTCGGCGAGGACCTGCAGGCTCCCTTGCAGGAGGCCGGCGTCGACGTCCCCGACGCGGAGGCTCGCCGGGATCACGTAGGCGGCGCTTCCCGGTTCGAGCTGGTCGAGGAACCAGAGGCGCCGCTGGGCGAAGGAGAGCCGCGCCGGCGCGCCCCCCGGCCGCCGCGGGATCTCCCGGTCACGGGCGAGCCCGCGCGCCGCGAGAGCCTCGTCGAGCAGCGCCCGCTTCGCGCCGGAGAGGTCGAGCCGTGACGGGCTCACGCCTCCGCACCCCCTGACCACCAACCGACGGCCGGCCGCCCGCACGGCCGGTCCGCGGCGAGGGCGCCGACCCACCCCGGCGCCGGGGTGAGGAGGACGAGGTGCCAGTCGGGCTCGTCCGTCAGGGCCGCCCGGCCCTCGGAGATCGTGACGGCGACGTCCTGCGGCGCGTCGCGCAGGCCGGTGCCGCAGGCCTTCAGGTACGCCTCCTTGCACGTCCACAGGGTCAGGATCCGACGTCGTCGCGCGGAGCCGGCGTGGCGGGGAAGATCGCGCCGCTCCGCCGGAGCGAGCGCGATCTCGGCCAGGGCATCGGCGTCGAGCGCCGGATCGAGCGGCTCGATGTCGACGCCGATCCGGCCGCGTGCGGCGACCGCGACGACGCCGAGGTCGCCGCGGCGGCTGAGGCTGAAGCAGGGCGGCGGCCCATCCGCTCCGGGCGCGAGAACCGGCCGGCCCAGCGACGTCGTCCGCAGCTCGAGGCCGGCGGGCGACCGACCCGTCGAGGCGCCGAGGATCTCCCGCAGGCTGCCCCGCGCGGCGACCGCGCGACGGCGGTCCACCGGGCGTCGCAGCCTCTCGATCCGGCGGTGCTCCGCCCGACTCAGGTGCGCGCCGAGCTCGGCCAGCTGCTCGGGCGGCGGATCGAGGTCGAGCCGCCAGACCCGCACGTCGGCCCCGGCCGTCGGACGGCGCGGCTCGATCCGGTCCCGCCCGCCCACGCCGCGCGGACGGCGCGCGGTTCCGGTGGCGGCGGCTCCGCTCGGCCCACGGCCGGGGCGAGCCGCGATGGTGATGTCGGCGGCGCTCATCCCCCCTCGCTCGATCCGTACGCCGCCGCCGCGCCGACCTCGGCGAGCGTGGCCCGCAGCACCTCGCTGAGGCCGCTCCCGGCGTCCCAGGCGAAGAAGTGGTCTCCCGGCAGCTGGAGCTGCGTGAACGGGCCCGAGGTGTGCGCGCGCCAGGCATCGAGCTCCCCGGCCTCGACGCGGGGATCGTCCCGCCCGCCGACGGCGAGGATGCGGCAGCCGAGCCGGGGCCCCGGCGGGCTCCGGTAGGTCTCCGTGGCCGTGAAGTCCGCGCGCAGGGCAGGGAGCAGCAGCTCGACCAGCTCGGGCTCCTCGAAGACCCCGGACGGGGTGCCGCCGAGCCGCCGGAGCTGATCGACGAAGGCGGCGTCCGGCAGGCGGTGGAGCGGGGGGTGTCGTTGCGGGAGGTGCGGTGCGGGGTGCGCCGAGACGACGAGGGTCGCGGGCGGGAAGCCATCGCCCGTCAGGCGGCGGGCGAGCTCGTAGGCGACCAGGGCGCCCATGCTGTGGCCGAAGAGGACGACGGGGGGGCCGAGGGCGGCGACGGTCGGGAGGAGGTCGTCGACGAGCGCCGTCAGCTCGGTCGGGACGGGCTCGCCGAACCGCTCCTCGCGGCCCGGCAGCTGGGGCGCGACCAGGTCCACGTCCGGAGGCCGCGCCGGCCAGTCGCGGTAGAGCGAGGCCGCTCCGCCGGCGTAGGGCAGGCAGACGAGCCGGACCCGGCCGCCGGCCTCGCGGTAGGAACGAGCGTTGATCCGCTCACGGCCCGTGGACGATGCGTCGTGCCGTGACCGCCGCCGCGGCTCCATCCGGGCCGCGCCCCCCACCGTACCCCCCTTTTCACGCTCCCGGGTTCCTGGCGCCCGCGACGGGCTCAGGTCTCCCGGTGTGAGCGTACTCACATGCGTGGATGTCGTCAACCCCGCCGGACGGGCACGGGGACCGACCCCCGCACCCGGTCACGGCGGCCGGCCTGACGAGGGGGAGGCGCGCGCCGCCACGATCGCCCGTGGTCCGGCGGCGGCCTCCGAGCGCCGGTGGCCGACGGCCCCCGGTGGCGCCTTCCTCCGGCTAGTCGCCCGTGCCGACGATCGTCAGCGAGTTGCCCGCGGGATCGCGGAGGCGGAACATGGGCGGGACGGGGTCGCCCCAGCGTGCGATCTCCGCGTCGACGTCGACGCCGGCCGCCCGCAGCGCCGCGTGGTCGGCCTCGAGGTCGCTGGTCGAGAGGACGATCCCGGTGTCGACGGAGGTCGGGCCGCCCTCCATCGGCGGGGCGATCGCGATCGCGGTCGAGCCGCCGACGGGCGCGACCTCGATCCAGCGCATCGTGCCGTCGCCGAACGTGTCGTCGGAGCGCAGCTCGAAGCCGAGCGTCGAGACGTAGAAGTCGAGGACCCGGTCCTGGTCGGCGGCCGGCACGGCCACCCGGCCGATCTCGGTGATGTGCAGCTTGTCGGGCATGTCGTCCCCCTCGTCGTCTCGTGGCCTCGCTCTCGGGACGTCAGACCGCCGGGGCCGGCAAAAGTCATCGATGGGCCCCGGATCCGCCTGGCCCGAGCCCGCCCCGGAGGCGGTCGCCGCCTCAGGCGGACGACGCCCGGGTGGTCCCGAGGACGGCGAAGGACTCGCCGTCGACCTCCACGCCGTAGACGTCGCGCGCCTCCTCGGCGGTCGCGAAGCCGTTCCGCACGTCCTCGGCCACGGCCTCGGGGTCGCGCTCCCGCGGGTCGCCGTAGCCGCCGCCCGTCGCGGTGACGATCCGCACGAGATCGCCCGCGGCGAGCGGGTGGCGGGCCACCTTGCCGAAGCGGGTGACCGTGCCGTCGGCGCGGACGACGTCGACGTGGTTGGTCGATCCCTCGTGGCCACCGTGGAGGCCCCACACGGGGTAGGCGTGACGGCCCGCGGTCGAGGTGACCACCCAGCCGTCGCGGAGCACCCGGTACTCGCGGATGCAGCCCGGCCCGCCGCGGGTGCGGCCCGCGCCGGCGCCGATCGGGTCGAGGGCGTACCGCTCGACCCGGAGGCCGAAGCGGGCCTCGGCGATCTCGGCCTGCGTGACGAAGGTCTCCCCGTCGAGGGAGCAGAACTGCCCGACGTTGCCGTCGGCCGACGGGTTCGCGCCCCAGCCGCCGGCCTCCGGCTCCACGAGGACGACGAAGTCGCCGGTGTCCGCGTGGGGGCCGGCGAGGATCGTGCCGACGACCGACGCCATGTGGCCGGCGCCGAGCCGCTCCGGCAGGTGCGGGGCGAGCGCGCGCCAGATCAGCTCGTTGCCGAACGTGAGGGACTCCCAGTAGATGGAGCACGGCGCCGGGCGCTCGGCGGAGAGGATGGTCCCCGACGGGCAGATCACCCGCAGCGGCGCGAACGAGCCGTGGTTGGCGGGCGACGCGGGATCGGTCAGCGCCTTGAAGGCCACCTGGGCCGAGGACACGAGCCCCGTGCGCGTGTTGTTGACGGGCCCGGCGACCTGCGGATGGGAGCCCGTGAAGTCGCAGATGAACTCGTCGTCCGTGATCGTGACCTTGACGCGGATCTCGAACGGGCCGTTGCCGAGCCCGTCGTCGTCGACGTGGTCGATCGCCTCGAACTCGCCCTTCGGCAGCTTCGCGAGCTCGAGGCGGGCGATCGTCTCGCCGTGGGCGATCAGCGCGTCCATCGACTCGAGCACCGCGTCGACGCCGTACTTCGCGCAGACGTCACGGAACGCGCGCTCGCCGACCCGCATGGCGGCCGCCTGGGCCATCAGGTCGCCGATCGTCTGGTCCGGGGTGCGGACGTTCGCGCGGATCAGGTCGACCAGCGCCTCGTTCCGCTCGCCCTCGCTCCAGATCTTGACGTTCGGGAACTGGAGGCCCTCCTGGTAGATCTCCGTCGAGTCCGTGGTGAACGAGCCCGGCGACATCCCGCCGACCTCGGTCCAGTGGGCCTTCGAGACGGCGAACGCGGCGAGCTCCCCGTCGACGTAGATGGGAGCGACGAGGGAGACGTCCGAGAGGTGCGAGCCGCCGCCCGTGTAGGGATCGTTGGTGACGACGATGTCGCCCGGCGCGAGGCGGCCCTCCCACTTCTCGAGCACCGCCTCGACGCTCGTCGAGAGCATGCCGATGAACCCCGTCACGCCCTGGCCCTGCGTGATCAGGCGGCCGCGCGCGTCCGTGAGGCCCGTCGCGAAGTCCAGGACCTCGTAGATGATCGGGCTCATCGAGGTGCGCAGGAGCGTGACGAACATCTCGTCGCCGACCGCCGTGAGCGCGTCCTTGATGACCTCGATGGTGAAGGGATCGCTCGTTTCGACGTTCGTGGCCATCTCAGGCTCCCGTGTGGACGATGATGTTGCCGAGTCGGTCGACCGTCGCGCGCATGCCCGGCGGCACGATCGTCGTGGTCGCGACCTCCTCGATGGCGGCCGGCCCGTCGATCTCGTCGCCGGCGCCGAGCCCGGACCGCTGGTAGACGACCGCCTCGACGCGGCCCCGGTCGTCGAAGTCGATCGTCCGGCTGCCCGTCCGGGCGCCGTCGGCTCCGCTTCCGGCCTCGACCTCGCGGAGCGGCGGCTTCTCGACCGCGCCGTAGCCGGTGAGGCGGAAGGTCACGAGCTCCGCCGGCACGTCGAGCCGGAACGTGTAGAGGCGCTCGTGGGCCTCGTCGAAGCGGCGCCGGATCTCCTCGGCGTTCGCGTCGAGCGGGCCCATCGGGCAGCGGGACGGTGACGGTGTGCTCCTGGCCGAGGTAGCGCATGTCGGCCTGCCGGACGAGCCGGACGCGGTCCTCGGAGATGCGCTCGTCGGTGAACGTCGCCATCAGCTCGTGCTCCAGCTCGCTCCAGATCGCGTCGGCCCGCTCCGGCGCGTCGGCGTCGGCGAGCCCCATCAGCGACGTCCGCTGGAGGTCGTGGCGGACGTCGCTCATCAGCATCCCGACCGCCGAGAAGTGGCCGGGGGCGGCGGGGACGATCACCTCGGGCACCTTCAGCTCGACGGCGAGCAGGGCGCCGCTGAGCGGCCCGCCGCCGCCGCAGGCGACGAGGGCGAACTCGCGCGGATCGCGGCCCCGGCGGACGGAGACGATGCGCAGGAGGTTCGCCATGCTCGCGTTGGCGATCCGGAGGATGCCGCGCGCGGTGTCCTCGACGCTCGTGCCGAGCCGTTCGCCCAGCCGGCCGATCGCCGCGCCGGGCGAGCTCCTCGTCGAGCGGCATCCGGCCGCCCATGAAGGCGCCCGCGCCGATCCGGCCGGTGACGAGGTTCGCGTCGGTCAGCGTCGCCTCGGTCCCGCCCCGCCCGTAGCAGGCGGGGCCCGGGTCGGCGACCGGCCGAGTGCGGGCCGACCTTCATCGAGCCGGCCGCGTCGATCCAGGCGATGGAGCCGCCGGCGACGCCGATCTCGACGATGTCGACCACCGGGACCTTGACCGGGTAGCCGGCGTTCCGGGCGTCGCGATCGATGTGGTAGTCGGCAGTCAGGCGCAGGACGCCCCCCTCGATCAGGCTCGACTTCGCCGTCGTGCCACCGACGTCGAAGGTGATCAGGTTCGGCCGGTCGATCGCCGAGCCGACGACGGCCGCGCCGATGACGCCGCCCACGGGTCCCGACTCGACGAGGTTGATCGGCGCCGAGGCGGTCACGTCGAAGCGCGAGACGCCGCCGTTCGACTGCATCGCGAAGTGGGTGTCGCGGTCGATCCCGCCGTCGTGGAGCCGGTCGGAGAGCCGCGTCAGGTAGCGGCGGACCGTCGGCTTCACGTACGCGTCGAGGACGGTCGTCGACATCCGGTCGTACTCCCGCCACTCGCCGGACAGGCGATGGGAGACGGAGAGCGGCCACGCCCGGCCACTCCGACTCGGCGATCTCGGCCGCCCGCCGCTCGTGGGCCGGGTTGGCGTAGGCGTGGAGCAGGCAGATCGCGATCGCGTCGACGCCCTCGCTCGTGGAGCGCGCGCGACCGCCGCCCGGAGCCCGTCCTCGTCCAGCGGCTCGACCTCCCGCCCCCGGTAGTCGAGCCGCCCGCCGACCTCGTGGCGGAGGTGGCGGAGGCACGAACGGCGGCTGCTTGCGGAAGACCATGTTGTAGAGGTCCGGCCGGTTGCCCTTGGCGATCTCGAGGGCGTCGCGGAAGCCGCGGGTGGTGATCAGCCCCACCGTCGAGCCCTTGCGCTCCGTCAGCGCGTTGATGACCACCGTCGTGCCGTGGGCGAGGAACGCCACCTCGTCGACGTCCGTCTGGGAGACGGCGTCGAGCACGCCCTCCTCGAAGGCCCGCGGCGTCGTCGGCGCCTTGGCCAGGCCGACGGCGCCGGACTGCTCGTCGAGGTGGACGAGGTCGGTGAAGGTGCCACCGATGTCGATGGCAACACGAGCCGGCATGGTCAGCGCCTCCGGAGGAATTGGTCGCCGGCGACGGCGGCGAAGATGAGCACGCCCTGGGCGGCGAGCTGGTAGGTGGGATCGATGCCGAGGAGGTTGAAGCCGTTGCCGATCAGGGCGATGATCAGGACGCCCACCGTCCCCCGCCAGACGGCGCCCTCGCCGCCGAAGATGCTGGTGCCGCCGACGACCGCCGCGGCGATCGCCTGGAAGGCGAAGGTGTCCGGGTAGGCGTTCGGGGCGCCGCTCCCGTACCGGCCGGCGTACATCACGCCGGCGATCCCGGCGGCGACGCCGGAGATCACGTAGCACGAGGTCTGGACGCCCAGGACGCGGACGCCGGAGAGGCGGGCCGCCTCCGCGTTGCCGCCGACCGCGTAGACGTAGCGGCCGAAGACGCTGCGCGCGAACACGACCCCGACGACGATCGACGAAGGCGACGGCGATCCAGATCACGCCCTTGACCCCGAGGAACTTGCCGGTGGTCGCCGAGGCCAGCGTCTTGGCCGTGCCCGAGCTGTGGATGGCGACGAGCCCGCCGCTCGAGACCACGATCGCGAGGCCCTTGAAGGCGAACGACGTGGCGAGCGTGCCGATGAACGAGTTGACGCGCGGTCACCCCGATCGCGACGCCGTTGACGAGGCCCAGCGCCGCGCCGGTCGCGATCCCGGCGACGATCGCGCCGGGCCACCCGGCGGCGTTCGCGCCGGCGCAGGCGACGATCGCGGCCACCGTCGCCACCGAGGCGATCGAGAGGTCGAAGATGCCGGCGATGATGCAGATCGTGATCGCCGCGGTGAGGACGAAGAGCTCGGACGACTGATCGAGGATGTTGAGCAGGTTGTCCCGCGAGAGGAACTTGTTCGTCGTCACCGAGAGCAGGAGGAAGAGCACGACGAAGAAGACGGCGATCCCGAAGTCGCGCAGCCGGGCGGTGACCGCGGCGCCTCCCTCGCGCTGATCGATCCCGATGGCCCGCAGTCGCGCGATCATGCCGGTACCTCCTCGGTGGTTCCGAAACACGCCTGCAGGACCGCTTCCCGGTCCGGGTGCGCGCCGAACTCCCTGACGATGCCTCCCTGGCGGAGGGCGAGCGTCCGGTCGGCGAGCCCGAGCACCTCCTCGATCTCGCTCGAGATCACGATCACTGCGAGCCCCGCGTCGGCGAGCTCGACGATCAGCCGGTGGATCTCGCCCTTGGCGCCGACGTCGACGCCACGGGTCGGCTCGTCGATGATCAGGAGGCGCGGCGTCCGGGCCAGCCAGCGGGCGAACAGGACCTTCTGCTGGTTGCCGCCGGAGAGGGTCCCGACCGGGGCCTCGGGGCTGAGGCCGCGAACGTCCAGGCGCTCGAAGAGGTCCTGGGCCTTCGCGCGCTCGCGCCCGCGCCGGATGAACCCGCCGTCCGCGTGCTCCGTGATCGTCGAGAGCGTGATGTTCTCCCGGATCGACCGGAGGAGGAGCAGGCCCTCGTCCTTCCGGCTCTCGGGGACCATGCCGATGCCGTGGCGGATCGCGTCGCGGGGATCGCGCAGCGTGACGAGCTCGCCGTCGAGCCGGATCTCGCCGGCGTCCGGGCGGTCGGCGCCGAAGAGGAGCCGGGCGGTCTCCGTCCGACCGGCGCCGACGAGCCCGGCGAGGCCGAGGATCTCCCCTGGCGCACGCTCAGCGAGACGTCGCGCACCGCTCGGCCGCGCGTCAGGTTCCTCGCCTCGAGGACCACCGGCGCCTCGACCCGCTCGCGGCGCGTCGGATAGGCGAGGTCGACGTCCCGGCCGACCATCGAGGAGACGAGGGAGGCAACGGTCTCTCCCGCCGCCGGCGCGCTCCGGACGACCCGCGAGTCGCGCATCACGGTCACCGTCTCGGACACGGCGAGCACCTCCTCCAGGTAGTGGGAGACGAGGACGATCGTCCGGCCCTCGGCGGCGAGCGTCCTGATCACCCCGAGAAGGCGCTCGGTCTCGTCCGCCGCCAGGGCCGCCGTCGGCTCGTCCATCAGGATCAGCCGGGCGTCCCGCGCGATCGCGCGCATGATCTCGACCTTCTGCCGCTCGGCGATCCGCATCGTCGAGACGACCGTGTCCGGACGCAGGCCGAAGCCGACGTGCTCGTCGAGCTCCCTGTAGGCCCGGCGGAGGGCCGCACGACCCAGGAAGCCACCGCGCCGCGGCTCCACGCCGAGGAAGACGTTCGCCTCGACGGTCGCGTGCGGGACGAGGGCGATCTCCTGCTCGATCAGTGCGATCCCGCGGTTGAGCGCATCGCGGGGCGAGGAGAAGCTCACCGGCACGCCGTCCACGAGGATCTCGCCGCTCGAGGGCGTGTGGACGCCGGCGATCGCCTTGGCGAGCGTCGACTTGCCCGCCCCGTTCTCGCCGACGAGCCCATGGATGGTGCCGCGCCCGATCTCCAGCGAGACGTCCTGCAGCGCTCGCACCCCGCCGAAGTGCTTGGAGAGAGAGCGGATCTCGATGAGGGGGCCGGCGCCGCCGGCCCCCTCATCCTGCGCTCCGCGTGCGGTCGCCGCCACGTCCGGTCCCTTCGCCGCTACGAGAGGTCCGAGTAGACGGGCGTGAAGTCGGCGATGACCGCCTTCGTCCCGGCCGGGTTGTGCAGCAGCTGCGAGTTGATCGACTTCGGCGGCGACTGGCCGTTGGCGGCGAGGATGCCGACGTCGGCCGAGGTCTTGCCGATCCCGGCGACGTCCGTCACGTACATCGCGAACCACTTGCCCCCCGTGACGGCGGCGAATGCCTCCTTCGAGGATCCGTTGCCGATCAGCGCGACCTTGCTCGTGTCGACGACGTTCTGGGCGCCGAGGATGGCCTGCGAGGAGCCGACCATGACGTTGATCTCCGGATGCGCCTGGGTCGCGTCCTGCGCCGCCTTCTGCCCCGTCTGCGGGGTGTAGCCGCCCTCGAGGTCGGCGACGAGCTTCGCCTGCGGCGCCTCCTTGGCGAGCGCGGCCTTGAAGGCGTTCGTCCGCGCGTTGTCCAGGGGCAGTGTCTTCAGGCCCTCCAGGTAGGCCACGTTGCAGGGGTTCTTCGTCTTGCACGCCTCGGCCGCGAGCTTGCCGAGCACGGTGCCGTTCGCGACCGGCGTCTCGGCGACGGTGTAGAGGCCGGGAACCTGCGGATCGAGGGTGTCGAACTTGCCGCCCACCGGGGTGAAGGCGGCGACGACGGTGATCCCCTTGGCGATCGCCTCCCGCGCCGCCGTCGCGACGCCGACCGGGTCGGTGGCGAGCACGACGTAGACCTGCGCGTCGCCCCGGACCGTCTCGTCCTGCATGGCCTTGATCTGCGCCGGGCCGTCGTACTGGGCCGGCGACAGGTCGGCGACCTGGATCCCGAGCGGGCTCGCCGCGCCCTTCACGCCCTGGAAGACACCCTGCGTGAACGAGTTCGACTTCCAGAACCCGAAGAACGCGATCTTCTTCACCTTGCCGGCGGCGGTGGGCGCCGTCACGGCCGCCGCGGCTGCGCCGGTCGTCGCAGCAGCAGTCGCGCTCCCCGCCGGGGCGCTCGCGCTCGTCGCCGGCGCGCTCGAGGCGCCGGCGGCCGCCGAGCTCGAGCTCGAGCTGGAGCTCGAGCCGCCGCAGGCGGCGGCCGTCAGCGCGAGGACGGCGGCGGCGGCGGTGATCGTCAGCCGCCTGGTCGGTTCGATCATGTTCGTGTCTCCTCCAAGTCAGCCGCCCGCGGCGCGGACGGGGCGAACGCGGGCAGCACCAGAAGCTCCCGCGGCAGGGTCGTCAGCACGACCGGGTCGCCGTCCGTGACGACGACGACGTCCTCGATCCGGATCCCGCCGGTCCCCGCCGCGTAGATCCCGGGCTCGACGGTGAGGACGGCCCCCGCGGCGAGCGGGGCCGTCCCGCGGGGTGTGAGGAACGGCGGCTCGTGGATCTCGAGCCCCATCGCGTGGCCGGCGCCGTGCAGGCAGGCTCCGAGCTCCGGCGAGGCCTCGACGATCGCCCGCTGGGCGGCGTCGACGTCACGGCCGGCGGCGCCGGCGCGCGCGGCGTCCGTCGCGGCGGCGAGGGCCTCCGCGACGACCGACCACGCGGCTCGTGCCCACTCGGTCGGCTCTCCCGCGCTGGCGCACCGGGTCAGATCGGCCCAGTAGCCGTCGATCTGCGCCGAGACGTCCGCGCAGACGACGTCGCCCCTGGCCAACGTGCGCGGGCCCGGCGTGCCGTGGGGGTTCGCGGCGTTCGGCCCGAAGAGGACGAGCGGGTGGCACTCGGTGGCGCCGGCGTCCCGCAGCCGGTTGGCGATCCTCGCGTTCACCTCGGCCTCGACGTCGCCCTCCGCGAGCTCGGCGAGCGCCGCCGAGACGACGCCCTCGACGATCCCGACGGAGCGGCGGATCCGCTCGATCTCCTCCTCGTCCTTGGCCTCGCGGAGCGCCATCACGAGGGAGCCGGCGGCGACGAGCTCGAATCCGGCCGCGTCGAGCGCCGAGGAGCGGGCGAACACGAGGTGGTCCTCCTCCACGCCGAGCCGGCGGACCCCGTCGAGCGCCCGGCGGAGCTCGGGCAAGCCGTCGGAGGCGGCCGTGTAGACGGCGCGGGCGACGCGCTCCGGGACGCTCCCGACCGTCTCCTCCTCGAGGGCGGGGACGACGATCGTGGCCGCTCCGCCGCTCGTCACGACGACGGCGAAGAGGCGCTCGAGCTGCATCCCCCAGAACCCGGTCAGGTAGGCGATCGAGGCGTCGCTCGTCACGAGCACGGCGTCCAGGCCCGCCTCGTCGATCGCCGCCGCCAGCGCGCCGATCCTGGTCTCGGGTCCCGCGTTCGACTCCGCCATCACGCCTGCTCCTCGTATCCGTAGACTGCCTTCGCCGTGTCCGGGGTGACGTGCCGGTCGCGGACGTCCCGGCCGACCCGCGCCGGATCGCGCTCCGCGGGATCTCCATACCCGCCGCCGCCCCCGGTCAACATCCGGATCACGTCCCCCTCGACGAGCGGGAGCCGGCTGGCCTTGAGCAGCCGGCGCTCGTCCTCCCGGCCGGGGTTGAGGATCACGATCGGCGGCACGGCGGCGTCGCCGCCGAAGATCCCCCAGGCCGGCGTCCGCGATCGCTCGAACCAGAGCGAGAGCTCGGCCCACGGGCCGTCCAGGGTGAGCTCGCGGACGATGCCGTTGCCGCCCCGGAAGCGGCCGGCCCCGCCGGTGTCGGCGCGGAACCCGTACTCGGTGACGCGCATCGGGTACTTCGTCTCCAGGACCTCGATCGGCAGGTCCTTGAGCGAGCCGTTGACGTTGTTGATGAGGCCGCTCTCGCCGTCGCCGCCGTCCCAGCCGCCCCAGCCGCCCACGTTCGGCTCGATGTCGATCCACGGCGTGTCCGAGCGATGGTCCTGGCCGGCGATCACGATCACCATCGAGTCGCCGTAGCTCGCGCCCGCGGCCGCCTCCGGCAGCACCGGAGCGAGGGCGCGCACGACGAGGTCGATCAGGAGGCCGAGCGGGGTGAAGTACCACTGGCAGGGCGACGGCGGCTGAGCGCCGAGGAGCGAGCCCGGGCGGACCCGCACCTGGAGCGGCCGGAAGGCGCCCCCGTTCGGCGGGTTCAGCGGGTTGATCAGGAGCTTGTAGGCGACGCGGCAGGCCGAGATCGCCTGCGCCTCGCCGCAGTTGACCGGGCCGCGCTGCGCGTCGTCGGTCCCCGTCAGGTCGATCGTGACCTCCTCGCCCGCGACGGTGACCTCGAGGCGGACCCAGCACGGAGGGCCGCCGAGCCCGTCGTCGTCGAGGCATCCCTCCGCGCCGTAGGTGCCGTCCGGGATCGCCGCCACCGCCGCGCGCTCGAGGCGCTCGGTCTGCGCGAAGATCTCGTCGCGGGCGACGCGGATGGTGGCGAGGCCGTAGCGGGCGACGATCGCGCGCAGCCGCGCCTGGCCGGTGTTGATGCAGGCGATCTGCGCGCCGAGGTCGCCGATCGCCGGGTAGGAGAAGCGGCTGTTGCGGCCGAGGAGGTCGGTCACGTCCGGCCGCTGGACGCCGCCCTCGACGATCCGCAGGGGCGGGACCCGGATCCCCTCCTGGTAGATGTCCGTGGAGTCCATCGGGCCGCCGGGATCCTTGGCGCCGACGTCGAGCCAGTGCGCCCGGCAGGCGGCGAACCCGATCAGCTCGTCGTCGTGGAAGACCGGCCCGAACGTCGTCATGTCGTTCAGGTGGGTTCCCGTCAGGTACGAGTCGTTCATGATCCAGACGTCGCCGGGGCGCCAGACGTCGCGGCCGTAGGTGTCCTCGGTCAGCCGGGTGCACACCTCGAGGTTGCCCAGGAAGATCGGCAGCCCGGCCGACTGCCCGAGCACGCGGTGCTCCTCGTCGAGGAGGGCGACCGAGCAGTCCTTCATCTCGTAGATGACGGGTGTGTAGGCCGAGCGGATGAGCGTCGCGTTCATCTCGTCCGCCGCCGCCGTGAACGCGCTGCGGATGATCTCGGTGGTGATCGCGTTGATCTCGGTCACGGCCATCACGACACCTGCCCGACGGAGAGGACGAGGACCCCGTGCTCGTCGAGCGCGACCTCGCAGCCGGGCGGCACGACGGTCGTCGCCGTCGCCTCCTCGATCACGGCCGGGCCGGCCACCGCCACGTCGGGGCGCAGGTCGTCGCGCCGGACGATCGCCGCCGTGCGCGCGGCGCCGTCGACGACGACCGGCCGCTCGGTCACGGGATGGCTGCCGGGCATCGGCTCGAGGCGCTCCGGCTCGACGCGGCCGAGGTCGCCGAAGCCGGTCGAGCGGGCGACGACGAGCTCGAGCGGCGCGCCGGGATTGTTGTGCCCGAACCGCTCCAGGTGGGCGTCGTGGAAGCGCCGCGAGAACCGCTCGTCGAACGCGTCCTCCACCGGCTCGCCGGCCGAGAGGACCGGGATCTGCAGGGTGTACTCCTGACCCACGTAGCGGACGTCGAGCGAGGTGCTCGACCCGCCCGACCTCGCCGGGGATCCCCTCCTCGTCGAGCGCCGCGAACGCCTCCGCCTCGGCCTCCTCGAGGGTGGCGGCGAGCGCGGCCGGGTCGATGCGGAGGAGCTCGCCGACGAACGGGCGCGAGAAGTCCTTGCGGATCTCGGTCTCGAGCATGCCCCAGGCGGAGAACGCGCCCGGGAACCGCGGCACGATCACCTCGGCGATCTCGAGCTCGCGGGCGAGGAAGGCCGCGTGCATGGGTCCGGCCCCGCCGAAGGCGACGAGCGCGAAGTCCCGCGGCTCGATGCCCTTCTCGACCGTCAGGGTGCGGATCGCCTGGGCCATCCGGGCGTTGACCACGTCGCAGATGCCCTCGGCGAGCGCCGTCGGCTCGAGGCCGAGCTCCACGGCGAGGCCCGCCATCGCGGCCTCCGCGGCGGGGACGTCGAGGACCATCTGCCCGCCCGCGAACGCCGCGGCGTCGACGCGCCCGAGCAGCAGGTTCGCGTCGGTGACCGTCGGGCGGGTGCCGCCCCGGCCGTAGCAGGCGGGCCCGGGATCGGCGCCCGCGCTCTCGGGACCGACGCGCAGTCCACCGGCCTCGGCGTAGGCGACGGAGCCGCCCCCGGCGCCGACCGTGTGGATGTCGACCACGCTCATCAGGAGCGGGAAGCCCTCGAGGGTCGCCTCCGACGACACGTCGGGCTTGCCGTGGACGACGAGCGAGACGTCGAAGCTCGTGCCGCCCATGTCGATGCAGATGAGGTTCGGCCGGCCGAGCTGACGGGCGAGCGCCACGCCCCCCATCGTCCCGCCGACCGGGCCGGAGAGGAGCGTCTGCAGGGACTGCCGGCGGGCCGAGGCGGCCGTGACGATGCCGCCGCTCGACTGCATCACGTGCAGCGGGACGGCGAGGCCGCGGTCGACGAGCTCGCTCTCGAGCCGGTCGAGGTAGCGGCGCACGATCGGCGAGGTGTACGCGTCGACCACGGTGGACGACGTCCGCTCGTACTCGCGCCACTCGCGGGCGACCCGGTGCGAGAGCGAGACGGGCATCGATCCGAGCTCGTCGCGGAGGATGGCCTCGGCGGCCAGCTCGTGCTCGGCGTTCAGGTACGAGAAGAGGAACGCGACCGCGACGGCGCCGAACCCCTCGTCCTGCGCGCGCCGCGCGGCGCGGCGGATCGCGGCCTCGTCGAGCGGCGCGAGCTCGTGCCCGGCGGAGTCGAGCCGGCCGCCGATCTCGACGATGTCCGCGCGCGGGACGAGCGGCTCCGGCTTGCGGAAGTGGATGTCGTAGAGGCGGCTGCGGTTGCCCCGCGCGATGTGGTAGACGTCGCCGGCGCCGGCGGTCGCGAGGAGCAGGACACGCTCGCCGCGGCGCTGGAGGAAGCTGTTCAGGCCCTGGGTCGTGCCGTGCACGGCGAACTGGACCTCCCCGATCCGCTCGACGACCTGGGCCAGGCCGCTGAGGACGCCGGAGGTCAGGTCCGCGGGGGTCGTCGAGGCCTTGCCGACCGAATAGGTGCCGGTGGTCTCGTCGTAGGCGACGACGTCGGTGAACGTGCCGCCGATGTCGGCGGAGACGCGACGCCGGGTCACGACGCGTCCTCGGCGCGGCGGAGGGCGGTTCCTCCCCGCTCGGGCGAACGTCGCCCGAGCCGGAATCCGGGGCCGATCATTCCGCGCCCGCCCCGACCGCGAGGACGAGCTCGTAGGTCTCTCCCCTGGTCGTCTCGCCGAACTCGCCCTCGAGCAGCGCGGCGAGCTCGTCCGTGCCCTGCGAGCGGGCCGGGTTGGCGATCCAGCCGTCGTACGCCGCCCGGTCGCGCCACGTCGCGGTGACCAGGAGCGGCGCTCCCGGCGTGCTCGGCACCTGGAGCTCCGAGGCGAGGCATCCGTCCTGCCGGAGTGCCGTCTCGAGGATCGAGAGGCGCCGGTACAGCGCGATGACGGCGTCCGCCATCCCCTCCCTGACCGGCAGATAGAGCACGCTCCTGACCACGTCCCACACTCCTGATGGCCCGCTCGGATTCCTGCGGGAACGAAGTATCCACAACCTCACCGGAATTTCAAGTTGCGGATCGGCGGCGCTGGTCGGTACGATCCCGCCGATGGACAGCGTCATCGCGAACGTCGGCCGCCAGATCCGCACGCTGCGGGAGGCGCGCGGCGTCACGCTCGGGGCGCTGGCGGACGACACGGGCTACTCGGCCAGCTACCTGGGCCAGGTGGAGAGCGGCGCCGCGATCCCCGGCCTCAGCGTCCTCGCGACGCTGGCCGCCGCCCTCGACACGGACGCGACGGCGTTCTTCCCGCGCGAGGACGGGAGCCCCGTCCACGTCGTCCGCGCGGGCGACCCGCACAAGCTGCGCGTGGCGCCGAACGCCTCCGAGGAGTACGTGATCCTCAGCGAGCGCGATCCGGACGCGTCCTTCTCCGCGCTGACGCACCGGATCTTCCCGGCCATGGAGGTGACGCGGATCCGCCACGTCGGCGAGCGGTTCGCGCTCGTCCTGGACGGATCCGTCACGCTGACGATCAGCGGCGAGGCGTTCGACCTGCGGGCCGGGGACACGATCCACTACGCGTCCCATCCCGAGCACAACCTCCGGGTCACGTCGAACGGGCCCGCCGAGATCCTCTGGTTCGTCAGTCCGGCGATCATCTGATGGCCGGGCTCGACACGATCGCCGCCGGCGACACCCTCGCGCGCCGGCTCGGCGAGAGGATCCGGAGCCGTCGCAAGGAGCTCGGTCGGACCCTCGCCGACGTCGCCGGCGAGGCGGCGGTCTCCGTCTCGTTCCTGTCCGCCGTCGAGAAGGGGACGAACCAGCCGTCGCTGGCGGTGCTCGTCCGCGTCGTCCACGCCCTCGGCCTCTCGATCGCCGACGTGCTCCACTCGGAGGGGCAGAACCTCGCCCTCCTCGACGGGATCGACCTCGACGCCGCCGGGACGCGCTCGCTCGGCCACCCGAAGCTCCGGCTCGCCGTCGTCGTGCAGGGATCGGAGCCCGGCGGCGCGGGCGACGCTCCGGTGCCGCTGGGCGAGCGCGACCTCTGCGTCGTCGTCCGCCGCGGCACCCTGGACCTGGAGGTCGACGGCGCGCGCTACGAGCTGCGGCCCGGCGACTCCCTCTCCGCCCGCGCGCCGGGCACGGTCTCCTGGTCGAACCCGGGCGACGAGCTCGCCGTCTCGATCTGGGCGTCCGGCATGCCCCGCGCCTCCCGGGGCCGCTGAGGCCGGGCGGGACGGGATCGCGATGAAGCCACACGGGGCGGAGGCGTCCGCCGGGCCGGACCCGATCACGCTCGAGATCATCCAGAACGCGCTGCAGGCGATCAGCGACGAGATGTTCGCCTCGATGCGGAAGACCGCGATGAGCGCGATCATCTACGAGGTCCTCGACATGGGGACGGGGATCACCGACGGCCGCGGCGACCTCGCCGCCTCCGGCGCGGGCATCCCCGGCTTCGTCGGCGTGCTCGACAAGGCGGTGCAGGCGATCCTCGCCGCCAACGTCGGCCGCGACGCCCCCCGCCCCGGTGACGTCTTCGTGACCAACGACCCCTTCCACGGCGGGGTCACCCACCTGAACGACGTCGTGATCGCGATGCCGGTGTTCGCCGACGGGATCCTGGTCGCCTGGGCGGCGAACATCGCCCACTGGAACGACGTCGGCGGGATGGTCCCCGGCTCGATCTCGAACGACGCGACCGAGATCTTCCAGGAGGGGCTGCGCCTGCCGGCGGTCCGGCTGATCGCGGAGGGTGAGCCGATCCGGTCCGTGTTCGAGATCATGACCACGAACAGCCGCCTCCCGGACTTCCTGCTCGGCGACCTGTGGGCGGGGGTCGCCGCCGCCCGGCTCGGCGAGCGGCGGATCCTCGAGGTGGTGGCGCGGTACGGGGTCGACACCTTCCGCACGGCCGTGGCCACCTTCCTCGACCAGGGCGAGCAGGTCTCCCGACGGGCCCTCCGCGAGCTGCCGCACGGCCGCTTCGAGCTCGCCGAGGAGCAGGACGACGGATCGGTCTACCGGGTCGCCGTGGAGATCTCCGACGGCGCCTTCGTCGTCGACCTGCGCGACAACCCGGATCAGGATCCGGGCCCCATGAACATCAGCCGCGACGCCGCGATGATCGCCGCCCAGATGCTCTTCAAGAGCATCACGGACCCCGACCGGGCGGCCAACGCGGGAACGTTCCGGCCGGTCACCCTGCTCGTGCGGGAGGGCTCCGTCTTCGACGCGAGGAGCCCCGCCGCCTTCGCCTTCTACTCCGAGGTCCGGATCCGCCTCTACGACCTGATCTGGCACTGCCTGGCGCCCGCCCTCGGGGATCGGCTCCCCGCCGGCCACTTCGCGTCCATCTGCGGCACCTTCATCGGCGGGCCCCACCCCGACTCGGGGCGCCACTTCACGATCGTCGAGCCGCAGATCGGCGGCTGGGGCGGGTCCCGCGTCGCCGACGGGAACACGGCGATGTTCAGCAGCGCCCACGGGGACACGTTCAACTGCCCGGCCGAGGTCGCCGAGGCCCGCTACGGCCTCGACGTCGATCAGCTGGCGATCAACGAGGGGCCGGGCGGAGAGGGGCTCCACCGGGGCGGCAAGGGGATCGTCCTCGACTACCGGGCACGCTCGGACGGCCTCTTCCTCACCTGCGCCTACACCCGGAGCCGACACCCGCCGTGGCCGCTCGACGGGGGTCGCGAGGGATCGCCGAACTACGTGGAGATCCTCCGCGCGGACGGCTCGCGCGAGGAGCACGCGCGGGTCACCGGGCTCGCGATCAACGCCGGCGACGTGATCCGGATCCACACCGGCAACGGGGCCGGCCACGGCGATCCCCGCCTCCGCCCCCGCCGGCTCGTGCTCGAGGACCTCAGGCAGGGCCTCCTGACGCCCGAGCGTGCCTCCGCCGTCTACCACCTGGAGGACGGGGTCGCCGCGACGGCGCCCGAGCCGGGCCTGCCCGCCGGGCCGGGGACGAGCCCGTGACGACGGGTCGGACGATCCGCGCCGCCGTCGACGTCGGCGGCACCTTCACCGACCTCGTCTCCTTCTCGACGGAGCCGGCGGGCGGGGCGCAGGCGATCGTCACCGCCAAGTCGGACACGACGCCGCCCGCGTTCGAGCAGGGCGTCATGGACGTGCTCGGCAAGAGCGGCGTCGCCATCCCGGAGATCGCGTTCCTCGCCCACGGCACGACGGTCGTGATCAACGCGCTGACCGAGCGCAAGGGCGTCCGGACCGGGCTGATCACGACCCGCGGCTTCCGGGACTCGCTGGAGATCGCGCGCGGCAACCGGCCGGACTTCTTCAACGTCAACTACGTCAAGCCGCCGCCCTTCGTTCCGCGCTACCTGCGCCGCGAGGTGCCGGGCCGGATGGACTACCGCGGCCGGGAGCGCATCCCGCTCGACCTGTCCGGCCTCGAGGAGCTCCTCGCCGACTTCCGCCGCGAGGGCGTCGAGGCCGTCGCCATCTGCCTCCTCCACGCCTACGCGAACCCCGCCCACGAGGAGGCGGTCCTGGCCGGGGTCCGGGAGCTCTGGCCGGAGGTGTCCGTGGTCGCCTCGCACCAGATCACGCGCGAGTGGCGGGAGTACGAGCGGTCGAGCACGACCGCGCTCTCCGCCTACGTGCAGCCCGTGGCCGAGCGCTACCTGGGGCGCCTGGCCCGGGCTCGTCCAGGCCGGCGGGTTCGACGGCCGGCTCTACATCATGCAGTCGAACTGCGGCGTGGAGTCGCTCGCCCGGACGAGCGAGGTGCCGATCACCATGGTCGAGTCGGGTCCCGCGAGCGGCTTCTGGGGCGCCGCCGAGCTGGGCCGGCTGATCGGCGAGCCGGACATCCTCGCCCTCGACATCGGCGGCACGACGGCGAAGTGCTCGCTCATCGAGGGCGGACGGGTCCGGATCATGACCGACTACTGGATCGAGCGCAGTCGGACCTCGGCGGGGTACCCGATCATGGTGCCGGTCGTCGACCTGGTCGAGATCGGGGCGGCGGCGGCAGCATCGCGTGCGTCGACGACGTCGGCAAGCTCCGTGTCGGCCCGCGCTCCGCGGGGGCGGTGCCGGGCCCGGCCGCCTACGGGCGCGGCGGCACGTCGGCGACGACGACCGACGCGAATCTGGCGCTCGGACGGATCAATGCCGACTTCTTCTGCGGCGGTGAGGTCGAGGCGGACATGGCGGCGGTGGACCGGGCGCTGGGCGAGCTCGCCGCTCGCCGCGGCGGCGACGCCCGGGCCGCGGCCCGCGGGATCGTCCGGATCGCCAACGACAACATGGTCAACGCCCTCAAGCTCGTCTCGCTCAACCGCGGCTACGACCCGCGCGACTTCACGCTCGTCGCATTCGGCGGGGGCGGTGGCATGCACGCGGTCGCGCTCGCGTCCGAGCTCGGCATCCGCAAGGTCGTGGTGCCGCGCGCCGCCGACGTGTTCTCGGCCTGGGGCATGCTGATGAGCGACCTGCGCCGCGACGTCTTCGTAACCCGCGTGATCGCGCTCCGCGAGGAGGAGGCGGGGGCGATCGGCGACCTGCTGGAGGAGGTCTCCCGCGCTGCCCTGGGGCACTTCGCGGCCGAGGCGATCCCCGCCGGCGAGGTCCGGATCGAGCGGTACGGCAACCTGCGGTACGCGAACCAGGAGCACACCGTCGAGGTCCCGCTTCCCGACGGCCCGATCGACGACGCCGCCGTGGCGACGATCGCGAGCGCCTTCCACGCAGCGTACGAGCGCGAGTACACGTACCGGCTCGACGCTCCCGTCGAGTTCGTCGGGGTCCACGTCGTCGCGACGGCGGAGGTCGGCAAGCTGGCGCCGGCCGCGCTTCCCTCGACCGGTCGCGCCCCGGCGGAGGCGATCAAGGGACGGCGCGACGTCGACTACGCGGACGACGGCGAGCATCCGGCCGACGTCTACGACGGCGACCTGCTCGAGCCCGGCATGCGGTTCCCGGGCCCGGCGGTCGTCGAGACGAAGGGCACGACGACCGTGATCCATCCGGGGAACCGCGTGACGGTGGACAGGTACGGGAACCTCGTGATCCGGCTCGGCGACGCGGCGGACAAGGGGGCGCCGGCATGAGCACCCCTCCCCCGCTCCGCCGCGAACGGGAGCTGCGCGCCGCCGTCGCCGAGCGCCGGGAGGAGCTGCACGCGCTGGCGGCATCGCTCGTTCGCGTCCCCACCGTGCTCGGCGACGAGGAGGGCGCCCAGCGGATCGTCGCGTCCCGGCTCGAGGCGGCCGGCTTCGCCGTCGAGCGGGTGCAACCCGACGCGGCCGAGGCGCTGGCCGACCCGGAGGCCGGCTACCCGTGGCTTTCCTACGAGGGTCGCACGAGCGTGGCCGCCCGGCTCCCCGGCTCCGGGGGAGGACGCTCGCTCCACCTGAGCGGCCACGTCGACGTCGTCCCGGTCGAGCACCCGGACCGGTGGACGCACGACCCGTGGGGCGGCGTGATCGCCGACGGGCGGCTGTGGGGACGCGGCGCCGGTGACATGAAGGCGGGCCTGGCCGCCTACGTGATCGCCGCCGAGGCGGTGGCCGCCGTGGGCGGCGAGCTTCCGGGCGACCTCCTCGTCAGCTCCGTGATCGAGGAGGAGTGCGGCGGCAACGGCATGTGGTCGGTGGTCCGAGCGGGGTACGACGCCGACGCGACGCTGATCGGCGAGTCGTCCGGCCTGCGGCTCGACCACGCGGCGACCGGCGTCGTCTGGGCCCGCCTGATCGCGCGCGGGGCGGCCGGCCACGCGATGGTCGGCGGGCGGGAGGGACCCTTCGACCACCTCTGCCGGGCCTTCGGGGCGCTCCGGCGCCTGGAGGCCGAGCGCAACCGGCCGGTCCGCGATCCGGTGTTCGCCGCGGCCGCGGAGTGGCCCTACGGGACGTCGATCGGGAAGATCGGCGGCGGGGTCTGGACGGCCTCGACGCCGGCGGAGCTCGTGGCCTCCGTCCGGGTGGGGTTCGGACGGGACGTCGAGCCCGCCGCGGTCCAGGAGGAGATCCGCGCCGCCGTCGGCGAGGCGACGGCGAAGGTCGAGGTCGAGTTCGAGGGCTTCCGGGCCCGGGCCCACTTCCACGACCCGACCGGTCCGTGGCCCGAGCTCGTCGCCGCCTCGCACCGCGCGGTCCTCGGCACCGAGGCCGGCACGTCCGTCGCGATCGGCACCAACGACGGACGCTACGTTCGCGGGCCGAGCCTCTGCTACGGGCCCCACGCCGGAAACCTGCACGGCGACGACGAGTGGGTCGACCTCGAGTCGCTGGCGCAGGTGGCCGAGGTGGTCGCGGCCGCCGCGGGCGGCTGGCTCGCCGCGGAGCGCTGAGCCGGATCGGACTCCACCCGTCGGCCGCTGGCGGCCTCCCCGGCCGGACGCGTCCGCGGCGGCGGCGCTAGCGGAGGAAGCAGAGCGCCCAGTAGGTGCCCTTGGTCGGGCTGTATCGGAAGTTGGCCACGCGGTCGGAGAGGAGGAACGAGCGCCGGCGGTTGCGGAAGGTCGCGATGGGGGCGATGTCGCGCATCACGCGCGTCGAGAGGTCGCTGAACGCCTTGACGCGCGCCGCGCCGAGCGGGAGTCGGTCGGCCCCGCGGATCGCCGCGTCGAGCGCCGGGTCCTCGAGGTCGCCGTAGTTCGAGCCGCCGTCGGCCGCGGCCGAGGAGAGCAGCGGCCCGAAGTAGGTGCCTGCATCGACGTAGTCCTCCGCCCAGCCGCCGAATCCGATGTCGTCGCGCGCGGCGGCGGGGTCCGCGATGTCGGAGTAGTAGACCGGTGGGCTCTCGCCCTTCAGCCTGACCGCGAAGCCGATCCTCTGCAGCGAGTGCGCGATGTTCTGGGCGGGGTCGTCGGCCGGGCCGCCGATCGGGTAGTACAGGTTGATCTTGATCGGCGGGCGGAGTCCGCTCTCCCGAACGAGCTCCTTCGCCTGGGGAACGTCGGGCCGCGTCGGATAGACGTCGACCGGAGCGCCGGGCGCGAGCAGGCTCGACGGCAGGAACTGGCTCCATGCCACGCCGACGAACGAACCACCGGAGAGCTTGACGAGCGCCTCCCGGTCGATGGCGTAGTTGACGGCCTGGCGGAGCTTGAGGTTGCTCATCGGGCTCGCGGCGTTCGTGTCGAAGTAGAGGTAGGACGTGGCGGCGTCGTCGAACGAGTAGAAGCGATTCCGGTAGGCGGGGTCGAGTCCGATCGCGTTGGCGTTGGCGCCGGAGATCGTGGTGCTGTCGGCGTTGACGTCGAGCTCGTTCGCCTCGAGTCGCAGGAGCATCTGCTCCGTCGACATGATCGAGTAGTCGATCCCGTCGATGTTGTCGCTGCCGGGATCCTGAACCATGCCTGCGCGCACGTTGGCCGCCCAGAAGGGATTGCGGCGGATCTGGAAGCCCCGCCGCGGCTGCACCCGCGTGAACATGTAGGGGCCGGTGGTCGGTGGCGGCATCGTCGTGTGCTGGTGCGGCGAGTCGGCCGGCACGATGCAGGCGAACCGCATGGCCGTGGCGTAGAGGAACGCGGGATCCGGCCTGGTCAGCCTGAACGCGACGTCCTGTCCCGACGCGGTGATCCCGGAGATCGCCTTCGGATCCCCGGCGAGCGGCGCGCCGCTCTTGTCGGTCGCCGTGAACCGGTCCGCGCCTTGGATGACGTCGTAGTAGCCCGAGGTCAACGGGCTGAAGCCCGCTCCCGGGTCGAGCATCCGTTCGTAGGTCCCCACGACATCTCGCGGCGTGACGACGGCGCCGTCAGAGAACCGCACCCCCTTGCGGATCGTGAAGGTGTACGTCAGCCCGTCAGCGGACACCGTCGGCATGCTCTCGGCGATGCCCGGCCTCAGGCGCTCGGCCGAGGGCCCGGTCGTGTCGGGATAGTCCACGAGGCCGTTGCACGTGATGGCCTCGAAGGCCCACACGTCGGCCGAGTAGGAGGTGCCATCGTAGTAGTCGTAGTCGGCCTGATTGGCGATCCTCAGGATCCCGCCCTTCTTCACGCCGACGGGAGGCACGCTCCCCGACGACGGCGGCCCGACCGTCCCGGGGAGGCCGGTCGCCACCCCGTCCGTCGCCGGCGTCTCGGCGCCGCGCCGCGCGGCGGTGGAGCTTCCACATCCCGAGCTCGCTGCCGCGACGAGGCCCGCCGCCGTCATGGCGAGCGCTCGTGCCACCGTGCTCTTCACGACGCATCCTTCCCGGCCACGGTCCGGGCGAGGAGCCGGGAGACCGCGGACCTGTGCTCGGAGCGTACTCCGACGCCGCGAACGCCGACGGGGGGCATCGGCGTCGCCGAGGGCCGGCCGCCGCGGCCGGCGGCCGCCCGTCCTCGCTCGGCCCCCCATACTGGACCCGTGACGGGGAGCCTGGCGATCGCCGCCTGCGTGATCCTCGTCGCCGCCTCCGTGCAGTCGGCGACCGGCTTCGGGATCTCCCTGATCGCCGCGCCTCTCCTCTACCTCCTGACGAGCCCGGCCGAGGCCGTCGCCCTCATCCTCGTCGTCGCCGAGGTCGTCAACGTCCTCGTGCTGTTCGGTGAGGGACGGCGGCGCCGGATCGACTGGGGCGTCGTCGGTCCGGTGCTCCTCGCGGCCGCGCCCGGGCTCCCCGTCGGCGCCCTGATCGTCCGCCTGGCGCCGGTCGACGGAATGAAGCTCGTGGTCGGCGGCTGCGTCTGCGCGATCGTCCTCCACCGGCTCCTGCGCCGGCCGGCCCCGGCGCCGCCGGGGCGGGCGCGACCCCACGGCACCCTGGCCGCCGGTCTCGCCGTCGGGGTGCTGACGACCTCGACGACCACGAACGGGCCGCCGCTGGCCATCCTCCTCACGGGGCGCTCGCTCGAGCCGGCGATCGTCCGCGATTCCGTGACGGCGATCTTCGCGGTGCTCGACCTCGTCGGCCTCGCCGTCCTCCTCGCGGTCGGCGGCACGGCCGACGTACGGCATCCCGGCTGGCTCGTCGCCCTCGTGCCCTGCGCGGCCGCGGGACACGTGCTCGGTCGGCGGATCTTCACGCGCATCCCCGCCCACCGGTACGCGCCGATCGTGCTCACGATCGCGCTGGCGGCGGGCTGCCTCTCGATCGGAAGCGTCTTCGTCTAGATCCGCGTCGATCCGGTCAGGTCAGCGGCGGCGGCGTTCCTCCGATGCTCGCCGCGAGCGAGCCGTCCCACTCGCAGACGAGGCAGGCGTGGCGGAACGCCGAGCGGGCGAAGGCGAGCGCCGCTCCGTGCGGATCGGGATCGCCGCGGAGATCGTCCCAGTCGAGGAGGAACTCGCCGAGCGCAGGGTCCCAGCGGGCCCGCGGCGGGAGGTCGGCGGCCGAGCCGAAGCCGGCGGGCGCCGGATGGGCGTAGGCGTAGAAGGCGGCCTTGCGGTAGCTCTCGTCGCCGGGCCACCAGCCGACGGCGATCTCCTGCGCATCCATCGCGTTGCGCATGATGAAGTCGCCCGAGGGCGGGTCGGCCGGCAGCCCGGAGAACAGGCTCACCGCCAGGTCGAACGAGCCCCACCAGGCGTTGACCGGGGTGGAGCGCCCGCGGTACGGGGCCCGGAAGGCGGCGAGGACGAGCGCTGCGCGGGCGGCCGCGTCGAGGTACGCCTCGACCGCGCCCGGGTCGTAGCGCGCGTGCTCGTCGTCCTCGTCGAGCGGCACGCTCCAGGAGACCTCCTGCGGGCTGGGATCGATGGCCACCTCCCCGGCCAGGGCGCGCACGGCGCCGAGCACCTCGCGCGTCACCGTGCCGACGGCGCGATCCGGCGCCAGGCCGATCCTGCGCACCTGTCCGTCGCTGTGCTCGACCACGACCTCGTGCGTCGCGGAGGTCGAGGGCGAGACGAGGGCGCCCGAGCCGTCGGGCGCCGGCAGGGGGGGCGTCTGCCAGCCTCGCGCGCCGAGCCGCAGGGCCGCGTGCTGGAGCTGCGGCTCGGGCGGGGCGAGCGCGCGCGGCGAGCTTGCCGAGCACCTGGGTGTGCGCGTGGAGCGTGTCGCAGGTCTCGCTCCAGCTCTCGTAGTTCACGGCGGGCCACGGCGCAGGCATGCGAGCCACCTTACCGCGCGGCCGCGGGCCTGCGGGGACGCCCGCCCCGGGGAGCCGCTCCCCGGGGCGGTCAGCCCTCGAGGACGACCTCGCCGCCCGTCACCCGCGGGGCCGTGGTGGTGGCGTCCGGCAGGTTCTCCCGCAGCCACTCCGCCGCGACCCGGTTCGACTCCTCGGCGCCCTCCCGGCTGTCGCAGACGGTGATCGACGCGCTGCCGTCGTCCGATCGGATCAGGTAGTAGGCCCGGAAGCCGGCGACGCCGGAGATCAGCGCCTTGACCTCGTCGCCTCGCTCGGCGAGTCGGTCAGCGAGCCCCGGATCGCCCTCGTAGCGCCGAATCGTCGCGTACATGGAACCTCCCTCGCGTCGTCGTGGCGACCGGTGACCGTACCGAGCCGCCGGAGGAGCGTCAAGGGCTTGCGCCCGGGACGGCCGCCGAACGGGTGATGCCGTCCCGACCTCCGGGAAGCGGCCCGTCGGCGGCTCCGCTCGGCGATCCTTCCGCGAGAACCCGAGCGGCTCGCCCGGTCCGCGGGACCGAGCGGCAGAGGACGACGGAGGTCGCCCGCCCATCGTGATCGACAACCTCGGCATCCCCCCGCTCGCCGGCGTCTGCTCCTACGAGCGGGCCGCCCGTCCCGGCGTCGGCGTCGACCGCACCGCCGAGCGGTTGAAGCGCCTGAACTACGTCGTCCGGCGGCTGCACGAGATCGGCGCCGCCCACCTCCCGGGAACGCCGCAATGGGAGGCGAAGTGCGGGCTCGGCCTGCACCTGTGGCTCGATGCGGAGCACAGCGCCGCGATCCGCGCCCGGGTCGCCGAGATGCGCGAGCCGCCGCACCACCTCGACGACGTCCCGGACGTCCGGCTCGAGGCGGCGCTCGAGGAGGTCCTCCGGGCCGGCGACGCGGCGGAGCTGCTCGCCGGCATCTACGGCGCCGTCCGGCCGGCGATCGTCGCCGCGATCGGAAGGCACCTGGAGGAGATGAACCCGCTCTTCGACCATCCCACCCACCGCGTCCTGCGAGCGATCCTGAGGGACGAGGAGGAGATGGTCGCCTGGGGGAGCAGGCCTGGCGGGCCGTCGCCGAGGCCGACGGTGGCGAGGAGGCGGCGACCGCCTTCGCCGATCACGTCCGCGCCTACCTCGGGGCGGCGCGGGGGTCCTCGGCGACGACGAGGGAGAGGCGCCCGGGCCGCTTCCACCGCCGCGCTCCGATGGGACGGACGTCCGATCGATCCCGCGCCGCGGCGCGACGCACGCTTCCGCGACGTCTTCAACGCGACGGCACTGATCGACGACTACGTCGCCGACGGTACGCGTCTCCCGGACGAGCGATCGCTCGCCCTCGCCTACAAGCGCCTGCGTGAGATGGACGTGCCCGAGTGGATGGCGCCCATCGTCGCCTCGGCCGGCGGCCGGCCGTGGGAGTACCACCGCGACATGGCCCGCCAGCTGTGGGACGAGACCCGCCACGCGATGATGGGGGAGACCGCGCTCGTCGCCGCGGGGGTGCCCTTCTACGCGTACCCGATCGACATGGCCGCCTCCGCCTCCCTGAACGCCGAGTTCACCCCGCTCCAGGCGCATCTCCTCCTCTGGCACATCGAGCAGGGGCTGATGCCGCGGGAGACCGGGAAGCGGTTCGAGTGGGTCGTCGCGCAGCTCGACGACGACCCCCTCTACGCCGCCCTCCAGGACTACGACTGGGCGGACGAGGTCCTGCACGCCCAGATCGGCCGGCGCTGGCTCGGCGAGGACTTCGGCAGCGCCGCCGAGCGCCGGGCCGTCGCCGAGCGCGAGTGGGACCGCTGGATGGGCGCGCTCCGCCGCTATGCGGGCCTGTCCTCGCAGGAGGAGTGGTGGCCGGAGTTCCTGGAGCGGGCGCGCGCCGGCCGGCGCGCGGCCGCCGAGCGCGTGGGGTAGCCCGCTTCCGGAGGGCGCGCCGGTACGCACGCGCGGCGTCCTCCGACCGAGCGCGGTTCGGGCCGCGACGCGCCGTTCGGGCGGGCCGCGGCCTTCGCCGCGGCCTGCCCGACGGGGGGTCACCGTTCGCCGGCGGTGCCGGTCACGCGCGGAGCGTGACCCTGACCGAGCCCTTGGCGCCGGTCACGATCAGCGTGACCCGGTGCAGCGAGCGCAGCCGCCTGGCCTCCCGGGCCGTGAAGCGGAGGCGGATCGCCGCCTTGCCGGCGCCGTTGGTCCGGCCGGAGCCGGCCGCGACCTTGCGGCGTCCGGCCCGCGCCACGAGGCGGACGCGGGCGTGGTGGGCGAAGCCGCGGACGGTGACGACGAGGCCGCGGGCGAGGGCGTTCTTCAGCCGGGCCGGGGCGATGATCAGCCTGACCTTCGGATGCCCCTGGGTGGGCGGCGTGGTCGAGGGGGGCGTCGTTCCCGGCGAGGGCGACGGCGTCGGCCGGGCGGCCGGGACGTCGGCCGGGCCCCAGTCGGGCTGGGTCGCGCCGGGGATCACGAGGCGGCTGGACGGCGAGGCCCCCGTCGTCGTGCAGCCGGCGGCGAAGCTCGGGACGTCGACCACGTTGACGCCGTCGCCGACGGCGAACGCCGATGAGTGCCGTCGGGGGAGAACGTCGGGGTGCCGAACGTCCCGCCGACCGGATTGCCGTACCGGTAGCAGATCTCCGGGCGCGTGCCGGGATCCGCCTCGCCGTCGCGGAAGGCGGTCGGGAACGAGGGATCCGGTAGAGGGTGAGGGTCGAGTCGCCGTCGCCGGTCACGAACGCCGCCTTGGTCCGATCCCGCGAGACCTCGCCGCCGCCGGTGTGGGGATTGCCGCCCACGGTGTCGGAGAACCAGCCCTTGACCAGGAATCCGGTCGCGCCCGGGCGGTCCGCCGGCGTGTCCACGACGACGTCGTCGTTCGGCAGGTGCGTCGGGTCGCTGAGGACGGTGGTCGCGTCGTCGACCCATGCCGGATTGCGCCAGCCGCTGTGCTGGGCGAACCCGGGCTCGTCCCAGCCCGTGGCGCGGTCGCTCCGGGTGTAGCCGGTCCCGCCCTCGTTGATCGTGGTCACGCACTGCGGCGGGATGCAGCCGGGCGCCTGGGACTGGGTCATGTAGTACCAGGTGTAGGCCACCTTCGTCCCGTCCGGCGAGATCGCCGGGTCGAACGGGCCCCAGAACACCTTCGCGGCGGCCGGCCGCGTGTCGCTGACCGGCGTGTCGAAGTCGGCCAGGACGTTGCCGAGCCGGTCGAGCTTCTGCAGGCGCACGCCGGTGAGCGCGATCATCGTGCCGTCGTCGGCCTGCGAGACGTCGGAGTACCCCCCGCGCGACGTGACCTGGAACTGGCGCGCGCCGTCCCCCGTCGACAGCCAGACGTTGCCGTCCTTGATGTAGGCGATGGAATCGGCGCTCGCCGGCGCGGCGGCGGTCAGGACCGCGGCGGCGAGAAGTCCGGCGACGCCTGCGCGGCCTCGCGGGACTCGGGGTCCGGCTGGTGATCTGTAGGACAGCATGTCGGCGCTCCTGGCTCCGTGGACGGGTACGGGAGGAGCATCCATCGGCCGCCTGGCCGGCACATCGAGGACCGCCCTAGTCATCGACCCCAAGGTTTCCTCCTCGGCCGCCACCGCGAGTTGGGGGGTCGCGGGCTCTCGGCCGGCCGCCCGCGCAGGCTCGGCCGACGGTCGAGCGCGCCGATCAGATCCCGAGGTCGCGGAGGAAGCGCCGGTTCGCCGGCTGCGCGCGCGCCGCCCGCTCGCGGCGCCCGCGGTCGTCGGGCAGGACGTCCTGCTCGACGACGACCCATCCGCGGTAGCCGCCGTCACGAAGCAGGTCGACGATCTCGGCGACGGGGACGTCGCCCTCGCCGAGGGCGCAGAAGACCCCGCGCCGCCAGACCTCCGCGACGGGAGCGGATTCGGCCAGGACCCGTTCGAGGACGTCGATCCGGACGTCCTTGAGGTGGACGTGGTCGACGCGCGGCAGCCAGGCCCGGAGCGCAGTGAGGGGATCCCCGCCGCCGACGAGGAGATGGCCGGTGTCCAGGCACAGTCCGACGTCGGTGCGGGCCAGGACCTCCTCGATCTCCCAGACCCCTTCGACGTGCGTCCCGGCGTGGTGGTGGAAGGACGGCGCGTAGCCCCGGCCGCGACAGCGGTCGGCGACCCGGGCCATGCCGCGCGCGAAGCGCACCCACTCTCCCCTTCCCCAGCCGTTCGCGCGCCCGGCCGCGGCCCGGCCCGTCTCCGCCCGGCGCGCGACCGAGCCGGCGTCGGCGATCGTCGGGTGCGGCGGCGGCGTCGCGCCGTTCCGGGGCACGGCGTCGAGGCGGTCGAGGACGGCGTCGAGCCGTCCGAGCGCCGCCTCGAATCCGCGTCCGTCCTGGAACGGCAGCTCGACGTACCCGCCGGCCAGGCTCAGCCCGTGGCCCGTCAGCGCGGCAGCGAGCGCCGCCCCGTCCCCGAGGAACCCGGCCGGCCCGAGATCGATCCCGTCGTACCCTCCGGCCGCCACGTCGGCGAGGACGGCCTCGCCGGTCGGCGCCCCCTCCTCGGCCGCGGACGACTCGTCGAAGATCCCGTAGCTGCACGGCGCGTTCGCCACCGCGATCGCCGTGCGCTCGCTCATGCCGGGCTGCCGTCGAGGCTGATCGCGACCTTGATCGCCTCGCCGTCGGCGATCAGGGCGAGCCCGTCGGCCACGCGCTCGAGCGGCAGGACGTGCGTCACGACGGGCGAGAGGTCCGGCAGGCCTCGTTCGAGGATGTCGATGGCCGGCGGGAAGGTGAAGTGGGTGACGTAGGACCCGAGGATCGACAGGCGCCGGCGCGTCAGCTCGTTCTGTCCGACGTCGGCGCGAGCCCGGCTGTTCATCCCGACGAGGATGATCCGCCCGCCGGTGGCCGCGGCCGCGATCGCGTCGGGGAGGACGGAGCCGACGGCATCGACGACGATGTCCGCCCCGTGCGGCAGGACCTCGGCGCGGCGGCTGGCGAACTCGTCCGGCGCGATCGCCGCGTCGGCGCCGAGCACCAGCGCCAGCTCGCGGCGACGGGCGGCGGGCTCGACCACGACCACCGGTCCGGCGCCGCTCGCCCGCAGCAGGGCCGCGCAACATCGCCCCCATCGACCCCGCGCCGAAGACGACGGCCGAGTCGCCCGTCCGCACCCCGGCGCGACGGACCCCGTTGACCACGCAGGCGAACGGCTCCGCCAGCGCGGCGACCGGTCCCGGCACGTGCTCCGCGATGGGGAACGCCGCCCGCGCCTGCACCTTGCAGAGCCGGGCGAGTCCGCCGTCGCGATAGACCCCGTTGGGCCGGCTCACCTCGCACACCTCCGGCATCCCGCGGCGGCACGGCCGGCAGAAGCCGCAGCTCGGGTCCGGGTCGACGACGACGCGGTCGCCGACCCGGAGGCTCCCGACCTGCGCCCCGGCGGCCACGATGCGGCCGACGATCTCGTGGCCGAGGATCACGCCCTCCGCGCTCGGGGTGTCCCGGAGGGACGGCGAGGGCCTGGACGTCGCTGCCGCAGATCCCGCAGAACTCGACCTCGACGAGCACCTCCCCGATCGCCGGAGGCCCGGGCTCGGGACGGTCCCGGATCTCCAGGGCGCCGGGACCGGCGAAGACGGCTGACCTCATGGCGCTCCCTCCTCGAGACCGCTGCCGGTGACGATCACGGCCACGGTGGCCCCGGCCGGCGCCCTCACGTCCGCCGCGCCCGGGAGAGCCCGCGGGAGACCGATCCGCCGACGACGTAGAACCCGCCGACGAGCAGGGCGAGGGCGGCGAGGAGCATGGTGGAGACGGCGTTGACGTCCGGGGTGACGCCGATCCGGAGCTTGGACCAGACGAACAGCGGGACCGTGACGTTCGATCCCGAGACGAAGTTGGTGATCACGAACTCGTCGAGCGAGAGCGCCGCCGCGACGAGGGCGCCGCCGGCCATCGCGGGCAGGATGAGCGGCAGCGTCACGCGCCGGAAGACCCCGAGCGGGGACGCCCCCAGGTCGCGGCCCGCCTCCTCGAGGGACCGGTCGATGTCGCGGACCCGGGAGACCATGACCAGCACCACGAAGGGCGTGGCGAAGATCAGGTGGCCGATGCCGATCGTCTCCATCGACAGGGGCACCCGGGCCCAGGTGTAGAAGGTGAGCATGGCGACGCCGGTGATCAGGCCGGGCATCGCGAGCGGGAGGAGGAGGACCGACTCGAGGATCGGCTTGAGGGCGAAGCGGGTCCGGGTGAGCCCGATCGCGGCCGCCGTGCCGAGCACGGCGGCCACGAGCCCGGTGAACGTCGCCAGCTCGAGGCTCGAGACGAGCGCCGACCGGAACTGATCGTCGTGGAGCACGTTGCCGTACCACCTCAGGGTCAGGCCGTGGATCGGGAAGGCCGGCACGTCCCGCGTGGTGAAGGAGAGGACGACGACGATGACGAGGGGCGCGAAGAGGAAGACGAAGACGCCGCCGACCCACAGGTGCGCCCACAGGCGCGCACCGGGAACGGTGATGGTCCGCGGCGACGGAAGCGCGCTCCGCAAGGGGGCCCAGGTGGCGCGGAGCGCCGGGCGGGCGAGGCGGAGCAGCCGGGGCAGGAGGAGCAGCACGAGCCCGAAGCAGGCGAGCAGGACGAAGGCGAGGGCGGAGCCGAGCGGGTAGTTGTTCGTCAGGCCGAACGCGTTGGCGATGGTCTTGCCGATCATCAGGCCGTTCGTGCCGCCGACCAGCGTCGGCGTGACGTAGTCGCCGCTCGAGAGGACGAAGGCGAAGGCGAAGCCGGCGAACGCCGCCCTCGACGTCGCGGGGACGACGATCTTCCAGAAGACCGCGGCCGGGCGCGAGCCGAGATCGCGCGCGGCCTCGATCGTCGCCGGCTCGATGTTCAGCATGGCCGCCCAGATCGGGAGCAGCACGTACGGCAGGAAGACGTTGACCAGCGTGACGAGGACCGCGAACCGGTTGAAGAGGAGGAAGGAGAGCGGCTGGTCGATGACGCCGAGCCGCAGGAGCGCCCAGTTGATCACGCCCTTCTGGCCGAGGATCGACTGGAAGGCGTAGACCCGGATCAGGTACGAGGCGAACATCGAGACGAGGACGGCGAAGAGGAGGGCGTTGCGGCGGCGCGGGAAGCGGAAGCAGGCGGCGTAGGCGAACGGGTAGGCGAGCGCCACGGCGATCGCCCCGACCGCGGCGCCGGTGGCCATGGAGCGGGCGTAGAGGCCCAGGAAGAAGCGGTCGGCCACCGCCTGGCGGTAGTTGCCGAGCGTCCACCGGTGCGTGATCGTGAACCCGCTGAGCCGCCAGAACGAGTAGACGAAGAGGACTCCCAGGGGCACCAGGAACAGCCCGCCGACGAGCACGGCGAGCGGCGTCAACGGCAGGGGGATCCGGAGGCGGCGGAGCATCACGCGTCCAGCAGGGTCGCCGCGTCGGCCCCGTCCCAGGCGAAGCGGACCGGCGCGCCGGCCTCGAGGAGGGGGGCGCCGGGGCGGACGGCGACGTCGGCGACGACCCGGAGGGCCGTTCCGTCGACGCGGAGGAGGTAGCGGACGCTCGCGCCACGGAACACGACCTCGAGGAGGGTCGCGGGCGTGCCCGCTCCGGATCCCTCCTCCTCGGCCACGAGGACCCGCTCGGGCCGCACGCAGAGGTGGACGGCGGCGCCCGGCGACAGGCCCGGCCGGGAGCGGGCGGGGAGCTCGAGGTCGCCCACGGCGACCCGGGCGACGCGGCCGTCGTCCGCGGCGAGCACGCCGGGGAGGACGTTCGCCTCGCCCAGGAAGGTGGCGGCGAACACGCAGGCGGGAGCGTCGTAGAGGTCGCGCGGCGCCGCGCACTGGACGGGACGTCCGGCGTCCAGGAGCACGATCAGGTCGGACATGGCGAGCGCCTCGTCCTGGTCGTGCGTGACGTAGACGAAGGTCATCCCGAGCTCCTGCTGGAGGCGCCGCAGCTCGACCTGCATGTGCCGGCGGAGCTTGAGGTCGAGCGCGGCGAGCGGCTCGTCGAGGAGGAGGACCCGCGGCCGGTTGACGAGCGCCCGCGCGACGGCCACCCGCTGCGCCTGGCCGCCGGAGAGCTCGTCGATCCGCCGCTCCTCGTAGCCGTCCATCCTGCAGAGGGCCAGCGTGGCGAGCGCCTGCTCGCGCGCCGCCTTCGCCGGCGTCCCCGACGACTGCAACCCGAAGAGGACGTTCTCGAGCACGTTGCGATGGGGGAAGAGCGCGTAGCGCTGGAACACCATGTTCACGGGCCGGCGCTCGGGAGGCCGCCGCTGCATGTCCTCGCCCCCGATCTCGACCGTCCCGGCGTCGGGCTGCTCGAACCCGGCGAGGATCCGGAGGAGGGTCGTCTTGCCGCAGCCGGACGGGCCGAGCAGGGTGACGAGTCGGCCCGCGGGAAGCTCGAGCGTGACGTCGTCGAGGGCGCAGACGGGGCCGAAGCGCTTCGTCAGCCCGGCGACCCTGACCGCCGGCGCGCCGGCGGGGGCCGCCTCGCCGACCGGGGCCCGACGCCTCCGGGCCTTCACCTGGTGCACGCGGATCACCCGGCCGTGAACTTCTCCCATGCCTGGGCCCAGTCCGCGAACGTCACGTACTGCGAGGACGCGCCGGGCGGCAGGGGACGGATGGGCGAGCTCTTGAAGTTGGTGGCGAGGTTCGCGTAGTCGTAGGCGTTCCGGAGCACCTCGGGCAGGAGCGGCACCGCCTTCTTGTTGGTGATGCCCTGCGCGAGGTCCTTCGAGAGCTGGGCCTGCGCCGGCGCGGACAGCATGTAATTGATGAACCCGTCGGCGCTGCCGCGATTGTCCGTCCCCTTGATCACGCACAGGAGGTCGAGGAACCCGTACACGCCCTGCCGCGGGATGTCGTGGTAGAGGACGGTGTGGTCCTTGGCCGCGCTGACGACCATCGCCTGCCAGCCCGGGACGCAGCCGTCGACCTCCCCGCGCACGAGGAGGTCCTTGGCGACGCCGTAGTCCGGCACGATCGTCCGCAGGCTGGGACGGAGGCGGTTCCAGCCGTCCATGACGCTCTTGAACTGGGCCGGCGTCAGATGGGCGTAGTCGGTGTAGCCGAGGACCAGCGCCATGGTGGCGATGCTCGTCGTCGGGTCGTTGACCCCGATGATCCGCCCCTTGAGCCGCGGATCGAAGATGTCGGTCCAGGAGGTGAGCCGCGGGAGCTTCGCGGTCCGGATGAAGCCCTGGTAGCCCCAGCTGAAGGGCAGCCCTACCACCTTGCCGCCGGAGGCCCGAAGCTGTGGCAGGTCGGCGAACTCGGGGTAGATCTCCGCCGCGTTCGGATAGTCGCTGACCTTCAACGGCTCGAGGATGTCCTGCGCGAAGAGCTGCGGCACCAGGCCCGAGTTGTAGGTCAGGACGTCCCACTGCCCCTGTCCCTTCTGGGCGCCGAGCTTCGTGAAGACCTCCTGGTCGCCGGCGATGTACGTCGGGCGCACCGAGACGCCGTAGCGGGCCTTGAAGTCCTTCAGATCCGTCGCGTCGTCGTAGCCCTGCCAGTTGTACATCTTGACGACGGAGCCCTTGGTGATCCCGGACCCCTTCTCCTTGCCGCCGCCGCCGCAGGCCGCAAGGAGCGGCGCGGTGCCCAGGACGACGCCCGCCGCCGCCGCCCGTCGCAGGAACTCCGTGCGGGTGACGCCTCCGGAATCGCCTTCGGAGACGACGAGCTCTTCGCCCTCGAGCATGCTCCCCCCCTTCTCTCTCTCCCTGTGCGTCCGCCGCAGCGGAACGGCGATGACGGGTCTAGCGTCGGAGTTGGTCGATCTGCGCCTTCACGAGCCGGCACGCCGTCGCGGCGTCGATGTGCTGGGTGACCCTGCTGTGGAGGGCCAGCCCGTCGATCATCGCGGTCAGCGCCATCGCCTCGTCCTCGATCGAGCCCGGGATCACGAGCTCTCCCGCGGCGACGCCGGCGGTCATCACGCCGACGACGAACTCGATCCACTCCGCGTTCGCCGCCTCGAAGATGGCGCGGAAGGAGTCGTGGCGCGACGCCTGCTGCCAGAAGTCGATGAAGACGGCCCAGTCCGGGCCGTCCCCGCCGGCCGGGAAGCAGAGCTCCGCCACCCGGTCGAGCTTCGCCGCGGCGCCGGTGGTGTCGCCGACGACCTCCCGTACGCGGATCCGGAACTGGCGATCGCTCTCGGCGACCGCGACGCGGAGGAGCTCGTCCTTCGACTTGAAGTAGTAGTTGACGCTCCCCAGCGACGCCCCCGCCTCGTGGGCGATGTCACGGACGGTCGTGCTGTCGAACCCGCGCTCGGAGATCACCCGGAGCGTGGCGGCGATCAACTCCTCCCGGCGCACGTCTTCGAGCGACGTCCGGCGCGTCCCCGGCGAGGAGGCCGGCGTGCTCATGAACAACCGTATCGTAGGTTGAACACGTGTTCATGTTGGCACACCGTGCGCTGCCCGTCAACCGCCTTCGCGGGAGGCCGCGGGCGGGGCCGTCCACGACGGCGCGGGAGACCCGACCGGGCCGGTGCCGCGAGGTCGCCAGGGTATGCACGCTCCACGCCGGGCGTCGCGGCGGCCGGAGGGGTCGGGAACGCGAAGGCCCCCGGAGCCGGAGCTGCCGGGGGCCCGGGCGGGGAGCCGGCCCACGACGGGCCGGCTCCGACGTGCGCTACTCGGCGGTCGCCACCGCGGCGCCCGGCATGGGATGGCCGACCCTGTTCACCCGCAGGAGCGAGAGCGAGGCGAGGAGGGCGAGGGCCGCGACGACGATGGCGCCGGCGAAGGCGGTCTGCTGGCCGTGGATGAAGCCGTTGACGACGTCCGCGGGCGTGAGGCGGTGGTTCTGGGCGAGCTCGTGGAGGCGGCTCGCGTCGGCGTTGTTGGCGATCGTGCCGAACACGGCGAGGCCGATGGCACCGCCGACCTGCTGGCCGGTGTTGAGCAGCGCCGAGGCGAGGCCGGTCTCATGCGGAGCGACGCCGTTGACGGCGGTCATGGTCAGCGGCACGAAGCTGCAGCCCATGCCGAGCCCGAGGAGCAGGATGCGAGCCCAGGAACGCGCCAGTAGCTGCTGTCCGCGTCGAGCTGGGCGAACGGAGACCATCGCCGCGATGGCGAGGATCGGGCCGACGGTGAGGAACGGGCGGATGCCGATCGTCGGGACGAGCCGTCGTACGACCACGATGGACATGAACATGATCGTCACCGGCATCGGCAGGAAGCCGACGCCGGTGTGGAACGGGCTCCAGCCGTGCACGTCCTGCAGGTACTGCGCCATGAAGTAGAACGTCGTGAAGAGCGCCGCCGCGAGGAACAGCATGATCAGGTACGCGCCGGTGCGGTTGCGGTTGGCGAAGATCCGGAACGGCATGAGCGGGTGGCTCGAGACGTGCTCGATGAACACGAACGCGACCAGCAGTGCCGCGGCGATGGCGAGGGTGACGATGGTGGTCGTGGAGCCCCAGCCGTCGCTGGCGGCCTTGGTCAGCCCGTAGACGAGGATCGACATGCCGGCGGTGACGGAGATCGCGCCCGGGCAGGTCGAGCTTCGTGCCCGAGCCCTGCGACTCGTTGAGCACGCGTGGGGCCAGGAAGAGCACGATCGCGCCGATCGGGGCGTTGATGAACAGCGCCCAGCGCCAGCTGGCGTAGTCGGTCAGCGTGCCGCCGAGCAGCAGGCCGAGCGCGCCACCCGACGCGGCCATCGCCGCGAACACGCCGAAGGCACGAGCACGTGCCGCCGGCTCGGTGAACGTCGTGGCCAGCAGCGCGAGCGCAGTGGGCGCGGCGATGGCGCCACCGGCGCCCTGGGCGGCGCGGGCGATGATCAGCATCGCCTCGCTGTTGGCGAACCCGCCGACGAGCGAGGCGGCCGCGAAGATCGCGATGCCGATCATGAACATGCGGCGGCGACCGAAGAGGTCGCCGGTGCGTCCGCCGAAGAGCAGCAGCCCGCCGAAGGCGAGCGAGTAGGCGGTGATGACCCAGGTGAGGTTGTCGAGCGAGAAGCCGAGGTCGCGTCGGATGCGTCGGCAGCGCGACGTTCACCACGGTGGCGTCGAGCACGACCATGAGCTGCGCGACGCAGATCACGGCCAGGGCGAGCCCGCCGTTGCGGGTCGCGGGTCGGAGGGACGGTGCTCAGTCATCGGGTGTCTCCGTGTCGGTGGTCGAGATGGGTCGTGCGGGGCGGCCGAGCACCGGGAGCAGCACGCTGCCCACGACCTGCTCGGCGTAGGCGCGGCCGGCCGGCTGGCCGGTCATGAGTGGCGCGCTGCAGCATGAGCGACGGCACCAGGCTCGCGGCCATGGCGACGTCGACGTTCGGGTCCGAGCTCGCCGCGCGTCCGGGCGCGCACGAGCATCTCGGCTGATGCGCGCGATGCGCGGCTCGGTGAAGCGGGTCCTGAAGGCCTCGAGCAGCTCGGGCTCGCGGGGGAGGGCCGAGCAGATGCTCACCATCACCTGCGAGCAACCGCTGCGAGGTCGGGCTGCAGGACGCGGCGACCATCAGCTCGATGTCGCCGTCGAGCGAGCCGGTGTCGATCGCGTCGATGGCGGGCTTGAGCGTCGCCATCGCGTCGATGACGAGCTCGGCCTTGTGCGCCCAGCGGCGGTAGACGGTGGCCTTGCCGACGCCGGCCGCGGCGGCGACGCCCTCCATGGACAGGCGGTCGTAGCCGTCGCGGACGAGGACGTCGATCGTCGCGTCGATGATCGCCTCGTCGCGGCTCGGGTCGCGAGGGCGGCCACGGCGGGGCTCGGTGCGCTCGGCTGTCTCCTGCTCGGTGCGCTCGGCTGTGTCATGCTCGATCATGTCCTCACCTTAGCACGAAACGAGACTGGATCGTATCGTAAAGATCCCGGGCCGCCGCGGTCGGCCCGAAGACCGGGTGCGGCCCTCGTCCGGCCGCCTGGCTGGACCAGGTCCGCCGGGGCCGCGCACCGGGCGTTGCGCTCGCGGGTTCGAGCGCGCCACGGGAGCTGCCGGCAGCTGAAGAGGCGAGGGTTTCATCCGTCATGGCGGGCACGCACCGCAGAGAGCCGAGGGTGGCTCCCCGGAATACCCGCGTCAGCGTCGAGCGCGCGAACTGGACGACGCGAGCGCGGACCGCATCCCGAACGTGGCCCGGGCGCCCGTCAGCAGCCGCGGCGGTGCGACGGCGTGCGGTCGTCAGCGCCTCACGAACGACGATCGCACCCGGTGAGGTCGTTCCACCCCGGCGGGCGCCATCGTGCATCGTCAGTCCTTGAGGGCGCCGCTCAGGAGGCCGTCGATCAGGCGCCGCTGGAAGAAGAGGTAGACGACCATGACCGGCAGGGCGGCGATCAGGCCCGCGGCGGCGAGGCCGGTGACGTCGTGGGTCCGCCCGCCGAGGAAGGTGCTGACGGCGATCGGCACCGTCTGGATCGTCGGGTCCTGGAGCATCACGAGCGGGAGGAGGAAGTCGTTGAACGAGGACAGGAAGAGGAGGACGACGAGCGTCTGGATCGCCGGCCGGCCGAGCGGGACGAGGATGCTCCAGAGGATCCGCCGGGGCGGCGCGCCGTCGACCATCGCCGCCTCGCGCAGCGCCTGCGGCGTGGACGCGAACGACGTGCGCATCCAGAACGTGCCGAACGCGACGGAGGTCGACATCTGCGGCAGGATCACGCTCCAGTAGGTTCCGGTCAGCCCGAGCGAGCGCAGGTCGTAGTAGAGGGGCAGGATGATCGCTTCGGTGGGGATGATCAGCCCGAAGAGGAGGAGCAGGAAGAGGGCGCGGCCGCCGGGACGGGAAGGAAGGCGAAGGCGAAGCCGGCCAGGATCGAGAGCACGGTTGCGCCGCCGACGACGACGACGGCGATCAGGCCGCTCGTCACGAGCGCGCTGGAGAAGTCGCCGGCGGTCCAGACGCGCGAGAAGTTGTGGAGCTCGACGCTGCCCGGGATCAGCGAGGCCCCGCTCGGCGTCGAGTTCGCCGGGGCCACGGCGACCACGAGCATCCGGAGGATCGGATAGAGCGCGAGGAAGGCGAACGCGAGGAGGAAGGCGTGGTTGACCACCCGATCGCGGCGGGTGCCCCTCATGCCTCCGCCCGGCCTCCCGCCAGCCGCATCAACGGCAGCACGAAGAGGAGGATGATTCCCATCAGGACGACACCGAATGCGGCGGCCTGCCCGACGTTGCCGAGGACGAAGGCCTGGCGATAGATCTCGTACGACGGGACGTCCGTCGAGAGGCCCGGGCCGCCCTGCGTCAGCAGGTAGTTGACGTCGAAGGTGCGGAGCGACGGCGATGACGGTGATGATCAGTGCGAAGAGCACCTGGCGGCGGAGGCCGGGCAGCGTGATCGCCCGGAACTCCGCGATCGCGCCGGCGCCGTCGACCCGGGCCGCGTCGTAGAGGTCGCGCGGGATCCGCTGCGCGCCGGCGAGGAAGAGCACCAGGCAGAAGCCGAACGTGAACCAGGTGCCGATCAGCCCCAGCGCCGGAAGCGCCCACTGGTAGTCGCCGAGCCAGGTGCGCGTCAGCCCGTCGAGGTGGACGAACTCGAGCAACGCGTTGATCGGTCCGTCGAAGGAGTAGATCTCGAGCCACGCGAGGGCGACGGACACCGTGGCGATCACCTGGGGCAGGAAGAGGACCGCGCGGAAGAAGGTCAGGCCGTGGATCCGGATCCGGACCATCAGCGCCGTCAGGAAGAGGCCGATCGCGATCGGCAGGAGCGAGTAGAAGAGGAGCAGGACGAGCGGATGCCAGAAGATCTGGTGCAGGCTCGGCGTGTCGACGATCCGGCGGTAGTTGGCGAGGCCGACGTACGTGCCTTCGGTGATCCCGTCCCAGTCGAACAGGGAGAGCCACGCCGTGTGGACGAGCGGCGCCAGCGTGAACGCGCCGTAGAGGAGGAGCGCGGGCGCCGCGTACAGGAGTCCGAGGAGAGGGCTGGGGTCTCCCGGGCTGCCGCGTCGGCGGCGAGCCGGAGGTCGGCTGGACGCCCCCCTCCGGCTCGTCGCCCACGGCGGCCGTCCTGCTCACGACGTGGCGTTGTACTTCTTGACGTCGGTCTGGAGGGCGGCGTTCATCTTGCCGATGAAGTCGCTCGGCGAGACCTTCCCGGTCAGGAGCCCGGAGCCCTCGTGCTGCCAGTACTGCTGGACCGTCGGGATCGCCCAGAAGAACGGGGTCGCCGTGTTGGCCTTCCCGAGGTCGCCGATGGCCGCGAAGATGTCCTTGAGGACCGGCTTCGCGCTGGCCACCTGCGCCGGCTCGACCGGACCGGCCGGGATGTCTCCCGCGTCGAGGTAGTAGTGCCGGTTGGCCGGATCGGTGAGGAAGTCGAGGTAGAGCGCGGCGGCCAGCGGGTGCTTCGCCTTCGCCGGGATCGCCCACGGCTGTCCGGCCGCCCCGATGCCGCTGCGCGGCGCGCCGGCCGAAGGGGCCGGGGGCAGCATGAACCGGACGTCGTCGCCCATCTCGTCGGCGAGCCCGCCGGCCCACCAGGTCCCGGACGGGTAGAAGAGGCCCTTGCCCTTCTGGAAGGCGGCGGTCGCCTGGTCGGCCGACTGTCCGAGGAAGCCCTTCGGCAGGTAGTCCTGCTTGCCCCAGTTGGCGACCTGCTCGGCCGCCGCCTGGCTGAAGCTCGAGCTCGGCCGTCCGAGCAGGGCGTCGACGACGCTGCGCGGCGGTCCCGTTCATGTTCGCCGCGACGGTGAAGCCCCACGTGATGGCGTCGCCCGACTGCGCGTTGCCCGTCACGATCGGCGTGATCCCGGCCGCCTTCGCCTTCCCGAGCGCCGCCTCGAAGTCGTCCTTCGTCGCCGGCGGCTGGAGGCCGAGCTGGTCGAGGAGCTTCTTGTTGTAGTAGATGCCTACGAGCTGGCTGGTGGCCGGGATCCCGTAGAGATCGCCGGAGCCCAGGCTCGTGCCACCCGCCTTCAGCCGGCAGCAGAGGAGGATGTTCTCCGACTGACGCTCGCCCCAGTTCCAGGCGCTCAGGTAGCCGGAGAGGTTCGTCAGGAGGTTGGCCTTCACGAGGCGTCCCTGGACCGTGTAGGACTCGTCCGTCTCCACCACGTCGGGGACGTTCGATCCCGAGAGCAGGAGTTGCTCGTTCTGCGTGAGGGCGAGGAAGTCGCGGGTGACCCGCTTGACCTTGATGTTCGGGTACTTCTGCTCGAAGGCCTTGTTCAGCGCCGGGAACTCCTTCATCCCGGACGGCGACGTCTCCTGGTCGACGACGAGGAGGGTCACCTTGCCGGCCTGCTGGTAGGCGGCCGTCCGATCGGGAACGCCGCCCGTCTCCGCGGCCGCCGTCGTCGCCTCGCCGCTCGAGGTGGCGACGGTCGCGCCGCCGCCGGTGCCCGTGTCCGTCGCCGCAGGGGTGGCGGCGCTCGAGCTGGAGCTCGAGTCGTTCGCCGCCGTGGGCGTGCCGCAGGCGGCCGCGGCGGCGGCGAGGCCGGCCACGGATGCCAGGAGGGCGAACGACCTCCAGGTCCGCTCAGATCCTCTCATGGTTTCCTCTCCCTGCCACCCTGCCCCCGCGCGGGAGTGGCCATTCGGTCGACCAGGTGCCTTCCCGTGGGCCGGATCGCAGCTCGCGGGCCGCTCCCGTCACGAGACCGGGAGCCCGAGCGGACGATATCCCGGATCGCCGATGCCGTCAACCGCTTCGAACCGGTCGGACCAAAAAGGCCGATTGGTGAGTGGCCTCCCGATCTACCGGCCGCCGCGGCCGCGGTCGTCGACGAAGGCACCCGCCCGTCGCGCCGCCGCCGGGTACGCCGGAAGCGGCGACGTCGCCGACAGCGAGGCGGAGAAGCGGTAGCGATCCCCGCGGTACTCGGCCCGTGCCCGTCTCGATGGTCCGCCGCCGGGGACCGTAGGTCGTCTGCGACGCCACGAGGATCGGCTGGCCGCGAGCGAGCTCGAGGAGCGAGGCCACCCGCTCGCCGGCCGCCCTCGCCTCGACGTCGTAGTCCGCCTGGACCGGGGGGATCCCGGCGCCGCGGAGCACGTCGAAGAGGGAGGCCGTCCGGAAGTCGACCTCGAGGAGGCCGGGGACGAGCCCCGCCGGGACGAGGGAGTGCAGCAGGCCGATCAGGACGCCATCCAGGTAGCGGATCCGCTCGAGCTCGAAGACGTCGCTGCCGGCGACGATGGAGAGCGCATCGGCCTCGCCGAGGCTCGCGGGGCGAACGCGCTGCGCCAGGACCGAGGCCGTGACGGCGACCCCGCGGGCCCGGGCGACGGCCGTCAGGCTGACGATCCCGCCGGCGACGTCGCTCGCCGAGGAGACGACGTACCAGCCACTGCCTCGCTCCGAGCGGAGGACGCCTTCCTCGGCGAGCTGCGAGAGCGCGCGCCGGAGCGTCAGCCGGCTCACCCCGAAGCGCTCACCGAGCGCGCGCTCGGACGGCAGGCGCGCCCCCGCCGCCAGCCCGTCCTCCGCCAGCGCGGAGCGGATCGAGGAGTAGACGGTGTCGCTGTCGACCCGGCCGGTCCTCAGGCTCGGGGCCGGCGTCGGACCATCGGGAGCGACGACCGGTGCCGCATCGCCCATCGAGGCGAGCCCCTCCCGCGTCATCGTCCGGAGCCTCCGCCGTCCCCGTCCACGCCGGGCGAACGGGGGACGGTGCGCACGGTGCGCCATGCCGCGTCGCCCGGCCGCGCCACCCGCACGGCGCCACGCGATCGAAAGTGGCTCGATCGGTTCATGGCTGTAGAGTATTGGTGTGCGGGTTCGAGAGCAAGACGGGCGGCCACGGATCGCCATCACGCTGGGCGATCCCGGCGGCGTGGGCCCGGAGCTCGTCGCCCGCGTCCTGGCGGACGACGCCTGCCTCGACCGGTGCCGGCCCCTCGTGCTCGGTGACCCGGAGGTCCTCCGCGAGCACGCCCGCCGGGCCGCGGTGCCGCTCCGGGTCCGCGAGGTCGCGGACGTCGCCGCCGCGGCCGGAGCGGCCGGCGGCGTCGACGTGCTCGCCGTCCCCGGCTCACGGATCGCCGAGATCGCCTGGGCGACGGTCGACGCGCGCTCCGGGCGGGCCGCGGCCGCGTGCCTGCGCGCGGCCGCGGAGCTCGCGCTCGCCGGCGACGTGCAGGCGATCGTCTCGGCGCCGCTCCAGAAGGAGGCGCTCCGGCTCGGCGGGGTCGAGCAGGCCGACGAGCTCGCCCTCCTCGGTGACCTCACCGGCTGCCCCGAGACGATGCTGGTGGGCGTCATGGGCGCACTCTGGACGACCTGCGCGACCCTTCACGTCCCGCTCCGGGAGGTGCCCGCCCTCATCACCCGCGAGCGCGTGCGGGACACGATCCGCACGTTCGCCGCGGCGCTCGCCGGAACCCGGCCGGAACCCCGGATCGCCGTCGCCGGACTGAACCCCCACGCGGGGGACGGCGGCCTGATCGGCCGCGAGGAGCTCGAGGTGATCCGACCGGCCGTCGAGGACGCGGCCGCCTCGGGCATCGACGCCCGCGGGCCCCGTCCCCGGACACCCTCTTCCCGACGGCCTTCGCCGGTGGCTTCGCCGGCGTCGTCTGCATGTACCACGACCAGGCGAACATCGCGCGCAAGCTCCATGGCTTCGCCGACGCGGCGACGCTCTTCCTCGGCCTGCCGGTCCCGGTGACGACGACCGCTCACGGCACCGCGTTCGACCGGGTGGGGAACGGAAGCGCCGACCCCAGCAGCCTTCGCGCCGCCGTCGCCCAGGCGATCCTCCTGGCGGGGCGCTCACCCGTGCCCGGCGGGGCGGGCTGAGGCCCGGCGCCGCGGGTCCGGCGCCGCGGCCCGCACGCATCGACGAGGCTCCGGCGAACTGGGGCAGCCATCGGCGCTGGCGGTCGAGCAGGTCGTCCATGCACCGCTCCGCGGCATCCAGCGAGTGCACGAGCGGGTGGGCCACGATCGCGCGCAGCAGATCGGAGCGGTCGCCGCTGAGCGCGGCGCTCACCGCCAGCTGCTGGCTGCGGACGAGGGACTCCTGGAGGCCGACCAGCGCCTCCGGCAGGTTCCCGACGGCGAACGGATGGGCGCCCTGGCCGTCGACGATGGCTGACAGCTCGAGGATCGCGTCGTACGGCAGGTTCGCCACCGCACCCCGGTTCGGGACGTTGACGACGAACTCCTCGCCCGTGTCGTTGGCCATCGAGGCGATCACCCGGACCGCGAGGTCGCCGTGGCCGCCGCCGCCCTCGCGGCGGGGGGTCGAGAGCTCCGTCGACGAGGCGGCCAGGCGCTCGTCGAGGCCGGCGAACATCCGCGGCTGCAGGTGCTTGGTGTAGAAGCCGCCCATCGTCACGTAGCTGCCGCTCTGCTGCTCGGCGATCACCGCGTCCTGATCGACGAGGTATCGCCAGTAGTAGCTTGGACCCGGAACGACGCCGTACAGCTCGAACAGGCGGATCGTCAGCGGCGTGCCGCCGCCGGGCACGAACTGCTTGTACATCTCGGCGTACGTGAAGTCCATGTCGAACATCCGGGTCATCGCCGGCGGCCTGGACCGCTCCGCGACCGCCTCCGGCCCGAGCTCGGCGATCCGCTCGCGGAGGCGCGGGTAGCCGTCCTCGCCGTCGACGCTGATCCCGAGCGCCCACATCGCGTGGTTCGTGCCGGCGACCCGGACCCCGATCGCCGAGGGATCGACCTCGAGGAGGCGGGCGAGCTCGTGGACGAGGTCGATGTAGCCGTCGCAGAGGCTGACGACGCGGAGGTCCGAGATCCGGCCGATCGCGTCGGCCACGTACTGCGTGGGGTTCGTGTAGTTGACGATCCAGGCCCGTGGGCAGAGCTCCTGGGCGTCCGCGCAGATCTCCCGGAGCACCGGCGCGACCCGGCACGCCATGAACATGCCGCCGATGCCGACGGTCTCGTTGCCCTGCAGCCCGTACCTCGGCGGGACGGTCTCGTCCTCGATGAGCTCGGCGTGGGAGCCCGGGCGGAACGTCGTCAGGAGGTAGTCGGCGCCGGCGAAGGCCCGCCGCCGGTCGGTGGTCGCGTCGAACGTCAGCTTCGATCCGGTGGCCTCGACGAGGCGGCGGGCGAACGAGCAGACGACCTCGAGGGTGTCCTCCCGGATGTCGAGGAGGGTGATCTCGCTCCCGGCGAGGAGGTCGCGGCCGTAGTCGACCAGGCTCTCGCAGAGGCCGACCGCGAACTGCGAGCCGCCGCCGACCACGACGATCCGGGCGGCGCTCACGAGCGCGTTCTCCGGGCGGGACGAGCCGGGACGTCGGGAGCCATGAGGCGGTGCGGGTCCTTCCCGCCGGCCGGCAGCGCCACCGGCGGGAAGCGGGCCGATCGGCTCTTCTTGTTGACCCTGATAAAGTAGTAAACATGAGGGCGCGTGTCGAGCCGTCGGCTGCGGAGCGGCGCTCCGACCCGGTCTCGACCCAGGCGCGGGCGTTCGAGATGCTCTGCCAGACGGGCGCCGTCAGCCGATCGTCGCTCCGTCGTTCGCTCGGCGTCAGCATCTCGACGATCACGTCGGCCGTGCAGGAGCTCGTCGCGCGCGGCCTCGTGGTCGAGGCCGGCCGCGAGAGCTCGAGCGGTGGCCGGCCCCCGGTCCTGCTCGACCTCGCCCCGTCGCTCGGCGGCGTCCTCGCCCTCGACGTCGGCGGGATCAGCGTTCGCGTGGCCTCGGCGACGTGCGCGGGCTCCATCGTCTTCCGGCGGACGCTGGCCACCGCGGCGGCCGCCGAGGACGGGGGGCTCGGCCGCGCGATCGGCGACGCGCTCGTCGAGGCTCGCGGCCACCTCGCGGGGCCGGTCCTGGCGGTCGGGGCGGCGATCGCGGGCATCGTCCACCCCCAGACGGGGGCGATCTCCCACGTCGACAACGTTCCCGGCTGGGACGACCGCTGGCTCGATGGGCTCGGCTCTCCGCTCCTCGTCGACAACGAGGCGAACCTCGGAGCGCTCGGCGAGCGGGCGCTGGGCGCTGCCCGAGGGGTCGACGACGTGCTCTTCGTGGCGCTCGGGGCCGGGCTCGGGGCGGGGCTGATCCTCGACGGGCGGCTCTATCGCGGAGCCGCCGGCGCGGCCGGCGAGATGGGGCTCTTCGGGCGCGGCCTCCGCGGCGCGGATCCGCTGGAGGGCGGGGTCGCCGCCGGCGGCATCGTGGCGGCCTTCCGCGCCCACGGCGGCGGCGAGGCCGTGGACGCCGGCGCCGTGCTCGATCGCGCCGAGGCCGGCGAGGCCGAGGCGGTCGCCGCGCTCGCGGACGTCCTCGACGAGCTCGCCGGGGCCGTGGCGAACGCCGTCCTCGTGATCAACCCCGAGGTCGTCGTCCTCGGGGGCGGCCTCGCGGCCGCCCGCCCCCGCCTCCGCCAGGAGTTCGACGACCGGCTGCGGCCGCTCGTGCCGAACCCGCCCCGCGTGGTCACCGGCCAGCTGGGCGGGGACGCCGCCGTCGTCGGCGCCGTCAACTGGGCGGCGGACGCCGCCCGCCGGTCGATCGTCGCGGAGCTCTCCGCCCGATGACGACGGCGATCGCGGGTCGCCCGATCGTCGTCGCCGGCTCCCACGTGCCCGGGCTCCTGATGCGCGTCGAGCGGGTTCCGGGAGCCGGCGAGACCGTGCTCGGGAGCCCCATCGAGGAGCCCGAGGACGGAGGCAAGGCCACGAACCAGGCGGTCGCCGCCGCCCACCTGGGGGCGCCGGTCCGGGTGATCACGGTGCTGGGCCGCGACGAGCGGGGACGGCGGTGGCGAACGATCCTCGAGGGGCACGGCCTCGACCTGCGCTTCGTGATCGAGGTGGACGAGCCGACCGACGTCGGGATCATCCTCCTGCCGGCCGACGGCGTGCCCGCGATCGCGAGCGCCGTCGGCGCGAGCCGGGCTCTCGATCCCGCGGCCGTCGAGGCAGCCGGAGAGGCCTTCGAGGGTGCCTCGGTCGTCGTCTGCCAGCTGGAGGCGAGCCAGGAGTTCGCGCGCGCCGCGTTCGCCCGGGCGCATGCCGCCGGCGCCACGACGATCCTCAACCCCGCGCCGGCGGCGCCGATCCTGCCCGCGCTCGCCGCGGCCACCGACATCCTCGTCCCCAACGAGCACGAGGCGTCCGTGCTCGTCGGGGCGCCCCGGCCGTCCCGAGGCCCACGCCGACCTCCTCTGCCGGCAGCGGGGCGGACGCGCCGTGATCGTCACGGCCGGCGCCGGCGGGTGCCACGTCGCCGAGGGCGAGACGCGCCTCCACCTCTCCGCGCCCCGCGTCGACGCCGTCGACACGACGGGCGCGGGCGACGCCTTCGTCGGCGCCCTCGCCGCCTTCCTCCGCGAGGGGCGGAGCCTCGAGGAGGCGGCGGCCGGGGCCGTCCGGGTGGCCTCCCTGTCGGTGGCGCGCGAGGGCAGCATGCCGTCCTATCCGACCCGGCGGGAGAGCGACGAGCGCGCCGCGCAGGGCTAGTCCGCGGCCCCCTCGGCCGCGATCCGCTCCCCGAGGGTCCGCCGGGCGAGGAGGAGCGGCTCCACGAGGTCCTCCACCCCGTCGCCTCCGCGTCGTGGCGCGAGCTCCCGGACGTACGCCACCGCCCCGTCCACGAGGACCTCGAGCGCCGAGGCCAGCCGCGGATCGAACGGCCGCCTCCCGCCGACCGCGACGAGTACGGCGCTCGTGTGCGCGGCGACGTCGTCCCGATCCCCGCGATAGCTGCCGCGGACGCGGACGGCGACCCAGGTCGGACCGGCGACATCGACCCGCGTCGACCCCATCGAGCGGCGTCCTCCGTCCACCGGGACGGCGTGGACGGGCAGCCCGCCGACGACGACCTCGACCAGGTCGGCGGGCAGGGCCGCCGACTCCACGGACCAGCGAACCTCCACCGTTGCGCTCCCCTCCAGGTCGAGGCACCCGCCCGGACGGACGCCGTCGACCTCGAGCTCGACGACGGGGCCGACGCTCGCGAAGGTGTCGCCGCTCCGGATCGACGCCAGCCAGCCCGCGTAGTCGAGCTCGCCCTCGATCCGCGAATAGGTCCGGATGCCCCCGAGCAGCATCCCCGCCGACATCTTGTCGGAGCCGCCGACGAGCGGCAGGTGGTAGCCGAGGCCGAGGTAGCGGTACCAGGAGGCGAGCCCGGCCGCCCGGAGCTGGCCGGCGTCCGGACGCAGCGGGTTCTCCGACATCAGCTCGACCGCGTCGACGAGCCCGAGCACGACCAGGGCCGCTCCCTCGAGGTCCGGGTCCGGGGCGTGCGGCAGGACGACGAGGCCGCCCTGCTCCCGGCACCTTCGGGCCCAGCCGATCATCGTCGTCTCCAGCGGATCGCCGAGGGCCGATTCCGTGGGGCCGCCGGTGCAGAGCGGCAGGATCATCGGACCGCGGTAGCCGAGGAGCGAGAGGTGGCCGAGGACCTGGGTCCGGTTCTCCGTCCCCACGCGGACGAGGCATGGATCCGGGCGGTCGCCCCCGACCACGCTCTCGCCGTCGAAGTCGCCGACCCCGCTCGACCGCTCGCCCCACTGGGTGGCGAGCAGGTTGACCACCGAGAGCCCCTCGGCCCGGCCGATCATCGCGGCGCTCTGCGGGCTCAGGAAGTGGACGTGGGTGTCGGCGGCGATCCACCCCCGCTCGCGGATCCGGAGCGCTCGCACGAGGGGGAACGTCAGCTCGCCGTCCTCGGCGGGGAGCTCGACCGTCGTCCGCAGCGGGTCGTACGCGAAGCCGTGGGCGATCTCGACGTGGATGGTGCCCACCGGCAGATCGACCTCGCACGCCCCGTCGACGTAGGCGTACTGGTGGCGGCCGACGGCGAGGTCGGCGTGCGTGTCCTCCGAGAAGCCGTCGTTGACGAGCCGCTGGTGGCCGATCGGCGCCAGGTACTCGCCGCCGCCGCCGTGGAGATGGAGTCGGGCCGCGAGGGCGGCACCCGTCTCGGCGTCGACGATCCGGATCCGGGTCCGGCACGTCGGCGGCGGCAGAGGGCGGAGCCGGTCGTCGGGTTCGTCGAGCGGGAGCACGAGCGGGGCCCCGCCGCCCGCCGCCAGCAGGAGCCGTGCGCGCGGGTGGGCGGCCACCTCGACCTGGACCTCATCGGGCGACGGGGTCGGCGCCGCCGGCGAGCGGGGATCCCGCCAGCGGGCCTCGTCGTAGTCGAGGGCGGGCCGGCAGGAGAGGACGGAGCCGAGATCGACGGAGAGCCCGACGAGGCCCCCGAGCGCGTCGCGCTCGGCCGCGTCGGGGACGCGGAGCCGGAAGGTCCGCCGGCATCCGGGACGCAGCGGGTGGTCCTCGAGCAGGGTGTGGCCGGCCGCGTAGACGCACACGCGCTCGGCGCCGGCACGGAGGTGCAGGGCCGCGATCGGCTCGTCCGGCCGCGGGTTCGCGATCGCGTGGACCCAGAGCAGCCCGCGCGGCGCCGGCGCCATCTCGGCCGTGTCGCGACCGGACAGCTGACGGTTCTCGGCCCAGCCGGGCGTCCGCCGGGAGACGATTCCGAGAACGGACGCCTCCCCTGACGTCGGGAAGACCTCGGGGTCGCGCGCCGGCATCGCCGTGAACGCGCTCGCCCCCCACCCCGTGCGCGCCTGCTGGATCGCGAACCGGCGCGCGATCGGGTCGCGGTGCAGCGATCCGTCCTCGAACCGGAGGCGGTACTCGGCGGCCACGCCGCCGGCCTCGTTGCCGTACACCTCCCCGTCCCCGAGGCCGGCCGGCGGGACGGTGGCCCGGTCCTCCACGGCGTGGACGACGAGCACGTAGGTCGCCCGCACGCCGGGGAGCGGTACCTCGACCTCGGTCCCGTCGACGAGGATCACGTTGGGCGCTCCCGGGACGCCGAAGCGCCAGGCGATCCCGAGGACGGTCCGCTCGCCGAAGAGACCGTCGTCGGTCGGCGGGGCGAGCGCCGGGGGAAGCTCCGCCCGATCCACCGTGTACCGACCGCCGAGGTCGATCCCGTTGACGTGCGGCGTCGCCGGTGGGCCTGTCACCGGACCATCCTCGCAGCCGTCCGGCGAGAGCCGGCGTCGCTGGACATGGCGGGACGAGGATACTACTTTCTGATGACCATAAGAAGAAAGGCTCGGCGCTCGTCGTGACGCCCGACCCGCACCGCCTCCGGGAGTGGCTGTCCGTCCCCGCCGGAGAGCTCGCCGCCCGCTCGCCGATCCCCTTCGTCCTGACGGAGACCCGCGAGGAGCTCCATCGCCGGTTCGCCGAGGACGTCCTCGCGGAGATCACCGCGGCGCGCGAGGCGGGCGAGCGCGTCTCGCTGATCGTTCCGGTCGGGCCGACCGGCCAGTACCCGGTCCTCGCCGGGCTGATCAACGAGGGCGCGGTGCGGCTCGATCACGTGAGCTTCTTCGGGATGGACGAGTGGCTCGACTGGCAGGCACGGCCCCTCCCGCTCACCCATCCCTTCAGCCTCGAGGGAGCGTTCCGCCGGGACTTCCTGGAGCGGGTCGACGCGGGGCTGCGACCGGCCGACGCGGACGTCATCTTCCCCACGCCGCTCGCGCCGGACCGCTCGGCCGAGGAGATGGAGCGCCGCGGCGGCGTCGCGGCGACGTTCGGCGGCGTCGGCTTCCAGGGACACGTCGCGTTCAACGAGTCGCCGGCCACGCGCTGGACGCTGATCACCGTCGAGCAGCTGCGGAGCTCCCGCACCCGCGTCCTCCCGCTGAGCGTCGACACGCTGATCGCCCACGCCCAGCGGCGGGCGGGCGGCAACACCTTCTCGGTTCCGCCGATGGCGGTGACGCTCGGGATGCGGGAGCTGCTCGCGGCCGCGCGGATCCGCCTGTACCTGGACACGGGCTCCTGGAAGCAGACGATCCTCCGCATCCTCCTCTTCTCGGAGCCCGACGTCGACTATCCGGCGACGCTCGTCCGGGGGCATCCGGACGTCCGGGTCATGGCCGACGCGGCGACGGCCGCGCCGCCCGGGCTCGCCGACGTCACCGCCCTCGTCGACGTCGACCACTACGGAGCGAACGGAGGAACGCAGTGACCGCCGAGGCCACCGGGGTCGTCGTCTGCCGCCGCGCGGACGCACAGGCCATGATGGAGGGCGACGAGCTCGCCTTCTTCTACTTCCAGACGGGCAAGCTCGTCCTCGTCGGCTCGACGCTTCCTCCGGGAGGCTCCTCGCCGATGGACCCGGGGCACGCAGGTGCGCACGAGGTCGTGCTCTGCACCGCGGGGCGGATCGTGATCGAGTTCGGCGCGGGGAGCGATCGCTCCGCCGTCCACCTCGACGCCGGGGACGCCGCGCTGATCGACGAGGGGGTCCCGCACCGGGTGGTCAACCCGGGTCCGGAGCAGGCCGAGATGACCTGGTGCACGGCGCCGGACCTGGGCCGGCCGATGGTCTACGAGCCGGCCTCCTGATGCGCGTCCTCGCCGTCGCCGCCCATCCCGACGACCTGGAGATCCTCTGCGGGGGAACGCTCGCGCGCTACGTGCGGGAGGGCCACGAGGTGACGATGTGCCACGTCGGCGCGGGGGACAAGGGCACGACCACGATGAGCTCGGCCGAGATCACCCCGATCCGGCGGCGCGAGGCCGAGCGCGCGGCGGCGATCGCGGGCGCCCGCTCGGTCACGCTCGGGATCCCGGACGGCGAGATCTCCGCCTCCGACCCGCAGCAGCGGCTCCTGATGGTGGACGTCGTCCGGCAGGCGCGGCCCGACGTCGTGCTCACGCACTCGCCGACCGACTACATGACGGACCACGACGAGGCCTCCCACCTGGCGTTCAACGCGAGCTTCATCGCCAACCTGCCGCGGCTGGAGACCGAGCACCCTCCGCTCGACGTGAAGGCGCCCGCCCTCTTCCACATGGACACCTTGGCCGGCCTCGGCTTCGAGCCGACGGAGTGGGTCGACATCACGGACGACTTCGAGACGAAGGTGGCGATGCTCAGCGCGCACGAGAGCCAGGTCGGCTGGCTCGGCGACCACGAGGACGTCGACATCCTCGACCAGATCCGCGTCACCGGGCGGTTCCGCGGCAACCAGTGCGGGGTCCGCTACGCGGAGGGCTTCACCCAGCGCCGGACCTGGCTCCGCCCGCAGCCGCGGCGTCTGCTCCCTTGACCCGCGCCGCGGCGGACTACGCGCCCGAACCCGAGCGGCGCGCCGGCTGGCGGTGGCCCGCCGACGAGCACGCGTGGCGGGAGGCGGGCGTCGACCCGGAGCGGCTGGGAGCGCTCCTCCGGGACGAGGTCGAGGCCGGCCCCGACCACGCCTGGGGCCTCGTCGTCGTCCGGCGCGGCTGGCTCGTCGGCGAGGCCTACAGCCACAACGTGGCGAGCTCGACGCGGTTCGACGTCTGGTCGTGCACGAAGTCGCTGACCGCGCTCGGCTGGCTCCTCCTCCTCGCCGAGCACGGCGGCGGCGAGCGCCTTCCCCTCGGCCTCGACGCCCCGATCTACGACCTGCTGCCTGACGCGCATCCGCTCAGCGACCCGCGGAAGGAGCGGATCACGATCCGGCACGTCCTCTCGATGACGTCGGGCATACCGGGAGAGGCCGCGGGCTTCGGCGGGCTGCCGTCGGCGACGGACCGAGGTGTGTACGAGACCGCCTACGGGCACGTCGAGAACCGGTTCGGCCGCTCGGTCGCCCGGCTCCAGGCCGACCCCGGCGCGCGCTGGGACTACAGCGACCCTGGCTACGCCCACCTCGGCCCCGCCTTCGCGGCCGCCGCGGGGATCGAGCTGCGCGACTACCTCTCGGAGCGGCTGTTCGAGCCGCTCGGCCTGGACGTGGCCTGGGACCTGCAGGGCGGATGCGGCTTCCTCGGACCCCACACGAACCCGCATACGGGTCTGCACATGTCCGCCCGCGACCTCGCCCGCGCTCGGCTTCCTGCTGGCGCGGGGCGGTCGCTGGGGCGCCCGCCGGATCCTCCCGGAGGCGGTGATCGAGCAGGCGACGACGCCCTCCCAGTCGCTCAACCCGGCCTACGGCCTCGGCTTCTGGACGAACGCGCAGGACGCGTGGAGCCCGGGCGAGCCGGCGGAGCTCGTCGGGCTCGCGGGGTGGCAGTCGAACGTCTGCCGGATCCTGCCCTCGCTCGACCTCGTCGTCGCCCGGACCGCGACGGGGCCGCTCCACTGGGACGACGGCGGGTTCCAGCGCCGGCTCGCGGAGGCGCTCGCGTGACGCCGGACGGGGTGCGTTCGCTCCCGCCGCCCCGGCGGGCGCTCGACCACCGCTGCCTGCTCGGCGAAGGACCCGTCTGGGACGCCCGCGACGGCCGGCTCGCCTTCGTCGACATCCTCCGCGGGGTGCTGCATCGGTTCGATCCCGCGTCGGGCGACCTGCTCAGCCACGAGGTCGGCGGGACGCTCGGAGCGGCGGTGCCCCGGCGGAGCGGCGGCTTCGCGCTGCGCCGTTCGCGACGGCTTCGCGGCGTTCGATCCCGACGCCGGCGATCCGTCGCTCACGGTGCTCGCCCTCGTGGAGGCCGGGATCCCGACGAACCGGATGAACGACGGCAAGTGCGATCCGGGCGGATCCTTCGTCGCGGGCACCCAGCCGGAGCCACGACGCGCCGGGCTCGAGCGGGCTCTACCGGCTCGACGGCTCCGGCGCGGTCGCGCTCCTCCTGGCCGGCGTGAACGTCTCGAACGGCCTCGACTGGAGCGCCGACGGCGCCACGTTCTACTACGTGGACACGCAACTCGCGCTCGGGCGCCTCCCGTTGAGCGGGATCGACGCCTTCGCCTACGACGTCGCGACCGGGCGACTGTCCGAGCGACGCCGCGTCGTCACCATCGAGCCGTCCCTCGGCCTGCCGGACGGGCTGACCGTCGACGAGGAGGGATGCCTCTGGCTCGCCCTCTTCGGCGGCGGCGCGGTGCACCGCTACCGCCCCGACGGAGCCCTCGACGCGGTCCTGCCGCTGCCGGTCAGCCTCGTCACGAGCTGCGCGTTCGGCGGGCCCGACCTGCAGGATCTCTACGTGACCTCGGCCGCCCATCGCCTGCGCCGCGAGGAGCCCCTGGCCGGCTCCCTCTTCGTCTGCCGGCCCGGACCCCGGGGGCGGCCGCCCTCGGCCTTCGCCGGATGAGCGGAGGCTCCGACCCCGCCGTCGCGGACCGCCTGCGGACGCTCGGCACGGCCGCGATCTCCGACGCGCTCGGCCGGCCCTGCTGGTGCGGCCCGACGATCCGGCCGCTCTGGACCCCGGTCTCGATGGCCGGTGCGGCCTGGACGATCGAGACCGCGCCGGCCGACAACCTCGCCTTCCACCGGGCCGTGGCCGAGGCGCCCGCCGGGAGCGTCATCGTCGTCGCCACCGGCGGCGACCCGACCGTCGCGGTCTTCGGCGATCTCCTGTCGCGGATCGCGGCGGCCCGGGGGCTCGCCGGCCTCGTCACGGACGGCGCCGTCCGCGACGTGGACGGCATCCGTGCGCTCGGGTTCGCCGTCTTCGCCGGCGGACGGAGCCTCCTGGCGCCGGCCAAGCGCGTGTGGGGCCGGGCCGGCGGGTCGCTACGGATCGGCCTGGCGCCGGTCGCCGCGGGCGACTGGATCGTCGGCGACGGCGACGGCGTCGTGGTGGTGCCGACGCGGGACGTCGACGCGACGCTCGAGCGCGGCGCCGCGATCGTCCGCCGGGAGGCCGAGCTGGTGGAGCGGGCGCTCGACGGCGAGGCCACGGTCGACCAGCTCGGGCTCCGCCCGTCGGAGCCGCCCGCGTGAGGCCGGGTTCCCCCGGCCCGACTGCCGCGGCCGAGCCGCGCAGGCTCGGACGCTCCGGGGTCGAGGTCTCGCGCCTCGGCCTCGGCACCGCCCCGCTCGGCGGGCTCTACCGCCCCGTCGCCGACGAGGAGGCGGCGGCCTGCCTCGACGCCGCGCTCGCGGCGGGGATCCGCTACCTCGACACCGCGCCCCTGTACGGCCTCGGCCTCGCCGAGAAGCGGCTCGGCGAGGCCCTCCGCGACCGGGAGCGGTCGTCGGTCACGATCTCGACGAAGATCGGGCGGATGGTGGTCGGGGATCCCGCCGGCCCGCCGGGCAGGCGCGGCGGGGCGCGCGCCGAGTACGCCTTCTCCCGCGACGCCGTGCTCGCGTCGTTCGAGGCCAGCCTGGAGCGGCTCGGAACCGACCGCGTGGACGTGCTCCTCCTCCACGACCCGTCGGACCACCTGGAGGCGGCCCGAGGCGGGGCGATCCCCGTCCTCCAGGAGCTCCGCGCCGAGGGGACGGTGGGGGCGATCGGCGTCGGCACCGACGACAGCGCCGTCTCGGCGCGCCTCGTCGCCGAGGCCGGCCTCGACTGCGCTCTGGTCGCGGGGCGCCTGAGCCTCCTCGACCAGTCGGCCCTCGACGAGCTCGCCCCGGCCTGCGTCGAGCACGGCGCCTCGCTCATCGCGGCGGGGATCTACGGAAGCGGAATCCTGGCCGACCCTGCGGGGACGCCGATGTACGACTACGAGCCGGCCTCGGACGCGGTGCGCCGGCGGGTCGACGAGCTCGAAAGGGCGTGCGCGGCCCACGACGTGGCGCTTCCGACCGCCGCGATCCAGTATCCGCTCGCGCATCCCGCCGTCGCCTGCGTCCTCGTCGGCGCGAGGAGCGCCGAGGAGGTCGAGGAGAACGCGACTCGGTTCGGGAGCCCCGTGCCGGCCGCGCTGTGGGACGAGCTCGAGGAGCGCGGCCTCGTGCGTCCACGGCGATGAGCCCGCGACGACGGCGCCCCTCAGCCGGGAGCGTCGTCGCCGACCGCCGCGACCGCGTAGCCGGCGAGCCCGCCCGCGAGGAGCGCGAAGGCCCGCTCCCCCTCCACCTCGAGGTCGGCGGCGAGGGCCCGGCCCACGTGGCCGGCGAGCGCGCGGCCACGGGCGAGATCGATCAGGGCACGGTGGACGGCCATCATCGCGCCGGCGGCGGTGCGGGGCCTGAGATCGTCGGCGGCGGCGCCGGTCTCCTCGGCGATCAGCGCCGCGAGCGCGGCCGAGTAGCCGTCGAGGACCTCGCGCTCGCGAGAGAGCAGGGCGTCGCTGGCCGAGACGATGCGCGCGGTCATGGCGACTCGCGCCCCGAAGTCGCGGGAGGCGCCGGCGCGAGCACGGCCGAGGATGAAGCGCCGGAAGGCGTCGAGCACGGTCTGACCTCCGGGCCGCTGCCGGAGGGCGGCGAGCAATTCGTCCTCGAAGGCCTCGAGGCGCCGGTAGAAGAGGTCCTCCTTGGTCGGGAAGTAGTTGAAGACCGTCGCCGTCGACACGTCGGCCGCCCGGGCGACCTCGGCGACGGTGACCGCGTCGAACCCGCGGGTCGCGAAGAGCCCTAGGGCGGCGCTCGCGATCGCCTCCCGCGTCTGCTGCTTCTTGCGCTCGCGCAGCCCCGTCTCCGCCATCCGTAAGACGGTAGCGGCCCGGGTGGACGGATAGATGGACGTGCTATAAACTTATAGTCACTCTAAGAACGTCGCGACTCACGGGGCGGCCTCCGAGAGCCCCGCGGCGCCACGGTCGGTCGCATCGGGAGGAGAGGGATGACCAGCGCGTTCACCACCGAGGTGCTGCTCCGCGGCGACCGGAGCGACGGTCGGATCTCGATCATCGAGAACACGCTTCCGCTCGACTTCGAAGGGCCGTCGCTCCACACCCACGCCTTCGACGAGGCGTTCTACGTCCTCGAGGGCGAGCTGACCCTCCAGGTCGGGGACGCGCTCGTCGCCGCGCCCGCCGGTCGGCTCGCCTTCGCTCCGAGCCACGTCCCGCACACCCTCGCCAACCTCAGCGGCGCGCCCGTGCGCTACCTGCTGATCTGCACGCCGGCAGGGTTCGAGCGTCACTTCGCCCGTCTCGCCGCGACGTCAGAGGGCATTCCCATCCCCGACTGGGCGCTCGCACCGTCACCCGAGGTCGTCTGGGTGGGGCCACCGATCAGCCGCGTCGCCTCCGGCGCCCGGGAGCCGGGGTGACGACGGCGGCGGTCTACGACTGGCTGCTCCTCCTGCACGTCCTCGGGGCGATGCTCTGGCTCGGCGGGCTCGCGGCGCTCGCGGTCTTCGGCGGCCTCGTCGTGCGGAGCGGCGACAGCGCGACCGTGGCCCGCTTCGTGCGATCGCTCCGCGTCGTCGGCCCGGTGCTCCTGGCGCCGGCCGCGTCGGCCGTCCTCGCCTTCGGCGCCTGGATGGTCGCCGACTCCCCGGCCTGGACCGTCTCCCAGACGTGGATCCGGCTCGCGCTCGGCCTCCTCGCCGCGGCCGTCCTCGTTGGCGTGGTGTTCCTGAGCCGGGTGGGCCGGGCGGCGGAGCGCGCCGTCGATGCGGGCGACGATGCCCAGGCGCTGCGGCACCTCGCCCGCTGGTCGTGGGGCATCCGCCTGATCCTGCTCCTCCTCGTCGTCGCGAGCTGGGACATGGTCTTCAAGCCCGGCCTCTGAGCGCGGCGGCCGGGGGCTACCGCGATGCCCCCGGGCCGGCGAGCGCGAGAAGGTCGTCCACGACCGCGCCGAAGCGCCGGCCGAAGAGCGAGAAGTGGCCCTCATCGGCCAGCAGGTGCGCCGTGGCGCCGGGGATGGTCGCCGCCAGCCAGCGCCCGTGGGCCTGGGGCACGAAGAGGTCCTGGGCGCCGTGCCAGACGGCCACCGGACCGGCGATCTCCACCGGCTCGAAGCCCCAGGGGCGGGTCTCCGTCAGGTCGTCGTCGTACCAGCCCCCGATGCCGGACGCGAGCGCGTGGCGTTGGCGCGCGGCGGCGAAGGCGGAGCTCGCGGGCGTGATCGAGTCCCGGTCCGCGGCGGAAATGAAGTTCCCGAGCGCCGCGGCCGGATCCGCAACCGGCTCGGCCCGCGTGCCGTCCGCGGGTTCGGCTCCCCCGAGCATCTCGATCCGCCACTCCTCGAGCAGGCGGCGGAGCGCGTCCCCTCCCTCCTCGGCGGCGCGGAACTCCGCGACGTTCTCCTCGAGCTGGTCGGCGAACCAGTCGAGGCCGACCGCCGAACGGGGAGCCGCGCCCGCGATCACCGCCGTCGCCAGGACGCGCTCCGGGGCGAGCGCCGCGCAGGCGAGCGCGTGGGGTCCGCCGCCGGAGTGTCCGAGCACGAAGAAGCGCTCCGCTCCCAGGGCGTCGACCACGGCCTCGACGTCGCCGACGCAGTCGGCCACCGAGCGGCCGGGGTGTCGCGTCGAGAGGCCATAGCCCGGGCGGCTGTACCCGACGAGCCGCAGCCCGCGCGCGGCGCAGACCTCGCTCCACTCCTCGAAGACCATCCCGGAGCCGGGCGTGCCGTGGCAGAGGATCAGCGGCAGGCCGTCGCCAGGGCTCGGGAAGACCTCGAGCTCCCGGCGGTCGGCCAGCGGAACGATCATGGAGACCTCCTGCTCGTCCGGGGGCCGGGACGCTGCCCGGCCCCCGGGACGGAAACGTGCCTACCGCGACGGGCGCGGCGCGATGTGATGGTTCCCGCGGAACACGTCGTCGGGGTCGTACAGCGCCTTGACGGTTCCGAGCCGGATCCAGGTCTCCTCGTCGTAGAAGCTCCGGGCGTCCGCCGGCAACTCGACGAAGCTCGCGTAGGCGCCGACGGCGTGCGGGGCGAGGATGTCCTCGACCGACTGCAGCGACGCCGCGAGCGTCGCCGCCGAGGCATCGTCGAACACCATGCCGACGGCGAAGGCGGCGAACGCGCCGACGAGGGTCGCCCGCGCGCCGGCACCCTCCGGCGCCCGCCCGAGGGCTCCGCCCATCTGGCGCAGCTGGAGGCAGACCAGGCCGCTCTCCCGGCCCGCCACGGCGAGGATCTGGTCGATCGTCTCGTCGGTGAGCCCGCCGAGCAGGTCGTGCGCGGTCAGGTAGGGCAGCGGATCCGACGGGTCCATCGCCAGCTCGGCGAGCGCGCCCGGCGCCACCATCGCGAAGGTGTCCATCACGGGGCCGAGCTCCCGCACCGGCGCGAGGAGCTCCTGCCCGGTCGCCGCGTCGCCGAGGAAGGCCGCGCTGACGATGGCGAAGGACCGGCCCCGCAGCGGCTCGGGCAGGAACGGCAGCTCCGGGAAGTGGAGCACCGAGGCCCAGGCGGTCATCTCCTCGGGCAGCTCGGCGGAGAGGTCCCGGAAGCGCCGGAGGACCTCGCCCGCGCGCTCGAACCCGAAGAACAGCGCCCCGGCGTAGAGCTCCGTGACCGGATAGACCTCGAACTCGATCGCGGTGACGATCCCGAAGTTGCCGCCGCCGCCCCGCAGGGCCCAGAAGAGCTCGGGCTCGTGCTCGGCGTCCGTGCGGATCAGCTCCCCGTCGGCCGTGACCAGCTCGACGGCGGTCACGCTGTTGCACTGCATCCCGCGGCTGCGGGCCAGCCAGCCGACGCCGCCGCCGAGGGAGTAGCCGACGATCCCCACGTCCGGGGAGGACCCGTGCAGCGCGGCCAGGCCGAGCTCGGAGAGCTGCGGGATGACCGCCTCCCACTTCGTGGCCGCGCCGACGCGCACCCGCCGGGCGGCGGCGTCGATCTCGACGCCGGTCAGCCGCGAGGTGTTGAGGATGATGGTGTCCTCGAGCGAGCCAAGCGGCCCGGCGTTGTGGCCGGTGGCCTGCGGCGCGACCTGCAGGCCACGCTCGCGCGCCCAGGTGACGACCTCGGCGACCTCCTGCTCGTTGGTCGGCAGCGCGACGGCGACCGGCTGCTGGTCGACCAGCAGATTGAAGGCCTGGCGGGACTCGTCCCAGTCGGGGTCGCCGGGAAAGACGAGGGTACCGAGGGCGATGGTGGGTTCGATGCTCAACACGGGGGCCTCCTTGGGCGTATCGCTTTGTCCCGGGCAGCATCGGCCGCCGTCGCGCGCCGCACATCGAGGAGGACCCCAGTCATCGACCCCAACGTTTCGCGCCTGCGAGGCCCGAAGGCGCCACGGGGCGGTGCCTCCCGCGTCCACCCGGGGAACGGCACGCTCTCCGGCATCGTCACCCCGGCGGTTCGCCGCCCGGCTTGCGACGGCCCGATAATGGCCCCGTCAGCGCCGGACCCGGTCCGGCCCACCCGCTCCCGGAGGGAACCATGGGACGCATGCTCCGCCTCGCCGACGTGCCCGAGACCGCGATCGCGGAAGGGCGCTGGCAGGCCCTCAACGATCGCCTCGGGATCCGCGCCTTCGGCGTCAACGCCGTGGTCATGGACCCGGGGGAGGAGGCCGACATCGAGCACGACGAGAGCAGCGACGGCCACGAGGAGGTGTACGTCGTCGTCGCCGGCCGTGCCGCCTTCCGGCTCGGCGCGGAGGAGGTCGAGGCGGGCCCCGGCGACGTCGTCGCCGTCTCCGACCCCGCGGAGACGAGGGGCTACCGCGCACTGGAGCCGTCGACGCGGATCGTCTGCTTCGGCGCCGCCCCGGGCGCCGACCATCCGTACGGGCGGTGGATCTCCGGGGAGGCGTCTGGCTGACGGGAGCGGCGGCGAGTCGGCGGCCGGCGGCGCCTCACGCCCCCGCGTCGCCGGGGGCCGTGTCCGGTCCGCGCCCGGCCGGGGCCGCGCCGTGCGCCGGCTCCCCGGCCGCCCGCCGATGGGACGCGGGATCCGTCGGGCCCTCGGTCGCGATCAGGAGCACCCGGCTTCCGCCGCCGAGATCGACGGCCGCCCGGAGCTCCGCGCAGGCCGGATCGGTCGGCGAGCGCCCGCAGGGCGGCGAGCGGGGCGGCGCCGGACTCGCCGATCGCGAGGCCGGCCGCGGCGAGCTCGCGCATCGCCGCGTCGGCCTCCCGCGTCGTCGACCGTGACCGTGCCCCGGATGCCCGGCCGCAGGCTCGGCCAGGCGGCCGGTCGACACCTCCGCGCAGTCGAGCCCGGCCATCGCGTGCCGGGCGTGGCGACGGCGGTCGGCTCGCCCGGCCGCGAGCGACGCGGTCAGGCAGGCGGCGGTGACGGGCTCGACGCCGACGACCGTCGACGCCCGCGCGCGGCCGCCGAAGCGGGCGGCCGCGGCCGCGAGCGAGCCGACGCCGACGGGGACGAGGACGACGTCGAGGTCGGCCTGCTCGGCGAGCCTCCGCGAAGAGGGTCGCGTAGCCGTCGATCACCCACGCTGGGCCGTGCGCGAGTCGCCGACGTCGGCGATCCGGCGGCGCCGGCCGCGCCGGCCGCTCGGCCTCGGCTCGGCGACCGCCTCCTCGTAGTCGCCGTCGACGACCACGACCTCGGCGCCCTCGGCGGCGATCGCCTCGCGCCGCGCCGGCGCCGACCGCGCGGGCAGGTAGATCCGGCAGGCCAGGCCCGCCGCGCGGCCGCGTGGGCCACGGCGCGCCCGTGGTTGCCGGCGCTCGCCGCGACGAGCGCGCGCGACGTCCGGGTCGCTCGCGGAGCGTGCGCTCGACCGCCCACGAGGCGCCGAGGATCTTGAATGCGGGCAGTCCGAGCCGGTCGGACTCGTCCTTGAGGAGACCGGCCGAGGCCGAGCTCGGTGGCACGCTCGGCAGCTGCGAGCGGGGTCGGCGCGTAGCCGGGCAGGGCCTCGTGGAAGGCGCGCGCGGCGCTCGCTCGGCGCCGGCACGCGCGCCGGGCTCGGAGGCCGGCGTTGACGAGCGCCGCTCACGCGCAGACGCGCTCGGCGAGCGCGACGAGCGTCCGGGCCACGGCCTCGGTCGTCGGCGATGCTGACCCACTCCTCGATCGGCGTGCGCGCCCTCGCCGGCCGGCCCGAAGAGCACCGTCGGGATGCCGGCGGCGGCGATGAACGCGGCGTCGGCCCAGTAGCTCGCGCCGCCGATCGCCGGCGGCGCCGGCCGAGGCCGCGGCTCGCCGCGTCGCTGACGATGCCGACGAGCTCGTCGTCGGCCGTCGATCTCGAACGGCTCGCGCACGAGCAGCGTCCGCTGGCTCGGCGACGAGCTCCGGGTCGGCGGCGCGGCAGCGGTCGAGCAGCGCTCGCAGCTCGTCCTCGACGTCCGCGGCCGTCTCGCCCGGGCAGCGTGCGCCGCTCGAGCCCGACGACGCAGCGAGCCGGGTAGCTCGAGAGCTCCTCGCCGCCCGCGATCACGCGACGCGTGGATCGAGCCGCGGCCGAGCAGCGGATGCGTCCGTCGCGCCGAGGCCGGCGTCGAGCTCGCCGAGCGCGGTCGAGGATCGGCCCGGCCTTCGACGATCGCGTCGACGCCGAGGTGCGGGCCGCGATCCGTGCGCGGCGCGGCCGGTCACCTCGATCTCGATCCAGACGAAGCCCTTGTGCGCGACGACGAGCTCGAGCTCGGTCGGCTCGGTGACGATCGCGGCGTCGGCGCGCGACCGACCGCGAGCGACCTCCTGGACGCCGAGGCTCGCGTGCTCCTCGTCGGCCACGGCGGCGACGACGACGTCGCCGGCCAGGCCGCGGCGCGGCCGCCTCGCGGCAGGCGACCAGCGCCGCGGCGAGGCCGGCCTTCATGTCGTAGGCGCCGCGGCCGTAGAGCCGGTCGCCGTCGATCCGCGGCGCGTGCGGGTCGCGTCATCCCCGCGACGTTGACCGTGTCGAGGTGCCCGCAGAGGAGCAGCGTCCGCCCGCCCCCGCGCCCGCGCGCGCGGACGACGACGCTCGGGCGGCCCGGGCGTGCCCTCGAGCACGCTCGGCCTCCAGCCCGGCCTCGCGCGCCCAGCCGGCGACGAAGGCGCGCGATCTCCGCCTCGCCGGCGCCGCCCGGCACGAGCGACGGGTTGACCGAGTCGATCGCGACGAGGTCGACCAGCAGGGAGCTCACGGTCGGCGACACGCGACGATCATCACCGGACCCGGGGCGCGAGGCAAGCGCCGGTGCGGCGCACCTCCTCCGGGAGGCCGAGCACCGTCGCTCGGCCGTCCGCCGCGGTCCCGACCCGGCCGCCGCCGGGTCGGCGGAGCAGCGGCGAGCCGCGGCCGGTCCGTTACTCGACCCAGAAGCCCTCGACCATCTCCCCGTCGCCCTCGTGGCGCGCGCCGAACACCAGGACCTCGAGGTTCTCCGGCCCCGCCTCGAACGTCCGGGTGAGGCCGGGGCTGACCCGCACCGCATCCAGTGGCGCGAGGTCGACCAGGTCGTCGCCGAGCTTGACACGACCGGTTCCCGCGAGCACGACGTAGATCTCCTCCGCCTCCTTGTGGCGGTGCGCGAACGCCTCCTTTTGGCCGGACTTGACGATGAGGTAGTTCATGCCCGTCTGCTCGGCGCCCAGGTCCTCGCGCGCGAACCGCGCCTCCTGGTGATCGGAGATGCCGTGCTTGGCGGCCGAGTCTTCGACGTCTCGGAGGTTCTTCTTCGCGTAGCCCATCCCGCAAGCGTATTCCAGGACGCCGAGGAAGGCCCGTCGCGACGTGGCATCCTCCGCGCGTGTTCGATCACGTGACCCTGCGGGTGAGCGACCGGGAGGCGTCCGAGGGCTTCTACCGTCGCGTGCTCGGGGTCCTGGGCGTCGAGCCGACGACGTCCGATCTCGATGGCCTCGAGTGGGACGACTTCTCGTTCCTGCGTGCCGAGGCGGACGCCACGGCACGGCTGCACGTGGGCTTCGTGGCCACCTCCCGCGCGCTCGTGGACGCGTTCTGGCGGGCGGGCCTGGAGGCGGGGTTCCGCGACGACGGCCGCCCGGCACCCCGGCCCGAGTACGGCCCCGACTACTACGGGGGGTTCCTGCTCGACCCGGACGGCAACTCGGCGGAGGCGGCCCACCACGACACGCTGCGGACGGGCGGCGTCATCGATCACGTCTGGCTCCGCGTGCGCGACCTCGAGGCCTCGACCGCGTTCTACGAGGCCGTGGCACCGCTCGCGGGCTTCTCGCGGTCCGGCGGCGAGCGGGTTGGAGTCAGTTCCGGGGGACGAGTGGCTCCTTCTCCCTGCTCGAGGGCACGCCGACGGAGCACGTCCACATCGCCTTTCCGGCCCGCGACCCACGACAGGTGGACGCGTTCCACGAAGCGCTTCTCGCGGCCGGCCATCGCGACAACGGCGGCCCTGGGGAGCGGCTTCGCTACCACCCGGGGTATTACGCCGCCTTCGTCCTCGACCCCGACGGCAACAACATCGAGCTCGTCCACCACGGCGACTAGGTCGCGACGGCATCCGCGGGCACCGCCTGGGCGTCGCGGAAACGGCCCGAGCGGCGCCCCTGGGTCCGCTCGGCGGCTCGGATGGGCCCCGTGCGGCTTCGATACGCTCCGCCCGTGCGAGCGGGCGCCGCCGGGACGCGCAGGCGAGCGGGGGCTACGAGGAGGCGATCGCCGCGCTCACCTCCGCCATCGAGCTGCGTCGCGAGCTCGGCGATCCTCTCCGCGCGGGCGACCACCTGGCGCGCCTGACGGTGCCGTACATCACGCTCGGCCGGACCGCCGAGGCGGAGGCGACGAGTCGTGCCGCCATCGAGATCCTGGAGACGCTGCTTGCGTGAAGACCGGTAAACCCGCCGCCGAACATAGGCGATCTCGCCGTGTCGCGGGGTCCGGCGGCGGCCTAGCGTTCGAGCTGTCAACCACCGAAGGGAGAGCTCCATGCAGCTCTACGTCATCCTCCGCCGCAACGCGTGGGCGACGGGCCAGGAACTGGCCGAGGCAGCCGCCCGCTCGTCCACCGAGGGCGACAAGATGCCGAACGACATCCGCTGGATCCGCAGCTACGTCCTCGACGAGGCCGACGGCACGGTGGGCACGGTCTGCATCTACGAGGCCAGCAGCCCCGAGGCCATCCGCGAGCACGCGCGGCGGGTCGGCATGGCGGCCGACGAGGTCATCGCGGTGGCGGACACGGTCGTGATCCGCCCGGATCCCGTGGCGGTCGGCGCGTAGAACCGCGAGGCGACCAGGCGCGTTCGAGCCGAGCGCGCCTGGTCGCCTTCACCGGAACGGAGAGTCGGCTCCGCCTGCGTTCGACGTCATGACCGTCGCGGAGCGCGGGCTCTCCACGAGGCCACAGGCCGTGCCCGGTCGAGGCCGGTTACGCTCGGCGTCCTCCCGCCGGACTCCGAACCCGCCACGAGGCCATCGTGCCCCACCACTCCTTCTCGCTCATCAGGCCGGCGGTCGCCGGGGTGCTCGACCAGCCCGGGACGCGGCACGCGGGACCGGCGCTCCGTCGCTCCGGCAAGGCCCTTCTCGACGCCCTGGGCATCGAGTTCGGCACGCCCGCTCCGAGCCGCGGCGGCTTCTCCGAGCACCTCGGCGGCCCGGAGGACGAGGGACGGCGCTGCCGCTCGGCTCCCGATCGCCGACGTAGCGGGCGCAGGCGCGACGACCATGCGCACCTCGTCTCCGCCGGCACTGCCCCCCCGTCCTGGATCGCCCCGAGGCCGCGACGTCTCGAGCTCGCGGACCCCGGCCGGTCAGGCCGTGCTGCTGCCGTTCGTGCTCGTCTCGTTCGCCGCCAACTCGCTCATCACACGGCACGTCGCCGCCGAGGGATCGCTCGACTCCGGCCTGATGAGCGCGGTCCGGTTTCTCGCCGGCGCCCTCGTCCTGGTCGGCATCGCACTCGCTCGCGGGGAGCGGCCGACCGTCGGGCGCGACAACCTCCGTCCCGCGTTGTGGTTGGGCGTCTACGCCGTTTGCATCTCCTACGGATACCGCCACATCGGGGCGGCGGCCGGCACCTTCGTCTTCTACGCCAGCGTCCTGCTCACGCTGATCGCGCACGACGTGGCCACCGGATCCGCGGTGCCGCGCCGCCGCGGCCTCGGTGCCGCGGTCTCACTCGGGGGGATCGCCGTACTGGCTGCCGGGTCGGTCGGGACGGTGACCGTCCCCGGCGTCCTCCTCTTGGCGGCGACCGGGGCGGCGTGGGGGCTCTACACCGCGGCCGGACGCGCCGGCGTCGATCCGCGCGTGGCGACGACCGGGCACTTCACCGTGCTCGCGGCGGCCGCAGCCGTGCCTGCAGCCATCGGGGCGGCCGCCGGCCTCCACACCTCGATGGACGGTCTGGGCTGGGCTGCGGCAATGGGCGCCGGCACCACGGCTCTCGCCTACGTCGCCTGGTACGCGTGCCAGCGATCGATGTCGGCGACGACCGCGGGCTCGGTGCAAGTGGTCATCCCCGTCCTCACCACCGCAGGAGCGGTCCTCCTCCTGGGTGAGCATCTTTCTCTGAGCCTGTTCGTGGCCGCCGTCGTGGTCGGGACGGGGATGTGGCTCGGACGCCCCTCGTCGGGGAGGGCGCCGCGCTGACCGTCCGCAGGTGCCGTTCGTGTCCGCGTCGGGCACGGGCGCCCCGGCCTCCGAACGCGAGCGTTCGCCCCGAGGACACGCCTCCGCGCCGGGCGCTGACCTCGTCCCCGAGCGACGAGGGCCCGGTACCATGCCGGCGCGCACCGTCCGCCGCGCGCTCGCCCTCTTAGCTCAGTGGTAGAGCACCTCCATGGTAAGGAGGGGGTCCTGGGTTCGAGTCCCAGAGAGGGCTTCAGTGTTTTGCCTGCAAATGCGCACTTTCGAGGGCCTCCTCGCCCTGCTCCTTGAGCGACGCGTCTGAACACGCGCCTACGCCAGTTGTGCCACTCATGATCGCTCCACGGAGTGCCCTCGGGCCTCGGGAAGACGAGGTCGGTCGGGGCCTTGTGATCCGTGATCGCGTTCCAATCGGCGAGGTCGTCGGCGAGCGGATCCTCGTGGCGAGCGCCGTCTCGCCGCGGGCTTCGGGGACGCTGCGGCCGGCGGTGCGGCGGACGGTCGCGTGGTGGTCGTGGTAGGCGGTGACGGCCTGGAGGGCGCCCCAGCGCGTGCCGCGGATGGCGTCGAGGTCGTCGGTCGTCAGGTAGGCGCTCCGGATCGCCTCGCGGAGCGCGCTCGGCGTTCGCGGTCGCGCGCCGGCTGTCGGTCGCGTCCGGCCTCGGCGTGCGGGAGCGGGACGAGGCGCGAGAGGAACCGGTCGAACTCGCTCGGGCTGATCGGCTCGCGGATCAGCTGCTGGCCGACGCGCTCGAGCTCGTCGTAGTAGCGGAACGCGATCTGGAGCGTGCGGCGCGCGTCGGCGAGCTTGCCGGTCACGCCGGCCGTGTGCCGCGCCTTCCACGAGCGCGCGGCGCCCTCGACGGGGAGCACCATCCCGTTCAGGCACGCGAGCCGGAACGGCGCGACGCTGATCGTCAGGGCGAGCCCGCCGTCGTGGCCGTTTCGCAGGAGCAGCAGCGGGAGGACGTCCTCGCCGTCGGCGCCGCCGATCTTGATCTCGCGATCGAGCCGCATCAGCGCGTGCACGCGCGCGCCGCTGCGGGTCGAGCCCGCGCCGAGCCAGTGCGCGGCGCCCGAGTCGACGATCGCATCGGCGAGCGCGAACGCCTCGCGGTTCTGCAGCGGCCGGTAGCCGTCGCCGACGACGCCGAGCACGGCGCCCGTGTCGCTTCGGATGTTCGCGACCGCGCGCGGCACCGGCACCCGCCGCGGCGGCGCGTCCGGCTGTGCGATCACGGCTTCGACGGGGTGCTGCTCGACCGTCCAGCCGAGCCCGGCGGCGGCGAGCACGTCGGCGGCTCGTGCGTCCGGTGTCGGTGGCGACCAGGTGGAGGGCGTCGCCCCAGCCGCTCGGGGCGGCGCCTGCCCAGAGCGGGCCGGTTGCGTCGGCGATGCGGTGGGTGGGGTGTGGTTGCTTGCATGATTTCTTCTCCCTCTGTTCAGGCGGTCGGGGCGGTTGCGCGGATGAATCGCTCGGGCTCCTCGAGGAGCGCGAGGCCGACGTGGGTGGCGAGGCCGGCGCCGAGCCAGACCGCGCGCAGCTCGTCGGCGCTGAGCGTCTCGTCCTCGCCCGCGACGAGCTGGGCGACGTCGTCGGGGACGGGGGTTCGCTCGACGAGGTCGACCTGGCGGGCGAGGAAGTCGTCGAGGGCAGCGCGGTCGATCTGGTAGGGCATCGCTTCGGCCTCCTGTTGACGTGAGTAAGTAGCAGGGAGGTGACGTGAGTCAATAGCGGCGGTGCGCGAACGCGCCTCCACCTCCGGTGCGTCTGTGTCCCGCCGCGATCGCCGCTAGCGGCTCAGACGTCGGCAGGCAGGCGCGCGGTGTCGCGCGCCCAGCGCTCGACGCTCGACCAGCGCCAGACCTGGCTCCGGCCGAGCATCCCCACCGGCTCCGGGAAGCCCCGGCCCGCCGCAAGCACGCCGACGCGCTGCTTCGAGATGCCCGAGCCGCCGCGCGATGTCGGCGGCGATCACGAGCTCGGTCTTCGCGTCGAGTCGCATGCGCCGAACCGTAGCCCTCGGGGTTGTCATGAATCAACAGGCGACGATCGGAGAACTTCGTCCGCGGACGTCCCTATCCAGCTTGTTCGGGACATCGCGGACCTGGAAGTGACCGCTCAGCCCCGACCCGAATCTCGAGGCGTCCCTGCTGGCTTGAGGTATACCGACATCTAGGGATATCTAGCCCCTTGCGCGTAGAGACCTTTAGACATCAGTAGACTCTCGGGCGTGGATCGTTCGTCCAATCCGTACTTGCCAGGAGCGGGCCTGCGACCGGGGGAGCTTGCCGGCCGTGATTACGAGCTCGAGACATTTGACGTCCTGCGGGCGCGCGCCGTCTCTCGTCGTCCGGCACAGAGCCTGGTGCTGACCGGTTTGCGCGGGGTCGGCAAGACGGTGCTCCTCAACGAGATGGCCGACACCGCGCGGCAGGACGCGTGGATCATCGCCAAGATCGAGGCGGATCTCGGGCATGGCCGGGCCTCGTTTCGCCAGCAGGTCTCTCAAGCGTTGACATCGTCGCTGCGCGACGCGCAGCGTGCGAGCCGGACAAGCGCGATCCTGCGAGCAGCCGTTCGCACCGTTTCCGCCTTTTCGGTCACAGCCGATGCGGAGGGCCGCGTGTCGGTCACCGTCAGTGCCGAGCAGGCTTCAGGACGCGCCGACAGCGGCAACCTTCAGGCCGATCTCGTCGACCTGGCGATCGATCTCGGCGCCGCCGCGTTGGACCTGGAACGAGGTGTCTGCGTGCTCATCGACGAGATGCAGCACCTCAACCGAGACGAACTGGCCGCCGTCTGCCAGGCCTGCCACGAGGCCGGCCAACGCAACCTGCCGTTCTTCGTGGTCGGCGCCGGACTGCCCAGCCTGCCCGGAGCGCTCGCCGACGCGAAATCCTACGCAGAGCGACTCTTCGAGTATCTCGCGATCGGTCGCCTCGACAACGCGGCGGCAAGCGCCGCCCTGACCCATCCGGCAACCGAGGAGGGAGTCGAGTGGGAGCCTGAGGCGGTGCGACTGATCCTCGAGGCGTCAGGCGGATACCCGTACTTCATCCAGCAGTTCGGCAAGACAACCTGGGACACCGCTGCAGCCTCGCCGATTCGCGTCCGCGACGCCACCGCCGGTATCGAGGCCGGCCGCGCGAGCCTCGACGCCGGGTTCTTCCGCGCCCGCTGGGAGCGCGCGACACCCCTCGAACGCGACTACCTCACGAGCATGGCCAGCGACGGCGAAGGCCCAAGCTCAACCGGCAAGATCGCCCAGCGCCTCGACAAGAAGCAGGCATCGCTCGGACCCACCCGCGCGAAGCTCATCGCCAAAGGCCTCGTCTACGCCCCCGAGCACGGCCAAATCGCCTTCACCGTACCCGGCATGGCGGACTTCATCAGACGCCAGGCGTAACCTCCAAAGCTGGCCCTCGGACCCCGGTGCGTATGGTCGGCGGCACTCGAGGTTGCTAGTTGCCGGTGGGGTCGCGGGCCATCGGCGCCGCTGATCGTGCCGACCCGGACCTGGAGCCCCGGTGTGACGTTATGACGCCCGTTGACGGTCTGAGGGCTTCAATACCGCACAACTACACGGCAGGCAGCCCGGGTCGAGGACGCATGATGACTGTTATGACTCTGGAGACGTTCCCTGCGTCGTTTTGAGGCGACCGCGGTCGTCCGCTCCGCCGTACGTCCGGCCCGCTACGCGCGGTGCTCCGGGTTGGGACTGTCGGGTCGTGAGAGGTCCCACTGGCGTGTGTCGTTGCCGTGCCCCGGTATCCCACCGGCATCCTTGAGCATCCGCGCGAAGTGCAGCAGGTTCCACGCCATGAAGACGGTGTTACGCGTCGTCCAGGCGTTCTTCTCGCCTCCGTCCTCACCGTCGAGGTAGGACGGCCCCGGGCCAGCCTCTCCGTTCCAGTAGCTGTCTGACTGCGGCGGCACGGTCAGGCCGATGTGCTGGAGCGCGTACAGCACCTGGGCGCTGACGTGCTTGCCCCCATCCTCGTTGCCCGTCGTCAGCACGCCTCCGACCTTGCCGTAATACGACCACTGCCCACGCTCGTTGACGTCACCGGAGTACGCGTACAGGCGCTCGATGATCTTGCGTGTCGCCGAGCTCTGGTCGCCCAACCAGATCGGACCAGCCACGAGCACGATGTCGGCGGGGACGACGAGATCGCGATACAGGAGCGGGAACTCGTCTCGCTCGTAGCCGTGCTCGGTCATATCAGGCCAGATCCCGGGCGGGATCTCGTAATCCACCGTCCGGATCTCGTCGACACGCGCGCCGACGCCGTCGAACACCAGCCTTGCCACCGCCACGAGGCCATCGGTGTGACTCGGCTCGGGCGATCGCTTGAGCGTCCCGTTGAGCACGACGATGCGCAGATCGTGGTAGGGCGTCAAAGCGCGGCTGGCCTGCTCCTGGATGAACGTCTGGATGCTCGCGGGGATCGACATCCGCCCATTGTCACCCCGGGTCCGGTCGCCGCCTCGCCATACCCACGAACGAGCGACCATCGATCCGGTACTGGCGCCCTACCGGGTCCTCAACATTCGGAAGCGGCGACCGCATGCAGAAGCGGACGGCCGATTCGCACCGTCGGCTTCTGAGAAGCTGTAGGGGTGGACGTCGTGGGGCTCCCCGTCGACCTTTCGAGCCGCTCGCCCGTCCGCCTCATCAGCTCCGGTTTGCTGCTACGCGAGTGGGACGAGCGCGACTTGCCGTTGATGGTCGAGCTCTTCGACGACCCGGAGATCGCGTTGCGCACGCCGCTGCCGTCGCCCTTCGGGCTCGTCGAAGCCGAAAACCGCCTCGCCCAAGCCCGGCAGCCCGATCGGCTGCTCTTGGCCGTGACCACCGACCCGGCGCGACCGCTCGGCGAAGTCCTCTTGACCGCCACCGGAGAGCTCGGCTACATGATCGGCGCACAGCATCGAGGGCAGGGCCTCGCCGCCCAGGCGCTACCGCTGCTACGCGACTACGCCCACGACACGCTCCGCATGGCCGTCCTCCGCCTCAGGATCGAACCCGACAACGTGCGCAGCGCCACGGTCGCCGCACGAGCCGGCTTCCACCTAGCCCGAGCCGCGGCCGAGGCCGTCGAGAACAAAGGCCGCCGCTACACGGTCGACGTGTGGGAGCACGCAACGACCTAGCCGCCGGCTCGGCCCACCCTCCCCTCCCGCCGCCAACCACGTTTTGCACGAGATCGGCCACCTAAGACGAACCGACCCGTGCCGCAAGGTCGCGTGCCCGGTTCAGCGCAGGAGAATTCCGGGACGGAGCGACACTCGGCGCTTGCCGTCTCCTCGAGCCGCTACGGCCGGGCAGCCTGGCCGGGGACAACGTCAGCCGGGCCCGGGTCTAGGCTGAGGGTGATCGCCCTCGGGGAGACCAACCGAGAACCACAGCCGCAGCCGTGACCCCGCCCGATCCAGTTATGACGTATGCGGCTCGCTAGGACCCCTTGCTGCCGTCGTGCACCCGGACGGCCGGCTCGACGGCACGCGCTGAGCCGACGCCTCTGCTACAGCGCCCGCTCGGCAAGTCCTGGATAGTTCAGCAGCAGCCCCGCAGCGTCGTAGGTGAGCCGCGCCGCGTAGCTGAACTGCGGGGCCGAGTAGTCGTAGCACTCGATCGAGTCCTCATCGGCGATGCGTAGGTAGCGCTGCTCGAGGCGCTCGACGGCAAGATCAAGAGCACGGACGTAGACGGCAGGGGCGTTGGCGCCTTGGCCCACCTCCAGCCCCAATCGATGGACCGGAAGGGCGTTCGTGAACGACGAGGACTCGAGGTCGATATCAAGGCAGCCGCGCAACTGCGGGGCCTGCTCCCCGTCCACGAGCCAATCACCAGCGTCAGTTGTCTCGAGCCGGACCTCGCGACGCCCCGACGTGGAGCGCCCGACCACCCGTGCGCTTCGCGTCGCCCAGCTCGCATCGACGTCGATCGTGTACGCGACGTTCCAAGCCTCCCAGTCCTCGACCGCGCTCGTTGCTCCCTCGAACCGGCGCCCGTCGGGTCCGCTCTGCAGGAACACCGCTTCGAACCCGTCACGCGAGCCGCGGTGTCGCCAGGCGGCGAAAGGTGGAAGAGCCTCCGAAGCCATCCCCAAAGCCTTGCACGGGCCGCTCGCCCGGTCGACGTTCCCAGCACTGGTTGACGCGCAGGCGCGGAGCGGTTCGGGGCGCCAGGGTCGTTCGGTTCATCCACCAAGCGATGAAACCCAGTGCGGTATGCAGGCGACCCTGGGCTGTTCGAAGAGCGCCGTCCCCACTCAACGTGGCTCTCTGTCCTTTGCGTCTCTGGTCCATCCAGACTGGAAGCCCATCGGCCGCCGAAGTCGACCTTGATCTTTCAGAAGCCACCACTTGACCAGCACGAGTCCGCGCGACAGCGATTCGGGGTACTCGACGTCGAGTCGGGCCGGGTAATCGGGGACGTCGTTGAGCGTGAACGGCGGGTACCTGTCGGTGCCGAGGGCGCTGTAGCTGTAGAAACCGACCCGCCACGACCAGCGCGGGGCGGGCCCGCGCGTGGCCCGCTGCTCCCGCTTTCGGGCGCCGACCGACGCAACCCTCCGGGCCTCGGCGTTCACGGTTAGGGTGTGTCGGCGTCGCGGAGGCGACTCTCCGGCGGAGGGACTGTTCGACCCGTGTTCCCGAGGAAGGAATCCGTCATGCACCGGTCCTCGATACGTGCCCTCTGGGCGGCGATCGCCGTCGCTCTCTGCCTCGTGGTGCCGACCGCAGCCCGTGCCGCCCTGCCCGTGACGTTCGACGGGCTGGCCGACGGGACCGTCGTCCAGAACCAGTTCGCCTCGGACGGGGTCGTCTTCATCGACTCGCCGGCCTCGACCGGCCTGCCCGTCGTGCGCGACGTCGGGGTGAAGGCGGCCTCCGGGACGAACGTCGCGATCTCCACCTGCTTCGCGTGCGAGTTCGTCCACAACGTGATCATCGGACAGCTCGCCGTGTCTCGCGAGAGCGTCTCGATGCACGTCGGCTTCTACGGCGGCGACACGCCGTTCAGCGGCAAGGTCCGGCTGACCGCCCTGGATACCTCAAGGAATCCGATCGGCTCCCCGGTCGAGGCGACCGTCAGCTCGGCCAGCGTCACCACGCTGATGACGATCAACCCGCCGGGGACCGACAACATCGCCTTCTTCCGCCTCGAGACGTTCGAGTCGGACGTCGTCGGCGCGGCGATCGCGATCGACGACGTGACGTTCGCCGGCACCGGCACCTCACCACCCGACATCAGCATCTCCACCGGCTCGACGGACGTCCGGCTCCTGCTCGGCGGAACCGTCGACGTCCCGGTCACCATCGCTCGCTTCAACGGCTCGTCGGGCAACGTGACGATGTCTGCGAGCGGACTGCCCGCCGGCGTCACCGCGACCTTCTCGCCGCCAGTCGTGGGGGCGACGAACACGACGACGACCATGCACCTGGCCGCCACGGTCGGCGCCACGGCGTCGTTCACGCCGGTCAACCTGGTGGTCACGGCAACTCCGGCCGACGCGCTGGTCGCGCCCGCCGCACGTTCCGTCACCGACAACCTGACCGTGGAGGCGCCCTACTACCTGACGTTCAACCCCGCTCCCCTGCGCGTCCCGTCCTGCGGTTCCGTCATTGGCAGCGTCGTCGTCAATCGCGAGCCCGGCTTCACGGGCACCGTCTCCCTCGCGGTCGACCCGCCGCCCGCGGGCTACGCGGCCAGCCTGGGGGCGACGACCGTGCCGCCGACGAACGGCTCCTTCTCCACGTCGGTGCCCCTGACCGTCGGCTTCGGCTCGACCGGGGGGCCGGCCGGCGCCTCGATCACGGTCCATGCGACCAGCCCCGGCGCGCCGCAGGCGGACGGCTCCCTCGCCATCGCACGGTTCCCGGGTCAGATCACGGGCTTCACGCCGACGCAGGGCCGGACGCCGCAGGCGTTGCAGCCAGGCGACGACGTGGTCCTGACGGGCAGCGGCTTCTGTCCCGGCGCGACCGTCCAGTTCAACAACAACACGGCGTACGCGATCGCGACGATCAGCGCGGGCGACGTCGCGGCGGACGGCTCGAGCGTCCATGTCCGCGTTCCCCGCTACTCGACCACGGGCCCGATCACCGTCGTCAACGCCGATGGCAGCTTCAGCTCGGCGACGTCGTTCACCGTCCACTCGGCCCGCAACACGCGGGGCTTCTCGTTCCCGAACTACGTGCACGAGGGGGTCAGCATCTCCGACCTCGACGCGGTCTACGGCACCTCGCAGACCAACCTCACGATCAACGTCTGCTGGCCCTTCGACTGCGAGATCGACTCGGGGATCACGAGTCCGTTCACCTACCTCTACAAGGGGATCTCGAACGCGGCGCTGAAGGGCGACTTCAGCTGCTTCGGAATCTCGGCAGTCGACCAGCGGTTGGTCGAGCACTGGCTGTCCTACTCGTCCTTCAGCCCGGCCGGCGCGACCACGGCCTGGCAACTCGACGGTCCGGCGGGCCCGGCCGACGCCCTGCGCGCGGCGATCCGCCAGCAGCACACCACGCAGCTCAGCTCGGACATGATCCGCTACTGGGTCGAGGCGACGTCGGCGAACCTGATCACCGGCGGCTCGCTCACCCGCGCGATCATCGAGAACGACCTGCGCGCGGGGCACTTCCCCATGGTGCTGATCCGCAACAGCCCCTCCCAGGGCCACGCACTCGTCGCCGAGGACGTGCGGAGCTCCTCTGACGGCGGCTACGACATCGACGTCAACGATCCGAACATCCCGTTCCTGGCGCGCGAGGACATCATCCCGGGCGATCACAAGACGGGCGAGGACAACAGCATCATCCACGTCCGCCCCGACGGGCACTGGACGCACTACATGGGCGACATCTGGAGCGGCGGTCCGGGCACCCTCGTGGCGGTCCCGTGGGGCACGATCGCGCGCACGCCGACGATCCCGACCTCGCTGACGGGCCTGCTCTCCCTGATCGTGCCCCTCGGCAGCGGCGACGCGGCCGCGGACCAGGTCACGAACGCCGCCGGCAAGCGCCTGCTCGGCGCCGACGGCGACCTCAACACCGACCCGGGGACCCGCATCAAGGGCGGCGCCCTCCTGACCGGCCTCGTCGGCGGAACCAGCAGCACCCCGATCTACGCCGTCCCGGTCAAGGGCGCCTACACGGAGACGATCAAGGGCACCGGCAAGGGCACGACGGGCACGGGCATCCTCGCTCCCGGCTTCGCGGCGCAGATCTCCGGCATCGCGACCGGCAAGGGGACCAAGGACGGCGTCGGCCTGGACGCCCGCCACGGGGAGCTCGACGTCCACGCGTCCACCGGAGGCAACCTGGCGGCGCAGCTCGCCAGCGCCGACAGCAGCGGCCAGTACGGCGCCGACGTCCGCGTCAAGGGCGGCGACGCCGGCGCCCACTCGTTCGTGCTCGGCCACCACGGCGGCGCCTTCGCGTACCGCAACGGCAACGGCCCCGCCGTCGTCAAGGTCGCGCTCACCTGGGGCGGCGGTCCGAACGGCGTCCCCGGCTCCGTCCGACTGCCCGCTCTCGCCGTTCCGCGCGGCGGCAGCGTCACCATCCGCCCGGCGAACTGGCACGACCTCGGGGGGTCCTCCGTCCGGGTCCTGGTGAAGACGGCGAAGGGCCATGTCGTCTCGGGCCGGACGATCGCCCCGAAGCGCCGCGCCCACCGCGTCAGCGCCCTCCGCGTCTCCGTCACGAAGGTCCGCGGCGCCAGGCGGACGATCCACGTCAGCGCCCGCTTCGGCCGCGTTCCCCGCGGCGCCCGCGTGATCATCGCGGTCGACGTCACCAGGGGACGCCACGTCGTCACCACGCTGAAGGTGGACCGGACGCGGGTCGCCCCGGGCCGGCGGACGTTCGTCTTTCCGGTCTCCCTGGCGGCCGGAAGGTACGGCGTACGCGGCTCCGTGCTGATCGTCACTGGTGGCACGACGCCGAGCGCCGAACGGGCGACCCGGGCACTCGCCTATCGGGCCCGCTGAGCCGGGAGGGGCGTCGCCGGCATCAGGCCGGCGACGCTCCTCAGCGGTTCGCCTCTCCGTCAGCCGAAGATGGTTGTCGCCCCCCTCGCGCGGAGACGGCGCGTCGGGCGATCCCGAGGGATCCTCCGAGTGCCCGTCCGGCTCGCTCCGAGCGGCCCCGCTCCGGTGGAGTCCGGCAGGACCGGAGACCTTGCCGGTTCTTCCGTCGGTGGTCAGGGTTCAGCCGGAGCGTTCGGAGGCCTCCGTAGACCGCCGAGGACGACGTGCTGCCCCGAGCGCGCAAGCCCAGGATCGGCGGCGCCCGCGGGCGCTCGCGGCCCGGCTTGACGCCGGTCCACACAGCTCCAGTACCTTCCAGACGCTCGACAACGCCCAACCCGAAGCCGACGCGAATATCGGCGGAGAACCCTCGATCGTCGACACCCGCGCGTCAGCCCCGCAGTCACCTCTCCAGCCACCCTCGCCCGCTCGGCCGGTGAGCGCCACCCGACGAACGCGGCGACGAGCACGCCGCCTACCGCCAGAGCCACAAGAGCGAGCGCTCCCAGAAGGATCCGCGAGTCGTCCGACGGGTGGCGCTTCCGGTGCCAGGCGCGCAGACGAGCCGGTAGGCCTCCAAAGGCCACGAAGAGGCACCCAAGCCAGCCAGCGATGAGCACTAGGCTGTGAGGGTGGACGTCGTGGGGCTCCCCGTCGACCTTTCGAGCCGCTCGCCCGTCCGCCTCATCAGCTCCGGTTTGCTGCTACGCGAGTGGGACGAGCGCGACTTGCCGTTGATGGTCGAGCTCTTCGACGACCCGGAGATCGCGTTGCGCACGCCGCTGCCGTCGCCCTTCGGGCTCGTCGAAGCCGAAAACCGCCTCGCCCAAGCCCGGCAGCCCGATCGGCTGCTCTTGGCCGTGACCACCGACCCGGCGCGACCGCTCGGCGAAGTCCTCTTGACCGCCACCGGAGAGCTCGGCTACATGATCGGCGCACAGCATCGAGGGCAGGGCCTCGCCGCCCAGGCGCTACCGCTGCTACGCGACTACGCCCACGACACGCTTCGCATGGCCGTCCTCCGCCTCAGGATCGAACCCGACAACGTGCGCAGCGCCACGGTCGCCGCACGAGCCGGCTTCCACCTAGCCCGAGCCGCGGCCGAGGCCGTCGAGAACAAAGGCCGCCGCTACACGGTCGACGTGTGGGAGCACGCAACGACCTAGCCGCCGGCTCGGCCCACCCTCCCCTCCCGCCGCCAACCACGTTTTGCACGAGATCGGCCACCTAAGACGAACCGACCCGTGCCGCAAGGTCGCGTGCCCGGTTCAGCGCAGGAGAATTCCGGGACGGAGCGACACTCGGCGCTTGCCGTCTCCTCGAGCCGCTACGGCCGGGCAGCCTGGCCGGGGACAACGTCAGCCGGGCCCGGGTCTAGGCTGAGGGTGATCGCCCTCGGGGAGACCAACCGAGAACCACAGCCGCAGCCGTGACCCCGCCCGATCCGTCGGCCGGACGACGCCACCCGGCATCTGGACGTACGCTTCGATCGTCGGCGGCCCCACGCTAGCGGCCGCGTTTCTCGAGATCTTCGTACCCCGCTTTATCGTGGTCCGAGGCTGTCTGCTGGTCGCCCACAAATACAGCGAAGACGAATCCGGCGACTGGTCGGAGACGCTGAAGGGCAACCGCACCCGGCTTGAGCAAGTCATGAACCACCAGCACATGTGGGACCTCTTCCACGGGCGCGCCCATGAGGTGAGCGACACGGCGCTTGAACAGATCGCCCAGACCATGGCGTCCACCTGGGAACACGCCGCTCGCCTGCAATTCCCTGGCTCTGATCCAGTCGCCGAGTACTTCCCCGACGGACCCGAATACGGACCCACAACCACAATCCACTCTCGCCAGCCAACCACCTAGCCCCATCCACCCGCTCAAACCCAGCCGCACCTCCCCCCGCTGAACGACCCGACCAGTGCCGACTCCCCACCTGGGAGGTAACGCCCGGTAGGGCGTTTTATGACATTCGGATGCGTTCGACCCCCGCTAGCCCGACCCAACGGGACGCGGCGCGAATGCTCACATTCGGCGTCGCCGGATACGGTCATCGAGCGCCTGACCGGCCGCACGAGGGGCGAGGTTCACGGTCAGGCGCCCCACGAGGCAGCGTGGTCTCGAGCGAACGCGTCAAGGCTGATCGCGGGTCGTCCGAGAATCGTCTCGACGGTTGTCGTCACAGCGTTCTCGGTCGGCGAGTAGGCGCGCCTGATATGGGAAAGGTCGAACGCGCGCCAAGCGGGCATTCCGGCGGCGAGGAGGCGCCGCTCCTCGTCGTCGGCGTCGACTGGTTGGTAGCGCACAGCCCGGCCGCCGACGGCGGCGAACACGCTCGCGACCTCGCCGTAGGAGACGGCTTTCGGGCCGGTGAGCACGCGGGTCGCCCCGATGTGCGCTTCGGGATCGGCGAGGATCGCTGCACAGACGGAGCCTATGTCCCGGGTGTCGATCATCGGGTAGCGGTCGTCGCCCATCGCTGCTCGTAGGACGCCGTCCCGCCTGATGGCGGGGACGGCGCGGAGCAGGTTCTGCAGAAACAGGTGGGGCTTGACGAGGGTCCAGCTCGCGCCGCTCGCGCGTAGGTGCTCGTCGACCTCGTCGTGGTCGCGCATCAGAGAGATCGGCGAGTCGGAGCGCGCTCCGATGGCAGAGAGCTTGAGGATCTGCCGAACGCGGGCGGCGGTGGCGTGACGGAGGACGACGCGTTGCTGCTCGACGGCTTCCGGGCTGTCGCGGCCCGCCAGGAGCATCGTGTCGACACCGTCGACGGCGCGTGTCACCGCGTCGTCGCTCTCGAAGCTCCCGACCACAAGCTCGGCACGTTCGAGCCCGACGGCGCGGGAGGGATCTCGCACCAGGACGCGGACGCGTCGTCCCGAGGCGAGCAGCTCGCGGGCTGCCTGCCCGCCCACCTGGCCGGTGGCTGCGGTAATCAGGATCAAAGGTGCGGCGGCTCGAGGAGGACGGCGCGATTGGGGCCAACCCATGCTGGGCGCGGCCCCTTCGAATCTGCGGCGATGGTAGCTAAGCGGATCGGGCGGGTCTCCGGGTCCTCGATCTCGCCGAGCGACACGGCTTGCTCGACGGTAAACGGACGCTGCCACTGGAGGCCGAGTGCCTCGCCGGCGCAGCCCGCCGTAGGCCAGTAGCGTCACGAGTGTCGCGTCGCCGACCTGGTTGCGCAGCCAGAGGTGGAGGCGCATCGCCTCGACGGCGGACGGCGACGCAGGCGACCCGACGCGGCTTCGCCGCTGGTGGGGTTTCGTGATCGCGGCGACCGGGTTGCGGCCCGGGCGCTTCGTCGAGGCCGCTCGCCCTCGGGCGCTCAGACGTCAGCTTTCCCTAGCGGCGGGACGCGCAGCTATCTGGGAAGAAGGGCTCGGAAGGGTCGCGATTCGAAGATCCGAGTCGGCTGCGCCCCGTGGCGGTGACGCCGCTTCTGGTCTCAGTCTCGACCCGCGGTGGGGGCGTCGCCCCGCGGTCGGGCGAGAAGGCGCGCACGGCTAGCGGCCGTGAAGCGACTCGAGGAGAGAGCTGACGGCGGTGGCGTAGTTCTGCTCCGGATCGCCTCGGAGGTGCTCGACGAGGGGGCCGCCCCAGCGGCGGTGCATGAGCTCGATGGTGACGAGGCCGTGCATCGTCGCCCAGATCAGGTGTGCGTCAGCGGCCGGGTTGGTGAAATCGGAACGCCACCCGGCGACGCGGCTTGCGAGCATCTGGAACGTCGTCAGTCCCGCCATGCGGCTCGAGTCGGACGGGATGAAGTCGGGGGCCGCCCGTTCGAACATGAGCCCGTAGAGCGCCTCGTTTTCGAGCGCGAACCGGCGGTAGGCCTTCGCGAAGGCCAGGAGCTCCTCGCGGCCGTCACCGTCCACCGGGACGCTGCTCAGCCGGCCCTCGAGGATCTCGAAGCCGCGCAGGTAGAGATGCTCCAGCAATCCCTGCTTCGATCCGAAGTGCGTGTAGACGCCCATCGTCGATTGGTCGGCCGCCGCCGCCAGGTCACGAACGCGCAACGCGCCGGGTCCTCGCTCCTCGATCAGGCGCAGCGCCGCGTCGAGCAGGGTCTCCCGCGTGGTCGGCGAGCTCGGCACGCTCGGAGCCTACCAACTTGCGAAGTTCCGATAACTAAGTTATATTTACCCCATGCCAACCACACGAGCCACCGAGAACAACGAACCCGCCGGATCCTCCGCCGGGCTCCTGGTCGGACTGACGAGCGCTCTCTTCGCCCTCCTCGTCCTCAACCTCGCGGTCTTCGACGACCTGCGCGTCGACCCGGCGGCCGGCGTGTTCGAGACGTTCGCGAAGCCGCAGCACCTCGCTAGCCTCGTGGCGGTGCTCATCGCCGCCGCCCTCCTCGCCTTCAGGCACCGAGCCGCCCGCCGCGTGACCGTCACCGTGGCGTGGATCGAGATCGCAGCGTTCACGTTCTTCCACGTCATCCCGGTCGAAGTAGGGCCTTCCAAGCCGTACTGGGGAGACGGCATGGGAGACGGGCTCCAATGGCTCGGCCTCCTGTCCGTCATCGCCGTCTCCAGCGCCATCGTCTGGGCCGCACGTCGCTCCCCGAGCCGCGCCATGGCGCCGGCGGCTGCGAGCGCACGCTGATGCGCGACGCTCAGCCTCAGACACTTGCTCGGGTGACGGGCCTGCTCTTCCTCCTCACCTTCGTCACCTCGATCGCCGCGCTGTATCTCTTCCAACCCGTTCTCGACGATCCCGCGGGCTACGTCGCCGGCAGCGGCGCGGACACCCGGATCTACCTGGGAGCGCTCCTGGAGTTGCTCCTCATCGTCGCGAACGTCGGCACCGCCGTCGCGCTCTTTCCGATCCTCAGGCGACAGAGCGAAAGCTTCACGCTCGGCTATGTCACGGCCCGGATCGTGGAATGCACGTTCATCGCCGTCGGGCTCGTCAGCGTGCTCGCGATCGTGAGCTTGCGAAACGGCCCCGCGGGCACCGATACCGGCGCGCTCGCCTACTCGCTCGCCGCGATCAAGGACTGGACCTTCCTCCTCGGGCCCGGCTTCATCGTCGGCATCGGAAACGGGCTCCTGCTCGGCTCCCTGATGTACCGCTCGAGGCTGGTCCCACGCCGAATGGCGATCTTGGGGCTCGTCGGTGGACCGCTGATCTGCGCCTCCGGAATCGCCGTCCTGCTCGGCGTCTTCGCGCAAGGCGGCACCGGCCAGGGACTCGCGGCCATCCCGGAGTTCCTTTGGGAGCTATCGCTCGGCGTCTACCTCACCGTCAGGGGATTCACGCCATCTGCGGTCGACGCATTGATGCGGGGGCCCGAGCCCGAGCCAACGCCCACCGGCGAGGGGAGCGCAGCGTCCGAGCGGGAGGCGTACCTCCCGCCCCGCCCAGCGCTCGCCACCTGAGGAAGCGGCACGCGCGGCGGCCGCCGACGGTTGTCGGCCGCCGCGCGACCTCGGGCTTCTCGCACAGCGGGTGCCACGGACGGGCGGTGATGGCTCGTGCGTGGCGTCGGTCCGGCGAGCGCCCAGGCGCGGCGTCGGCGGCGGGAGTGCGAGAGGTCAGCGCGGCCGGGAAACCGCTCTCCGCGACGGCCTCATCGCCGTGCGCGACCGCGGCGAACTCCTCGCGGCGAACGTGATCTCTATCCGCGGCGCGGCGGGAGCGTTGATGCTCGCGGGGTACTACGATTCCGGGATCGGATAGCCCGCAACCGTCCGCGGCGCCCTCCAGTTCCGCTGGGAGGCGGCTCCGGTGGCGCGAGCGGAGCGAGGAGAGAATCGCGGTGCCGCCCAGCAGCGTTCATTTCAACGGTTCGGTCAATCTGCCCGACGCCGAGAGCGTGATGCGGGAGATCAGCTCGCGCATTCCGATCGGGGTCCGCCGGATGACCGACGGAGAGACCGGCGATCGCGGCTACTGGATCCTGTTTCAGATCCAGAAGTTCCTCCAGATGCCCGAGTTCGAGTCGGTCACCGTCGGAAAGGCGTACGAGACGTCACCGGACGCGCCGCAGATGCCCCAGCTCCGTCTCGTCGAGGGCGCCTCTGCGAACACGATCAGCTGGCCAAACCTCGGGTACGCCGATGCATACGCCGAGTCGTTTGCGACCTTCGACCGCCTGCAGAAGGACGGGACGATTCCCCCGGGCGTGCGCTTCCAGATGCAGTACCCAACCCCGCTCGCGTCGATGGCGGCAACGATCGTGGCGGAGGATCTACCCGCCGTCTCCGCTGCCTACGAAGCGGCGCTGTTCGCCGACCTCGATACCGCGTTGGCGGAGCTGCCTCACGACCGCTGCGCCGTCCAGTGGGATGTCGCAGTCGAATTCGGACTCCTCGAAGGAGCGATGGGACCCGACCCGGCCATGCCGCTCGACCAGGTCACCCCCGCGCTGGTGCGCTGCGTCGACCGGGTGCCCGCAGATGTGCCCGTCGGGCTGCACCTCTGCTACGGCGATTACGGACACCAACACTTCAAGCAGCCCGAGTCGGTCCAGCTGCAGGTCGACCTTGTCAACGCCGTCGCATCCGCCGCGCAGCGGCCGATCAACTGGGCATCGTTCACGGTGCCCCAGGCCAGGAACGACGCCGACTACTTCGCGCCGCTTCGCGACCTGGCAACCGGACCGGAGACGGAGCTGTACTTCGCGCTGGTTCCCTACCACCCCGAAGATCAGGCCGACGGCACAGCCGACGAACAGGCGCAGCAGATCGACACCGCGCTGGCGCAGTCCTCGGCCGGAGGACGCGAGTGGGGGATCTGCACCGAATGCGGGATGGGACGCGTCGCAGCCGAAGACGTACCCAAGCTGCTCGATCTGCATCGCGAGATCATCAGCGTCTGAGCCCGCAGACGATCGCCTCACAGCTCAACCGCCGGCGGCGCACCATGATGACTGTCGTGACGTTCGTCGTCGCTCAACGTCTGACCGGTACGTGACCGAGCTCCTCGGATCGCCGGTGCTCTTTCCTACGAACAGGAACTTGATGACGACGGTTCCACCGGACAGTTGGGTGGCGTGACGTCTCGCTGCTCCCCTCGAGAACCATTCCGAGAGAGCGCGAGATTCAAATCGCTGGGAGCCCGCTGCGCGACCACCCCATCCCGGACGAGATCCCATGGACAGTTGGCCCGGAGCAAACCGTGACGCCTGCGGAGGAACCCCACGGAAGTGTTCGGCTGCTTCAGCGATCCCGGCCAGTTGCACCCAGTACCGTCTGAACTCGTCAGAAGGGGAAACGTTCGCGTCGATTGGCGTCGTTGATCGTCCCTCCACGTCGGTTGACGTCCAACGTCAGTAGCCAGCTTCTCATCGTGGGCCCGGTCGAAGCAAGAGAGATCCTGGCAGCGACGGTCGCGGGCCTGTCTACCGACACCATAGTGTCTGGCGAGGTAAACTGACATGGGCACATCGAGTAGTCCTCGGATCATCCCTTCCCCGACGGGAATGCGATGTGGCTCGTTGTGACTCTACGAGACGACGCCGCATCGCCGTTAAGGTCGTGAACGCTCGGAGCCTTTGGCTGGTTTGACCAGTCTAGCGGCCAAAGCGGCCCCGAGGGCGCGTGCGTGCGCGGCCGCGCGGCGGCGTTCGAGTCGAACCCGTCGCGCTCTACGCTTCGACGAGGATCACCAGGCTCTCGGCGATCACGCCGTCGTGTTCCATCGCCTCGACTGCCCCCTCCGTCTGCATCGCGGCCATGACGGCGTCCATGTCGGCCACGTCCATGAGCAATGCCACGCGGGTCGGGTTCTGCGGGTCGACGAACGTCCGGATGTTCGTGACTCCGAGCGGCCCGAAGAATTCTTCCCGTCTCGGCGAGGACAGCCAGTGGTCGGTGTCCTTCACGTCGTGATGCGCGATCACGGTCGGCATGCTGTCTCCTCGGGCGTCGTGGACTCCGAACATTCGAGCTCTGGACGAGAGAATACGACGCGTGTACAGCCTCCGCAATCGAGTTCGTGCGAATGATCAATCGCGCGCCAATCTCACGGCTGCATACGCCGCAGTTGATCCGTCGCAACCGACCGGCGTCGCTCCGGGGCGAAGCCTTCCCCGAAGAGGCCGTTGGCATCCGCGAGATCACCGTCCTCGATCGTGACCCTGAGCCGGTAGCTGAGACATGACGACGGAGGGGCCAGGGGCCGCTTCGGGTCTGCCCTATCCGACCCATGGAAATGGTACCGGCGCTGCGCGGGCGTCCCAGTCGCGACGCACCGCTCCGTGGGAGAGGCGGCTCGGGCGGCCCAGAGTGGCGCCGCAGCTTGCGGCTCCAACTCGGGCAGCCGCCGCGCAGTCGCCGTCCTGGCTGAGGCGGTGGATGCGGCCGTCCCCGACGGTCGTCGGGTCACGCCTCGCCGGCGTCGTGAGCGAGCAGCGCGATCTGGACGCGGTTGTTGAACTCGAACTTCTCGAGCACGCGCGAGACGTGTGCCTTGACGGTCGCGACGCTCATGTAGAGCTCGCGGCTGATCTCGGCGTTCGACTTGCCCTGCCCGATCGCGACGGCGACCTCCCGCTCGCGCGCGGTTAGGTGGTCGAGCTGCTCGCGTGCGTGGCGCTTGCGCTCGCCGCCCTCGCTGTCTCTCAGGTGCCCGATCAGCCGGCGGGTGATCGTGGGCGAGAGCATCGGCTCGCCCGCGGCGACGCTCCGCACGGCACGGACGATCTCGCCCGGCGGCGTGTCCTTGAGCAGGAACCCGCTGGCGCCGGCGCGCAGCGCCCGCAGAACGTAGTCGTCGGTCTCGAACGTCGTGAGGACGATGACCTCGGGAGCGTCGGCCTGCGCGCGCACCAGCTCGGTGGCGGCCAGCCCATCCAGGCCGGGCATGCGGATGTCCATCAGCACGATGTCGGGCTCGTGCTCGGCCACCGCCTGCGCGACCTCTGTGCCGTCGGCGGCCTCGCCGACGACCGCGATCTCCTCGGCGCCCGCGAGCAGCATCGACAGTCCCGCACGAACGAGCGCGTCGTCGTCGACCACCAGCACCCGGATCGGCTCGCTCACTCCGGCCACGGCAACCAGGCGCGAAGCCGGAAGTCGCCGTCCTCCTCGAGTCCGTGCTCGAGGTGGCCGCCGGAGAGCGTGGCGCGCTCGGTCAGGCCGACGAGTCCCGTCCCGGTGCCGGGAATCCCTGGCTGGCCGGCGGCCAGGACTGGCGCCGCGTTGCGCACCTCGATCACCAGCCCTGCCCCGGGCGCGCCTTCGACGCGCAGATCGACCGCGGCCGACCCGGCATGCTTGCGCGCGTTCGTCAGCGCCTCCTGGACGATACGCAGGGCGTGGCGACCGACCGGGTCGGGAACCGCCGCCAAGTCCGACACGCGCACCTCGGCGTTCAGGCGCATCCCGGCGGCACGTGACTCCTCGAGCAGCCCGGGCAGCGCCGCCAGCGTCGGCTGAGGAGGCTGCGGCGCCTCGCCGTCGGCGCCGTCGCGCAGGATCCCAATCACCGCGCGTAGGTCCTCGAGCGCCTGGTGGGCGCTGGCGCGGATCACCGCGGCCGCGCGCGCGACCTCCCCAGGCGGCGCCTCCGGCCGGAACTCCAACGCGCCGGCATGCAGGCTCAGCAGTGAGATCCGGTGGGCGAGCACGTCGTGCATCTCGCGCGCGATCCGCGTGCGCTCGGCGTAGCGGGCCTGCTCGACGAGCAACTGCTGCTCGGCCTCCGCGTGACGCACACGCTCCCGCCGCGACTGGCTGAGTCCGCGGACGAACATGCCCGACGCGACGACGGCGGTCAGGGCCAGCGCGACCATGAGGAAGTGCGCCCACAGCGGCAGCGAGGTGTCCTTGGGCTGCACGGTGCGGTACACGGGCACCATGGCGAGCTGCAGTCCGGCGATCAGGGCCGCCAGCTGCCAGCGCCGGTAGGCAGCGACCGTGAACAAGATGATCAGACCGGCCACGCCCGCGGAGGACGAGAAGGCCTCGATCGGAACGGAGGCCAGCCCGAGGGCGAACGGCCAGCGCCGCCGCCACCACAGGGCGATGCAGAGCGCCGCGCCACCGATCACGTCGAACGCCAGCAGGGCCGCCCCCGACCCGCGGCCGACCTGGTCAGCCAGCGCCAAGGCGCCTACCGCAGTCGCACACAGGAACAGCACCCAATCGACGAGCCAGTCGCGCCGCGAGCGGCGCGAGGGCGACGGCTGCGCGTCCTCCTCGGGGCCGACGAGCATGGCGGACAGGAGACGGTGAACGCTCACTGGGCCAAGCGTAAGTGGCGCGGCCACTGTTGAACACCCGACCGAAGTCGATTCACGCGCCGACTTTCGTCGGTCCAACGATCGCCCTACGGCCGATTGCGGATGCGCGGCGCGCAGCCGATCCTGCGCTCTCTGTCCGTTCGAAAAGGAGTCCCCATGCTCGCCCGCCTCGCTCACACCATCGCCCACCACCGGAAGGCCATCATCCTGGCCTGGCTTGCGGTCAGCGTCTTCGGCGGCTTCTCCGCCTCCCAGGTGTCGCAGCGTTGGCTCCAGTCGTTTTCGATTCCGGGCTACCCGGCCTACGAGGGGAACCAGAGGACACTCGAGCGGTTCGGTACCGGCGAACGGCCCCCGAACGTCGTCGTGTTCGAAACGAAGGGCGACGCGACCAAGAGCGAAGCGATTCCCGCCGCCATGGAGCGAGCACGCAAGACCAGTCCGGGTGCGCGGACGAGCTCGTTCTTCTCGACGGGCAGCGACGCGTACGTCTCCAAGGACCTGCACACGACCTTCATGGAGCTCTATCCGGCCGGGGCGGCCGACCTCGACACCAAGAGCGGCGCGGAGGCAATCCTCGATGCGGCGAAGAAAGGACTGCCCGCGGGCATCGCAGTCCACGTATCTGGCCACGACCCCATCTCGAGGCAAACGCGAACGGCGAGACGGGCGGCCCGAGCGTCCTCGTCGAGGCGCTCATCGGCGGGCTCGGCGCCGTCGTCATCCTCTTCTTCGTCTTCGGAACGCTGCCAGCGGTTCTGCTGCCGATCGCGGTCGCAGCGGCCTCAATTCTCAACACCTTCACGCTCGTCTGGATCCTCACCTACATCACGGACGTGTCGATCGTCGTGCAGTTCCTGATCGCGCTCGTCGGCCTCGGCATTGCGATCGACTACGCGTTGCTCATGATCTTTCGCTTCCGCGACGAACTGCGGGAGGGCAAGGACGTGGAGACCGCGCTCATCGAGACGATGACGCACGCCGGCAAGGCCGTGATCGTCTCCGGCTCGACGGTGGCCATCGGGTTGCTCTCCCTGGTCGTGCTGCCGCTGCCGTTCATCCGCTCGATCGGCATCGGCGGAATGCTGATCCCGGCGGTGTCGGTGCTCGCCGCGCTCACGCTGCTGCCGGCGCTGCTGGCGCTGCTCGGCGGGCGGATCAACAGTCTCCGCCTGCTGCCGAAGCGGCTCGTCGACCACGGCCACCCCGAAGACGGGCCGTGGGGTCGCTGGGCGCGATTCGTCAACATCCGGCCGGTACCAGTTGCGGCGGTCGGTCTCGTGATCACCGGCGTGCTCGTCTTCTACGGCCTCCAGCTGAACCCGAACGAGGCCCAGATGAAGAACGTCGCCGGTAACGGCGATGCGATCGCAGGTCGAAACGCCCTCACCGCTACCGGGATCACACCCGGCGTGCTGAAGCCGCTCGACGTGCTTGTCGAGAACGGTGGCGACCCCAAGGCGGTCGCCGAGCGGCTCGGCCACGTGGACGGCATCGTCGCCGCCGTCGTGCCGAAGGACTGGAGCAAGGGTGACGCGGCGATCGTCGAGGCATTCCCGGACGTGGACGGCGCCGACCCGAAAATCCAGGCGATCATCGATCGCTCCCAAGCCGCGCTCGAAGGGACGAACGCGACCGTCAGCGGGACTGCGGCCGTTGATCGAGACCTCGTCCACGCCATCTACGGCAACTTTGCGTATCTGCTCGCCTTCGTGCTGGCGCTCACCTACATCCTGCTCGCGCGCGCGTTCCGATCACTCGTGCTGCCACTCAAGGCCGTGATCCTCAACCTCGTCTCGCTCGCGGCGGCGTTCGGAATCGTGGTCATCGTCTTCCAGCTTGGGCACGGCTCCCGGATCTGGGGAGTCGACGCGATGCAGGCGATCAATCCCTGGATACCGATGATGATCTTCGCCTTCCTCTTCGGCCTCTCGATGGACTACGAGGTCTTCATGCTCACCCGCATGCGCGAGGCCTACGACGAAACCGGCTCCACCTCGAAGGCGATCGAGCTCGGCCTCGCCCGCACCGGCAAGCTCGTGACGAGCGCCGCGCTCGTGCTCATGTGCGCCTTCCTGGCGCTCTCCTCCGGCCCGGGCTTCGAGATCAAGGAGCTCGCAATCGGGCTCGCCGGCGGGATCATCTTCGACGCGACCGTTGTCCGCGCCCTGCTCGTGCCGGCGACGATCCGCTTGCTCGGCAACGCCAACTGGTGGATGCCGACGTGGACGCGGACCGTGCTTCGCATCCCGCACCCCGACCCGGATCGAGCCGTAGCCGCTCGTCTGGGGCCGGGATGACGTCTGCAGAGGTAGCTCGCGTCGCGTACCGGCCCCGGCGTCCTCGGGATGCAGGACGAGCGGGACCCCACGTGGAGCGTGCCGGGGCGGCAGACGCTGAGCCATGCCGCGTCGACGTGGCCGATCCGCCGCGCCGACGCCGCCCCGTAGAGGCCGTGCGGATCAGTCGGTGACAGCCTTGATCTGGACTTTGCCGTCGGAGATGCGAGCGTCGAAGCGGAGTTGCGGCGCGGTGGCGGGGCCAGTGACGATCGAGCCGTCGAGCCGGAAGGTGCTGCCGTGGCAGGGGCAGGTGATCGTGTCGCCCTGGAGGGTGCCTTCGTGAAGAGCGCAGCCACGGTGGGAGCAGCGGTCGTCGAGTGCGTGCAGCTGCTCGCCGCGACGGAGGAGCAGCACCGGCGTCGTCCCGACGGTCGCGGCGGTGAGCGCGCCGTCGTGGAGCTGGTCCGCCTCGAGCACCGCTGTCCATTCCTCCGGGGCGCTGTCGAACGCCGTCTGGTTGACGCCGACGCCCTGGCCGAACGAGAGGTGGCCCCCGAGCCAGGCCGAGAAGCTCGCCACGGCGAAGCCGGTCCCGGAGAGGAGCCTGCCGCGGCCGCGGTCGCCGCGTCGTCGCGCGAACCACGAGAGGATGTGCAGGACGAGCGCGGTCGAGTTGCCGACCGCATGCAGCGTGCCGACGCGACGGCTGCCGCCGCGGAGGTCTGCCCAGTCCGACAGTCCGGAGAACGCGGTCGGGACCGCCGCGAGCGCCCCGGCTGCGACCAGCGTGTCGGCGCCGGCTTCGGCGTCCTCGCCTCCGACGAGGTCGAGCAGCAGCGCGCTCGTCCAGGCGCCGACGACGACGTCGGTCAGCGGCGGGTGGAGAGGATGCCCGAGCCAGGTCCCGCTGAGCGCGTCTTTCAGTCGGGACCCCTCGGGGACGGCCGACTTCGCCAACCGCCGCAACGGCTTGGCAACCGGATCCAGCAGGTCGAGCCGCTCGATCGCCCTCGCCAGCGATTGCCGAGCCAACGGTTCCACCGGCCGGTCCTGCCCGTGCCGCACTGGCGTAAAACATCCCCGGCCGACGAGCGTGAGCGAGGCCTGCCCGCGTGTTTGGGGCGGCTCGACCTCCTACCGCGGGCGTGGCCGCGGCGGTGCCGGCGGGCGCCGCTCACGCGGGGCGGAGCATCTCCAGGCCGTGCTTGTCGACCCTGCATGGCAACCCGGATGATCCTCCTCGCGAAAATTGGTTGACCGGGTGACCACTCGCTGCTATGGTCGCCGCGATGAAGGTCGAGAACCCCGAGGTGCCGCGTCTGGATGGGGGGAACGCGGGACCGGCCGGACCTTCTGGCAATCCGAACGTCCCGGTTCGGCCCGACCTCGTGCCGTGTCCACGGCTCGATCTCGAGTACGTCACATCAGCGCCGATCGAGGAGTGACCATGTCCGCACGCGATTCGGACTACCCGGGCGGTCCGTTGGCCGGCGTCACCCGCCGCTCGTTCGTCCGCGGCATCGCCGGCGCAGGCATCGTGATTGCGGGGGGACCTCTACTTGCGGCGTGCGGGTCCGGCTCCTCCGGCTCGTCCAGTTCCTCTGGTTCACCCGGCTCGTCGAGCTCCAGCTCCTCGTCTGCGACGTCGGCGACCAGCGCGGCGAGGAAGCGAGGCGGCACGCTGACCGTGGGGATCACTGGCGGCGGCTCCCAGGACACCCTTGACCCGCACAAGGGCGTTGACAACATCGACGCCTGTCGGTCGGAGCAGTTGTTCAACTCGCTCGTCGTCCTGGATACGAACGCCGCCGTCAAGTATGAGCTCGCCGAATCGATAAGCCCCAACTCCACTGCGACGGAGTGGACGATCAAGCTCAAGAGCGGGGTGACCTTCCACAACGGACGACCGCTGACGGCTGACGATCTTCTCTTCACACTGAATCGGATCCTCGACCCCAAGGCTCCGCTTCCCGGTGCGACATCACTGGGACCGGTCGACGTCAAGAAGCTCGTCAAGGTTGATGATCTGACCGTTCGTCTGAGCATGCTCCGTCCGTTCGCGACGTTGGTCGAGCAGATGGCGAGCTACTACTACTTCCTGGGCATCGTTCCGGTCGGCTTCGACCCCAAGGCTCCCATCGGCACTGGTCCGTTCGTGTTCAAGAGCTTCACCCCCGGGCAGCAGAGCGTGTTCGACCGGAACCCGCACTACTGGAAGCCCGGTCTGCCCCTTCTCGATTCGGTCGTCGTCTCCAACTTCGCGGACGAGACCGCCATGGTCAACGCGCTCGTCTCGAAGCGAGCCAACGCCATCGCGACGGTCTCCGCCGCATCTCTGTCGTCGCTCACCGGCCACAACGACATCCAGATCGTGCGATCCCGGTCCGGCTCGTTTCAGCCGTTCACCATGCGGGTGGACCAGCCTCCGTTCAACGATGTTCGCGTTCGTCAGGCGTTCCGCCTCGCCGTCGACCGACCCAGTTCGTCGCCGCGGCCCTGGCCGGCTCGGGGTTCGTGGGCAACGACGTCTTCAGTCCGTTCGACACCGGGTTCGATTCGAGCCTCGTCCGCCCGCACGACCCGGAGCAGGCCAAGAGCCTCCTCAAGGCGGCCGGCCACGAGAACCTCGCGATCGATCTCCAAACGGCTCCGATCAATCCTGGAACCGTCCAGATGGCCGAGGTCTACGCGCAGCAGGCGTCCGCCGCAGGCATCAAGGTGAACCTCAAGCAGCTGGACACCGCGACGTTCTTCGGACCGAACTACCTGAAGTGGACGTTCGCCCAGGACTACTGGCTCACCAACACCTATCTGTCACAGGTCGCGCAGGCCATGCTGCCGACCTCGACCTACAACGAGACCCACTACAACAACCCCAAGTACACCGCCCTCTACTACGAAGCCAACGCCACTCTCGACACGGCCCGCCGTGAAGAGATCAAGAAAGAGATGCAGCGGATCGACTTCGACGAGGGTTCCTACATCATCCCAGCGTTCATCACCGTCAACGACGCCTTCGACAAGAACATCGTCGGCCTCGGTGAATCGAAGATCGGCGAGTCTCTGTCGAACTTCGGCCTCGAGAACGCCTCGTTCTCCTGAGAGTGGAGACGACGACCCTCCCAGCGCCCGACTCCACCGCCTTCCCGACGTTTCTGAGTCCGCTGCGGATGCGCGGCCGGACGCTGCCCAGCCGCGCGGTGATGACGAGTCACACGACGAGTCTCGCCGAGAGCGGCCTTCCGGGACGCCGGATGCGGGACTACTACTGCGAGCGCGCCGCCGGCGGAGCCGGAATGATCGTCCTGGAACCCGTTCCCGCGCACGTCACGGCGCGACACGCCGCCGCCAACTTCGTTCTCGACGACACGATCATCCCGCCGATGCGGGAGTTGGGCGAGGCCGTCCGGGACGCGGGGGCGGTGGTGATCGCCCAGGTCTACAACCTCGGCTCCTTCGCGAATCCCGCGGTGAGCGCACGGGAGACCTGGGCGCCGTCGGCCGATCGGATCGGCAGGATGCGGCATCCCTCGCACGCGATGACGAGAGCCGAGATCCAGGAGATGGCCGACGGCTTCGTCGCGACGGCGTCTCGGATGGCGGCGGCGGATCTCGATGGAGTCGAGATCCTGATGGCCTACGACGGGCTCATCGACTCGTTCTTCGCGCCGCTCCGCAACAAGCGGGAGGACGAGTATGGAGGGAGCCTCGACAACCGCCTGCGCCTCGCCCGGGAGATCCTGACGCGCGTCCGCGAGTCCATCGGAGCCGACCGGATCCTCGGGATCACCATCACGGGCGACCACGTGACCCCGACCCACCTGCACGTCGACGATGCCGCGGAGATCGCGGTCGCACTGGCCGAGACCTGCGAACTCGACTACATCGCCGTCGCCAACGCCGACCAGGTAACGAACCACTTCCTCATTCCGGGGATGGAGGTCGAGCGCGGCTACGGCATCCAGTGGGCACGTATCATCAAGCAGGCCCTGCCGGAGATGGTGATCACCGCCGAGGGTCGGATCCAGTCGCCCACACTGGCCGAGGAAGCCCTGTGCTCGGGCGCCGCCGACCTGACGGGCATGGCGAGGGCGTTGATCACGGATCCCTTCCTGGTCGCGAAGGCGCGCGCGGGCCTCGAGGATGAGATCCGGCTCTGCATCGCCTGCAACCAGCAGTGCCTGGGCCGCCGCCGCCACAACCTGCCGATCCTCTGCACTCAAAACGCCGCGGCCGGACGGGAGAGCCGGTACGGGGCGCGGCGCCTCACACCGACCCCCCACCCGAAGCGGGTGGCGATCGTCGGCGGCGGCCCGGCCGGGCTCGAGGCCGCGGTCGTGGCCAGCGGACGGGGGCACCGGGTCACCGTGATCGAACGCGAGGTCCAGCTGGGCGGACAGGCTCGGTGCGCCGCGCGCCTTCCCTTCTCGTCGGAGTTCGAAGGCGTCTACGTCCAGCGGGAGCTGGTCCTCCGGAGACGTGGAGTCGAGATCCGCACGGGCGTCGACGCCGATGCCGACGCCATCGCCGTCTTGGACCCCGATGTCGTCATCCTGGCGACCGGCTCGCGGCCGCGCTTCGACGCGATCCAGAACTCCTTCCCGCTCGGCATCGAGGTGGGCGCCGAGGCTCGACGCCGAATCTACGCCGCCGTCGACGTGGCCGCAGGCCACGAGGTCCCGGTCGGCCGGACGTTGGTCTTCGACGGGGACGGCCACCGGAAGGCGCTCGGCGTCGCCGAGCTCCTGGGACGCGCGGGCCACCAGGTCGAGCTGGCGACGGAGGACCTGTTCGTCGGGATGGAGCTCCAGCCGACAGGCGCGCTCACCCCCTACCGCTCGCGGCTCGCGGAGCTCGGCGTGGCGCTCCGGGCGAGCACGGCACTCGCGTCGTTCGATGGCTCCCTCGCGATCCTCAGGAGCCTCTACGACGGGTCGGAGACCGAGCTCGAAGTTGACTCCATCGTCCTCGCCACCCAGCACGCCGCCGACGACGCCCTCCGGGAACCGCTCGAGGCGCGAGGAATGCGGGTCGTGGTGGTCGGCGACGCCCAGGCTCCCCGCCTCCTGGACAACGCCATCAGCGACGCGATGGATGCGGCGGCGTCCCTGTGACCCCGCCGCATCGACACGACTCGAGCACGCCGTACGCGCTTGACCAGCATTCAACGAAAGGCACGACGTGGCCGCTTCCACCGCTCTCCTTCTCACTGACGTCCAGACCGGGATCGTCGAGCGGGTCCCCGGGGGACCCGAGCTCGTCCAGCGTCTCGTGCGGGCCGCAGAGGCCGCCCGCGCCGCGAAGATCCCCGTCATCCATGCGATGGTGGGCTACCGGCCGGGCTACCCCGAGATCAGCCCGAACAACAAGGACTTCGCGCGGTTCATCGATGACGCGCGATTCCAGTTGGACGATCCGAAGACGGCGATCGCCGCGGACCTCGGGCCGGCTGATGGAGACATCGTCGTCGTCAAGAGTCGCGTCGGTGCATTCACCGGCGGCGATCTCGACGTGATCCTCCGTTCGCTCGGCATCGACCATCTCGTCCTCGGCGGGATCTCGACGAGCGGGTCCGTGCTGACGACGGTCCGCGAATCAGCCGACCGGGACTTCGCGCTGACCGTCCTTTCCGACGGCTGCGTCGACGCCCTCGCCGAGACCCACCAGTTCCTGACCGAGAAGGTCTTCCCGCGTCAGGCCGTGCTGAAGACGGTCGAGGAGTGGGCGGCGGAGATCGGCTGATCGATCCGAGCACGCCGCCAACGATGATCGGCATCGCCGCAGACGACGCACACGGAGAGGCGCGAGCGGCCGCTGCCGTTCCCGGCCGGCAGGACCCCGATCCGGGTGCGCTCGTCGTCAACCGCCAGCGGCTGCGGGAGATCCTGGCGCGCGATGGCATCGACGTCCTCCTCGGCACGTCACCGGAGAACGCGTTCTACCTGACGGGGTTCCAGAGCTTCTCGCAGTGGGCGATCCGGGGCCGGAAGGTGCCGGTGATGGGCGTCGCCACGGCGGACTGCGCGGTCACCCTCGTCGCTCCGGCTGGCGAGATCGACCGCTTCGTGGTCGCGCCCACACGCGTCGACGACGTCGTCACCTTCGGCTCGATCGCGGCGAGCCCCGGCGACCGGATGGGGTGGGCGGAGACGGACCGGCGCCTTCACGACCTTGCGCTGACGGACGGTCGGCCGGCGAGCCTGTGGGAGGCGCTGGACACCCTCCTCCGGCCCGGGGGCCGTTCGGTCGCCGTCGACGACGTCGATCTGATCGAGCCACTCCGGGAACGCTACGGCGGCCGGATCATCGACGGTCGCGCCACCCTCGCCGAGATCCGGCTGATCAAGTCGCCCGAGGAGGTCGCGCGGCTGCGACGGGTCGTCGAGATCACGGAGGACTGCCTCGCCCGCGCGCTCGAGCGGCTCGACGAGGGGATGACCGAGCGGTCGATCGCGGAGATCTACGACGCCGAGGTCGTATACGCGGGGGCCGAGCCATGCCTCCGCGTGATCGGCTTCGGGGGCCACGGCGCCTACGGCAATCACATCCCTGGGGGCGCACGGCTTCGGTCCGGAGAGGTCACGCGCTGGGACGTCGGCTGCCGCCACCTGGGCTACGTCGCCGATATCGCCCGCTCCTCGGTCCTCGGCGACCCGACAGGGGCCGTGGCGGACGAGTGGGAGGCGGTCCTCGCCGGTCACCTCGCCGCGCTCAAGGTGATACGACCGGGCGTTCTCGCTCGCGACATCCACGCCGCGGGCGTGGCCGGCGCGCGGGCGGCGGGCACGACCAGCTTTGCGTCGCGATCCCTCGGCCACGGGATCGGCATCGACATGTACGAGGCGCCGATGATCGTTCCGGACGACGACACCGAGATCGAGGCCGGCATGGTCTTCGAGATCGAAGTCATCCACAAGGTCCTCGGGACGAGCGGGATCCACGTAGAAGACACCGTCCACGTGACGCCGGCGGGTCGCGAGCTCCTGACCACGCTGCCGCACCGTCTCCTGCGGACCGGCGAGCGGATCGAGCGGACAGCGGACGAGACGTGGGGCGCCGGCAGATGAGGACGGACGATTGCGTGTGGGCGAGCGCCACCGATCAGGCGCGGCTCGTCGCCGGCGGCCAGGTGAGCCCTGCCGAGCTCGTGGACGCCGCGATCCGCCGCATCGAGCGCGTCGACCCCGCCCTCAACGCCGTCATCCACGAGCGGTTCGACCGGGCCCGTCACGAGGCGCGCGGACGACTGCCGGACGGTCCCTTCCGCGGCGTGCCGATGCTCGTCAAGGACCTCGGGATCTCTCAGGCCGGCCAGCCCTACCACGCCGGGACGCGCTTCCTCCGACGTCTCGCCTTCCGCGCGGACCACGACTCCATCCTCACCGAGCGCTTCCGCGCCGCCGGCTTCGTGATCGTCGGCCGAACCAACACGCCCGAGCTCGCGATGGCGATGACCACGGAGCCGGAGGCCTACGGCCCCACGCGCAACCCGTGGAGCCCGGACCACTCGACCGGCGGCTCGTCCGGAGGATCGGCGGCGGCGGTCGCCGCCGGGCTCGTCGCCGTCGCCCACGCCAACGACGGCGGCGGATCGATCAGGATCCCGGCGAGCGCCTGCGGAATCGTCGGCCTGAAGCCGTCGCGCGGGCGGGTGACACAGGGACCGCGCGCAGGGGAGTCCTGGGCTGGCGCCCTCATCGACGGCGTCGTGACGCGATCCGTCTCGGACACGGCGGCCGTGCTGGACGTGATCTCCGGCTACGCGTCGGGGGACCCCTATGTCGCCCCGCCGTTCGAGCGCCCCCTCCTTGCCGAGGTCGGGATCACGCCTCCCCCGTTGCGCATCGGGCTCCTCGATCATGCCGTTGCCGGGGGCGCGCCGCTCGCGACGCCGTGTCGGGACGCCGTGACGGCGGCGGGAGAGCTCCTCGCCGCCCTGGGCCACCGGGTGGAGCCCGGGTATCCCGCGGCCCTCGACGAGGCCGAATTCGGGACGCACTTCGGGACCATGGCGACCGCCTGTTGCGCCGCGGAGCTCGACCATCTCGCCCGACGGGCGGGCGTCGACGACCCGGATCCCGAGCTGGAACCGCTGACCCTCGTCTACGCGGAGCACGGGCGCCGGGTGTCGGCGGTCGGGTACCTCGCCGCCATCGCCTGGCTGCAGCGCTACGCGCGTCGGGTGACGAGCTGGTGGGATCTGGGCGCCTTCGACATCCTGGTCTGCCCCGTCACCGCGGGCCCTCCGCCGCCGCTCGGCTGGCTCAGCGATCCCGCGACGGGCATCGAGCGGACCGGCGATCTGCTCCAGTACGCGCGCCAGTTCAACGTGTCCGGCCAGCCGGCGATCTCGCTCCCCCTCCACTGGTCCGCCGGCGGATTGCCCATCGGCGTCCAGTTCGTCGCCGCCTACGGCCATGAAGACCTGTTGATCCGGCTCGCCAGTCAAATCGAGGCGGCGCGGCCGTGGCACCACCGCCGTCCGGACCTCGAGCACCCGAATGGCGCTGAACCGCCTGAATCCATCGAAAGGACGCCAAGATGACCCGGACCTGGGACGCGATCGTGGTCGGCGGCGGCATCGTCGGTCTCGCGACGGCGTATGCGCTCAAGCAGGGAGGCGCCGAGCGGACGCTCCTCCTCGAACGGCACACCGTCGGCGGTGCGACCACGAGCCGCGGTACCGGAGCCGTGCAGGTGCACCGCTTCTCCCGCCCGGATCTCCAGGCAGTCGTCCGGAGCAAGGAGCTGATGGACGAGATCTCCGCCCGGGTCGGGTCGGCCTTCACGTACTACCAGGTGGGCCGGCTCACGCTCGCCTCGGGGGAGGACGCCGACGACCTGCGCGCCCTGATCCCGTTGGCGGAGGAGTGCGGCGTTCCCGTCCGAACGCTGGCGCCGGACGAGGCCCGGGCGATCGTCCCCGGCATCGACGTTTCCGACGTCGATCTCGCCACCTACTCGGAGCTCGACGGCCGGATCTACTCGAACACGCTCGCGAGCGCCCTGGCCGGGATCGCCCGGGACGCGGGGGTCACGATCTGGGAGGGCGTCGACGCCCAGGGGATCGCGTTCGGCGACGACGGCAACGCGCGCGGCGTCGCCATCGGCCACGATGACCGGATCGAGCTGCGTTCGCCCGTCTTGGTGATCGCAGGCGGCGCCTGGACGCGGAACCTGCTCGAGGACGCGGGCCTGCCGTTCCCGACGCGGAAGCGGATCGCCCGCACGACCACCGTCCTGATCGATTCGAGCGCCGGCTGCGAGGTCGTCCCGACGTTCATGGACACCGTGCACCAGTTGACGTACATCCCACGCAGCCCGAGCATCATGCAACTCGGCGGCCACCATGCCGGCATCGGCGTGCCCGCTGCCGACGAGCTGACTGCGCAGAACCCGGCGCTTCCCACGGGCGAGCTCATGGCCGGGTTCGACCACATGCGCCGCTGCCTGATCGCGAGAATGCCCGGCTGGTCCTTCGGGCCGATCCTCGGCGGCTGGAGCGGGTTGATCGACGTCTCCCCCGACGGCCAGCCGCTGATCGGGCGGTATCCCGGGGTGTCCGGCCTCTGGATCAACGACACCGCGGGCTACGGCCTGATGCGTGCCCTGGCCGCGGGCGAGGCCGTCGCCGCCGCGATCCTCGACGTCGAGCCCCAGGTGGACATCTCGCCGTGGTCGCTCGATCGCTTCGACACCCTCGCCGCCACCGTCGGCGAGACGCAGGTCGCAACGAACGCCTTCCGCGGGATCGGGACCGTCAGCGCGAGCTTCCTGGCCAACTGAGGGAGGCTGGCTCCGGGTCGTCCGCCGGTTTGAGCGAGGCTTGGTCGTCCACCGAACGGCGGAGCCTCGTCACCGCCCGGTCCATGTGCGCGAGCATCGCCGCCCGCGCTCCCTCCGCGTCCATCGCGGCGACCGACCGGAAGACGGCCTCGTGCATCGCGAGGGAGCTCTCGGTCTCCCCGGCCGAGGCGATGACACGCTCGGACCACGCCTTCAGGAGACTCGCGACGTTGACGAGGACGCCGGCGAGGATGGTGCTCCGACTCGCCATCGCGAGCTTGACGTGGAACTCGGCGTCGGCCTGGGCGTACGCCTCGTAGTCGACGCGGGACGAGCGTAGTCGCTCCAGGATCGCGCGGAGCTCTTCAACGTCCTCTCCCGTCCGGCGCTCGGCGGCGAGTCCGGCGAAGAGGATCTCGAGCTGGTAGCGCGCCTCGATCAGATCGATGACCCAGCCCTGGCTCAGCAGGAGGCCCCACTCGATGACCTGCGGCAGGAGGGCGGCCTGGCGACCGACGAAGTACGTCCCGGACCCCATCCGCGTCTCGACGATGCCCAGGATCGAGAGCGATTTCAGCGAGTTGCGGATCGCCTGTCGACTGAGGCCCAGGATCTCGGCCAACGTCCGCTCCGACGGCAGCCGGCCCCCCGGCTCGATCGCACCGGACAGCAGGTATTCGAGCAGCTTCCGTGTCAGCTCCGATTCCATCGACTCTCGCCGGCTGAGCTCGAACTGTGGAAGAGGTGCCGACATCGGATCCCTCGCTCGTCAGTGTGCCCGCGCAGCTGGCGCGCGTGCGTCGACCTTAGCCGGTAGGACCGTACGCAGGTCCCGGAGGAGGATCGTCATCGCCGAGGCAACGACGGAGGTGCTGACGAAGATCAGCACCGTGGCACCGAGCGCCACCACCGAGCGCGCATCCTCCGGCCCGCTCACGAGTACCGCCAGCACCGCCTTGCCCGATTGCCGGACGCCGTCGGCGATCTGCGCCTCCGCCTCGGAGACGGCTGGATGCGAGCGAGGGTGGCCGAGCGACATCGCGAGGTCGTTCGGCCCGATCCAGACGCAGTCCACATTGGGGGTATCCGCGATCGACCGGGAGAGAGGAACGGCATCGGCATCCTCGATCTGGGCCACCACCACCGTTCCCTCGCGCGAGCGCCGGAGGTGCTCGGCCACCGACGTCATCCCGTGCCCGCCTGCCCTCGTCGAGGTCGCGAGCCCCCGGATGCCCTCCGGCGGATACCGAGCGGCGGCGCCGGCCCGGGCTGCGTCATCAGCCGACCGCACGTGCGGGACGATGACGCCCGTCGCGCCGGAGTCGAGGACGCGACCGATCGCCGCAGCGTCGTTCGTCGCGATCCGGACGAGGCTCGCGAGTCCCACTGAATCCGCCGCCCGCAGATGATGCTCCAGGTCGTAATGATCGTCGGATCCGTGCTCCGAATCGATGATCACGAAGTCGAAGCCGACCGAACCCGCAACCTCGACGAGCGCGGGGCTGGGCATCTTCACGATCAGGCCGACGATGACCTCGCCCGCTCGCATCCGCGTCGCGAAGGGTGCGGCGGCCGGGATCTCGCTCGTCATCACTCAACCTCCGAAGGGTGGTCAACCGGTTGACCAACCCGGATCCGAAGCGTATAGTACCGCTTCCGCACGGGGCAGGAGGGGAGGGATCGGTGGATCGTCGATGGCTCGGACGGAGACGCGCTCCCTCCAACGAAGGAGGACGACCGTGAGCTCGCCTCCAGGAGCCGCCGGACGCGGCGCCGACGCCGTGAGCGGCCGCCGACGGGGCCCACGGTACGGCGGGGGCGCTTGGCTGGCTTCGCATCCGATCGCGTCTCTGATCGTCCGGCGCTCGCTGGTCGGGCTCCTGACACTCCTCATCGCCTCGATCATCGTCTTCGCCGCGACGCAGGTGCTTCCGGGGAACGCTGCGTACGCCGTCCTCGGGCGCTCAGCCACACCGGAGCGCCTGCACCAGGTCGAGGCTCAGCTGCACCTCAACCAGAACATCGTCCTCCAGTATCTGACGCGTCTGCGCGGACTGCTGACGGGCGATCTCGGCCGGTCGCTGGCGAACGATCAGTCGGTGTGGAGCCTCACCTATCCGCGGCTGATCAACTCGGCGGTCCTCGTCGCAACCTCCGGCGTCCTCGCCGCGCTGATCGGGATCGGCCTCGGCTGTGCGGCGGCGCTCCGGCGCGACCGGCTGCTCGACCAGAGCGTCTCGGTGGCGGCGCTGACGATCACCGCGCTGCCCGAGTTCGTCGTGGCGATCGTGCTGATCATCGTCTTCTCGACCGTCGTCTTCCACGTTCTTCCCGGCGTCTCCGTGCTCGATCCGGGGGTGTACGCGTGGAGCCGGCCGCGACTCCTGGTGCTTCCGGTGATCACGCTCGTCGCGGTCACCGTTCCGTACATCTTCCGGATGATGCGGGCCGCGATGATCGAGTCGCTGGAATCGGAGTACGTCGAGATGGCGCGCCTGAAGGGGTTGACACCGCGCCGCGTCGCGCTTGTCCACGCGCTCCCGAACGCGATCGCGCCGACGATCCAGGTGATCGGACTCACGTTCCTCTATCTCGCCGGCGGGATCGTCGTGGTCGAATACGTCTTCGCCTTCCCGGGGATCGGTCAGGGTCTCGTCAACGCCGTGACGAGTCGCGACATCCCGGTCATCCAGTTCATCGTGATCGTCCTCGCGGCCTTCTACGTCGTCATGAACGTCGTCACCGACGTCATCGCCCTCGTCGTCACACCGCGCCGCAGGCTGCCGCGATGACGACGGTCGAGGAGAGGCAGGGCGACGATGTCGTAGCGAGCGCGGCCGCGCCGCGCTTCGTGCGGTTTGGCGGACTCCGTGCGCTCGGTACGGCCGCGCGGACCTCGCGAGGACGGATCGGGCTCCTCCTTGCCGGGATCGTGGTCGCCATCGCGGTCCTCGGCCCCTTCGTCTCGCCGCACGGGCCCACGGCCCTCAGCGGCATCCCGTTCGCCCATCCCGGCGGCGGGCACTGGTTCGGTGGCGACGTGCTCGGTCGCGATGTCCTTTCGCGAGTCCTCAACGGAGGCTGGGTGCTCCTGATCATGGCGGCCGCCTCGACGGTGATCGGCGTGGTCGCCGGCGCAACGGCCGGCATCGCCGCGGGCTACCTGCAGGGCCGGTCCGACGGCGTGATCATGCGCACGGTGGACGTCATCCTCGCCTTCCCGCAGCTGATCTTCGCGCTCCTGCTCGTCAGCATCCTCGGCGCGAAGCTCTGGCTGATCGTCCTCGCCGTGGGCATCGGACATGCGCCGCAAGTGGCGCGAGTTCTGCGCGCCGCAACGCTCGACGTCTCGGAGCGCGACTTCGTCAAGGCGATCCAACTCCAGGGAGTCAAGCCGCTCAGGATCATGCGCCAGGAGGTCCTGCCGAACCTGGTAACGCCGCTGATGGTCGAGGCCGGGCTCCGGCTGACGTTCTCGATCGTGACGATGAGCGGGTTGGCGTTCCTCGGCTTCGGGCAGGCGCCGCCGGCGGCGAACTGGGGGCTGATGATCAACGAGAACCGGGTCGGCCTCGTCGGCAACCCGTGGGCGGTGGCCGTCCCGGCCGCGCTCATCGCGCTCCTCACGATCGGCGTCAACACGTACGCCGACGCCGTCGCCAGAGTCTCCATCGGCGCCGACGGCCGGTCCGAGGAGACGCTCCTCGCCGAGGCCGCCGTCGCCGGGGTGACGGTGTGACGACGCCGCCAACGACCGGGGGCGAGCCGGCGCAGGTGCGCCTCGTCGTCGACGATCTCCAGATCCGCCTCAGCGGGTCCGGGCCCGACATCGTCGACGAGATCTCGTTCGCGGTCGCGTCCGGCGAGATCATGGGACTCGTCGGCGAATCGGGATCGGGGAAGACGACGATCGCCCTGGCGCTGCTCGGCCACGCTCGCCGCGGGGTCCGGATCACGCGCGGAAAGGTCGTCCTCGACGGCGTTGACGTCATGACGCTGTCGGGTGCGGACCTCCAGGCGTTTCGCGGCTCGCGCGCGTCGTACGTCCCGCAGGACCCCGCCTCCGCGCTGAACCCGGCGCTGCGCATCGGCACCCAGCTGGCCGAGATCCTGCGGGCCCATCGCGGCGCGGTCGCCGACCCGAAAACGCGCGTCGCCGAGGTCCTCCGCGAGGTCAACCTCGACCCCACCGAGGAGCTCCTGCGGCGCTACCCGCACCAGCTCTCGGGCGGCCAGCAGCAGCGCGTCGCGATCGCGATGGCGTTCGCGTGCCGCCCCTCACTGATCGTGCTCGACGAACCGACGACCGGCCTCGACGTCACGACCCAGCGTCATGTCCTCGACACGGTCCGCTCCCTCTGCCGTTCCTATGGCGTCGCCGGCGTCTACGTCAGCCACGACCTCGCGGTGGTCGCCGGGCTCGCCGATCGGGTCGCCGTGCTGTACGCGGGACGGATGATGGAGATCGGCGAGACGCTGCCGATCTTCCGGGCGCCGATCCACCCCTACACCCGTGGCCTGCTCGCGGCGATCCCGTCGCCCGACCGGGCCGAGGTGCTACTCGGGATTCCCGGGCAGCCGCCGCGCCCCGCCTCCCGGCCTGGTGGTTGCCCGTTCTGGCCGCGCTGCCCCGTCGCCCTGGAGACGTGCCGGTCCTCGTTCCCGGTCGTCGCGGTGGCCGGCCGACAGGTCCGCTGCGTCCGCGCCGCCGAGATAGCCCGGGAGCCGAGCGCCGTCCACACGCGCCACATCCCCTCGCCGCCGCCGGCCGGGCCGGCTGCGCTGGTCGTCAACGGGCTGTCGGCGCGCTACGGGTCGGCGCCCGTCTTGCATGACGTCTCGTTCGACGTCCCGGCCAAGCAGTGCGTGGCGATCGTCGGGGAGTCCGGTTCGGGGAAGACGACCCTCGCCCGCTGCATCGTCGGGCTCCACTCGACCTGGAGCGGGGGCCTGACCTTCGAAGGCGCGCCGCTCGGCGCAGGCGCCCTGACCCGGTCCGGCGAAGCTCTTCGACGGATCCAGTACATCTTCCAGAACCCTTACGGCTCCCTGAACCCGCGCAAGACGATCGGACAGATCCTCGGACAGCCGCTCGAGCACTTCCTCGACGTTGGCCGCGCCGAACGGCAGGCGCGGATCCGCGCGAGCCTCGAGGAAGTCTCCCTCGGCGACGACTACGTGGACCGCTACCCCGACCAGCTCTCCGGGGGTCAGCGTCAACGCGTCGCAATCGCGCGCGCCCTGATCGTGGAGCCGACGCTCCTCGTCTGCGATGAGGTCACGTCCGCCCTGGACGTGTCGGTGCAGGCCGTGATCGTGGAGCTCCTTCGCCGCCTCCAATCAGAGCGCGAACTGGCGATCCTCTTCATCACCCACAACCTCTCCCTCGTCCGGACGATCGCCCAGACGTGCGTGGTCCTCGCCGACGGGCGGATCGTCGAGGCCGGCGCCGTCGACGACGTCCTCGAACGACCGCAGGCCGCCTACACGGTCCGGCTCATGGACGACGTCCCGAAGTTCCCGGTCGGAGCGGCGCGATCGTCCTGAGCTCGGAAAGCTCGCGCGACCCCGCGACGGCACGCGGGGGACGGATGCCGCGTTCGAGTCCGTCGTGCTTGACGACGACCCGACGGGCACGTAGGGACTTTCTGGCCTCCCCGTCCTTCCGCGCCTGGCGGCTTCGGGGCGTGGGGGGATCCGATTCGCGCGCCGGTAGGTTCCGATCGCGGCGGCGAGGGCGACGGAAGTCAGGATCGCTGCGACGGCGAACGTGATGCGCATGCCGGTGGCGACGCTCTCGGGACGCGCAGTGGTGATGTCCGTGCTCCCCGATGCGAGCGAGAACACGGCGCCCATGACGGAAGCGCCGGTGATGAGACCGACGTTCCGCGAGAGGTTGAGCAGGCCGGACGTGACGCCCCGCTGGTCGGGGTGGACGTCACGCATGACCGCGGTGTTGTTGGCCGTCTGGAAGAGCCCGTAGCCGACGGTGATGACCAGGATCGTGGCGACGTAGCCGGGCACGCCGCGCGTCGTCGACGTCCCCGTGAAAAGCAGAGAGCCGGCCGCGATCCCGATCAGCCCAGCGAGAATGACGCGCTGCTGACCGAACCGGTCGGCGATGCGGCCGGACGGCACGCCGGTCAGCGCCGCGGCGATCGGACCGACCGCGAGCACGAGTCCGACGCGAGCGGTGTCGAGTCCGAGTGCGCGAGAGAGGTAGAAGGGCCCGACGACGAGCGTCGCCATCATCACCGTCGAGACCAGCGCGCTCATGACGAGGCTCGCGCTCAGCACCGGATCGCGGAAGACGGCGAGGCGGATCAACGGTGATCGCGCACGCGCCTCGACCAACACGAACAGCCCGACGCCGGCGAGGGCACCGGCGAGCAGGGCGATGTTGAGGGCTCCGAACCTGCCGCGCCCGATCGTCATCGCGAGCGCGTAGGCCGCGAGCGTCACGGCCAGCAGCACCGTGCCGACGTGATCGAAGCCCGCCCGCTCGGCACCTCCCCGAGGGCGATCTACGGGCAGGGAGCGGCGGGCGAGGACGAAGGCCACGGTTCCGAGCGGGACGTTGACGAGGAAGATCGCTCGCCAACTGAGACCTGCGATCAGGGCTCCGCCGAGCGGCGGGCCGAGAGCGGTACCGATTGCCGACATCGCGCCGAGGAGCCCCATCGCGCCACCGGTCCGCGCCTTCGGGAAGATCTCGCCGACGAAGGCGATCGTCAGGGCCATCATGATGGCCGCACCCAGGCCCTGCACCGCACGGGCCGCGATCAGGAAGGCGAGCGTCGGCGCCACGCCGCACAGGCACGATGCGAAGGTGAAGAGGAGGATGCCTCCCTGGAGCAGTCGTCGACGCCCGGTGAGGTCGGCGAGCCGTCCGACGCTGACGATCAGGCTGGTGACCGCGAGGAGGTAGGCGAGCACGACCCACTGCACCTCCTGAACCGAGGCGTTGAACGCCTGGGCCAAGGTCGGCAGGCCGACGTTGGCGATGCTCGTGCCGAGTGAGGAGAGCAGCGTCGCGAGCGAGAGGCCGGCGAGCGCCAACCGGACCGAAGCCGCGCCTTCGGTGCCGGCAGCCGCCGCAGGCGCGCCACCCGGGTGTGTTGGCCTCAACGAGGAGCTCCGTTCTCAGTCGATGCCCGAAGGTGGGCTGCCGGGAACGTTAGGCCCGCGTCCGGCATAGCGGAAGACGCATGGCTTGCAGGTTATTCGTGTGCTGAACGCCACCTCTGCTTCGATCCTGCTACGTTCGCCGGATGTCCACGCCCGATCTCAACCTGCTCGTCACCCTCGACGTGCTGCTCGAGGAAGGCAGCGTCGCCCGCGCGGCCAGACGGCTGCGGCTGAGCCCCTCGGCCATGAGCCGCGCGCTTGCGCGATTGCGCGAGACGACCGGCGATCCGCTGCTGGTCAGAGCCGGGCGGGGACTCGTCCCGACGCCTCGGGCGCTCGAGCTCCGCGACCGGGTCGGTCAGCTCGTGCAGGAGGCACAGGCGGTTCTCCGGCCCGCCGAGGAGCCCGACCTCGCGCTCCTGGTGCGAACGTTCACGCTGCGGACGAGCGAGGGCTTCGTGGAGAGCTTCGGACCCGACCTCATCGCCCGCGTCGCCGACGCCGCTCCCAAGGTCCTGCTGCGCTTCGTCCAGAAGCCGGACAAGGACAGCGCGTCGCTCCGCGAGGGCGCCATCGACCTGGAAACCGGCGTCGTCGACGAGACGACGGGACCGGAGGTTCGTGCGCAATCGCTGTTCCGCGACCGCCTCGTCGGCGTCGTGCGTCCGGGGCACCCGCTGTCGACCGGGAGGATGACCGCCGCCCGCTACGCGACCGGCCGGCACATCGGCGTCTCCCGCCAGGGCCTCGACCGCGGACCGGTCGACGAGACCTTGGAACGGGCAGGAGCGGAACGGGAGATCGCGACCTTCGTCGGCGGCTTCGCGACAGCCGTGGCGGTCGCCCGCGCAAGCGACCTGATCGCCACGGTCCCCGAGCGACATACCGCGAGCCTTCGGGTCGGTATGCACACGTTCGCGCTTCCCGTCCCGACGCCGGAGTTCACCGTCTCGCTGCTCTGGCACCCGCGACTGGACGCCGATCCAGCGCATCGATGGCTCCGTGGCTGCGTTCGCGCGTGCTGCGGTGCCGCCTAGGCGGCTCCGGGTGTCGGGCGTGAGGTCTGGTCGCCCTGAGGGAGGCGTCCCCCGGCCGACGCCGCGACGCCGTGCCACCAGTGGCCGCGCGACGCCTCGTCGGGCCTCCTGAGCCACCCGGGCGCCAGACCCTCGAGAGCCGGCCCTCTGGCATCGAGCCCCGCACAGGGCTCGCGAGGGTCACCGCGGTGACCCGATGCGCCCTTCCGTCGGGCCTCGTCTGACGCTCGGCCCGCCGGCCCGGAGGTCACGTCGGGAAGACGACTTCGTCCCCGCTCCGGGCGAGCACGGCGGCCGGGTCGCGGCCCACGCGCGCCTCGGCACGGCATGGCGTCAGACGCACGAACAACGTGCAAGTGGTGCGTCTTCCGCCATGCAGGGGCCGCATCTACGGTGTCTCGCGTGGTCGCTTCGATCCCCGCGAACAGGAGAATCCGATGCTCAGCCGACTGGCCCATGTGACCGTCCGACACCGTTGGATGGTGATCGGCACGTGGCTCGTCCTCACCCTCTTCGGCGCCTTCGCCGCCGCGAAGGTCTCCTCGCGCTGGTACCAGAGCCTCTCCGTCCCCGGCAAGCCGGCGTACGAGGCCAGTCAGCGAACGCTGAAGACCCTGGGCGTCGGCGACCGCACCCCGAGCGTCGTGGTCTTCCACACGCGGGGGGATGCCACCGCGAGCGCCGCGATCGAACAGGCGATGACGCGCGCCGCCGCCGCCATGCCCGGCGCCCGAACGAGCTCGTACTTCTCGACCGGCAACCGCATGTACGTGTCGGCCGACGGGCACACGACGTTCGCGGTGGTGTATCCGGCCGGCCCTGCGCGGCTCGACCTCTCGAGCGGCGCGGGGGCGATGCGAAGGGCGGCCGCGAACGGCCTCCCCGCCGGGATCGCCGTCAACGTCACCGGACACGACGCGCTCGAAGAGGCGAGCACCCACGGCTCGGGCGGCGGCTCGAGCGTGCTCCTGGAAGCCGTGATCGGCGGCCTCGGAGCGCTCCTGATCCTGCTCTTCGTGTTCGGGACGCTGCCGGCCGTGCTCCTGCCGATCGCGATCGCCGTCTCCGCCATCCTCAACACCTTCACGCTCGTATGGGCGCTGACGTACGTCACCGACGTCTCGATCATCGTCCAGTTCCTGATCGCGCTCGTCGGGCTCGGCGTGGCGATCGACTACGCCCTGCTGATGATCTTCCGCTTCCGCGACGAGCTCCGCGAAGGCGGGGACGTCGAGTCCGCGATCGTCGAGACGATGACCCACGCCGGCCGCTCGGTGCTCGTCTCGGGCTCGACTGTCGCGATCGGCCTCCTCTCCCTGGTCGCACTGCCGCTGCCGCTGATCCGCTCCATGGGCGTCGCCGGCATGCTCATCCCGGCGGTCTCCGTGCTCGCCTCGATCACCCTGCTGCCGGCGCTGCTCGCCGTCCTCGGCGGGCGGATCAACAGCGTCCGGGTCATGCCGCGCCGGCTGATCGATCGGGGCCGCCCCGAGGACGGCGCGTGGGGCCGGTGGGCACGCTTCGTGCTCCGGCGCCCGGTAGCCGTCGCCGCGGTCGGCATCACGATCGTCGCCGTGCTGGCCGGCCTGGGAACACAGCTGAATCCGAGCGAGGCTCAGCTCGGGAGGTTCCCGGGCACCGGCACGGCCATCGCCGGACGCCAGATGCTCGCCGACGCGCGGATCAGCCCCGGCGTGATGAAGCCGCTCGACGTCCTCGTCGAGCACGGCGGCGACGCACAGCAGATCGCTGCGAAGCTCGACCACCTGCCCGGCCTGGTCGGAGCGAGCGCCCCCCCGACGTGGCACCGCGGGCCGGACTCCCTGGTGGAGGCCTTCCCGGCGATCGACGGGTCGGCTCCGGGCATCCAGGCGATCGTGGATCGCGCGAACGGCGCGCTCGAGGGGACCGACGGCACCCTGACCGGCGTCACCGCGGTCGACCGGGATTTCCTGCACGCCCTCTTCGGGAGCTTCCCCTACGTGCTCGGCCTCGTCCTGGTCCTGACCCTGATTCTGCTCACGCGGGCGTTCCGCTCGATCGTGCTCGCATGCAAGGCCGTGCTCCTCAACATGATCTCGCTCGCCGCGGCCTTCGGGATCGTCGTCTTCGTCTTCCAGCAGGGGCACGGCTCTTCGCTCTGGAACATCGAGGCGACCGGGTCCGTCACCGCCTACATCCCCCTGATGATCTTCGCCTTCCTCTACGGCCTCTCCATGGACTACGAGGTCTTCATGCTGGCCCGGATGCGCGAGGCCTACGACGAGACCGGCTCCACCGAGAAGGCCATCGAGCTCGGGCTGGCGCGGACCGGCAAGCTCGTGACCAGCGGCGCGCTGATTCTCATGTTCGCGTTCCTCGTCCTCTCGGCAAGCCCGGGATACGAGATCAAGCCCCTCGCGATCGGCATCGCGGCGGGGATCATCTTCGACGCGACCGTCATCCGGGCCCTGCTCGTACCCGCGTTGATGCGCCTCGTCGGCGACGCCAACTGGTGGATGCCCAGGTGGACCGGGGCCGCGCTCCGCGTCTCCGACCCGCGCCCCGCCGAGACTGTCGCCGAGGGCGCCTGACGCGGCCGGCGCCGCGTCGGTCCCGCTCATCGCGGCGGAGCCGACGCGGGGCCGGCCTGGGTGCTCGCGGGGCTCGCGAGCACGGGAAGACCGGCCACGGCGGCTGGGCAGATGTGACGCGCGAGCGCGCGAGGTCCTCGACTCTGGCGGCGCAGTCAGCCGTGACGCCAAGCGCCGGGTGCGGGACCGGCTCGCCGGAGCCGAAACCACGAATCGGCGTCGCCGTCCTCGACGGTCCACCCGCCGTCATCTCGTGCCCGCCCCGCGCGGATTCGCGGCGGGCGGCGGCGGGTGGCCCAGACGGCGGCGGCGGCAGGCAGAGAGAGTCCTGTAACGCTAGGGTGGTTGGCGGCAGCACGCTGACGAGAGGGATCGCATGCGACGGGGAGTCTGGGCGATCCTGGTGTTGGTAGTCGTCCTGGCGGGGCCGGCAGTGGCGAGCGCGAGCGGCGCTGTCCAGGTCGATGCGGGCGTTCGACACTCGTGCGCGGTGCATGACGACGGTAGCGTGACCTGCTGGGGCGACAACAGCCGGGGCCAGACGAGCGTGCCGAGCGGTCTCACGGGTGTGACCCAGGTCGGCGCCGGCTTCGACTTCTCCTGCGCGCTGAGGGGCCGCGGCAGCGTCACCTGCTGGGGCGACGACGACCAGGGCCAGACGAGCGTTCCGGGAGGGCTCTTGGGGGTGACGGAGATCAGCGTCGGAGCCGTGCACTCGTGCGGCGTGAAGAGCGACGGCGGCGTCGTCTGTTGGGGCGGGAACCTGTACGGTCAGACGAGGCTGCCGGCCGGGCTGAGCGGCGTCACCCAGATCGGCGCCGGAAGCGGCTTCACGTGCGCCTTGAAGGGCGACGGCAGCATCGCCTGTTGGGGCGCCAACGTCAACGGTCAGGCGACTGTGCCGGCCGGACTGACGGGCGTCACCCAGATCAGCGTCGGCGGGTATCACTCCTGCGCGGTGAAGGGCGACGGCACCGTGGCCTGCTGGGGTCCCGACAGCTCCGGCGACGGGAGCGTGCCGACGGGGCTCGCGGGCGTCATCCAGGTCAGCGCCGGGACGTACCATTCCTGTGCGTTGAAGGCGGACGGCAGCCTCGTCTGCTGGGGCTATGACATCACCGGTTCGGCGAGCGTGCCGGCGGGCCTGACCGGAGTGACGCAGATCAGCGCCGGCTTTGCGAACTCCTGCGCTATCAGAGGTGACGGCAGTGTGACCTGTTGGGGCGACAACACCTGGGGACGGAACAACGTGCCGCTCGCGCTCCGCGGTGTCATCCAGGTCAGCGCCGGCACCTCCTATTCCTGTGCGTTGGAGGGCGGCGGCAGCGTCACGTGCTGGGGCGCCGACTCCGAGGGCGAGACGAGGGTGCCGGGAGCGCTTCCCGGCGTCACTCAGATCAGCGCCGGCGGAGCCCACGCGTGCGCGCTGAAGGGCGACGGCAGCGTCAGTTGCTGGGGCTGGAACCGCAACGGCCAGGCGAGCGTGCCGGCGGGGCTGTCCGGCGTCGCGCAGATCAGCGCCGGCGCCTACCACTCCTGCGCGTCGAGAGACGACGGAAGCGTCGTCTGCTGGGGCTGGAATGACGACGGCCAGGCGACGGTGCCGGGGGGCTTTCCGGGGTGGCGCAGATCAGCGTCGGATACGGGCACTCGTGCGCTTCGAAGAGCGACGGCAGCGTCGTCTGCTGGGGGCTGAACGACTTCGGGCAGCAGGCCGTGCCGGGGCCGCTGAGCGGCGTCACGCAGATCAGCGCCGGAAGCCTCCACACGTGCGCGGTGAAGGGCGACGGCAGTGTCGCCTGCTGGGGGCAGAACGCCAACGGTCAGGCGACCGTGCCGGCGGGGCTGTCCGGCGTCGCGCAGGTCAGCGCCGGCGGCGTCCACACGTGTGCTCTCAAGGGCAACGGTACCGTGGCGTGCTGGGGCTTAGACGGCTACGGCGAGGCGAGCGTGCCGGCGGGGCTTGCGGGCGTGATCCAGGTCAGCGCTGGGTTCTATCACTCCTGTGCGCTGCGGGCGGTCGGCAGCGTGCTCTGCTGGGGCTACGGCGGCAACGGCGAGAGGGGCGCTGGGGCGGCGTGGACGGCGGCTCCGGTCCTGGCGGACGGCGTGTACGGCCAGCCGTACGCGGCGTCGGTCGGCGCGACCGGGTCGCCGGCGCCGCGGTTTGCGGTGACGGCGGGGTGGTTGCCGGAAGGGCTGGCGCTGGATCCGGTGACGGGCGAGGTCGCGGGTACGCCGACGCGGGCGGGCGTGGCGCGTCTGAGTGTGGGGGCGGGCAATCCGTTGGAGGTGGTCGCCGAGCGCGTCGCGGTGACGATCGCGCCGGCGGCGCTGACGGTGACCGCCGACGACCACGAGGCTGTCTACGGCGCGCCGCTGCCGGCGCTCGGCGCGACCTATCGCGGCTTCGTGCTCGGCGACGCCGCCGCGAGTCTGGCCGGCAGCCTGGCGTGCAGCGTCCAGGGTGTGGCGGGCTCCCCGCACGTGGGCGTGCATCCGATCGTCTGCGGCGGCCAGACAAGCGCGAACTACGCGATCAGCTATCGCGCCGGGACGCTGACGGTCGGTCCGGCGCCGCTGGTGGTCCGCGCCCGCGACGCGGCGGTGCGGGTGGACGAGCCGCTGCCGGTGTTCGGCGCGACCGGCGAGGGGCTCGTCGCGGGAGAGCCGCTCGATTCGTTGTCGGGGGTGCTCGGCTGTCGCGCGGTGGGGGTGTCGGTGCCGGTGCGGGCGGGTCGCTATCCGATCCGTTGTGGCGGCGCGGCGAGCGCCGACTACGCGATCACCTACGTGGACGGGACGCTCACGGTCGGTGCGCTGCCGCGCGCTCGACGGGTGTCGCTGACGACGCGCGGGATCGCGGTGCTCAGCGGCCCGACGCGCAGCCTGGCGGCCAGCTGCCGCATCGACGCGCCCGGGATCGGCGACTGCGCGGTCCGCCTCACCGCTCTGGTTGGCGGCCACAAGGTGACGCTGGCGCGCAGCCGCGGCGTCGCTCGAGTCGGTGCGGGGTTGGTGGCGCTGCGGATCCCGATCAGCAACAGGATCCGGCGCTTGGCACGGCGTCCGGGCGGGGTGGCGGCGACGCTGACCACGAGCGCCCACCAGCGCGGCTATCGGGCGCCGCTGGCGAGCAGCCAGCCGTTGCTCCTGTTGCCGACGAGCGTTGTCGACGCGCCGACCGACGGCTTGTTTGCGAGCGGCTCGGCGCGCCTGCCGGCGGCCGGCACCGCCTACCTGCGGACCTCCGCCGGCTCGTCGCCGGCGCCCGGGCGATCACCTGCACCGGGCACACCGACAATCGCGGCGCCGCCGCCTACAACCAGACCCTCGGGCTCACCCGCGCCACCGCCGTCTGCCGCTTCCTCACCCACCACACCCGCATCCACACCACCAGCCACAGCCTCGGCGTCCGCGCCCCCCGCGCCACCAACACCACCCCCCAGGGCCGCGCCCGCAACCGCTACGTCGCCATCACCGTCCGCTACTAGCTCGCCGTCGGCGTGTGCGGGGACGGGCACGCCGAAAGGCAGAAGCGACGTAGGCCAAGGCGGCAGCTTCCAAAGCGACGACGGCACCAGCGCCGCCGCCAAGCGCGTGAGAGCCGGGAGGCGCGCGAGAGCCGGAAGGCGCACGAAGGCCGCAAAGCACGCGGAAGCCGCTGCCCGCGCCGCCTGGCGCCATCCGCGCCGACTCCACCGAAGACGACGCCGGCCAAGTAGCCGCGAAACGTCGCCGCGGTACATGAAGACACCGAAGCCGCCGAGGCAGCCCGACCGCGTCCGTCTTCTACGCTACCTGCTCGGCCGTTCGTGCCGCCGGCGCGGCGCTGATAGGCGCGGGGAGCCGCGCCTAACCGTCGCGACCTCGACCGCGACGGCGACGGGGTCACGTGTGAGTAGCAACGACACGTGGTCGTGGCGCGCGGGCCGGAGGCCGGGCCACGAACGGTCAGGTATCAGCACACGCACGCCGGCGGCCCGTGACGGTTGTGGCGCGCTACGACCCTCCGGACGCGGTGGCAACGCGGCGGCGGCCTGACATGGACACGATCGCCACGCACCCCCACCCGGCCCGGCGGCCGTCTCGACGTTCGATACCCGCCACTCATGACTGCCGAAGCGGCTGGGATGCCGTTCGGAGGGTCGGCCGATTCGCCGATCTCGACGACATCGCTCGACGGACCGGCGACTGGATTCGTCCGCCGGGAAGCCGCTCTCCGCGACGGCGTCATCGCCGCGCGCACCGCGGCGGGTTCTTCGCGGCGACCGTGATTTTCCTCCGCACGGCCGCCGGGACTGGCGGCGAGCGCATGGACATCGAGTTCCGCGTTCCGGGCGGTGGCGAGCCGCCCGCCGCGCACGTCCATCCCAAGCAGACCGAGACGTTCGCGATCCACGAGGGCCGCTGCCGCGTCCTCGTCGGCGGTGTCGAACGCGAGCTCGGGCCCGGCGAGGTCCTGGCCGTGCCGCCCGGCGCCAAGCACATGTGGGGCGGCGGTGTCCGACGTTCGCATGACGGTCTCGCTCGAGCCGGCGCTCCGTGCGGACGCGTTCTTCGAGGAGCTGTTCGCCCTCACGGACGCCGGCTTCGTCAACGACAAGGGCCTGCCCACGCCGCTCCACTTCGCCGTCCTCGCCGACGACTACCGCGACCTCGTCTACCTCGCAGCCGCGCCGGCGTGGCTGCAGAGGGCCGCGTTCGCGGCGCTCGCAAAGCTCGGCCGGGCTCTCGGCCGCGGCGCCGCTGCCGTCGCGCACACCGCCCAGCCACCCGCCGGAGCAGCAGCCGTGCAGCGGCGGTGAGCGGCCCCCTTGCTCGCCCGCCAGACGGGGACAGCACTCCGCGGTCCGACCACGCTGAGTCGGGGCGGCCCTGATAGGAAACATGCCGGAAGATCCCGCCAACGTCTTCAACGTCGCGGCGAGGCCGATCTCGGCGGAAGCCCCCCGCGCACTCAGCCGTGCCGGGTTCCACGGAGTCTCTGATGCGAGGAGGCCGATCGGCCTTGCGGCCTGATCTGCCGACCGCGGCGAAGCGCGACGATCAAGCCCGCGCCCTGCGCTCTGCATGCCGTAGCGATGGACCTCGAGCGGGGTTGCGGTACCGCCCGACGAGCGGTCGGAACGCCCGCTCGTCGCCGGCCCTGCGCGGCAGCCCAGCAGCAGTCGCTGATCAGTGTCGGCTCCTCGGCTCACGCCGCCTCGTACTCGTCGTGGCGGCGCAGCCAGGTCTGGAACGTACCGCCGGGCTCATCACGGCCGTTCGGGGAGCGGTCGAGTATCGCGTAGTAGCCCATGAGGAACTCGACGCCACGAGCGGTGGTTGCGTAGGTCTGGTAGACGACGCCGTCCTCGAGCTTGAAGGCGTGGGCGGTGGGCAACTCTGAGATGTATTCCGCGATGTCGGTCCCGGTTGCGGCAGCGTTCTGAGGCGCGACCGGCGGCAGGTCGGAGACCGGGGGCATGTTCTGGCGCACCTGCTCGACTGGGAACGAGGCACCCAGGTCGCGACTGAAGGTCGTGTTCGCCGCCGAGACCCAGGGGATGCTCCAACCCATCCTCGCCCTGTACGCCTGAAGCCTTTCGAGCGGCGCTGTCGAGACGAGAGCCAGCGTCAGGTCGCGGGCGTGGAGGTGCGACAGGAGGCCGTTCATCCCGTCTGCCATCGACGAGCAGGTCGGGCAGCCCGCCTGATAGGTAGGACCGAACATGAAGTGATAGACCAGCAGCTGAGAGCGGCCGTCGAAGAGCTCGACCAGGGTCGTCGGGCCATCCTCCCCGTCGAACACGTACTCCTTCTCGATCGCCACCCAGGGCAGCTCCCGACGCTGGCGCGCGAGATCGTCTGCGATCCGCGTGTGCTCCTTCTCTCGCTCCAGAAGCTCGGCCCGGGCCACGTCCGCCTCCTCGCGACTCACGACGTTGTGACTGGTCACGGTTTCTCCCTTCAGGTGGTGCGGTTATCACGTGCCTCGCCCCACCGAACTCGTTCCGCGCCGGCCGGTCGCGGTTTGGACATCCCGCCAGTTTGACGCTCGCGCGCCAGCCCTCGGCCGGGCAGAACGTGGATCCCGGGCCTGTGTCGGCCGAACACCCCCGGCGAAGGCGGGCGCAGGAGGCGAGTCCCGTGCTTCTCCACCCCAGACCCTTCTCGGCCAGCGGATCTATGCTCGGCCGATGAATCCGAGCCTCGGACGAGGTCTCTCAAGGCAGAGGCTCTTGATCTTGCTGCCGCGCAGTCCCATCGCCCGCCTCGACGCCCGACCGTGCGGCCGGGATCGTCGATCCGGGGCGTCCGGAGCGGAGACGAGGAGAAGGGATTCGATGGCGACCGCGGTCCCACCATCTGCGTGGACGGTCGGTCGTCGAGTGCCTGACGAGCTCGCGGTTGTGGTCGCCCGCCACGGTGATCGTCAGGGCCCCGCGTGATCGAGCTGGATCTGAAGCTCAGCGATGGCCGAGCGCTGCACGCCTACGACGCCCGAGACTGCACGGGTCCCGCCGACCTCGCGGTGTTCTGGCACCACGGAACGCCGAACGTCGGCGAGCCGCCGCAGCCCCTCTTCCAGGCGGCGGCAAAGCTCGGCATCGGCTGGGTGTCGTATGACCGCCCCGGCTACGGCGGGTCGAGTCGTTCACCCGGCCGGAACGTGGCTTCAGCCGCCGCCGACGTCGCGGCCATCGCCGACGCGTTGGGCATCGACAGGTTCGCGGTGGTGGGTCATTCCGGGGGCGGTCCGCATGCCCTGGCGTGCGCGGCGCTCTTGCCCGAGCGCGTCCTCGGCGTCGTCTGCCTCGCCACGCTCGCCCCCTACGCAGCCCCGGGACTCGACTGGTTCGGCGACATGGCCGCGTCGGGCGCCGCGTCCCTGCGCGCCGCCGTCGACGGTCGTACGGCAAAGGAACGCTACGAAGCAACGGACGTGGAATACGATCCGGAATTCTCAGCGGCAGATCGCGCCACTCTCGCCGGGGAGTGGTCCTGGCTTGCCGGCGTCGCCAGGGCCGGGATGGAGACCGGACCAGGCGGGCTGATAGACGACGACCTGGCGTATGTAGCGCCCTGGGGATTCGACCCGGCGCACGTCCTCGCGCCGGTCCTTCTCGTCCACGGCAGCGCCGATCGAGTGGCGCCCAGCACGCACAGCCGCTGGCTCGCCAGCCGCTGTCGATCGGCAGAGTTGTGGCTCGCGCCGGCCGGAGGGCACATCTCGGTTCTCAACTCGGCCGCGGCAGCTCTGGACTGGCTCCACGCACACGCCGGAGGCGACTCCGGCAGCCACCCAGTCGCCCCGCCCACCGGTTCGAAGCCTCGGCAAAGCCCGCCGAGCACACGCTGATGGGCCAGGTCGGGTTGAGCCCCGCCGTCGCACGGGCCTCCGAGGTCCTCCGCGACGCCCGTGCGGGATGGCCGGCGCGACGTCGCCGGTGTCTCGGCGGTCCTCCCGGGGGACGAACCGGCGAGAGCAACGCCGCCCGGCCGGCGGCGGCACCTGAAGCGCGACGCGCTCGTGCCCGGCGGCGCGGCGCCCGCGCGTCCGCGCCCGGCCGGACGCTTGATCGACTTCTGCCATCCTCTCACCCCGGCTCGCGGGCCGGCCGCATCATCGGCGTCTTGTGATCGGAGTGGTGGTGAGCGAAGGCAACCGCGTTGCGCCGCCATTCGCGGCCGACCGAGACGGCGCGGCGAACGTCGATCGCAGCGAGGAGCCGGGGGTGCTCCGTTGAGCGCGACCAAGGCCCCAGATCCGAAGGGGTCGCACCTGCATCCCCCCCGTTGGCGGGTGGAAGGCGGACCAGAGCAGAAGCCGGCGCCCGGGCGCCCCGGGCCGATGGGCCTCGGCAGGCGCTTCTGGCTCGTGATGATCGTGCTCCTCGCGGTCAACCTGATCGTCAGCTCCCGGCTGTCGGGGAAGCCGAACCGGCTGGCGGTCTCCTACACCTATTTCCAGCAGCAGGTGAGCGACGGCAACGTCGCCGACATCACCTCGACCGGGAACACCATCCAGGGCGATTTCAAGAAGAAGACGGGGCCGCCACCCGGGTCGCCCGGTACGCCGGCGGTCAAGTTCAAGACCGAGCTGCCGACGTTCCTGGACAACACAGCGCTCGACCGGCTTCTCGCCGGCAAGGGCGTGGTGATCAACGCCAAGAACCCGGACGCGTCGACGCCACTGTGGGAGCAGCTGCTGATCGGATTCGGCCCGACGCTGCTCCTCGTCGGTCTGTTCGTTCTCATCTCCCGGCGCCTGCGGGCCGGGATCGGCGGTGGCGGCGGTCCGCTCGGGGCATTCGGAAAGTCGAAGGCGCGCCGCTACGAGCGTGACGACCAGCGCGTCACGTTCAAGGACGTGGCGGGCATCGACGAGGCGACGGCCGAGCTCTCCGAGGTCGTCGACTTCCTTCGCAGCCCCGCCAAGTACACCCGCCTCGGCGCGCGGGTGCCGCGCGGCGTGCTCCTCTCCGGAGCGCCGGGTACCGGCAAGACGCTTCTTGCGCGCGCGGTCGCCGGGGAGGCGGACGTGCCGTTCTTCTCGATCGCGGCGTCGGAGTTCGTGGAGGCGATCGTCGGTGTCGGCGCGAGCCGCGTCCGCGACCTCTTCGACCAGGCGAAGGCCGCCGCACCGGCGATCATCTTCATCGACGAGCTCGACGCGATCGGGCGGATGCGGGGCTCGGGATCGTTCGGCGGCAACGACGAGCGGGAGCAGACGCTGAACCAGATCCTGACCGAGATGGACGGGTTCACCGGATCCGAAGGGGTGATCGTCGTCGCCTCGACCAACCGACCGGAGGTGCTCGACTCGGCCCTCCTTCGCGCCGGCCGCTTCGACCGGCGCGTCGCCGTCAACCCGCCCGACCAGCTCGGTCGCCAGCAGATCCTCGCCGTCCATACCCGTGGCGTGCCGCTCGCCTCCTCCGTCGATCTCGGAGCGCTCGCGTCCTCCACCTCGGGCATGGTCGGCGCCGACCTCGCGAACCTCGTCAACGAGGCCGCGCTCCTCGCCGCCCGGCGCGCACACGACAAGGTCGCGCTCGCCGACTTCACGGACGCGCTCGAGAAGATCGTCCTCGGCACCGAGCGCCACATCGTGCTCTCCGACGCGGAACGCGAGCGGACCGCCTACCACGAATCCGGGCATGCGCTCCTCGGAATGCTCATCACCGGCTCCGATCCCGTCCGCAAGATCTCCATCATCCCCCGCGGCCGCGCGCTCGGCGTCACCTTCCAGAGCCCCGACGCCGACCGCTACGGCTACAGCGCCGACTACCTTCGCGGCCGCCTCACGGGCGCGCTCGGCGGCCGCGCCGCCGAGCAGATCGTCTACGGCGATCGCACCACCGGTGCCGAGTCGGACCTCGAGCAGGCCACTCGCATCGCGCGTCAGATGATCGGACGCTGGGGCATGTCAGACGCGATCGGACCGGTCAGCGTCCTTCCCGGTCCGAATGACGAGCCGGCGCTCTTTCCCGGTGGGGTCGACGGCATCTCGGAGCACACGCGCCAGCGGGTCGATGACGAAGTACGACGGATCATGGAGGAGTGCCAGAGCGTCGCGGTCGAGACGCTCACCGCCCACCGCACGGAACTCGACGCGCTCGCCCGGGCGCTGCTCGCCCAGGAGACGCTCGACGAGGTCGACGCGTACCGGATCGCCGGAGTCGACCGCCGCCGCGGCGGTGCTCCTGCCCGACCGGAGGCGGTCCTCAACGCCCTGCGTCGCAGCGAGCCCGACCCGCCGGGAAGCTCCCCACCGCCACGAGCGACGTGACCGGGATCGGCGCAGTTCTCGAAGGGCGACGGACGCCCGCAGGTCCGGTGGTGGGACGGGTGGACGGTAGCCACCGATCGCCGAGTCGTCGATCGCCCGAAGGGCCCGCGGTCGTCCGGACCGGCAGCCATCCGGGTCGCGGGTGGGCGGCCTTCCCGGCCTGAGTGCCGCTCGGTCGCCGTCGGGCGCTGCCGATCCGGCGTCTGGCTCACCGTCCCCGGCGCCTTCGTCGCGCCGACGGGGTATCAGGCGGACCTGCCCCGACTCCTCATGGCAATCGGCTCCGTCGACGGGTGCCGGGTCCACGACGAAGGGCATCCCCGATGAGTGCTCAGCCGCGGCCGATCCGCCGCTCCCCCGTGACCTTCCGCCTCTCCCGGCCGCTCTTCGTCGGGTCCTACCAGCGCGTGCCGGTGGCCCTGCGGGATCCGCGGCTCCGCTTCGATGACCTGGAGTTCGACGTCGTCGACGGAAAGGGCTCGACCGTGTCGATGTCGCGCGACGAGACGTTCGATCCCAAGCGGCCGACCATCATGCTGCTCGCCGGCGACGTGCCTGGCCGGTACGAGCTCGTGGCCACCGAGCGCGCCACGGGCGTGCGGGTCGGCCTCGGCCGGTTCGCGGTGACCACCGAATGGGCCGAGCCGCTGCGCTCGCCGACGCGCTGGTTCGACGGGGACCTCCCGCTCTACGGCCCCCAGCCGACCTGGGGCGGCGGTGATCCGAACGGACCGCAGAACGTGCCCGCGACGCCGCAGACGGGCAATCGCAAGGTCGTCATCGTCCTCGTCGACACCAGCGAGCAGCGCTGGCCGACGACGGGGACGGCGGTCGCCGACGCGCAGCAGAAGTGGGCGGACAACCTCGTCAACGGCGTGATCGGCGGCGACGGGGTCACCCGCAGCGTCGCCGAGTACTACCGGGAGGTCTCCTACTTCGACGGGACGGACGGTCTCGACATCGACGCCGTCGTCCTGCCCGACGTCGTCCACCTCCCGCACGACTGGGGCACCTACTTCACACTCGACGTCAACAACGACTGGGCGGCGGTCAACACGTTCTGCCGGACCGTGATCACGACCGCCGGCATCGCGAGCTTCGCCGGCGCGAACATGATCGTCTGCGTCGTCCAGCCGGTGGCGGGGCCGCCGGCCAAGATCGCCTGGGCGTACGGCGGGTTCGACGCCTCGGCGAGCGCCGGCGGAGTCACCGTCAGCGCGCGTGGCGTCGTCATGTCCAACACCTGGGGCGACGGGAGCTCGCTCGACCAGGGCGGCGGACGCACCATCTACGAGACCCTGACCCACGAGCTCGGCCATACCCTAGGCCTCGGCGACGCCTACAAGCCGGTCGTCGGTAACCGCAACGTCGGCGATCCCACCACGAACTTCAGCTGGGACCCGATGGACTGGGAGGGCCCGTGGCCCCACTACACGGCCGCCCACCGCCTGATGCTGGGCTGGCTGAAGCCGCAGTGGGTCAAGTGCTACGACTTCCTGGCACTCGGCTCGCTGGTCGACGAGGAGGTCGTCCTGACGCCGGTCGAGAAGGGCGAGCCGTTCCCGAACGCGTTCGCCGCCATCGAGGTCCGGGTCGGTGACGGGCACAACTACTACTTCGAGTACCGCCGTGGACAGGTCGGGGAGCTCGGGGACGAGCAGCTGATCCCCGACGCCCGCGTGGTCGGGATCGACGTCTCGGCGGCGACCGCCGGGCGTCCGGACATCCTCCTCCTCCCCAAGCACGCCGACGACGACGGACCGGTGCTCGACACCGGCCAGAAGTACCACGAGATCGACGCGACGACGCCGACGTTCCCGGTCGACTTCCGGATCGAGGTCGTCTCGATCACCCCCGCCATGGCGCGGGTGCGGATCCGCTACGACGTCGTCGGCAAGCCCGACCCGACGATCCGTCCCTGGCCGCGGGACGCGGCCCATCCGTGGCAGAGCCCCGACATCGAGGTGTCCAACGCCAAGAGCCAGGCGGATCCACAGTTCGCCAACGTCCCGTGGAACGGCCACCCGAACACGGTGACGGCGAAGGTCGCCAATCACGGAACGGCTTCCGCATCGGGGGTCACGGCGAGGTTCTTCTGGAAGGACTACACCGTCGGCGGGGCACCGGAGACGTTCATCGACAGCGCGACCCACGACATCGCGCCAGGGGCGACCGTGGACTTCGCGGTCCAGTGGGTGCCGCTCGCGCCGGCCAACGCCTCCCACCCGCAGCACTACTGCATCATCGTCCGGATCGACCCGTACGCGACTCCCACCGCCCCCCCGATCCCGGAGCTCACACCGCTCAACAACGAGGCCCAGAGCAACTACGCCCGCTTCATCTCGGCGACCTCGTCACCGCCCAGCCGGCAGACGACCGAGGTCTCGGTGGCCAACCCGTACGACGCGGCGACGCGGTTCTTCCTCCAGGCCGGGCAGACGCATCCCGCGTATCGCACCTACATGGAGCACACGGCGCTGACGCTCGAGCCCGGCGAGGTCCGCCCGGTCGAGTTGATGTTCGAGTACGCCCCGGACCGTGCGAACGAGGGAGGCGACCGCGGCGCGAGCCGGGGCAAGCCGGGGGACGGACACCCGCTCGCGAAGCCGAACCACCTCAGCGTCGTCGGGCTGATCGAGGACCCGCACGATGAACGCCTGCACGGCCCATCGCTCGTCACGGGCGTGAACGCCGAGGTTGCGACCGGTCGGGCGACGGCGTTCGACCGCGGTCTGCGAACCGAAGGCCCGGTGGTCTACGGCACCGTGGTGACCGTCGACGATCGGCGGGGCGTACCCGGTGGGAGCGTGATCCTGGTGGCCGACTCCGCCGACGGCCGGGAGCGCGTCTACGAGACGACGAAGGTGGATCCCGAGGGACGCTTCCGCTTCAGCTTCAAGGGAGTCGGAGTCCGCAGCGTGGAGGCGCACTTCGTTCCTCCCCTCGGGTACGGGGAATGCGAGAGCGGAAGCGTCGAGCTCCCGCGGTAGGGGCCCGGCCACCCTGTGCGGCTCCACCGGGAGCTGCACGGGGTGGCCCGGATCGTTGAGCGGGAGCGCGTCCCGGCGGTCGGGATCGGGCCACTCCTTCTCGATCGAGGGGGGTCCCGCCGCCGCCGGCCCGGGCCGGCGCTCAGCGGCCGCGGGTTGGGTGGCGGCGGCCTTCTCCAGGGCATGGTCGCGGTAGGCGACGGGCGGTTACCGGGCGGGCCGTTCGCCCGAGACGAAGCAGCTCACCGACCACCTGGAGCGGCTGATCTTCACGCGCCTCGGCGTGCTTCTCCTCGCCGGTGGCGGGTCCATGGGCGCTCATCGGCGCGACGAGCTGGTCGCGGTGGACGCCCGGCGTGGCCAGCGAGTTCCCCGCGCGCTGGGCGTAGGAAGGGAGCGCGCTACGCACTCCTCCGCCGGCCACCCCTTGGAGGAGCGCCCCGGCGAGAGGTCTCGCTCCTCCGCGACTATCCGCACGACAGCCTCCGTATCGCCGTCCTTCGTCCGAGGGTCGAACCCGACAACGCCCGCCAGCGCCGCGACCGCCGGACGGCCTTCACCTCGTCCCAGCCGCCGCCGAGGCCGTCGAGAACAAGGGACGCCGCGACGATCGACGTCTTGGGAGTACCCCACGAGCGAGCTCGTCTACCAGCGTAGTGAGACGCCGATCGCTGTGTACATGTCGTAGAAGGCCCACACACCGAGGCCGAACAACGCCGCGATGATCGCTGTCGAGGTCAGCCCCGCGAGCCAGGCACGGCCGCGGATCCTGGTCACCGGCCAGGCGCCGAGCAGCGCGATCGCGCCGATCGCCGGAAGGTAGAACCTGACGTCACTGACGCTGCCGCCGGTCGGGTCGTTCGTCCAGGTGTACGCGGAGTAGAGGCCCCAGATCGCGAACCACGACACGGCCACGGCGAGACCAACCCACAGGTCGCGGCGGGCCTCCACCTCGGCTTCGCCGCCCGTCCCGCGACACGTCAGCCACCGCACGCTGATCCAGGCCAGCGCTAGCAACGCGAGCACCAGCATCGGCATGGCCTGGAGGAGGTGTGCGGGCATCAGGCGGAGGTTCGGCCCGATCGCGCCGAGGCTGAACGTGATTTCGCCGGGCTGGTATCCGGTGGTCAGCGGGCCGCCGTAGACGAGGTCGTCGAAGACGGCCACGCCTGCGCCGAAGACGGCGACCGAGGCAAGCCACCAGCACAGGGCGCGGAGCGGCAGTCTTGCGGCTCGCAGCCGCCACGCCACGAGAACGGCCACGACGGCGGAGCCGAGGATGACGACGTCGGTGTAGCGGACGAAGGTCGCGAGCTCGAGTGCCGCGAAGCCCGCGAGGCCGACCCAGGTTCGTCGCCGCGGGGTTTCTTCGCTTGCGAGCATCGCCCACAGCAGCGCGCCGGTGCCGCCCGCGATCAGCGAGGCGTCGGTGAACGTCGGCATGTGATCGCGCCAGGCGAACGCCAGCGCGGCGCCGGATGAGCAGTACAGGCCCACGGCCGCGAGGCCGCCGAAGCGCCCGAGCCAGCGCCGGGCACCGATGAACAAGCCGAGGCAGGCAAGTGCCCCGTAGAACAGCGGCGCCAAGCGGATGACGCCGAGCGCCTGAAACGGCGCAGCGAGGAAGGGGTAGCCGGGGTCCTTCTCGCTGATCCATCTCCCGTTTTCCAGTTCGACCCATTGGTTCGGAGGGGCGTCCGGGTTGTCGCCCAGCCTCCTGGCCAGGCTCAGTGCCTGCGCCTTCGACACCGTGAGAGGATGCCCCTCGGCGATCGCCACGATCGATGCGTGGTACGCGCCGTCATCGGGCTCTGCAGCCTGAGGCGCGACGGGCAGGATGATGGCGCACAGCGCCGCGAACGCGACAGCAGCGAGCAGCGCTTCCTCCCAGACCAGGCCGGGGCCGCGAGCCACGTTCGGGGCGGCCCCGTCGCCGCGCACCCGCGGCACCGCCTCAGCGGGGCTCCCGCCGGCGGACATCATGGTCGGTTGAGGTCGAGTGACTCGCTTCATGTCAGCAGTTCTACGCCCGGGCGGGTGACTTCACCGCTACCGCCGATGTTGCACGGATGTCATGCCGGCCGGCACATACTGTGGAGATGCGCGTGCTGGTGGTCGAGGACCATGCGACGCTCGCCGGCCGGATCGCTCAGGGACTGCGTCAGGTCGGGATCGCCGCGGACATCGTCCACGACGGTGCGGCGGCGCTGGAAGCCGCCGCACTAACCGCGTATGACGTGATCGTGCTCGACCGTGACCTGCCGATCGTGCATGGGGATCGGGTGTGCCGGACGGTGGCCGGCTCCGGCCCGCGGGTCCTCATGCTCACGGCCGCCGCCGACGTCGAGGACCGGGTCGACGGGCTGGAACTGGGTGCGGACGACTACCTCGGCAAGCCCTTCGCCTTCGTCGAGCTCGTCGCCCGCGTGCGGGCGTTATCCCGGCGGGCGCCGTCGGCGCCGCCGGTCGTGCGCCGCGGCGATCTCATCGTGGACCGCGCACGGCACCGCGCGAGCCGCGGCGGCCGGCCGCTGTCTCTGACTCGGAAGGAGTTCGGGATCCTGGAGACTCTGCTGGCCGCCGATGGGGTCCTGGTGAGCGCGGAGGAACTGCTCGAGCACGTGTGGGATGCCAACGCCGACCCGTTCAGCAACATCGTTTCGGTGACGATGGCCCGGCTGCGGCGCAAGCTCGGCGACCCGCCGTTGGTCGAAACCGTGGTGGGCAAGGGATACCGGATGTGAGCCGCCGCCCGCGGCTACCCGTCCGGGCTCGGCTGACCCTGATCTACACCGGCCTGTTCGGCGTCTGCGGGGCGATCGTCGTCGCCGTCAGCTACATCCTGGTCGCGCGTCTGGCGCCGCAGGGGCAGAGCCAGCAGGCTCCGGCCAGCTTCCTGACGCGGTGCCGCGCCGAGCAGCTGAGCGCGCGTCCCGACGAGCGCATCGTGGCCAAGTGTGACGCGTACCTCCGGCTTCAGGGCGCGCAGCACCAGCGCGATCTCACCCTGTCGCACCTGCTGCAGTACTCGCTGATCACGCTCGCCATGGTCAGCGCCGTCGCCGCGATCCTCGGCTGGATCGCCGCCGGGCGTTCGCTGCGCCCGCTGCACCGGATCACCGCGGCCGCCCGCGCCGCGTCGGAACACAACCTGTCTGGGCGCGTCGCGCTCCGCGGTCCCCGCGACGAACTCCGCGAACTGGCGGAGACCTTCGACGAGATGCTCGGCCGCCTCCAGGTCGCGTTCGAGGCGCAGCGGCAATTCATCGCCAACGCCTCCCACGAACTGCGGACTCCGCTCGCCGTCATGCGCACGACGGTCGACGTCGCCCTTGGCAACCCCGACGCTTCGCCCGGGGACCTCCGCGGCATGGCGGCGGACATCCGCGCCGCGGTCGATCATGCCGAGCACCTCATCGGCGCGTTGCTGATCCTCGCCCGCAACGAGGGCGGGCTCACCGTCCACGAGGAGGTCGACCTGGCCACGCTCGCCGAAGACGTCCTCGACACCGCCGACCCGGCCGACCGGCGGGTGCACGCCACGCTCGAACCCGCCCGCATATCAGGCGACCCGGTGCTGGCCGAACGCCTGATCGCGAACCTTGTCGACAACGCGATCCGCTACAACGCCGCCTCCGGTGACATCTGGATCAGCACCCGCACCGCGGCGGGCAGCAGCGAGCTGACCGTGGCCAACACCGGCCCGGTCATCAGCCCGGCGGATGCCACCCGCATCTTCCAGCCCTTCCAGCGGCTGAACGACCGCACCTCCCATGACGGCTCCGGACTCGGCCTGACCATCGTCGCGTCCATCGCCACCATCCACAGCGGCACCGCCGCGGCCCGTCCCCGCAACGACGGCGGCCTGTCCGTCACGGTCACGATCCCCTCGGCCGACACCACGGCCCACCCGTTCGTCGCGCGCGACAAGCCGCCGCGATGACCGCCCCCGCGAGATCCGCGGTCCCTACCGCCCCGTCCCGGGGCCGCGATCGCTCCGGCATGCACCCGCCGCCCGGCTACCCGCCGTCCGCGCTTCGATTGCCTTGCCGCCGTCCGCGCACTCGACCCGGCCGCCGCCGCGGCTTTCCCGACCGGGACCCCGAGCACGCAGACCCGACTGACCAACAATCGTCTTCCATGTAACGCAGCCGCGCGTTACCGTGAAGCTTCATCCAGGCCTCCTGCGCCTGTGTGCTTGGCCCGAATGAACAACGCTCCTAGGATCTACGCCTAGCGACTACCCCGCCCCGAACGGAAAGGAGGGGGATCCAGGGTTCGAGTCCCAGAGGGGGCGTTCCTGAAGGGCGTGGTGGTCGGCGCTTGGAGAGCTGGCCGAGCCAGATGTGGGAGCCCGCGCTGCCTGGGACCGCCCAGCCGCATCCGTTTATCGCAGGGCGTTCCGGGTACGTGGCTGCCACGCGTACGTACCGCATCGCGCACGGGATCGGGCAGCGCCTCTGGATCATCCCGTGGCTGGGCATCCTGGCCGGGCTCGCGCTCTCCCTCCTCACGGTCGCGATCGACCGCCGGAACGTCGGGCTGCTTTCGAGAGCATCGTCGGGAACGCGACAGATGCGCAGTTGATCCTGACCACCATCGCGACGGCCGTCGTGACCTCGACGTCGATGGTGCTGACGGTGACCCTCGTCGCGGTGCAGCTGGCGATGGGGCAATTCTCGCCACGGATCGTGCGCGCTCTCCTCCGCGACCGCGGCGACCAGCTCGCGATCGCCGTCTTCGGCGCAACCTCTTCACGTTCGCCGTCTTCTCCCTGCGCGCGGTCGACACCGGGCAGCGGCTCCGCGTGGGCCGACCGTCGACCTCGTCGGGGATGAGCTGAGGGACCAGCTGGGCGCGCCGCTTCTTCCCGCCGGCGCCGATTCGTGAGGACGCGAGGTGGTGCTCTCCCGTCGCGCCGGCAACGTGATCCACAGCGATCGCGCCGGGCTGGTCGCCGAGGCGCGTCGGGCCGATTGCATGCTCGAGATCGTGCCGATGATGGGCGACTTCGTGACACGAGGCTCGCCGCTCGTGCGCGTGCAGGGCGGCGGCGGCGCGCCGCTCGATCGGGAGCACGTACGGAGCCTGATCGTGCTCGACGACGAGCGCACGCACCAGGACGATCCCGCGTACGGGCTCCGCAAGCTCGTCGACGTCGCGCAGCGTGCGCTCGGCACGTCGTCCAACGACGCGACGACGCCGGTCCAGGTCGTCAACCGACTGCACGACTGCCTGCGCCAGATCGCCCCACCCGTTGCCGAACGGGCACCTCCGCGAGAAGGCCGGCGAGCTCCGGCTGATCGAGCCCGGACTCGACTGGGACGGCTACGTGCGGCTCGCCTTCGACGAGATCCGGCTCGCCGCCGGCGGCTTCCCGCAGGTGACGCGGCGGCTCGAGGCGGCGCTCGCTGACCTGAAGACGGTGGCGCCGGCAGAACGACAGCACGCGCTCGACCGCCAGCGGCAGCTGCTCGCCCGCGGCGTCGCGCGCGCCCTCGAAGACGAGGAAGATCGCCGGGCCGCCCTGGTCGCCGACGCTCAGGGCATGGGCTCGGGCGCCGGCGTCGGGATTCGCTAGGCCACGGACCTCGTGCGGCCGTCGGGAAGAGTCCGTCCCGGCGGAGCCGGGCTGTCCGGGGCACGAGCATCTCGGAGCCGTCGTCGTCCCCGGGACCACACACCCATGACGCGCTGACCCAACTTCGCGCGCCGGCCAGCCAGGTGCGGCTGGCCGCTACGTCGTTGGCCTGGTTGCCGTGGCCGTGATCTGGCGGATGCTCGAGACGGCGCGGGCCAGGCGGCTGACGCCGTCGCGCGATGAGCCGCTCGTTGAGGTTCGAGTAGCCGAAGATGAGACCGCCGCGCGGCGCCGGGGAGAGCCGGTAGGGCGAGACGCCGGCGACGGCGACTCCTTCGCGGGCGGCGGCCGCGATCACCGTCGCCTCGTCGAGATCGTCGGGCAGCCACGTCACCAGGTGCAGCCCGGCGGCGATCCCGGCGGGTCGCAAATCGGGAAGGTGCTGCGCGAGGGCGGCCAGCAGGGCGTCGCGGCGGGAGCGGTAGACGGGGCGCATGCGCCGCAGGTGACGGTCGAACTGGCCCCGCGAGAGGAAGTCGGCGAAGGTGAGCTGGTCGAGGATGGGGGAGCCGCGGTCGGCGAGCAGCTTGGCCTCGGCGAACGGCTCGACGAGCCGTCGGGGGCAGGATGAGCCACCCGAGCCGGAGCCCCGGTGCGAGGGTCTTGCTCGCGGTCCCGGCGTAGGCGACCCGCTCGGGATCGAGGCCCTGAATCGCGCCGATCGGGGCGCGGTCGTAGCGGTACTCGGCGTCGTAGTCGTCCTCGAGCACCAGCGCGCCGGTGCGCTGCGACCAGGCGAGCACGGCGGCGCGCGCCTCGGGCGAGAGCACGCCGCCGGTCGGCCACTGGTGCGACGGGGTGAGGATCAGCACGTCGGCGTCTAAGTCGCGGCACGGCGTCCACGCGCACGCCGTCGTCGCCGACCGGCACGCCGACCACGTCCATGCCGAGGGCGTCGCGCGATCGGGCGGGCGTCGTCCGACGGCCGAGGGGTCCTCGACGGCCAGCGTCCTGGCGCCGCGCGGCGGCGAGCACGCCGAGCAGCAGCGACGACCGCCTGCGCGTACCCGTTGGTGATGACGATCGTCTCGGGGTGGGCGTTGGTCCCACGGACCCGGTTGAGGTAGGCGGCGAGCGCCGAGCGCAGCTCGACCGCGCCGCGGCCGTCGAGGTAGCCGAGGCGCTCGTCGGGGGTCTCGGTCAGCACGCGGCGCACGGAGCGCAGCCATGCGCGGCGCGGGAAGGCGTGCGAGGTTGCCGCGGCCGTAGCCGAAGTTGACCACCGGCTCCGGCCAGCGGCGGAGCCGACCGGCGTGGTCGCGCGCGTGTCCGGCGGGTGAGGCGGCCGCCGCTGCGGCCGGCGACACCTGCGTGTAGCCGCCGCTCGCGGCTGGTCAGGTAACCCTCGGCGACGAGCTGTGCGTAGGCCTCGACGACGACGCCGCGGGAGACGCCCAGCTCGATCGCCAGAGACGCGGGTCGGCGGCAGCGGGATGCCGGCCGGTAGCGCGCCGGAGCGGATCCGCTCGCCGGATCGACGCCTCGATCTGTCGATGCAGCGCGCCGCCGCCCGTGCGGTCCAGATCGATCAGCCAGCTCGGAGACGGCCGACAAATTGGTCCTCCGAACCGGCACCAGATCGGACCTTACCAGAGGGACCGATTACTGGAAGTGTGCACGCCATGACGACCACCGAGCGGCGCCCCACCAGCGTCGCTCGCCGTCGCGCTTCGACGGCCACCTCCTCACCCCCGGCACGCCCGGCTACGACGCCGCCCGGTCGGTCTGGAACGGCATGATCGACCACCGCCCGGCGCTGATCGTCCGGTGCGCCACGGTCGACGACGTCGTCGCCGCCGTGCGCACCGCGCGCGAGAACGACCTGGAGATCGGCGTGCGCTGCGGCGGCCACAACATCGCCGGCCTCGCCGTCCCGCACGGCGGGCTGATGATCGACCTCGCCGGATCTGGACCGGGTCGCCGTCGATCCGCGTCGCGCAGCGCGCCCGGGTGCAGGGCGGGGCGCTGCTCGGCGCGCTGGACCGCGCCGCCCAGCGCTTCGGCCTGGCGACCACGGCCGGCAACGTGTCCCACACCGGGCGTCGGCGGGTTGACGCTCGGCGGCGGCATGGGCTGGCTGGCCCGCCAGCACGGCCTCACCTGCGACAACGTCGTGTCCTGCACCGTCGTCACCGCCGACGGCGAGGTGGTGCGCGCATCCGCCGACGAGCACCCCGACCTGTTCTGGGGTCTGCGCGGCGGGGGCGGCAACTTCGGCATCGTCGTCGAGTTCGAGTTCCGGCTGCACCCGGTCGGCACCCGGGCCCTGGTCGCCGAGTCTCGCCTTCCCGCTCGACCGCGCCGCCGGAGGCGATGCGCGGCTGGCGCGACCTGGCCGAGCAGGCCCCGCGCGCAGGCCACCCTCACCGCGGAGATCTCGGGCGACGCGGTCACCCTCGGGTACGTGTGGGTCGGCGACCCGGACGCCGGCCGCGTCGCTGCTGCCGGCGCTGCGCGCGATCGGCGTGCCCGACGAGCGAGGCGGTGCGCGAGGTCTCCTACCTCGCGCTGCAAACGCGCGACGACGACGTCGAGGGCCACTCGTATCGGCGCTACTGGAAGGGCCACTACCTGCCCGAGCTGTCCGACGGCGCCATCGGCGCGCTGCTGGACCGCGATCCGGCCGACCCGACGCTGCCCGACGTCAGCCTTCAGGCCTACGGCGGCGCGATCGCCGACATCGACGACGATGCCACCGCGTTCAGCCATCGCCGCACCCGCTTCGAATACGTCGCCGGCGCGAGGTGGACCGATCCCGACGAGGACGGCGTGCGCATGGCAGCCGCGCGCGCGCGCGGCGGCCAAGCTGGATCCGTTCGCCGCCGGCGCCTACGTCAACGCGCTCAGCGACGAGGGCGCGGCCGGCGTGCGCCGCGCCTACTCCGACGCCCAGCGCGCCCGGCTGACCGCGCGTCAAGGACGCCTACGACCCCGGCAACGTCTTCCACCTCAACCACAACATCGCCCCCAGCGGGCACTGACGAAAGGAGCGAGACCATGCGCGCCACAGCAGGGTCGCCACCGAGGCCCTCGATGAGTCATCGAGAACCGACGGGGCAGCTCCACCGTCGCGACCGATCGGAGTGGAGATGGGCAAGCTGATCTATGCGGCGATCGCCTCGCTCGACGGGTACGTCGAGGACGAGGAGGGCAGGTTCGACTGGGCGGCGCCGGACGAGGAGGTGCACGCGTTCGTCAACGATCTCGAGCGGCCGATCGGCATCTACCTCTACGGGCGCCGGATGTACGAGACGATGGTGTTCTGGGAGACCGCGAGCACCGAGCCGACGAGCCGGCGGTGTTCCGCGACTACGCGGCGATCTGGCGGGCGGCCGAGAAGATCGTGTACTCCCGGACGCTCGAGACGGCATCCAGCGTGAGGACGCGGATCGAGCGCGAGTTCGATCGAGACGCCCTCCTGCGGCTCAAGCAGTCCTCGGACGGCCGACATCGCGAGTCGGGGGCGCCGAGCTCGCCGGCCACGCGATCGGTGCAGGGCTGGTCGACGAGTGCCACCTGTTCCTCTGCCCGATCGTGGTGGGCGGCGGCAAGCGCGCCCTGCCGGACCGACGTCCGCGCGCCGACTCGAGCTTCTCGATCGAGCGCCGGTTCGCAAGCGGCGTCGTCCACCTCCACTACCGCGTCGGCGGCTGACCGCGCCGGCGACCCGACGGCAGGCCAACACCCGCGCGAGCGCCGGCTCGGCGCAGCGACCGACTCAGGACCCGCGCCGGGGTCGCAGGCAGGACGCGGGGCAAGCTCCCGGGTGCGGGCCCCGGCCGACCGTGCGGCGACTCGCCGAACGGGGTCGCCTGCTTCGTCGTCGGCCCCCGTCAATTCGCGCCGCACCCGGACCGACCCCATGTGACCAGTGCAGCTTGATGCCGATGTGCCCAGCGGCAGTCCGGCTACGCGTTCGATCCGCACGGAAGGGGCACGAGGCGTGGATGCGGCGTCTGCCCACCGGCTCGGTGATCGGTGCGGTGGCGGGGCTGGTCTTCGTGGTCGCGAACGCCGGCGGCCTGCCCTGGGCCGTCGCGCTCCGTGCAGTCGGCATCGCAGGTTCGTTCTCGCCGTTGCGCTGCTCGCGCGCAGCCCCGCGGCCGCGCCGCCCCGGCCACGGCCGGGCGCGCTGCGCACCTACCTGCTCTGCGTCGCCGCCGAGGTCGTCGCGATCCCGGTGGGCGCGCTGGTCATTCGCGCCCTCGACCGGCCCAGCGACCTGATCGTGGTCTGGGTCGTGTTCGTGGTCGGCGTCCACTTCCTGCCGTTTGCGCGCGTTCGGGCTGCCGGTGTTCGACGCGCTTGCCTGGGCGCTCTGTGCTGGCGGTGGCCGGCGGCGCGGTCACGCTGGCGGTGGACCCGCTCGCCGGGAAGTGGACGGCCGTGGCCGGCGGCTTCGTCCTGCTCGCCTTTCGCGGCGGTGGCCCGTGGACGGCGCAGCGGCCCGCGCCGGTCGACTGACGAACGGGCCACGGGGCACCTCGGGAGACACCGGCTTCTCTGCTCGCGAGTCGTGCCGTGGACCCGCCTCACCAAGGAGCTCGAAAGCCGACTTGTATACGATTCGGGAGCGTGGAAGGGAGGCGGCCGAGCCCGGAGGACATCGCGGTCCTGATCGAGGAGGCAATCGTCTCCCGCGAGTTGGCGCCCGGCGAGGTCCTACGGCAGGACAGCCTCGCGCGAAAGTACGGAGTAAGCCGGACACCGGTTCGAGAGGCTTTGGGCCGCTTGGCGGCGCTTGGCCTGGTGTCGCTGATCCCGAATCGCGGTGCGCGCGTCACCGAGCTCTCGCGGGATGATCTTCGTGAGGCGGTTCTGCTGCGGTCCGAGCTGGAGGGTCTTGCCGCGTTCCTGGCGACGCCGAGGATGACGCCGGTTCACCTCGAGCGATTGGCAGTCGCCGAGGGAGACTTCGCGAGGGTCACTGAAGCGCTCCGGCGCAGTGATCCCGGGGAGCCTGGATTTCGTCGCATGTCGTTGGAGTCGGAGCATGCGAACAACGAGTTCCACGACTTGATCATCGAAGTCGCAGGTTCGCCACGTCTCGCGGAGATGGCGCGCAGCGTTCGCCGGTTCTTCCACGTCCATGAGGTGTGGACCGGGACGCTCGACCTGCGCGGGGAGTGGGAGACGAACGTGCAGCAGCATCGTGCGATCCGCGAGGCGATCCTGGCGGGAAGCCCTGAGGCTGCACGTCAGTTGATGCGGACGCACGTGCTCTCTACGGGTCAGTTGATCGAGACGATCCTTCTCCGGCTGGAGGAGTCGCCGCCGCGCCGGAGCGCGGGGTGAGTTCGGTGCTCAGGATGCCGTCCAGTAGGCCGACGCGCGCCGTGCGAGCATTCCGCGGTACGTCGCCGTCGTGCGGGGCATCAGGGTTCCGGTTTCCCAGTCGACGATGACGCCGTATTGCCGCACGAGGTCGAGGACGTCGAGCTCCCCCTGTTGGAAACGCAGTGCGACGTCCTCGGGCTCCTGTTGGAGCCAGAGGACCCGCTCGGCACGGATCGCGGCGCGTTGCCGGTCGGTTGCGGGGTGGTCGATGGCGTACCCGAACGCTTCTCTCTCTGAGGGGTCGCTCTGAATGACCACGCCGTAGTCCTTCGACGCTCGCTCGACACTGACATAGCCGTCGATGACGTCCTCGAGGACGAGCACAGCATCGCGCTCCAGGGGATCGCCATAGCCGCCGCCGCCCGCTGACGGCCGGGAGAACACGTCCCCGGTGCGGAGTGGTACGTTGGAGAACGCTGCGCCCAGCGCCTCACGGGTCCCGTCGGTCCGAGTCAGGAGCACACCGAGAGGATTCGAAGGCAGCCCGCCTTCGATGCCCCAGAGAACGGAGCGCTCGCGGTCGCAGAGGTACGACATGACCGTACCGTCCGCCTCGGTCAGAACCGCGCCCTTCGTCACGCCGACTCCACCGCGGTAGCGACCCGGGCCGGCGGAGTCCATCAGCAGTTGGTGTTCCGTCGTGAGGATCGGCGAGAGCCGCTCCTGCCCCTCAACGGGCTGGATCATCAGCCCGACCCCGAAGATCGGCGATTGGCCGTTCGCACCGTCGCGCCCGTTCCGGCCGCCCCACCCGCCGGCCATCCAGTCGTACCACATGAAGACCGGCCGGGTGGCCGTGCGGGCGTCGCGGCCGCCGACGAGCAGGTATTCCTCTTGGTACGACGCCGCCATCGCACGTTCCGGGATGAGCTGGACCACATCTCGATGACGGTGTTCATGATCTTTTCGTACGTCATCAGAAATCCGCTCACCGCGACGGGCCACGGAGCGTTGACGATGGTGCCTTCGGGCGCCGTCGACGTCGATCGGCCGGAAGAATCCGGAGTTCAGCGGCACGTCCGGGAAGATCATCTTCATCCCCCCGACGACACCTGAGAAGGTTCCGCCGAAGCCGGAGTTGAGGATCGAGCCGATCGTGTGATGTGAGCCGGTCAGGTCGACGTGGATGTTCGAGCCGCTGATCGTCATCTTGATCTTGACCGGAACGAGCCCCTCCTCCTCCGCGGCGGGGTCGAAGTCGAGGTAGTCCTCGGTCTCCCAGGTCCCGTCCGGCGCGTCGGCGAGGCGGCGCCGTAGGAAGCGCTCGGCGTAGTCCTGCACCTCGGCGAAGGCCTGGAGGATGGTGTCCCGGCCGTACTTTGCGATGAGCCGTAGGAGCTCGGATTCGGCGACTCGAGTCGCAGCTTCCTGGGCGAACAGGTCTCCCTCGGCGTCCGATGGCACGCGTGTGTTCGAGACGATCAGCCGCGCGACGTCGCCGAGGAACCGTCCCCGGTCCCAGAGGCGCACCGGCGGGATCCGCAACCCCTCGCCGAAGTGCTCCTTCGCGCTGACGTCGAACGAACCGGGGACGCTGCCGCCGACGTCGGCCCAGTGGCCGTTCGACTGTGCGTAGGCGATGAGCTCGCCGTCGTGGAAGATCGGACGGACGACGCGGACGTCGGACAGGTGGGTGCCGCCGAGGTACGGGTCGTTGACCGCGAAGACGTCGCCCTCGTTGATGTCGCCGGAGAACGCCTCGATGATCGCCTTCGCGGTGAAGTGGAGCGTCCCGACGTGGACGGAGATGTCCTGACTGCCCTGGGCGATCGTGTTGCCGTCACGGTCGCACAGTGCCGACGAGAAGTCGCGGTTGTAGATGACGAACGAGTGGCAGGTACGCAGGATCTGCTCAGCCATCTCATCAACGATCGTCGTAAACGCGTTCTTCAGTACCTCGAAGGTGACCGCGTCGAGTGCCGGTCCGTCACCGGTCGTGGTCGGGACACTCTTCAGCGTAGCCACGTGTCAATTCTCCTGGACGTGCAGACGGATGTTGAGCCAGTCGTCGATCTCTGCTCGCACTCCGGGGGGCACGACGGTCGTGGAGTCGAGCTGCTCGATGATGGCCGGTCCGTGGAGAACGGTGCCGGCGCTGAGATCGCCACGACGGTAGATCTCGGTCGAGACCGTTTGACCGGCCTCATCGAAGAACACTGGCCGTTCGCTGTGGGCCGCGGCACGCCCGCCGTTCGACTGGTGCCGCGGCAGCTCCGCCTTCTGCGTGATGCCGACCGCCGTGAGGTTGAGCCGATACATCTCGATGCTCGCGCCTTGGCGGCGGAAGGTGTGCTCCCTCGCGTGCATCGCGTGGAAGCGCTCGCCCAGCTCCTGCAGCGAGGCGACTCGTCCTTCCACGGGTACTGCGATCGAGCGCCACTGGCCGTAGTAGCGCATGTCGATGGACCGGGCCAGATGGACGTTCGCCGGCGGGATGTTCTCGGCTTCCAGCCGACGCCGCGCCTCCGCCTCGAGTTCGAGGAAGTGCGACTCGAGATCGTCGAGATCGGTCTGAGCGAGCTGACCAAGGTACATCGACGAGAGATCGTGGCGCACGTCGACGAGGAGGCATCCAAGCGCCGACGTGATGCCCGGGCTCGGTGGCACGAGCACGGTCGGGATCGACAGCTCACGGGCCAGGGCCGCCCCGTGGAGCGGTCCGGCTCCGCCGAAGACGACGAGGGCGAAGTCCCGTGGATCGTGACCCCGGCGGATGGACGTGAGGCGCACGGCGTCGGCCATGTTCGCGTTCGCGACCCTGATCACCGCGGCCGCCGCCTCCGTCACCCCTAAGCCGAGGGGAGCGGCCACTCGCCGTTCGATCGCCTCCACCGCCAGGTCGCGTTGCAGCGTCATATCGCCGCCGATCAGACTCTCGCCGAGTCGACCGAGGACGAGGTTGGCGTCCGTGTTGGTGGCCTCCACCCACCCTTTCCGTAGGACGCCGGGCCGGGGCTCGACCCCGCCGACTGAGGTCCGTTGCGGAGGGACCCCGCCGGGTCGATCCAGGCTATCGAGCCGCCGCCGGCCCCGATCGTCAGGACCTCCACGCTGGGAAAGCAGATCGGATAGCCGTATTCGATGTACCAGTCCTTTGTGACACGGATCTCGCCATCGTGGGTGAGCGAGACGTCGGTGCTCGTCCCGCCCATGTCCAGGCCGATCGAGTTCTGGTAGCCCGACAACGTCGCGATGTGCTTGGACGCGATCGCACCGGCAGCGATGCCGGAGCCAGCGATGCGTGCTGCAAGCGTGCCCGCGGCAGCGGGGGTCATGACGCCGCCGCCGGAGTGGAGGATCAGCAGGTCGCCGACGTATCCTCGCTCGCGCAGCTGATCTTCCAGGCGCTGCGTGTAGTCGGCCACGAGCGGGCCGAGCATCGCGTTGACCACCGTGGTCGAGAATCGCTCGTGCTCGAAGAGTTCCGGCAGGACCTCGCTCGACGTCGAGACCATCGCGTCGGGAAGTTCCTCGCTCAGGATCCGCTTCGCCTCGCGTTCGTTCGCCGGATTGGCGTAGGAGTTGATGAAGCAGATGGCGACGGTCGCGTAGCCACGCTCGCGAAGCTCGACGGCGAGCCGCCTCAACGCGGCTTCGTCAACGGGCGTCAGAACGCGGCCAGCGGCGTCGACGCGCTCGGTGACGGTGAAGCGATGACGCCGGCGGATGTACGGCGGAGCGACATCCTTGTAGGTGTCCCAGAGATCCTCCTTCGTGCCGCGGCGGATCTCGATGACGTCGCGGAAGCCCTGCGTTGTCACCATGGCTGCTGACGGCAACCGGCGGGTGATCAGAGCGTTGGTCGCAACGGTGGTGCCGTGAGAGAAGAACGCCGCCTGCGCGAGGTCGACCCCCATGCGCTGGACGGCGGCGAGCACGCCGTCGACTGGATCCGAGGTGGACGCGACCTTGCCGACGACGAGCGACCCCGCGTCGTCGAGGATGACGATGTCGGTGAACGTCCCGCCGACGTCGACGGCGATGCGCAGCGTTGACATCAGCTTCCCCGCCTACCGGAAGGCATGCGGATAGTGGAGGCGAGCGTGCTCCTCGGTCGTGTAACCCTCCCGAACGTCTTCGTGCACGCTCTCTGCCAGGCGAAGAGACGGATCGCCGTACCCGCCGCCGCCGCCCGTTCGGATCTCGAGGATCGAACCCTTCGGCATCTCCAGGCGCGTGATCTTCGAGAACTCGATCCGTCGGCCGTCGGGATACTGGAGGGCAACGCTGTTGGGCCGCGCCGGAAGACCGCCCGCGAGCCCCCACGGCGCGTTCTTCGTGCGCTCGAGCGGTCGGATGTCACGGAGCGGTCCTCGAGGATCTCGGAAGACAGTGTCCACGCCGAGACCGCCGCGGTACTGGCCGGGGCCGCCGGAGTCGGCGCGCGAGCTCGACGCGCTCGAGCAGCCACGGGTTCTTGGCCTCCCAGACCTCGGAGCGGCGCGAAGCGCGTGGCCGCCTCGATCAGGTGGATGCAGGCTGTTCGCGCCGTCGCCGTGCACCGAGGCGCCCTGGCCGACGGGATGCGGCGACCCGTCGCGCCCAGGGCTCGCCGGTCTCCTCGCGGACGCCCCACCAGACGACCGCGCAGATGTCGCCGCCGCTGCAGGCGGGGACCGCCTCCGGGCATCGCCTCGGCGACGCGTTGTAGATCGACCTCGATCGCCTGCATCGCCGGCCAGCCGTAGAGGAAGCACGGGGACGGGCGGACGGGGTGGAACATCGAGCCGGGCCGGGCGACGACCTCGATCGGCCGGAAGTGCCCCTCGTTCGGCGACTCGCCGCCGCCCGCGAGCATTGATGATCGCGATCGCGGCTGCGGAGACGGTGCGAGGCGATCGGGCAGTTGATCGGCCCTGCCGCGCGTCGGGCGCGTTCGAGAAGTCGACGCGGACGGTCGAGCCCTCGACCTCGATCGCGACCTCGAACGGGACGGGCTCGTCGTCGAGGCCGTTGTCGTCCATCTCGCCCTGGCCGACGTAGCGGCCGTCGGGGATGCTGCTCGAAGTAGCTGCGGACGATCGCCTCGCCGTGGTCGAACATCCGCTCGACCGCAGTTCTTGAACGTCTCGAGGCCGTAGCGCTCGACGACCCGCAAGAATGCGGCGCGTCCCGGTGCGGACGCCGACGACCTCGGCGTTGATGTCGCCGGAGACCATCTTGGGCAGGCGCGAGTTCGCGAGCGCCATCTTGTAGATGTCGTCGACGAGCTCGCCGCGGCTGTAGAGCTTGACGCCCGGGAAGATCGTGCCCTCCTGGAAGACGTCGACCGTGTCGGTGGAGTAGGGCTCCTTGCCGCCGATGTCGAGCCAGTGGCCCTTGATCGTCGTGTAGCCGATCAGCTCGTCGTCGTGAGGAAGACCGGCATCACGACGGCAGCGTCCTGCGGATGCGAGCCGGTGCCGTAGGGCCAGTTGTAGAGGATGATGTCGCCCGGGCTCGAGCGCGGACTCGCCGCCGACGGCCTCGACGGCCGCCTCGACTGCAGAAGTTCATCGTGCCCATGAAGATCGGCAGGCTCGGCGCCTGCGCGAGCAGGCGGACCTCGCCGGTCGTAGATCGCGGCTGCGAAGTCGAGCACCTCGTAGATGACCGGCGAGAACGCCGTGCGGATCAGCGCGCGCTTCATCTGACTCGGCGGCGGAGTTCAGCCCGTGGCGGATGACCTCGGTCGTCACGGGATCGGCGTCGGCCGTCTGCTCCGGCGCCGGCGAGGCGCGCCGCGGTAGTCATCGTTGGCTCGGCGCTCATGCGACTCGCTCCGTCGATGAGTAGAGGACGCCGGCTCGTGCAGCGTCGCGCGGTGAAGCCCGCGTCCAGGTAGGTCGTGGCCGTGTCCTCGAGCAGGATCGCCGGGCCCGGAGACCTTGACGCCGACCTCGAGGCCGGCCCGGTCGACGATCGCGAACGGCAGCCGCTCGTTCCGGGCGAACGAATAGGCGCGACCGGAGCGTGTCGGCGGTCTTCCGGTCGGCCGTTGCCTGAGGCGAGCGCCGGTGCGGCAGGCGCGGCAGCGGGGTGCGGAGCGTCGCGCGGACCGAGACGATCTCGACGTCCTCGTCCATCTCGTGGCCGAACGTGCGCTCGTAGTCGCGCGTGAAGGCGGTCGCGGACCTCGGTCGCGTTCGCAGCTGATCCGCCCGTCGACCGATGGCACGCCGGTACGGTCAGCGTGTGCTCCTGCCCGACGTAGCGCATGTCGAGGCCGACCTCGCGGATCCGTTCGCCTGCGCGCTCGCCGACGCGGGCGTCGACGCTCGGCGAAGAGCTCGTCGAGGATCGCGTTCGCGTCCGCCACGGCCTCGTCGTCGAGACGCATGATCCGCGTGCGCGCGGTCGCCTGGGTGAGGTCGGCGCCGAGGAGGCCCCAGGCGGAGAAGTTGCCCGCGTACGGCGGAACGACGATCTCGGTCAGCTCGAGCTCGCGCGCGAGGAGCGTGCCGAAGAGCGGGCCGGCGCCGCCGAACGCCATCAGGCAGGCGCGCGCGGATCCTGCGCCCTGCTCGACCGTGATCGCCCGGATCGCGTTCGCCATGCTCGGCGGCGGCGATCGTCATGATGCCCGCGCGCCAGCTCCTCGATCGTCAAGTCGAGCGTCTGTGCGACGCGGCTCGAGCGCCGCTCGCGCCGCGCCCGGTCGAGCTCGATGCCGCTCGCGAGCTGCCCGCGACCGAGCATGCCGAGAGCGAAGGCGGCATCCGTGACCGTCGGCTCCGTGCCGCCACGGCCGTAGCAGGCGGGGCCCGGGTCGCGCGCCGGCGCTCCCGGGTCCGACCCGGAGCAGGCCGCCGACGTCGACGTGCGGCGATCGAGCCGCCGCCCGCGCCGATCGAGCGGACGTCGACCCACGGCGTCTGCACCGGCAGCCCGATCGACCTTGCCCTCGTACATCACCTGCGGCCGGCCGTCGGTGATCAGGCAGGTGTCGAAGCTCGTGCCGCCGACGTCGGCGGTGATCACGCTCGTCGAGCCCGAGGCGTGCGCGCCAGCTCGGCGGCGCCCTCGGCGCCGGCGACCGGGCCCGGAGAGGATCGTCTCGAAGGGCCGCTGCCTCGGCCTCGGCGAAGCGTCATCGCGCCGCCGCCCGAGCGGGTCACGAGCAGGGTGCCCTCGAAGCCGCGCCTCCCGAAGACCGCCCGTCGAGGCGCTGAAGGTACGTGGACATCCGCGGCCGCACGTAGGCGTCGATCACCGTCGTGCACGTGCGCTCGTACTCGCGGTACTCGCCCGAGACGCGATGCGACAGCGAGATCGCGCCCGCGAAGCCGTGCGTCGCGCAGCGGTCGCTCGGCTGCGAGCTCGTGCGCCGGGTTCGCGTAGGCGTTCATGAACGCGACCGCGACGCACTCGACGCCCTCCTCGGCGAGGACCTCGAGCCGCGCGTCGCACGTCGTCCGCCACGAGCGGCCGGTGGACCGGCCGTCGGCGCGGATCCGCTCGGTGACGGGCAATCCGCAGGCGCCGCGGCACGAGCGGCGCTGGCTGGCGCCAGAACAGGTTGTAGGGCTCGCTCGCGGTCGCCGCGACGGATCTCGAGCATGTCCCGGAAGCCGCGCGTGGTGAGCAGGCCGACGGCTGCGCCCGTCGCTCCAGCAGGGAGTTGAGCCCGACCGTCGTGCCGTGCAGGAAGTAATCGGCCGCCTCGACCGCCTCGGTCGGCACCGCCGCTGCGGCGTCGCGTTGCCAGACGCCGACCTCCGGCGCCGCCGGCGTCGTCGGTTCCTTCGCCGACCGATCACGCGTCCGGTTCTCGTCGTCGTAGAAGATCAGGTCGGTGAACGTGCCGCCGACGTCCACTCCGATCCGGGTGATCCCGGGATCGCCGTTTGATTCGGTGCTCAAGTCAGTCCATTCGGGGTAGAGGATCTGTCCAGCTGCCACAGCGGGCAGCAACGCGCGTCCCGGTCTGCACGGGTCCGATGTCGGCCGGGGAGACCATGGAAGCGTCCCCCCGGCCAGACGTCGTCAGGTTGCCGAGGAGTGGCCGAGCGAGCCCGCGTCGGCCTCGGCAGCGACACGTGGTTCTCTCCTGGCGTCCGAGGCGGGGTCGATCACCAAACGATCAGGGATCTTCGCGTCGAGTAGGTACTTCGGGAAGCCCATCACCCTTCGAGGATCCTTTGCCACTGCTTTCGTGACGTACACCGCGACGACGTACACGACCGCCGCCACCACCCAAGCCTCGGGTGCCGGCTCACCCCAGTACGTCGAAGCATCCTCGCCGACGAAGGAGAAGAGACCGGTGGCGTAACCGCCGAAGCACACGGACACCGCGAGCGCGAAGAGCGCCGGCCAGTTGACGTAGGCGGTCTCCGACCACGCCGGCACGCGCGTGAGCGGGCGCGAGATGCCGACCATGCGCGGCAGCACGAAATGATCGACCGCCATGATGATGGTCGCGCACGGGAGCGTCACCGAGATGAAAGCGGCCAGGCGCTCGAAGCCGTTCGTGATGACGTACGGGATGATGTAGGCCGCCAGGACCCCGAACCCGGCCATGATGATGCAGGTGTAGGCGCGCTTCCAGCGGTGCCATCCGCCGACGATGTTCTGACCGGCGTTGATGGCCGCGTAGTAGTTGCCGTCGTTGATCGACACCTGACCGAGGATGGAGATGATGAACGCCAGCCAGAGCGCGCCGAACAGGGAGTAGTGGGTGATCGAGCTCAGCGAGGGGCCGAACTCGTGGTTCGTCGACAGCTCGGCCATGATCCAACCACCGATCCCGAAGAGGATCGGTCCGAACACGAACGCAAAGGCATACGGCGGGATAGGCCAGAGGAACCGCGGCTGCCCGTAGCGCCAGATGTCAGGCTCGTTTCCCCAGACGTAAAAGCCGATTGCCAGGCCCGTCGCTGCAAGGAAGGTCATCGGCGCCGTCGTCTGCGGAGTTGCACCCAGCACGCTGTCTGCCCTCCGAGAACCCCTTGATGACCGTGTACAGGATCCAAGCGACGAAGATGGGCGTCACGAGGTAGCGCGCGAAGACGGAGATGCCCGTGAAGCCGAGAAGGTTGTTCACGACCATCACCCCGGCCAGGATCAGGCCGATCACCAGCACGTGGCCCCAGCCGTACAGGCCGTCCCAGATGACCGCGGTGAAGTTCGCCTGGAACCCCACCCAGCCGAGCAACGAGATCGCAGTCAGCGCCGACACGATCCATGAGCCGGCGATTCCGAAGATCGACCGCGTCAGCAGTGCGTGCGTCTGGCCGGTGCGCGACCCGATGTAGCCGCCGACGGTTGCGTAGGCCACGTAGATCGCCGAGGAGAGCACCAGGGCGGCGATCGTCGAGGCGAGCCGGATGCCCCCGTCGTGGATCGTGAAACCGAGGAGCAGGAAACCGAACCCGGCTTCGAAGGTCAGCTCGAGCGCGGCGAAATGCAGCATGGGACGGCGGCGGTCCAGCGGCACGATGCCGTTGTCGCTCGTCGAGTAGTCGTGGGCAACCGACTCCTCGAGAGCGCGACGCTCGAACTCGAGGTCGCTACCAACGTCCCCAGGGGCGATATGGCCGTGTGACCGTCCATCCGGCCCCTCGATGTTCCCAGTATGGGAACCGCCTGCCCGCTCGACATCCACAGCTCACCGTCCGTTTCTCCCGCCCTCCGCGGGATCGAGAGCGGGAGTTATATCTCGGCCTGCATCCCGAGTCAAGAAAACTGCATGCAATATGGACGAAACGTCCGCTACAAACGGCAATTCATGCGCTACACCCGCTCAGATCTCCGACCGACGCATCCAATCCCCGGATTCCGTATACAGGCCGCGGTGGTCGGCCGGCAAGACGTCGGGAGTCACCGAGAATCGCCGCACGATCGGCCTCGATACCTCTGCTGTCGCGAGATCGGCGAGCATCTCGCCGATCAAGGGCACGAATTTGAACCCGTGCCCGCTGAACCCTGCCCCTACGACGACCGGCCCCACACGGTCCACGATGAAGTCCTCGCTCGGGGTCATCTCGTACATGCAGCTCTCCGACCGCAGGGGCGTGGGCTCGAGAAGAGGGAGACGCCGGCGGACGTAGTCAACGTGACGCGCGACGATCTGCTCGTCGACCTCGAGCGTCCGCTCGTCCGGGTCGAGAGCTACCTGATCCTTCCAGTAGCGCCCTACCTTGACTCCGACCGACGAGGCGCTCGGGACGACGTAGTCGTACGTGGTGGATGGGTCGGTCCACCGCTCGATGACCGCGGGCACCTCGCCGATCGCGTCGCTCGCGGAGCCGAAATACGCAACGTGCGTCGAAGAGCCGGTGATCGGGAGAGCCCAGCCGAGCGGCGCCAGGACCTCCGCAGTCCACGCGCCCGCGGTCACGACTGCGGTCCGGGCGCGGATGTCGCGAGTCTCCGTGCGCACCGTGACCCCGGTCTGGGACGCCGACAGCCCTCGGACACGGCAGTTCTCGACGACGACCGCGCCCGCCGCGCCGGCGAGCGAGACCTGAGCCCGGATCGTCCTTTCGGAGAGGATCACACCGGCGCCGGGATGGTGCAGAACCCGCCGGACTCCGTCGAAGCTCACAGCCTCGAACCGGTCAGCGGCGGCTCGGCCAGACAGGAGCTCGTGTTCGACACCCGCCGACGCAAGCGCTCGTGCGCAGTCGTCGATGTGCGGGCCGATGTCGATCGCTCCTGTGCGCCGGAAGAGTGGCTCTCCGGCGGCGGCTTCGAGTCGCCGCCAAGCGTCTCTCGCACGGATCGCGAGTCGCACGTAGTCGTCCTCGGCGTACGCGTACCGAAAGATGCGTGTGGGGCCACGTGACGAACCGCGCTCGTGCCCTATGGCGAACTGCTCGAGCAGGATCACCGCGACGCCCCGACGCGCGAGGGACCACGCCGCCGCGGAACCCATCGCGCCGCCGCCGACAACGATGGTGTCCGTGTCGAGCTCCATGTCCGTCAACGTAGCGCCGCCTCCCCGTCCGTTCGAGGTCTTCCGGTGAGGGGGACGTGGCGCAGCACCAGGCCGGGCCGTAACGGTCAAGCTGCGGGGTACAACCGAAGATGCCACGCCTCGCGGGGTGGCCATGGGCGGAAGGACCCCCCGTTAGGGTGATTTTCGCGTTTCGGCGGCCGGAAGCCCTTCCGCTTCGCACGCCCGGGGATACGCTCCCGCTCGCGGAGCCCGTCCACGAAGACGGAGGCCCGCGATGGAGGAAGCGCCACCCGGCCCGACGTCCCGGCCGAGAGGCTCGCCTACTCCTTCCTCCAGTCGAACCCGGCGTCGACGTACTTCGCACCCGCCGCCGCCGCTCCCGCGACGTCGCGCAGCGTGCGCGCCCGCACGCTGCGCTACGCCCACCGGGTCAAGGTGGCGCGCCGGTTCCTCGTCACGCAGGCGCGGCTCGGCGACGCGCCGATCGCCAGGCGGTAGCCGCCGACCCTTGGTCGCCGTGGCGCGGGGACGATGGGCCGCGCTACGGCGGCCGCGGCGCCTGTTTCAAGGAATGACACGTCACGACGCGTCCTCGGCCGCCGAGTTCGGACCAGGTCGGCGTCCAGGCGATCGATCGATTCGCTGATCGACGGTTGTTCGGGCGCGGGAAACCGCGGACCGAGCACCTGCTCGCTCCGCTGGCGCGGGGCCCGCGAACTCATCCGATCGGACGCGTCGTTGATGGCCTTGGGAACCAGCGCTCGACGCGTTGCGAGGTAGCCTTTGCTGCGTGATCACCCGACTCGACTTCATCGGCGTCCCGACGCAGGATGCCGACCGCGCCCGGAGCTTCTACCGCGACATCCTGGGTCTCCGCCCCGACGAGCACGCGGGCTACGAGCAGTGGGCAGGCGACACCTGCTTCGGCATCTGGGAGCCGGAGAAGGTAGGGCTGCCGTTCGTCGCACAGAAGGGAAATCCCTGGGCCCTCGGGTGCGACGACGTCGCCGCCACCCGCGCGAAGCTCGAAGCCAAGGGCGTCGAGTTCGCCGGCGACATCCTGGACACCGGTGTCTGTCACATGGCCCTCTTCTCGGACCCGGACGGGAACGACCTCATGCTCCACCGCCGCTACGCGCCGTACGCCTGACGCCCCCAGGCTCAACCCGGTTCTTCCGCGCCCTCCCGGACCGCGCGACACCCCCGAGCCAGGCGACCTGACGCGGAGCGCCGGCGACGGCAAGGACGCGAGCAGGCGCGCCACCTGCATCTGAGGACGGCCGGGGGGTCGCTGCGGCCCTCCGGGCCGCGCTCAACCCGCCGCGGCTGTGCCGTGGGTCGCGGCGGCCTTCTCCAGGGCATAGTCGCGATAGGCGATGGGCGGGTATCGCGCGGGCCGGTCGGCGGAGACGAAGCGGTCAAGGACCTCGATCCTGCCGTCCGGGTTCGGATTGTGAAAGAAGGGGATCGACTGGCGCCGCGCGCCGGTGCGATCGGCGGAGGCGTTCGCGACTCTGTGGACCGTCGACACCCACGCGTCATTCGTCCACCGCTGCATGGCGTCGCCGATGTTGATCACGAAGCCGCCCTCGATGCTCGGAACGCGCACCCAGCCGCCGCTCCGCGGCTGGACCTCGAGACCGCCGGCCGACGCCTCGGAGAGGAGGATCGTCAGGAACCCGTAGTCCGAGTGCGCGCCCGCACGCATCTGCCCGGGTTCGGGCGCCTGCTCGAGCTCCGGGTAGTCGATCGCGCGGAGCGACGACAGGTGGCGGTCGAAGGCGTCCTCGAACCAGTCCGCGGGGAGCCCGATCGCCAGGGCGAACGCCCGCCTGAGATGTCCGGCGAGCTCGCTCATCGCGCCGTAGTAGGCCTCCCAGGCGTCGCGGAGGCCAGGCGGCTCGTCGGGCCACGGCCCGCCCGGCCACGCCGGTCCGTAGTCAAGGATCTGCTTGAGGTCTCCGGGTGTCAGCTCGCCGCGGCTCGCCGCGAGGGCCTCCCCGCGCACCGGCGTGTACGTCACGCCTCCCATGATCGAGCCTGCCGTCGGCGTCCGCGCCTTCGTCTCGGGATCGAGGTCGAAGAAGGCCCGCGAGCGCTCCCGCATCCGCTCGACGACCGCATCCGACACCCCGTGGCCGGTGATGACGAAGAAGCCGATCGACTCGCACGCCGCGCGAATCGCCGCCACCGCCTCGTCGGCGGAGGCGCTGCCGGCGACGAGCGGCGCGATGTCGATGACCGGCACGGAGAGCGGATCGTTCACGGAGGCTCCTGACGAGGGTTTGCGCGCCATTCTCCCGCGCCCCTTCCTGAACGAGCAACCTGGTCTTCTCGACCCTGGTCCCGGCTGACCTCCATCATCGGGGGGGCGAGCGCTCGACGCTCGGCACCCGGTGGCCGGAAGGCGGTGGAGGGAGCGCGCCGGATCCTTCCGCGGCCGGCGCTGGGGTCCCCTACTCTCAGTCGGCGTTGAGCGAGCCGCTCGTCGGCCTCGCGTGGGTCGCCGGGCAGCGGTTCATCGAGCGGCCACGCCGCGCGCGCGCGCCGGTCGGATCACCCCGCCGGCGTCCTCGTTCTCCAGAGCATGGCGGGCCCCCTCGCCCCAGGCCGTCCTCGAGGCGAACCTGCGGGCGCGTCGCGATGTGCTTGGATGCGATCGCACCGGCAGCGATGCCGGAGCCAGCGATGCGCGCAGCGAGCGTGCCGGCGGCAGCGGGGGTCAGGACGCCGCCGCCGGAGTGGAGGATCGGCAGGTCGCCGACGTATCGTCGCTCGCACAGCTGATCTTCCAGGCGCTGCGTGTAGTCGGCCACGAGCGGGGCGAGCATCGCCTTGACCACCGTGGTTGATTATCGCTCGTGCTCGAGGAGTTCGGGCAGGACCTCGCACGACGCATCGCGTCGGGAAGTTCCTCGGTCAGGATCCGCTTCGCCTCGTTCGTTCGCCGGATCGGCGTAGGAGGTGATGACGCGCAGGCCGCTCAGCCGCAGTGGGCGATGACGTCCGCAGTCAGACGGCAACTCGGTACCTCCTGCGTTCCCGGCGGCGTCTCGAAGAACCCTCCCGCCGGGTACCCCTCGCTGAACGCCGCGCCCCAGGCAGGCAGCGCCGTGCTGAGGTCGCCGAAGTCGTTCAAGAAGAGATGCGTCTTGACGGCCTGTGAGATCGAGGTGCCGGCGGCGCGGCAGATCGCGTCCACGTTCTCGTGGATCTGCGCGATCTCATCGCGGACGGACCGCCGAAGGTGTGGGAAGGCACGATCGTTCGCCGGCCTGCTCGCCGGCGTGCCATCCGCGGAGATGCCGAGCTGCGTCGAGAGGAACACCAACGAGCCAGCCTTCACAGCCTGCGCTGCGTGTCCGAGCCGAGGCGCTCGATCCGTGCTGATCGGCTCGCGCTCGAGGCCGTGACCCGGGCGCACCAGGGTCAGCATGATCTCGACGTTCGTCCCGCGCAGGCCGACGCCAGAGACCGGGATGATGGCGCGGGCCGGGGGATCCGTCGGCCACCAGACCCTCCACGCTTCTTCCAGAGCTGGCAGGTTGCGCATCGCGAACGGCGTCACGTAGACGAGCGCTTTGACGGTGTCAGCGAGCGCACCGCCGCCCGCCTCGACCGTCACCTTCAGCTGGCGTAGCGTCTCTGTCGTTTCATTGTAGATCTGGTTCCCGTACCAGATGAATTCAGGCACGCGGGACTCCGGCCGGATGCCGTGGACGAAGTCGACGCCGGTGAACCCGGCGGTGAACAACCACGGTCCTGCCTCGATGCCGATCGAGTAGCCGCCGAGCGGCATGTGAACCTCGTGCTCGTACGCACGCTTGACGATGCCCGACGCCGCGGTGAGGGACACCAGTTCGACCTGCACGTGCTCGTCGACCGAAGGGAGGCGGTCGATGGGCATGCACGCGCTCGCCGGCCGATCGCTGAGCAGGAACTCATCGCGCGTTTGGATGTACGGGTGGACGACGCTGCGCCAACGTTCGTAGAAAAGCGCGACCTCGTCACGGTCGGCCGGATCACGGCCGTCCTCGCTGCCGTACGTGTTCACCCACTGGTTGACCTGCACGCCGCGGTCGAGTGAGGATCCGCCCGCGACCAAGGTGGCGTCGAGCTTGTTATAGAGGGCGCGCGTCTCCAGGCGCACGGGATTGTCGCCGGAGAGTGGAAGGAGGTCGTGGACGCGAGCCGCTGGCGGCAAGCCTGTCGTCCAGTCCGTTGCTCCGAGGGAGCTCGTGAACACGAAATCGCCGGCGACGACGCCGGGTGAGAGAGGAACGTCCGGGGGAAAGGCCGCGTCGGGGACTTCGAGGACCTGACGGGCCGCGCGTTCGCCAGATGCCATCACCGGTCTCCTTGCGTCGTGTTCTTTTCATCGTCGCTTGGCGCCCCGCCGCGCATGATCACCGCGACAACGGAGTCGCGGTTCGCACCGTCAGCGACGCAAGGCATCGCAGCACCGGTCGACGGCGCCCCCCTGTTCGCGCCCCTTGGAACCGTATTCAAGGGCGCAGAGGGCGGCGCGGAAAGTCAGGGAACAGGGTCGCACGGAGCCCCTCGTCAGCCTGCGGCACGCGGTCCGCCAGACGCGGGATGTCGCCGAAGATCGCCCGATCGAGAGCCGCCACCGCCGGCCAGTCAAGCTCCACCAGATTCCCTCCGGGATCCCGGAGATAGAGCTGGACCGAACCGTCGGGCAATTCGTAGATCGGTGAGAAGAACGCGCTCTGATCGAGAATCGCGAGGTCGCGCGCTCGGACGTACGCCCCCTCGAAATCGTCGACGTTGAGGCCGATGTGGTGGAACGACGGCGCCGCGGTCGGGCGCTCAAAGATGTGGAGTTGGACGTCGCCCAGGCGCAGGTACTGCGTGGGGAAGGCGAACGTGTACGTCGGGATGCGCTCGAGCTCGAACACCGTGGTGTAGAACCGTACGGACTCGGAGAGGTCGATGGCACTAATGCTGACGTGATTCAAGCCCGTGGCGCGCATCGTCGGCCAGTCTCGCGCCGGCGCTGCCGCCTTGTCCAAGTCGCATTCCCGAAGTTGGCCATAGGAGTCAGCTATCCTCCGGCGGTTCATGTCGAGGGTACGCGCATGACGACGCTTCGTCAGATGTCGTACTGGCTGGCCGTCGTCGAGGAAGGCTCGTTCACTCGGGCTGCGAACCGAATGCACGTCGCGCAGCCCTCGCTCTCCCAGCAGGTCCGCCTGCTCGAGGCGGAGCTCGGCGGACCGCTGCTCGAACGGTTGCCCCGGTCGGTCAAGCTCACGTCGGCCGGTAAGGCGTTCCTTCCTCACGCCCGCAATGCCGTGTACTCGGCGGAGCGCGCGGTTCGCGCCGCGCGGACCGCGCTTCAGCTCGAGACCGGCGAACTCGAGATCAGCACCGTCCGCTCGATTTCCGCCGGACTCCTGCCCACCGTCATCCGCCGCTGGCGCGAACGCCTGCCGGGTACCTCGATCCGCCTGCACGAGTTCACCCACCGGAAGCTCGCCGAGGATTCGGTCCGTCAGGGTGTCAGCGACATCGGCATCGGACCGCCCCCTCTCGACTGGAGTGGTCCCGTAGAGGTTCTGGGATGGGAGGAGTTCGTCATCGTGCTGCCTCCCGACGATCCGCTGGCTGCGCGGGCGTCGATCCCGCTCTTCGCGCTCTCGCAGCGGAAGTGGGTGCTGTTCGACTCCGACAACGGTCTCTACGACATGGTCATCGCGGCGTGCGCGACCGGCTCGTCACCGCCGTTCAAACCGGAACATGCGGTGCTGACGTCTCAAGTCGAGGCGGCGGCGCAGCTCGCAGCAGCCGGCGTCGGGCCGACGCTGGTGCCGGAGAACACGGTTCCGCAAGGCCTTCAGGGCGCGGTGCTCCGGGTCGAGCCGCCGGTCGGGCGGGAGCTGAGCGTCTACTCACGTGCCGACTGGGCGCCGCTCGCCCGGAAGTTCGTCGACCTGATGCAGGAGACGGAATGGGCGGGCTCGCCGGCGAACGCCTTGGTCATCGCCTGAGCGGCCGTCCATCGCGTTCTCCGATCGGCGCGATAGTCCATGCGACTTTGGCATTCCCCCGCCGCGCGAGCAGGATGGACTCGATGGCCGGTGCGAAGGGACGACGCCAGCACGCGACCGTGATGGGCGGCTCGCTCGGCGGGTTGTCGGCCTCGATAGCCCTTGGACGGGCAGGCTTCGATGTCGACGTCTACGAGCGCTCGCCAAGACCGCTCGAGGGACGTGGAGCCGGGATCGTGCTCCACCCGGCGACCGCCCGCGCGATTCCCGTCGACCCCGAGGTGTACAGCTCGCGCGTGGTGCGGCTGCGCTATCTGGACCGTGAGGGACACGCCACGCACGAACTGGCGTGCAGCTACCGCTTCAGCTCGTACGTGGCGCTCCACGCGCAACTGCTCGCCGCAACCGATCCGGATCGCTACCACCTCGGACAGCCCGTGGCAGGTTTCACGCAGAGCGCCGACGGCGTCACGGTGGAATTAGGGAACGGTGCCTTCGAACGGACGGAACTCCTCGTGTGCGCCGATGGAATCGGGTCCATGGGGCGGCGCGCCCTCCTCCCCGACGTTGCGACCGTGTACGCCGGCTACGTCGGTTGGCGTGGGACGGTTGTCGAGTCGGAGCTCTCGCCGGGTGCACGGGACGCGTTGCGCGATTCGCTGTGCTACAGCGTGCTCCCCTCCAGCCACATGCTCGCCTACCCGATCCCGGCGGCTGACGACAGTAGCGCGGGAGCGCCGCGCACGGTCAACTGGGTCTGGTATCGCAACGTCGCCGAGGGGGTCGACCTCGAACGGCTGCTCTCCGACCGTCACGGGCGCCGGCACCCAGTCTCCCTCGCTCCCGGCGCTGTTCCCTCCGAGCGCGTGGACGAGCTCCGGCGGTCCGCCCGGGAGACGCTGCCGTGGCAGCTCGCGGAGGCCGTGGAGGCGAGCACGGCCCCGTTCGTTCAAGCGGTTTTCGATGTCGTGGTCCCGAGAATGGCCTTCGGCTGCGTCGCGCTCGTGGGTGACGCGGCCTTCGTGGTGCGACCTCACGTCGCTGCCGGCACCGCGAAGGCAGCGGAGGACGCCTGGACCCTCGGTGCGGCGCTCGCCGAGACGCCGCACGATCGCGCCGGCGCGCTGGCGCGCTGGGAGGCTCGCCAACTCCGCCTGGGCGCCGCGCTGGTCCGGCGCGCCCGGGGCGCCGGCATCCGCTCGCAGTTCGAACAGCGCTGGCGAGCCGGCGATGCACTTCCGTTCGGCCTCCACGCGGCCGGCGACAGCAGGATGGCGTGAGTGCGCCCTTCCCACACCAGGAGACGTCAGTGCCCATGGAAGCAGGCTCGCAGGACCCCATCGTGGAAGTGCGCGACGGCATGCGGATCGAATGGGACGTCCCATCCCGATGGACGATGGTCTCGTTCTGCGGGCCGACGTCTATCGCCCGGATCGGCGAGGAGACCTACCCGGTGATCCTACTACGGGCCATACGCCAAGGGCCTGTCGTTCCAGGACGGATACCCGAGCGTGGGAGACATGGTCCGAACACATCCGGACGTCGCCGCAGGGTCGACGAACAGGTACCAGAACTGGGAAGTCGTCGATCCGGAGAAGTGGGTGCCGGACGGCTACGCCTGCGTGCGGGTCGACTCGCGCGGCGCAGGACGCTCACCCGGCCACATCGACCCCTTCTCGCCGCGCGAGACGCTTGACTTCGCTGCCTGCATCGAGTGGGCGGGCACCGCAGCCATGGTAGCAATGGCAAAGTCGGCCTGAACGGCATCTCGTACTACGGCATGAACCAGTGGCATGTCGCAAGCCTTCAGCCGGAGCACCTGGCGGCGATGTGCGTGTGGGAGGGCGCGTCGGACTGGTACCGAGACGCGACCCATCACGGCGGCATCCTCTCGACGTTCTGGGCCAACTGGTACGACATGCAGGTGAAGACGGTGCAGCACGGGCTCGGCGAGCACGGCCCGATCGAACGCCAACAGCGGTCGGCTCGGTCTGCGGCGACGAGACGCTGTCGGCCGGATGAGCTGGCCGAGCAACCGCACCGATTTCGGGCCCGAGATCCTCGCCCACCCCCTCGACGACGACTACCACCGCGAGCGCTCGGGTCACTGGGAGCGGTTGGCGACCCCGCTCCTGAGCGCCGGCAACTGGGGCGGGCAGGGACTGCACCTCCGCGGCAACGTCGAGGGCTTCATCCGCGCTGCCACCGACCAGAAGTGGCTGGAGATGCACGGCGTCGAGCACTGGACGCACTTCTACACCGACTACGGGGTCGCGCTCCAGAAGCGCTTCTTCGGCCACTTCCTGAAGGGGGAGGACACCGGTTGGAGTCGGCAGCCCCGCGTGCTCTTGCAGGTGCGGCACGTCGACGACACGTTCAGCGAGCGGGCGGAGAGCGAGTGGCCGATCGCGAGGACGAGCTGGACGCGCCTCTATCTCCACCCCGGAACCCCGAGGCTCTCACCCGAGCCAGCGGAGGGCGCCGGCGTCCGCGAGCTACGAGCCGCGTCGGCGAGGGCCTCACGTTCATCGCCGACCCGCTCGAGCAGACGACGGAGATCACCGGGCCCTCGGCGCTAAGTCTCTCCCTGTCGTCGACGACGACGACGCCGACGTCTTCGCCGTCCTGCGGGTGTTCGACCCCGACCGGCGAGGAGGTGACGTTCCAGGGCGCGATCGACCCCCACACCCCGGTTGGGCAGGGCTGGCTGCGGGCGTCCCACCGCAAGCTCGACGAGGAGTTGTCGACGGAGTATCGGCCTTATCACTCTCACGACGAATTGCAGCCGCTCGCCACGGCGAGATCGTCGACCTCGTGGTGGAGATCCTGCCGACCTCGATCGTGGTTCCGGCCGGGTATCGGATCGCCTTGACCATCCGGGGCACCGACTACGAGTACCCCGGGGCGACGGGTGCTCGCCTCTCCAACTTCAAGAACGAGCTACGCGGATGCGGGCCCTTTCTCCACGATGACCCGAACGATCGTCCCGCGTCCGTGTTCCTGGATGCCGAAATCACGGTTCACGGCGGCGGGAAGTATGGAACGTCGCTGCTTCTACCGGTCATTCCGCCGCGGTAGCCTGCCCTCGGAGCGGCAGGCGACCGTCCGGGGATGGGCCGCAGCCGTTCAGCGCCTGATGCGTTTCCGGCGTCCGTGTGTCACGCCCGACGGCAGCCGCTGCTGAAGGCGCGCAGTTCATCGTTGAACCGGGCAGATGCTTCCCAAAACGGGCAGTGTCCGACGTCGTGGTACGAAGAGAGGGTCGCGTCTCTGATCAGCGCGGATACCCTCGCGGAAGCGTGCGGCAGCACCACGCGGTCGCCATCGCCCTGACTGACGAGCACCGGCACCGAGATCGAGGCGAGCACGTCGTCGTTCTCGGCCACGCGCTCCAGCATCGAGACCCGAACGTGGGGCGGCGTCTGGACGTTGAAGCCGAGAAACGTGCAAAAATCCGCGGCCGGAAGCGGGTGGAACGTGCTCGCACGTATGAACCCGCTGAGGGCGGCGACCGCCGTCTCGCAGTCCGCGGAGACGAATCCCCGCGGCACCGCGTCGTCGCCGAGGTCACTCGTCGCCTCCGGCGAGCCCACGCGTGTGGCAGCGCCGACGAGGTTCAGGCCCGCGATGCCGTCACAGCCATACGCCCGCACGTAGTCGCAGACGATGATCCCCGCGTAGGACCACGCCACGACGACTGGACGGTCCAGCTCGAGCTCGACGATGACGGCCTGCACGTCGTCTGCCCAGTCGCGCGAACGCCCGTAGCTGGCGCGCGGCTTCTCGGAGTCCCCGTGGCCGCGAAGGTCGACCGCCACCAGGCGGTAGTCGTCGGAAAGGTCCGACACAAGCTGACGTTGCCACGCCATGGAGCTCTGCGTCAGGCCGTGGAGCAGCAGGAGGGGCGGCTTGGTCGGATCGCCGACATCGCGAACCATCAGCTGCACGCCCCCGGCGCCGGAGACCCGGCGTTGCGTCGAGTCCGGATCGGGCACGGATCAGATGCGATGTCCGACCCCGTCGACCAGGCCCTTACAGCTCAGCACGACGGTGTCCTCGATGGCGCGGAGGGAATGGGGTGAGTTCGGCTCCGCCAGGTAACCCTCACCGGGCCCGACTTCGCGAACGTCTCCGTCCAGATCGACCTCGACACGACCGGTGAGGATCACGAGGATCTGCTCTTGGGGGTGCGCGTGGCGCCGCGCGCCTTCGCCGGCCGCGTATGCCAACCGCCCGACCTCGATGGTCGCGCCGGTGAGGAGTTCGCCGTACGCGGTCGAGTGCCGAGGCGTGGCGAGCTCCTTGTCCATCGCGTCGAACGAGAAGTAGCCCACGGTCCGCCTCCTTCGTCGGTCGCCTAGACGACGATCGTGTGGTTTGGACGAGCTGTCGGCGGCGGCGACCCATCGCGCGAGCGGCTGCCCACGTCGGCGGCGAGATCCGCGAGGACGCGCGCCCCACGCACGAGGTCAGGCAGGTAGCACTGCTCGCCGTCAGTCGCATAGAAGCCTGATCCGCCCGAGCGCACGCGGCCCGCCGGCCCGTAGCAGACCGCCGGAATGCCGTAGCGCGTCAGGTGCGTCGTGTCGGCAAGCCAGCCGTCGGCGGCAAGCATGGGCGGAGCCCCGTGCTCGCGCGTATGCGCGGCGACCAGCGCCTTCACGATGGATTCGTCCGCGTCCACCGATGCACCGGGCACGGACTGGACGATCTCCACCTCGACAGGACCCACTTGGCCGGCGCTGGCCTCGCGGACGGCCTCTCGCACCTCCTCCGCAACGGCGGCGAGGTGCTGACCGGGTCGCGTCCCGACCTCCACCATGGCGCGACATATCGCGGGCGCCTTGCTCGGACGGTACGGCAGCCCGCCCTCCACCGAAATGAGGCGGTAGTGCAGCGGCGGGCCGCCCTCGCGCAGGGATCGTTCCTCGTACGCCGCGCCCCAGGTGCGCAGCCCGTCCAGTACGTGCATCATCGAGCCGATGGCATCCGGCGCTGCCGGCTGAGCACCGACGGCGCCGGGACGGACATACGTCGCTCCTGGATGGCTTCGCGTCACCAGCTCGAAGAACAGGTAGCCACCGCTCGAGATGCTCACCTGGCCGTTGGTCGGCTCTGGTAGCACGGCGTAGTCGGCGACGAGGCCGTTGATCACGAGGTGCCGCGCGCCCTTCCCCGCGCCACGGAAGCCGGCACCGCGGAAGCGGCCGACCTCCGCCTTCGGGCTCTCGGCGACCACGCCGGCGAGCACGACGTCGCCTCGGAGCGGGATGTCGGCGTCCACGAGCGCTTGCACGGCCTCGATCGCGCAGGCCAGACCCGATTTCATGTTGTACGCGCCCATGCCGTAGATCCAGTCGCCATCACGACGCGCCACGGGCTGATACGCCGGGCCGAGCTCCCTGATGGCTTCCTCGCGACCGCTCCACGTGGTGTCGAGATGGCCGAGGAAAAGGAGCGTCAGCCCGCCGCCACCGCCGGGCAGTCGACCGATGACGTTGGATTCGCCCGGTTCGACCTCTTGCAATCGCGCGCGCAGGCCCATCCCGGTGAACCGTGCGTAGAGCATCTCCGCAACGGCCTGTTCCTCTCCTGTCGTGCTCGGAACGTCGATGAGATCCATCACGGTCCGGGCGAGGCGCTCAGCGTCGACATGGTCCGCGACGGCCGTTGTCGTTTCCACGTCGCCCGACGTCAAGATACGGCCGCTCGCTTCACCAGCACACAGTCTTGCCGCGTCCCGTCGCCGATCCAAGTCGCTGTTCCTCCTTGAGTGATAGGCGGACCCAATCGACGCTCGAACGATGCATGCCCCCGGAACCCAGCAGGCATGCGGATCACTACGGGTTTCAGCCTCGTTGCGGCCCGTTCGCGCGGTCCTTCAAGAACCGTTAATGCCCTTCTCGTTTCTACCAGTGCGACTGTAGGCTCCGGGCCCATGGAGGACAGGGCGCCTCATGTCGAACTCCGAGGCATCGTCAAACGTTACGGGTCGCTGACCGCGAACGATCGGGTGGATCTCGAACTCCTACCGGGCGAG
>CAWDBC010000002.1:0-274605 GCA_963800515.1 uncultured Thermoleophilia bacterium
TGGTCGTGCGCTCGTCCGAGCCCTGGCCGAGCGTGTCGACGAAGGCCGCGACGGCGCAGACGAACGAGACGAAGAGGGCTCCGCAGGCGATCAGCGACGAAGTCCGGGCGGGGATCCGGTCGGAGGTGAGCCCGACGGCCACGCAGCCGGCGAGCGGAAGCGCCAGGGTGAGCCAGACGAGGGTGGTCATCTACCCGCTCAGGCTCCGCAGCTCGTCGGTGTCGAGATCGAGCTCGCGGCGGGTCATGGCCACGATCAGGCCGAGCCCGACGACGACCTCGGCGGCGGCGACCCCCATCACGATCAGCGCGAAGACCTGCCCGTCCTCGCCCCCGACGTAGCGGGAGAAGGCGACGAGCATCAGGTTCGCCGAGTTCAGCATCACCTCGAGCGAGAGGAGCTGGGTCAGCGGCGAGCGGCGCAGGAGGACGCCGAGGAGGCCGATCGTGAACAGGGCGGCCGAGAGGATCACGTAGGCCTCGATCCCCGGGCTCACGGGCCGTCCTCCCCGCGCGTCGCGGTCGCCGAGCCCGCGAGGATGCTCGCCGACGCGGCCCGCCGCGCGTCGGCGACGGCCGTCCGGCGGGCGTCGGCCGCCGCCGATCGATCCCCGACGCCCTCCCCGGTCCGCACGCGCGAGGGCCGCGCCCCGGAGCCGAAGACGACGCCGGCGATCGCGCCGACCAGGAGGAGCAGCGAGACGACCTCGAAGCCGAGGGTGTAGCTCGTGAGCAGGCCGTAGCCGATCGACTGGGTGGAGCCGAAGCCGGACTTCACCGAGGCGGGTTCGTCGAGCCCTGCCCGCGTGATCGCGAGGCACGATGTCGCCGAGGATGAGGACGGCGGCCACGATCGCCGCGAGGCTCTGCCAGCGGGGCGTGTGGCCCGATCCGACCTCGCTGCGGGGACCCACGTAGGCGATCACGAACAGGAACATCACCATCACCGCGCCGGCGTAGACGATCACCTGGGCGGCGGCGACGAAGTCGGCCTGGAGCAGCAGGTAGAGGGTCGCCAGGGAGGCGAGGTTGCCGAGGAGGGCGATCGCCGAGATGAAGGGGTTGCGCTGGGTGACGACCGCGAAGGCGCTGCCGACGGCGGCGACGGCGGCGACGAACCAGACGACGAGGCCATGGCCGCACCCCTCGGGGAAGCCGGGCGCGACCCGTCGCGGTCCGGCGGGTGGTCACTCGACGCCTCCGCGGACCTTCGGCCCGTCCGGGTTCGTCGCCGTGACGATGTCGTACATCCCGAGCACCCGCTCCATCTCCTGGGCCGGGACGTCGTACGGTTCGACGGCCTCCGACGGGGTGCGGCGGAGGGGCTTCTCGAGCAGCATCTCCTTCGTGTAGACCAGCGCCTCGCGGCTGATCTCGCGAGAGCTCGAAGTCGTTGCCGAGCGTGATCGCGTCGAACGGGCAGGCGAGCTCGCAGTAGCCGCAGAAGATGCAGCGCGCCATGTTGATCTCGTAAATCTCGGCATAGCGCTCTCCGGCGGAGACGCGGTCTGCGGCGTGTTCTCCGCGGCGACGACGCGGATGCAGTCGGCCGGGCAGGCCGCGGCGCAGAGCGAGCAGCCGACGCACTTCTCGAGGCCGTTCTCGTAGCGGTGCAGCTGGTGACGGCCGCGGAAGCGCGGGTAGACGGGACGCTTGTACTCCGGGTACTGCTGCGTGACCGGCTTCCGGAAAGGTGCCGGAAGGTCACGGAGAAGCCTTTGACCTGATCGAGCATCAGCCGTCCTGGGACAGCCGTAGACCACGAACGCCGCGTGACCACGAGGTTGAGGGTGGCGAGCGGCAGGAGGAGCTTCCAGCCGAGCGCCATCAGCTGGTCGAAGCGGACGCGCGGGAGCGTCGCCCGCATCCAGATGAAGAGGAAGAGGAAGATGGCTGATCTTGAGGAGCATCCAGATCGGCCCGGGGAGGAACGGCCCGTCCGGACCGGCGAGGAAGAGCACGGCGCCGAGCGCGGAGAGCGTGATCGCGTTGACGAACTCGGCGTTCGCGAACATCGCGAAGCGGATGCCGCCGTACTCGGTGTGGTAGCCCGCGACGACCTCGCCGTCGGCCTCGGGCAGGTCGAACGGCGGACGGTTCGACTCGGCCACCGCGGCGACCGAAGAACGTCAGGAAGCCGAGGAACTGCGGGACGATGTACCAGAGCGCGCGGTACTGGGCGTGGACGATGTCGAGGAACGACAGCGAGCGGCCTGGATCACGATCCCGATCACGGACAGCGTGAACGCGACCTCGTAGGAGACGAGCTGCGCGATCGAGCGCAGGCCGCCGAGCAGGGCGTACTTCGACCCCGACGCCCAGCCGCCGATCATCAGCCCGTAGAAGCCGAGGGAGCCGAGCGCGGCCACGAAGAGGAGCGCGACGTTCGAGTCCGCCATGTAGAGGTGGAAGTGGACGCCGGTCCACGGGATCCGGGCGCGGTCGCCGAACGGCATCACCCGAAGGCCCCGATCGCGCAGAAGAGCGAGACGAACGGCGCGAGCAGGTAGAGCCGCGGCCGCGCGCCCGTCGGGATCATCGACTCTCTTGCGCAGCAGCTTGCCGAGGTCGGCGATCGGCTGCAGCAGGCCGTAGGGGCCCGACGCGGTTCGGCCCGTAGCGCACCTGGAAGCGGCCGATCAGCTTGCGCTCGATGAGCGTCATGATCGCGAAGAAGCCCATCAGCAGGTTGACGAGCACGAACGCCTTGACGAGCGTGATGACGCGCCGTCGACCATCAGGGCGCGATCCTGCCACGGCCACGTGGGTCGGGCCGGTGACGCGCCGCTCCAGTTGATGCGGACGGCGCCGGGATGCGGCGCCGCGAGGAGCGCACGGCCCGAGGTGCCGCCGGCGGCGTGACGCACCTGACCTGGTCGCCCTCCGCGAGCCCGAGGCGCGCGGCGTAGGCGTGGTTCAGCACACCCAGGCGACCGCTGGTGCGCGAGCGCGGCCGTGCGCGCGACCGCCGGGCCGCGACATGAGCGGGCGCGGGGCCGACCGGTGAACGCCCGTCGCGCGACGGGCAGGCGGGGCCTCCGGGCGTCGCCGATGAGCGCGGGCCAGGGCGGCTCGCGGGCTCGGCCGGACGCGAGGCCGCCGGCGGAAGCGGTGCCGCGAGCCCGGCGAACGTCGACCGCGGCGGCGGGCCGGCGGAAGACCTGCGCGGGCGCCTACGGCAGCTCCAGCCCGAGGCCGGCGGCCATGCCGCCGACGAAGGCGAGCTCGGGGCGCCCCCGGGCGGCTCGACGACCCGCCGCAGGCGCTGGACGCGGCCCTCGAGGTTCGTCGTCGTGCCCTCGCGCTCGTGGTCGACCGCCGACGGGAAGCGACGTGGCTCCAGCTGACGCCGTGTTGGGAAGGCGAGCCGTGGCACGACGACCTCGGCCTGCCCGATCGCGACGCGCCAGCGGGCGCCGTCGGGCCACTCCTCCCTCGGGTCGACGCCGAGCAGGACGACCGCCCGGACGTCGCCGGACTCGAGCGCGGCAGCACCTCGTCGGCGCCGCCCGTGAGGCCGGCGGCGCGGGCGCCGCGCTCGTTCGCGCCGTGGGGCAGCGGCAGGAGCCCGCCCGGCCGCCCGTCGAGGCCGAGCGTCCAGCCGAGGTTCTCGAGCCAGCTCGTGGAGACGTCGTCGGTGACGACGAGGACCGGGCGGGCCGCGGCGGCGAGGCGCCGGCCGAGCGCGGCCAGGGCCTCGGCCTCGAGGCCGGCCGCCGTCGCGAAGTCGGCCGTGGACGTGAGCGCGCCGCGCGGCTCGGAGGCGGTCGCCGGCCGCGGCCGGAGAGTCGGGCCGCCGGCGTCGCGGGCGGCCTGGGCGAGGCCGCCGACGATCGCCGCCGCAGCGTGCGCGTTCGTCTGCAGGACCTCCGTGGCGTCGCGCTCGAGGGAGCTGCCGCCCGGCCCGACGATCGCCAGGTGGGCGCCGCCACGGCGACCCTTGCGGATGCGCAGGTCGGCGACGGCCGCCCGGTCGGCGATCTCGGCGTCGCCGACCACGACGATCAGGTCGGCGGACTCGAGCTCGTGGATCCGCGCGGCGTAGGGGTCGACCCGCTCCCAGTCCGCGTGCGCGGCGACGGGCGCCGAGGCGGTCACCGCGCCGACCTCCTCGGCGACGAGCGACCAGCCGAACGCCTCCTCGTTCGTGAGGTCGCCGGAGGTGAGGATGGCGATCGCGCCCCGGCCGTGGAGGGAGACGAGGTGCCGGAGCCGGCGGGCGACCGAGGCGGCGGCCGTCTCCAGGTCGACCTCGTGGAGGCCGTCCTCGCCGCGGACGACCGGACGCTGCAGGCGATCGGCGCGCGGCTCGGCGCGAGCGAAGCGCCCGCGGTCGCAGAGCCAGCCCTCGTCGACCTGCGGATGGTTGCGGGAGAGGACCCGCTCCGCGTTGCCCTCCCGGAGCGTGACCCAGGTGTTGCAGCCGACCGGGCAGCCCTGGCAGATCGTCGGCACGTTGACGATCTCCCACGGGCGCGCCTTGAAGCGGTACGGCGTCGGCAGGAGGGCGCCGACCGGGCAGAGCTCCGTCACGTTCCCCGAGAACACGTTCTCGTAGGCCTTCTCCTCGAACGTGGCGATCACGGACTCGTTGCCCCGCTCGCGGGCGATCAGCTCGCCGTCCTCGGCGACGTCGTTCGAGAAGCGCGTGCAGCGGTAGCAGAGGATGCAGCGCTCGCGATCGAGGATGATCGAGGGCGAGATCGGCAGGGGCTTCTCGTACGTCCGCTTCGGCAGCCGGTTCCGCGTGTTGGCGGGCCCGTACCGGTAGGTCAGGTCCTGCAGCGGGCACTCGCCGCCCTTGTCGCAGACGGGGCAGTCGAGCGGGTGGTTGAGGAGGATGAACTCGAGCACGGCGTCCTGGCCGTCCCGGGCCTTCTCGGTGTCCGAGCGGACGACCATGTTGTCGCTGACGGTCATCGTGCAGGCCGCCTGCAGCTTCGGCATCGGCCGCCCGTTCATCTCCACCTCGACGAGGCACATCCGGCACGCGCCGATCGGCGGCCCGAGGCGCGGCTCGTAGCAGAAGACGGGGATCTCGACCCCGGCCGCCGCGGCCGCCACCACGAGCGGGGTGCCGGCCGGCACCGTCACCGAGCGCCCGTCGATCTCGATCGTGACCGCCTTCGCCTCGGTCTGCGGTCATGAGGCGACCATCGGCAGCGGCGACGAGATCGCGCGGGGTGAGCGAGGTCAGCGGCGAGGCGGCGGCGAGCGTGGAGCCGCCGTTCTCGATGCACGCCTCGAACTCCGTCGCGGAACTGCTTGATGTAGGAGCGCACGGGCATGGCCATCGCGTCGCCGAGCGGGCAGAGGCAGTTGCCCTCGATCCGGTCGCAGATCGACAGCAGCAGGTCGATCTCGCGACGGCGCGGCGTCGCCGGCTCGCATCCGCGCGCAGGGTCTCGACCGTCCAGCGGGTCCCTTCCCGGCACGGCGTGCACTTGCCGCAGGACTCGTGCCGGTAGAACTGGGCGACCCGGAGCGCGAACTGGACCATGCAGACGCGGTCGTCGAGCACGACGACGGCGCCGGAGCCGGACATCGAACCCGCAGCCTGCACCGCCTCGTAGGCGAGGCCGACGTCGAGGTCCGACGGCATCAGGATCGGGGTCGAGGAGCCGCCCGGCACGAACGCCTTCAGCGTCCTGCCGCTCGGGGACGCCGCCGCCGCGGCCCTCGATCAGGTCGCGGAACGTCATCGTCGAGAGCATCTCGTAGTTGCCCGGGCCGCCGGACGTTGCCGGACAGCGAGAAGAGCGCGCGTGCCGCCCGGACTGCTCGGTGCCGAGTGCCTTGTAGGCCTCGGCCCCCACCCGGAGGATGAACGGGACCGCCGCGATCGTCTCCACGTTGTTGAGGAGCGTCGGGCCGGCGGAACGCGCCGGAGACGGCGGGGAACGGCGGCTTCGCCGTCGGCTGGCCGCGGTACCCGTTGAGCGAGGAGAGGAGGGCCGTCTCCTCGCCGCAGATGTAGGCGCCCGCGCCGCGATGGACGTAGATCGGACAGGCGTAGTCCGTGCCCGGCAGCGGCCGGGCCACGTAGCCGTGCGTCGTCGCCTGGGCGATCGCCTCGCTCAGGACCTCGGCCTCCCGCAGGTACTCGCCGCGGATGTAGATGTAGGCGCCGCGTCGCGCTCGATCGCGTAGCAGAGGATCAGGATCCCCTCGAGCAGCGCGTGCGGGTTGCCGCAGCATCAGCTCGCGGTCCTTGAACGTCCCCGGCTCGGACTCGTCGGCGTTGACGACGAGGTAGCGCTCCTCGCCCGGGGCGAGGAAGCTCACCTTCAGGCCGGTCGGGAAGCCGGCGCCGCCGCGGCCGCGCAGGCCGGAGTCCTTCAGCGCCTGGACGATCTGCTCGTTCGTCATCGAGGTCGCCCGTGCAGCGAGCTGCTCGTAGCCGCCGGCCCTGCTCGTAGGCGCCGATGTCGCGGCGGTCGCCCTCGAAGTCGAGGAGGAGCGCGTAGTCGCGGGGCTTCGAGTCGAAGGTCGGCCCGTGCATCAGTGGTGCCGCGGTCGCGGTCTGGGAGCGGACGGATTCGGCCACGCCGGCGGCGTCCTCGGGCCGGAAGTGCTCGAGGTAGCGCTCGTCGACGGCGACGACGGGCGCCCAGCCGCAGCCGCCGAGGCACTCGACGGTGCGGAGCGTGATCGCGCCGTCCTCCGTCGTCTCGCCCGCGTCGATGCCCAGGGCTCCCTCGAACGCCGCGACCACCTCGCCGGCCCCGCGGAGCGCGCAGGAGATGTTCGTGCAGACCTCGATCGTGTGGTTGCCGACCGGGCGGAGGAAGAACATGTCGTAGAAGGAGGCGACGGAGGCGCAGTGGGCGGGCGAGAGGTCGATGGCGTCGGAGACGGCCTCGAGCGCCTCCGGCGAGAGCCAGCCGTACTCCTCCTGCGCGAGCCGGAGCGCGGCGAGGATCGCCGAGCGCCGGTTCGGGTACTTGGCGATCTCGACCTGGATCCGCTCGTAGAGCTCCGTGTCGGCGGGCGCGCTCACCGGTCCACGTCCCCGATGCACCGGATCGAGCGAGGCGAGGATGGCGATCAGGTCGGCCAGGTAGCGGCCGCTGCGCGACCGCCGCGAGCGACTCAGCGTGGACGAGCGAGGGACCGCGCAGGCGCGACGCGCCAGGGCTTCGGGCCGCCGTCGGAGACCATGTAGAAGCCGAACTCACCACGCGGCGACTCGACCGGCGCAGTAGACCTCGCCCGCCGGCACGCGGTAGCCCTCGGTGACGAACTTGAAGTGGTGGATCAGGGACTCCATCGACGTGTGGAGCTCGTGGCGCGGCGGCAGCACGACCTTGCGGTCGTCGGTCATGATCGGCCCTGCCGGCAGGCCGTCGAGGACCTTCTCGATCAGGTCGAGCGAGGCGCGCATCTCGCCGATGCGGACGCGGAAGCGGGCGTTCGAGTCGCCGTCCTGTGGACCACCGGCGTCGTAGTCGAGCTCGCGGTAGGCGCCGTAGCCGCCGTTCGCCGTCCGCAGGTCGTACGGCACCCGGAGGCGCGCAGGTTCGGGCCCGGAGAGCGCCATCCGGAGCGCGAAGTCCGGCGGGATGATCCCGACGCCGACGGTGCCGCTCGAGCCAGATCGGGTTGGCGCCGATCAGGCCGTCGTACTCGTCGATCCGCTGGCGCATCGTCGCGACGAACTTCCGGCACTCGGCCTCGAAGCCTTCGGCAGGTCCTCGGCGACCCCGCCGACCTGGCAGTAGCGGGGATGCATGCGCTGGCCGGTCGCCATCTCGAACAGGTCGAGCACGTAGTCGCGCTCGCGGAAGCAGTAGAAGAGGAGGGCGACGCCCCCCAGGTCCACCGAGCCGGTGCCGAGGAAGATCAGGTGCGAGTGGATCCGGTTCAGCTCCTGGAAGAGGACGCGGAGCCACTCCGCGCGCCGCGGGACCTCGAGCCCGAGCAGCTTCTCGACGGCCATGCAGAACGCCGTCTCGCCCGAGAAGAACGACAGGTAGTCCATGCGCGGGACGTACGTCGTGCCCTTCCAGTACGTCTTCTGCTCGATGTTCTTCTCGATCCCGGTGTGCACGTAGCCGATCTCGCACTTGACGCCGACGACGAGCTCGCCGTCGAGCGTCGTCACGAGCCGCAGCACGCCATGGGTCGACGGATGGTTCGGCCCGAGGTTGATCTCGAGCAGGTCCGGGTTGTCCGAGCTCGGAGAGAGCTCCGAGGGCGTCGGCGAGAGGACGTCCAGGGTGGGCCACCGGCGGCTCTGGTTCGGCCGCGGCGACTCGGCGGGGGTCGTCGAGGCCATCAGTGCCCGCCCTTGAGGTCCGTCGAGAACTGCACCGGCTCGCCGCCGAGCGGATAGTCCTTGCGCTGCGGATGCCCCTCCCAGTACTCCGGCATCAGGATCCGCCGCAGGTTCGGATGACCGTCGAAGACGACGCCCATCAGGTCGAACGCCTCCCGCTCGTGGAAGTCGGCGGACGGATAGACCGGCACCAGCGACGCGATCGCCTCGCCGTCGTCGAGCCAGGCCTGCATCCGGACGCGGCGGTGCTGTCCCTGCTGGACCGTCATCAGCTTCAGCAGGTGGGAGGAGACGGAGAACCGCTTGTCGCCGCCCGGCGCCTGCGGCACGACGGCCTTGCCCCAGGAGCCGGCCCGGTTCATGTCGTGGGTCAGCGTGCCGCCGGTCGAGAAGTAGCCCGCGACGACGCCCTCGTAGCCGAGCCAGTCGGCGACGACCACGTCGGACAGGTAGTCGTAGCCCTCCTCGTCGCGCATGTGGAGCATCGCGTCGGTCCAGCGACGGGCGGGCACGACGATCGTGAGCTCGCCGCGATGGACCCGCGTCGCCACCGCGTCGGCGCCCAGGAGCGCGGTCAGGCGCTCGGCGGCGGCGTGGTCCGGCTCCCCCAGGTGGCGCTCGAGATGGCGAGCACGCGCTCGAGCTGGTCGGGAGCGACCTCCTCCGCGTGCGCCCACTCGTGAACCCGGGGATCCGAGGCGGGGGTGCTCACGCGTCCGATTCCTGGGTGGTGTAGGCGTGCGGCACGCCGGCCCTGAGCTTCTTCTGGAGCGTGATCAGCCCGTCCATCACCGCCTCCGGCCGGGGCGGGCAGCCGGGGACGTAGACGTCGACGGGGATGATCTTGTCCACGCCCTGGAGCACGGCGTAGTTGGCGAACATGCCGGCGGTGGAGGAGCAGGCGCCCATCGCCATCACCCACTTCGGCTCCAGCATCTGCTCGTAGAGCTGCCGGATCGGCTCCGCCATCTTGTGGGCGACGCGGCCGGAGACGATGATCAGGTCGGACTGTCGCGGCGTGGCCCGGACGACCTCGGACCCGAACCGCGCGATGTCGTAGCGCGGGCTCGAGATGACGCCGATCATCTCCATCGCACAGCACGCGAGGCCGAAGCCGAAGGGCCAGATCGAGTTCGTCGAGCCCCAGTTGAGCGCCCGCTCGAGCGTCGTCGTCATCACGAGCGAGTCGAGGTCGGTCGCCCGCAGCGCCTTGCGGACCTGGGCCGGCGGGATCACGGTCCGCTGGCCGGCGGGAGGATCTACCGCCACTCGAGGGCCCCCTTCCGCCAGACGTAGAGGTACCCGAAGCCGAGGATGGCGACGAACGCGACGAGCTCGACGAAGGCGAAGGTGCCGAGGGCCTCGAGCTGGACCGCGAGCGGGTACAGGAACACGATCTCGATGTCGAAGACGATGAAGAGCATCGCGGTCAGGTAGTAGTTGACCGAGAAGTTCGACGGCGTGAACGCACCCGGCGAGACGCCCGACTCGAAGGAGTAGGACTTCTGCCGCCCGACCCTCCGGCCGCGGGTGGCGAGGTTGAGCGAGGCGAAGAGGAGGCTCCCGGCGACCGCGGCGCCGAAGAGCACGAAGACGAGGATCGCGGCCCAGTCGCCGAGCATGTGGTTCGCCTGGTCCTCTCTCGTTGCGTTCGACGGTTCGGGGCGTCCCGGACGGGGCCCGGCCGGAGGATACGTCACCTCGGCGGGGAGTCACTATGGCAGGCGCGCCTCCTCCCGCCGGCTTCCAGAGAACCTCGCATCCATGCGGCTTCACGGCCCTTCGAGCGGTCTGTGAGGTGTGTTACAAGCTGTCCGTCCGGGGGCATCGCGCACGCCGGCGGCAGTCCGGGCAGCCCGGGCATCGTGGCCGCCCCGCGCTCCGGGACGGCACGGGCGCCGCCCGCCCCTCGTCGCCCGGCCGCGGTCGAGGTCGCCGGCGAGCCGCGGAATAGGGCCGGCACGTGAGCGTTGGCCATCTCAGGAGCCGCCTCCGTTCCGGCCTCCCGCGCCCCTGGGCGTGATCTCCGCACCGGGAGTACCATTCCGAGCATGAGCACGATCGAGCAGACCACGATCACGATCACCGAGCGCGCGGCGCGGAAGGTGCAGGAGTTCATGGCCGCCGAGGGCGAGGACGCCCAGGCGCTCCGCGTCGCGATCCAGGGCGGCGGATGCTCCGGCTTCCAGTACGCCCTCGGCTTCGACTCCGGCGCCCAGGACGGCGACGAGGTCGTCGAGGCGCACGGCGTGCGCGTCCTCGTGGACCCCTTCTCGATGCCCTACCTGCGCGGCGCCTCCGTCGACTACGTCGACGGCCTCTCCGGCACCGGCTTCGCGATCGACAATCCGAACGTCGTCGCCGGCTGCGGCTGCGGCAGCTCGTTCCAGGCCAAGGAGGGCGTCGGCGAGGAGGACCTCTCCGGCGCCGCCGACGGCTGCGGGACCTGCGGCTCGCACTGATCCCCCGGCGGAGTGGGCGGGAACCGTCCCACCGCCGTCAGCGCGGCAGGACGGGCCGCGCCCCGCTCGCGCGTCCGGCCCCGCGGAGCGCCCGCACCAGCGTGTCCGCGGCCGCCTGATCCCCGCCGAGGGCGTCCAGGGCGAGGAGCGCCGAGCCGACGATCGGCCGCTCCTGCGAGATCACGAGGCGGCGTCCGGGCAATCCACGCTCGATCTGTTCGATCAGGCGCGGGTCGCGCGCCCGGGCGACGCCTCCGCCGAAGATGACGTCGAGGCCGTGACCGCCCCGCCCGAGCCGCTGGAAGGTGGCGCGGGCGAAGGCGACGACCTCGGACGCGAGCCGCTCGACGATGGCCGCGGCCGCGCCGTCCGAACCGGCGGCGGCCAGGACGGCCGGTGCCAGCTCGACGAGCCGCTGGTGGAGCAACTCGCGGCGGTGCAGTGCGACCACGACGGCCTCCGGCGAGGCGAGGCCGAAATGAGCGGGAACGACCCGCTGCAGCACCGTCGGCGGCCCGCGCCCGTCGGACCCACGAACGGCCGCGCCCAGGGCGGCGAGCCCGATGTCGTACCCCCCGCCCCAGTCGCCGGAGATCGAGCCGAGCGACGGGAAGCGGACGCGGCGGCCGTCGGTGCCGATGCCGACGCAGTTGATCCCGGCGCCGCAGACGATCCCGACCCCCGCCGACCGCGCGCCCCCGACCCGGATCCCCTCGGCGCGGAGGAGGGCGAAGGTGTCGTTGTCGACGACCACGCTCTCGCCCCAGGAGCGGGGATCGAGGCGATCGCGGAGCGCGTCCTCCTCGTCCGGGAAGTCGATCCCCGCGAGCATGACCTGCGCGTGCCCGATCGGCTCGGTGTCCGGGAGTTCCGCCTTGGCCCGGGCCTCGGCGAGAAGGCCGCCGAGGAGGTCCGCCGCGCCCAGCTCCCCGAGATGGAAAGGCGACGAGAGCGGCCCGTGCACGAAGGCCAGGAGGGCGCCCCCCTCGCGGAAGAGCGCCAGGTCGGTCTTGGAGTTGCCGCCGTCGACGGCGACCGCGAGCCGCCCGCTCACAGCACGAGACCGTCGAAGAGCTCGGTTCCGAGGGCGTCCAGTGCATCGACGCGCTCGTGCTGGCCGATCAGGGGATGAGCGAGGAGGGCCTTCCGGAGCAGCGGTCGGTCCCGCCGCTCGGCGGCCGCGGCGGCCACCCGCTCGTAGGCGGCCGTGTGCTGGATGAGGCCGAGGAGCTCCGCCGGCAGTGGGTCCTGCGGCAGCGGCACCGGGCCGTCGGTGTCGATCCGGGCCGGCAGCTCGACGACGTCGTCGTCGGCGAGCCCGGCGAGCGCGCCTGCGGAGCGCACGTCGACGACGTGCTCGGCCCCGTCCCCCGTCACCAGGGAGCGCAGGAGCGCCGTCGCCGCCTCCGAGTAGTAGGCGCCGCCGCGCTCGTCGAGGAGGGCCGGCTTCGTCACGAGGGCCGGGTCGCGGTAGAGCTCCAGGAGCTCGCGTTCGATCGCCGCCACGCGGGCGGCACGAGGCTCTCCGCTCCGCTCCTCCGCCAGCACCGCGTCGTGGGCGTAGAAGTAGCGGAGGTAGTACGAGGGGATGGCGCCGAGCTCCTCGAGCAGGCGGAGGGGCAGCTCGATCTCGGCGGCGATCGCGGCGCCGTGCTCGCTCATGAGATCCCGCAGCACCTCCTGGCCGTCCACGGCGACGCCGCGGACCCAGGTCAGGTGATTGAGGCCCACCTGGTTGACGGAGACCCGCGAGGGACCGACGCCGAGCAGCCGTGCGAAGAGACGCTGGAAGCCGATCGCCACGTTGCAGAGGCCGATCGCGCGGTGCCCGTGGTCGAGGAGCGAGCGCGTGACGATGCCGACGGGGTTCGTGAAATCCACGATCCACGCCCCGGCGGCGGCGCGGGCGCGCACCTCCTCGGCGATCCCGAGCACGACGGGCACCGTCCGCATCGCCTTCGCGAGCCCCCCCGCGCCGGTCGTCTCCTGGCCGATGCAGCCGCAGGGGAGCGGCAGCGTCTCGTCGCGGAGGCGTGCCGCCTGGCCGCCGACGCGGATCTGGAGGAGCACGGCGTCGGCGCCGTCGAGCGCCCGCTCGAGGGAGCCGGTGACCTCCACGCGCCCCCCGTAGCCCGCAGCCGCGAGCATCCTCCGGCCGAGGTCGCCGACGACCTCGCGGCGCTCACGGTCGATGTCGTGGAGGACGAGGTCCGTGAGGCCGATCGTCTCGCCCTCGCGGGCCAGCCCGGAGACGAGCTCGGGGGTGTAGGTCGAGCCGGCGCCGACGACGGCGACCTTCATCCCTTCACCCCGGTGAGCGTCACGCCCTCGACGAACGCCTTCTGGGCGAAGAAGAAGAGGACGATCACCGGGACCATGAAGAGGAGGGTCGCCGCCATGGTCAGGTTCCATTGGACCTGGTAGAGCGTCCGGAACTGCGCCAACGAGACGGAGAGCGTCCAGTTCGAGGAGTTCTCGCCGGTGTAGAGGAGCGGCCCGAAGAAGTCCTTCCAGCAGTAGAGGAAGCTGGAAGAGCGCCACCGCGGCGATCGCCGGCCGGGCGAGGCGCGCCGTCAGGGCCATGATCCGGAGCTCGCTGGCGCCGTCGACGCGGGCCGCGTCGGCGTACTCGAAGGGGATCGTCAGGAAGAACTGCCGGAGCAGGAAAATCGAGAAGGCGTCGCCGAACCAGTTGGGGAGGATCAGCGGCCAGAGCGTGCCGACGAGGTGGAGCTTGGAGAACATGACGTAGATCGGGATGATCGTGGCCTGCGTCGGCAGGAGCATCGCCGCCACGACGAGGAGGAAGGCAGCCTCCCGGCCCTTCCAGCGGAGGCGGGCGAGGGCATAGGCCACGGGCACGCTGGAGAGCACGACGCCGATCGTGGCGAGCCCGGCGTAGAGGAAGGTGTTGCCGGCGTAGCGGAGGAGCGGCACCTGGTGGAACACCGTGGTGAAGTTGGAGATCCGGAGCGGGTCCGGCCAGAGCCGCGGCGAGAGCGCCTGGCGGTCGGTCATCACCGAGGTCAGGGCGATGAACACGAACGGCGCGAGGAAGATGACGGCGGCCGCGATGACGAGGCTTCGCTCGGCGACGCCGACGAGGAAGCGCTGGCGGCGCGAGCCACCGAGGGACGCGGCTGGAAGCGCGCTCAACGCTCGGCGCCCTGCTGGTAGATCCACCGCCGGGAGCGGCGGATGACGAGGACGGCGATCCCGGCCGCGACGAGGAAGAGGAGGACCGCCATCGCCGACGCGTAGCCAAGGTTCGAGTACACGAACCCCTCCTGGTAGAGGCGGACGGGATAGAAGAGCGTGGCGTCGCCGGGAGCGCCGAGGTTCTTGGAGACGCTGTCGGCGGCCTGGCCGGCCGACCCGGCGGCCACGGAGCTGGCCACGAAGGCCTGGTCGAAGTACTGGAGCGCGTCGACGACCGCGATCACGGCCGAGAACAGGATCACCGGGCTGATCGAGGGCAGCGTCACGTGCACGAGCCGCGCCCAGGCCCCGGCGCCGTCGATCGCTGCGGCCTCGTGGAGCTCCCTGGGGACGTCGATGATCGCGGCCAGGAAGATCACCATCATGTTGCCGACGCTCCAGATCGCGAGCAGCGTCAAGGACGGCTTCACCCAGTGCGGCGCGTCGAACCAGAGCGGGCTCTGGATGCCGAGCTTGCCCAGGCCCGACGCCAGGGGACCGGTCGCCGGGTTGAGGAGGTAGACGAAGCCGATCGTCGCCGCCACGGGCGGCGCCAGCGCCGGAAGGTAGAAGATCGTCCGGAGGATGCCGATGCCCCTGCGCGCGCGGGACAGCATCAGGGCGATGCCGAACGCGAAGAGGACCTGGATCGGGACCATGAAGGCGAGGAGCCACAGCGTGTTGCGCACCGCGGGCCAGGCCTCGTGGTCGGTGCCGAAGAGGTAGCGGTAGTTGGCGAGGCCGAGCCACCGCGGCGAGGAGAGCCCGTCGTAGTGGGTCAGGGAGAGATAGGCGCTCGTCACGAGCGGGTAGGCGAAGAAGACGGAGAACCCGACGATCCAGGGGGACATGAAGGCGGCCGCGGTCACCCGGCGGTGGCGCGCCGCGGCGCGTGTCCGCTTCCTCGGCAGCGAGGAGGCGGGGGTCGCCGCCGCAGTCACGGCGCCTGGGATCCGCTCGCGTTCGCGAGCGCGGCGTCGATCTGCTTGTCGACCCCGGCGAGGGCCTTCGTCGGATCACCGCCCTGGCCGCGCTGCCAGCCGTCGAGGAATTTCTGGAAGGTATCCTGGTTGACGGAGCCCGCGGCGTTGATCGGCGTCGTCGTCGTGTGGGCGTTCGCGGAGATCGCGAGGAAGGTCTTGAACTGCTCGGACGCGCCCGCCGCGGCCTGGGCGAGGGCCGCCTGCGTCGTCGGGACGTTGGCGAGCCCGCGCCCGAGCTTGACGAGGGCGCCGGTGTCGGTCGCCAGGTAGTCGAGGAGCTGCCAGCCCTGATCCTTGTGCTTGGCGTTCTTCGGGAGGCCGGCGATCGTCCCCGTGATGTAGCCGGCCCCGTAGAGGGTCGGCTGCGCGTCGTCGACGGGCATCGGCGCGGCGCCGTACGCGAGCTCCGGATGCTCGGCCTTGAGGAAGGCGGTCCGGTACTCGCCGTCGATGGCCATGGCGACCTTGCCCGTCTCGAAGGCGTTGGAGGCTGAGAACTCGTCCCCCGCACCGGCGTTGAAGCGCACCAGCCTGTCCGCGCCGTACCAGTCGACGAGGCTCTTCTGCCAGGTGATCATCCGTGCCCACCCGGGGTTCGCGGCCAGCGCCGAGCGGTTCCCGCCGTCGACCCAGGAGGCCCCGAAGAGCGGCCCGTAGTGCGACGGCGCGTTCTCGTAGAAGCCCCAGTACGGGTCGAACCCGGCGACCTTGATCGCCCCGGAGCCGTCGCGGACGGTCAGCTTCTTCGCGTCGGCGGTGAGCTCCGAGAAGGTCTTCGGAGGCGCGGTGATACCGGCCTTCGCGAACATCGCCTTGTTGTAGTAGAGCCCGTAGGTGTCCGCGAGCACGGGCAGCGCGCAGCGGTCGCCCTGGTACTGGGTGTAGCCGGCGACCGCCTTCGGGAACACGCCGACGTCGAGCTTGTCGCGGGCGATGTAGGGGGCGAGGTCGAGCCATGCCTTGGAGTTGCAGAAGAGCCCGACGTTGTCGGTCGTGAAGGAGATGGCGACGTCGGGGGCGTTGCCGCTGCGGATCGATGCCTCGATCTTGTCGTCCGCGATCCCGCCGACCGACTTCACGGTGATCCACGGGTGCGTCCGGTGGAAGTCGGCCAGGACGCCGTTGAGGAGCCCTAGCTCGCGGTTCGTGAACCCGCTCCAGACCGTGACGGTGGTCGGGGTGTGATCGCTCGTCGTCGGGCCGGACGCGTCGGCCGAGGCTCCGGAGCCCCCGCCCGCCGCGCTCGACGGCCCAGCGGTCGAGCCGCCCCCTCCGCCACCACAGCCAGCGGCGACGAGTGCGATCGCGCAGGAGGTCGCGCCGGTCAACGTTCGCCAGGTTCGTCGACGGTTCGACATCCTCCACGCTCCTTCTCGTTAGCCTTCCTTACGATAATGGTAGGCGGAGGTCCCATTTCCCGTCAACCCCCGGGCATCGTCGGATCGTCTCGTACAGTTTCCTACCATGAGCGGTGGACCCCGAGCGGCCGGGCCGAGCTACCTTCGTCGGCTGAACGAGCGGGCGGTCCTGGCCGCGATCCGGGCCTCTGCCCCCATCTCGCGTGCCCAGGTCAGCCGCGAGACGGCGATCTCGAAGCCGACCGTCTCGGTGGCCCTCGACACGCTGCTCGCCGCGGGCCTCGTCGCCGCCGCCGACCCGGCGCCCGGACGGCCGCACTACGGAGCGACGTACTTCGAGCCGGTCCGCGACTCCGCCCTCGTGCTCGGCGTCGACGTGGGCACGCGATTCCTCCGGGGCGCCCTCTGCGACGGTGGGGGGAGCCTCGTCGCCCGCCTGGACCGCGAGTTCGCCGCCGCGGACGGCGACTCGCTGATCGATGCGGTCGTCGCTCTCCGAGACGCGCTGGTGACCGCCGGGATGCTGACCGGAAAGGCGATCACCACCGCCGTCGTCGGCGTTCCCGGCGTCGTCGACGCCGCCTCGGAGTCGATCCGCTTGGCGGGCGAGGTCGCCGGGCTGGAGCGGCTGGCGCTCGGCCCGGCGCTCCGCCGCCGTCTCGGGATCCCCGTCTCCGTGGAGAACGACATCAACCTGGCCGCGCTGGGTGAGCAGTGGCGCGGCTGCGCGGTCGGCGTCGACGACTTCGCCTTCCTCTCGGTCGGAACCGGGGTCGGGACCGGCCTCGTGCTCGGTGGCCGCCTCCACCGTGGCCATCATCGGGCGGCCGGCGAGATCGACTACGCGAGGGCGCTCTCGATGGAAGAAATCGATCCCTCCGCCCACGGCGTCGCGATGTTCGCCGCCTCCCACGTGCCTCTTGGCGCGGTCACCGCCGCGAGGCCGCCGTTCGCCGCGCCGGCTCTGTTCGCAGCGGCGCGGAACGGCGACCGACTGGCCGTGGACGTGGTCGCCGAGACCGGGCGGAGGATCGCCATGCATGTCATCCCGATCGCGGCGGTGGCCGATCCGTCGCTGATCGTGCTGGGCGGCGGGATCGGCCTCAACGGCGATCTCCTGATCCCGTACGCCGCCGCGCTCCTACGCGAGCGGCTGCCGTTTCCGCCGCGGCTCGAGGTCTCGACGCTCGGCGACGCGGCCATCCTCACCGGCGCGCTCCGCCTCGGGCTCGACGAGGCTCTCGAGCAGGCGTTGCCCCTGTCCGGCTGAGGGCCGGAGAGCCGGTCGCCCGCGCCAAGACGAAGGAGCCGGTCGCGTCCACGACGGCCACGACGACGCCCGCCGAGAGCAGGAGAACGGCCGCGTCGCCCGCCGCCCCGTCCGGGAGGACGAGGACGACGGCGACGGCGATCGCCGTCGGCGTGGGCCCGGTGGAACCCGCGTGGGCCCCGAGCGGTCCGAGGAGCATGCGCCGCGTCCTCCCACCCGCCGTCGTCGCAGCCGTCCTCATCACCGGCGCGGCCTGCGGGGGGACGGCCGGGCCCGCCTACGACCCGGCGGGCCGGCCGGCGACGGCCCCGGGAGGGCAGATCCACGTGGAGGTCATCGTCGCCGACGCCGCCGCAGCCGCCCGCGTGGCGGTGCACGCGCCATCGGCGCGCGAGACGGCGGTCGTGCGGGGCGTCCTCGCCGCACTCGGGCCGCGCGGCGCGATCCGCTCGGTGCGGCTGAGCGCGACCGGCCCGGGCGACGGGAAGCCGACCATCACGATCACGCCGTCCGCGGCGCCGCCGGCGTCCGCGGCTCTCCTCCGAGGTGCGTTCGAGGCGATGGCCGTCGGCGACGCCGTCGGCCGACTCCTGCCCCGGTACCGGAGCCTGACGATCGACGGTCCCGAAGGGTTCGGATCCGGCCTCGGCCTCTCCGGCCCTGCCGCCGCCGTGGCGCCCGCGGCGCTCGCTGCCTCGGTCCGGGCCGGGCTCGCGGCCGCGGGTCTCGACGTCCGATCGATCACGATCCTCCCCCTCCCGGTGCCGGCGGTGGAGACGGTGATCCGCCTGCGCGAGGGCCAGTTGTTCGACGAGTCGGCCCACCACTGGGAGGCGGCCACCGCCGCCGGACCGGTCGGCCGCCCCCCGTCCGGGTTCCTCGTCGTGGAGTCTCCGGCCGGGGCCGCGATCAGCACCGGCGGCCACGTCGGCGGCTTCGGGTTCGGCAGCGGCGGGGTGCCCGCCGACGCGCCGGTGCCGGCGACGGCGCCCGCCGCCCTGCGGCGCGCGCCGACCCGCGTCGAGATCACGCTCCGACGCGGGGCACCCGGGGAGCACGCCGACGCCGCCTGGACGCTCGACTGCCGCCGGCCCGGCGCCTCGACGCTGCCCGACCCGCGCGCCGCCTGTGATCGCGTCCTCCGCGACCGCTGGGCCCTCTTCGCGCCCGCCGAGACCGGCGTGGCCTGCTCCCTGCCCGGTGGGGGCGACATGATCGAGATCCACGGCGTGTTCGCCGGGCGAGCCATCGACTTCGCGGCCGACGGCTGCCGCAGGTGGACACTCGACCGCTGGGAGCGCTTCCTCCGGGTGCCACCGCGTCCCTGAGCGCTCACCCGGTCGAGGCGGCGACCTCCTCGAAGATCCGCGTGACGACGATCGGCTCGACCGGCTCGACCAGCGCCGCGCCGATCGACTCGACGTCGGGCCAACCGGCCTCGAGCATCCTTCGTCCCGCGCCGGCCGCGTCGTAGACCGTCCGCCGGAGCTCCGGGACGCCATCCGCGAGCCACAGCCAGCGGGCCGCGCCGTCCCCCTCGTAGGGCAGGCCGACGCTGCCCGCGTTGAGGAAGCGCACGTCGCCGACGATCCGGTCGTCCTGCTGGTGGGTGTGCCCGCCGACGACGACCGGAGCCCCGACCCCCTCCAGGGCGCGCGCCCACCGCCCGGCGGGCGAGAGCCGCGTCAGCATCTCGTCGTCCCGGCGCGGGCTCGCATGGCAGAAGAGGACGCCGTCGAGCCGGATCGTCAACGGCGACCGGCCGAGCTCGCGCGCCGTCTCGTTCCCGATCGCCCGGGCCGTCAGCGCCGCCGTCCTCGGCGCCATGTCGTCGTCTCCGGAGCGGACGGGCGCCGCCGCCTCCGCCACCTCGCGCTCGCCGTTCCCCCGCAGCCACCGCACGGGCACCTCGAGGCCCCGGAGCCGCTCGAGCGTCGCGGACGCGAAGGGTCCGGGAACGGCATCACCCCCCACGACGACGACGTCCGGCCCCGCCGCCCGCGGATCGGCCAGCACCGCCCCGAGGGCGTCGACGTTGCCGTGGATGTCGTACAGGGCCAGGATCTTCACGAGCGACCGGTCCGCAGCACGTCGGGAACGTACCGAGGCGGCCGGTAGAGTGGCGCGCGCCGATGGCGAGCAACGTCCAGCGACGCACCGAGGATCGGCAGCAGGTCTCGAACCTCGAGCTCTTCTTCGACCTCGTCTTCGTCTACGCCGTCACGCAGACGTCGCACATCCTGACCGCGCACCCCTCGTGGTCGGCCGCCCTCCACGCCACCATCGCGCTCCTCGCCGGCTGGTGGGTCTGGAACTACACCACCTGGCTGACGAACGAGCTCGATCCCTCCTCGGCCACGGTGATCGTGCTTCTGCTGGCGGTCACGCTCGGCTGCCTCGTCCTGGCGGTCGCGATCCCGGACGCCTTCTCCGCGCACGGCGTCCTCTTCGCGGCGACGTACGTCGCCATCCAGGTCGGCCGCCAGGGCTTCCTCACCTTCGGCGCGGCGGAAGCGGGCACGGTGGAGCGGGCGCGGAGCGCGACGATCCTCACCTGGTTCGCCTTCGGCGGGCTCTTCTGGATCGCCGGCGGCTTCGCCGACGGGACCCGGCGCGACCTCCTCTGGATCCTCGCCCTGGCGATCGACTACACGGCGCCGCTGCACACGTTCTGGGTGCCCTGGGGCCCGCGGTCCTCGCCGGCGGACTGGCAGGTGGCCACCGGCCACTTCGCCGAGCGCTTCTCCGCCTTCATCATCATCGCCCTCGGCGAGTCGATCGTGCTGATCGGCGCCTCCTCCAGCTTCGGCGACCTCACTCCGACGCGGTTCCTGACCCTCTGCGTGGCGTTCCTCGGCAGTGCCTTCCTCTTCCTCCTCTACTTCAACCACGCGACGAAGCTGGCCGAGCGGGAGCTCGAGCGGTCGCAGGCCCGCACGGAGCTCGCCCGCGACGGCTACACCTACCTGCACGTCGTGCTCGTGGCCGGGATCGTCGTGGCGGCCGTCGGCGACGAGTTCGTGCTGCGGGCGCCCACCGCGACGCTGCCGACGGCGCAGGTGGTCCTGACCGCGGGCGGCCCCGCGCTCTACCTGCTCGGCCTCGCCGCGTTCCGGCGGCGGATGGCGGGGATCCTCTCGCCGACGCGGGCCGTCGCGGCGGGCGCGTGCGTCCTGTCCGGGCTGGTGGGGCTCGCCGTGCCGGCGCTGGCGCTCGAGCTGCTGCTCGTCGGGATCACCGGAGCGCTGCTCTGGACCGAGCACCTGCTGCGGGCCAGCCGTCCGGTCGTCGAGTAGACGCGGCGACGAGCCCGGCTCGAACGGTCGGCCCGGACGTTCGGGCGTCGTAAGGTAGGGGCGTGGACTACACCATCGATCACGCGATCAACTCCGCCGTTCGCGCGCACCCGCTGCTGAAGAGCGTGCTCGTGGGCTTCACCACCTGGGGCGTCCTGCTCTTCGGCGCCGCGGCCTTCCTCCTCTGGCTCCTCGACCGCCCGCGGCGGCCCGGCGTCTACCGGCGCGCCTGCGCGGCCGGGCTCTCGGCCGCCGCGCTCGCGCTCCTGGTCAACCAGGTCGTCATCCACCTCTGGGACCGCGCCCGGCCCTACGAGGCGCACCCGCGCGGGATCATCCCCCTGGTCGCAGCCTCGCACGATCCGTCCTTTCCGAGCGATCACGCGAGCGCGGCGTTCGCGATCGCGTTCGGGGTGCTGTTCGTGGCCCGGCGCGTCGGCCTGGTCTTCCTCGCCTGGGCGGCCATGATCGCCGTCTCGCGGGTCCTCGTCGGCGCGCACTACCCGACGGACGTGCTGGCCGGCCTGGCGGTCGGGCTGGTCGCGGGCTGGGCCTGCGCCCGGCCGTTGATGCGCGTCCTCGAGCCGCTCGTCCGCGTCGTCGGCGACGCCACCGATGCCGTCCTCGACCCCCTGGGGCGCGTCCCGCTCGTCCGCCGGACCCTCGGGTCGCCGCGCTTCCGCAGCCGGGCGGTCGGCGTCGTCGGCGCGGTCCTCCTCGTCGTCTTCGCCCTCCGGGTGGGCGGTCCGCTGCTCGACGAGATGCCGATCGCGGCGCTCGGCCTCTGGGCGCTCCTCGTCGCCGGCGCCGCCTGGCTGGCGGGTCGCGAGGTCGACGCCGGACCCCGCCGTCTCGCGTCGTAGCCCCGTCCCGGCAGAGGGCCCTCCTCGACCCCGCTACCGTCCAGGAGCCCGATCGCGTGCCCCGGAACGAGACCTTGACGACCGACCCCACCCCTGACGCGACGATCCCCGGCGGCCTCCGGGTCGCGATCGTGGGGGCTGGTCCGGCCGGCTTCTACGCCGCGGGCGAGCTCCTGGACGGCGGCGCGAGCATCGACCTCTACGACCGCCTGCCGACTCCCTGGGGCCTCGTCCGCCTCGGCGTCGCACCCGATCACCCGAAGATCAAGGCGGTCTCCCGGATCTTCGAGAAGATCGCGCAGCGGCCCGGCTTCCGTTTCTTCGGCAACGTCGAGATCGGCCGCGCGCTCACGGTCGAGGACCTCCAGAGCCACTACCACGCCGTCGTCTGGACCGTCGGCGCCCAGTACGACCGCCGGCTCGGGATCCCGGGCGAGGACCTGCCCGGGTCGATGTCGGCGACGGCGTTCGTCGCCTGGTACAACGGGCACCCCGACTACAGCGACCTCGAGGTCGACCTGGAGGTCGAGCGGGTCGTCGTCGTCGGGAACGGCAACGTCGCCCTCGACTGCGCGCGGATGCTCGCGCTGACCCGCGCCGAGCTCGCCGCCACGGACACCGCCGACCACTCGATCGACGTCATCGCCGGATCGCCGATCTCCGAGATCGTCGTCCTCGGGCGCCGCGGCCCGGCGCAGGCCGCGTTCACCACGGTCGAGGTGAAGGAGCTCGGGGAGCTCGAGGGCGCGGACGTCACGATCGCTCCGGAGGACATGGAGCTCGACCCGGCCTCGGCCGCCGCCCTCGAGGCGGACGGCGCCGCGCTCGCCCGCCGCAACGTCGACGTGCTGCGGACGTACGTCGACCGGCCCAGAACCGGCAAGCCGCGCCTGGTCCGGCTGCGCTTCCTCACCTCACCCGTCGAGATCCGCGGCGACGACCGCGTCCGCGAGCTCGTCGTGGAGCGCAACCGGCTCGAGCCGGACGCGTCCGGGGGCCTTCGGGCGGTGCCCACCGGCGAGCGGGAGGTCATCCCCTGCGGCCTCGTGCTCCGGTCCGTCGGCTATCGCGGCGTCCCGCTTCCAGGCGTCTCGTTCGACGAGGCCCGGGGAGTGATCCCGAACCGGGCCGGTCGCGTGATCGCCGCGGACGGCGGAGTCGTCCTCGGCGAGTACTGCGCCGGCTGGATCAAGCGGGGCCCCTCCGGCATCATCGGGACGAACAAGAAGGACGCCACGGAGACTGCGCGGTGCCTGCTCGAGGACGCGGCCGAGGGGAGGATCCTGACGCCGCCCGACCCCTCGCCGGCTGCGATCGAGAGGCTCGTCGCCGAACGCGCTCCGCGCGCGGTCGGGTACGCCGCCTGGGAGCGCATCGACAGCCACGAGCGCTCCCTCGGCGCGTCGTCGGGCCGTCCCCGGATCAAGTTGACCCGCTGGGAGGAGCTCCTCGAGCGCGCGCACGAGGCCGAGGCCGCGCGGCAGCGCGCCGAGGGCGTCGCCGCTCCGACCCCCGCCCCCGGCCGTTGACACCCGCTCCCGCGAAGCACTACTGTACGCACCCTCACTGGCGCTTCACGTCGACGTTCGGGGGATGATGCGGATCCGCGGGGACAGGACGAACGGCACGCGGGCGTGACGGGCCTCGGTGCCCTGGAGGTCGCCCGGTCGCTCCCGATCGACGCCGCCTACGTGCGGGAGATCGTCGAGGAGCTGTCGGCCATCGGCTCCAGTCCGCTCGGGTTCCGCGTCGCCGGCACGCCGGAGGACGCCGCCACCGCCGCGGCGGTCGCGGCGCGGATGCGGACGATCGGCCTCGCCGGCGTCGGCATCGAGAAGGTGTCGGTCGGCGGCTGGCGCTTCGAGGAGGGCTACGTCGAGCTCGCGGACGGCACGCGGTTCCCCGGCGCCTCGTTCGGTGGAGCTCCGGGCACCCCGGCGGACGGCCTCGCCGCCTCGCTCCGGGATGTCGGTCGCGCCGAGCGACGACGTCTCGACGGGCGGGAGCTGACGGGGGCGATCGCCCTCGTCGACTGGGCGAGCGCGAACGTCTCGCTCGAGGACGTCGCCCTGGAGCTCGGGCTGCGCGGGGCGATCGGCCTCGTCGTCGCCTGTCCGGAGGGCGGTCCGTACTACCAGAGCGCGGACGTCTTCGGCTCCTTCAACTCCTCGTGGTACGGCGACGCGCCGCCGCTCCTGACGATCTCCAAGGAGTCCCAGGCGGCGCTCCGGCGCGTCCTGGCGGAGAGCCCGGAGCTGCCCATCCGCTTCGTCGTCCGGGCGACCACGGATCCCTCGGCGCAGGGCTCCAACTCGATCGGCTGGCTCCCCGGCGAGACGAGCGACGCGCCGATGGTGGTCGGAGCCCACCACGACGCGTGGTTCCACGGCGCGTTCGATGACGCGACGGGCGTCGCCGCGATGCTCGCCGTCGCCCGCGGGCTCGCGGAGATCGGGCTCACGCCCCGCCACTCGATCGCCTTCTCCTCTCGCACGGGCGAGGAGTACGGCACCCTCGACACGCCCTACGACTGGTGCGCCGGCGCCTGGCGCCAGGTCGTCGAGACCCATCCCGAATGGCGGGAGTCGGTGGCCTTCCACCTGTGCGCGGAGGCGAACGGCCATCCCCGGGTGCGAGCGACGGTCGAGGCGCCGCCGGAGCTCTTCGCCTGGTCGCGCGTGCGTGCGCGCACGGCCGACCGGGAGGGGTGGCTCCCGAGTGGCTGGCGGATGAACCCCCCGGCGACGGGCACGGAGCACTGGCCCTTCCTCGTCGAGGGGATCCCCGGCGTGGCGGCCTACACCTTCGACAAGGGGTTCGCGCGGACGGACTACCACACCGCCAACGACACGGTCGCCCTCGTCGACTTCGACCACTGCGTCGGGATGGCGCGCTTCTACGCCTACCTCCTCCTCTCGGCCGACGCCGAGGCGGAGACGATGCTCGACCACGGGGCCCGCTCGCGCGCCGTCGAGAAGGCGACGGCGGGCCTCGACGGGACCTCCTCCCTGTACGGGGCGACGGCCCGCCACGCGACCGCGGTCGGGCGCGCCGCGTTCACCTCCGTCGGACGGGAGGCGCTCGGCGTCACCGCCGGCGGCGCGACCGCGCAGCGGCATACCCAGGCGCGCACCGACGTCGAGCAGCTGGAGCAGGCCCTCGCGGCGCTCGCTCGCGACGACCGTCGCGCGACGCTCCGCGCGCTCGGCCGCGTCGGCGACAACGCGCACGCGCGGACGCTCTCCGAGGAGACGTTCCGGCGCCGGCTCGCCCGCCGACAGCCGGAGACGGCGGCGAGCTGGGGGCGGTCGAGCCATCCGACGCCGTCCCCGAACCTCTGGAGCGAGCTCGCGTCGCTCCGTCGCGAGCGCGGGGCACGGCCCGTCGGGCCCTGGCTCGAGGAGTCGTTGCAGAACCACCTGGAGGAGATGCGGGCCGAGCTCGGACGTCGGCTCGCGGCGATGGAGGCGGCATTCGGGGCCGCAGCCGATGGAGGAGAGGGACCATGAGAAGGACTCGATACGCCGGAGCCGCGGGCCTGGCCGCCCTGCTCGCCACCGCCGCCCTCGCGGCGTGCGGCTCGAGCTCGAGCCTCGGGACGAGCGGGGCGTCGAGCACGTCGGCCGCCACCCCGACCGCGGCCTCGACCTCGACGAGCTCGGGCGCGACGGCGACGACGAACGCCGGTACCTCGGGCGGCGCGTCGACCACGGCGCAGGCGGGGGGCCTCCGCCCGTACGACAAGTCCCACGCCGGCGGGACCCTGACGATGCTCTGGAACGGGGTCGGCAGCTCGATCGATCCCGGCTTCGACTACGACTCGAACTGGCAGCTCCTCGTGATGGACTACGACGGCCTGATGGCGTGGCGGCGGGTCGCGGGGCCGGACGGCAACACCCTCGTGCCCGACCTGGCCGAGAAGATCCCGACCCCGACGAACGGCGGCAAGGTCTACGCCTTCACGCTCCGCAAGGGGATCCTCTTCTCGAACGGGCAGCCGCTGAAGGCGAGCGACGTCAAGGCGACGATCCTCCGCCAGTTCCAGATCCCGGGACCGGTGCCGTCCTTCTACCAGGCCATCATCGGCGGCGACGCCTGCGTGAAGTCGCCGAAGGCGTGCAACCTCGACCGCGGCATCATCGTCGACGACGCGGCCGGCACCGTCACCTTCAACCTGACCGAGCCGGACCCGGACTTCCTCTCGAAGCTCGCCGAGCCCTTCACCTACGTGGTCCCGAAGGGGACGCCGCTCAAGGACTCGGGCACGAAGGCTCTCCCGGGCACCGGCCCGTACACGATCTCCCGCTACGTCCCGAACCAGGAGATCGACTTCGTCCGGAATCCGCACTTCTCGGAGTGGTCGCACGAGGCGCAGCCCGAGGGCTATCCCGACAAGATGGTCCTGAAGATCGGCCTGACGACGGAGGACGAGACGACGCAGGTCCTGAACGGGCAGGCCGACTGGATGTACGACCAGCCGCCGGCCGACCGGCTGCAGCAGGTCGCGCAGCAGGCGCCGGACCAGGTCCACCTGCACCCGACGCCCCAGATGTACCACATGCCGATCAACGTCAACGTCCCGCCGTTCGACAATCTCAAGGTCCGCCAGGCGCTCAACTACGCGACCGATCGGAAGGCGATCCAGACCATCTGGGGCGGACCGCAGCTCGCCGTCATCACCTGTCAGGTGCTGCCGCCGGACTTCCCCGGCTACGAGCCGTACTGCCCCTACACGAAGAACCCCGGCAAGACCTGGACGGCCCCGGACATGGCGAAGGCGCAGCAGCTCGTCGACGAGTCCGGGACGAAGGGCCAGAAGGTCACGATCATCCTCACGCCGGACTCGCAGACGAAGGCGATCGGCGCCTACTACGTCTCCCTGCTGAACCAGCTCGGCTACAAGGCGGACACGAAGATCCTCACCTCCGCCGTCGAGTACCCGTTTGTCCAGGACTCGCGTAACAAGGCGCAGATCAGCTTCTCCTACTGGCGCCCCGACTACGCGGCGCCGTCCAACTTCCTCGAGGTCGCGTTCGGCTGCAGCGGCTACCACGCCGGCTCGACGGCGAGCCCGAACCTGGCCGGCTTCTGCGATCCCGCGATCGAGGCGAAGATCAAGGTCGCGCTGAAGACGCAGCTGACCGACGTGGACGCCGCCAACAAAGAGTGGGCGGCGATCGACAAGCTCGTCACCGACGCCGCTCCGCTGATCCCGCTCTTCGTCCAGAACCGCCTCGACTTCGTCTCCAAGCGGGTCGGCAACTTCCAGGCGAGCCCCTCCGTCGTCGGCGACTTCATGATCGACCAGGCGTGGGTGAAGTGATCTCCCCGACCCCGGCTGCGGTGGAAGCGGCCGCCGCCGGGGTCGGGTGGCGAGGACCGGGGAACAGCCCCCCATGACCGAGGTGACGGCCGTCAGCGAGCCCGCCGTCGTGCCCGCCACGAAGGCGAGGAACCCCTGGCTGATCGCGGCCGGACGGCTCCGCCGCAACCGCTCGGCGATGGCCTCGCTGATCGTCTTCCTGCTCCTCTGCCTGGCCTGCCTCTGCGCGCCGATCTACGCCCGCGACGTCTCGGGGCTCGACCCCTACCGCTCCAACATCTCCGGGTCGATCGTGCTGAACGGCCGGGTCGTGCCGGTGATCCAGGCCAACAGCACCGGCTTCGGGGCGACGCCGATCGGGCCCACGTGGACGGCCCACTACGCGTTCGGCGCCGACGACCAGGGCCGCGACGTGCTCGCCCGCACCCTCTACGGCGGGCGCATCTCGCTCCAGATCGGGATCGTCTCGGCCCTCCTCAGCTGCGCCATCGCGGCCATCGTCGGGCTCGTCGCCGGCTTCTTCGGCGGCCTCGTGGACGGCGTCATCGCCCGGATCCTCGACATCATCTGGGCCTTCCCGGTCTACCTGTTCGCGATCTCCCTGTCGACGGTGCTGCTCCTGCAGGGGCTGAAGATCGGGCCGTTGCAGGTCAACGCGGGGTCGATCTGGCTGCCGACGCTGATCATCGCCTTCGTCTACGTGCCCTACGTCGCGCGCCCGGTGCGGGGCGAGACGCTCTCGCTCCGGCGGCGCGAGTTCATGGAGGCGGGCGCGTCGCTCGGCGCCTCGAACCTGCGGCTCCTGTTCTCCGAGCTGCTGCCGAACGTCCTGCCGGTGGTGATCGTCCTCCTGCCGCTGATGATCGCGACGAACATCCTCACCGAGTCGGCCCTCTCGTACCTCTCGATCGGCGTCCAGCCCCCGCAGGCCAGCTGGGGCACGATCGTCTCCGACGGGCAGAGCCTGCTCTACACCCGCCCCTGGGTCTCGATCCTCCCGGGCCTGATGATCGTCGTCGCCGTCCTGACCCTGAACGTGCTCGGCGACGGCGTCCGCGACGCGCTCGACCCGCGCGGCCGCGTCCGCTCCATCCGCAGGATCGCGGGGCGGTAGCGCGTGACCGCCTTCGTGATCCGGCGCTTCGTCTCGATGGTGCTGGTGCTCTTCACCCTCAGCGTGCTCGTCTTCCTGATCTTCTTCGCCACGCCGGGGATCGACCCCGCCCGGCAGATGGCCGGCCGCGACCCCACCTCCGCGACGCTCGCCGCGATCCGCCACGACTTCGGGCTGGACCGGCCGCTGCCCGTCCAGTACGTGCTCCTGATGAAGCGGCTGATCGTCTCCCGCGACCTCGTCTCGTACACGAACCGGGGCGTCAAGGTCGTGCCGGAGATCGTCCGGGCGACGCCGGTGACGCTGTCGCTCGTCTTCGGCGCGGCGGTGATCTGGCTCCTCGCATCCGTCGCGATCGGCGTCGCCGCCGCCCTCCTGCGGGGCACGATCTGGGATCCGCTCCTGATGCTCCTGGCGCTCGTCGGGATCTCGCTGCCGGTGTTCTGGCTCGGCCAGGTGGTCAACCTGCTCACCCAGTCGACGTGGCACCACTCGCTGCTCTTCTCGTGGGTGCCCCCGCTCGGCTACACCGCGATCACCACGAATCCGTGGCGGTGGTTCCTCCACCTGATCATCCCCTGGATCACCCTGGCCGTCCTCTACGCCGGCTTCTACGGCCGCGTCCTCCGCTCCGCACTCGTCGAGGCCGAGACGGCGGACTTCGTCCGGACCGCGCGGGCGAAGGGCCTGTCCGAGCGCCGGGTGCTCCTCCGCCACATGCTGCGGACCTCGATGATCACGTTCGTCAGCCTCTTCGGGCTCGACTTCGGGGCTCTCGTCGGCGGCGGCGCCCTCCTCGTCGAGGTCGTCTTCGGCCTGCCGGGCGTCGGGCGCCTGACGTACACGTCGCTCTCCGGGCTCGACCTGCCCGTGATCATGGCCTCGGTCCTCTACGGCGCGTTCTTCGTGGTCCTGATGAGCGCCCTCGTCGACGTCCTCTACGCCTGGCTCGATCCCCGGACGAGGAACGCGTGACGGCGTCGGTCGAGCCGGCGAGGCTCCTCGACGTCCGGGACCTCCGCGTCTCCTTCCACACGGAGTCCGGCCGCCTGCGGGCCGTCGACGGCGTTGACTTCACGCTCGACCAGGGCGAGATCCTCGGAGTCGTCGGCGAGTCCGGATCGGGCAAGAGCGTGACGATGCTGTCCGTCCTCCGCCTGCTCGACGAGCGGAATGCCGAGATCGAGGGCGAGGTCCTCTACCGGGGGCGGGACATCCTGAAGCTCGGGACGCGAGAGCTCCGCTCCGTGCGCGGCGAGGAGATCTCGATGATCTTCCAGGACCCGATGACGTCGCTGAACCCGGTCTACCGGGTCGGCTGGCAGATCGCCGAGCAGATCCGCGCGCACGGCGGCTCCTCGAGGGCCGAGGGGCGGGCGCGCGCGATCGAGCTCCTGCAGTCGGTCGGGATCCCGGAGGCGGCGACGCGCGTCGACGACTACCCGCACCAGTTCTCCGGCGGGATGCGGCAGCGCGTGATGATCGCGATGGCGCTCTCCTGCCGCCCACGGGTCCTGATCGCGGACGAGCCCACGACGGCGCTCGACGTGACGATCCAGGCCCAGATCCTCGACCTGATCCGGACGCTGCGCACCGAGTCCTCCTCCGCCGTCGTCCTGATCACCCACGACTTGGGCGTCGTCGCCGAGGTGGCCGACCGCGTCCTCGTCATGTACGCCGGCCGCGTCGTCGAGCAGGGCACGACGCGGCAGATCCTGGCCGATCCGCAGCACCCGTACACATGGGGCCTCCTCGGCTCGATCCCCCGGATCGACCGGCCGCGCCCGCCGCGGCTGAAGGCGATCGCGGGCGCGCCCGCGTCGCTCTCGGAGACGTCGAGCGGCTGCGTCTTCGCCGCGCGCTGCCCCTACCGGTTCGAGCGCTGCGCGGAGACGCCGCTCCTCCTCGAGCGCAGCGGCGGCGGCCATCTCGACGCGTGCCACCTCCCGCTCGAGGAGCGCCCGGAGCTGCGCCGGCGGTCGACCCTGGAGGAGGTCGCCGGGCGATGAGGAGCCCGTCCCCCCCGTGCTCAGCGCCCGCGGAGCTCGCCCTCGGCGAGCGCCGCCAGGTTGAGGAGCTGACGGCGCATCATGACGAGGTCGCCCCAGGCCAGGAGCGTGCCGCGCAGACGACCGAGGGGCCCGCGGATGCCGACATCCACGCGGACGACGAGCCGACTCGGGCTCCCACCGGACGCCGCCCCGACGCGGTAGGTGATGGCGGTGGGGCCGAAGAGGCGCCGTGCGAGCGGGCCGGCAACGGCCGTGAACTCCCGTCCGGGCACGACGGCGGCCACCCGGAACGCGATCAGCACCCGCTGGCCGACCTCGAGCGCGCCGAGGGCCGGGGTCAGCTCCCGCGGGCTGCGCCGGCCGAGGTTGTCGATCCAGTCGTAGGAGTAGGGGGCGACCCGGAGCTGGACGAGCCACCGGTACACGTCCTCGGCAGGAGCGTGGACGTCGACCGCCCGCCAGAGCTCGAGCCGCGGCTCCCCGACGAGGCCCGCGCTCGGGTACGCCGCCGCGATCTCGGCGGCCGTGGCGCCCCAGGCGAACGGCAGCCGTCCCCTGCTCCCCGTCATCGTCGCGATCGCCCCACCGGATCGGGCCGGCCGACCGTCGCGGGGCACCGCCCCCACGCGCTCCGGAGGGTGGCCGAGTGAGCCACGTCGAGGGCGCGCGGCCCGTCGGATCGGCCGAGGACGGCGCCCGGGAGGCCGGCGTCCTCCTCGCCGCCACGGACGTCGTCCGCCATTTCCCGGTCCGCGGCACCGGCGTCCTGCGCCGCCAGATCGGCGTCGTCCACGCCGTCGACGGCGTCTCGCTCGAGGTCCGCGAGCGGGAGACGCTCGGCCTCGTCGGCGAGTCCGGCTGTGGCAAGTCCACGCTCGGCCGCGCCCTCCTGCGGCTCTCCGACCTCACCTCGGGGCGCGTGGTCTTCGACGGCCAGGACATCTCGACCCTCTCGCGGGCGGCCCTGCGCCCGCTCCGCCGCGAGATGCAGATGGTCTTCCAGGATCCCTACGCGTCCCTCAACCCGCGCAAGCGCGTGGGCGCGATCCTGGCGACGCCGTTCCTGATCCACGGCACGCTGCCGCGATCGAGGATCCCGGGGCGCGTCCGTGAGCTCCTCGAGCTCGTCGGCCTGCCCGCCGCGGCGGCCACGCGCTATCCGCACGAGTTCTCCGGCGGACAGCGCCAGCGGATCGGGATCGCGCGGGCGATCGCCCTGGAGCCTCGGCTGATCGTCGCCGACGAGCCGGTCTCGGCCCTCGACGTCTCGATCCAGGCGCAGGTGATCAACCTCTTCACGGACCTCCAGGAGCAGCTCGGGCTCACGTACGTCATCGTCGCCCACGACCTCTCGGTCGTCCGCCAGGTGTCCGACCGGATCGCCGTCATGTACTTGGGGCAGATCGTCGAGCTCGGCCCCGCCGAGGACGTCTGCGCGAACCCGGTGCACCCCTACACGGAGGCCCTCCTCTCCGCCGTCCCGATCCCCGACGCCGAGGTCTCCGCCCGGCGGGAGCGGATCGTCCTCGCGGGCGACGTGCCCAGTCCGATCACCCCGCCGCCCGGATGCCGCTTCCATCCGCGCTGCCGCTACGCGACGGAGGTCTGCCGGACGACGCAGCCGCCGCTCGTCCCCCACCGGGGGCCCGGCCACGTGGCGGCGTGCCATCATCCGCTGCCTGCCGGTCACGGCAGCACGATCCGGGAGAGCGCCGCGTGAGTCAGGTACGGGAGGCGGACGTGGTGGTCGTCGGACTCGGCGGGATCGGCAGCGCCGCCGCCTACTGGCTCGCCCGGCGCGGGGCCAGCGTGATCGGCCTCGAGCAGTTCGAGCTGGGGCACGTCCGGGGGGAGTCGCATGACCACGGCCGGATCTTCCGCCTCTCCTACCACGATCCCCGCTACGTGCGCCTGGCCCAGGCCGCGCTCGCCTCGTGGCGCGAGGTCGAGGCCGAGAGCGGCGAGGAGCTGATCCTCAGCTCCGGCGGCCTCGACTTCTGCCCGGCCGGATCCGCGACCCCGCTCGCCCCCTACCACGCGGCGCTCGACGCCTGCGGCGTCGCCTACGAGCGTCTCGACGCGGCAGAGGCGATGCGCCGCTACCCGCAGTTCCGGCTCGACGAGTCGGTCGAGGTGATGTTCCAGCCGGACGCCGGGGTCGCGGCCGCCGACCGGGCCAACGCCGTGCACCAGCGCCTGGCCCGCGAGCACGGCGCCCACCTCTACGAGAAGACCGGCGGGGTCGAGGCGATCGACGACAGCGGCGGCGAGATCGTGATCGAGACCGGCGGGATGACGATCCGGGCCGGCCAGGTGGTGATCAGCTCCGGCCCCTGGACGAACGCCGTGGCCGGGCACCTCGGCGCCTCCTTCAACCTGACCGTCACCCGCGAGCAGGTCCTCTACTTCGCGCCGCCGGACCTTGCCCGGTACGGGCGGGAGCGCTTCCCGATCTGGATCTGGCTCGACGTCCCGGCCTTCTACGGCCTGCCCGTGTTCGGCGAGCAGGCGATCAAGGTCGCCCAGGATGCCGGCGGGTACGAGACGACGGGCGACACGCGCACGTTCGACCCGGACGAGGCGAACCGGACCCGGGTGCGCGACTTCACCGCCGGCTTCCTGCCCGGCGTCGTCGACCACGAGGTGCTCCTCAAGACGTGCCTCTACACGCTGACGCCGGACCGCGAGTTCATCCTCGATCGCCTCCCCGGGCACGACAACGTCCTGCTCTTCTCCGGCGGCGGCCACGCCTTCAAGTTCGCGACGGAGCTCGGGCGGACGCTCGCGGACCTGGCCCTGGAGCGCCAGACGCGGAACGACCTCTCGCTCTTCTCGAGCGAGCGCCCCGCCCTCCACGACCCGAACGCCCCGCGCGACTGGGTGCTCTGAGTGCCGCTCCTCGACGCACCGGTGCTGGGCGAGCAGGCGCTCGCGCGCATCGAGGCCGACGCCCGCACCATCCTCTCCGAGGTCGGGATCGAGATCCATCACGAGCGGGCGCTGGCGCTGCTGCGGTCGCACGGACAGGCCGTGGACGGGACCAGGGTCCACCTCGACCCCGAGTTCGTCCTGGAGCTGGTCCGCATGGCGCCGGAGCGGTTCACGGTCCACGGGCGCAACCCGGCGCGGTCCGTCGAGCTCGGCGGCGGCTCCCTCGCCTGCACGAGCTCCGGCGGGGCGCCGTTCGTCGCCGACCTCGTCGAGGGAAGGCGCGAGGGCACCCTGGCCGCGCACGACGACATCGTCCGGCTGGTGCACGCGTCGGACGAGCTCTCGATCGTCCAGAGCGGTGCCACGGAGGCGTCCGAGATCGAGTCGACGAGCCGGCACCTCGACCTGGACCGATCGTGCCTGCGGCTCTCCGACAAGCCGTACGTCTGCTACGGGACCTCGGGGGCGAAGGCCCGGGACGCCGTCGACCTCGCCGCGATCGTGTTCGGCGGCCGCGAGGTGCTCGCGGAGCGCCCGGCGCTCCTCGGCATCGTCAACCCGAACAGCCCGCTCGTCTGGGACGAGCTGATGGTCGACGCCCTCTGGGAGTGGGCGGAGGCGCGCCAGCCCGTGGTCGTCACGCCGTTCCTCCTGGCCGGGGCGACCGCCCCCGTTTCCGTTGCCGGCGGCCTCTCGCTGCAGATCGCCGAGGCGTTGACCGGGATCGCCCTCGTGCAGCTGATCTCGCCCGGCGCCCCGGCCGTGTTCGGCTCGTTCTACTCGGCGATCGACATGCGCACCGGCGGGCCCTCCTTCGGGACGCCCGAGTTCGTGCTGGGAACGCTCGCCGGCGGGGAGCTCGCGCGGCGCTACGGCGTCCCCTTCCGCGGCGGCGGCGGGCTCTGCTCCGCCAACGTCCTCGACGGGCAGGCCGCGCACGAGAGCGCGATGGCCCTCTGGTCGACGTTCCTCTCGGGATCGGACTTCGTCATGCACGCGGCGGGCTGGCTGGAGGGGGGCCTGACGACCTCGTTCGAGAAGATCGTGCTCGACATCGAGGCCCTGCGAATGTTCCGGGCGATGCGCGAGGGGATCCCGGTCGACGACGAGCACCTCGCCCTCGACGCGATCCGCGAGACGGGCCCCGGCGGGATGTTCCTGGCGTCCGCCCACACGCTCGAGCACTTCCGCGAGTGGTCGTTCCTCAGCCCGGTGTTCCGCTCGACGGCGTACACGTCGTGGACGAAGGCGGGGTCGCCGCGCGCCGAGGAGACGGCCACCGCGGTCTGGCAGAGCATGCTGGAGCGCTACGAGGAGCCGGTGCTCGACCAGGCGGTCGCCGAGGAGCTCGACGAGTTCGTCGCCCGCCGCAAGCGCGCGCTCGACGACTGATCCCGTCCCCTCCGGCAGGCCGGGCGACGCGACCGCCGGACCTCCGGCGTTCGACCGCTCAGCCGACCCCATCCGGCCGCTCGTAGTAGTCGCCGGCCGAGTCCAGGTGGATGTGCCCCATCCCGTGGAGGCCGGTCGGCCGATCGAGCGTGCCGGCCCAGATCGAGATCCGGCTCCGGTCTCCCCCCTGCCAGAAGAGGTGGGAGCCGCACCGCTCGCAGAACCCGCGCCGGCGGTCGTCGGCCTCGTACCAGCGCAGGTGCGCCTCGCCCTCGACTTCGAGCCCCGCGAGGTCGCACGCGGTCGCGGCGACGACGTGCCCGTTCCAGCGCAGGCAGCGGGTGCAGTGGCAGTAGAGGACGTCGCGCAGGGGCGCCGAGGTGCGGTAGGAGATGGCGCCGCAGAGGCAGCGCCCGGTGCCGGTCGTCTCCGTCATGGCGTCACCGTAGCCCGGGCCGCCCGGCGACCGGACCGGGATCCGGCCGGCGGGATCCGGTCGCCGGGCGGCGGGACGCGGGGGCGAGGTCGAGGCCCCTATCCTGCCCGCGATGACGGATCCCTTCGCGCACGCCCTCGACCCCGCCGCCGTGCGCGCGCTCTACCCCGCCCCGCGCCGGCACGCGATCGAGAAGGACGTCGGGCGGCTGAACGAGATGGCGATGACGCTGCTCGCCGCCTCGCCGATGCTCTTCCTGGCGACGGTCGGGCGCTCCGGCCACTGCGACGTGTCGCCCCGAGGCGGGCCGCCCGGGTTCGCCCACGTCCTCGACGGACGCTACATCGTGCTCCCTGACGCGACCGGCAACCGCCGGCTCGACTCCCTGGCCAACATCGCCGAGACCGGCCGGGCCGCGATCCTCTCGATCATCCCCGGCCGGGCCGACACCCTGCGAGCGGCCGGACGGGCCTGCGTCACCACCGATCCGGACGTGCTCGAGGCGGCCGGAGCCGTCGGCAAGCCGCCGACGACGGCGATCGTCCTCGACCCCGAGGAGCTCTACACGCACTGCCCCAAGGCGTTCGTGCGCTCGCACCTCTGGAACCCGCGGACGTGGCCCCGCGAGGGATTGCCGACGCCCGCGGAGGTCACGCTCGCGTTCTCGAAGGACCGGTCGGCGACGATCGAGCAGATCGAGGCGGAGCGCCGCGACTCGCTCCTCTACCGTCTCGACTGAGCCTCCGGGAGAATTCGTTGGCCGCCCTCGGGGCGACCGGCGGCCGTCGCCTCGCTTCCGGCGGACGCCGGCTCCACGGGCGCGGAGTCGAGAGCGGCGCGATTCCGCGGTCGGGCGAGGAACGCCACGACGACCCCGCAGCCGGTGTAGGCCGCGGCGTCCACCGCGAGCACGGGGACGATCCCGACCAGCGGGGCGAGGCCCGCCGCCGCCGCGATCCCCGCCAGGCTCGCCGCGCCCTCGACGGTGGCCATCAGGCCGAAGATCCGGCCGCGATGAGGGTCGGTCGTCGCCGTCTGGTAGATGGTCATCAGCCCGGCCACGAGGAGCGCGCCCGGGAAGCCGACGACGACCATGAGGGCGATCGCCGGCCAGACGCGCTCGTAGGCGAGGGGATAGAGGAACATCGCCAGGTCGATCAGGCCGAACGCGATCGACCCCAGGGCGAGGCAGCTCCAGGCCGAGACGCGGTGCGCGAGGGCGGCGACGGCCAGGCCGCCGACGATCCCGCCGATGGCCTGCGCGGAGACGATCGTGCCGAACGCGGCGGCGCTCCCGTGCAACCGGCTCCGGACGAACGGCGCGAAGAGCGCGCCCATCACCCCCTCGCCGAGGCCGGTGACCGCGACGAAGGCGAGGACGATCCGGAGCGCCGGCGAGATCCGGGCGACGCGCAGGCCCTCGAGCCACTCCGGCCCGCAGCACGCGGCGGACCGCCGGCGCGGCCTCTTCTCCGGCCGCGACGGCCGGCGGCGGGACGGCGATCAGGGCGACGAGGCCGGCGGCGGCGAGGAAGCTCACGGCGTCGACCGCTCCGACGGCGGCGATGCCGCCGGCGCCGCCCAGCACGCCGCCGAGCGCCGAGCCGACGAGACGCGACGCGTCCCGGCCCTGGCCGACGAGGGCGTTCGCCGTCGTCCGGCGCTCGGCGTCGACGAGCCGCGGCAGGAGGGCCGCCTCCGCCGGCGAGAAGAACTGGACGAGCACGGCCGCCGCGAGCGACACCGGGAAGACGATCCAGACGTCGTCCGCGGAGCGAACGGCGAGGAGCGGCAGGAGGACGGCGCCGAGCAGGAGGTCGAGGACGATCATCGTCCGCCGGCGGTCCCAGCGATCGACGAACACGCCGGCGAGGGAGCCGAGCGCCAGCTGCGGCGCCAGGGAGGTCGCGAGGAGGGCGCCCGAGGCGAGGGTCGAGCCGGTCAGCGCGTACACCTGGTAGGTGAGCGCCACCCGCAGGATCCAGTCCCCGGTCAGCGAGATCAGGCCGGCGCCGAGGAGCAGGCGGAAGTCCCGGTTGCTGGCCAGGAGCTCGCGGATCGGCCGCACCTCAGCCGCCCGAGGGGGTCGGCTCGAGGGGGACGCCGACGATGGTCACGTCGAACGGGATGGCGTCGCGGGGCCTCGCGGCGACGTCGCCGAGGCGCCGGCGCTCGACGAGGGGCTCCAGGAGCGCCGCGATGTCGGCGTCGAGCCGCTCGATCTCCGCCGGCGTCAGGTAGAGCGTGCTGTGCTCGACCCCGCTGTGCTCGACGACGGCGCGCGGCGCGTCGGCCCGGCGCCGCTGCCAGGCGACCAGGTTGGCGAGGCTCCGCTCCACGATCACCTGCTCGAGGAGGTCGCCCGCCGCCGCGCCGCCGGGAACCGCGTCGATGCCCCGCCACGTCTGGGACGTCGAGGTCACGCGCCACGGACGTTCGCGGTCGTCGGCGGCCGGCGCCGGCTCGACGAACCCGTACTTCGCCAGCTGGCGCAGGTGGTGCGAGGCGAGGCCGTGGCTGATTCCGAGCTGCCGACCCGCCTCCGCCGCCGTGAGCGGCCCGTCGCGGCCCACGATCTCGTGGAGCCGGAGGCGGAGGGGATGGGCGAGCGCGCGAATGGCGACGGGGTCGTCGAGGATCCGGCGCGGCCGTGGCTCGGAGCTTTCCAAGGACATGCTTGGGAAGCTATCGGAGACTCCGCCTGAAGTCAAGCATTCGCTTGGGAATCGCCGAAGGTGCTGGACGGGAGCCGAACGCGAGGGGCGTACGCGCGTTCCGACCTCCTCCTTCGGCCAAGATGGGGCCGTGACCGACGTGGTGCCGCTCCCCGACCGCGCGATCCGACGGACGGACGCCCCGGTCGAGGCGACCGTCGCGATCCCGGGCTCGAAGAGCATCACGAACCGGGCGCTCCTCGTCTCCGCCCTGGCCCGGGGCTCCTCGACGCTCGACGGCGTCCTCCTCGCCGACGACACCCTCGCGTTCCTCGACTGCCTCGAGGCGCTCGGGATCGGCATGGACCTCGACGAGGCGGCGCGGAGGATCGTCGTCCACGGCTGCGGCGGCGTCGTGCCGGCGCACGAGGCGACGCTCCAGAGCCGCGACTCGGGGACGACCAGTCGCTTCGTGATCGCGCTCGCGGCGGCGGTCCCCGGGCGCTTCGTCGTCGACGGCTCGACACAGCTGCGGGGCCGGCCGATGGGCCCGGTGCTCGAGGCGATCCGCGCCCAGGGGGCGCGCACCGACCCGCCGGACGCCACCTCCCTGCCGGTCACGATCGAGGGCGACCGTCCGCGCGGGGGGCGGCTGGCGGTGGACGCCTCGACCTCGAGCCAGTTCGCCTCCGGGCTCATGATGGCCGGCCCTCTGGCGGAGCGGCCGCTCGAGCTCGTGCTCGGCGAGGTCGTCTCGGCGCCCTACCTCCACCTGACCGGCTCCGTGATGGACGCCTTCGGGATCGCTCCACGGATCTCGGTGGATCACCGCCTCGTCACGGTGCCGGCGCCTTCGGTCTACGAGGCGCGCGCCTACGCCGTCGAGGCCGACGCCTCCACCGCCTCCTACTTCTTCGCCGCCGCGGCGGTGACGGGCGGCCGCCTGACGGTCTCCAACCTGCGCCGGCGAGGCAGCCTGCAGGGCGACACCCGTTTCGTGGACGCGCTCGCGCTGATGGGCTGCGGGATCCTGGACGGTCCGGCCGGCCTCACGGTCGAGGGTCCGGCCCGGCTGCGCGGGATCGAGGTCGACATGAACGCGATCTCCGACACGTTCATGACCCTCGCCTGCGTCGCGCCGTTCGCCGACGGACCGACCACGATCACGAACATCGGCCACGTCAGGGGCAAGGAGTCCGATCGGATCGCCGCCGTGGAGGAGAACCTCCGCGCGCTCGGCTGCGCCGTGTCCTCCGGGCCGGACTGGATCCGGATCGTGCCCACGGAGCTCCACGGCGGGCGCGTCGACACGCGCGGCGACCACCGGATCGCGATGAGCTTCGCCGTCTGCGGCCTCGTGACGGAGGGCGTCGTGATCGCCGACCCGCAGGTGACCGCCAAGACCTATCCGGGCTTCTTCGAGGCCTGGCGCGCCCTCGAGGGCGCCTGAGCCGCGGGTGCGGTACCTCGACCGCCTCGCCGCCCTCTGCGGCATCGACAGCCCCACCGGCGATCGCGCGGGGACCGACGCCTGCGCCCGGCTCCTCGCCCACTGGCTCGAGGCGGACGGCGCCCGCGTCTCGCTGATCCCGACCGGGCCCGGGCTCGACGTGCACGCCGCCGTCGGCCCTCCGGCCGCGGTCCGGCGGGTCGTCCTGATGGGCCATCACGACACGGTGTTCTCCCGGGGCGCCGCCTCCGAGCGCCCCGTCGGCACCGTCGACGGGCGCGCCTTCGGCCCCGGGGCCGCCGATATGAAGGGCGGGCTCCTCGTCGCCCTCGAGGTGATCCGTGCGCTCGCCGCCGACCCTGGGCCGCTCGCCGGCCGGGTGGAGCTCTGGTCGGTTCCGGACGAGGAGTCGCGGCCCGACCCGCCCGCCCGTCTCGACGCCTACGTCGGCGACGACGTGGTCGCGGCGATCGTCTTCGAGTGCGGCCGGCCGGGCGGCGAGATCGTCTCCCGCCGGGCCGCCGGCACGTGGCTCCGGCTCGAGGCCGTCGGCCGGCCGGCCCACGCCGGCACCCAGCGCGGCGACGGTCGCTCGGCGCTCGCGGCGATGGCGGCGGAGGCCCTCCGGATCGAGCGGGAGGTCCACGCCGCCCGGCCCGGGGTCAGTGCGACCGTGACCGAGCTCCGGGCCGGGACGGGCCCGAACACCGTGCCCGCCCACGCGACGGCGACGATCGACCTGCGGGCGCGGACCGACGCCGACCTGGCCTGGGCCGTGGCGAGGACGGAGGCCTTCGGCGACCACGACGGCGTCGAGGTGTGGTCCGACCACGCGACGGGCTTTCCGGCGATGGAGCGCGCGGACGCGCTGGTCGACGCGACGCGCGCTGCGCTCGCGCGGCAGGGGGCGGATGCCGGCGAGGCGACCGCCGGCGGGGTCTCCGACGCGTCGTGGTTCGCCGCCCGGGGCGTGCCGGCGGTCGACGGCCTCGGTCCCGTCGGCGCGGACGACCACACGCCGGACGAGTGGATCGACCTCGCGAGCGTCGGGCCGCGCGTGGCCGCCGTGGCCGACCTCTGCCGGCGGCTCCTCGCCGCGGCCTGACCGACCGCGTCCGGCCGCGGGCGCGTTCCGGCGACCGCGGGACGGCGCGCAGGGCCTCGCCCGCCGGACGTCCGCCGTCCTCCGGCTCGGCCGGCTCGCTACGCTCGTCCCATGGCGCCCCGCGGCGACTTCGGACGATCGGGCATCTCGCCGGCGATGGAGGACTACCTGAAGGCGATCAAGTCGCTCGTCGACGTGGTGCCGGGCGAGGAGGGCGTCCCGATGCAGGCCGTCGCCGAACGGCTGGGCGTCTCGGGAGCCTCCGTCACGTCGATGGTCAAGCGCCTCGCCGCCTGCGACCTCGTCGTCCACACGCCGTATCGCGCCGTCTACACGACGCCGCGCGGTGACGCGGTCGCGCTCGAGGTGATCCGCCATCATCGGCTGCTCGAGCTCTTCCTCGTCGACGAGCTCGGCCTGCCCTGGGACGCCGTCCACGCCGAGGCCGACCGGCTGGAGCACCACATCTCGGAGATGCTCGAGGACGCGATCGCCGCCAAGCTCGGCGAACCGACCCGCGATCCCCACGGCGATCCGATCCCTCGCCGGGACGGCTCCGTCGTCGCCGAGGCGAGCCGTCCGCTGTCGGGCGCCGCGGTCGGCACGACGGTGCGGATCGCCCGCGTCCCCGACTCCTCCGACGAGCTCCTGCGCTACCTGGCCGAGCGCGGCGTCCGGCCGGGGGCCGAGGCGACGATCAGCCACGTGGACGAGCTCGGCGGCGTCCTCGAGCTCTCCGTCGCCGGGCAGCAGTGGCCGCTGGCACTCGCCGTCGCCGACGCGATCCACGTCGTCGAGGCGTGACCGCCGCCTTGCGGGCGTCCGGTCGGGCGTGCTAGCCTCGGCGAGCGGCCACTCTCCGGTTGCACCTGAACGAGAACGGTTGTCGATGAATCCCGCAGCACACGCCACTCTCTTGCCCCCCGTGGGCGGAGCCGTGCTGCGCGTGGTCTCGACGATGACGCAGGCGGCTCTCCGGCTCGGCTGACGCCGAACCCCGCGCCCCTCCTCCGTCTCCCTTCCCGTCCGTTCCAGCAAGGCTCTGCCATGACCCGCTCTTCCCTCGTGCTCGTGCGCCGTCTCGGCGTCGCGCGTCTCATCTCCGTCATGGGCGGCGAAGCCGCCTACATCGGCCTCATGATCCTGGTCCTCCAGCAGACGAACTCGCCTGCGTGGGTGGCCGGCGTGCTCATCGCCTGGATCGCCATGGGAGGCGTGGCCGCGCCGTTCGCCGGCTCGCTCGGGGACCGCTACGACCGCAAGGTCGTGATGATCCTCTCCGACCTCGGCGGCGCGATCGCCTTCGTCGGCATCGCCCTCGCCGGGTCTCCGTTGCTCGTCGTGGTGCTCGCGGGCGTCGCCTCCTGCGTCGAGGCGCCGTTCGTCCCCGCCTCGACGGCGGCGATGCCGAACCTCGTGTCCGAGGAGGAGTTGCCCGGGGCCAACGCGTACCTCGCCTCCTGGCGGACGGTCGGCTACCTCCTCGGCCCGATCCTCGGCGGCCTCGGCGTCGCCGCGGTCGGACCGCGGTGGATGTTCGCGCTGGACGCCGCGAGCTTCCTCGTCTCGGCCTACCTCGTCTCGACCCTCCCGGGGCGCTTCGCCGCGGCCGGGGCCGCGACCATGCGGCTGCGCGGCTCGATGGGCGAGGGCTTCCGCTTCCTCCGCCACCACACGATCCTCCGCCGGATGGTGCTCGCCTGGGCGGTCGCGCTCCTGACGACCGGCGTCGTGCTCGTCGCCGAGCCGGGGCTCGCCCGCTCCTTCGGCGTCGGATCGGTCGGCTACGGCGCGCTGATCGCGGCCTGGGGGGGCGGGGTCTTCGTCGGGACCCGCCTCGTGACGAGGCTCGCCCGCCGCTGGGCGACGCTCCGGGTGATCGTCGTGGGCGCCGCGATGATGGGCGGCGGCATCCTCGTCGGGTCCGTCACGCCCTGGTTCGCGGCGCTCGTCGTCGGCATGGTCATCGGCGGCATCGGCAACGGCATCAACGACGTAGCCGAGGAGACCGTGATCCAGATGGAGACCCCGGATGCGGTGCGGAGCCGGGTCGTCGCGGCCATGGACACGGTCGCCCTCGGCTCCTTCGGCCTGTCGTTCGCGAGCGGCGCCTTCCTGGTGGAGGCCTTCGGCCCCCGGCCCGCGTACCTGCTGTCGGGCCTCGGCCTCTTCGGCTGCAGCGCGATCATGGCGACGCTGCGCCGGGAGCGGAGCCTGCAGGCCCGCGGCCTCGGGGCCCTGCCGGTGACCCCGCACCTGACGCCGGACGTGATCGGCTAGCGGCGCGGACTCCGCGCGTGGAGTCCGCGCCGCCAGTCGCACCGTGCCGCGGCCCTGGACGGCCGGAGGGCCGAACGAGCCCCGCGACCGTCAGCCGATGCGCTCGACGACCAGTCTCCGTGCGTGCTGCGGGGCGAGGACGCCGACGCCGCGCGAGGTCGGCTCCGTCGCGATCGTCTCGCCGTCCGCCGTCGCCCGGAACTCCCCCGCCATCCCGAAGAGCTCGAACGACAGCCGTCGGGCGAAGCGCTGGTCGCCCGCGAGATCGAGCTCGAGCTCGACGCGATCCGGCGACGCCGAGCCGCCGACGTGGAGGAGGGCGCGCACGCCGTCGCGGTAGGCGAACGACCGGCCGTCGTCCGCGTAGCGCTCGCCGTGCACCGGCACCTCCTCGCCGCCAACGCCGAGCATGAAGCCCCAGCTCCACGGCACGGCGGCCCCGGCGGCGAGCAGGAGCGGGAGGCGCTCGGGCGGCGCCGGGAGCGTCGCCGTGCCGCGGTGGCGGGACCCGGTGCGCGGCTCGATCCAGTCGCCCGGCGGCAACACGGCGTCGACGCTCCGCCCGCCCTCGTCGAGGACGGGGATCGCCAGGAGACCCGGTCCGAGCAGGAACTGACCGGTCGCGTCGTGGAGGCGGGCGTCAGCGGGATCGAGCCACCAGGACGGCCGGACGAGGGGTGCGAGCGTCCGCGTGGCGTCCTCGGCCAGCGTGTACAGGTAGGGCAGCAGGGCGGAGCGGAGCCGGAGGGCGGCGAGGATCCGCGGCTCCCAGGCCGGGCCGAACGTCCACGGCTCCCGGTCGCGGGTGGCCGACGCCGAGTGGATCCGCATCATCGGCAGGAGCGCGCCGACCTGGAGGAAGCGGGCGAAGAGCTCGGGCGACGGCTCGCCCTCGAAGCCGCCGAGGTCGACTCCGACGAACGGGATGCCCGACAGGCCCAGGCCGACGACCATCTCGACCGCGAGCCGGAGGTGGTCCCAGGTCGCGGTGGTGTCGCCGGTCCAGAGGAAGGACGAGCGCTGGAGCCCGGCCGAGCCCGACCGCGAGAGGACGAACCGCCGGCGGTTGCCGTGGCTGACGCCGTCGTAGGTGGCGTGCGCCATCAGGAGCCCGTACAGGTTGTGGGCGGTCCGGTGGTCGCCCTCGGCGCCGTCCAGGTGGTGTCGCGTCGCGTCGGGCATCGTCGCGGCGTCGGGCTCGCCTCCGCCGACCGGGTCCTGCTCCGGGGGCGCCGCGAAGATCGCCGGCTCGTTCATGTCGCACCAGATGCCGTCGAGGTCGTACCGGGTGACGAAGCTCTCGACCTCGCTCGCCCACCACGTCCGCGCCCGGGACGAGGTGAAGTCGGGGAACACGCACTGACCCGGCCAGACCGGACCCAGGTACGGCTCCCCCTCCGGGCTCCGCACCCACACCCCCGCCTCCGAGCCCCGCTGGAAGAGGCCCCAGTTCCGGGTCGTGCCGGACGCCGGGATCGGCGACGGTGACGACCCGGACGCCGTCGGCGTGCGCGTCGGCGACGAGCATCGCCGCGTCGCCGAACCGCTCGCGGTCGAAGGTCAGGACGCGGTAGTCCCGCATGTGATCGATGTCGAGCATGAGGACTCCGAGGGCGAGGTCGCGGCGGCGGTAGCCCTCCAGCACCTCGCGCACCCGCTCGCTCGTCCGGTAGCCCCACCGGGCCTGCTGCAGGCGGAAGCACCAGCGCGGCCAGAGCGGCGGGCTCCCGTGATCCGGAGAACCGCGGCAGCACGTCCCCAGCGGTCGGCCCATCGATCACGAAGAGGTCGAACGCGCCGCCGGCCGTCGACAGGACGCCGCCCTCCGGCCCGGTCAGGTCGAGCTCGCTCCGATGCGGATCGTTCCAGAAGAGGCCGTGGATCCGTCCTCGCGTCTCCACCAGCAGGAGGCAGAAGGAGCCGTACAGGGGGTCGGTCGCCCGGTGGTACTGGTACGCGTCGGTGTTCCAGCTCGTCAGCACGCGGCCGCGGGTCTCCGGACGACCCGCCCGCTCGCCCCAGCCGTAGGCGCGCGCGGCGGGATCGAGCGCGAAGCGGACGGTGTGCGCCTCTCCGCGAACGCCGTCCGCGGCCTCCACCGTGGCCGTGAGGAGGTTCGCGCCGTCCGCGGCCGCGACGGAGACCCGGAGGCCGGAGGCGTCGATGCTCGCCACCGGGACGCCCGTCGCGTCCGGGTCGCCGGCCCCGACCAGGGCGTAGTCCGGGAGTGGCGCGATGCCCTCCGGGAGGGCCCGCCGGAGGCGGACGACGCCGTCGGCGTACGGCTCGGCGGTCACCGGACGGTCGGTCACGCGGCCCAGTCTAGCCACGGGCGGGAGACGGTTCGCGAGGGGTACGCGCGGGTCCGCGGGCTGCCTGCGCGACCTTCTGACATCCGTGCACCCTCGTGTGAGGTCGCGCCAGATGCTCGGCGTCGCGGGTCTAGACAGGACCGGAAAGCGGGTCGACACTGGAAGGGCCCCCTCCGCCGGGGGAGGCAGCCGCTCGGAGGGAGGACGGGATGGGGATCGCGCGTGGCACCGGGGTGACGAGGCTCCTGGCGATCGGCGTGTCGACGGGTGCGTTCGCCCTGACCGCGGCGGGTACGGCGGCGGCGACCCCGGCCTGGCAGACGCCGAGCGTCAGCCTCGGCCAGGCCGGCTCCTCGGGGTCGGTGGAGTCGGTCGTCGACGGCGCCGGCCGGACCTTCGCCGCCTGGAGCGCGCCGGACGGGACGCTCCGGGTCTCCATGCACGCGCCTGGTCCCTCGGACTGGTCGGCGCCCCTGACGCCGTGCGGCACCGGCGCCGAGGGCGAGGCCACGCTGTTCGCCCAGTCCACCGGCGCGATGCTGATCTGCACGAAGGGCTCGACGACGTACTCCGTCCTCTACCGCGAGGGCAGCGGATGGGCGTCGCCGCACCCGCTCGCGGGCGTGAAGACGCCCCTCACCAGCGTCGAGGCCCCCGACGGCAGCGTCGATCTCGGCTGGCTGGCCAGCGACGCCCAACTCGCGTCCGTGAAGCCGGACGGGACGCTCGCGGCACCCGTCGTCGACGTCGCCGGCACGAGAGGGCAACCCCGCCTCGCCCGCTCCGCGACGGGCGAGACCGTGGTCGCGGCGGCGGGAGCCGGCGCGTCGATCGTCGTCGCTCGCCGACCGGCCGGGTCGGCGACCTGGGGCACGCCGGCGAGCCTCGGCAGCACGTCGGGGACGGATGGGCGGTCCTCCACCGTCTACGACGTCGCCGTCGACGTTCGCGGCTCGTTGACCGTGCTCTACACGGTGACCGAGGGTCCGGACATCCGCAATCGCTCCGACCTCCAGGTCGTGTCCCGTCCGGCGGGCGAGACCTGGGGCACCCCATCGCTCCTGGCCGACTACGGCTACGACGGCCGCCTGCTCGCCGCTCCGGACGGCGGCCTGACCGCCGTCTGGGTGAACAACTACGACGACGGGTCGGACTACGGCCTGAGCGCCGCCGTCCGTCCCGCCGGCGAGCCCTGGGGCGCGCCCCTGCCGCTCTCGACGGACGGCACGACGGTCGGTCGCTGGGAGGTGGCCACCAACCGGCAGGGCGACGTCGCGCTCGCCTGGCAGGAGGCGACCTCCGATCTGAACGCACCGGCCGGCGGCATCAGCGACCACTTCGCGACCAGCCAGAACGGCTTTGCGCCCGAGTCCGTCGGTCCGGGGACCCCGCCCGCCGTGGCGGTCGGCGACGATGGCGCGACCACCGTCCTCTTCGGCGGCGCCTACATCGGACGGCACGAGGAGGAGTCGGCCGTGTACGCGGTGCGACAGGAGCCCGGTGCCAGCACCGTCTCGGAGGCCATGCTCCGAGTGACGGGCGGCAACCCCGACGACCCCTCCACGTGGCCGAAGACTCCGGGCCTGATCAGCGACGCGGCGGGCGATCTCGTCGCCTACTGGCAGGACGGGACGAGCCTGTGGGCGTCGACCGACGACGCCGGCGGGCCCGCACTCGCCGTCAGCGTCCCGGAGAGCGCGACGGCGGGAGCCGCCGTCACGATGTCGGCGACCGCCTCCGACGCGTGGCAGGCGACGACCGTCACGGGTTGGCAGTTCGGCGACGGGACGACGGCCGAGGGCGCGAGCGTCCAGCACGCCTACGCGGCCGATGGCCTCTACACCGTCACGATCACCGTCGAGGACACCCTCGGGAACCCGACCACGACGACGCGCACGATCCAGGTCGGTGCTCCTGTGCCCCGCGGCGGCACCACGCCCGGGGGTGGCACCGGCCCCACGCCCACCCCGACCCCGCCGCCGGCCGCTCCGACGCCGACGTCGCCCACGACGCCCGGAACGCTCCCCCGGCTCCGGCTCACCCTCGCCGGGAGCGTCCGGCGAGCCGTGCTCCTCGCACACGGGCTGCGACTCTCCCTCACCTGCTCGACCCGGTGTGCGATCACCGTGAAGGTCCGGGTCGGACACCGCCTCCTCACGATCGGCAAGAGCCGCCGTGCCTCGTTCATCCTCCGCCTGTCGAAGAGCGCCCGACGGGCCCTCCGCGGCCAGCGGACCCTGCACCTGACGATCGACGTCGTCCGCGCCGGCAGGAGGACGACGATCACCCGCAGCCTCCACATCAAGGGATAGGGAGCCGTTCGCCTGCGGGCCGGCCGACGCGCCGGCCCGCGGAGCGACGATCGCTCGCGCTCGTCGGGCGCTACAGGGCCGCCGCCCGCGCCGCGCCCTCGGCGGCGAGGCGCTGCTCCTCCGCCCGGTAGCTCGAACGGACGAGGGGGCCGGAGAAGACGGAGCCGAAGCCCATCTCCATGCCCTCCTCGCGGAACCGGCGGAACGAGGCGAGCGGGACCCAGCGGTCCAGCTGCAGATGGCGCTCGCTCGGCTGCAGGTACTGCCCGATCGTGACGACGTCGACCGCGTGTCCGCGGAGGTCGCGGAGCGTCTCCAGGATCTCGTCGTCCGTCTCGCCCATGCCGGCGACGATGCCGCTCTTCGTGAGCAGGGTGCCGCGCTCCGGCCAGAGCTCCTCCTGGAGCTCCTTGGCCCGGGCGAGGAGTGCGAGCGCGCGATCGTAGTCGCCCTTGATCCGCACCTTCGGCTGGATCCGCCGGCAGGTCTCGATGTTGTGGTTGAAGACGTCCGGTCCGGCCTCGAGGACGGTCACGAGTGACGCCTCCTCGCGGCCGAGGAAGTCCGGTGTCAGCACCTCGACGTGGAGGTCCGGAAGGCGCCGCTTAAGCGCCCGGATCGTGGCCGCCCAGTGGCCGGCGCCGCGGTCCGGCAGGTCGTCGCGGTCGACGGACGTGATCACGACATGCCGGAGGCCCATCCGCTCGGCGGCGGCCGCGACCTTCGCCGGCTCAAGGGGATCGAGGGGCTCGCCGTTCTTGCCCGAGGTCACGGCGCAGTAGCGGCAGGCCCGGGTGCACGTCTCGCCGAGGATCTGGAAGGTCGCGGTGCCGCGGCCCCAGCACTCGCCGATGTTCGGGCAGCGAGCCTCCTCGCACACCGTGTGCAGGCCGTTGCCGTGGACGATCTCGGTCAGCTCGGAGAAGCGCGAGGTGGCGGACGCCGCCCGGACGCGCATCCAGTCGGGCCGGGACTTGGCGATCGGACTCCAGGGCACCCCGTGATCCTACCGGGGCAGGGAGCTCGCCGGAGTGAGCTCGGAGAGCTCGAACAGGTTCCCGTCGGGATCCCGGAAGCCGGCGTAGCGATCCCCCTCCGGCGACTCGGTCACGCCGCCGAGAAGCGGGACGCCGCCCTTCTCGAGCTGCTCGACGAGGCGATCGAAGTCGTCGGTCCTGAGCGAGATCATCACGCCGGACTCCTCCATCCAGCGCCTTCCGAGCCGTCGCGGCCTCGCGCCGCCCTCGACGACGAGCTCGAGTGCCCCACAGGTGCGCGACGAAGCCGCCGTCCCCGTCCTCGATCCGGGCGCCGAGCCGGTCGCCGTAGAAGCGGCGGACCGCCTCCAGGTCGGACGTGAAGAGCATCAGCCCGGCGACGATCCGCATCAGCGGGGCAGCTCCTCGAAGTGGACCGCGAAGACCTCGCCGAAGCGGCGGACGATGGCCTCCTCGGCCTCCGCCCGGGAGACCTCGCGTCCCAGCTCGGCCGAGACGCTCGTGAACTCGGCACCGGCCAGGCCGCACGGCGTGAAGAGCGAGAACCGGGAGAGGTCGTTGGACACGTTGAGGGCGAAGCCGTGAGTGGTGATCCAGTTCGCCACGTGGATCCCGAGCGAGGCGATCTTCCGGCCCGACGTCCACACCCCGACGAAGTCCTGCCCCGGCCGGACCTCGGCGGGGACGCCGAGATCGCCGAGCGCGCCGACGAGGGTCTCCTCCAGGAGCTCCACGTAGCGGCGGAGGTCGCGTCCGTACTGGCGGAGGTCCAGGATCGGGTAGCCGACGAGCTGGCCGGGCCCGTGGTAGGTGGCGCGTCCCCCGCGCCCCACGTCGACGACGTCGATGCCCACGCGGGCCAGCCGCCCCGGGTCGGGCACCTCGGCGGCCGCGTCCGTCCGCGTGCCCAGGGTCACGATCTCCTCGTGCTCGAGGAGGACGAGGACGTCGGGGATCGCGTTCTGCGAGCGCGCGGCCGCGAGGTCGCGCTGCTCGGCCAGGCCGCGAGCGTAGGGCGTGGTCCCCGGCAGGCGGTAGAGGTAGGCGCCGCGGGTCTTCGCCGGGGCGGGCGCGGGCGTGCTCACGGCGCGGATCCTACCGGCGCTCGCCGCCGCTTCCTCCGGTCGAGCGCGAGGCGGCGCGGAGGGACGCCGGTCCGCCTCGCGCTTCCGTGCCTACCGCACGCCGTCGCAGCCGGCGCCCCGCAGCTCGCAGCCGACCACGGCCGGCTGGCCGAAGACGGCGCCGTCCTGGATCGTCCAGGCGAGCCGCACGAGCTCCGCGTGCGACCAGGTCAGCGGCGTGGCCGAGAACGTGCCCTTGCCGCTCGCGAAGCCGGGCGCGCCGGTGGGCGCGTTCCCGTCCCAGACCTGCTCGGCGATCATCATCCCGTCGTTCGCCGTGCGGGCCATCGCCTGCAGGCGCGCAAGGGGATCGCCCTCGCCCGCGGCGACCTCGTACTCCCCCCGCTCGCCGGCGAAGATCGGCCAGGCGCGGCCGCGCGTCGCCTGCTCGTCCGGCTTCCCCAGCCGCCACGGTCCGCCGGATCCGGTCTCGCCGTAGCCGTCGTCCGTGAAGCGGTGCCAGAACTGGCCGGTCGCCGTCGTGACCGCGAGGTTGGCGTCGACCACCGCGAGCGAGTTGACGACGACCGGATCGTGGGGATCCTTGATGCCGAGGCGGACCAGCTCGAGGAAGCTCGGATCGACGATGGCGCGCTGGTCGTGGGTCGAGCCGCCGTCGCCGCCGTTGTAGGCGAGGTCGGAGTTGGGATTCCCGTCCTTCGTCAGGCGCAGGTAGTAGGGGAGGTTGGAGAGCGGGCCGTTCGTCGTCGCGGTCCAGCCGTCCACCCGCGCCGCCCAGTCCCGGGCCGTGGCGAGCCAGCGGGCGGCCGACGCCGTGTCGCCCCGGGTCGTGGCGATGTCCGCGGCGCAGACGAGCCCGGCGATCTCGTCGGCGATGGTGCCCGGCGAGTAGCCGTCCTGGTTCTCCCACCGCTCCTGCTGGGTCCACGGTGCGGAGTGCTTGCCGCGGTAGTCGACCAGGAAGTCGGCGGCCCGCTTCAGGTGGGCGTAGGTGCGCGCGTCCGTCCGGCCGAGCTGGTGGGCGAGGACGATCGGCAGCGCCACCTCGTCCATCTGCAGGCTCGTCCAGTGCGGGACGCCCGTCACCTCGGAGTTCTGGGGGAACGAGCCGTCCTTCTTCTGCTGGCGGAAGAGGAGGAAGTCGAGCGCCCGGTTGGCACCCGCCGTGTCACCTGCGGCGATGAGCGCCGTCGCGTGCTGATAGAGGTCGCGGGACCAGACGAGGTGGTAGGGCCCGGAGGGCGACGACAGGTCCTTGACCTCCTGCCCCCAGACCCACGGCGTCGTCGGCGAGGCGACGTACGCGCCGGGGTTCCGCTTGTCCTCCGAGGAGGCGATCACCGTGATCGAGGCGAGGTAGGCCCGCGCGACCGTGGCCGCGCTCGCCGGCACCGGATGCAGGCCGGCGAAGTAGGCGTGCCAGCCGGCCGCGTAGGACCGCGCCTTGGCGACGAAGCCGCTCGTCAGGCTCGTCCGCGCGGCGAGCGCGGCGTGGGCGACCCGCGCCCGGCCGCCGCCGAACCCGAGGACGAGCGTGGACAGACGGGCTCCCGGGCGGCCCGTGACCCCGGCGAGGCGCGCGCCGAGGACGACGTTCCCCCGCCCCGCCCGCGTGTAGGCGTGATGGAGGCGCCCGTCGGCCAGCAGGGCCGTGCGGAGGTCGCTCTTGCCGAGGAAGCCGACGGTGCGGTCGACGAGCCCCTTGGAGGCGCGGACGACGAGCGCCGCGTGCTCGTCCCAGGCGACGACGCCCCGGGTGCCGAGGGCGGCGCGATCGTCCATCCCGCCGTTCGAGAGCGAGGGGTCGACGACCGCCCAGACCTGGTAGCGGCGGCCGTCGAGCGACGTCAGCTGCACCGAGACGTCCACCGCGTCTCGCACCGGATCGGTGATCACCTGGCGGACCATGCGCCACCGCCCGCTGGGCGACGTGTCGACCTGCGTGAACGCCGGGACCCGGGGATCCGGCATCCGCGTCGTCGTGCGCGCCGTGGTGGTCCGCTCGACGAGGCCCTTGCCGTCGGTCACGAGGAACTCGACGTCGCGGACGGCCGGCGTCGACAGGTCGGGGTAGAAGACGTCCGACACCTCGCCCTCGCGGAGCGTGAACCAGACGTCGGAGCTCCGCCCGCGGGCCGTCCCGAAGCCGTGCTTGTCCGAAGGGGTCCAGGTCGCCTTGGCGCCCGGTCTCCCCGGAGCCGCGGCGGCGCCCGCCGTCCCCGCGACGGCCAGGCCGGCGGCGAAGCTGAGGACGACGGCGGCGGCGACCCGCCCGGGAGCCTTCTTCGGCGTATCCATGCCGGGACGGTAGCCCGTGCGCCCGCCGGAGCCGTGGCGCGCGGCCGATCGTCCGCTCAGGCGCCGTACTCGCCCGCGCCCCAGTTCTCGAGGTTGCTCTTGACCCGGCTCATGAAGAGCCCCGAGTAGGCGCCGTCGACGAGCCGGTGGTCGTAGGAGAGCGACAGGTACATCATCTGGCGGATCGCGATCGCGTCGGCGCCGTCCTCGTCGGTGACCACCATCGGCCGCTTGACCATCGTGCCCGTCGCGAGGATCGCAACGGTGCCGGCCGGGATGACCGGGGAGCCGATCAGCGTGCCGATGGAGCCGACGTTCGTGATCGAGAACGTCGCTCCGAGCATCTCCTCCTGGCTCAGCTTGCGGTCGCGCGCCTTGCCGGCGAGCTCGCCGATCGCCCGCTGCAGGCCGACGAGGTTCTTCTCGTCCGCCCGCTGGATGACGGGGACGTAGAGCGCCTTGCCGTCGTCGACGGCGACCGCCATGCCCATGTTGACGTAGCGCTTGATCACCGCCTCCTCCATCCCGCGCATCTCCGCGTTGACGTTCGGATAGGCGGCGATCCCGTCGATCACCGCCCGCATGATGAACGGCAGGAACGAGAGCTTGACCTTGTGCTGCTCGGCCATTCCCGGGTTCAGCTGCTTGCGGATCGCGACCACACGCGTCATGTCGACCTCGAAGACGCTCGTCACGTGGGCCGCCGTGTCGAGCTGGCTCCGCATGTGGTGGGAGATCGCCTTGCGGAGCCCGGAGAAGCGCATCACCTCCTCCAGCTCGCCGGGGGCGTAGGGCTCGAGGGGCGGTGCGGGCGCCGCGGGAGCCGGCTTCGGCGCCGCGGGTTCCGCGGCCTGAGGCGGTGCGGCCGCGGCGCGCTCGACCCTCGGCGGCGCCTCGGCCGGGGCGGTCGGCGCGGCGCCGCCACCCTGGAGGTGGGCCTCGACGTCCTTCTTCGTCACCCGCCCGCCGCGGCCGGTCCCGGTGATCGCGGAGATCTCCAGGTCGTGCTCGGCGAGCATCCGGGCGACGACCGGCGAGACGAAGCCGGCGCGCGAGGTGTCGCCGTCGGCCGCGCCGTTCGTCGCGGCAGCCTCGGGCGGGGCGGGGCTTCCGGCCTCGTCGCCGACCGCTTCGACGGGCTCCGGGCCGCCGCCGGCGATCGCCGGCTCGTCGCCGCCGGACACCGGCTCCGCGGCCGGGGCCGGGGCTTCGGCCGTCGGCGCTTCCCCTCCCCGGATCCGTCGGCGCTCGCGTCGGCGCCCCCGGCCGGCCCGCCGCCCGGGTCGATGACGGCGATCCGGGTGCCCACGTCAACCGTCTCGCCCTCGGGGACGAGGATCTCGGAGACCGTGCCGGCCGCGGGCGAGGGAACCTCGGTGTCCACCTTGTCGGTGGAGATCTCGACGATGGTCTCGTCCGCCTCGATCGCGTCCCCCACCTGCTTCAGCCAGCGGCTGATCGTGCCCTCCGAGACGCTCACGCCCATCTGCGGCATGACCACGTCGACCGCACCCTGAACTGCCATCTCGGTAGCTCCTCCTAATAGGCGGCGAGGCGCTCGATGGCCCCGACCACGTCTTCGACCTGAGGGATGAACGCCCGCTCGAGCGGGGGGGAGAAGGGCACCGGCGTGTCGGGCGCCGTGACGCGGATAACCGGCGCGTCGAGGCTCTCGAACGCCTCCTCCGCGATGGTGGCGGCGATCTCGGCGCCGAAGCCGCCCGTGCGCGTGTCCTCGTGGAGCACGATCGCCTTGCCGGAGCGGGACACCGAGGCGAGCACCGCCTCCCGATCCCAGGGGATGATCGAGCGCAGGTCGAGGATCTCCACGGACGTCCCGTCCCGCTCGGCGACGCGCGTCGCGGCCTCGTCGGCGGTGTAGGTCATCGCCCCCCAGGTCACGATCGTCAGGTCGGAGCCCTCGCGGGCGACGCGCGCCTTGCCGATCTCGGTCTCGTAGTCGCCGTCGGGCACCTCGCCCTTGATCCGCCGGTAGAGGTGCTTGTGCTCGAAGTAGAGGACGGGGTTCGGATCGCGGATCGCCGCCACGATCATCCCCTTGGCGTCCTCCGGCGTCGCCGGGCAGAGGATCTTCAGGCCCGGGATGTGGGCGAAGCTCGACTCCGGGTTCTGGGAGTGGAAGGGGCCTCCGGAGAAGCCGCCGCCGGACGGGCAGCGCACGACGAAGGGGAGCGGCGTCCCGACCCGGTAGTGCTGCTTCGCCGCCACGGTCACCAGCTGATCCCAGGCGCAGGAGATGAAGTCGGCGAACTGCATCTCCGCCACGGGACGCATGCCCATCAGGCTGGCACCGGAGCAGGCGCCGATGATCGCGGTCTCGGCGAGCGGCGAGTCGAGGACCCGCCACGGGCCGAACTCCTGCTGGAAGCCCTGGGTGACCTTGAAGGCGCCCCCGTAGACGCCGACGTCCTCGCCGATCACGAACACGCGATCGTCCCGCCGCATCTCCTCGCGGAGCCCGTCCGAGATCGCCTGGAGGTACGTCTTGACCGGCATCGTCAGCTCCTCACCGGTGGTGCGGCGCGTCGAGCTCGTCCGGCGTGGCGTAGACGCCGTCGGCGATCGTCGCCGCCTCGGGGAGGGGGCTCGCCTCGGCCAGGCGCAGGGCCTCGTTCAGCCGCTCCTTCACCTCGAGCCGGATCTCCGCCTCGACCTCGGCCGTGAACGAGGGGACGCTCTCGTGGAGGAAGCGCAGGTATCGCTCCACCGGGTCCTTCGCGAGCCACTCCTGGTGCAGTCCGCGCGGCACGTAGAAGGCGTCGTCGTGCACCGCGTGGCCCTCCATGCGCAGGGTCACGAGCTCGAGCAGCGTCGGCCCCCCGCCGTCGCGCGCCTTCTCGATCGCCCTCCTCGCCTCCCGCTGGACGGCGAGGACGTCGGTGCCGTCGACGACGACGCCCTCGAAGCCGTAGCCCGCCGCGCGGTCGGCGATGTGGGCGGAGGGGAACTCGAGCGCGTTCGGGGTGGAGTAGGCGTACTGGTTGTTGTCGACGATGAAGACGACGGGCAGGCGCCGCACGCCGGCGAAGTTCAGGGCCTCGTGCCAGTCGGAGCGGCTCGTCGCGCCGTCGCCGGACCAGCCCAGGGCGACGCGGCGCTCGCCGCGCAGGCGGAACGCGAGCGCCATCCCCACCGCCACCGGGACCATCGCCGGCAGGTGCGAGACCATCGCCACCAACCCGAGCCGGAGGTCGGCCATGTGGACGTTGCCGTCCCGGCCCCCGGTCGGGCCGCCGGCCCGGCCCAGGTACTGGGCGAAGATGCGCCAGGGCTCCGTTCCGCGGGCGACATGGACGCCCATGTCGCGCTGGATCGGCGTGCCCACGTCGTCGACGCCCATGGCGAAGCCGACCCCGACGGCGGCGGCCTCGTTCCCCCGCCCGGTGTAGAACGAGCCGGGGATCTTGCCCTGGCGGTAGAGGACGTGTCCCCGCTCCTCGATGCCGCGCGTCGTCAGGAGGTGGCGGAGGAGGAGGAGCAGGTCCTCGCGGTCGAGCCCCGCCTCCGCGACCTCCTGCGCCGATGCGACGGGAAGCGCCTCGCGAGCGATGGCCATGAGCGGACCATAGCGCCGGGGGAGCGGCCGCCCGGCGCTCCCCCGGCGCCGCGGAGCCCTGGGACGGCCGCGGCCGCGGCGAGGGCGGCGACGGGAACGGCCGGCGTTCCGAGGCCGCCCGGCATACTGGAGCCGTGCGCGATCCCCGCAAGAAATCGATCCTCGGCGACAGCTGCGCCATCTGCCCGACCTGCGGCTACGCGCGCCGCTACCTGGCGGGGGTGACCCGGCCGGCGACCGAGGCGTGCCCGGACTGCGGCGCCGCCCTCCTGGTCGCCTGCCCCTCCTGCGGCGAGGCGATCGAATCGGTCATGCAGGTCGACTGCCGGGCCTGCGGCGCGCCGCTCCGGGCGGCCGAGCTCTTCGGCACCCCGATCCGCCGCAAGGCGGAGCCGGAGTCGCAGGGGCCGGCGGTTCCGCTCGACGAGTGGTGATCGCCTCGGCGCCCGCCTGAGCCCGGCCTACGTCCTCCCGCGCCTCACGCCTCCCGGCGCGCGATCCGGGCGATCGAGGACGTGTCCTCGTCGCCGAACCCCGCCTCGATCAGCCGTTCCTGGAGCCGGGCGACGAGCTCGGTGACGGGCAGGTCCGCCCCGACCCGGCGAGCCTCGTCGAGGGCGATCCGGACGTCCTTCAGGTGGAGCCGGACGCGGAAGCCGAGCGGGTAGCTGCCCTCGACGACGTTCGACGCCCGGTTCTCGAGGAGCCAGCCCCGCGCGGAGCCGCCCGAGAGGGCCTCGACGATCTGCGCGCCGTCGAGCCCCTCGCGCTCGGCGAGCACCAGCGCCTCGCCGAGGCCGGCGTAGGCCCCGGCGAGGTAGACCTGGTTGACCGCCTTGCCCGCCTGCCCGGACCCGACCGGGCCGAGATGCGTGACCGTCTTGCAGTAGGCCTCGAGGAGCGGTCGGACGGTCGCCACGTCCTCGTCCGCTCCCCCGACGAACGCCGTCAGGGTCCCTTCTGCGCGCCCTCCGAGCCGCCCGAGACAGGCGCGTCGACCCAGCGGCCCCCGTGCTCGCCCACGGCGTCGGCGAGCCGCCGGGTGACGGTCGGCGAGACGGTGGACGAGTCGACCACGATCCCCCCGGAGCCGATGCCCGCGGCGATCCCGTCGGCGCCCTCGACGACGGCCTCCAGGTCGCGGTCCTCGGAGACGCAGACGACGATCGCCTCGGCCCCCTCGGCGGCCTCCCGAGCCGATCCCGCCCGCGTCGCCCCCCGCCCGGCGTACGGCTCCTCGCGCTCCCGCGTGCGGTTCCACACCGTCACGTCGTGGCCGGCGTCGAGGAGGTGGCCGGCCATCGGTCCGCCCATCGTCCCGAGGCCGACGACGGCGACCCTCACGCGCTCTTCCGGATCTCGGAGAAGGAGATGACGGTGACCAGGCTCTCCTCGTCGACGTCCTGGTTGTAGAGGCGCCGCATGAAGTCGATGAACTCGTCGATCTGGCGCACCTCGGGGTTGTCTGCTGGATCTGCGGGGAGAGGTCCTGCAGCGCCTTCACGTCGACCTTGTCGATGACGGCGTCGAAGACGTGCTCGCGCGGCCCGAACCGCTGCCCCACGAGGACGGGCACGACCATGCTCTTGCGGTACTTGCCCGACTGACCCCGAGCGGATGGTGACCGTCTTCCGGCGGTGGCGGAGCTGATCGGCCACGAGGGGCGAGTAGAACATGAGCGCGAACAACTAGACGACCTCCCTCGGGGCGCGCACTGCTGCGGCGATGGTAGCGAGCGGGCCTTGACCCGGCGGCGGCGATCGGACGAGCTTTCGCGTCGGCCCATCGGGGGACGGTCGTGAGCCCCGAACGGGCGTAGAGTCGAAGCGAGGAACGGCCGCGGCCCCGACCGCCGCCTCCCCGCGCATGAGCCTCAGCCCACTCCGCCGACTCCGCTCCCTCGTCTGCTCGGCGGCCTGCTCGCCGCGGTGGGCGCACTTCCGGGCCTCGCGGGGGCGGCCATGATCGGACCCGTGACCGTCGTCCCCGGCAGCCTGGGCGTGGGGCACGGCGGGAAGCACCTGCACGGACACCACCGGCGATCCGACCCACGCACCGGGCGCGACGGTCCGGTACGGCGGCGGCGGCCTCGATCCGACGACGACCTGCGGCGGAACCGCAGATCCGCCCCCGTTCGACGCCACCCGCTTCGCGAAGCTCTATTGGGGCGCCGACCCGACCAGGCCGCCGGCGCTCGGCGTCGACTGCTCCGGGGGCGTACCGACGGCGACCCCGCTGACGTTCGAGGCGGGGCGCTCCGACCCCGAGCATGGACAGCTCGTCTGGGACGATGGAGCGGCAGGCGGGAACGGGATGGAGCTCCAGGTCTCGGCCCTCGATGGAACCGGGCTCGCGCTGACCCCGGCGTCGGCGGTCGGCGTAGGCGGCGCCACCGAGTACGTCCTCGACGTCACCGGCGACGCCTTCCAGGCCAGGGTTCTGTTCTTCGCCGGAACCCCGGCAATCGGCATCGCCGACGACCCTCTCTCGTGCGCGACGGCGACCGCCTGGGCCGGCGCCTACGCCTACGTCAGCCGCCCGCCGAGCGGCGGCTTCACGCCGACGACCGCTGTCGGCGGAGCGCCGATCACGCTCGAGCCGGTCTTCCTGTCGGACCCGGATGGCCCGATCCCGAGCCACTGGTCCTGGGACATCGACGGAGACGGCGAGTACGGCCAAGCGGCCGACGGCACGCCGTCGGTCACGTTCGCAGCCGGAACGCACGAGCTGGGCCTCCGGATCATCGACGACGACGGCGCCTCGACGGACGTCAGGCGGACCTTCGTCGTCGAAGCCCCGGTCTCTCCGCCCGCGACGCCCGCGTCCGCGCCGCCGCCGACGCCCGCTCCGGCCCCGCTCGCGGCGATCCCGCCGCCGGACCGCACGCGTCCGCAGGTCAGCCTCAAGCTCTACACCCGGAAGCTCGCGGCCGCGCGCCGCAGCGGGATCCGGATCGCCGTCATCGCCGACGAGGCCGTCACCGGCTCCTTCGTCCTCACGCTGGCGCCCCGCTATGCCAGCCGGCTACGGCTCCGCGGCGCGATCGGCCGGGTCTCCTCGCGGGCGACGGCCGGCGGATCCGTCACGGTCGTCCTGACGATCCGGAGGACGGCGCTGCGGCGGCTCGCCTCCTTCCGCTCCGCGCGCTTCGTCCTCTCCGGCACCGCCCGCGACCGGGCGGGCAACAGCGTTCGCGTGAGCCGGACGTTCCGCCTCGGCTGAGCCTCCGCCCGGGGATACCATGGAGGGCTCACCGGAAGGAGCCGTCGTGGCGGAGAAGACGTGGGCCCAGGGCACGCCGTCGTGGGTCGACCTGAGCACGAGCGACCTCGAGGGCGCGATCGCCTTCTATCGCGAGCTGTTCGGCTGGCGCGGCGAGCCGGGGGCCGAGGAGTTCGGGGGGTACACGACGATGGAGTCGGACGGCAAGCCGGTCGCCGGGATCGTCCCGCAGAGGGCCGAGACGATCGCGTCCGGACGGCCCGCGACGTGGAACACCTATCTCGCGGCCGACTCCGCCGATGCCGTCTGCGCCGCCGTGGCCGCCGCGGGTGGGAAGGTCCTGATCGGCCCCATGGACGTGGGCGACGTCGGCCGGATGGCCTACTGCTCCGATCCGCAGGGCGGCGAGTTCGGCCTCTGGCAGGCCGGGACCCACAAGGGGTTCCAGAAGTGGAACGAGCCCGGCTCGGTGGTCTGGGATCAGCTCCAGACGACGGATCCGGAGGGCGCGGCCCGCTTCTACTCCACCGTCTTCTCGTTCGAGGTGGGTGATCTCCACGGGTCCACGGTCCTCTCGGTCGGTGGGGAGACGGTCGCCTCGATCGGGCTCCATCAGGAGGGCCACGGGTCGCCCGGGTGGGCGGTGGTCTTCTCGGTCGAGGACGCCGACGCCACCGCCGCCCGCGCCCGTGAGCTCGGCGGCGCCGTCCTGCGCGGGCCGGACGACTTCCCCTTCGGGCGGCTGGCGCTCCTCGCCGACCCCCAGGGCGCGACGTTCTCGGTCGGCAGCGCCCCCTCCGGCGGGTAGCCGGGCGGGGGCGCGCGGCCCGGGCAGCTCCGCACTGCTCTGGCGCTCCCCCGCTGGGAGTGCCAGTACCCGGTTGACGCCGAGTGGGCGGGTGGGATACGCTCCCAGCGCCAGAGTTCTGGCACTCCTATCGTGAGAGTGCCAGGAACGTCCATCCACGTCGGAGATGCACATGAACCTGAAGCCCCTTGGCGACCGCGTCGTCGTCGAAGTGATCGAGGAGGACCAGACCACCGCGTCCGGGATCGTCCTCCCCGATTCCGCGAAGGAGAAGCCCCAGCGCGGTCGCGTCCTCGCCGCCGGCCGCGGCCGGTACGAGAACGGCACCCTGATCGCGCCGGAGGTCTCCACGGGCGACGAGGTTCTCTTCTCGAAGTACGGCGGCACGGAGATCAAGGACGGCGGTGAGGAGTACCTCGTCCTGCGCGAGTCGGACATCCTCGCCGTCGTCTCGAAGACTGCCGTCCCGGCGTAGCCGAGCGACGGAACCAGGAGAATCACATGGCTCACAAGGAATTGAAGTTCAACGAGGACGCGCGCCGCGCCCTCCAGCGCGGCGTCGACACGCTCGCTGATGCCGTCAAGGTGACGCTCGGCCCCAAGGGCCGCTACGTCGTCCTCGACAAGAAGTTCGGCGCTCCCACGATCACGAACGACGGCGTCACCATCGCCCGTGAGATCGAGGTCGAGGACGCGTTCGAGAACCAGGGCGCGCAGCTCGTCCGCGAGGTCGCCACGGCGACCAACGACGTCGCCGGCGACGGCACGACGACCGCGACCGTGCTGGCCCAGGCGATCGTCCGCGAGGGCCTTCGCAACGTGACGGCCGGCGCCAACCCGATGGGCCTCAAGCGTGGCATCGAGGCCGCGGTCGCCCAGGTCGTCGAGTCGATCAAGAGCCAGTCGAAGGAGGTCAACGGCAAGGAGGACATCGCCCGCGTGGCGACCATCTCCGCCCGCGACCGGGAGATCGGCGACGTGATCGCCGACGCCATCGACAAGGTCGGCAAGGACGGCGTGGTCAACGTCGAGGAGGGCCAGACCTTCGGCCTCGACCTCGAGTTCACCGAGGGCATGCAGTTCGACAAGGGCTACCTGTCGCCGTACATGATCACGGACTCCGAGCGCATGGAGGCGGTCCTCGACGACCCGTACATCCTCGTCGCCAACCAGAAGATCGGCGCGATCAAGGACATCCTGCCCCTGCTCGAGCAGGTCGCCCAGTCGGGCCGCCCGCTCCTGATCGTGGCCGAGGACGTCGAGGGCGAGGCACTCGCCGTCGTCGTCGTCAACAAGCTGCGCGGCACGTTCACCGCCGTCGCCGTCAAGGCGCCGGGCTTCGGCGACCGCCGCAAGCGGATGCTCGAGGACATCGCGATCCTGACCGGTGGCGAGGTCATCACCGAGGAGATGGGCCTCAAGCTCGAGTCGACCACGCTCGCCCAGCTCGGCCGCGCCCGCAAGATCGTCGTCGCCAAGGACGCGACCACGATCGTCGACGGGGCCGGCGAGGGTGAGGCCATCAAGGGCCGCATCAAGCAGATCAAGAACGAGATCGAGAACACCGACTCGGACTTCGATCGCGAGAAGCTCCAGGAGCGCCTCGCGAAGCTCTCCGGCGGCGTCGCCGTCGTCAAGGTGGGCGCTGCCACCGAGACGGAGATGAAGGAGAAGAAGCACCGGGTCGAGGACGCCCTGCAGGCGACCCGCGCGGCGCTCGAGGAGGGCATCGTCCCGGGTGGCGGCGTCGCGCTGCTGAACGCGGCCGCCGAGCTCAAGCTCGACGGCCTGGAGGGTGACGAGAAGACGGGCGCGCAGATCATCCGCCGCGCGCTCGAGGAGCCGCTCCGCCAGCTCGCCCAGAACGCCGGCCTCGAGGGCTCCGTGGTCATCAACACGGTCCGCGAGGCGAAGAAGGGCTTCGGCCTGAACGTCGACACGGGCGAGGTCGTCGACCTCGTCGCGAACGGGATCATCGACCCCGCCATGGTCACCCGCTCGGCGCTGCAGAACGCCGCGTCGATCGGCAAGAACATCCTCACGACCGAGGCGATCGTCGTCGAGGCGCCCGAGAAGGCCAGCGCCGGCGCCCCGGACATGGGCGGCATGGGCGGCATGATGTAGGTCGAGCCCTCGCGGCTCGAAGCTCGATCGGAAGGGCCCGGCTCAGGCCGGGCCCTTCCGCGTTCCGGCCGCCTTCCGGCCGCCCTCCGGGCTCCGCGCCGTCGAAGCGCCCGCTCACTCCGACGGGTCGAGGGCCCGCCGGAGCAGCTCCCGGAGCGCCGGCGTCAGCGAGCGCTCGTCCAGCTCACCGCGGTGACGCCGGCCCTCGATGCTCCAGCGGAGCTCGTACGTGAACCGATCCGGGGCCGGACCGAGGCGCCGCGATGCGGTCCGCGCCGCCAGGAGCGCCTCGTGGTCGTCGCGCGTCACGACCGTCTCGCCCGCGCGCTCGATGCCGGCGATCCCGCCGCTGCGGACGACGTGGAGGCGATCGGTCACGTCGCCTCCGGCGCGACGGTGATCCCGACGCCCGACCAGGCCTCGACCACGGCGTCCACGACCCGCCGCCCGCCCGTGTCGATCCTCCCGGCCGCGGCGACGGTCGCCTCGGCGAAGCGCTGGAAGGTCGCGCGCTTCGGCACCGAATGATCGGTGATGGCGCCGTACCAGACGTGTCCGGCGTCGTCCCACGCGTTGCCGCCGAGTGCGGTCGCGAGCGAGGTAGAAGGCGTGGTTGGGGATCCCCGAGTTCGTGTGGACGCCGCCGGTGTCCCGCGACGTCTTGACGTAGCCGTCCATGTGGCGGGCTGGGGGTCCTTGCCGAGCACGGGGTCGTCGTAGGCGGTCCCGGGCGCCTTCATCGACCGCAGGGCGACGCCGTGGACGCCCGGCGCGAGGAGCTCGGCTCCGATCAGCCAGTCCGCCTCCTCCGCCGACTGCCCGAGCGTGTACTGCTTGACGAGCGACCCGAAGACATCGGAGATCGACTCGTTCAGCGCGCCCGACTGCCCGGTGTACTCGAGGGCGATCTTGCTCGCCGTGACGCCGTGCGTCAGCTCGTGGCCGATCACGTCGAGCGAGCCCGTGAACCGGAGGAAGAGCCGGCCGTCGCCGTCGCCGAAGACCATCTGCTCCCGTCCCAGAACGCGTTGTCGTAGTCGGGCCCGTAGTGGACCCAGCCGACGAGCGGAAGGCCCCGCGCCGTCGATCGAATCGCGCTGGAAGACCTTCCAGTAGAGGTCGTAGGTCGCCCCAGGCCGTCGTACGCCTCGTCGGCGGCCGGGTCACCGGTCGGCTCGTCGCCCTCGGAGCGGACGAGGGTGCCGCCGTCGCCGGACTCCTGGCCGTGCACGTCGAAGATCGAGCGGTCCGGGGAACCGGCCCCGCCGGCGCCCTCGCGCATGGTCGGCTCCGGCGGCGTCCGGTCGGAGCGGCGGATCCGCAGCAGGTGGTCGATCGCGAGGGTGTCGAGGGCGGCGGTCCTCGACTCCCGGTCGCCGGAGCGCACGATCCGGTCCAGCAGGTCCGGCGGCAGGATGGTGTGGGGCATGCCGAAGGTGTAGCGCGTGGATCCTCAGAACGCCGGCGCCGCCGCGGGGTCCCCCGTCCGCCGGTCCGGGGCCCCGCGGCGGGGCGCGATCCGGTCGACGAGGTGGAGCGCCGGCTGCTCGACCAGCCGCCACGAGAGCTCGGCCGCCACGAGCGTGGCGACGAGCACGAGGGCGATCGCCACCGGGGTCAGGACCGCCTCGTCCGCGGGGATGAGGCCGAGGCGATCGCCGGCGTAGCGGAGCGGGAGGTGCCAGAGGTAGACCCCGTAGGTCCGCTCGCCGACGTGCCGGAGGGCGCGGGTCTGGAGCAGCGCGCAGATCGGCAGCTCGCGGGCCAGCAGGAGCCCGGCGATCAGGAGGCCCGTGGCGACCGGCATCACCTCGCGATGCCAGAAGCGCTCGTCCGCGAGTCCGTAGGCCCACACCGCGCCGCCCACCACGATCGCGATCGGACCGAGGTAGGCGCGGAGCGCGGGCAGCACGCGCGGGACGAGGAGCGCGATCAGCATCCCGATCGCGAACGAGTCCATCGACGCGACCACCGTGTAGGTGCCGGGGCGTTCGTCGGGGCTGATCTGCGGACCGGAGAAGAACCACCACCAGTGGAAGACCCAGCATCCGCCGAGGAGGGCGCCGAGGAGGGCGGTGACGAGGACGAGCCTGACCCACTCCAGGCGATGCCGGGCGATCCCCCAGAGGAGCAGTCCGAGCACGGGCAGGAACGCGTAGAACTGGATCTCGATCGCGAGCGACCAGGAGAACGGCACCACCTGGTGGACCAGATCGCCGCGCCAGTTCTGCTGCAGGGTCGCGAAGGCGAGGAGCGCCCGTCCCTGGCGCAGGTAGCCGGAGTCGGAGAGGAGGAGGGTGACCGGGAAGACGACCCACCAGGCCGGGAAGATCCGGAGGAGCCTCGACGCCGTGTAGCGGCGGACGTCACCGATCGGCGTCTTGCCGGCGACGACCCGGTTGACGACCGGGCCGCCGACGAGGATGCCCGAGAGCACGAAGAACGCGTACACGGCGTAGGGGCCGAGCCGATCCGCCGTCGTCGCGATCGGCGTCGGGGCATCCAGGTGGTGGATGCCGGGGAACGTCCGGTGCGTGACGTGGTAGGCGAGGACCGCGAGGGCGGCGACGCCCCGCATCCCGTCCAGGAGCGGGTCGCGGCCGAGCTTCGGCACCGCCTCCGGCGGCCGCGACGGGGCGCTCACGTCGACTCCAGGAGGAGGACCCGGAAGGAGAGCCGCGACTCGATCAGCCGGGCGAGCGCCCAGTCGGCGTCGGTGCGCCGGTCGCGCGGCGGCAGGGTGGCGCCGGCGGCGACGAGCCAGGCGTCCTGCGGCAGGTAGGCGAGCTCGCGCAGGCCGAGCCGGGCGGCTGCCCGGCGGAGCGCGCCGAAGTCCACGTCGGCGGTCAGGTCCTGGCGGCCCGGCGCGCCGAGCGGGTGCCCGCCGGGCTGGCCCTGGACGTAGGTGCGGACCGGTGGCCGCCGACCGCCGTGCACCTCCGGGCCCTCCCCGCCGTAGTCGGCGATCAGGATCCGCCCCTCGAGCGCGCCGGCGATCGTGGCGAGGAGCGCCGGGGCCTCCAGGCAGACGGCGTAGGAGGCCCCGGCTCCGGCGTCACGCCCGCGGCGAGGACCGCCCCCGTCAGCTCGTCCGGGGCCGGCGCCCGGACCTCGGCGAACGCCCCCCGGGCATCGAGTCCGACGAGCACCTCCTCGGGCCAGCGGAGGAGCCTCACCGGCAGCGCGTCGAAGACCTCGTTGGCGATGGCGATCCCGCGGAGCGCGGGCAGCTCGGCGGCGTCCTCGACCCACCGGACCGGGAGGCCCGCAAGGCGCTCGGCCTGCACCTCCCGCATCCCCCGGGCCGGCTCCACGATCACGACCCGCTCCACCGAGCCGGCGATCGCGTCCCGCAGGGCGTCGAGCAGGGAGCCGTCGCCCGCGCCGATCTCCAGCAGGTCGACGGGGGCGCCGAGCGCCTCGGCGGCCGCCTCGAGCTCCTGGGCCACGGCGCCGGCGAACGCTGGCGAGAGCGTCGGCGCGGTCTGGAAGGCGCCTCGCGCGCCGAGCCTCACGCCGCGCCCGTAGAAGCCGTCGACCGGGTCGAGGAGCGCCTCGCGCATGAACCGGTCGAACCGTATCGGCCCGCCGCCCGCGATGCGTTTCCGAAGGCGATCCGGCAGGGTCACGCGGGGCCGTCCCGGAGCAGGTAGACCGGGATCCCGGCGACCCGCACGGGGGGCGCGTAGCGGGTGCGCAGGATGCCCTCGATGGTCCCCGTCGGATCGAGCTCGTGGGGGCCCTGGTAGATCGCGACCGCCGCGGGCGGGTGGGCGCCGGTGAAGACGGCGCGGGCCCCCGCGGCGGCGCCCGCGATCTCCTGCACGCCGCGGTACCAGAGTACCCGGTAGGCGCTGGCCCGGTCGCGCGCCAGTAGACGAAGGTGGACGCCCAGATGACGTAGATCCGGTCCGAGGGCCGGGTGTGGGCGTCGATGTAGCGGGCCACCGCGGGCGCCGAGACGAGGCGGGCGTCGTCTGTCGAGTGCAGCGACCGCGCGACCGGCGACGAGGCCGTGTACGGCTTCCAGGAGTAGGCGACCGTCACCGCGGCGAGCACGACGACGGCGGCCGCCAGGGCCCGGGTCCCGAGGCGCCGCCGCGCCTCCTCGAGGCCGAGGGCCGCGAGGACGCAGAGCGCCGGCACGAGCCCCATCCAGTAGTGGGGGTGGTAGAGGCCGCCCGCGGCGAAGCCGAGGAACGCCCCCAGCGCCCAGACCCCGGGCACCAGCAGGATCTGCCGGCGCCGGGCAGCGACGAGCCCGAAGGGCAGGAGCGCGAAGAGCAGCGGCACGTCGTGGATCGCGGGAGACCAGCGAGTCCTTGAACTCGCGCAGCCGGTAGGCGTAGTCGCCGGAGAGGACCGACTCCGTCCCCGCCCGGTAGCCGACGAGCGCGAACCACCAGTCGTGGAGGCCCACCGCCGCGCCGTGGCCGACGCAGAGGCCGACGGGAACGGCCGCGCCGGCTCCCGTGAGGACGAGCCAGCGGAGGCCGAGACGCAGCCGTTCCGCCCGCGGACTCGCCGCGAGCTCGGCGCCGACGACCGCGAGCACGACGAGGGCGGCGTCGGCCGCCGACTGCTTGACGAACGGGGCCGTCCCCGCGGCGGCGCCGGCCGCCACCAGGAGCCAGGGGGCCCGTCGCCGGCGCCAGGCCAGGACCAGGACGACGGCGACGACGACCACGGCCTCCGAGAGGAGCTCGCCGTTGGCCGTGAACCCCTCGATGTTCGGGGCCGGCGAGAGGACGGCGAAGAGCCCCGCCGCGACGAGGCCGACCGGGCGCGAGGCCAGGGCGGTGCCGATCGCGTACAGGCCGACCGTCGTGACGGTCGCCGCCACGAGGGCCAGCGACCGCACGGCCTGATCGGCGCCGAGGACGAGGGCGAGCCGGTACGCGCCCATCAGCCCCTCGCCGCGGTCGACCCACGCCGTCGGGCCGTAGAGCCGGTACCCCTGCGACCAGAGTCGGGCGACGTAGGCGTAGCCGGACTCGTCCGCGTTCAGCGGCACGGCCTGGAAGCGCAGGCGGAGGGCGAGGCCGAGGGCCACGATCGCCGCGAGGAGCGGAAGCGGCCTCCGGGAGACGACGCCCTCCACGGAGGCGCCCGTCACGGCGTGAACGTCCCGGCCTGCAGCGAGACGTAGATCAGCACGACCATCAGCACCGGCAGGAGCGTCTTCAGCATCTCGTCGAAGCGGCGATTGCGGCCGAGCAGCGCGAGCACCCAGAAGAGCGGGAAGAGGACGGTGCCGAAGCGACCGAAGCCGAGGTACGAGCCCGTCGCGGCCGGCAGGACGAGCGTCCCGAGCGAGTAGAGCAGGTACTCGCCGGGGATCTTCAGGCGCCAGCCGAGGACGATCAGCCAGAAGAAGGTGAAGGCGTAGAACGCGGAGAGGGAGAGGCCGAGATCGTGCACGTGGACCATGTCCCAGATCCCGGTCACGATCGAGAACGGCATCGTCAGGAGCGGGACGAGGTTGTTCTGCCGGCCCCAGCCGCGTTGCTCGGCGACGCCGGTGACGAAGAGCGAGTGCTCGTGGAACTGTCGCCTGAGGTAGAGCTGGAAGCCGACGAGGACGCCGGGGAGCAGGAGGAGCGGGAGCAGCCGGCGCACGAGCACCGCGTCGACCCCGAATCGTTGTCGCGCCACGCCCGCCAGGCGATCGCCGGCGCGAGCAGGATCCCGGTCGGCCGGGCGAGCGTCGCGAGCGCGGCCACCCAGCAGGAGCGCCCGTACCGGCCCTGTTCGAGGAGGAGGAACGTGGCAGCGGAGAGGAGCAGGAAGAGGCCCTCGGTGTACGGCATCGAGAAGACGAACGCCATCGGCGCCAGGCACAGGTACCAGCAGGTCCGGGAGGCGATGACCGGCCCGAAGCGATCGGTCGTCAGCCGCCAGACGATCGGGATCGCCGCGACGAAGAACGCCGTCGAGGCCATGACGCCCGCGAACTGCATGCTCATCCCGGAGACCGTCTGGACGATCCGCATCACGAGCGGCCAGAGCGGGAAGAATGCCGGCGTGTTGCCGTGACGGATGGAGGGGTCGTAGCCGAAGCGGGCGATGTCCATGTACCACTCGGCGTCCCACTTCGCGAGAGGCGAGAGGAAGACGCGAGAGAGGTCCGTGGAGTGCTTCGGGCGGTTCACCCAGCCGATGCCGCCGACCGCGATGAAGACGAGGAGGCGCGAGTAGAGGGCGATCCCGAGCGGGACCCGGTACCGGCGGAAGAGCCCTTCCCTGGGGCGCGCAGGCTCCCCGCCGCCGAGCTCGTCGGCTTCCGCCGACGGGAGCGGGTCCGGCGCCCGCAGGGCTGCCGGCCGAGGGCCGGCGGCGCCGGGGGCAGGGCGACCGCGTGCAGCACGGAGGACGCCGCCTGCGACCGCCTCAGCCTGCCGGCGAACCCCACCGTCCGGCCCTCTAGCCGCTCGAGGGCTGGGGGCGGCGCGCGATCACGGTCATGATGTCCCCGAGGTTGATGCCGACGGTCCGCTCGGCGACCCCGAGACGCAAGAGGGCGGCCGTCGCGAGCCGGCCGGCGCGCGCCGAGTAGGGCGTGAGGCGCGACGCCAGGTAGGAGAGCCGCACCCGCCGCGTGTGCCTCGACACCTCGACGATCTCGAAGCCCTCGCGGCGGAGCATCTCGGTCAGCGTCTGCCGGGAGAAGTACACGAGGTGCATGTGCATGTACCAGGGCCAGCGATGGCCGAGGAGCCGGGCGAAGGGCGCGCTCACGTCCATCGTCGAGACGGCGAAGATGCCGCCGGGCCTGAGGGCGGAGTGGACGGAGCGCATCGTGAGCGCGGGATCCGGCAGGTGCTCGATGACGTCCCAGATGGTGGCGACGTCGTACGCCGCCTCGGGCAGGCCGGCGTCCTCGATCGTCGAGTTCCAGACGGTCCCGGCGATGCGCTCGGCGGCGATGCCGCTGGCCCAGACGGACGGCTCGACGCCGTCGACCAGGTAGCCGGCCTTCTGCGCCTGGACGAGGAAGGTGCCGACGTGGCAGCCGACGTCGAGGAGCCGACCGGTCGGGCGGAAGCGCTGCACCTGCCGCACGCTCGCGGCGAACGTCTCGACCCGGCCCTGCTCCTCCTCGAGATAGCGGGTGTCCTCGACCTCGGCGTAGGAGTCCTGGACCTTCAGGTGGTGCGGCCGCGGGTTCACGTAGACGAGCGAGCAGGAGCGGCACTCGACGATGCGGCCATGCGAGCCGAAGGCGCTCGAGGTCGACGTGTAGTGGACCTGCGGGTCCAGGTGGTCCCCGGCCGAGCGGTCGTCGTACCGGACCTTGTAGTCGTCCGCCCCGCAGAGAGGGCAGCGCACGAGCACGAGCCTCGTGCCGGCGGCCTGGTCGCTCCCGGCCGAGCGCGGGGACGGCGCTGAGGTGCCGAGCGGCGAGGCGTCGAGGTCGGTACCGTCGAATTCGTTACTCAAGGGGTTGCCTCCGTGAACCTGGCCGACCGGAGCGGTGGCAGGAAAGGTCCCGAGAGCGCGGAGAGCCGCCCCCGGAGCAGTTTGCCGGCCACGACCCACGCCGCCAGGGCGTAGACGATGCCGAGAAGGATGTCGGTGACGTAATGGTCGCCGAAGTAGACGATCGTGAACCACATGACGAGTGGATACCAGACGAGCGCGAGGCCGATCCGGCGCCGCCAGGCGAGGGCGAAGACGAGCGTGAGCAGGGAGTACGCCGTGTGCAGGCTGGGCACGGCGGCGTAGTCGTTGCGGAGGACCCCGGCCTCGATCAGGGACTTGCCGGTCTTCACCGGAGAGGCCGCCGCCTGGACGTAGCCGATCCGCGCGATCTGCGGCATACGGCCCGTCGCCGCGGCCTTCCACGGGGGGGCGGAGGGAACCGCGGCGAAGGTCAGCGCGGCCGCGAGCGAGACCAGGAGGAGCGTCAGCGCGCAACGGTAGAAGAGGTCGCGCCGCTCGAGCCAGATCAGGAACATCAGGGTGGGCGGGACGAAGAAGTGGGCGCGCTGGCAGAGCGCGAGCGCGCTGTCGTACCAGGAGAGGTGGCCCCGCCAGAGCAGGTCCTGGGCGAGGACGTTCGGCACGTGGCCGAGGAACATCAGCTTGTCGAGGCCGAGCCACGGCTCGTAGTAGGGCCGCGGGTGGAGCAGGTGGGCGACCCCCCGGAGCTCCTCGTAGAGCAGGACGCCGACGACGAACGGGACGAAGTCGCGGATGTACTGCTTGCCCACGCCGAGAAGCGCCGCCGGAACGAACAGGATCAGCACGTAGCGGTCGCCGGAGATGAAGAGGCCCTTGACCGCGATCAGGACCGCCAGGGCGGCCGCGTAGCCGCCGGCGAGCGCGATCACCCGGCCACGGGTCCAGAGGGGCCCGCCGGTGGTGTCGAGCGGCACCCCGACGGCGGGGGCGGAAGCGCCCGTCGGGGCTGTCTCGAGTGAGGTCACGGTGGAGGCGTGCGGCGAGCGGAGCGCCGACTATGGACGCCGGCACCATCGGAAGCGTCCGCTGGAGGCGGACGCGCCGTCATTCTAGGCGGAGCGCCGTTTTTCCTGCGTTGCGCGGGGTTTTCGACGGGTTGCACCTCTGCGCCTCGAGCCCCGTCCGGGAGACCTCCAGCGTCCCGGCGGGCGTTCCTCAGCCGCCGGGCTCGACCAGCCCGATCTCGTAGGCGAGGACGACCGCCTGCACCCGGTCCCGCAGCTCCAGCTTGCCGAGGATCCGGCCGACGTGGGTCTTCACCGTCGCCTCGGAGAGCACGAGCCGCTCGGCGATCTCGGCGTTCGAGCGTCCGCGCGCCACCTCCTCCAGGACCTCCCGCTCGCGCGCGGTCAGTCCCTGCAGGCGGTCGGACGGGCGCCGCGGCGCCTCGCCGGCGGCCGGCAGCTGGGACGCGAAGGCGTCGAGCAGGCGCCTGGTCACCCGCGGGGCGACCACGGCGTCGCCGCTCGCCACGGCACGGATCCCGGACAGGAGCTCGGGCGGCGGCACGTCCTTGAGCAGGAAGCCGCTCGCCCCGGCGCGGAGCGCCGAGAAGGCGTACTCGTCGAGGTCGAACGTCGTGAGCACGAGCACCCGGGCCCGCGATCCCGCCTCGACGATCGCCCGGGTCGCCTCGATGCCGTCCATCAGCGGCATCCGGACGTCCATCAGGACCACGTCGGGGTCGAGGGCCGCCACCTGGCGGACGGCCTCGCGGCCGTTCGACGCCTCGCCGACGACCACGAGGTCGTCCTGGGACTCGAGCACCATCCGGAAGCCGGCGCGGAGGAGCGGCTGGTCGTCCACGAGCAGGATCGCGACGCTCACGCTCCCGGCTCCGGCTCGCGCGGCAGCCGCGCGTGGACCCGCCAGCGGCCGCCCGGGGCAGGCCCGGCGGTGACGGTCCCGCCGTAGGCGGCGACCCGCTCCTCCATCCCCACGAGCCCGCGGCCGTCACCTCCTCCTCCCTCGGCGACCGCGTCGCTCCCCGTGTTCGTCACCTCGACCTCGACCGCGGCCGGCGTGTAGGCGAGCGCGACGCGGGCCTCGGCCCCCTCGCCGGCGTGCTTGAGGGTGTTCGTCAGCGCCTCCTGGACGACCCGGTAGATGGCGAGCTGGGCACCCGCCGGCAGCTCCGGCGCCACGCCCGTCGTCGACAGGCTGACCGGGAGCCCCGCTCCGCGCACCTCCTCGACGAGCGTCGCGAGCTCGCCCAGCCCGGGCTGGGGCGCCCGGTCCGCCTCTTCGTCGGTCCCGAGCACGCCGAGCAGCCGGCGCATCTCGGTCAGCGCCCGGCGCCCGGCGTCGGAGACGGCCTCGATGGCCGCGGCCGACTGCGCCGGGTCCGTCTCCACCCGGTAGCGGGCGCCGTCGGCGAGGGCCACCATCACCGTGAGATTGTGCGCGACCACGTCGTGCATCTCGCGGGCGATCCGCGCCCGCTCGGCCGCGGCGGCGAGACGGCCCTCCTGCTCGCGGTCGTGCTCCAGCTGGACGGTCCGCTGCTCCAGGAAGACGAGGAGCGTCCGCCGGTTGGAGAGCCAGAGCCCCACGGCGACGGCCGCGAGCACGGCGACGGTCTGGGAGAGGTAGGAGCTGAGGACGCTGTTGGGATCGAACTCGAACGCGGCGACCAGGGATCCGACCTGGATCACGGCCGTCGCCAGGAGCGCGCGCTTGCGCGAGTCGTAGGCGGCGACGCAGAAGAGCGCGATGAAGAGCCCCACGTCGCAGCGCCGCCTGCAGCTGGAGGGCCAGCTCGGCGATGCCTGTCGCCCCGACCACCGTGAAGACGAGGCTCGGATGGCGTCGGCGCCAGTAGAGCGGGACGACGAGTCCGGCGTCGGCCAGCAGCTTGAGGACCAGTCGGTGGCCGTCGTGCACGTCACCGATCGCGAGCAGGAGGAGCAGGAACGAGGACGCGTCGACGAGCGTCGGGTGGGCGTCGGCGAACGCCCGGAGGCGGCCTGCGCGCGGCCGCGCATCGGCACCGGCGCGTTTGGGCGTGGCGAGGCGACGGACCCACCGGCCGATCAGGCCGAGCGGGTCCGCCGCCTCGCGTGCTGCCGGATCCGGCGCGCTCACCGGGGAAACGCTACGCGTCCCGCCGGGTGATGGCGAAGGCGGCGAGGGTGACCGCCGCGGCGGCGTAGACGGAGAGCACGAGGAACGCGGCGAGCGGGGAGAGCAGGGCCGGGTCGTGGACGGTCGTGTACAGCGACTGGCCCGCGTTGGCCGGGAGGTACCCGCCGATCCGGTCCATCACGGCGGCCGGGAAGGCGAGGACGACGAGCGGGAGGACGAAGAAGATCCCTACCAGCACGGCGATCCCGCCGGCGGTGGAGCGCAGGATCGCGCCCGAGGCGACGCCGATGACGGCCACGAGAGCGAGGAACGCGGAGCCGGCGACGAGGGCCCGGAGGATGGTCGGGTCGGTGAACGAGAACGTCGCCGTCGTGTCCTGGAGGGCGATCCGGGTGCCGACCAGGGCGATCCCGAACGTGATCATCGAGACCACGAAGGAGACGGCCGCGACGATCCCGAGCTTCGCCCAGAGGACGGGCAGCCGCGCGGGCACGGCGGAGAACGTGGCGCGGATCATCCCGGTCGCGTACTCGCCGGACATCGCCAGCACGCCGACGATGCCGAGCACGAACTGCGCGAGGAACCCGCCGGACGAGGCGGTGCTCACGATGTCGAACGAGGCTCGATTGGCGGCGGACATCGAATCCCACTGGCTGGCGTTGATCGCGGCGATCAGGATCCCGAGGCCGCCGAGCAGGAGCGCGGCCAGGGCGATCAGGATCCGGTTCGAGCGCAGCGACCAGAGCTTCGTCCACTCCGAGCGGAAGACCCGGCGCTGGCTCACGCCCGGCGCCTGGACGGCGCCCCGGCGGGTGGTGAGGGATGCGGTGATGGTGCTCATGCGACTGCTCCTTCGAGCTCGCGCTCGGTGACGGCCCGGTACTCGACCTCGTCCCGGGTCAGTTCCATGAAGGCCTCCTCGAGGGAGGCGGTGTGCCTGGTCAGCTCGTGCAGGGCGACGCCCGCGTCGAAGGCGGCGTCGCCGATCGCCTCGCTGGCGAGCCCGGCGATCTCGAGGACGCCCCGCTCCACGGAGGTGACCGTGACGCCGGGCGCGGCCAGGATCTCGGCGAGTCGCGTGGCCTCGGGGGTGCGGACCCGGACGAGGTCGCCGGACGCGGCGGCGATGAACTCGGCCACGCTGGTGTCGGCGATCAGCCGGCCCCGGCCGATCACGATCAGGTGCTCGGCCGTCACGGCCATCTCGCTCATCAGGTGCGAGGAGACGAGGACGGTCCTGCCCTCCCGCGCCAGGCGGAGCATGAGGTCGCGGATCCACCGGATGCCCTCGGGGTCGAGACCGTTGACCGGCTCGTCGAGGACGACCGTGTGCGGATCGCCGAGGAGCGCCGAGGCGATCCCGAGGCGCTGGCCCATGCCGAGCGAGAAACCGCCGGCGCGCTTGCGGGCGACCTCCTCGAGCCCGACCATCTCGATCACCTCGTCGACCCGCCGCCCGCCGATGCCGTTCGTCTGGGCGAGGGCGAGCAGGTGGTTGCGGGCCGAGCGGCCGGTATGCACCGCCTTGGCCTCGAGCAGGGCCCCCACCTCGGTGAGCGGCGCCGCGTGCTCCCGGTAGGAGCGGCCGTTGACGAGGACGCTGCCGGACGTGGGGGCGTCGAGCCCCACGATCATCCGCATGGTCGTCGACTTGCCGGCCCCGTTCGGCCCGAGGAACCCGGTGACGATTCCCGGCCGGACGTCGAAGCTCAGGCCATCGACCGCGAGCTTCTCGCCGTACCGCTTGCTGACTGACTGAACCTGGATCATGGCGCCTCCTCGGACGTCGCTTTCTGGATGCCTCCACGGTAGGAGCGCGCCGGCGCCGGCGAAACGGCCGCGAGGCTGATCTTTCGCGCCCGTCGGCGTACGCCTCGAGAGGTACGTCTACGCCGGGAGGAGGAGAGCCGCGGTCAGCCGGCGGTGACCAGCGGGAGCCGGTACGTGTGCACCGTGCCGGCGCCGGCGAGCAGCTCGAAGTCCCGTTCCGGCGTCCGCAGGAAGCCCCGGCGCTCGTAGAGGCGCTCGGCCGCCTCCATGGCCGGCCGGGTCCACAGCGTCACCGCCTCGAAGCCCGCCGCGCGCGCCGCCGCGACGCCCTCGTCGACCAGGCTCGAGCCGATCCCCGCCCCGCGCCAGGCGGCGGAGACGGCGAGCCGCCGGAGCTCCACCTCCCCCTGGACGGCGACGTGGACGCCCGGGCGGTGGAACGCGGAGAGGAGGACGGTGCCGACGACGCTCCCACCGGGCTCGACGGCGACGAGCAGCAGCCCCTCCTCGGCGGCGCCGCGGATGTCGAGCAGCCGCTCCCGCTGCGCGACGACTCCCCAGCCCTCCGACAGGTAGACGTCGACGAGCAGCCGCCCGGTCGCCTCGTGATCGTCCGCGGAGACCCTGCGGATCGTCACGCCCGCCGCGTCCACGGGATCGAATCGCCAGCTGCTCACGGGCGGGAGGCTCCGCGGGTCAGAAGAGCGTCGCCTCCCTCCGCGCCGAGCCGCGGAGCCGCTCGACGTCGAGGATCACGCATTCCACGGCGCGCTGGCCGGCGAGGACCCGAGCCTGGGGCGCGAAGTCGGGCGCGACGAGGAGCGCGCGCACCTCGCGGGCCCCCGGGTCGGCGGCCACCTGCTCGCGGTAGCGGACGACCTGTTCGACGGCGGCGACGACGGCCCGCACGCGCTTGACCTCGACGAGGACGAGGCGGCCCTCGGCGTCGCGGCAGACGAGGTCCACCGGACCGACCGCCGTCGGACGCTCCCGCTCGACGACGATCAGGCCGTCCTCGATGACGTCCGGCGCGAGGGCGAGCAGCTGGTGGATCTCGAGCTCCCGGCCCTCCCGCTCCAGGGTCGCGTCGTCGACGAGCTCGGGATAGCCGACGTCCGAGTGCAGCTCCTCGACGACGATCACGAGGCTCTCCTCGGAGTCGGGGCGGCGGACCGCGATCACGTCCCCCGTCTCCTCGACCACCGTCGGCCCGGGCATGTAGTTGATCGGCTTGGCGCCGCGGAGCGCGTGCACGACGACCGATCCGTCGTCCTTGAAGAGGAGGACCCGGTCGCCCGAGCCGAGGCGGGTGGTGAGACGACCGGAGTAGCCGATGGCGCAGCGGGCGACGATGACGCGCATGGACGGCGCGTACCGTAGCTCCCGCGAGGCGTCACCCCCGCACCACGGCCGGGCCGGCCTCGCGCTCGGCGAGCGCTGACGCGACAGGCGTCCTCGGTCGAGGGCGAGGCGCTCCCGCGGGGGGCGACACGGCGGGCGAGCGCGACCACCGAGGCCCAGAGGAGGCCGGCGATCGTGACGTGGATCGCCACGGCCCACCACGGCAGCTGGTGCCGCCACTGGTACTCGCCGACGAGGATCTGGCCGGCCGTCGCCCCGACCGAGCACCAGGCAATGGTCGCGGTGCGTGGCGGCAGGGAGCGCATCCGGGCGATCGTCCACAGGAAGACGGCCAGGAGGAGGGTGAAGGCCGCGGCCACCCGGACGTGGAGGTAGGCGGCATCCAGGAGGTTCCAGAGCCGGGGGATGTGGCGCCGCGCCGACGAGTCGCCGGGATGCGGCCCGGACTCCGTGACGAGCGCGCCCGTGACGACGAGGCCGAACGTGGCGGCGATCAGCGCCGCCGACAGGGGTCGTGCGTGGCGCGGCGGCGCGATCGCCGACGGCTCCAGGAGCTCGTCCACGGCGAGCACGGTGCCGAGCCCGAGGAGGACGATCGCGAGCAGGAAGTGGGACATCACGGCCACCGGGTTGAGGTCGACGGCGACCGTGATCGCGCCGAGCGGCCCCTGGGCGAAGGTGCCGATCGCGATCGCGAGCGCCAGGCGCGCCGAGGTCGTGAAGCGGCCGTCGCGCCGTCGCACGGCCACCGCGGCGAGGACGGTCGCGGCGATCGCCAGGAAGGCGATCAGCCGGTTCGAGTACTCGATCACGGGCTCGTAGGAGATCGGCGGGACGACCCGGCCGTGGCAGGTCGGCCAGTCGGGGCAGCCGAGACCCGAGCCCGTGACCCGGACGAGCGCGCCCGAGCCGACGTTGAGCACGAGGAGGCACCAGAGGGCGCCGATCAGGAGGGGCGCCCGGGCCGGGTGCGTGGCGGCGGAGAGGAGTCCGCGACCGCCGCGCCGGAAGCGTTGGAGCACCTCGGGAACCTAGCACCGGCGGGAGCCCGGGAAGCCGGCGCGCCCGCCCGCCACGCCCGCCGGAGGAATAGTCCCTCCGGGCCGCCCGTTGGACCGTGGGATGATGCTGCTCGCAGAGAGGCCGCCGACGCGTGCCTGGTACCCTCGGCCGGTGGCCGACGACCAGGAGCAGACGGAGGGCGAGGACCGGGACGAGGCCGCATCGCGCGCCCGCTTCGAGGCCGAGCTCCTCGGGCTCGCCGACGACGTCTGGCGGGTCGCGCGTCGCCTGATGCGGACGCAGGTCGAGGCCGAAGATCTCGTCCAGGAGGCCTACGTCCGCGCGCTGCGCTCGTGGAAGAGCTACCAGGAGGGCACGAACCTCCGCGCCTGGGTGCTCCGGATCGTCCACAACCTGGCGATCGACAACGCACGGAAGCGCAAGCGCACGCCGGACGTCGACCCCCTGGAGGAAGGCGACTACTACCTCTACAACCGGCTCGGCGAGACGGGCGGCCTCGACACCTCCTCGGCGGAGATCGAGGCCCTGCTCGAACGGCTCTCGGACACGCCCGTGCTGGAGGCTCTCCAGGACCTGCCCGAGAACTTCCGCACCGTGGTCGTGCTGGTCGACCTGCTCGACTTCTCCTACCAGGAAGCGGCCGACACCCTCGAGATCCCGATCGGGACCGTGATGAGCCGGCTCCACCGCGGCCGGCGGATCCTCAAGCGGGTCGCCGCCGACCTCGCCTCCGGCGAGGCGCGAGAGGAGGCGGAGGTCGCGTGACCACGTCCGAGGACCTGACCCTGATGCCCTGCGCCGACGTCGAGCGCGCGCTGCAGAGCTACACCGACCGGACCCTCACGGAGTCGGAGGTCGTGCTGGTCGAGCGGCACCTGAGCCTCTGCCCGCGATGCTCGGCCTGCTACCGCCTGGAGCGGGCGTTCCGCGCGCACATCCGCACGGTCGTGGGCGAGGAACCCTGCCCCGAGTCGCTGAAGCTGCGCCTGCGCAAGCTCTGCGACACCTGCGACTGCGAGTAGTCCCGACACGCGCCTCGCCGCGCCGCGGGCGTCGGCGACGCCGGAGCGACGGGTGGACGGTCCCCGGGATCGCCGCCCCGGGGACGAGCTCAGGCCCGCTCGATCGTTGCCATATAGCAGCCGTGGACGACGTTCCGGGTCTGCACGAACGCGACGCCCGGGGTCGCCAGGAGGCGGCGGGCCGCCGCGTCCTGATCTCCTCCAGGCTCGACGAGCTCGCCGCCGACGATCGTGCCGTCGCCGCCGTAGGCCCGGAAGACCTGCGGGCGCCGGCGCCAGTCGTCCGGGTAGGCGTCGGTCCTCGCCGGGCCTCCGCACCCGTCGGCGTGGACGAAGACGGGCCCGCGCTCGGCATACGCGTCGGCGGGCCCCTCGGGGACGACGGAGATCAGGACGATCCGCTCGCCGGGCCGGCTGTCGCGAAGGCAGCAGCGGAGGGGGGCACCGCCCTCGTCGACGCGGACACGGACAGGCACGCCGGCCTCGTCGTGCCCGGTCGCGGCGGCTCGCTCACCGAGGCCCGGCGGCAGGGCGCGGATCCTGAACGGGGAGGGCCGATGGGAGCCCCCGTCCGACTGGTCGGCCGGGGCGAGCGGGGCGGCGGATGGGTTCATGGCGTCATCGTGACCGCCGTGGCGCGCCGGTGCCGGCGGGATTCGGACGAGGCGATGGCGACCGATCCGCCTGACCGCTCGAGGCCTCGATCGGGTCCGGCTGGGCCGCCCTCTCAGTAGTGGCCGCCGGAGCCGGGGGGAAGGTCGCGGTTGTAGAGATCCGCCTGGGACTGCCGGCGCTCCTTGCGGACGGCGCGACCGGACCACCAGCGATCGAGCAGTGCCCACGCTCGCCGGAGGAGGCCTCCCGCTCGCCTGGCAAGGCCCTTCGCCCGCTCGACGCCTTTCGCTCCGTTGGACACCGCGCGCCTCCAACCCTCGGGGGACGCAGTATGGACCCAGCCGGCCCGGCCCCGGTGGATTGCCTCCAGGGGCGGCCGAGGTCGGCCGGCCCGGGGTCTCGTGGCACCCGTGCGTCTCATGCGTGCCTTCGGACGCGGCGACGCGGGTCGGCGCAGGGTCGCCGCAGGCTCAGGAGGGCGCGGGACGGTCGGGGAACGCCAGCGCGGCCACCTGCATCTCGCTGCCGGCGAACCCGACCGACCGGTAGATGCGGGCAGCCTGGGAGTCGACGTCGGCCGCGATGACGAGTCGTCTGGCTCCGAGCTCGGCGAGGGCGTAGCGGCCCGCGTGGTGCACGAGCGTCCCGGCCAGCCCGCGGCCGCGGAACGCGGGGTGCGTGTCGACGGACTGGTAGCGGGCGATGCCGGCCCCGTCGGTGAAGACACCGAGCTCGCTCACCATCTCGCCGTCGAGGAACGCGCCGAACCACGCGCCGTGTCCCGCCTCGGTCACCGCCCGCAGGGCGGCCAGGCGCCGCTCGAGGAAGGCGCGATGGCCCTCGTCGGCCCGGGCGGCCGCGTCGTCGCCCGCCAGCGACAGCTCGGCGGCGCGGGCCCAGTCGCCGTCCGACTCGAGCATCCGGAGGCGCGCCTCGCGGTTCGGACGCGGGGACTCGTGCGGCGCCTCGGTGCTCAGGACCACCCCCAGGTCGAGCGTGAGGCCGGCGTCGGCGTAGGCCGCGGCGTCTCCGGCGGCGCCGTCCGTCGTGTCGACCCCGAACGTCATGTGCCGGGCCTCCGGGAACTCGGCGCGGAAGGCCGCCTTCCATCGCTCGAGGTCGCCGGGCCCCGGCGGCTCGGCGTAGAGGAGGAAGTTGCCCCAGTAGAACTCGGGTTGCGCCGGAACGCGGACGACGAGGTGATCGCCGCGGTCGGCGACCTCCGCCCCCTGCAGTCCGAGCACCATCAGGTCGGTTCGGTATCCGAGCGAGATCGGCTCCATGCGGTCAGGCTACCGGGCGACGACCCGCCCGGTCGGGCGAGGCCGGCCCGCCACGTCAGGCGCCGACGTAGGCCGCGAGGTGCTCGCCCGTGAGGGTCGAGCGGGCGGCGACGAGGTCGCCGGGCGTCCCCTCGAAGACGATCCGGCCGCCGTCGTGGCCGGCGCCGGGGCCGAGGTCGAGGATCCAGTCGGCGTGCGCCATGACTGCCTGGTGGTGCTCGATGACGATGACCGACGTGCCGGAGTCGACGATCCGGTCGAGCAGGCCGAGCAGCTGCTCGACGTCCGCGAGGTGGAGGCCGGTGGTGGGCTCGTCGAGGACGTAGACGCCGCCCTTCTCGGCCATCCGGGTGGCGAGCTTGAGCCGCTGCCGCTCGCCGCCGGACAGCGTCGTCAGCGGCTGGCCGAGGCTGAGGTAGCCGAGCCCGACGTCGGCGAGCCGGTCGAGGATGGCGCGGGCCGCCGGCGTGCGCGCCTCGCCGGCCCCGAAGAACTCCCTGGCCTCGGCCACGGACATCGCGAGCACCTCGCTGATGTCGCGGCCGCCGAGGTGGTGGTCCAGCACCGCCGCCTGGAACCGCTTCCCCTCGCACTCCTCGCAGACGGTGGTGACGCCCGCCATCATCGCCAGGTCCGTGTAGATGACGCCGGCCCCGTTGCAGTTCGGGCAGGCGCCCTCGGAGTTGGCGCTGAAGAGGGCGGCCTTCACGCCGTTCCGCTTCGCGAACGCGGTGCGGATCGGGTCGAGCAGGCCGGTGTACGTCGCGGGGTTGCTCCGACGCGAGCCGCGGATGGCCGTCTGATCGATCGACACCACGCCCGCGCCGGCCGGGATCGACCGTGGACGAGGGAGCTCTTGCCGGAGCCGGCGACGCCGGTCACGACGACGAGCACGCCGAGTGGGATGTCGACGTCGACGTCGCGCAGGTTGTGCGTCGTCGCGCCGCGGATCTCGAGCGTGCCGGTCGGGCTCCGCACCGTCCGGGTGAGAGCGGCCCGGTCGTCGAGATGGCGGCCGGTGAGCGTGCCGCTGGCCCGCAGCCCGTCGACGGTGCCCTCGAACACGACCTCGCCACCGGCCGGGCCGGCGCCGGGCCCCAGATCGACCACGTGATCGGCGATCGCGATCGTCTCGGGCTCGTGCTCCACGACGAGGACCGTGTTGCCCTTGTCGCGCAGCCGGAGGAGCAGGTCGTTCATCCGCTGGACGTCGTGCGGGTGCAGCCCGATCGTCGGCTCGTCGAACACGTAGGTGACGTCGGTGAGCGACGAGCCGAGGTGGCGGATCAGCTTGACGCGTTGGACCTCGCCCGCCGACAGCGTGGCCGTCGGCCGCTCGAGCGAGAGGTAGCCGAGGCCGATCTCCACGAAGGACTCGAGGGTCTGCTGCACGGCCTCGAGCAGGGGCGCCACGGACGGCTCGTCGAGGCTCCCGACCCACTGGGTCAGGTCGCTGATCTGCATCGCGCAGGCGTCGGCGATCGAGACGCCCTCGATCTTCGAGGAGCGGGCGCCCTCGTTGAGCCGGGTGCCGCCGCACTCGGGACAGGCGGTGAAGGTGACCGCCCGGTCCACGAAGGCCCGGACGTGCGGCTGCATCGCCTCCTTGTCCTTGGAGAGCATCGACTTCTGGATCCGGGGGATCAGTCCCTCGTAGGTCATGTTGATGCCCGCGATCTTCATCCTCGTGGGCTCGTGATGGAGGAAGTCGTGCAGCTCGGTCTTCGTGTACTTGCGGATCGGCTTGTCCGGATCGACGAAGCCCGACTCGGCGTAGAGCCGGGAGTTCCAGCCGCCTCCGGTGTAGCCGGGCACCGTGATCGCGCCTTCGGCGAGGGACTTGCTCTCGTCGAAGAGCTGCGCCAGCTCGAGGTCGGTCACGCTGCCCATGCCCTCGCACCGCTGGCACATGCCGCCGGTGACGCTGAAGGTCCTCTCCACGGTCTTGCCGGAGCCGCGCTCGACGGTGATCGCCCCGGAGGCCCTGACCGAGGGGACGTTGAAGGAGTACGCCTTCGGCGAGCCGATGTGCGGCCGCCCCAGCCGGCTGAAGACGATCCGGAGCATCGCGTTGGCGTCGGTGGCGGTGCCGACGGTGGAGCGGGGGTTCGAGCCCATCCGCTCCTGGTCGACGATGATCGCCGTCGTCAGCCCCTCCAGCAGGTCGACCTCCGGCCGCGGCTGCGTCGGCATGAACCCCTGCACGAAGGCGCTGTACGTCTCGTTGATCAGCCGCTGCGACTCCGCGGCGATCGTCCCGAACACGAGCGAGCTCTTGCCCGAGCCCGAGACGCCGGTGAACGCCGTCAGCCGGCGCTTCGGGATCTCGATGCTGACGTCCTTGAGGTTGTTGACGCGCGCCCCGCGCACGCGGATCGAGCCGTGGCTGTCGGCGACGTGCGGCGCAGGCCTGCGCCTGCCCGTCCGTTCTCGCGACGGTGCTCATCGTGCCCTCACCCCGGCGAGGCGTGCCGTCACGCGGAGGACGGCACGCCTCGATCGCCCTCGGCGGCTCACGCGTCGCGTGCTCCGAGCCGCGCGAGGACCGCGTCGATCCGCTCGAAGCCGCTCTTCGCGCCCTCCTCGACGCCGTACTGCATCGTCGTGTCGCGCTCCTCGGTCGACCCGAAGCGCATCGTCTGGGTGAGCTTCGTCTGCTCGCCGAGATCCTCGAACTCGAGCGTCTGCAGGTGGCCCATGAACGTCTGCACGAGCCGCTCGGGCGCCTCGACCTCGCGGAACTCGCCCTCGACGACGCCGTGTCCGGTGCGGAAGCGGTACGTGCCGCCGGGGCGGACGTCCATCTCCTCGACGACCGTGCCCTCGCCCCACCACTCCGGGATCAGCTCCGGGTCGGTCCAGACGGAGAAGACGTGCGCGCGCGGTGCGTCGAACGTCCGCTCGACGCGGATCTCGAGCTCGCTCGGCATGGTGACGGTGGTGCTGTTCATCGTTCCCCCTTCGTGCGTTCGACGACCTGTGCGAAGCGGTCGAGCCGCTGCAGCCACGTGCTGATGCCCTCGAAGGCGTAGGGCGCGAGCCTGCAGCGACGGACCCGGCCGACCTTCTCCGTCGTCATGAGCTGCGCCTCCTCGAGCACCCGGATGTGCTTCTTCATCCCGGTCAGCGACATGCCGAAGGGCTCGGCGAGCTCGGTGACCGTCGCGCTGCCGGAGCCGAGCCGTTCGAGGACGGCGCGGCGGGTCGGATCGGCGAGGGCCGCGAAGGCGCGGTCGACGGTGGTCGGATACTGAACCATCGGGTTCACTATAGCAGGCCCGCTCGCCCCGGGCAACCGCCGTCTGGAGACCCGAGGGCGCTGCCGGAGCTGCCCGACGTCGTCCGCTCGGCCCTAGCCGACCAGGGCGGCGTAGCGCTCGCCGGCGCGGGCGACGACCTCCGCGTTCTTGCCCTGGGCGAGCGCCGCCTCGCGGAGCTGCTCCAGCTTCAGCAGGCCCTTGCGCCGCCGGCCCGTGGGCTCCTCCCCCGTGATCACGATCCGGCCGTCGGAGCCGAGGACGGTCTCGAGCCCCTCGGGCCCGGCCTGGTGCACCAGGGGCGCCCCGAGCACGCGGGCCGCGAGGGCGAACAGGTCGTCCGGCGTGTCGACGTCGCTCCCCCCGGGCCCCAGGTCGCCGCATTCCACCGGGGTGGAGTCGAGGACGGCGCCGGCGCGGTCGCCGTTCGCCGGCACCGCGGCCCAGACGCCGCGCGGCAGGACCGCGGGCGGGCTCCGGCCCGCGTCGTAGTTCGCGACCACCGGCTGGTCGAGCCGGCGGAAGGCCTCGAGCACGCGCCGGACCGCCAGCTCGGAGACGACCGGGGCGTCGCCGAGCAGGACGAGCGCCGCCGAGACCTCGGGCGGCAGCACGCCGAACGCCACCCGCAGGGAGGCGGCCAGGCCGTCCTCCGGGCGATGGTTGACGACGACGGCGAGCCCGTGCGCGACGGCCAGCGGCCGGAGCGCCTCCTCCTCGTGCCCGACGACGGCCACCCGGGGGCCGACCTGCGGGACCACGGAGAACGCACGCTCCACGAGCGGGGCGCCGAACCACTCGGCGAGGAGCTTGGGCGAGCCGAACCGGCTCGACAGGCCGGCCGCGAGGACGACGGTGGCGATCATGCGGCGGCGCCCGGGCGGGCGGTCACGGCCCCGTCCCGACCGCGGCGACCGCGCGCGCGACGAGCGTCGCCAGGACGTGGCGCTTCCAGCTCGACTGCGGATGCCCGGGCAGGCGGGCGAGCGGGTCGGAGGGGTCGATCAGGCGCGGCACCGGCGCGACGCCCGCGGCGACGACGCGGATGCTGCCGCCGGCATCGCGCGCCGCGGCCACCGACACCATCGGCAGCGCGAACGCGGCGCGCTCGGAGTGGCGGAGGTAGACGGATCCCGGCGGCGGCGGCGGCAGGAGGACCGCCGTGATCACCTCGCCCCGCTCCAGGCGGGTGACGCGGCGCTCCGCCTCGGTCGGCGCCGCGTAGAGGTCGAGGACCGGCACGACCCGCCCGCCGCCCACCGTGGCGAGCTCCACCGTCGCGCCGAGCGCCGCGAGGGCCGGGGCCAGGTCGGACGTGTGGCCCGCGATGCAGGGGCTGTCGTCGGCGAGCCCGTGGGCGGCGTGCTCGCCGGAACGGGCGAGGCAGGTGTCGCCGCCCTGGAGCCAGCACCGCAGCTCCGGCGCCCGCAGGTACCAGCAGCGCAGCTCCTGGGCGAGGTTGCCGCCGAGCGTCCCCATCCCCCGCAGGAGCGGAGAGGCGGCGCTCCCGGCAGCGGTCCGGAGGGCGCGATAGGGCTCGAGCTCGGACGCCACCGCGAGGTCGGCGAGCCGCGCCCCGGCACCGATCTTGAAGCCGGCGCGCAGCGGCTCGATCGCGGCCCCGACCGCATCCTGGAGGTCGACCACGAGCGCCGGCGCGACGATGCCGCGCTGGCGCTGGCCCGCGAGGTCCGTCCCGCCGCCCATCGGCACGCTGCCGTCGCGGGTCAGGAGGTCGAGGGCGGCGTCCAGTGACGCCGGCCGCGCGTACGCGGTGCTCATGCCGTCCGTCCGAGGGCGGCGAGGACGCGGGCGGAGGTCAGCGGCAGGTGGGCGAGGCGGACGCCGGTGGCGGCGCGGAAGGCGTTGGCGATCGCCGCCGCCGTGGGGATGATCGGCGGCTCCCCGAGCCCCTTCGAGCCGACGCTCGAGAGCAGGTTGTCGGGGATGTCCGGCCAGTCGAAGAGGATCTCCGGCACGTCGGCGATCGTCGGCAGGTGGTAGTCGTCGAACGAGGCGGAGACGGGCACGCCGCTCGCGGCGTCGACCAGGCGCTCCTCGAGCAGGGCGTAGCCGACGCCCTGGATGATCCCGCCCTCCATCTGGCTCGACGCGCCGAGCGGATTGACGATGCGCCCCACGTCGTGCACGGCGACGATCCGCTCGGCACGGACGGTGCCGAGCTCCGGGTCGACGGAGACCTGGGCGATCTGGCAGCCGAAGGTGTGGTTGGCGTAGCCCTCTGGGTTCGGGGCCCGGGCGCCCGACGCCTCCACCGCGGAGGAGCCGAGGCGGTCGCAGACGACGGAGAGCGGCTCGTCGAGCGCGCCGTCGAGGGAGCGGAAGCGGCCACCGACGAGCTCGATGTCGTCCGGGTTCGCCTCGAAGATCTCCGCCGCGAGCGCGATCAGCTCCTTGCGGGCGCGCGAGGCCGCCTGATGCACCGCGGGGAGGACGCTCGGCGACGTCTGGCTGCCACCGGCCACCGGCCCGTAGACGTTCGGGGCGGTGTCTCCGCCGATCACGCGCACCTGGTCGTACGGGAGCCCCAGCGACTCCGCGGCGACCATCCTGGCGGCGGTCAGCGTGCCCGTGCCGATGTCCTGGATCCCGGTCGTCACGAGCGCGACGCCGGAGCCGCCGATCCGGACGTTGGCGCGCGCCGGCGGACCGCCGGCCCCCCACCAGATCTGCGTCGCGCAGCCCATTCCGCGGAGCAGCCCGTCCGGGTGCGGGTCGGCGAGACGCGCCCGGTCGGACCAGCCGGCCAGCTCCGCCGCCCGCCGGTAGCAGGCGTCCAGCTGCTTGGAGGCGTACGGGGTGTCCGTGCGCTGGTCGAAGGCCGCGGCGTGGGTCCGTCGCCACTCCAGCGGATCGGCTCCGAGCGCGAGGCAGAGCTCGTCGATCGCCTGCTCGAAGCCCGTCGTCGCCTCGACCACGCCCGGCGCTCGGAAGGCGTTCATCGGCCGGAGGTTCGAGCGGGCCGGGCGCAGGTGGACCCGCACGTTCGGACAGGTGTAGAGGGAGATCGCGGGCTCCGAGGCCGGCGGCGGGCTGCCGGCGATCCCCATCGCCAGGTCGATCTCGTGCTCGACGCCGACGAGCTCCCCGTCCGCCGTCGCCCCCAGCCGCACGCGCTGGCGCGTCTCGGCTCGGTGGCCGCCGGCCAGCTGATCGGCGTGGCGGTCGAAGGCGATCCGCACGGGCCGGCGGACGATCCGGGAGAGCGCGGCGGCGGCCACCCCTTCGAAGCCCGCGCCCTGCTTGCCGCCGAAGCCGCCGCCGAAGAACTCGACGACCACCCGCACGTCGTCCTGGGCCAGGCCGAGGGCGGACGCCAGCTCGGAGCGGGCCGCGAACATCCCCTGGGTGGACGCCCAGACGGTCAGCCGCTCCCCGTCCCAGGCGGCGACGGCGGCGTGCGGCTCCAGCGGGGACTGGATGTGGCCGGGCGTGCGCGCCTCGAGCTCGATCGCAACGTGCGCGGCGGCGATCGCCGCACGCGCGTCGCCGCGACCCTGCTCGTCCGGCTCCTTCGTCCAGGACTCGGCGGCGACGGCGGCCTCGAGGCTGCCGAGCACCGGCCGGGCCTCGAAGCGGACGGCGAGCGCTCGCTCGGCCTCCCGCGCCCGGTCCTCGGTGGAGGCGACGATCAGCGCCACCGGCTGGCCGACCCAGCGGGGCTCGCGCGTGATCACCGGCGAGGAGACGGAGACGCGGAGGTCGTCGGCGTCCGTGATCACCGCGAGCACCCCCGGCACGGCGCGAGCGGCCTCGACGTTCCACTCGGAGACGACGCCGGCGGCGACGGGCGAGCGGACGACGCGGGCGGAGACGACGCCGGCCGGCCGCTGGTCGACCGTGTACCGGGCGGTCCCCTGGACCTTGACCCGCGCGTCCTGGCGCTCCTGCGGGTGCCCGACGACGGCGGTCTCGTAGCCCTCCGTCCAGGTCTCCGGCTGATCGTCCTCGACGAGGACCCAGACGTCCGAGTAGGAGCCCTCGAACTCGGAGCTCGACTTGACGAAGGTCCCCATCAGCCGCCCGACCCCGTGTCGGCGCGCACGAGCTCGGCGGCCGAGCCGATGGCCGCGACGATCTTCGCGTAGGCGCCGCAGCGGCAGATGTTCCCCGCCATCGCGGCCAGGATCGCCTCCCGGTCCGGCGCGGGATCCCGCCGGAGGAGGGCGGTCGCCGAGACGACCTGGCCGGGCGTGCAGAACCCGCACTGCAGGGCGTCGGCGGCGACGAAGGCCTCCTGGACGGCGGCGGCGACCGGATCCCCGTCGCTCAGCCCGTGGATGGTCCAGACCTCGTGCCCGGCGGCCGCGGCGGCGAGCGTCAGGCAGCTCAGGGTCGGGCGGCCGTCGACGAGCACGGTGCAGGCCCCGCAGGAGCCGGAGCCGCACGCGACCTTGACGCCGGTCAGCTCGAGGTCGTCGCGGAGCACGTCGGCGAGCAGGCGGTCGCCGTCGAGGGAGCCGACGGGCCAGTCGCGTCCGTCGACGTGGAGGAGGTCGGGCGCCGCTGCCATCAGTCCAGTCCGAGTCCGCCGACCGCCTCCGGCAACAGCGTCGCGATCTGCGCGAGCTGGAGGAGGCGGGTCACCGTCCGTCCCGGATGGTCGGATCCGGGCACGACCGGCTCGTCCAGGCCCTCGAGCCAGAGCTCGTTGCAGGCACCGAGCAGGCGGACGCACGGGTCCCCCTCGGGATAGCAGGCGAGGGCGAGCCCGAGCAGCCCGATCGCGTCCGGGACGCGCATCCACGCGAGCGGGATCGCCGAGGCGAGATAGGACGTGGCCCGCAGCCGCTGCGTGTCCTGGTCGTACCGGCCGCCGCCGAGCGGGGCCGAGAGGGTCGGCAGGTCGCCGTCGATCAGGAGCTGGGCCGTGCCGCCGAGCACCTGGCGCCGGAGCTCGGGCGGGGCGTCGAGATGCTCGAGGACCGTGGCGATGAGCGGGATCGACGTCGCAAAGAAGCCGTAGGGGACGTCGGAGGCGAAGAGCACCTGCTCGGGCGAGACGCCGTCGAACAGGGCGAGCATGTCGAAGACGCCCCACGTCGAGGTGTCGAAGAAGACGTTCGGGCGCCCCGCCATCGCCGCGAAGATCCCGGGCTGATCGATGATCGCGGCGTGGGCGAGGATCAGCCTCGCCCCCGGGTGGCGCTCGACGACCCGCTCGAGCTGGGCCGTGATCGGGGGCATCCCCCGCCCCGCGTGGATCAGCACCGGCAGGTGCTCCTCCTCGGCGATCCCGAAGACGTCGTCGAGCCGCTCGTCGTCCACGGAGAAGCGCTGGGCCCGGGGGTGGAGCTTGATCCCGCGGGCTCCGCCCCGGATCATGCGCCGCGCCTCCCGCAGCGGATCGCCCGCGAGGTCGAGCCGGACGAAGGGGATCAGCCGCCCCTCGGAACGTCCCGCCCAGTCGAGGATCCGGTCGTTCGGGACCGTGTAGTTCGGCTCCCGCTCGGGGTCGTTGAGCGCGAACACGAAGGCCCGCTCGACGTCGTAGGCGCTCATGCCCTCGAGGATCCGGCCGACCGCGAGCGTCGTGCCGTCCTCGTCGACGCCGAGGTGGGTGTGGACGTCGAGGACGACCGTGTCCGGCGGGAGCGTCGAGCGCATCGCCGCGTGGGTCGCGCGCACGAGCTCCTCCGCCCGCTGGCGGGCCGGGCTCCAGCCCGAACGTGCGTCCTCCCTCGTCGTCGTCACCAACTCCGCCATGGCCGCTCCGTCTACCCGATCGCCCGCAGGCTCGCGCGGAACGGCGCCTCGTCGTCGAACGGCCCGACTGCGGCGAGGGTGGTCCGCTCCGGCGTGACCAGCTCCGCGGCGAGGCGCCGGACGTCGGCCGCCGTGACCGCCTCGATGCCCTCCCGGATCTCCTCGACCGTGCGCGGCTCGCCCTCCAGGATCTCCCCGCGCAGCCCGTGGCCGATCACGCCCCGCGGATCCTCGAGGCCGAGGATCGTCCGGCCGATCAGGAACCGCTTCGCCTTGGAGAGCTCCGCCTCCGGCACGTCCTCGTCGACGAGCCGGCGGAGCTCGGCGGCGATCGTCTCGAGGGCCAGCTCCGTGCGGTTGACGTCGACCCCGGCGCGGACGACGAGCGAGCCGGCGTCGGCGTAGGACCCCGCCCCGGCGAACACGTAGTAGGCGAGCCCACGCCGCTCGCGCACCTCGGTGAAGAGCCGCGACGACATCCCACCGCCGAGGACGGTCGAGAGGACGGCGAGCACGTAGCGGTCGGGATGGGCGGTCGGCAGGCCGCCCACGCCGAGGACGACGTGCGCCTGATCCGAGTCGCGGCGGTCGATCCGGACCGCCGGCTCGGCGAACGTCGGCAGCTCGGTCGCCGGACGCTCCGGGCTCTCCCGCGCCGGGAGGCTCCCGAACGCGTCGACGACCTGACCGACGACGCTCTCGGAGACGGCGCCGCCGAGGCCGACGACGATCCGGTCGGGGCGGTACCACTCGTCGAGGTAGCTCGTGAAGGTGTCGCGGGTCGCCGCCTGCACGGTCTCCTTCGTGCCGATGATCGGGCGCCCGATCGGCGACTCCCCGTAGCGGAGGGAGTCGAACGCCTGCGCCACGCGGTCGCGCGGCGTGTCGAGGTACATGTTGATCTCCTCGACGATCACGCCCTTCTCCCGGTCGATCTCCTCGGCGTCGAACCGGGAGGCGAGGAGCATGTCGGCGAGGACGTCGACGGCGATGCCGGCGTCGGGGGCCGCGCACTTCACGTAGTACGCCGTCATCTCCTTGCCGGTGAAGGCATTGAACTCCCCGCCGATGCCGTCGATCTCCGCCGAGATGTCGCGCGCGGTCGGGCGCGCCTCGGTGCCCTTGAAGAACATGTGCTCGGCGAAGTGGGCGATCCCCGCCGCCTCGGGACGCTCGTAGCGGGAGCCCGCGGCGATGCCCACGTAGACCGCCGTCGACTGCGCGTCCCGCATCCTCGCCGTCAGGATGCGGGCGCCGTTTCCGAGGCGTCGGGTCTCGAACATCGCGTCACAGTACCCGAGGCGCGGACGATTTCCGCCCGCCCTCGGGGGGCCTCACGGGCGCCGCTCCTGGCGTATGGTGGGAAGGTGCTCCGTCGCCTCCCGACGGCTCTCGTCGCGACCGCCGCGGCGCTCGCCGGATTCGCACCGCCGGCGCCGGCGGCGGCCCGCGCCGCGCCGCCGGCCACCGTCACGGTCGCCGTGATCGACGGCGGCATCGACGATGCCGTCCCGGCGCTGCGGGGGGTCGTCGCGGCCGGCACGTCGCGTTCCTTCGTCGGCGTCCTCGCCCCTCCGAGCCTCCACGGCACCCTCGTCGCCGGCCTGATCGCCGGCTCGCTCTCGCCGCCCTCGCCGGTGCCGATCCGGCTTCTCGACCTGCGCGTCCGCGACGCGGCCGGAGAGATCACCCCCGACGCCTCGGCGAGAGCCATCCGCTACGCCGCCGCGGCGGGGGCCCGCGTGATCAACCTCAGCTACGGCTCCTCGGCCTACTCGGCCGCCGAGGCGAGCGCCGTCCGCTACGCGGTCTCCCGCGGCGTGGTCGTGGTCGCGAGCGCCGGCAACGTCGGCGCGTCCACCGTGCAGTGGCCGGCCCGGCTCCAGCACGTGATCGCCGTCGGCTCGCTCGACGCCGAGGGCCTGCCGAGCGCGTTCTCCGACAGCGACCCCCTGAGCCTCGACCTGACCGCCCTCGGCGAGGACGTCCAGTCGACGATCCCCGTCCGCTTCGCGGCGAGCGGGCTGGCGGCCGACGCGGCCTTCGCCACCGAGAACGGATTCGTGCTCGACGCCGACGGGGGCGCCGACGGGACGTCCTTCGCGACCGCCGAGGTCTCCGCGGCGGCGGCGCGGCTCGTCGCCCTCGCACCCCAGTTGACCGCCGACCAGGTGCGGAGCCTGCTCGTCCGCGGCGCCGACGATCTCGGGCCGAGCGGCTACGACGACCGGTACGGCTGGGGCAGGCTCGACCTCGGCGCGGCCGAGGACCTGCTCGTCGCCGGCGGCGCCGCGGCGGCCGGACCTCCAGACTCGGCCGAGCCGGACGACGACACGACGCTCGGCGCGCCCGTCCTCCCCCGGCGCGCCCGGACGACGATCCGCGCCACCGCCTCCACCGACGACGACCGCGCGGACGTCCGCCGCCTCGAGCTGCGTGCCGGCGACCACGTCGTGATCGACCTCTGGCAGGCCGCCGGGCCGGCCAGCCGCCGGCCCGACCTCGACCTCGTCGCGTTCTCGCCGACGCTCGAGCCGGTCGCCGCCCTCCGCCCGCAGGCGACGCGCCTGGCCGTCGGCTTCTCGGCCGGCCGCGGCGTCCGCGAGCACATCGTCTTCACGGCGCGGCGAACCGGCGCCTTCCCGGTCGCCGTCCTCGCGGCGCGCGGGCACGCGGCCTACTGGCTGCGGATGCAGATCTCGCGCTGACGCCGCCCCGCCGCGGGCCCAGGCAGCCCGCTCAGGCGCCGAGCAGCTCGTCGGCCGGCACGTCACGGAGGTACCGCGCCGGCTGGCCGACCCACAACTCCCGGGCCGGCACGTCGCGGAGGACGATGGCGCCCGCGCCGATGAAGGCCTCCTCGCCGATCTCGATCCCGGGGAGCAGAACGGCCGCGCCGCCGACGCGGGCGCCGCGGCGGATCGTCGGCCCGCGCAGGAGGTCGAACCGCCGCTCGGTCCGTCCCATGAAGTTGTCGTTCGTCGTGACGACGCACGGTGCGACGAAGACGTCGTCCTCGAGCAGGCAGTAGGCAGTGATGTAGCTGTCGCTCTGGATCCGGCAGCGCTCGCCGATCTCGGTGTCGTTCTCCACCATCACGCCCCGACCGACCACGGAGCCCGAGCCGACCCGGCAGCGCTCACGGACGGTCGCGCCGTCGCCCACGATCGCCCCGTCGCCGATCGTCGTCCCGGCGTAGACGATGGCGCCGGTCGAGACGACGGCGCCCGTCCCCAGGGCGAGGGGCGCCAGCGGGTCGCGCCGCGCGGTCGAGCGCCCGCCGAGGGCCGGAGCCTTGCCGAGGACGACGTTGTCGCCGATCCGGGCGGCGGCGCCGATCCGGGTCCCTGCGTGGATCACGACGTTCGCTCCGACCTCGGCGTCGGCGGGAAGCTCGACGCCGTCGCCGAGCCACAGGTTGTGGCGCGGGCCCACCCGCTCAGCCCGCGCTCGCCGCGACCGGGTCGCCGAGGCGGACGGGGGCGCCGTCGGCATCCAGCGATCGCTGGAGGGCGTCGAGCACCTCCACGACCTGGAGGCCCTCGGCCCCCGAGGCGACCGGCTCGGCCCCCGTCCGGACGGCGTCGACGAAGGCCTGGCACTCGACGAGGAGCGGCTCGGAGGCGGGCACCTGCGGGATCCGGACGTCGCCCTGGCGGAGGGCCTGGAACTCGCCCCACGTCTCGAACCGGCTGGGCGAGGAGGCCTTGTCGTAGATCGTCACCTTGCGGTCGGGATCCGTGTCGTCGAAGACGACCATCCGGTCGGACCCGACCACGGTCAGCGAGCGCCGCTTGTGCGGGTCGAGCCACGACACGTGGAGATGGGCGACGATCCCCGAGGGGAACTGGAGGTAGCCGAAGACGACGTCCTCGACGCCGGGCCGGAGGAACGACTCGCCGTGCGCGGCGACGCTCGCGGGGCGCTCCCCGGCGAGGGCGAGCGCCAGCGAGATGTCGTGCGGGGCGAGCGACCAGAGCGCGTTCTCGTCCTCCCGCACCTTGCCGAAGTTCTGCCGGTTCGTGTAGAGGTAGAGGATCCGGCCCAGCTCGCCGGAGGCGGCGAGGTCCTCGACCATCCGGAAGGCCGGATGGAAGCGCAGCAGGTGGCCGCACATCAGGCGGACCTCGGCCGTCCGGGCGGCGTCGACGAGCTCGCGGGCGTCGGCCACGGTCAGGGCGAGCGGCTTCTCGACGAACGTGTGCTTGCCGGCGGCGATCGAGCGCAGGCCCATCGCGTGGTGGGATGGCGCGCTCGTCGCGACGACGATCGCGTCGAGCTCCGGGTCCTCGAGGAGGTCGTCGAAGCGATCCGTGAACGCGGTCTGCGGGTAGAGGCCGGCGAAGCGCTCGCGGTTTCCGGCGTCCAGGTCGCAGGCGCGGGCGAGGACCGCTCCGTCCACGCGGTTCAGGCTGCGGGCGAGGTTCGGGCCCCAGTACCCGAGCCCGACGATCCCGATCCGGACCGGACGCTCGTCAGAGCTTGACGACATGCTCGCTCCTCTTGCCGAGGGTGCCGGTGGCGTTGCGCAGGTCGACGACGCACGACCCGAGCTCGACGATCCGGTCGTAGTCCAGCTGCGAGTGGGCCGTGACGACGACGATCGCGTCGGCGGAGGCGAGCTCGAGGTTCGTCAGGTCGACGCTCGAGAGCCCGTGGTCGTCGAGCTCCGGCACGTAGGGATCGTGGTAGACGACGTCGGCACCGTCCGCGCGGAGGAGCTCCATCAGCTTCAGCGCCGGGGACTCCCGCAGGTCGTCGATGTCGGCCTTGTAGGACACGCCGAGGAGCAGCACGCGACTGCCGGCCAGCGACTTGCGATGCCGGTTCAGCGCCCGGGCGATCTTGTCCCGGCAGAAGTGCGGCATGTTCTCGTTGACCTTCCCGGCCAGCTCGATGAACTCCGTGTAGAAGTCGTACTCGCGCGCCTTCCACGACAGGTAGAACGGGTCGAGGGGCAGGCAGTGGCCGCCGAGGCCCGGCCCCGGCTTGAAGCTCATGAACCCGAACGGCTTGGTCGCCGCGGCCTCGACGACCTCCCAGATGTCCAGGCCCATCCGGTCGCCGAGCATCGCCATCTCGTTCATCAGGGCGATGTTGACGCTGCGGAAGATGTTCTCGAGGAGCTTCGTCAGCTCCGCCGCCTCGGGCGAGGAGACCTCGACGATCCGGTCCACGCACGCCGAGTAGAGAGCCGTCGCGCGCCGGGTGCACTCCTCGGTGATCCCGCCAACGACCTTCGGCGTCGTCTTCACCGTGTAGTCCGTCCGACCCGGATCGATGCGCTCCGGAGACATCGCGAGGAAGAAGCCGGTGCCGACCCGGAGCCCGGAGGCGGCCTCCAGCACCGGCAGGAGCTCGTCCCGCGTGGTCCCCGGGTAGGTGGTCGACTCGAGGACGACGAGCTGGCCCTCGCGGAGATGGCCCGCGACGGCCCGGGTCGCCGCCATGACCATCGACAGGTCGGGCTCGCGGTTCTTCGTCAGGGGCGTCGGCACGCAGATCAGGATCGCGTCGGCCTCGGCCACACCGGCGACGTCGGTGCTCGCCGTGATCCGCCCTTCGCGCACGTGGCGCGCCAGGTCCTCGGAGGACACGTCCCCGACGTAGGACTCGCCCGCGTTCAGGCGGGCGACCTTCTCCTCGTCGGGGTCGACGCAGAGCACGGTCCGGCCCACGGCGGCGAACCGGGCGGCCAGCGGCAGCCCGACGTAGCCCGCACCGATCACTGCGAGATCCCGCTTCACGATCGCTGGATGCTAACGACGGGGTGGACGGAGGGCTCCGGAGGCCGGGGGCGGGGTCCGACCGCGGCGGGCCGGCCGGGCCGTCGTGCGCCTCGCGGGACGAGCTCGCCGCGGCGCCGGCTGCGGTCAGCCGGCCTCGACGATCAGGAAGCGGTTGCCGTCGGGATCGCGGACGAAGAACTGCGCGGGCACCGGGTCCTCGACGCTCACGGTGGTCGAGACCAGCCCCGACCGCGGCGTGCCCGCCCGGGCGACGTCCGGGTCGACGTCGAGGCCGCGGGCGAGAAGCCTCGCGTGGTCGCCGTGGATGTCGGCCGACGCGAACGCGCAGCGGGCGACGTCGCCGCCCGGCGACGCGCCTTCGCTGGCGGGAACCAGCGCGATCGTGTTCGCCGGGGCCACCTCGAGCCACCGGTGATGCCCTCCGTAGGTGAACTCGACGCGCTTCTCGAATCCCAGGCCGTCGACGTAGAACGCGAGCGAACGATCCTGATCCCGGACGGGGACGAAGATCGCCCCGACCTCCCTGATGCGGATGCCGCCGCCGGCCTCGCCCATGCTTCCTCGTCTCCTCCCCCGCGCGCGTGTCGTGGACCGGACCGTGGTCAGAGTGCCAGGCCGTCAGGCGAGCGCGGCGACGAGGGCGGCGATCCGACCGGCGGCGAACCCGTCGCCGTAGGCGGAGCGCGGTCCCTCGCCGCGCGGGGGCCGCTCGACTCCCTCGGCGATCGCCTCGGGATCGAGCCCGACCAGGCGGTTCCAGCCCTCGTCCACGGTCTCCGTCCACTCGGTCTCGCGCCGCAGCGTCAGGCACGGCACGCCGTGGAGGTACGCCTCCTTCTGGACCCCGCCCGAGTCCGTGGCGACGACACGGGCGGCCCGGAGGAGGGCGGTGAACTCGAGGTAGCCGAGCGGAGGCGCGACCCGCACCCCCGAGTCGAAGGAGAGGTCGTCCCGCTCCATCGCCGCTCGGGTCCGCGGATGCAGGGGCACGACGACGGGCAGGTCGATGCCGGAGAGCGCCTCGACGACCCGCGAGAGCGCGCCCGGCTCCGTGTTCGCCGCCCGGTGGACCGTCGCCAGGACGTAGCCGCCCGGCGCCAGGCCCAGCTCGCCCACGATCCCGGCGGCGCGGTCGGACAGGGGGCCGAAGATCCGCGCCGCGTCGACCATGACGTCGCCGACCACCTCCACCCCCTCGACGATCCCCTCGCGGCGCAGGTTCGCCGCCGCCGCGGGAGAGGGGCAGGCGAGGAGGGCGGAGACGGCGTCGACGAGGACGCGGTTCGTCTCCTCCGGCATCGCGCGGTCGTAGGACCGGAGCCCCGCCTCGACGTGGACGACAGGGATCCGGAGCTTCGCGGCCGCGAGGGCGGCGGCGAGCGTCGAATCGGTGTCGCCGTAGACGACCACCGCATCCGGCCGGACCTCGAGCAGGACCGGCTCCAGCCGCTCCAGCACGCGCGCGGTCGTCTCCGCGTGGCTTCCGGAGCCGACCTCGAGCCGGTGGTCGGGCGGGGCGAGCGAGAGCTCCTCGTAGAAGACCCGCTGGAGCCCGGCGTCGTAGTGCTGGCCCGTGTCGACGGTGACGAGGGCGACGCGTTCGGCAAGCTCGAGGGCGAGCGGTGCCTGCTTGACGAACTGCGGCCGGTTGCCGACGACGGAGACGACCGTTCGTGCCATCGAGCCGGGACATTACGGCGAGGGCCGCCCTACGCTTCGCCCGATGCCCTTCCGAGAACCGGACGACGAGCTCCTCGTGCTCGTCGACGACGAGGGGAACGTCCTCGGCCACGACCGCCGTGACGCCGTCCACGACGCCAGGATGCGCCGCCACCAGGCGATCTCGATCGTCCTCGACACGCCGCGCGGCCGGCTCTTCCAGCGACGGGATCCGAGCAAGCGCGCCTATCCGGGCCTCTGGGACACCTCCGTCTCCGGTCACGTGGCGGCCGGCGAGACCTACGAGGAGGCCGCGCGCCGCGAGCTCGGCGAGGAGCTCGGCCTCGGCGGCCTCGAGCTCCGCCGCGTCGCCACCGTCAACGTCGACGCGGACGACGAGCGCGAGCGGACCGCGATCTTCGTCGGCCGCTCCGTCGGGCCGTTCTCGCTCATCCTCGGCGAGGTCGTGGCGATCGGCGTCTTCCCCGACGGGGAGCGCCCGGAGCCGATGGGCGCGATCACCCGGGAGGTGCTCGACGTCGTCGACGGCGCGCTCGCGGGACGGCCGCTCTAGGCGGTCGGCTCGGAGGCCCGCCGCCCCTCCACGACGCGGGTCGCCTCCCGCGACGATCCCGAGGTGGGGGGATGATGCCAGGCGAGGACGGCGGCGAGCGCGGCGGTCACGAGGAGCGCCAGCGCCAGGAACGCGACCTCCTCGCCGGCCGTCTCGCCGAGGCCGCCGGCGACCACCGGCCCGAGGAAGGCCGCGCCGCCCCAGCCGAGGTTGACCACGCCCATCACGAGGCCCTGGCCGAGCCGCGCGGAGTCCGCGCCCTCTGCGCTGAAGGTGAACCCCGAGACGTAGAGGATGGTCGTCAGCGACCCCTGGGCGAGGGTGACGACGGCGACGCCGGCGACCGGCAGCGGAAACGCGAGGGCGGCGACGCTCGCAGCGAGGATCGCGGCGGAGACCCCGGCGGCGATGCCGAGGTCGATGCGGGCGGTGATCCGGCTGACGACGAAGCCGGTGACGGCGGCGAGCCCCGCGCCCCCGGCGTAGACCAGGCCGATCGCGAAGGCGCTCACGCCCGCGCGCCCGAGGTGCAGGGGGACGAGGGTCTGCAGCCCGCCACCGGTCATCGCGACGGCGCAGACGAGGACGAGTCCGAGGCGGATCCGCGGGTCCCGCGCGCCACTTCGCAGGCTCTGCCGGAACGAGGCCGTCGAACCGCCCGTCCGCTTCTCCTCGGGCACGGTCAGGAGGCCGAGCGCCGTCGCCAGGGAGGCCGCCGCGATGATCAGGAACGCGCTCCGGATCCCGACCACGTGGCCGAGCACCCCGCCGATCATCGGCCCGGCGACGAGCCCGGCGCTCGCCCCGGCCGTCATCCGGGCCACGGAGGCCGCGCGCTCGGCCGGCGGCGACGCCTCGGAGAGCCAGGCGAGCCCGGCGCTCCAGGCGATCCCGGAGGCGGCGCCCTGCAGGAACCGGGCGCCGACGAGGGCTAGGAAGGAGGATGCGAACACGAAGACGACGGTGGCGGCCGCCATCGCCGCCACGCTCGCGACGGTCAGCGTCCGCTTGCCGACGCGGTCGGAGGCCCGCCCCGCCGGGATCGACACGGCGAGGACGGCGACCGCGTAGGCCGCCACGACGAGGCCCACCTCGAGGCTTGAGAGGCCGAGCCGCCGCTCGTAGCGGGGCAGCAGCGGGACGATCGCGCTGTAGGTCGCCAGGTCGGCCGCGGCGACGGCGAACAGGAGGTAGGACAGACGGCGCACCTCGCGCCCCGCGATCCCCCCGTCCGCCATCCGGACGACTCTAGTCAGGCGCGGCCGCGGGCGAGCCGGGAACGGCCTCCTCGTCGCTCCGCTCCGGGCCTACACTGGCCGCGTGGCGCCCCTCCGGACACCCGCCGACCGCCGCGAGCGCCTGGCCGCGATGGTCGCCGGGCGCTTCGCCTCCCTGGTCGGCACGGCACGCCGCGCCGGGGCGGGAGCCGACGCCGAGGACGTCGTCCAGGAGGTCGTGACACGCTTCCTCGAAGAGGGCCGGGCGCTCCCCGAACAGGCCGACGCGCTCGCCGCCTACCTCCACCGGTCGGTCGCGCGCGACTCGGCCCGCCGCCGATCGCGGGGCGACGACGCGCTGCGGGGGGAGCCGGCGGACCCGGCGCCGGAGCCGGCCGACGCGCTCGAGGACCGGCGGCGGATCCGCGCCTACGCCCGCGCGCTCGAGCGGCTCCCGGACGCCGTGCGACCCGTGCTGCTCCTCGACGTGGCCGGCCTCGACCGGGCGACGATCGCCCGCCGCACCGGGCTCTCGGAGCGCTCCGTCAAGCGCGTGCTCGCCGAGAACGCCGGCGCCGTCCTCGCCGAGGTCGTCGCCGAGATCGACGGGACGGCCTGCGCGCGGCTCACCGAGACCCTGCAGGCGCTCGCCGTCAACGGGCTCTCCCCGCGCGTCGGCGGAGCGACCGCCCGGCACCTCGAGGTGTGCGACGCCTGCCGTCTGGCCTACCTCGAGGTCCGGCGCACCCGCACCGCCGTCGGCTCCGTGCTGCTGCTTCCCGCCGGGCTCGCCCGGAAGGCGACGACGGCCCTCCTCGGGCGCGCCGCCCGCACCGTGGTTCACGCGCGCCGCGCGGTCGTCCTGCCGGCCGTCGCCTCGCTCAGCGCAGTCGTCCCGCTCGTCGCCTTCCCGCACCTGGACCGGGTGCCCGGGCATACGGCGCGGCCTCGGGCGGCAGGCTACGTGGCGGCTCCGGCGGAGTCGCCGCCGCCGCACGCCGCAGCACGGATCGTGGCGCGCCCCGTCGCCCCGGCCTCCGCCGAGCCGACCCCCCGGCGACCGCGTCGTCGCCCGGCCAGGAAGGTGGTCGCCACCGCGCCGCGGCACGTCGTCGTCCGGCCCGCGCCGCCGCCGCCGAGCCCGCCGGTCAGGAGCGAGCCCGCGGCGAGCGGAGCGGCCTGCGCCTTCGGCTCGGCGACCATCGGCTGCTGACGCCGCGCCGGTGGACGGCCGCCCGCCCGCCCCGGCCTGCTCAGTAGCGCTGGAGCCAGATCGAGAGGCGGTCGAGCTCGCCCGTCGCCACGAGGACGCCCATGAAGACGAGCACCGCGCCGGACGCGCGCATCAGCATCGGCGTGTAGCGACGGAGCGCGCCGGAGACCGTCAGCGCGCTCGAGAGGAAGAGGCCGGAGAGCAGGAACGGGACGCCGAGCCCGAGCGAGTAGGCGACGAGGAGGAGGGCCCCGGAGCCGGCCGAGCCCTGCGTGCCCGCCAGCGTCAGGATCGCTCCGAGGGTGGTGCCGATGCAGGGCGACCAGCCGATCGAGAAGACGACGCCGGTCACGAATGCGCCGACGAGCGAGACGGGCCGGTTGCCGAAGGAGAGCCGCACCTCGCGGCCGAAGAGGCCCTGGGCCACCCCGAGGAGGGCCAGGCCCATGATCACGATCAGGATCCCGCCGGCGAGCTCGAGCGCCGAGCGGTAGCTCGCCACCACGTCGTGGAGCGCGCCGAGGGAGGCGCCGAGGATGGTGAAGACGACGGTGAAGCCGAGGACGAACGCGAGGGTCGCCGCCGTCACCCGCCGCCACGACTCCTCCAGCTCGTCGAACGAGACGCCCGAGACGTAGGAGAGGTAGGCCGGGACGAGCGGCCAGACGCAGGGGGAGACGAAGGAGATGAAGCCGGCGGCGAACGCCGTCGAGATCCCGAGGAGCGAGACGTCGACCGCGCCGATCACGACGCGCCCGCCGTCAGCGTCCGCAGGGTGGGGTCGGTGAGGGGGCCGATGACCCGGCGCGTGACCTGCCCGTTCGCGTCCACGAGCACCGTCACGGGCTGGCCCAGGCTGGTCCGGATCACGCCGCGGACGTTCCCGGGATCGACGATGGAGGGCCACGTGAACCCGTGCGCGCGCTCGAACGCCCGGGCCGCCGCGACGGAGGCGTCGTTGTTGATGCCGAGGATGGCGAACGACGGATGCGCGCGGGCGAAGCGGGCGAGCGCCGGGGCCTCCTGCCGGCAGGGTGCACACCAGGCGCCCCAGTAGTTGACGAGGACCGGGCGGCCGCGGAACGAGGACAGGCTGAGCTGACCCTTGCCGTCGACCCGGCGGCCGGTGATGTCGGTCGGCGTGTAGCCGGCGAACTCGGCGACCCGGCCGACGAGCGACGTGGACGAGCGGTTCCCGCCCCCGATGATCGCGGCCTCGTCGCCCTGGTGTCGCAGTCCGACGAGAAGCAGCGCCCCGAGCGCCCCGGCGAGCGCGAGCCAGACTCCGATGAGCACCCTCGTTCTGCGGCGCACGTCCGGTCAGTCTACGCCGTCGGCGAGGGCCGGAGCGTCGTCCCGCGGCGCTATCGGAGGAGCGCGCGCACCTCGTCGGGCTCCATGACCGAGCGCCCCACGGCGCGCGCCACCGCGACCGCGTGCTCGACGAGCTGCGCGTTCGAGGCGGCCTGGGATCCGTCCGGGAGCGTCGCGGCGTCCTCGAAGCCGACCCGGACGTGGCCGCCGGCGGCGATCGCCGTCGTCGTCACGATCGGGCTCGCCTCGTCCTGACCGGCCGCCACCCAGAGGAAGCGCGAGAACTCCGCCTGGGCGGCGTCGGCGAGCCGGAGGACGTTCGCCGGCGTCCCCGCGAGGAGCTCCGCCGTCCCCTGCGAGGAGGCCATCGACAACGTGAGGTACGGCGCCTTGGCGAGCAGCGAGTCCTGGTAGAGGGCCTCGAGGTCGCCGAGCGAGTCGAGGGTCGTCAGGACGGGCGCGGGATGCTCGCCGCCGCGGAGGCACGCCTCGAGGATCTGCCGGGCCTCCTCGCGGTGGGACGGGAGATCTGGCGCGATCTGGCGGATGTTGACGGAGGCGATCTCCGGTGGGTCGCGCAGGACGTCGAGGAGCGCCGTGACCGTGCCGAGCGAGTTCTGCCGCGTCCGCTGGGTCGTGATCGAGATCGGGACGTCGACCTTCCCCCGGATCGCCGCCACGATGTCGTCGTAGATCAGGTCGAAGGCCGGTGACCCGTCCTCCTTGCGGGCGTGCAGGTGGATGACGCCGGCGCCGGCGTCCACCGACCGCTTCGCCTCGCGGGCGATCTCTTCGACCGTGTACGGGACCTTCGGGCATTCGAGGCGGGAACGCATGCCGTTGAGGGCCGCGACGATCAGCAGTGCGTCGCTCAAGGCGTCACCTCTGGATTCGCTGGACGGGGCGAGGACCGCGGAAGACGGTCGATGTCGGAGAGCTGATCGGCGATCCAGCGGCCCACGTCGGCCGCCCGCACGGCCTCGACGAGCGCGCGCGCGCGCCGGGCTCGCTCCGCGGGATCGAGCTCGAGCGCCGTCGCGATCGCCCGCGCCTGCTCGGACACGTCGTACGGGTTGACCGAGATCACGTGCTCGCGGAGCTCCTCGTGGGCGCCCGCGGCCTCCGAGAGGATCACCACGCCATCGCGTTGGTTCACCACCGGGCCCTCCTTGGCGACCAGGTTCATGCCGTCGGCGAGCGTGTTGACGAGGAGCACGTCGTAGCGGCGGTAGGCGGCGACCGAGGAGGGGAAGTCGTCGCCGAACGACAGCACGACGGGCTCCCAGGCGAGCTGGCCGTAGGCCGCGTTGACGTCGGACGCCGCGGCCTTCATCGCCTCGACGTACGCGACGTACTCCGGCACGTGCTGGCGGGAGGGCTGCATGAGCGCCAGCATCCGCACGCGCCCGTGCCACTCGGGGTGGTCGGCGAGGAAGCGGCCGAACGCCTGGAAGCCGCGGACGACGTTCTTCGACGGGTCCGTGCGGTCCACGCGGAGGACCAGCCGCTCGGCGCCGAGGTCGTCGACTTCGGCCAGGCGGCCGGTCACCTCGTCCGAGGCCGCGATCGCCTCGAGGCCGGCGACGTCGATGGAGATCGGGTAGGAGCGGACGAGGGTGAGCCGGCCTTCGCGGGCGACCGTCGAGAAGGGGATCGACACCTCCGCGTCCGGCAGCACGTCGATCACGGTGCGCAGGAAGCTCCGGGCGAACCCGCGGGTATGGAACCCGGCGACGGCGCCGCCCAGGATCCCGACCACGATCGCCCGGCGGATGTCCGGCGGCAGGAAGTGCCAGGCGTCCGGCCCGGGCCAGGGGATGTGCGTGAAGTGCGTCACGGGCGCCTCGACGCCGCGGGACCCCAGGAGCTCGGGGACGAGGTAGAGCTGGTAGTCGTGGACGAGGACGGCGGCGGCGTCCGCCTCCCGCGCCTCCTCCGCCACGGCGTCGGCGAGGAGGGCGTTGACGGTGCGGTACGCCTCCCACGCGTCCCGCGTCGCGTCGTCGAAGATCGGTGCGTACGGCGCGTTCCAGAGGCCGTGCTGGAGGAACCAGAGGTACGGGTTGGCGAACACGTTGTAGTACGCGTCGTAGGTCTCGGCGGGCACGTCGACGAGGCGGAGCCGGAAGCGGTTGCCGTCCCGGTCGGCTTCCTCGTGGGCGCACGTCGCCTCCGCCGCCACGGCCCGGTCCTCGTCCGTCATCGCCGCGCACACCCAGGTGACCTCGTGGCCGGCGACCAGCCCGGAGAGGGCGGTGACGAGGCCGCCGACCCCGCGACGGGTCTCGCGGGAGCCGTCGGCGGTCTGCGCGTAGGAGATCGGCCCCCGGTTCGAGACGACGACGAGCCGCTTCACGGAGTCGCCTCCCGTGCGTACGGGCAGCTCGAGGGGAGGCGGGCGGGATGCATGCAGGCGGTTACACGACGAGCGGGTAGGCGCATGAGCATACAGGTCGCGCTCGTCGCCCCGGCCGGCGCGACGACGGCGTTCAGGACGGGGAGCGGAGGCCGCCGGGGAGGTCGAGCACGAAGGCCTTGGACCGCTCGCGCTGGTCCAGGGCGAGCCGTCCGTGCATCCGCAGGGCCAGCTCGCGGGCGATCGCCAGGCCGAGCCCGGAGCCCTCGGCCGTCGTCCGCCCGCGGGCGAACCGGTCGAAGAGGCGCTCCTCGTTCTCCTCGGGGATCGGCGGGCCGTCGTCGGCAACGGCGAGGCGGACGCGTCCGTCGCGGACCTCGGGGTCGATCAGGACGTGGACGCCCGGGGGGTTGTGCTTGAGCGCGTTGTCGATCAGGATCCGGATGATCTGGGCCGCCCGCAGGTCGTCGCCGACGACCTCGATCTCGGGGAACGGCTCGGCGATTCGCACCGTCGAGCCGGCCCGTTCGGCGACCACGGCGAACTCGGAGGCGACGTCGTGGACGACCTCCTCGAGGTCGAAGGGGTGGGAGCGGAACGAGGCCGTGCCGGAGTCGAGCCGGGAGAGGTCGAGGAGCTCGGTGGACAGGCGCGTCATCCGCTCGACCGCGCCCCGCATCTGCAGCAGGAACTCCGCCCGCTCGGCGTCGTCCAGGTCCTCCTCGAGCTCCAGCATCTCGAGGTAGCCCCCGAGCGCGAAGAGGGGCGTCCGGAGCTCGTGCGAGGCGTTGGAGATGAAGTCGCGGCGGGCGGTCTCCGTCCGCTCGAGCCGCGCGCGCATGTCGTCGAACGTGGCGGCGAGCCGGGCCACCTCGTCCCTCCCCGGATCGGACACCGGTTCGTCCAGGTGGCCGTCCGCGATCCGGCGAGCGGCCCGCTCGAGCCGCCGGATCCGGGCGGCCAGGACCGTCGCCGCCAGCGCGCCGAGCACGGCGGCGATCGCGAGGGCGACGAGGCCGGCGCCGAGCAGGCGCTGGCGGACGAGGGCCACGGACGACCCGACGTCCTGGAGCGGGTCGCGGAAGAGGACGATGTAGGTGCTGCCGCCGGGGACCACGAGGCGGTAGGCGTACTGCGCCTCCAGGTTCTTCTCCGCGTCGACGATCCCACTGGCCGAGCCGTTCCGGGCCGCGGCGCGGACGACGCTCGTCTCGTTCGACTGGCCGGGATCCCCCGCGATCACGGAGAAGAACGTGTCGGTGAGGACGGCGACCCGCGCTCCGTTGACGACCTGGATGGCGTTGACCACCTGCTCCGTCGACGGCGGGTCCTCGGAGCAGCGCGGGCTCGCGTAGGTGGCGAGGGAACAGGCGACGTCGAGCCGGGTGCTCAGGGCGACCGTCCGCAGGTGGCTCACGCGGTCGCGCTCCAGGCTCTGCCGGAGCGACGGGACCACGGTCAACCCGACCACCGCGAAGGCCGCGCCGACGACGACGAGCAGGACGAGGCCGAACCACATCCACAGCCGGTGGAAGGGGAAGAGCAGGCGGACGAGCCGGCTCACGCGGCGGCTCCCGCGACTGGGAGCGCTACTCGCCGAACCGGTAGCCGACGCCGCGGACGGTCTGGATCAGGAGCGGCTCCGACGGCTCCACCTCGATCTTCTCGCGCAGATGGCGGATGTGGACGTCCACGGTGCGAGGCTCCCGGTAGTCCGAGGAGCCCCAGATCCCCTCCAGCAGCTGCCGCCGGGAGAAGACGCGACCCGGGCTCTGCATCAGGGCGCGCAGGATCTCGAACTCGACGTAGGTGAGGATCACGGGCTCGCCGCGGGCCGTCACGCTCCGCCGCTCCGAGTCGAGGACGATGCCGCCGAGCTCCAGGCGGCCGTCGTCGCCGGCGCCGTCCGCGCCGGCCGTCCGCGAGGCCCGGCGGAGGAGGGCGCGCACGCGGCTCCGGAGCTCCCGCATCCCGAACGGCTTCGTGATGTAGTCGTCGGCGCCGATCTCGAGCCCGATGACCTTGTCGACCTCCTCGTCCAGGGCCGTGACCATGATGATCGGGACGTCCGACTGGTTGCGCATCAGCCGGCAGACCTCCCGCCCGTCCATGTCGGGCAGCATCAGGTCGAGGAGGACGAGATCGGGCGCCTCGCGCTGGAAGGCGGCCATCCCGGTCGCCGCGTCGAGGGCCCCGACCACGTGGTAGCCGTCCCGCTCCAGGGCGCGGGCGATCAGCGCCTGGTTGGCGCTCTCGTCGTCGATCAGGAGGATGGTGGAGCGCTCGGTCATCCGGGTGTTCCTGCGGCAAATGCTACCGTCCGCCGGCCTTGCACCCCGGTGGCCCCCGCCCACGACGCCCGGCGCGATCGGCCCGCGCGCGGCTCCGGCGGATCCTGGCGGCCTCCTGGAGCGACCGGCTGCGATCGGCCAGCCACGCGCTGCCGGTGCTCGCGCTCGTCCTGCTGCTCGTCTCCGTGCAGACGCCCCCGGGCCTGACCCAGCAGCCGACGACGCCGCCTGCCTTCAACGGTGCGGCGGCCGCGGGCGCCGCTCGCTCGCTGGACACGGCGTACCCGTCCCGGGCGCCCGGCTCGGCCGGCGACCGCGCGGGAGCCCGCATCGTCCAGACCCTTCTCTCGGCCGCCGCCGGGGGGCACGAGGCACGCCTCGACCGCTTCGCCGCGCCGGGAGCGGACGGCGCCGTGGTGGAGATGACGAACGTCGTCCTGACGCTCCCGGGCACCTCGAGGGACGCGATCGTCTTCCTCGCCCACCATGACAACGCCGCGCCGGCCGCGCTCCTCTCCGACGGCGCCTCCGGCGTCGGGGCCCTCGTCCAGCTCCTGCGCGAGGAGTACGGGACGGATCACGCCAAGACCTGGATCTTCGCGTCGGTGGACGGCGCGAGCGCGCAGCAGGCGGGCGCGCGGCACCTGGCCGCGGATCTCTCCCGGCGTCGCGGCGGCTACCGGGCGATCGCGGTGATCGCCCTCGACGACGTCGGCGAGCGGACCGGGAGCCTGCCGCTCCTCCTCGAGGGCGAACGGCGGTCCCGATCGGACGCCTCGCTGGCCCGCTCGGTGCGGGACGCGTTCGCCGGCACGCCGGGCGCGACGTCGCTCGAGTCCCGGAGCGTCGGCCGCCAGATCCTCGACCTGATCCAGCCGACCGGCTCGCGGGGCATGCAGGCGCCGTTCGTGGAACGGCGGATCCCCGCCCTCGCCCTCGGCAGCGTCTCCGGCGCGATCGCCCGCCCCGACGCCACCCGCCTGACCAGGGACGGAGCCGCCCTCTCCACGCTCCTCGGCGGGCTCGACCAGAGTCCCGTCGTCCGTGGCGCGCGCGCCGGCTACGTGTACCTCGACGGCCGGATCGTCCCCTCGTGGGCGAGCCTCCTCGTCGTCGTGGCGCTCGTCGTCGAGCCGCTCCTGGCCGTCGCCTTCGGCCTCTACGCCGTGCGGCGCGCCGCTGGGACCCGCGCCCGCCTCCTCCTCGTCGCACGGCTCGCCGCCCCGCTCGCGGGGCTGCTCGCCGGCTGCTGGCTGGCCGGTGCGCTCGATCTCGTCCCCGAGGAGCTCTGGGAGCAGCCGCCGTGGCCGGGCGCCTCGGGCGTCGGGCCGCGAGCCGCGGCGGCCCTGGGCATCGGCCTCCTCGTCGGCCTCGCGGCCGGGATCAGGATCCCTCGCGCGCGCCTCGAGCTCGACGAGGCGCTCCCGGGCGCGACGACGACGGCCGTCTGCTCGACGGTCCTCGCCGCCGCCACCCTCGTCTGCCTCGCCGGCAATCCGTTCAGCGCGATCCTCCTCGCCCCGGCCCTGCACGCCTGGCCCCTCCTGCACCGCCGCGCGAGCGGCGCCCTGACGAGGCTCGCGATCGTCTGGCTGCCCCTCGTGGCCCCGGTCGTCGCCGTGGCCGCGCTCGTCCACCTCGGACCGCTCGACGTCGTGCGGTTTGTCGCCTCCGACCAGATCGCGGCGGCCACCGCCGCGGCCTTCGTCGTCGCCCTGGCGGCGGCGATCGCGCTCACGCCGACGGCGGTGGGCGTCCGGGGGTAGGCGCCCACGGGAGGAGGGACGCGCGGAGGGCGGCTCAGGCGAGGAGTGCGACGACCTGAAGGACCGTGCCCGCGGGCACGGGTTCGGTGCCCATGGCCACGAGGGCGAGTCCGGTCGCGCGGGCGGCGGTGGCCAGCTGGTCCGAGCGGTCGGCCCCGAGCGCCCGGGCCTCGCCGCCGTCGAGCACCACCGGGACCGCCCGGATCCGGTCGGCGAGAGGGCGCAGCGCGGAGTCGATGCGCGCCTCGCGGGTCGACGGCTCGGGGGGCGGCGAGTCGCCGGCGAAGCGCTCGAGGAGCGGTCGGACGAGGAGCGCCAGTCCGACCACCATGGCCAGGGGATTCCCCGGGAGGCCGAGCACGATCGTGCCGTCGGGAAGCACGCCACCCCGGCCGGGCTTGCCGGGCTGGATCGCCACCCGCCAGTAGAGCTCGCGCGCGCCGAGCTCCTCGAGCGCCCCGCGGACGAAGTCGCGCGGGCCGACGGACACGCCGCCGGAGGTCAGGAGGAGGTCCGCGGAGGCGGCGGCCGCGGCGACGGCGTCCCGCGTCGCCTCGAGCGTGTCCCCCGCGTGGCGGAGCGAGACGACCTCGCAGCCGACCGCGGCGAGGGTGGTGGCGAGGAGCAGGCCGTTCGACTCGTAGATCTGCCCCCGGCGGAGGGGCTCACCGGGCGTGACGAGCTCGTCCCCCGTGGTCAGGATCGCGACGCGGGGCCGGGCGCGGCACGGCAGCTCGGCGATCCCGAGTCCGGCGGCGACGGAGATGGCGAGCGGCGACATCCGCTCCCCCGCCGCGAGGACGAGGGTGCCGGCGCGGACGTCCGAACCCGCGTCCCGGATCGCGTCGCCCGGGCGGACCGGCCGGCGGAAGCGCACCTCCGTGCCGGAGACGTCGACGTGCTCGATCCCGACGACCGCGTCGGCGCCGTCCGGCAAGACCCCGCCCGTCGCGATCCGGACCGCGGTTCCCGGCGTCAGCGGGGGCGGGTCGCCGCTCGCGAAGACCTCCCCGGAGATCACGAGCGGGCCCGGCGCGTCGGAAGCCGCGAGGGCGAATCCGTCGAGCGCCGAGTTGGCGTAGGGCGGCAGATGGATCGGCGCGACGAGGTTCTGCGCGAGGGGCCGGCCGACGGCATCGGCCAGCGCGGCCAATTCCACCGGCAGCGGCTCGGCCGCCTCGATCAGCCGTCGGCGCGCCTCGGCCAGCGGGATCGGAGCCGGTGCCTGCGCCATCGGCCCGGAACGTACCGGATCGGTCCGGCCGCGGTTCACGGCGCGCGCCGACAGCGTGGCGCCTGCGGGAGAGGAGCCGGCGTCGTCTGGTATAACCGGCCGATGCCCCGGGCGACACCCAGGCGGCGCGGCGAGCGTCCGAGCGGAACCCGGTGAGCGACGCCGGAGGCGAGCGTCGAGAACGCTACCGGGCGACGACCCCGCTCCCGTCCATCGGCGGGGCGCCGCGGGCGCTCGCGATCGACGTGGACTCGGGGCGGCGCGTCCAGGTCACGACCTTCGTCCACGCCTTCGAGCTGCCGGAGGAGTTCGGCACGCTCGCCTCCCGGCTCGCCCGGATCGGCAGCCCCTTCCTCGCCCAGGTCCTGGAGTGGGCGCCGCCGGACACCGTGTCGTCCTCCCCGATCCTCGTCGAGGTCCACCCGGACGGCCCGACGCTGGCCGAGACGCGGGGCCTGGCCCGCCCGGTGCTCCTCGCCGTCCTGGCCGATGTCGCCGACGGCATCGCCGCGCTCCACCAGGGCGGGCTGACGCACGGCGGCCTCGAGCCGACGGCGATCGTCCTCTCGCCTGACGGACACCCCGTCGTCCTCGGGGCCGGGGTCGCGGCGCTGCAGGCGATCGCCCTCCATTCCCCTCTCGGCGCCCCCACGCAGGCGGACGACCTGCATGCCCTGGGCGCGGTGCTCTACGAGGCCGTCCTCGGGCAGCCGCCCGCCGATCCCCCGGTGCCGCCGATCGCCCTCGATCCGTCGCTGCCGGCCGCGCTCTCCGGCCTGATCGTCGCCCTCTCGTCCGCCGATCCGCAGCGTCCGCCGCCGCCCGCGGCCCTCGTCGGACGGCGACTGCGGGCGCTCGCCGGGATCGTGCCGGCGGGGTCGGCCGTCCTTCCCCCGGAGCCTCCCGTGCCGGCTCTCGGGGCACCGCCGCCTCCGGTGATCGTGATCCGGCGGGCCTCGACGGACCTGACCCTGGCGGCACTGATCGTCGGGATCGCCCTCCTCGGGCTCGGCCTCGCCTACGCGATCCACCACGACGACGGGAGCACCACGTCGACGCAGACGGCGCAGACGACGACGTCGACCCTGATCGGGATCCCGACGCTCCAGCCGCTGACGACGCTCTCCCAGCCCGGAGCCTCGATTCCCACCCTCTCGATCACCGTCGTCCCCGGCTCGACGAACGGGGTCGTCCCCCTGCCGACGCCGGGGCAGATCGTGCCGACGACGACGGTGACCCTTCCCGGCTCCGGGTCGACCGGGCTCGCTCCGTAGGCCCCCGCGGGAGCGGATCGTGCCGATCACGGTGACCCTTCCCCGACTCCGGGTCGACCGGGCTCGCTCCGTCGGCCGCCCGCCGGAGCAGATCGTGCCGACGAGGACGGCGACGCTTCCCCGACTCCGGCCGACCGGGCTCGCTCCGTAGGCCCCCCGCCGGAGAGCCCGTGCCTCCTCGCTCGTCGCTTCTCCCGCGGCGACCTCTGTCGCATCGCCCCCGCGATCTCGGGTTCGACCGGAGATCCGTTCCGTCGCCCGCGGCGACGCGGGCCGGCTACGGACTCCCGCCGCCGGTGCCGGTCCCGCCGCCCCCGGTGCCCGTCCCTGTGCCGCCGCCGCCGGTGCCCGTCCCTGCGCCGCCGCCGCCGGTGCCCGTGCCGCCGCCCGTCCCGCCTCCGGCACCCGTGCCACCACCGCCGGCACCCGTCCCTCCGCCGGCCTTCCCCTTGTTCTTGTCCTTCGCGGCCTTCGCCTTGGCCTTGGCCTTGGCCCTCGCGTCCGCGGCCGCGGCGGCCTGAGCGGCGGCCGCCTCCGCCGCCGCGACTGCCTCCGCGTGCTGCGTGAACGGGGAGACGAAGGGCGGCTCCACGTACTGGGGCGGGGCCGGCGGCGGGAAGTCCACCGGCGGCAGGTCGGCGACCGCGTTGTCCATGTACCGGTGCCAGATCTCCGAGGGGAGGGTCGGGCCCGAGACGGCGCCGACGCCCTCGACGCCCAGCATCGGCCGCGGCAGGTTGTAGCCGAGCCAGACGCAGGTCGCGAGCTGCGGCGTGTAGCCGCAGAACCAGGCGTCCTTGAAGTTGTCGGCCGTACCCGTCTTGCCGGCCTGCGGTCGTCCGTCGGTCGTCCGGGCGTGCTGCCCGAGGCCGTTGATCATGTTGTTCTCGAGCACCTGGGTCGTCTCGTCGACGACCCAGGCCGGCACGGTCCGGACGCCGCGCCCGGGCTTCCAGATCGGCTTGCCCTGGAAGTTGCGCACGAGGGAGACGCCGGTCGGCTGGTGGTAGATCCCGCCCGAGGCCATCGTCGCGTAGGCCGAGGCCATGTCGAGCGGGTGCACGCTCTGGGCGCCGAGGGTGATCGACGGGAACGGCTTCAGGGGCGTGCGGATCCCGAGCGCCTTGGCCATCGAGACGATGCGCGCCGGACCCACGTCGATCGCCAGCTGGGCGAACACGGTGTTGTCGGAGAGCGCAGTCGCCTTGGTCAGGCTGACCACCCCGGCCGAGCCGCCGTCGGCCGTCGTCACCTCGTTCTTCGCCCTGTCGCAGGTCGGCAGCGCGTTCGGGTCGTTGCACCAGTTGAACGGAGCCGAGACGTACTTGGTCGTGTCGGGGTCGATGCCCTCGGAGATCGCGGTCGTCAGCGTGATCGCCTTGAAGGTCGAGCCCGCCTGGCGGCCCTGGCCGTTGAAGGCGGAGTCGAAGCTCGGCTTGCCGGGGATCGGCGTCGAGTACATGGCCAGGACCTTCCCGGTCGGCACGCCGATCGTGACGACGGCCGCGAGCGGGTCGCCCTTCGTGTGGAGCACGCTCTTGACCGCGTCCTTCGCTGCGGCCTGCAGCTTCGGGTCGATCGTCGTGTAGATCCTGAGGCCGTTGCCGATCTGCTTCGGCCCGATCCCCTTCGTGTGGACCATCTGGTTGCGGACGAAGGAGACGAAGTTCTGCTGGCGGCGGATCTTCGGCGTGGACGAATGCAGGCGCACCGGCGCGGCGCGGGCCGAGCTCCACTGGCGGCGCGTGATGTAGCGCTGCGCGAGCATCGCGTCGAGCACCTCGTTCCGGCGCTGGATGGCCGCGGGCCGGTTGTGGCGCGGGTCGTAGACGGAGGGCTGCTGCGGCAGCCCCGCGATCAGCGCCGCCTGCGACAGGGTGAGCCGGTTCGCGGAGACGCCGAAGTAGGCGCGCGAGGCGGCCTCGACGCCGATCGAGTTCGCCCCGTAGAAGACGCTGTTCATGTAGTCCTGGAGGATCTGGGCCTTCGACTCCTTCCGCTCGAGCTCGATCGCGAGCTTCATCTCCTGGACCTTGCGCTTGTACGTCTTGTTGTCGTCGTTCAGGTACACCCGCCGCACGAGCTGCTGGGTCAGCGTCGAGGCTCCCTCCCGCTTGGAGCCGGACTCGATGTCCTTGATCGCCGCCCGCATCACGCCCTGGTAGTCGACGCCCGTGTGCTCGTAGAAGCGCTTGTCCTCTATCGCCACGGTGGCCTTCGGCAGCCACTTGCCCATCCGCTGGAGGCTGATCGCGAAGTGGTTCTGCGCGTTGGCGATCGTGCCGAGCGGCCGGCCACCGGAGTCGTAGACCCGGGTGTTCTCGGCGAACTGCCGCTCCGGGAAGCTCGAGAGCGTCGGCAGCTTGTTCCAGTAGTCCTCGGCCCAGAGCCCGCTGACGAGCCCGGCGCCGGCGAGCGAGCCGAGCAGGAGCACCGGCACGGTGATCGCGACGGCCACGATCCGGCGCCGTCGCGCCGACCGCGCGAGCTCGGCGCGACGCTTCTTGCGGTCCCGCCCGCCCCGGTGGCCGAGCCGATCCTCCAGCGGGCGCTCAGGCACCCGGCACTCCGGGAGCGATTCCGGCGGCGGCCAGCCGGGCCGCGGCCTGCAGGCGCAGGGCCGAGGCGAGCGTCGCCGCCGACGCGGGCCCGTCCGCCCACGCGACCACCTCGAACCAGACGCCGTCGCGATCGAGCTCGGCGACGAGCACGCTCGGGGCGGGATCGGCCAGCGCCAGCCCGCCCTCGGCGGCCACCTCCCGCAGGATCTCGGCGGCGCGCTCGACGTCCTCACCGGCGGCGACCGGCACCCGGATCGCGACCTGGCGGGCGTCGCCGGAGATCGTCCCGTTCGCGATCGGCTGGCCGACGAGCTGCTCGTTCGGGAGGAAGATCCGCTGCCCGTCCACGGTGCGCACGACGGTGCTCGAGAGCCGCATCTCCTCGACCGTCCCGCTGGAGGGACCGACCGTGATCGTGTCGCCGAGCCGGAACGGCTGGGTGAAGAGCATCTGGATGCCGGCGCCGAGGTTCGCGAGCGGACTGCGGATCGCGAGGCCGACGACGAGCGCGACGACGGCGCCCGAGGCGAGGATCGCGCGGACGAAGCCGCTGGCGGCGTCGACCCGCGAGAGCAGGCCGAGCCCGAGGACGACGAACACGGCGACGGTGATCAGACGTTCCAGCAGCCGGTAGCGGGTGAGGATGGTCGCCGGGTCGCCATGGCGGACGGTCGCCGCGTGCCGGCGCGCGAAGCCGTCGATCAGCCGCCGGACGACGGTGGAGAGGACGATCGCGATCGCGAAGCCGGCGGCGGCGTAGACGGCGAAGCCCCGCCAGTCGAACCCCTGTCCCGCTGTCTGGACTGCGGCGAGCACGTTCCGAATGTTCGCACGGGAGCGCGGTTCCCCTGCCGATGGGCAACCTCTCCGCAACGTCCGACGGGACCGCCCGCAGGGTCTCTCCCGCGCGCGCAGTATGGTGATCCGGTGGTCCCCCGTCCCCGCCTCCGTCTCGTGCTGGCGGCGCTCCTCGCCGTCGCCGCCCTGGGCACGGCCTGCGGTGAACGGGCGGAGCCGCGCGCCGCCGCCACGACCGAGTTCCCCCTCACCGTCCGCGACGCGTCGGGGGCGAGCGTGACGATCCGGGCGCGCCCGGAGCGGTTCCTCGCCGTCGACGCGGCGTCGGCCCGGACCCTGATCGACCTCGGGGCGACTGCCGTGACGTCCTCGTCGATCTCCCCCGGCAAGGTGCCGGCCGTCGCCCGGGAGGGCGCCTTCGACCTCATCGTCGCCTCCGTCGACGACGACGACGCCGACGTGGCCGCCGTCGCGAGGGCGGTCGGCGCGCCCGTCTACCGGTTCGGCGCGGCCGCGATCCCGGGCCTGCCCGCCGCGATCGCGCACCTGGGGTCGGCGATCGGGCGCGGGCCGGAGGGCGTGGCCCAGGCCGCGCGGGCGCGGAACGGGATCGCGGCCGTGGTCGCGACGGTCGCCGCCCGGCCGCGCGTGCGCGTCCTCCTCGACGGGGGCAGCTTCCTCGCCTACGGCCCGGAGACGGCGCCCGGCCGGGTCGTGGCGTTCGCCGGCGGGGCGAACGTCGTCGCCCGGACGCGGCAGCTGAAGGCCTCCGACGTCCAGGGCCTCGCGCCCGCGCTCTGGTTCTTCCTGCCCGGCGTGCGGACGAGCACCCGGGAGCTCGCGAACCTCCCCGGTGCCCGGCGGGTGCCGGCGATCGCGAAACACCGCTACGTGCGGCTCGACAACCTGCAGCTGGTGACGACCCCGGAGGTCGGAGACGCCCTCGACGACCTCGTCGCCGAGCTGCACGGGGGCTCCGGTTGATCGCGACCACCCTCGAGGACCTCGACGCGGTCACGTTCGACGCGATGGGAACGCTGATCCGGCTGGCGGAGCCGGGCCCCCTCCTCCGCGCGGCCCTCCGTGCCCGCTACGGCATCGACTGCTCCAGCGAGCGAGCGGCCGCGGCGATGCGCGCGGAGATCTCCCACTACCTGCAGAACGCGGGCGGCGCTCGGACGGCGTCCGACGCCGCCAGGCTGCGGCTCGACTGCGCGGCGATCGTCGCCGACGTGCTGCGGGTCGGCCTCGACGCGGCCGACGTGCTCCCGCTGCTCGGCGACGCGATCCGCTACGAGCCCGTCGACGGGGCCGAGCCGGTTCTCGCCGAGCTCCGGTCCGCGGGCGTCCGCGTCGGCGTCGTCTCCAACTTCGACGCCACGCTGCGCCGCGTGCTCGCCGGCACCGGCCTGGCCGACTCGGTCGACGTCGTGCTCTCGACCTCCGAGCTCGCGGTCCGCAAGCCCGACCCGGCGGTCTACCGGGAGGCCGCCCGTCGCCTCGGGCGGGTCGAGGGACGGATCCTCCACGTCGGCGACGATCCCGTCGGCGACGTCGACGCGGCGCTCTCCGCCGGCTACCGAGGAGCCGTCCTCCTCGACGCGCACCCCGGTCCGCCCGCCCGGCGGCCCCGGATCGCGGCCCTTCCCGAGCTCCTGGCGCTGCTGGACGCCGACCACCGCCGGATGGTCGGGTGAGCGCCGGCCCCGCGCCCGACGGCGGGCGCGCGCTCGGGGGCGCAGCAGAGGCGCGGATCGCCCGCGAGGTGGGACGGCCGCGATCGGGGTGGCTCCTCGCCGGCCTCTTCCTCCTGCAGATGGTCGTCGCCGCGATCGTCGGCCTCGCGATCGGGATCCCCCCGGACCGGGAGGCCTTCACGACCCCGGCGCTCGGGATCGCCGGCCTCGGCGCCTACGTCGTGCTGCTCGCCGGCACGATCGCGTTCGCCACCCGGTCCGGGTCAGCGGTCGCCGTGCTCGGCCTGCGCCGCCCGCGGCTCCGCGACGTCGCGATCGTGCCGCTCGTGCTCGGCGTCGTGGTGGTCGCCGCGGGCCTCGTCAACTCGGTGTTCCACGGCGGTGAGGCGCAGGGGCTGGACGTGGAGGCCCGGCCGAAGGATGGGCGCCAGTGGCTCTGGCTGGTGATCGCCGTCGCCGTGCTGACGGTCGTCGCGCCGGTCTGCGAGGAGCTCTTCTTTCGCGGAGCCGTCCTCAGCTCGCTCGCGGCCGGGTTCGTCGGCCGGGTTCGCGCCACCTCCGCCGCGCTCGTCGTCGCCTCGGCGGTGATCTTCGGTGCGGCGCACCTGATCCCGGCCGCGTTCCCCGCCCTGGCGACGGTCGGCGTCGGTCTCGCCTACCTGCGACTCCGCTCCGGCTCGGTCATCCCGGGGATGCTCCTGCACATGATCTTCAACTCGATCGCCGTGGTCGCCGCGCTCTCGGCCGGGAGCTGACGGGACCCCTATACTCGCCGCCGTGGCGGATCCCGGGGACCCCGTGGTGGCGCGCCTGCGCGCCGCGATCGATAGCGAGGACCGCGCCGTCCTGGACGCGCTGAACCGCCGGATCGAGCTCGTCCACGAGCTCCATCGCCACAAGCGGAACCTCGGCTACCCACTGAGCGATCCGGGCCGCGAGGCGGCGATGCTCGACGAGTTGCGGGCCGCCTCGACCGGCCCCCTCGGCGAGGAGGGCCTGCGGGAGCTCCTTCACACGCTCCTGTCCCTCACCCGCGCGGAGGTGGCTCGCCTCCTCGCCGCCGACGACGACCCGCCCTCCGGGCCCCGGTAGGACACCGCTCAGGCGGGGTCGGAGGAGCCGAACTCGTCGGGGCGGACGTCGTCGAGGAACCGGCGGAAGTCCTCGACGAGCTTCGAGGCGTCGTCGTGCCGCGCGCCCGGCTCGTCCTCCATCTCGATCGTCCCCGCCTCGACGACCGCATCGCTCGCCATGATCGGAGCCTCGAGCCGCACGGCGAGGGCGATGGCGTCGGACGGCCGTGCGTCGATCTCGACCCGCTCGCCGTCCGTCTCGACGACGAGGGCCGCGTAGTAGGTGTTGTCGCGGAGCGCGACGATCGAGACCTGCACGAGGCGCGCGCCGACGGCGCCGAGCGTGGACGCGAACAGGTCGTGCGTCATCGGTCGGGGCGCCTCGCTGTCCTGGAGCTTGACGAGGATCGCCGCCGCCTCCGGCTGACCAACCCAGATGGGGAGGTAGCGGCCACCCGCGGCCGTTCGGAGGAGGACGATCGGATGCTTGCCGACGAGATCGAACGAGACGCCGTACACGCTCATCTCCTGCACGTCGATCACTATACCGGCGGGGCGGGCGGCGGACCCGGCCGCGCGCCGGGCACGCGGGCGGCGGACCCGAGCGCTGGCGGGGCAGCCGACCGGAGCGGGCCGAACCCGGCATCCGCTGGCCCGCGCTCGCTTCCCTCCGTCCGTTCCGCCGACCTCCCGTCGGCCGCACCGGGGCGCGGCCGCCCCGCCCGCCGGCGGGCCCACCGCCGACTGCGCCCGGGGCTCGTGCGGCGACAAGGTGCCGTCTCGCCCCGAAAGCGAGCGGTCAGAGACGATGCAGCGGCCGTCGCGGGGGCGTCCCGGGCCGGCGCTACCCGGCCCGGGAGGCGGGTCGCGCCCGACCGGAGCCAGCGTCGTCGAAGCGGATCTCGACGGCGCGAAGATGGGCGGGCAGCCCCTCGACTCCGGCGAAGGCCGCGACGGCGGGGGCCAGCGAGCGGAGGCCGTCGCTCGTGATGTCCTCGAACGACTGCGAGCGCCCGAAGTGCCGCGTCGAGAGGCCGCCGGTCGAGCGGGCGGCGCGGCCGGTCGGCAGCACGTGGTTCGAGCCGGCGACGTACGAGCCGGCCGGCGACGGAGAATAGGAGCCGACGCAGACGGTTCCCGCCTCCACGATCTCCCGAGCGATGACCTGCGCATCCGGCGCGTGGACGACCACGTGCTCCACCGCCGCCGCGTTCGCGAAGGCGATCGCCGCGTCGGCCGTCCCGGCATCCACGACCGCCGTGCGGCCGGCCGCCGCCTGCCGGGTCACGGCCTCCCTCCGGACGGGCGGCAGGAGGGCGAGCTCGACGTCGATCGCTGCCGCGACCTCGGCACCGCGGTTGCTGCCGACGGTGACGGCAACGGCCCACGAGTGCTCGCCGTGCTCCGCCTCGGCGAGCACGTCGGCGGCGATCCACGTCGCCGGGACGCCGTGATCGAGATCGAGGACGAGGGTCTCGGAGGGCCCCGCGTCGAAGTCGACGCCGACGACGCCGCGGACGAGGCGCTTGGCCGCCTCGACGTAGCGCCCCCCTGGGCCCGCGACGACGTCGACGGGCCCCAGCGTCTCGGTGCCGTAGGCGAAGGCCGCCATGGCGACGGTGCCGGAGAGACGCCAGACCTCGGAGGCGCCCCCGATCCGCGCGGCGGCCAGGACGACCGCGGGGATCTCCCCCGTCGCGGGATCGACTCCACTCGCGAGGACGACCCGTTCCACGCCGGCGACCCGGGCCGGAACCGTCAGCATCAGCGCGCTCGACGGGTAGACCGCAGAGCCGAAGGGGACGTAGAGGCCGGCCGCCTGGACCGGCAGGAAGCGCTCGCCGACGGTGACGCCGGGCTCGACCTCGATCGCGAAGTCGCTCGGCCGCTGCGCTCGGTGGAACTGCTCGAGGTTGCCGACGGTCCGGAGCATCGCGGCGCGGAGCTCGGCCCCGAGCCCCGCCTCCGCCTCGGCGAGCACGTCCTCGGCGACCACGAGGGAGGCGGGATCGAGCTCGACGCCGTCGACGTCACGGAGGAAGGCGACGACGGCGGCGTCGCCGGTGGCCCGGACCTCGTCGACGACCCGGGCCACGGCCTCGGCGACTCCCTCGGGCGCCGGCAACGGCCGCTCGATCAGGAGCGCCCGTGCCCTCCCCGTCAGCGCGGAGAGCTCGAGCACCGGGACGACGGTCATGCCGCGGTGAGGATGACCACGGCGTTCTGGCCGCCGAAGCCGAACGCGTTGACCATGCAGGCATCGATCGGGCGGACGAGCGGCGAGCCGGCTACGATCCGGAGGCGGCACTCGGGGTCGGCGGTCTCGTAGTTCAGGGTTGGCGGGACGATCCCGGTGCGGATGGCGAGCGCTCCGGTGGCGACGCCGAAGGCGCCGGCGGCACCGAGCGTGTGGCCGGCCACGCTCTTCGGCGCTGTCGTCGGGACCTCGACGACGCGGTCCCCGAGCACGCGGCCGAGCGCGGCCGACTCCGCGGCGTCGTTGAGCGCGGTGCCGGTGCCGTGGGCGATGACGGCGTCGACGTCACCGGGCTGGAGCTCCGCGTCGCGGAGCGCCCCGCGCATCACGAACTCCGCTCCGGCGCCCGTGGGCTCGGGAGACGTGATGTGGAACGCATCGCACCCGAGGGCCGCCCCGGCGATCGTGCAGTAGGGGGAGCGCCCCCGAGAGGCGGCCGCGTCGGCTCGTTCGAGCACGAGGATGGCGGCGCCCTCGGCGGGCACGAAGCCCGTCCGGTTGGCGTCGAACGGCCGCGAGAGGGTGCGTGGGTCGCCGTCCGACGTCGTCAGCGCGCCGGCATTGGCGAGCGAGGCGATCAGGTACGGGGTCAGCGCGGCATCGGTCGCCCCTGCAACCACGAGATCGACGTCGCCGCGCTCGAGCATGTGCAGGCCTTCCGCGACGGCGATCGCGCCGGCGGCGCACGCGCCCACCCCGGCGGTGACCGGTCCCCGGACGCCGAGGTGGATCGCCACGTTGGCGGCGGCCATGTTCGCGGAGAGGAGCGGGACGTAGAGAGGCCCGGTGCGGTCCTTCGCCCCGGCACGAGCGAGGACCTCGCGATCGCCCTCGACGTTGCCTCCGGCACCGGTGTGGATCGTGATGCCGGTCGCCTCGGGATCGATGTCACCGGTCGGGATCCCGGCATCCTCGAGCGCGAGCCGGGTCGCCACCACGGCGAACTGGGCGAAGCGCCCGTGGCGCCGCGCAGAGCGGCGGTCCAGGTACGGGGCGGGGTCGAATCCCTCGACGATCCCGCCGGCCTTGCCGGGAAGGCCCGCCAGATCGCCGTCGAGGCGCCGGATCCCCGACCTCCCCTCGAGGAGGGCGGACCAGTAGAGGTCGGTACCGGTCCCGTGCGGGCCCACCACACCAATGCCCGTGACGACGACGGGCGCCGACTTCCCCCCTGCGGTCAACCGCTGCTCCTCGTGGCTCCCCGCAGGCTACTTCCCCGGCCCTCCGCGTTCCGCCGCGAGGGCCGGGACCCCGACGCGCTCACCTGGGTCCCATCCGGAGGGCACCGTCGAGACGGATGGTGGTGCCGTTGATCATCACGTTGGCCACGATCGCCAGGATCAGGCTCGCGTACTCCTCGGGCCGGCCGAGTCGTGACGGGTTCGGGATCTGCTCCGCCAGCGAGGCGCGGGCTGCCTCCGGCAGGCCGGCGAGGAGCGGCGTGTCGAAGGTCCCGGGAGCGATCCCGACGACTCGGATGCCGTTGCGCGCGAGGTCCCGCGCCGCCGGCAGCACGAGGGCGGCGACCGCGCCCTTCGAGCTCGCGTAGGCCACCTGCCCGATCTGGCCCTCGTAGGCGGCGACCGAGGCCGTCACGACGATCAGGCCCCGCTGACCCTCGTCGTCGGGTTCGTTCTCCTGCATCGCCTCCGCCGCGAGGCGCAGCAGGTTGAACGTGCCGACGGCGTTGATCTCCAGGGTCCGGCGGAACAGGTCCAGGTCGTGGGCGCCGTCGCGGCCGAGGGTGCGGGCCACGGGGGCCACGCCCGCACAGGCCACCGCCACGCGGAGCGGCCCCGACTCCCGGGCTGCCGCCACCGCCCGTCGCACATCGTCCTCGACGACGACGTCACCGCGCAGGACGCCGGGCCCCTCGCGGAGATCGAGCCGGGTCGTCGCGAAGCCGGCGGCCGAGAGGGCGTCGGCCGTCGCCGCGCCGAGACCCGAGCCGGCCCCGCTGACGATCGCGGCGCTGTCGGAGTGGTCGGTCGAGGTTGCTCCCATGGCCGTGGTCAGCAGGTTTGACGCGGGCCCGCGACGCCGGAAGGTGGGCGATCGTGGATTCGAACCACGGACCTCCTCCTTATCAGAGAGGCGCTCTAACCGACTGAGCTAATCGCCCCGGGCCGCGGGAGTATACGGAAGGCCCAAGGGGAAGGCGTAGGGAGCTTGGAGCCGTCGGCGCCGGCCCGTGGAGCCGCCGCAACGTCCCGGGCGGGGCTCCCCTAACGAGCCGGGCTCGGCGACGTCGGCGATCAGGGTTCATGGCCGCAATCGCCGTCTTCAGCTCGAACTCGGAAGCCGCCGGAGCCGGGAGGCCAGCAGCCTCGGCCGGGGCCGGCCTACGCCTCCTCGGCCGCTGCAGCACCGTTCCCCGGCGGCAGGCCGTCCTCGCTGCCGCCGCGGCGACGATGAAGTCGTTCGAGGAGGTTCATGGCCTCATCCGCCGTCTTCAGCTCGAACTCCACCGTCAGCCCCGTCGTCGTCCAGCGCAGCGTGACGGCCTCCTCGAGCGCCGCGTAGAGCGCGTCAGCGAGGTCGTCGAGCCGTCTTTCATCGAGGAACGCTCCGGTCGGGACGGGGTGCCGATTCCGCCGCTCCGTGCTCGAACCCCGCCGAGCGAGCGCTTCCGTCTGCCGCACCGTCAGCCCGCGCCGAACCGCCCGGGCCGCCAGCCCGCGCTGCGCGCCCCGTTCCGCGACTTGGAGGATCGCGCGGCCGTGACCCTCCGTGAGGTCGCCGCGGGTGATGGACTCGAGGACCTCGTCCGGGAGGTCGAGCAGTCGGAGGGTGTTGGCGACCGCCGCTCGGCTGCGCCCCACGCGCCGGGCGACATCCGATGCACCGAGTCCGAGCTCGTCCACGAGCGATGCGTATCCACGGGCGACTTCGACCGGGTTGAGGTCGGCGCGGACGACGTTCTCCACTATGGCGAGGAGGAGCGCCTCCTGGTCGTCGACGTCGCGGACGATCGCCGGGATCTGACGAAGACCGGCCAGTTTCGCCGCCCGCCACCGCCGCTCCCCGGCGATCAACTCGTAGCCGCCGGCCAGACGCCGCACGACGACGGGCTGCACGAGGCCGTCCTGCGCGATCGAGTTCGCCAACTCCTGCAGTCGGTCAGGATTGAACGAGTGCCGGGGTTGGCGCGCGTTCGGCGAGATCTCGTCCACGGAGACCACGATCTGGCGGTTCACCGGAATCTGCGCCGGATCGCTCGCGATGGGCTCCCCTTGCCGCTCGGGTGGGGCAGACCCGCCGTCGCCGTTCCTTTCCGGCCCCTGCACCCAGGGTTCGTCCCGCGCATCCTCGTCGGCTGCAGGCCTCCGGGGGTCGATCATCCCGGCCAATCCGCGTCCCAATCCCCGACTCGGCCTAGCCACGCTCGACCACCTCGATCGCGAACCGCGCATAGGCTCGAGCCCCGGCCGAGGCGGGGTCGTAGACGGAGATCGGCGCCCCGTGGGACGGGGCCTCGGCGAGCCGGACGGATCGGGGGACGACGGTTTCGAACACCTTCGACCCGAAATGGTCGCGCACCTCCCGGACGACATCCGTGGCGAGGCGGGTCCGAGCGTCGTTCATGGTCAGCAGCAGGCCGATCAGCGCCAGCCCGGGGTTGAGCTTCGCGCGGATCAGTTCCACCGACTCCAAGAGCTGAGCGAGCCCCTCGAGGGCGTAGTACTCGCACTGCACGGGGACGATCAGCCGGTTCGCGGCCACGAGGGCGTTGAGGGTCAGAATGGCCAGCGAGGGTGGACAGTCCACGATGACGTACGGGTAGGTCTCGGCCAGCGGTTGCAGAGCCAGGTGGAGGACCCGGTCCCGGTCGTCCCAGGCGGGGAGCTCGACGTTGGCCGCGGTCAGGTCGGGGTGTGCGGGCAGGATCGAGAGCCTCGGCACGGCGGTCGGCACTATGAGCTCCCGCGCCGGTACGCCGTGGAGGAGCTCGTAGGTCGAACGGCCGCGAGGAGGCCGCAACCCAACGCCCGTCGTAGCGTTGGCCTGAGGATCGAGGTCGACGAGGAGGACCTCTGCGCCGGCTTCGGCAAGCGACGCCGCCAGGTTGATCGCGGTCGTCGTCTTCCCGACACCTCCCTTCTGATTCGCAAGGGCGTAGATCTTCGGCATCGCCGTCAGCCTAGGGCCACGACCGGCGCTCTCCCCCGCGCAGACCGCGTGGAAGCGCCCGATTGAGTGCCGCACCGTTCCGTGCGTCCACCGACCTCTCGTGGGGCACTCTCCTCGTGTTTCACGTGAAACGGTGGGTGTCGCCGCGCCCGGGTAGGTGCGCTTCACCTGAACCCGGTGGGCGTCGTCGTGCTCAAGGAGGTGTGTTTCACCTGAAACAGGGTTTCCGCCCTTTTCAGGAGGTGCGTTTCACGTGAAACGCGTCCGGCGGCCTTCGCGAACCGGGCGATCATGGAGTCGATCACCAGATGGCTCCCCACGGCCGCTCGACCTTTGCCCAGCCGCCTCCGCCGCCAGCGCGGTGGCTCCAACCGGGCCGGGCTGGCTCGTCAGGGGCGGAGCGGGCCCGCACCTCGGCTGTTCAGAGCCTGGTCAGCGGACGCTTCGCGGCCATCCCGGGCCGGCGCGGGAAGGCGGATGGGGTCGCCTTCGTCTTCCGTACCCGCAGCAGGGTTCGGCGTTCGCTCCCCGGGACCCGCCACACCGCGTCCACGGCACTTCCGAGCCGATTGGCGGCGAATTCCAGCTCGTCGCGATCGATGGCTCCCAGCCACGCAACGAGGCACCCTCGCGTTGCGATCAGCGGCAGGCAGTACTCGAGGCTGACGACCGGCGGCGCCAGGGCGCGGCAGACGGCGATCGAGTGTCGATCCCGGTGCTCCTCCTCCCGGGCGAGCGCTTCGGCCCTCGCCCGGACCACCGACGCGTTCGGCAGTTCGAGCTCGGAGATGACCTCCTCGAGGAGGGCCGCCTTCCGTCCGTTCGCCTCCACGAGGAGCACCTGCCTGGCCGGACGTTCGATCGCGAGCACCAGGCCCGGGATCCCGTTCCCCGAGCCGACGTCCACGACGTCACCCGGAGGCTCGGCGTCCACCATCTCCAGGCCCTGGAGCGCGTCGAGCACGTGCCGCTGCCACGCATCCTCGGTCGGTACGGCCGTGACCCGTTTCTCGGCCGTCAGGACGAGCTCGAGCAGGCGCTCGAGCCGAGCGCGGTCGTGGAGGTCCCGCCCGTTGTCACCGTCCTCGGGCTCGGCGCCCCCGGTGGCGGCCGGGGAACTGGGCACGCGCCTAGGCGTCGACGTCGACTGGACGCACGACGACGAAGCGGTTCGGCTCGCGGCCGTCACTCTCCGTCACGATCGTCGGGCGGTCCTGCAGATGCAGATGGACGATCTTCCGCTCGGGCGCCGACATCGCCTCCATCTCCACCTTCTCGCCGGTGCGCTCCACCTCGGCTGCGACGCGCTCGGCGGCGTCGTGGAGCGCCTCCTCACGACGGCGTCGGTACCCCTGGGCGTCGATGACGACGAGGGGGGCCGCTTCGCCCTCGGCAGCCGACGAGTGGACGATCGCGTTCAGGAGGTGCTGGAGGGCATCCATCGTGTGACCGCGCTTGCCGATCAGGACCCCCAGGTCGTCGCCGATCAGCTCGGCCGTCAACTCGTCGCCTTCCCGGGTGACGCGGACCGCCGCCGGTGCGCCGAGACCTGAACAGACGGCGCTCAGGATCCGGTGCACGGTCATGGCCCGTTCGCCGAGGTCCTCCGGCGGAGCGATGGAGGCCGGGGACGGCGCCGAGGGGCGCTCGCGGCGGGTCCGAGGCCGGGTGGTCGCCGCTCCCCGCGCTCGGGTTCCGCCGGCCTGGCCGCGGGGCGGCCGGCCGTCCGGCTTGCGAACGGGCGTCCGCTGCCCCTCGGGCAGCGCGGTCAGCTTGGCGATCACGCGTGCCGGCTCGCGACCGACGCCCATCAGGCCACGCTCGCCCTCGGACAGGACCTCGAACCGCACGGCATCGCGATCGAGGCCGGGAAACCGACGCTCGAGCTCGCGGAGGGCCGTCCACTTCGCCTCGCCGACGCTCTCGCCGATCGCCTCGACGACGGACTCCTCATCCATCGGTGTCACCTGCTCCCGGCGACTTGGCGGGCTTCGGCGGCTTCGGTGGTCGACGGGTGGCACGCTGCGGCGCCTGCTTCTGCGCGGTCTGCTTCTTGGCGGGCTGCTTCTTGGACAGGGTCGCCCCCCGCCCACGGTTCGACGATGGCGTGTTGTGTGCCGCCCCCCGGGCGGCAGGCGCGGGCGTCGAGGCGCCGCGGCGCAGCCGGCCCATCATGCCGCCCGACCCGTCTCCCGCGCCCTTCGCCGACCCGGCGGCGGCCGCCTTCTTCCTCGCCTCCTCCTTCGCCTGGACGTACTGCGGCGGCGGGAAGAAGACGCGGATGACCGTCGCCTGGACCAGGGTGAACACGTTCGTGGTGATCCAGTAGAGGAGCAGGCCGACCGGGAACGTGCCGTTGATGATGAAGAAGACGAAGACGATCGGCGCCGCCGCCATGATCGCCTTCTGGCTGCCCTGCATCGTGGTCGGCGTGACCAGGGTCGCCCCGACCTGAGAGCCGACGTAGAGGGTCAGCATCAGGATCAGTGCCCAGGTCGGCGGCGACGCGGCCTGATGACGCAGGCTCGCCGTGATGTCGCGGACGAAGCTCGTCGAGATGAACGACAGGTCGTCGCCGGGCTTGACGAGGTTGTTGGCGTGCCGGAGCACGTAGTACAGGGCGATGAAGATCGGCGCCTGCAGGATCAACGGCAGACAGGACGCGAACGGGTTGACCCGCTCCGTCTTGTACAGGTCCATCATCTTCTGGTTCAGGAGCTGCTTGTCGTGCCCGTGCTCCTCCTTCAGCCGCTTCATCTCCGGCTGGAGGTCGGCCATCCGCCGCATCGAGATCTGCGACTTGACCGTCAACGGCACCATCACGAGGCGCACCGAGAGCGTCAGGACGATGATCGCCAGCGCCCAGGTCAGCCCTCCGTGCACGTGGAGGAACTTCAGGTACGCGCGAAGCGGTTCCTCGAGGGGAGCAAGGATGTCGTTCATGCGTTGTCCCTGGTGAGGGGGGAGGAGGCCCGGCCCGGGTGTGGAGCGCGATCGCGGCCGGGATCGCCGCCCACGGGCGGCGACGGCGCCGGACCGGCAGACGGGACGGGGTCATAGCCGCCGTGCGACCAGGGATTGCAGCGCATGACGCGCCAGAGCGCAAGCCCGGACCCCTTCAACCACCCGTGCTGGATGACGGCTTCCGACGCGTAGCGGGAGCACGTCGGCTCGTACCGGCACGTCCTGCCCCCGGCCCCGCCGGGGACGAGGGGCCGGACCCCGTACCGGTAGATGAGCGAGAGGAGGCGGAGCAGGCCGCGGGTCACGTCCGCCGCCCCGAGCTGCGCGCGGCCGTCTCTCTGAGCTCGGCGACGAGCCAGTCGAACCCCTGGGCGTCGATCGCCCCGGGAAGCGAGGGACGGGCGATGACGACGAAGTCCGTGGTCGTCGGGAGGTCGTCGACGACCAGGGCGAAGGCCTCCCGCAGGTGGCGTTTGACCTCGTTCCGGACCACCGCGTTGCCGACCTTGCGGGACACCGCGAGCCCCAGGCGCGGCGCCTCGGCGAGCGTCCGCTCCGGCCGCTCCAGCGCGTAGACGACCAGGTGGCGCGTCGAGTTGGCGTGGCCGCGGAGGAACGCAGCGTCGAAGTCGGCGGATCGGGAGATCCGGCTTCGCCTCGCCCCGGCGCCGGTCACGTCGCCTACTTGGAGGTCGAGAGCCGCTTGCGGCCGTGAGCCCTGCGGCGCCTGATCGTCGCCTGTCCTGCGGCCGTCTTCATGCGCGTCCGGAACCCGTGCGTCTTCGCACGCTTGCGCTTGTTCGGCTGATAGGTGCGCTTCATCGTCTGCTCGCAGGTCGAGATCAGGCCGTCGCGGCCCCGGGAAGGGGATGAGTATACGGGCTGGCCTTTCTGCTGGCCGCAGCTCGCGGCGCATGCGGCCTCGCCGGCCCCGCAGGACCCGGCAGCTGCGGTGGGGATAACCCGGGACCGCGACCCCGTCGATTCGCGGCCTCAGCGCCGGCGGGGCAGGGCACGCGGCTGTGATCCGGCTCTCCAAGCCGCTTCTCCACACTGTTGACAAAGGTGTGGATATCGCGGAATTTCCTGCAATGTGCGGAGGTTCAAGCGCAGCAGCACCCTGTCGGGGCATCCCGGTGTGGTGCTACCTTCCGCCGGTCACACCATGCGGGCGTGACGGTCAGAGGGCCAGCGAGGGAGACGTATGGAGACGGGCGGTGATTCTGCGGCGCGTGCGTGGTCGGCGATCGCGGCCCGCCTCGAGATCGACCTCAGCGACGCGGCCTTCCAGACCTGGTTCGCCGCGGCCGTCCCTTCCGCCCTCTCCCCGGACGAGCTCTCCGTGCTCGTGCCCAACGACTTCACCCGAGCCTGGATCGAGGGCAACCTGATCGACCGGGTCGCGAGCGCTGCGCGAGAGGTGCTGCCCGAGGGAGTCGACGTCCGGTTCAGCGTCGGCGAGAACGCACCGTCGGTCGCCGCCGACGCGCGGAGCGACGTGGCGGAGAGGGATCAGCAGCGGTCGTCCACGCACCCTGTCGGCGCTCAGTCGCCTCCGCAGGTTCGGGAGGGACTGCTCCTGCCGAAGTACACGTTCGACGACTTCGTGATCGGCCCGTCGAACCGGTTCGCCCACGCCGCGGCGCTCGCGGTGGCGGAGGCGCCCGGGCAGGCGTACAACCCGTTGTTCATCCACGGCCCCACGGGTCTGGGGAAAACGCACCTCCTGCAGGCGATCGGCCGCTACGTCGGCGAGCAGTTGCCGGAGTTGCGCATCCACTACGTCAAGTGCGAGTCGTTCACGAACGAGTTCGTCGAGCATTTGCAGCGGAAATCGATCGACCGTTTCAAGGCGCGCTACCGCTCCTACGACCTCCTCCTGATCGACGACATCCAGTTCCTGGCCGGCAAGCAGTCGACGCAGGAGGAGTTTTTCCACACTTTCAACAGCCTCTACGAGGCGGGGGGACAACTGGTCCTCTCCTCGGATCGGCCGCCGAAGGAGATCGGCACGCTCGAGGAGCGGCTGCGCTCCCGGTTCGAGTGGGGCCTGATCACCGACGTCCAGCCTCCCGACCTGGAGACCCGGACCGCGATCCTGCGAACCCGGGCGTTCCGCGAGGGTGCGGTGCTCAGCGACCCCTCCGTGCTCGAGGAGATCGCGCAGCGCGTCTCGACGAACATCCGCGAGTTGGAGGGTGCGCTGACCCGGGTCCTGGCCTACGCGGCCCTGAACGGGGAGCCGATCGACCACGAGCTCGTCCGCGAGGTCCTGCGCGGCCAGTTCGGCGAGCCCGCGCGGCTGGTCACCATCGAGGACGTCCAGCGGGCGGTCGCCGACGCGTTCCACATGGCCGTCGCCGACCTCCGGTCCTCGAGCCGCGCCCAGCAGGTCGTTCGCCCTCGGCAGCTCGCGATGTACCTCTGCCGTGAGCTGACGGACGCCTCGCTGCCGAAGATCGGTGTTCGCTTCGGCAACCGGGACCACTCCACGGTCCACTACGCCGTCACCAAGATCGGTCGCCAGATGAAGACCGATCGGCAGGTCCTGAACCTGGTGCAGGACCTCTCCGCCCAGATCCGCGCGAGCTGACGCCGGCGGGGGGCGGGCCGGCGGCCGTTCCTTCGACCGACGCTGCATCCCGACCGGCCTCCGGGCGTACGACAGCAGAGCGGGCGGCTGGTGTCCGCCCCGACCAGGGATCGACGGGTCGGGCCGCGCGGAACTCATGGAGGCGATCGCGCGAGCGACGGCTTCAGGAGAAGACGTCGCGGCCTGCGCGATCGAGGGGGGACGGGTCGCGGCGGGATGAACCGCCGAGGGCGATCGCGCCAGCGGGGCTTCGGCAGGGATCGGGTTCGCGGCGCGCGGGAACCGCCGAATCGACGGATCGAGCCGCGACGACACCGCGCCGGGAGGATCGGGCCGGCACGGCGTGCTGCCCGCGCGGTGGAGAGGCGCGGACGTCTCGTGGGATGGTCGGGGGAGAACCCCTCCCGAAGTGCTCGCGGAGGTGTGCAGAACTCGCGCGATTCCGTCGTCTTCTCCACGTTCGCCCCAGGAAGGCGATGGCACATCACGAGGAACCGGGTGAACGGGGGAGGAGCGCTCGATCGTTTTCCTCCCCGCAAACCGGCGCCGGTGCTGGGCGCGCGGGGTTTTCCCACGAACTCCCCAGGGCTTACTACCACTGCGATGGAGTTCAGTGAAGAAGACAGAAGACCGTAGACTGGAGCCCTGTGAAGATCAGCTGCCCGAAGGATCACCTCGTCGAGCGCCTGTCGTTGGCCGCCCGTGCCGCCTCGACGCGACCCAGCCTGCAGATCGCGTCGGGGATCCTCGTTCGCGCGGACGACCCCGAGGGCCCCGTCGAGCTCGCCGCCACCGACCGGGAGCTGGCTCTCCGCGTGCCCCTGATCGCCGACGTCGCCGAGCCCGGCTCGTTCGTCCTCCCCGCCCGCCTCGGTCTCGAGGTGATCCGGGCGCTGCCGTCCGACGTCGTCGAGTTGACCCACGACGTCTCGTCGGGAATGGTCCGGATCGACTCCAAGGCCGGCTCCTACCAGCTCCACGCGCTTCGCTCCGACGACTTCCCGGCGCTGCCGGAGATCGATCACGAGCACGTCTTCGAGGTCGATCGGCCGAGCTTCGTCGAGAGCGCCGAGCGGGTGGGCCGGGCCGCCTCCCGCGACGAGAGCCGTCCGGCCCTGACCGGCGTCCTCATGCAGTTCGAGGCCGGTCACGTGACGATGGCCGCGACGGACGCCTACCGGATGGCCGTCAACGAGCTCCCGCTGGCCGATCCGATCCCGGGCGACCTGGACGCGATCGTCCCGCGCCGAGCGGTCGAGGAGCTGCCCCGGATCGCCTCGGTCGCGGCCGGCACGAAGCTGAAGATCGGCGTCGAGGAGAAGTTCGTCGCCTTCGGGCTCGACGACATCTGGCTGACCGCACGCCGGATCGAGGGTCAGTTCCCGAACTACCGGTCGATCCGGCCCTCCCACTTCGAGCACGAGGCCCCGACCTCCCGCAACGAGGCGGCCGAGGTGGTGCGCCGGGTCGGGCTCTTCGCGCGGAACGCCGCGCCGATCCGCCTCTCGTTCTCGCCCGGCGAGCTCCGGATCTCCGCTCGCACGCCGGACGTCGGCGAGGCGGTCGAGACCATCCCGACGCGCTTCGAGGGAGAGCCGCTCGAGATCGGGTTCAACGCCGAGTACCTCCGGGACGGCATCGATGCCGTCACCTCCGAGGACCTCGTCTTCCAGCTCGTCAACCCGACGCGCCCGGCGCTTCTGACCAACGGCGAGGACGACTCGTTCTGGTACCTGATCATGCCGATGCGCCTGACGTAGAGGCGCCCGGGAGCGGATCAACGATGCGTGCCGAGCGCCTGAGAGCACGCGCGTTCCGCGTCTACGAGGACGTCGAGGCGACCTTCGCGCCCACGCTGACCGCGATCGTCGGTCCCAACGGATCGGGCAAGACGAGCCTCCTGGAGGCGCTCCACCTCTCCCTCACGGGCGTCAGCCCGAGGACGAGCGCGGAGTCCCGGATGGTCCGCGCCGGCGAGGACCTGCTCCGGGTCGAGGCCGACGGCGTGGTCGGGGGCGCCCGTCGCCGGAGCGTCGTCACGCTCGGCGCCGGCCTCGGCAAGCGCATGGAGCTCGATGGCGTCGTCGCCGCCTCCGTGGAGGACTTCCGGCGGGGCTGGTGCGTCCTCACATTCCTGCCCGAGCGGCTCGCGATCGTCAAGCAGGCGCCGACGATCCGTCGCGGCTTCCTCGACCACGGCCTCTCGCTCCTCGATCCGTCGGCCCCCAGCGTGGCCGAGGCCTATGCGCGCGCCCTCGCCCAGCGCGCCGCGCTCCTCCGCTCGGGGCGCTTCAGCGGCGTCCAGCTCTCGGAGCTCGACGCCTGGGACGTCGAGGCCGCGCGCGCCGGAGCCCGCCTCGTCGCGCTCCGCAGCCGGCTCGTGCAGCGGCTCGCGCCGGTCTTCGCGGCGGAGCTCGAGCGGTTGTCCGACGGGGAGGCGGGCGCCGCCTCGCTCGTCTACGAGACGCGGGGAGCCCCCGACCCGGACGGCGCGCTCCTGCTCCTCCAGCAATCCCGAGCCGTCGACCTCGACCGGGGGCAGACGACGACCGGACCGCACCTCGACGATCTCCGGATCGAGGCCTGGGGTCGCGACGTGCGCGCCTACGCCTCCCAGGGGGAGCAGCGCACCGTCGTCCTCGCGCTCCTCCTCGCCCTCGCCTCGATCGTCGCCGAGGTGCGCGGGGAGCCGGGGATCCTGCTCTTCGACGACGTCCTCTCCGAGCTCGACCCGCGTCGCCGCGAGCTCCTCCTCGCCTCCGCCTGCGCCGCCGCCCAGGTCGTCGTGACCGCCGCCGACCGCTCCGACCTCGGCGTCGAGCCCGCCCTGCTCCTCGAGTGCGGAGGCGGTCGCCTCCGCGTCTTCGAGGAGGCGGGAGCGTGACCTACGTCGGGCGCCGCCGCGACCGAAAGGACCTGACCCACATCGGCCCCGCCGTGGAGCGCTTCCTGGCCGCCCGGCCGGCCTCACCGCTCGACGCGGTGCTGGCGGTGTGGCCGGCGGTGGTCTCGCCGCAGGTGGCCGCGCTGACCGAGCCGGTCCGCCTCGATCCCGAAGCGAGCCTGCTCGTGGTCCGCGTCGAGAGCGCGGCTCTGGCCTCGGAGCTCCGCTTCGCCGCCGAGGCGACCACCCGGGCGCTGCGGGAGGCCCTCGGGGACCGGGCGCCCGCATCTGTGCGCTACGTGACGGGCTCTGTGCCGCGCTGACCCCCGCCCGTGTGGTCCCCCACGGGGGGCGGCTTGCTAGACTACAGAGGCGTTTTCGACGGGACGCGAGCTGCCGCGCAGGCGCGAATGCTTGCTCGCACCGTCATGTCGGTCGACCGAGGGAAAAGGGCGAAGCTTGGCGAACACGGAGTACGGCAGTCAGGACATCACCGTGCTCGAGGGTCTCGAGGCGGTCCGCCGCCGGCCGGGGATGTACATCGGCTCGACGGGCCCCCGGGGCCTCCACCATCTCGTGTGGGAGATCCTCGACAACGCGGTCGACGAGGCGCTCGCCGGACGCTGCGACACGATCGTCGTCACCCTCCGGCCCGACGGCTCCGTCGAGGTGGTCGACAACGGGGCGGGCATCCCCGTCGAGCCGATCCCCGGGACGACGGTCTCCGCGGTCGAGATCGTGCTCACGAAGCTCCACGCCGGCGGCAAGTTCGGCGGCGATGGCTACAAGGTGTCCGGCGGCCTCCACGGCGTCGGCGTCTCCGTCGTCAACGCGCTCTCCGAGCTCCTGACCGTCCGCGTCGACTGGCGCGACGGCAAGACCTACGAGCAGACCTTCTCGCGCGGCGACAAGCTGACCGAGCTCCACGCCGTCGGCAGCCACGAGGGCGGGACGGGGACGACGATCACCTTCCTGCCCGACCTCGACATCTTCGAAGAGGGGACCTACGACTACGCCACGCTGGCCCAGCGGATGCGCGAGATGGCGTTCCTGACGGCCGGGCTCCGGCTGACGCTGCGCGACGAGCGCGCGGAGCCGAAGTCGGACACCTGGCTCTACCAGGGCGGGATCGGCGAGTACGTCCGCCACATCAACAGTGGCAAGGACCCGATCCACGACAAGATCGTCCACTTCTCCTACATCGCCGACGAGTCCGAGGTCGAGTGCGCGCTGCAGTGGAACTCGACGTACCAGTCCTCGGTGTACTCCTTCGCCAACAACATCAACACGCACGAGGGCGGCAGCCACATGGCGGGCTTCCGCTCGGCGCTGACCCGCACCGTCAACGCCTACGCCCGCGAGAAGGCCCTCCTCAAGGACAAGGACGACAACCTGTCCGGCGAGGACGTCGTCGAGGGCCTGGCGGCGATCGTCTCCGTCCGCCTCCGTGAGCCGCAGTTCGAGGGCCAGACGAAGACGAAGCTCGGCAACCCGTGGATCCAGGGGCTCGTCGCGACCGCGACGAACCAGCGGCTCGCCGAGTACTTCGAGGAGAACCCGCAGGCGGCCCGGGCGATCGTCGGCAAGTCGATCGACGCCTCGCGAGCCCGCCTCGCCGCCCGCAAGGCCCGCGAGTCGGCGCGCAAGTCCGCCTTCTCCGGGGGCGGCCTGCCGGGGAAGCTGACGGACTGCCAGTCGACGGATCCCGCGCGCTCGGAGCTGTACCTCGTCGAGGGCAACTCCGCGGGAGGCAGCGCGGTCGACGCCCGCCTTCGCGAGTTCCAGGCGATCCTGCCGCTCCGCGGCAAGATCCTCAACGTCGAGAAGGCGCGGATCGACAAGGTCTTCAGCAACACCGAGGTCCAGGCGATGGTGACCGCCATGGGCACCGGCACCGGCGACGAGTTCGACATCAGCAAGGCGCGCTACCACAAGCTCGTGGTGATGACGGACGCCGACGTCGACGGCGCCCACATCAGGACGCTGATCCTGACCTTCCTGTTCCGCCACATGCAAGGCCTGATCGACGCCGGGATGGTCTACATCGCCCAGCCGCCGCTCTACCGCGTCAAGGTCGGCCGCGAGCAGTTGTACGTCGAGAAGGAGCATCAGCTCGAGGAGTTCGTGATCGACCAGCGCCTGGCGACGGTCGCGGCGACCGGCTCCGAGGGGCCGATCGCGCTCTCCAAGGAGCTCGTCGAGCGACTGGGGCGGATCCTCCGCGAGTACGAGGCGTGGGCGGCGCGGCTGCGCGCCGAGGTCGGCGCGGGCGCGGCCGACCTCGTCAAGGACCGCGGGCTCCTCGGCTCCGAGGTCACCGACCGGGCCTCGCTCGAGCGGTTCCTGGCCGAGGCCCGGCCGGCGAGCGACCCGTACGACCTCGCCGTGGCGGCGACCGATCCCGACGGCGCCTCGGTGCTGATCCGGATCACCGAGCGCCTCACCGGCACCGTCTCGACCGTGGCGATCCCGCTCTCGCTGTTCGAGACGACCACCTTCCGCTCCCTGGAGAAGGTGCACGCCCAGCTCGTGGCGCTCGTCGGGCGGCCGGTCTTCACCCTGACGACGCCGCGCCGGCGCCTCGTCGCCGAGACGCACGAGGCGCTCCGGGCCGGGATCCTCGAGCTCTGCTCCGAGGGGATCACGATCGACCGCTTCAAGGGCCTCGGCGAGATGGATCCGAAGCAGCTGCGCGACACGACGATGGACCCGAAGCACCGGACCCTGCTCCAGGTGACGATGGACGACGCGGCGGCCGCCGACGAGATCTTCACGATGCTGATGGGCGACCTCGTCGAGCCCCGACGGCTCTTCATCGAGACGAACGCGCGGGAGGTGACGCAGCTCGATGTCTGACCTGACGGACGTCCCCTTCGCCGGCAACGTCGAGGGGCGCGAGCTCTCCGACGAGATGCGCGCGTCCTACCTCGACTACGCGATGAGCGTCATCGTCAGCCGGGCCCTACCGGACGTTCGCGACGGCCTCAAGCCGGTCCACCGCCGCGTGCTCTACGCGATGTCGGAGGCGGGCGTGCAGCCGAGCCGTCAGCGCGTCAAGTGCGCCCAGGTGGTCGGCGTCACGATGGCCGACTTCCATCCCCACGGCGACCAGTCGATCTACGACACCCTCGTGCGGATGGCGCAGCCCTTCTCGATGCGCCACAAGCTGGTCGACGGCCAGGGCAACTTCGGCAACGTCGACGGCTACTCCGCGGCGGCCATGCGGTACACCGAGTGCCGCCTGGCGCCGATGGCGACGCAACTCCTGCGCGACCTCGACCAGCGCACCGTCGACTTCAAGCCGAACTACAACGGGCAGAAGCAGGAGCCGTACGTCCTCCCGAGCCGGTTTCCTAACCTGCTCGTCAACGGCGCCTCCGGGATCGCCGTCGGAATGGCGACCAACATCCCGCCCCACAACCTCGGCGAGACGATCGACGCCTGCGTGGCGATGCTCGACGACCCGCAGATCGACACCGACGGCCTGCTCCGGCACGTCAAGGGCCCAGACTTCCCCACCGGCGGGATCATCATGGGCCTGGGGCCGATCCGGGAGGCCTACGACACCGGCCGCGGCCGGATCCGGGTGCGCGCCCGGACCGAGATCGAGGAGCTGAAGTCGGGCGTGACCGCGATCGTCGTCACGGAGCTGCCGTTCCAGGTCAAGAAGGGCGGCGAGGACGGCTTCATCCGGAAGATCGCCGACCTCGTCAAGGAGAAGGTGCTGCCCGAGATCGCCGACGTGCGCGACGAGTCGGCCGACGAGGGCATGCGCGTCGTCATCCACCTCCGGCGCGACGCGATGGCCCAGCAGGTCCTGCAGAAGCTCTTCAAGCACACCGCGCTCCAGTCGACCTTCGGGGTCAACATGGTCGCGCTCGTCGACGACGTGCCGCGGACGCTCTCGCTGCGCTCGATGATCCACCACTACCTCGACCACCAGCGCGAGGTGGTGACGCGCCGGACGCGGCATCAACTGCTGCAGGCGGAGCGGCGCGCCCACATCCTCGAGGGGCTCTCGAAGGCGCTCGACCACATCGACGAGGTGATCGCGCTGATCCGCGCGTCGCGCGCCGTCGACGAGGCGCGGAGTGGCCTGATGGAGACGTTCGAGCTGTCCGAGGAGCAGGCCCAGGCGATCCTCGACCTCCGGCTCCAGCGGCTGACGAACATGCAGCAGGCGGAGATCCGCGACGAGCTCGCGCGGCTCCAGGAGCTGATCGCCGAGCTGCGGGCGATCCTCGGCGACGAGGCCCGGGTCGCCCGCGTCGTCCGGGAGGAGCTCCTCGAGATCCGCTCCCAGTACGCCGACGAGCGGCGGACGGAGATCGTGCCCTTCGACGGCGACATCGACGACGAGTCGATGATCCTCGACGAGGACGTCGCGATCCTCGTCACGCAGTCCGGCTACGTCAAGCGGATGGCGCTCGACGCCTACCGCGCGCAGCGGCGGGGCGGCGTCGGCGTCCGCGGGATGGCGACGAAGGACGACGACACGCTCGCCCACCTGTTCGTGGCCACGGCGCTCGACTACGTCCTCTTCTTCTCCTCGCTCGGCAAGGTCTACCGGGTCAAGGCCTACCAGATCCCCGAGCAGGCGGGCGGCGCGCGCGGCAAGGCGCTCGTCAACCTCCTGCCACTCGCCGAGGGCGAGCGGATCCTCACCGTCTTCCGCACGCGCAACTACTCCGAGGGCCGGTTCCTCGTGATGGCGACGAAGCGCGGCATCGTCAAGAAGACGCCGTTCTCCGACTACGACACGGTCCTCCGCGCGGACGGGATCATCGCCCTCCGGATGCGGCCCGACGACGAGCTGATCGGCGTCCGCCTGACGAGCGGCTCGGACTCGATCGTCCTGGTCAGCCGGAACGGCTCGGCCGTCCGCTTCGACGAGACGAGCGCCCGCACGACGGGACGGGCCAGCTACGGGGTGCTCGGGATGCGGCTGCGCTCCGGCGACGAGGTGATCGCCCTGGGCGTCGCCTCGCACGGGACCGACCTGCTCGTGGTCACCGAGAACGGCTACGGCAAGCGGACTCCGATCGACGAGTACCCGGAGAAGGGCCGCGGGACGATGGGCGTCCTCACTGTGCGCCTGACCGACGCGCGCGGACGGCTCGCGGGCGCCGCCATGGTGACGGACGGCGACGAGCTCCTGCTGATCACCGAGGCCGGCACGATCACCCGCCAGTCGGTCGACGAGATCGGCCGCTACGGACGGGCGACCCAGGGGGTGAAGGTGCAGACGATGCGCGAGGACGACCGCGTGGGCGCCTTCGTGACGATCCGCGACGAGGCCGGCGTGGACGGGGATGCCGACGGTGACGCACCGTCCCCCGGCAGCGGCGGCGACCGGCCCGACCTCCCCGCGGACACGACCGGCGATCCGGCGGAGGGGCCGGGGGACCGCTCGATCGACGCGGTCGTGGAACCGGCCGACCTGCCGGCGGACGAGGGTGAGGAGCCCTCCGACCCGGCCGAGGGCGAGGCCCGGGAGAATCTCGGCGACCCCGGCGGGCCAGCCGGCGGCGCGGGCCTCGATCCGTAGGCGCGGCCTCGGCGCTCGGGCCGCCGCGATGCTCCTCGCGCTCGGGCCCGCCGCGCTCGCCGGCGCGCGTTGCGGCGGGTCCGATGCCCGCCGCGGTCACCCGCTGACCCTCGACTTCCGGCGCCCGCCGACGCGCTCGGCGCTCCGCTTCCCCACGGGCGGGGAGACGGCCAGCCTGACGTGCGAGGCCGTGCCGACGACGATCCTCCTGCCCTCCGGCTCGATCACCCTCGAGGCGGGCGGCGGTACGCCGCGTCCTCCCTCGGCGGCCCGGCGCCGCGCACGGGAGCGCCGACGACGGTCTACGTCTCGGGCACGCCGCTGCCGGTGGAGGAGGCCGCGCGCCTGGCGACCCGGATCGCCGTCGCCCGGCGGCTCGCCCCGACCGCCGAGATCGCGCGCTGGAGCGAGCGGATGCCTCGCGTCGAGGCCAGGGCGGTCGAGGAGATGGCCTCCGGCTACCTCGTCCGTCGCGACGGCGGCGTCGACGTCTCGCTGCAACTGCGGGGAAGCGTCGACGTCGCCGATGAGGCCAGGCGGACGGCCGAGGTCCAGCTCACGTTCTTCTGGGGCGGAGCGCCGTCGGGCGGCCGGCGACGCCGGTCCCGACGCGGTCGGAGCCCCGCGGCCCGTCCACCACGTGATCGGCGAGCACGCGGTGAAGCCTCTGTATCGATTTCCCGGTGTCGCCTCGATCCTGCTCCGCCAGGGCGTACGCTCTCTCGCTCCCTGCTGTCCTTCTTCCCACCGATGCTCGTACGGCCGCTCGCGATCGTCGTCCTGCTCGCCGGCTCGGCCCTGCAGCCGGCGGCGGCCTCGGCGGCGCGTCCGTCCCACGTGACGATCGTCGCGCCGCGTCCGCTCGCCTCCGCGGAGCACCTCCGCGCCGGCGAGCGCATGCTCGAGGTCCCCGTCTCCCGCGACGTGACACTCGTCGGCCTACGGTGGCGCGGAGCGGGGACCCCGGCCATCCGCTACGCCCGCTACGCCGGCCCCCGGCGACTCGGCCGCTGGCGCGCGCTCGGCTCCGCTGACGACCGCGCGCCCGGCGAGGGAGGCCGGTCCGGCTGGCTCTCGGCGCCGATCTGGGTCGCCGGCGCGTCCTCGATCCGCCTCGTCGTCGGCGGCGGCGGCGTGGCGGGCCTCCGGGCGATCGTCGTCGATCCCGGGACGAATCCGCCCGGCCTCTCGCGCGTCCTGGCGGCGGCCCGCCGGCGGACGCTCGCCGTCCGGCGGGACGGCGCTCCGGTCGAGCCGGTGATCGTGACCCGGGCCGAGTGGGGCGCCGACGAGTCGATCCGCCGCGCGGAGCCGAGGTACGCGCCGGCCGTCGGCTACGCGATCGTCCACCACACCGACACGCCGAACACCTACACGGCGGCCGGCGCGGCCGCGGTCGTCCGCAGCATCTACCTCTACCACGTCAGGTCGAACGGCTGGAACGACATCGGCTACAACGCCCTCGTCGACCGCTACGGGGTGATCTACGAGGGCCGAGCGGGCGGGATCGATCGTCCCGTGATCGGCGCCCAGGCGGAGGGGTTCAACACCGGCTCCGTCGGCGTCGCGCTGATCGGCACCTACCAGGTGGAGGCACCGCCGCCCGCCCAGGTCGCTGCGCTCGAGAGCTACCTGGCCTGGCGCCTCGACGTCGCCCACGTCGACCCCCTCGCGCCGGTGACCGTCGTCTCCGGCGGCTCCAACCTGTTCCCCGCGGGTGGCAGCGTCCCCTTCCCGCGCTCGATCGTCGGCCACCGGGATACGGGGGCGACGGACTGCCCGGGCGACGCGACGTACGCGATGCTGCCCGCGATCGCCCAGGCGGTCGACGCGCTCGGCGGCCTGCGGATCTTCTCGCCGGGCGTCACCGGCGGGCTCGGCGGCGGACCGATCCGATTCACCGCCCGGCTCTCCCGCCCGGCGTCCTGGACGCTGACCGTGCGCAGCCCGACGGGCGTCCCCGTCTGGTCGACGGCCGGCTCCGGCCCCGCGGTCGACGTGTCGTGGATGCCGGCGGCGCTCGACCCGGGCTCCGGGCAGGGCCTCGACTGGGAGCTCGACGCGAGCGACGGGACGGGGACGGCCCGCCGGCCACCGGCACGCTCGGCCCCCCGACGGCCGCCGTCACCGTCACCGTTCCCGGCGCGCCGATCGTCCCGGACCGCGGCGGCGCGATCGCCGTGCCGATCTCGACCACGAGCGCCCTCGGCGGCACGCTCGTCGTGACGGTCGTGGATCGGACCGGCGTCGCCGTGCGCACCCTCCCCCCGATCGCCGTCGCCGCCGGCACGACGACGACCGCCTGGGACGGCCTCGACGCCGCCGGAGGCTCGCGCCATCCGGGCCGTACCGCGTGCTCGCGGACGTGACCGCCGGTTCCGGGGCGATCTCCTCCGCCGCGGCGCCGTTCTCGATCGAGCACGGCCTGCGCTCCGTCAGCCTCTCGCGGGCCGCCGTCTCCCCGAACGGCGACGGGCGGGGGGACGTCGAGCTCCTGCGGATCGCCCGCTCCGAGGCGACGACCGTCGTCGTCTCGCTCCTCGCGGGCGGACGCTCGGTCCGCCGGCTCTCGGGGAGCCGGTCGGGACCCGGAGTGACGGCTGTCCGGCTCCGCCTCGGCTCGTTCCGGGACGGCGCCTACCGGGTCGGGGTCGTCTCCACGGGAGCCGGCGGCGCGATCACCGCGACGCTGCCACTCGTGATCGACCGTACGCGGCCGATCCTGACGCTGGTCCGGATCGGCCAGACCCGTGGCGTCTTCTCCGTTCGCTTCCGCGTCTCGGCGCGGGCGACCGTCGCGCTCCGCTCCGGGCATCGGGTGGTGGTCGCGGAGGCGGTCGGCCCCGGGCGCGTGGTCTTCCACGCCCGCGCCCGGTCGCTCGGTCGGACCCTCCGGCTGACCGCGCAGGACGCCGCCGGAAACCGCGCGCGGGGCCTGACGATCCACCGCTGAGCCGCTTCACGCGGACGGTCGCGCGGTGCGGACGTGCCGCACGGCGCCTGAGGTGACCGAACGCCGCCCGGTCGCCGTCTCGAGGAGCAGCGCCCCGGTCGCGTCGACGCCGCGGGCGATGCCGCGGATGGCGGCGCCCGCTCCCGCCCCCGCCGCCTCGACCTCCTCGCCGGCGAGCGCGTCGAGCGCGCCGAACCGCCCGGCCAGCCGCCCGAACCCGCTCGCCGACCAGACCGCGTAGAGCTCGTCGAAGCGGTCCAGCACCAGCCGCAGCACCGTCAGCCGGTCCGCCTCCGCGCCGACCTCCGCGAGCGAGATCGGCGGCAGGGCGGACGGGTCGCCCGGGAGCGCCGGCGGGGGACGCACGTTGATCCCGATCCCGAGGATCGCCAACGGCTCGGGGACGTGCAGCTCGACGAGGATCCCGGCCAGCTTTCGGCCGCCGACGAGCACGTCGTTCGGCCACTTCAGGCGCGCGTCGACCCCGAGGAGCCGCACCGCCTCCGCGACCGCGATCCCCGCGACCAGGGAGAGCGTCGGCAGCTCCTGGAGCGGGCGCTCCGGCCGGAGGATCCGCGAAGAGAGGAGCGAGCTCCCCGGCACGTCGGCCCAGGTCGTCCCCTGGCGCCCGCGCCCGGCCGACTGGGCGTCGGCGACGACGATCCCGTCCCGCGCGCCGGCCCGGGCGAGGCCGAGCGCGACGTCCTGGGTCGAGGGGACGTCCCCGACGAGGACGAGCGGACGGGCGACCGTCACGCGCCCGTCCTCGCGCGTGGCCGCAGGACGAGCGTTGCGGCAGCCCCGCGGTCGTCGCCGAACGGTATCCAGACGGGGTCGGGGACGGGCATGAGGCCTCTTAGCGATCGGGACGATCGGCCGCGGCATTCTGCCAGCGGGCGCCGTCCCGGCCGTCCTCGGCGGGAGGGTCGGCGGAACGCGCGTGGCGGATCCGGGTCGTCCAGCCCGGGCCGCCGACCATCCGCGCGGCGAGGGCGAGCACGAGGAGGTCCTCGGCCGTCCGGTAGTCGAGCGCCGTCAGCGCCCGGATCCGGTCCAGCCGGTAGGCCACGGTGTTCGGGTGGACGCGGAGCCCGGTGGCGGCACGGGTCAGGTTGAAGCCGCTCGAGCAGAAGAGGAGCAGCGTGTCCACGAGCGCCCCGCCGCGGGCCGTGTCGTAGCGCTCCACCGGCTCGAGGACGCTCGCGATGGACGAGGTGTCCTCGCGCACGAGCTGGCTGAGGACGGCGGGGCCCATCTCCACCCCGTGCTCCGCGGCGTCCACTCCCGTGTCGGTGGCCGTCGTGGAGAGCCACGCGTCGAGGATCTCCTCCATGACGACGCCCGACGTCAGCCGCAGGCTGATCGCGAGCACGTTCGCTCCGAGCCACTGGCGAACGCGCATCGCCGTCTCCGCGTCGGTGCAGTAGGCGGCGCGCACCCCCCGCACCTGCATCGCGGAGATCGCGGCACCCGCTCCCGTCCACGAGCAGACGACGGCCTCCTGGACGCGGCCGGAGACGAGCTCGGAGGCGGCGGCCTCGTAGGACCGCTGGGAGTTGAGGTGGTCCGGCTCGTCCTCGCGGAGCGCCCCGAAGAGCCGGACCGCGAAGCCCCGCCGCCGCAGCGAGCGGACGAGGGCGTCGGCGACCCCGGTGCGGTTGTCGGCGCAGACGGCGGCGGCCGGTCCGGCGTCGCTGTGGGATCGGCGAACGATGCTGTGGATCGTCGCATGGCGTCGCCTCGGCGCGTGGCGTACGGTGGAGGGCTTCCACGCCACGCCCGCCTCCGGAGAGGCGCGTCCCCGACGCGCGTCGCATCCGTTCCACCAGGAGTGCTCATGCCGAACTCCGACCCCAGGCTCGCCCGCCGCGCCTTCCTCGCCCGGACGGGCGCCGGAGCCGCGTTCCTGACCGGCCTGCCGTCCGTCCTCGCCGCCTGCGGTGGCTCCTCGTCATCCTCCTCGTCGTCCTCGGCCGCGGGCGGCGCGTCGACGGCCGCGTCGTCGGCCGCCTCCTCCGTGTCCTCGTCGGGCTCGGCGAGCGCGTCATCCGCCCCGGCCGCCGCCGACCTCAAGGGGACGATCAAGTTCTCCAACTATCCGGGCTGGATCGGCAAGCGGACGATCCCGGAGTTCGAGAAGGCCTATCCGGGCGTCAAGGTCCAGGTCTCCGAGGACGCCGGCTCGTTCCTCCAGATGACGGCGAAGCTCAAGGCCCAGCCGGGGCTCTACGACATGGCGCTCGCCTCCTCGAACGAGATCGACCGGGCGATCGCCCTCGGGATCGCCGAGGAGTTCGACTTCTCGAAGATGCCGAACACGAAGCTGATCGATCCGAAGTTCCTGACCGAGCCCGTCTCCAAGAAGGGGAACTACCTCGTCCCCACCGACTACGGCAAGACGGGGATCGCCATCCGCACGGACCTCGTCACCGACTCGATCGAGAGCTGGGCCGACCTCTGGCGGGTGGCGCCCAAGTACAAGGGCAAGATCTACTGGTACGACTTCCCGAACGAGCTCGTCGCCAACGCGCTCTTCAAGCTGGGCTACCCGATCGACGAGAAGGACCCGGCCAAGGTCGCCCAGGCCGGCGAGGCGCTCAAGCAGATCAAGCCCTACATCGCCAACCTCGGGACGAGCGGGATCGGCGCGGCCCTCGTCAACGGCACCGCGGCGATCGCGATGACCTACGACTACGACGCCTTCGCCGCCCAGCAGAAGAACCCGAAGATCGAGTTCATCGTGCCGAGGGAGGGCGTCTCCGGCTACCTGGAGGGGTGGGTGGCGCTGAAGGGCAACGACGTCCTGCCGGAGGTGGAGACGTTCGCCGACTACACGCTGCGGCCCGACCTCTACGCCGACTTCGTCAGGGCGAACTCGACGGCGTTCACGATCCCGAGCGCGGCGAAGGACCTGCCGAAGGCGCTCGCGACGAGCCCGATCCTCTTTCCGACGCAGGACGTGCTGAAGCGGGTCCACTTTCAGACCTACCTCGGCAGCGCCCAGGAGGACTGGGACAAGGCCTACACGGAGTTCAAGGCCGCCTGAGATGAAGCCCGCCGCAGCGCGGGAGACCGCCGTCCGGCCCGTCCCGCTCGCCGCCGCGATCGGCGGCATGGCTCCCAACATCCTCGTCGCCTTCGCCCTCTTCGTCGCGCCGGTCGCGTTCGTGCTCGTCTACTCGCTGGGCACGCTCGACTACGACACGCTCTCGGTCGGCTGGGGCTGGTCGACGAGCGCCTACCGGACGGCCCTGCACGCCCCCTACTCGAGCACGTTCCTCCGTTCGTTCCTGATCGCCGGGGCGACGGTGGCCGCCTGCGCGCCCTTCGCCTTCGCGATCGCCCTCGTGATCACGCAGGCCCGCCCCAGGCTCCGGGTGGCGCTCTTCCTGCTCGTCCTCTTCCCGTTCTGGACGAGCTTCATCGTCCGCACGTACGCCTGGACGTTCCTGCTCGGCCCCAAGGGCTCGGTCGCCGACCTGACCGGCGCCCTCGGGCACCGGACGACCCTGCTCGGGACGAACGCCGGGATCCTGATCGGGATGGTCGCCGCCTACCTGCCGATCATGACGCTGCCCGTGTACGTCGCCCTCTCGCGCGTACCCGACGAGCTCCTGCACGCGGCGCGCGACCTGGGCGCGAGCGAGTGGCGGATCCTGCGGACGATCCTCGTGCCCGGCGCGGCGGCCGGGTTCGGGGCGGGAGCGCTCCTGGTCGGGATCCCCGCCACCGGCGAGTACGTCGTCCCGGCCGTGCTCGGGGCCGGCAAGACGGCGCTCGTCGGCACCCTGCTCAACCAGGAGCTGACGCTGAACGGCAACTACCCGCTCGGCGCGGCGCTGACCATCCTCCTGATCCTCGGCCTGGTCGTCGTCCTCGCGATCGTCCAGACGGCGCGCACGGTGGTCGGGAGGCGGGCGTGACGCGCGTCTCGGTGCGGATCGTCGCCTTCGTCGGCTACGCGCTCCTGATCGCGCCGCTCGTCGCGGTCGTCGTCAACGCGTTCAACGCCGACGCGATCCTCAGCGGCTGGGGCGGGTTCACGACGCACTGGTTCTCCGACACCGTCCACGACCACGAGATCCGCGCCTCCGCCCTGCGCAGCCTCGAGGTCGCCGCCGCGGTGACGGTCATCTCGACGGTGCTCGGCACGCTCGCCGTCGCGTTCTCCGCCTACGCGCCGGCCTCCGTCCGCCGGCTGACGGACACCCTGACCGTGGCCCGCGTGATGATGCCGGGCGTGATCATGGCGGCCGGGCTCGTGATCCTGTTCCCCGTCGTCCACCTGCGGTTCGGCCTCCGGGCCGTGATCCTCGGCCAGGTCGTCTGGGCCGTCGCGATCTTCGTCACGATCGCCGCCGCGCGGCGGTCGGGCTTCGACCGCAGGCTCGAGGACGCCGCGCGCGACCTCGGCGCGTCGCCGCTGCGGGTGCTCCTGACCCTGGTCGTCCCGGACCTCCTACCCGGGATCGCGGCCGGCGCGCTGATGGTCTTCACGTTCTCGTTCGACGACGTCGTCACGCCGGTCTTCCTCTCGGGCTCCGGGACGCCGACCCTGCCGGTGACGATCCTGGCCCGGATCCACCGCGGGATCACGCCGTCGATCAACGCCGTCGGCGTCCTCGTGATGCTCGTCACCCTGATCGGGCTCGGCCTGGCGACGGTCCTCTCCGGCGCACCGCTGCCCGGCCTGCGGCGGCGCAGGGCCGTATGACGGACGCGACGACCGGAGTCACGCTGCACGGGGTCTCGAAGTGGTTCGGCGACGCCGAGGCCGTGCGGGACGTCGACCTGGAGATCCCGAGCGGCAGCTACTACTGCCTGCTCGGACCCTCGGGCTCCGGCAAGTCGACGATCCTGCGGATGATCGCGGGCCTCGAGAGCGTCAGCGCGGGGACGATCGCGATCGGTGGTGCCGACGTCACGGCGCTTCCCCCGACGCGCCGGCCGGTGCACACCGTCTTCCAGTCCTACGCCCTCTTCCCTCGCCTGTCGGTCTTCGACAACGTCGCCTACGGCCTCCGGGCCCAGGGCCTCCGTGACCGCCGCGAGATCGCGCGGCGCGTCGGCGAGGCCCTGGAGCAGGTGCGGCTGAGCGGACGCGGGCGACAGAAGCCGGCCGCCCTCTCGGGCGGCATGCAGCAGCGGGTCGCGCTCGCCCGCGCGCTCGTCAACCGGCCCCAGCGTGCTGCTCCTCGACGAGCCGCTCGGCGCGCTCGACCTGCAGCTGCGGCGGGAGATGCAGGAGGAGCTCGTGCGGCTGCACGACGGCAGCGGCACGACGTTCGTCCACGTCACGCACGATCAGGAGGAGTGCTTCGCCTGCGCCACCGACGTCGCGGTCATGAGCACGGGTGTGATCGAGCAGGCGGGCGCCCCGCGAGACGTCTACCGGAGGCCGGCCTCGCTCTTCGTCGCCGGGTTCCTCGGCACGGCGAGCCTGCTCGACGCCACGATCGAAGGCGAGGCCGGGAACGGGTACGCCGTTCGCTGGGCCGGCGGGACGGTCGCCGTGGACGGCCCTCCCGGCCTCGGGTCCGGCGCTCCGGTGACGCTCGTCGTCCGGCCGGAGGACGTCGACCTCGCGCGGCCCGGCTCGGCGGCCGGCGAGGGGTGGCTGCGCGGGACCCTCGTCCACGTGGCCGAGGCGGCGTCGATGCTCCAGGTGCGGGTGCGGGTCGGCGGCGCCGAGGTGATCGCCGAGCGGACGTCGTCGCCCGGCGCCGCGCTCGGCGTCGAGCCAGGGGGCGAGGTGGCCGTGCGGATCGACCGCGAGCGGGCGTGGGTGGTGCCGGCGCGGGCGACGCGGGAGGGGGAGCCGACGTGACCCGGCTCGTCGACGTCGCCGACCGGGTGCGGACCCGGGACGAGTGGATCCCGCTCGCCGACGGGACCCGGCTCTTCGCCCGGATCGTCCTGCCCGAGCCCCTGCTCGAGCCCGTGCCGGCGCTGGTCGAGCTCCTGCCCTACCGGATCACCGACGGCACCCGCGTCCGCGATCAGCTGCACCATCCGTACTTGGCCGCGGCGGGGTACGCGGGCGTGCGCGTCGACCTGCGGGGAAGCGGCAACTCGACGGGATCCTGCTCGACGAGTACCTGCCGCAGGAGCAGGCCGACGCCGTCGAGGTGATCGCCTGGCTGGCGGCGCAGGACTGGTGTTCCGGTGCGGTCGGCATGTTCGGGATCTCCTGGGGCGGGTTCAACGCCCTCCAGGTCGCCGCCCACCGGCCGCCGGCGCTGCGGGCCATCGTCACCCTCTGCTCGACCGACGATCGCTACGCCGACGACGTGCACTACATGGGCGGCTGCCTGCTCGGTCCGGAGGCGCTGCCCTGGGCGTCGACGATGCTCGGCATCACCGCGCTGCCGCCCGATCCGCTGCACGTCGGCGAGGGGTGGCGCGAGACGTGGCTCGAGCGGCTGCGCGGAGACGCCGTTCTACCTCGAGGAGTGGCTCGCCCACCAGCGGCGCGACGACTTCTGGCGGCAGGGGTCGATCTGCGAGGACTACGCGGCGCTCGACTGCGCGGTCCTCGCCGTCGGCGGCTGGGCGGACGGCTACACGAATGCGGTCCCGCGGATGCTCGCCGGCCTGACCGCGGCCGGGGTGCCGTGCCGGGGCCTGATCGGCCCCTGGAGCCACAAGTGGCCGCAGTCGGCCACGCCGGGGCCGACGATCGGCTTCCTCCAGGAGTGCGTCCGCTTCTGGGACCACTGGCTCAAGGGCGCGGAGACGGGCGCGATGGACGAGCCGCTCCTCCGCGCCTGGATCCAGGAGCCGGTCGCCCCGGCCCCCGGCCACGCCGAGCGCCCCGGGCGCTGGGTCGTCGAGCCGGCCTGGCCGCCCGCCCGACCGTCCGCCGCTCGCCCTCCACCCGTCGCCGACGGCGCCTCTCGACCGAGGTGCCGGACGCGGCGACGCTCCGCCATGCCGGCGTCGCGAGCGCCGGCCTCGACTGCGGCGCCTGGTGTCCGTACGGCAGCCCCGTCGACTATCCGACGGACCAGCGCGCGGAGGACGCGCTGGCGCTCGCCTTCGACGGCCCGCCGCTTCCGAGTCGGCTCGAGATCCTGGGCCGGCCGGAGGTCGTCCTCGAGCTCGAGGCTCGACCGTCCGCTCGGCCTCGTCGCCGTGCGCCTCTGCGACGTGGCGCCCGGCGGCGCCTCGCTCCTCGTCTCGCGCGGCCTCCTCAACCTCACCCACCGCGGGGGGCACGCCGAGCGTCGAGGCCGTCCGGCCCGGGAGCGGATGGCCGTCCGGATCCCGCTCGACGCGGCCGGGCACGCCTTCCTCCCGGGCCACCGGATCCGGATCGCCGTGTCCTCCACCTACTGGCCGTTCGCGTGGCCGTCGCCGGAGCCGGTGACCCTCACCGTGCACGTCGGCGCGGGCACCCGCCTGGAGCTGCCGGTCCGGGCACCGTCGCCGGCGGACGACCCCCAGCCGTCGTTCGAGGAGCCGGTCGAGGCGCGTCCGGAGGAGACGGAGGCCGGGGCCACGAAGGAGCGCCGGATCGTCCGGGACCTGGGCACCGGTCGGGCCGTGCTCGAGCTGGAGGCGACCGAGCACGTCCGCTTCGCCGGCGACGACCTGTCGCACCGGGAGCACTGGCTCGAGCGCTACACGATCGTCGACGGCGATCCGCTGTCGGCGCTGATCACGCGCACGTCGAGCCAGCGCCTGGAGCGCGGCGACTGGCGGATCGCCGTCCACACCGAGGCCTCGCTCTCGGCCACGCCCGAGGACTTCCTGGTGACGAGCGCGATCGACGCCTTCGAGGCGGACGTCCGCGTGTTCACCCGCCGACGCTCGGTCCGGATCCCCCGCGACGGCGTCTGAGAGCGCGCCCGGCGACCGCCTGAGCCGGGCGGGACGACGCCCGCCGACCGGTCGACGCGGTCGTGCAGGCGCGTTTCGGAGGCGCCCGCGAGCGAGGACGGCGGCGTCTCCCGAGAGCGGGCAGCCCGACTACAATCCCGCGCCGTGACCCGCGCCCGGATCGGTCAGCGCCGTTCGGCGCGTGTGGACCTCGACGCGCGGCGGGCGCCGGACCTGCCGTTCGAGCACATGTCCGACACGGTGCTCGCGGCGCGGGGGCGCGACGGTGACGGGCGCGCACTCGAGGTCCTGCTCGATCGCCATCAGGCCGCCGTCCGGCGCCTGACCCGCTTCCAGTTCGCCGACGCCAGGGACGCCGAGGACTCGGCGCAGGACGCCCTCTCCAAGGCCTACCGCAAGATCTCGACCTTCCGGGGCGAGGCCGCCTTCTCGACCTGGCTGCACCGGCTGACGCTCAACGCCTGCGCGGACCATCGACGGCGACAGCGCCGCCGGGAACGCGCCGAGCTCTCGGTCGCCGAGCCGAGCGAGCTGCCGGCCGGGGAGAGCTCGCCGGGCGCCGACGCGCACCTCGACCGCCTGTCGCTGCCGCCCGAGCTCGAGGAGGGCGTCCTCCGCCTGTCGGCGCGGCAGCGCACGGTCGTCGTCATGAAGGACGTCCTCTCCATGCGCTACGACGAGATCGCCGACGCCCTCGCGATCCCCGTCGGCACCGTCAAGTGCCACGCCCACCGGGGCCGGAACGCCCTCGCGTCCGGCCTGGAGCGGCGGAGGAGCGCGTGACCGGCCGCACCTACGCCGCGCCGCTCGACCGCGCCGCGATCGAGGCGATCATCCCGCACCGGCCGCCCTTCCTGCTCGTCGACGAGATCGCCGAGCTCGACCCCGGCGTCTCCGCCCGCGGGCTCTGGCGGATCACCGGGGCCGAGGCGTTCCTGGCCGGGCACTTCCCCGGCAACCCGATCGTGCCCGGCGTGCTGATGGTCGAGTCGGCCGCCCAGGTGGCGGCGGTCTGCGCCCTCACCCACGCCGACCACCAGGGCAAGTTCGGGGTCTTCGCGGGGATCGACGAGGTCCGCTTCTCGCGGATCGTCCGGCCCGGCGACGAGCTCGCGATCGAGGTCGCCGTGGATCGGCTGCGAGGGCGGCTGGGGCGGGTGCGGGTGGAGCTGACCGTCGCTGGGGAGCGGGCCGTCCGCGGGATCCTCACCTTCGGCCTCCTCGACGAGCCGCCGGCTTCGTGATCGCCCGCGTCCCGACCCGCGCCGGCATCGTGTCGGTCGGCGCCGCCGTTCCGGACGCCGTGATGACGAACCGGCAGATCGCCGAGCTGGTGGACACCACCGACGAGTGGATCGTCGATCGGACGGGGATCCGCGAGCGCCGCGTCGCGGCGCCCGGCGAGAGCGTTGTCGATCTCGCCGAACGGGCCGCGGTGCTCGCGGTCGAGAGGTCGGACGTCGACCCGGGCCGGATCGACCAGGTGCTCTTCGCCACCTCCACGCCGGAGCGCACGTTCCCCTCGGCGGCGGCTCGGCTGGCGAACCGGATCGGCGCGCACGACGCCGGCTCCCACGACGTGTCCGCCGCCTGCTCCGGGTTCGTCTACGCCCTCGCCCAGGCCTTCAGCCACGTCGAGGCCGGCTTCTCCGAGCACGTCCTCGTGCTCGGCGCGGAGACGATGTCCCGCGTCATCGACTGGACCGACCGCTCGACCTGCATCCTCTTCGGCGACGGGGCGGGCGCCGTGATCGTGTCGCGCGACGCCCACGAGACCGCGGACGAGGTGACGATCGAGCTCGGCTCCGACGCCTCCCGCGCCGACGACCTGTCGCTCCTGGTGGGCGGCCGGCTGACGATGAACGGCGGCGAGGTCTACAAGTTCGCGACCCGGGTGATGGTCGACGCGACGCTGCGCTCCGTCGAACGAGCGGGCATCACGGTCGCCGACCTCGACTTCCTCGTCCCCCACCAGGCGAACATCCGGATCATCGACCACGCGGTGAAGCGGCTCGGGCTCGACCCCGAGCGGGTCCTCGCCAACATCGACCGCTACGGCAACACCTCGGCCGCCTCGATCCCGCTCTGCCTCAACGAGGCGTGGGAGGACGGACGGCTGACGCACGGCGACCGCCTGCTGCTCCTGGGCTTCGGAGGGGGCCTCGCCTGGGGGTCCTGCCTGACCCGGTTCGCGGGGGCCGGCCGCCGCCAGACGAGGAGCACCGAGTGACCGGAATCGCCTTCTGCTTCCCGGGCCAGGGAGCCCAGGAGGTCGGCATGGGCCAGGCCATGGCCGCGGCCTCGCCGGCCGCGCGCGCAGTCTACGACGAGTGCTCCCAGGTCCTCGGCCTCGACCTCGCCGAGGTCTCCTTCACCGGCCCGCTCGAGGTCCTCAGCCGCACGGACGTCACGCAGCCCGCGCTGATCACGACCGAGCTCGCGTGCCTGGCCGCCGTCCGGGCGGAGGGCTTCGAGGCGACCCACGTGGTCGGTCACTCGGTCGGCGAGTTCTCCGCCCTCGTCGCCGCCGGCTCGCTCCCGACGACCGACGCGATCGTGCTGATGCGCGAGCGCGGGATCGCCATGGCCGAGGCGGCGGAGGAGTCGCCGGGTGCGATGGCCGCCGTGCTCGGCCTCGACGACGGCGTCGTCGAGCGCCTGTGCGCGGAGATCGAGGGCGTCTGGCCGGCCAACTACAACTGCCCGGGCCAGCTGGTCGTCTCCGGCTCGGCGGAGGGCGTGACGGCGCTCGAGGAGCGCGCCCGCGCCGAGGGGGCCCGCCGGGTCGTCCGGCTGAACGTCTCGGGCGGCTTCCACTCGCCCCTGACCGCCGTGGCCGAGCGGCGCTTCGGCCCGGCGCTGGCGGCCGCGAGCTTCACCCCGCCGCGCCTCCCCTTCTGCTCGACGGTGACGTCGCGGATGGAGCCGGACGAGTCGAGGTTCCGCGAGATCCTCCTCCACCAGCTGACGGCGCCCGTGCTCTTCACGCAGGCGGTCCGGACGCTCGTCGGGGAGGGGGTGACGACGTTCGTCGAGCTCGGTCCCGGTAACGTTCTGACGGGGCTCGTCCGCCGCATCGACAGGTCGCTGCAGGCGGTGTCGGTCTCGGGCCCGGACGGATTCGCGAAGCTGCAGGCGGTACTGGATGGCTGAGGGGACACTGGACGGACGCGTCACGCTCGTGACGGGAGGCTCGCGCGGGATCGGGCGGGCGATCTGCCTCGAGCTCGCGCGCTGCGGGGCGCCCGTCGCCGTCAACTACACCGCGAACGCGGCCGCCGCCGACGAGGTCGTCGGAGCGATCGAGGCCGCCGGCGGGCAGGCCGTCGCGCTCCGCGGCGACGTCTCCGTGCCCGAGGAGGCCCAGGCGCTGATCGGACAGGCCGAGGAGGCGCTCGGCGGCGAGCTCTGGAACGTCGTCGCGAACGCCGGGATCACGCGGGACAACCTGCTCGCGCGGATCGGCGAGGAGGACTGGCGCGCCGTCGTCGACACGAACCTCGGCGGCACCTTCTTCGTCTGCAAGGCCGCGAGCCGGCGCCTCCTCCGGCTCCGGCGCGGGTCGATCGTGACCATGTCGAGCGTCGTCGGGCTGCACGGCAACGCCGGGCAGACGAACTACGCCGCCTCCAAGGCGGGCGTCGTCGGCCTGACGAAGGCCCTGGCGGCCGAGGTCGGCTCGCGCGGCATCCGCGTCAACTGCATCTCGCCCGGATACATCGCCACCGAGTTGACGGCGGCCCTGCCCGACCAGGCCCGGGACGCCCTGCTCGGGATGACGCCCCTGAAGCGGCTCGGCGATCCCGAGGACGTCGCCCGCGCGACGCGGTTCCTGCTCTCGGACGACGCCTCGTACATCACGGGCGCCGTCCTCCAGGTCGACGGCGGGATGGGGATGTGACGATGCTCGCCCGCGGGCCCTACGAGGGGCGCCGCCGCGTCGTCGTGACCGGCCTCGGCGCCGTCAACGCGATCGGGCTCGACGTTCCCGACGTGCTCGAGGGGCTGCGGACCGGTCGCTCGGGTGCCGCTCCGATCACGCTCTACGACGCGTCGGACTGGCCGGTCCGGTTCGCGTGCGAGGTGAAGGGCTTCGACCCGACGGTCGCGCTCGACCGCAAGTCGGCGCGCCGCCACGACCGGTTCGCGCAGTTCGCCGTCGTCGCGGCCCGCGAGGCGGTCGCCGCGTCGGGGCTCGAGATCGCGCCCGAGGCCGACCGGATCGGCACCTCGCTCGGCTCGGGCATCGGCGGGATGGCGACCCTCGGGACCGCGCACGCCCACCTCCACGAGAAGGGCGTCGAGCGGTTCTCGCCGTTCTGGGTCCCCTCGCTGATCCCGAACATGGGGGCGGCCCTCGTCTCCATGGAGCTCGGCACCCGCGGTCCGCTGACGGCGGAGTGCACGGCCTGCGCCGCGTCCGGCGATGGCGATCGGCGACGCGCTCATGTACATCCGGGACGGCCGGGCGGACGTGATGCTGGCGGGTGGCGCGGAGGCGCCGATCACGCCGGTCGGGATCGGCGGCTTCCACGGCATGCGCGCGATGTCCACCAGGAACGACGACCCGGCCCGGGCGTCGCGCCCGTTCGAGGCGAATCGCGACGGCCTGGTGATGGGCGAGGCGGGCGCCGTGATCGTGCTCGAGGAGCTGGAGCACGCCAGGTCCCGCGGCGCCGGGATCCTGGCCGAGCTCGTCGGCTACGGCCTCTCCTCCGACGCCCTCCACGTGACCGAGCCGGACCCGACCGGCGTCAATCCGCGGCGGGCCGTCGAGATGGCGCTGGAGGACGGCGGCCTCTCGATCGACGACGTCGGACTACATCAACGCCCACGGCACCTCGACGCCCGTGGGCGACGCGGCGGAGAGCCGGATGCTCGAGCGCCTGCTCGGGGACCGCGCCCACCAGGTCCCGATCTCCTCGACCAAGTCGATGACGGGGCACACGTTCGGCGCGGCCGGCGCGACCGAGGCCGTGATCTCCGTCCTCGCCATCCAGCACGGCTTCGCGCCGCCGACGATCAACTACGAGACCCCCGACCCCGAGTGCACGCTCGACTACGTGCCGAACGACGCCCGGGAGCTGGCGATCGACGTGGTGATCTCCAACGGCTTCGGCTTCGGGGGGCACAACGCGTGCCTCGCCTTCCGGCGCTTCGAGGACTGAGCCGCCGGTGGCCGGGATCTCCGTCGACATCGAGCGCCCCGACGACGACGGCGAGGATCGGCCGCACGCCGCCACCGGCGCGCGCCATCCGAACACCTGCCCCCGCTGCTCCTCGCACTTCCGCGACGACGAGCTCGTCGCCAACCTGCGCGTCTGCACGCACTGCGGCTTCCACTTCGTCATGCCGGTGCGCGAGCGGATCGCGTCCCTCCTCGATCCCGGCTCCTTCTCGGAGCTCGGCGCGGACCTGCGGAGCGTCGATCCGCTGGCCTTCGTCGACCTGAAGCCGTACACGGAGCGGCTGACGACGGCCGAGCTCGCGACCGGCGAGGGCGAGGCCCTCGTGGCCGGCTCCGGGACCATCGCCACCCACCCCGTCGCCCTGGCCGTGATGGAGTTCCGCTTCCTCGCGGGCTCCATGGGCTCGGTGGTCGGCGAGCGCTTCTGCCTCGCCGTGGACCGGGCGATCGAGCTCGACTGCCCTCTCGTCGCCGTCGCCGCGTCCGGGGGCGCGCGGATGCAGGAGAACATCCTGGCGCTGATGCAGATGGCCAAGACCGTCGTCGCGATCGACGCCCTCCGCGACGCCCGGCTGCCGTTCGTCACCGTCTGCGCCCATCCGACGACCGGGGGCGTGATCGCGAGCTTCGCAGGGCTCGGCGACATCGCGCTCGCCGAGCCGGGCGCCCTGATCAGCTTCGCCGGCCCCCGCGTCGTCGAGCAGACGACCCGCGAGCAGCTTCCGGGGGACTTCGGCCTCGCCGAGTCGAACCTCAAGCTGGGCCACCTCGACGAGGTCGTGGAGCGGCGCCTCATCCGCGAGCGCCTGACGATGCTCGTCCGCCTGTTCGCCGCGCCCGTCCCGCAGCTGGCGCTGCCGGCCGCCGACGGCGCGCTGCCGCGGGTCCGCCTGCCGGAGACCCTCCGGCGCCTCCTCGCGCGCTGGGACGGCGGCTGATGGTCCGCGTCACCGACGAGGTGCGCCGGCTGCGGCGGCGGTTCGCCGACCGCGCCGAGGAGTCGCACATCTGGGAGGCGGTGCAGCTCGCGCGCCACCAGGAGCGGCCGTACACCCTCGACTACGTCGAGCGCCTCTTCGTCGACCGTTACGAGCTGCACGGCGACCGCGCGTTCGGCGACGATCCGGCGATCGTCTGCGGGCTCGCCGCCTACCGCGGCCGCACCGTCGTCTACGTCGGCCACCAGAAGGGGCGGGACCTGAAGGAGCGGGCGCACCGCAACTTCGGCTCACCGCGGCCGGAGGGGTACCGCAAGGCGATCCGCGCGTTCGAGCTCGCCGACCGGCTGGGCTACCCGATCCTCACGTTCGTGGACACCCAGGGGGCCTACCCGGGGCTGACCAGCGAGCAGCGGGGGCAGTCGGGGATGATCGCGCGCTCCCTCCTCGCGATGGCCCGGGTCGAGGTCCCGGTCATCGTCAGCGTGATCGGCGAGGGCGGCTCGGGCGGCGCCCTCGCGATCGCCGTCGGCGACCGGGTGCTGATGCAGGAGAACGCGATCTACAGCGTGATCTCGCCGGAGGGGTGCGCGGCCATCCTCTGGAAGGACGCCGGGCAGGCGAGGAAGGCCGCCGCAGCGTTCCGGCCGACCGCGAAGGGGTGCCTCGACCTCGGCGTCATCGACGCGATCGTCGAGGAGCCATCGGGCGGCGCGCACCGCGACCACGACCGCGCCGCGCGCCTCCTCGACGAGGCGATCTGGCAGTCGCTGCTCGACCTCGACCGGATCGCCGGGCCCGATCGCCGTCTCGAGCGGCGCCGGAAGTTCCGCGCGATGGGCGTCTGGGGCCACGCGGACGCGACCACCGACGCGGAGTTCGCCTGAGTCGACGCGCGCCCGGCCGGCCGACGTCCGGGGGCGCCTACCCGTGGATCCAGGCGGTCGTCCGCGGCGGCAGGACGCCCTCGGCGGCGACGGGTCCGGACGCGAGCAGGACCTCGCCCGGAGGCCGGGCGATCGGATCGTCGGAGAAGTTCGCGGCGACGAGGAGCTCCGAGCCGCGGCGGTAGGTCAGGCCGCCCGCCGGCGCGTCGAGCCAGGCGAAGTGCTCGGCGTGCAGCTCCGCGGTCGCCCGGCGGAAGGCGAGCGCCCGGCGGTAGAGCGCGAGCGTCGAATCGTCGCGGGCCAGCTGCGCCTCCACGGTCTGCGACTCCCAGCCCGAGGGCATCGGGAGCCAGGTGGAGGTGCCGGACGAGAACCCGTACGCCGGCGGTCCGCCGGACCACGGAATCGGGACCCGCTCGCCGTCGCGCCCGCGATCGAGGCCGCCGGAGCGGAACCAGGCGGGATCCGTCCGCGCCGCGTCGGGGATGTCGACGTTCTCGAGCCCCAGCTCGTCGCCCTGGTAGACGTAGACGGCACCCGGCAGGGAGAGCTGGATGAGGGCGGCCGCGCGGGCGCGCTCGACGCCCGAGCGCCCCCCGCCGTAGCGGGTCGCGTGGCGGTCCACGTCGTGGTTGGAGAGCACCCAGGTGCAGGGGGCCCCGACCGCGGCCAGGGCGTCCCGCGAACCGTCGATCTCGGCGCGGAAGGACCGGGCGTCGAACGGCGCCTCGAGCAGCCGGAAGTTGAACGCCAGGTGGAGCTCGTCCGGCCGCACGTAGAGGGCGAGCCGCTCGTCGTGGGGCACCCAGACCTCGCCGACGGCCATCGCGCCGACCTGGTCGAGCACCTTGCGGAGCTCGCGATGGAGGTCGTGGACGCCGTCCCGGTCGAACCGGAGGTCGTTGGGGAGCCGCTGGTGGATGCCGACCACGTAGTCGGTCAGGTCGAGGTCGGGCAGCCCCTCCGGCTTCGCCATCGCGTGCGCGACGTCGACCCGGAAGCCGTCGGCACCGCGCCCGGTCCAGAAGCGGATCGTCTCGCGGAAGTCCTCGACGACCTCGGGATTCGTCCAGTCGAGGTCCGGCTGCTCCGGCGCGAACAGGTGGAGGTACCACTGGCCATCCGGCTCGACGCGCGTCCAGGCCGGGCCGCCGAACGTGCTCGGCCAGTTGTTCGGCGGCTCCGCGCCGTCCTCGCCGCGGCCGTCGCGGAAGAGGAACCGCGCCCGCTCGCGGCTGCCCGGAGGCGCCGCGAGGGCGGCCTGGAACCAGGGATGCTGGGCGGAGAAGTGGTTGGGGACGATGTCGACCGTCACCCGGATCGCGCGCGCGTGGGCCGCCGCGACGAGGGCGTCGAAGTCGGCGAGCGTGCCGAACACCGGGTCCACGTCGCGCGGATCGGAGACGTCGTAGCCGTGATCGGCCATCGGCGAGCGGTAGAACGGGCTGAGCCAGAGCGCGTCGACGCCGAGGTCGTGGAGGTAGTCGAGCCGCGCCGTGATGCCCGGCAGGTCGCCGACGCCGTCGCCGTTCCCGTCGCCGAAGCTGCGCGGGTAGATCTGGTAGAAGACGGCGGTCTCCCACCAGTTCGTCGTGGTCGTGCTCATCCGCGGTCGCTCCTGGGCGGCGTGCGTGGAGGGGGCGCGGCATTGTCGCCCGCCGGGCCGACCCACGTCGCACCCGCCCGCCGGTCCGCTCGCGCGCCGGCGATGGCGCCTCAGCGCCGCGGCTCGGTCCACCGGTCGAGGACCCGCCCGGACTCGTCGACGAAGGCGAACGACGTCGCCCGCGGGCCGGCCGTGACGCGCACGAATCCGAGATCGAGCAGCGAGACGACGGCACCGGGCCCGCGCGGCGTCGCCGCGAGCGAGGAGTGGCCCTGCCCGCCGACGCCGGAGACGATCTGGAGGACGCCGTCGGTCATCCTCCGCTCGTACCGGTGCAGGTGCCCGGCGAGGATCACCACGCCGCGGGCGCGGAGGAACGGCAGCAGGGGATTGCCGGGCAGGAGCGGGCGGTGGACGAGCAGGAAGCGGGCCCGCGGGCCCGGCCGGGTCAGGGCGGCACGCGCGTACGCCTGCTCCGCCGCTCCGGCCTGGAGGCCGATGGCGACGACCTGGACCGGCCCGTAGTCGACGTCGTACATGCGCCCATCCCCCGGCGAGTGGAGGGCGGCGATCACGTCGCGGGCGTCGTCCCAGGCGAGGTCGTGCTCGCCGAGGGTCGCCCAGAGCGGCGCGTTCGCCATCACGTCGTGGAGGGGGCGGAAGATGTTCTGGTCGAGCAGCTGCGGCGAGGCCAGGAGGTAGCTGTTGTCGCCGGCCGTCAGCACGAAGGCCGGGCGGGTCGCGGCCATCGCCGAGGCGACGGCCCACTCGTGCTCGTTGCCGGAGCCGTAGTCGCCGATCACGGCGAAGGTGACCGGTGAGGCGAGGCTCGGCGGGGCGGTGGAGAAGCTGCCCGACGCGCGCGCGACGCCGTCGACCGCGGCGGTCCACGCGTAGAGCGTGCCCGGCCGGAGGCCGGTGAACCGCCCCTTCACGGCCGCGAGGCTCTCCCCATCCGGCCCGACGGCGCGCAGGTCGACCGCCGCGCGCCCGCGCGTGCTCCAGGCGAGCGTCGCGCTCGTCTCGTCCAGGCGGGTGAGGAAGGGGCCCCGCGCGAAGGGGTCCGCCGCCGGCCCGATCTGGAGGGACGCCGTGCCGTCGGCATCGACGGTCGGCGTCGGCGCGGAACTTCCGCCGGCGCCTCGCTGGGTCACGATCGCGACGGCGACCACCACGACGAGCACGACCCCGAGGCCCGCGAGCACGAGCGAGATCGCCCGCTCGAGTCGCCGCACCATCGGGGCCAGCCTATCTCCTCGCCGCGGGGCTGATGCCCGCTTCCCCGGCTCACCGCTCGCCGGCGGTGTCGCACCGGATCGCCTCCATCGTCAGCTCCAGGTAGTCACCGCCCGCGCCCGCCGGAAAGGACCACCCCGCGTCCGGCCCCGGCCCGGCCATCGCGAGCACCGTGCCCGTGTCGACCTGGACGGCGACGTCCGGGAAGCGCACGGTGGAGACCATCAAGTACCGGCACGGGGCGTCCGACGCGTTCCGCACCCGGTGGGCGCCGTCGGGGCCGGCGACGAACGCGACGACCGCGCCGGGCTGCAGCGTGCGGGTCCCCTCCGGCGTCCGCAGCTCGGGCGTGCCCCCCTCGAGGACGATCAGGAGCTCCTCGTTGCCGTGACGCAGGTGGTAGGGAACCGCCTGGGCACCTGGATCGAGCTCGAGAAGGGAGCAGCCGAGCTCCCGCGCCCCTGCTCTCGCCCCGATCCGCGCTCCGTGGATGCGGGGTACTCACGGTCCCAGTCCGACGAGTTGATGTTCTGATCGCTGCCCATGGCCGTCTCTACCCGCGTCCGCGGCGGTCGAGACGGCGCGGGGCGGTGCGGCTAGCGGATGGGGAGGGCCCGTCCGGCGAGCCCCGCGACTACCTGCGCGGTCACCCAGACCGGCGTGATCGTCGAGCGCCGCGAGTAGCGGAACGAGCCGTTGGCGCGCTGCAGCCCGAGGAGGTACGAGCGGGCCCTGCGCGCGGCCCGGGAGCGGGACCGGCCGGTCGCGGCGAACGCCTGGAGCGCCCAGGCGGTGGACTGGGCGTCGGACCGCAGCCCCTTCTCGAGGCCGTAGCCGCCGTCGGCGTTCCGGAACCGGCCGAGCGCGGTCAGGGCCCGGCGCACGCTCCTCGAGCCGGTCGTGTAGCGGGCGGCGCGCAGCGCCTCGATGCCGGCCGCCGTCAGGTTCGAGTCGCCCTCCGCGAGGCCGAAGCTCCCGTCCGGGAACTGAGCGGCGACGAGGCGTCCGCGCGCGCCCCCGGGCAGCCGCTGGTTGGCGGCCCGGAAGGCGAGGACGCCGAAGATCTGGGCGTTCGACAGGTCGCCGATCTGGCCGGCCGTGGAGGCGGAGTCCTCGAGCCGCGCGACGAGGTTGACGCCGGCCACGCCGCGCGGGCTGTAGCCGGCCGCCCGGATGGCCAGGATCGCGAGCTCGACGTCGGTCGGCTGCACGAGCTTGGAGAGGTTCGCGGCGATGCAGTTGGCGCCGCTGAAGCCGGAGGTCCCGGCCGCCCGCTGGCCGATCACGACCCAGCCGGTGAGGGACGGAGAGGGCGCGCCGCCCGGCTCGGCGTAGCAGCCGCCCGCCGCCTGCTGCTTGGCCAGGAAGGCCAGCCCGCGCGAGATCGGGGTCGCTGCCGTCGCCGTTGCCGGGCCGGCGGACGCGGCGACGAGGGCGAGGGCGAGGGCGCAGGACAGGCGGCGGGTCACGAGGGTGCTCCGGGGGGAAGAGGGGGCGTGTCGGGGATCTCCGGGAGGGGAGCGTCGGTCCAGGCTCCGTGCAGGCGGACGGCGTAGCGGTCGAGGAGTCGGATCATCGCGGCCCCGGCGGCGCCGAGGAGGATGACGTTCGTGATCGCGTGGGCGAGGTCGAACGGCAGGGCGCGGAGCTCCGACGCCGTGAACGACTGGAGCGAGAAGACCCGCTCGTACAGGGCGACCTGGTAGACGTTGAGGATCAGCCCGTAGAGGAGCCCCCAGGCCAGGCCGAACGCCATCAGCGCCGTCCGGCTGCGGCGGAGGACCGGCGCCGCGAGCGCCGCCGTCGCCCCGGCGAGGCCCCAGGCGAGCATCTGCCACGGCGTCCACGGACCCTGGCCGAGGAAGGCGTTCGAGACGAGCACGGCGACGGCCGCGACGCCGATCCCGGCGCGGGCGCCGAGGGCGACGCCGGCGCAGACGACGATCGCGGTCACTGGCTTGGCGTCGGGCACGGGGATCAGCACGCGGCTCGCCGCCGCGAGCGCTCCCAGGGTCGCCACGAGCGCGATGTCGCGAGCGTCGACCGGGCGGCGCTCCCAGGCGACGACGCCGACCGCGAGCAGGGCGACGCCGATCAGGGCGATCGTCGCGGCGCTCACGGCCGCGCTCCGTTCGATCGAGCGGCGAACGCCTCGACCCGCACGAGCGAGCCGGAGGTGGTCCGTGCGAACCGCTCGTCGTGCGTGGCGAGGACGTGCGCCCGCCCGGTCCGGAGCCGCTGCCGGAGGATCCCGGCGAGCAGGGAGCGGCGTCGCGGATCCATGCCGCGCGTCGGCTCGTCGAGGAGGAGGAGCGGCGGGTCGACGGCGACGGCGACCGCGAGGGCGACCCGCTCCCGCTCGCCGACCGAGAGGTCGCGCGGGTCGCGGTCGTCGAGGCCGGTGAGCTCGAGGCGGGCGAGGGCGTCCGCGATCCGCCGCCCGCGCTCCGGGGCGGACAGCCCGAGGCTCTCCAGGGCGATCGCCACCTCCTCGCGGACGGTCGCGGCGAGCAGGTGGCGCCCGGGATCCTGGGGCACGAGCATCAGCCCTCCGAACCGGCCCTCGGCCGGAACGCCGGTCACGTCGCGTCCGGCGAGCACGAGCGCTCCGGCGACCGGCCGGTCGAGCCCGGCGATCGCGCGCAGGAGCGTCGACTTGCCGGACCCGTTGCCTCCGAGGAGCGCGACGCCGTGGCCCGCCCGGACGACGAGGTCGACGCCGGTCAGGACCGGAACCCCGCCGCGGGCGAGCGAGAGCCCTCCGCAGCGCAGCAGCTCGGCCGCCCGATGGGCCTCCGGGGGAGGCTCGAGCGCCGGCCCCGGCGGCGGCTCCGCCTCCTCGGCGACGCCGCCGGCGACGTAGAGCATGCGGTCGGCGATGCCGGCAACGCGATCCGTCCGGTGCTCGGCGAGGACGATCGCCGCTCCACGGTCGGCGAGCTCCCGGAGCAGGTGGACGAGCGCGGCCGCGCCCGCCTCGTCGAGTTGGCTCGTCGGCTCGTCGAGGAGGACGAGCGCGGGCTCCGTGGCGAGGACGCCGGCGAGGGCGACGCGCTGGCGCTCGCCCGCGGAGAGGTCGTCGATCCGCCGACCCTCCAGGTGGGAGGCGCCGACCGAGGCCAGCGCCCGCCGCGCCGCGGCCCGGATCTCCGCCCGTGGGCGGCCCCTCGCCTGGAGCCCGAAGCAGACGTCGCGCAGGACCTCGGCCTGCACGGACTGCGCCTCCGGGTCCTGGAAGAGCAGCCCGGAGTGGGCGACCAGCGTCGCCGTCGGCGTCGCCCGCACGGACAGGCCCGCGATCGTCGCGTCGCCCGAGATCTCGCCGCCCGTGTGGACGGGGACGAGGCCGGCGAGAAGGCGCAGGAGCGTCGACTTGCCGCCTCCGGACGGCCCGGCGATCACGGTCACCGTCCCGGCCTCGATCTCCAGGCAGACGTCGCGCAGGGCCAGCCGCCCGCCGTGCGGATAGCGGAAGCGGATCCGCTCCGCCGTCGCGATCACGACGGGGCCTCGACGAGCGCGCGCGCCGCGGGCGCCGCCGGATCGGGCTCGGGGCGGAGAGCGAGCGCGCACGCGGCGGCGGCGAGGAGGAGGACGGCGGCGGTCACGATCGCGCTCGGGGCGGTCACCCGGCCCATGTGCGGATACCAGGGGTACGGCGCCGTGCCCGTCCGGATCGCCGCCGCGCCGGCGACGAGGAGCCCGAGGCCGACGGCGCAGGCGAACCGCTCCCGGGCGACCAGGCGCGGCTCGTGCAGGTGGGTGAAGCGGGCGGTCCCGTAGCCGCGGACCGTCATCGCCTGGGCCTGGTCCACGGCCCGCTCGAGCGAGGTGGTCACGAGCGGCAGGAGGAGCCAGCCGAGCCGGCGAACGATGGCGCGGCGCGGCGGAGCCGACAGGGTGATCCCGCGCAGGCGCGCCGCCTCGGCGATCGACCGGGAGTCGCGGCGGAGGACGGGCACGATGCGCGACGCGAGCGCCACGGTCAGCGCCGACCGGGGAGCGACCCGCGCCACCGCGGCGTGCAGCCGATCGCCGTCGACGATCGCCAGAGCGGCGGCGACGAGCCAGGTGACGGCGGCCAGGCGGGCGCCCGCGGCGAGCCCGTAGCCGACCTCCTCGACGGTCACCTGGAGGTCGAGCACGGTGAAGTGGGGGCCGTTGACGAGGATCAGGTCGCCGTTGGCCCCGACGAACGGGTTGAGGGCGGCCAGGCCGAGTCCCGAGATCGCGCCGAGCACGAGCATGCCCTTGGGCCGCTCCGGCGCCGCGGCGAGCAGGAGGAGCGAGCCGAGCAGGCAGGCGGCGATGACGAGGGGGTGGTCGCTGGCCATCGCCACGCCCGCCAGCGCTATCGCGACCGGGAGCGTCGCGAGCGGAGCGCGGCCGGTGCTCACGAGGAGAGCCCCCGGCCGCCGCGGCAGACGACGCGCGAGGCGGCGTCGAGGCAGATCGCGTAGGCGTGGGCGACGAGGGAGGGCGTGCGGACGAGCGCCGCCGCCGCCGCGGCGGCGGCGGCGTCCGTCGTGCCTGCCACGGCGAACGTGACGCCGTCCGACGCCTCCGTCCCCGTCGGGACGGCGGCCACCACCGCGGTCGCCGCCGGGACGGGGACGGCCGTCTGGGTCGCCGCGTTCCAGACGCGGACCCGGCCGTCGGCGGCGAACCAGGCCGTCATCCCGGCGGCGGCGGGATCCTTCTCGGCCCGCGCCCACGTCGACGAGCGCTGGCGGAGCCGTGCGTCGGAGCCGACGAGCGCGACGTAGGTCGAGGGAACCCCAGCGGCGACGACGCGCGCGCCCGCCGCCCGCAGCGCGGCGTCGAGCGGGGGATCGGCGGCGACGCCGGCCGGGTCGGTCGTGTAGCCGTGGAGGAAGGGCTCGGGCCAGGTGCCGATGACGGCCGGGACCCGCATCCGGCTCCGCCACAGGCGCTGATCCCACCAGATCGTCTGACCCGGCCGGATCTGCAGATCGGCGCCGCCGCGGTCGGCCTCGATCCCGTCGATGAAGAAGAACCAGTCCCGCTCCCCGTCCGGGAGCCCTCGACGCCGTCGATCGACTGGACGAATCCGCCGCCGTACGCGGTGGAGATCTTGGCGACCGTCTGCAACGCGGCGATCACCGTCTGCCCCGGCGTCACCGCCCGGTCGTGCAGGACGCTGCCGCCGAAGCCGGTGGTGGCGAGCATCCGGGTCGCGGTCGTCGGGGTCGGTCCGGCGGCGGTGCCGGTCGCCGCGGTCGTCGCCGCCGTCGTCGCCGGCGGCACCCCGCCGGCGGTCGTGGGTGCCGGGACCAGGGCGGTGGTCGTGGAGGCCGGCGTGGTGGCCGGCGGTGCGGCGGCAGTCGCGCCCGCGGCGGGCGCGACCGGGGTCAGGATCACCGTCACCGTCGCCGCCGGGGGCGGAGGCGGCTTGAGACGGCGTTCGCCGCACGCCGCCGCGCTCGCGAGGAGTGCGACGGCGGCGAGCGCGAGAGGCCGGCGGGCCCGCATCCGACGGGCGCTACCGGGCCGGGAACGAGAGGAGCGTCTGGGAGCGCACGGCGCCCTTGCGCGTCGCGTAGGCGGTCGTGATCTTCGTCTTCGTCACCGGGACGACGGCGAGGCCCCTGGCGTTCGTCCTGAACGTCTGCCGGCCGACGACGACGGAGGCGCCCCTGGTCGGGACGGGCGCCTTGCCGCCGATCGTCTCGACGCGGAACGTGATCGCCCGCTTGCCGACCTTGCGAACGGCGAGGTCGAGGACGAGCGTGTCCGTCGTGCCGTTCTCGAGGATGAAGGTGACCGCGTCCCCGCTTGACCGGGGTCGAGCCCGCCCCCGTCTGGGCCGGCGCGCCGTTCAGGAAGAACGACCAGAAGCCGGTCGCCGAGGCCGGATGGACGCCGGCGATCCTCGTCACGAGGAGGTCGGAGAAGGACGGGAAGTAGGTGCCGGTGACCGTGCGCCCCTGCGCGTTGGCGGCCGTCACGAGCGCGCCCAGGGCCGTGGGACCCGCGAGCGCGTGGGCGACGCCCGCGTCGTCCGTGTACGCCTGCGCCGTGCCGGTGACGGACGGCCGGATCACGTCCCTCGTCGTCGAGACCGCGCGCACCTCGACGAGGCGCCCGGAGGCGGCGACGGCGGCGGCCGGGCCGGCGAGGACGGCCAGCGCCGTGACGGCGGCCGGGCCGGCGAGGACGGCCAGCGCCGTGACGGCGGCCGGCAGGAGCCGGCGGGGGGTTCGAAGCATGAAGACCACCTTCCACGAGGATCGTCCGGTCGGGAGGCGGGTGTTCTGACTCGGGGTGCGCTCCGGCCCGGCGGCCGGCCGTGGCGCCTACCCTTCCCGGTCACGTTCGGACCAGTGGGCGGGAGTTCCCGCGGCGCCGCGGTACCCCTCACAGCGGCGGGACCGTGTCGGACTCGCACCGACTTCCCCGGGTTACGCAGGAGGCGTCCTCCGGGGCGGAACGCTACCAGGTCGTGCGAGGCCCCCGACGCCGGGCGCGCGCCGGCTCACCCGGTGGTCGAGCGCTCCAGGAGCGTGAGGAGGGTGAGCGCGCCGGGCTTGGACAGGGGCTCGTTGAGGTTGCCGCACTTCGGCGATTGCACGCACGACGGGCAGCCCGACTCGCAGGGACAGTCGCCGACGACGAGGGCCGCATCGCCGGCGAGCATGGCGAAGGCGTCGAAGGCCCGCCGCGTGATCCCGACGCCGCCGGGCGTCGCCTCGTGGATCACGATCGTCGGACCGCCGGTGTCCGGGTGCACGTCCGTCGAGAGGCCCCCGATGTCCCAGCGGTCGCACATCGCGACGAGGGGGAGCACCGAGATCAGCGCGTGCTCCGCCGCGTGGAGGGAGCCGAGGAGCGCTCGCGGCGGGATGGCGGCGAGGAAGGCCTCGGGGACGCGCAACCAGAAGCCGCGGGTCGTGTACCGCGCCTCGGGGAGGTCGAGCGCGCGGGTGTCGAGGACCTCGTGGTCGGGCAGGCGCTTGCGCTGGTAGCCGGTGACCTGCTCGGCGACCTCGACCGGTCCGTAGTGGAGGACGAGCTCGCCGTGGCGGCTCGTCGCCTCGGCGGTGCCGAGCGCGAGGTCCGTCTCCACGCGCGCCTGCGTGTACCAGTCGCCGGAGAACGGCTCGAGGAGCGCGATCCCCTCCTCGAGGTCGAGGTCGGAGACGGCGTAGGAGCGGCCGCGGTGGAGGTGGATCGCCCCGACGTGCAGGCTCCGAGGCGCCCGCGAGCTGTCCGAGGTGCCGAGGAGCTCGCCGGAGGTCTCGTCCACGATCGCAACCGTCGAGGCCGTCGCCGACCGCAGCCCGACCGATCGCGCGGGGGAGTCGGCCCCGATCCAGGCGATGCCCCGCGCGGTGAGGGCGAGCGGCCGGGTCCAGGTCTCCCGGGCCGCCTGCGCGTACGTGCCGTCGCCGAGGATCGCGTCGTCGCGCTCGGCGATCGGCGCCTCGTGGGCAGCGCAGGCGAGGTGGGCGGAGCGGATGTCGGGATTGGCCGGGTCGAGGATCGCGGCCTCGACCGGTCGTCCGAGGAGCCGCTCCGGCGCGTGGGCGAGGTGCTGGTCGAGGGCGTCCTCCGAGGCGACGAGGACGGAGAGGGCGGTGCCCCGCCGCCCGGCGCGCCCGAACCGCTGGCGGAGGCTCGCGACGGTGCCGGGGAAGCCGACGACGATGGCGGCGTCGAGCGAGCCGATGTCGATGCCGAGCTCGAGCGCGCTCGTGGCGACGACGCCGACGAGCTCGCCGGAGGCGAGCCGGCGCTCCAGGGCGCGGCGGTCCTCCGGGGTGTAGCCGGCCCGGTAGGCCGCGATCCGGTCGGCCAACGCCGGGGCGCGGACGAGCAGCAGGTCCCGGGCGATCTTCTGGAGGAGCTCCGCGCCGGTCCGCGAGCGCGCGAAGACGATCGCCCGGTGCCCGCGGGCGACCAGCTCGACGAGGAGCGCCGCCGCCTCGGCGATCGACGAGGCGCGCTCCCCCGTGGCGGGGTCGAGGAGCGTCGGGTTCCAGAAGGCGAGCGTCCGCGGCGCGGCCGGCGAGCCGTCGTCCTCGACCACGTCGACCTCGACGCCGGTGAGCGCGGCAAAGGCCTCGCCGGCGTTGGCGATCGTGGCCGAGGCGAGGAGCAACTGGGGCGCCGTCCCGTGCAGGGCGGCGAGCCGGCGGAGCCGTCGCAGGACGTGGGCGACGTGGGAGCCGAAGACCCCGCGGTAGACGTGGGCCTCGTCGACGACGACGTGGCTGAGGTTCTGCAGCACGTCGCCCCACCGCTCGTGGTTGGGGCAGAGGCCGGCGTGGACCATGTCCGGGTTCGTCAGCAGGATGTTCGCCCCCCGCCGGGCCGCGAGCCGCTCGGCCGGTGGCGTGTCCCCGTCGTAGATCGCGCAGCGGACCGCCCGTCCGAGCCCGAACGAGGCGAGCACGCGGGCCTGGTCCTGCGCGAGCGCCTTCGTCGGGGCCAGGTAGAGGACACGGGACGAGGGCTCGCGGAGGATCCGGTCGAGCACCGGCAGGTGGTAGGCGAGGGACTTGCCGCTCGCGGTGCCGGTCGTCACGGCGACGTGGCGGGAGGCGAGCGCGCGCTCGACGGCCTCGGCCTGGTGCGTCCACAGGCGCTCGATGCCCTGGCGGTCGAGCGCCCGCCGGAGCGCGGGGTGGAGGCCCGGCGGGATCGGCGCGGTCCGGGCCGAGCGCCCGGGCAGGTTCGTGGCCCAGGCGACGCGCTCCTCGTTCGGCGGCCGGCCGAGGGCGAGGATGTCCTCCCACACGGCTAGCCGACGGCGGCCGGCGCGGGTCGCTCCGCGGCCGGGTACGAGCCGAGGATTACGAGGCGCGCGGACCGCGCCTCCACGTCCTCGAGCGCGCGGGCGACGACGGGCTGGGCGGCGTGCCCCTCGATGTCGATCAGGAACTGGTAGCGCCAGGGCTCCCCCGGGATCGGCCGCGAGTGCAGGGAGACCATGTTGACCTCGTGGTAGCGCAGCGGCTCGATCGCGGCGTGCAGCGCCCCCGGGCTGTGCCCGGTGACGATCCGGAGCGCCGTCCGGCAGCTCTCGGCTGGGTCGTAGGGCCGGAGGCCCGAGTTGCGGATCCCGATGAAGCGCGTGTAGTTCTCCGTGTGGTCGGAGACGTCAGCCGCCAGGACCGCGAGGCCGTAGCGCGCCGCGGCGCCCGGGGAGGCGATCGCCGCGAGCGACCAGTCGTTCGCGTCGGCGACGGCCGAGACGGCGTCCGAGGTCGTCGAGGTGGAGGTCAGCTCGTACCCCTCCCCGGTCAGCCGCCGGCATTGGGCGAGGGCGACCGGATTGGAGTAGATCCGCCGGATCCCCTCGATCGTCGCCCCGGGGAGCGCGCAGAGGCAGTGCGGGATGTGCATCACCGCCTCGGCGTGGATGGGCAGGTCGCCGTCGGCGATCAGGTCGCAGGTGTCGGCGACGAGGCCGGCGAGCGAGTTCTCGATCGGCAGGACCCCGATCGTGGCCCGGCCGGCGCGGACGGCCGCGGCGACGTCGGCGAACGTGCCGGCCGAGTAGAGGTCGGCGTCGGGATAGAGGGCGTGGGCGGCCTCTGCGGTGTAGGAGCCGGCGGCGCCGGGATAGGCGATGCGGTCGGTCATGGTCTCGTCGGTGCTCTTCCGTGTGGTGGGTCGGGTCCGGTCGCCGCCGGACGCGCCGTCGCCGCTACGGGCGGTCGCGCGCGTCCGGCCCCGTAAACAGGACGGCCGGATGCGCGGAGGGGAGCACGGGCGAAGGGTACAACGGATCGGCTCCCGGCCGGCTGCGGCGGGCGCGGGGCGGGGCCGGCAGCGCCCGACGAGCCTCAGCCCACGGCAGAGGGCGGATCCGCGAGCCGGGCGCCGAGCTCGGTCAGCCCGTAGAGCACCTCCCGTCCCGCGCGCCCGCGGCTGGCGAGGCCCGCCCCGGCGAGTGCGCCCAGGTGCTCCGAGACGGTCGCCGGGGCGAGCTCGTGGCGCCGGGCCAGCGTGCGCGTCGAGGCGGGCTCGACCAGCGAGGCGAGGAGCATCGCGCGCGTCGCCCCGAGCAGCCGCCCGAGCGCGTCGGCCCCTCCGGCCGGCCGGTGCGGCCGCCAGAGCTCCGCCACGCCCCGCGCCGGGTAGACGACGGTCGGCTGCCAGGGCGGATCCACGACCCAGATCGTGTGCGGCCAGGAGAACGCGCTGGGGATCAGCAGGAGGCCGTCGCCCTGAAGGTCGTGGCTCGCCTCGACCGCATTCGCCCGGCGGAGCTCGCCGTCCCGGTAGCTGAGCTCCGGGTCGAGCCCGTTCAGCACGCGGATCAGGCCCTCCTGGGCCAGCACGTTCGTGCGATGGGCGATGTCGGCGTCGAGGAGCGCCACGAGCCGCGGCCAGTGCGGCTCGACGATCCGGCTCCAGCACCCCTCGAGGAGGTCGGCAAGCCGGTCGCGCGTGGCGGCGGGGTCGTCGAGCAGGCGCGCGGCGCCGTCGGGAACGGGCTCGCCGGCCCGTTCGGTCAGGGAGCGCCGGACCTCCAGCTCGACCTGCTCGACCGGGGTCGCCCGCACCCGGGCGAGCTCCGTGGCGACGTCGGTATGGCTCCGCTCCGGCGGTGGCGAGAGGAAGTCCGGCGTCCAACCCTCGCGCGGACTGACGATCGTCAGGGCCGTCAGGTCCAGGCCCTCGAGCCTCCCGGCCGCATCGTCGAGCCACGGCAGGTGGTAGCGGGCCGCCCGGTCGACCTGACGGAGGACGCGCACGGCGAGGATCGTCTCCATCAGCGGCGAGCGGGCGAAGCGGCACCGGAGGAGGGCCTCGCTGCCGATGCGGACGCGGAGCATCCGGGCTGGATAGCACGGTTCGGCCCCAGACGAATCCATCGACCGGGAGCCAGCGGGCGCCGATGCTGGCCGCATGGATGCCGACGAGCCAGGCCGGGCCCGCTACAGCGACGTCTTCGCCACGTCCGAGTTCCCGGCCATCTTCGCGGCGTACGTCGTCTCCATCCTCGGCAGCGTCGTCGCGAGCGTCGCGCTGACGGTGCTCGTCTACCAGCGCACCGGCTCGTCGGCGCTCGCGGGCGCCGTCTTCTCGATCGAGTTCGTCCCGTACCTCCTCGGCGGGATCGTCGCCTCGTCGATCGTGGACCGCTACTCCGCCCGTCGCGTGCTCGTGACCTGCGACCTCCTCTGTGCCGGGCTGATCGGCGCGATGCTGATCCCCGGGCTGCCGCTCGTGGGCATCCTCGTCCTCCTCGGCGGCGTCGGGCTCGTCGCGCCCGTGTTCTCGGGCGTCCGCTCGGCGACCCTCGCCCAGATCCTCCCCTCCGGCCCGGTCTACGTCCTCGGCGGCTCGCTGATGGGCACGGTGGCGCAGGCCGGCCAGATCCTCGGCAACGCCACCGGCGGGCTGCTCCTCGTCGCCGTCTCGCCGCGCGGCGCCCTCGCCGTCGACGCGCTGTCGTTCGTCGGGTCCGCGCTCCTGCTCCGACGCGGGATGCGCGATCGCCCCCGCACCGGCCGGGCCGCGCGCTTCGGCCTCGGCGGCTCGCTCGCCGGGGTGCGCGAGGTCCTCGCCTACGCGCCGCTGCGCCCGCTCCTCCTGATCGGCTGGGCCCTGCCGTTCTGCGTCGTCGCCCCCGAGGCGCTGGCGGCGCCCTTCGTCGCCCACCTCGGGCTGTCCCCGAGCCACGTGGGCTACCTGCTGGCCGCCATGCCGGCCGGCCTGACCATCTCGTCCGTCCTGGCCGCGCGCCTCCTGACGTCGAGGGGCCAGCGGGCGATCGTCCGGCCCGCGTTCCTGCTCTCGGTCGTCCCGGCGATCCTCTTCGTGCTCGGCCCGTCCTTCTCGCTCGCCCTCGCCCTCCTCTTCCTGGTCGGGTTCGGCGGCGCCTACGCCGTCGCCTCCAACCAGCGGCTCCTCGAACGCACGCCCGAGGCGATGCGCGGCCGGACGTTCGCCGTCTGGAGCGCCGGGCTGATGTTCGTCCAGGGCGTCGGCTTCACCTTCTGGGGCGTCGTCGGCGAGTTCGCCTCCCCGCACGTCGTCGTCGCCATCGCCGGCGTCGTCGCCCTCGTCCTCGCTCTGGCGCCGCTGCCGCGGCCGGCCCTACGGGCTCTGGAGCGGGTCGGCGCACCGTCGCCCACGGGCGCCGTCTCCTGACGCCGTCGCGTCGGCCGCCCGGGCGGCCCGCCCCTGATACGGTCCGTTCCGGAAACCGGGGAGCCCGCGAGGGCTGAGAGTCCGACGGAGAGAGCCGTCGGAGACCCGCAGAACCTGATCTGGGTCATGCCAGCGAAGGGAGGACCACGGTGTCGCAGGACGGACGATCGGGCGTCCGGTCGGACGGGGAGGACGCCCTCGTCGCGGCGATCGCCCGGGTGCTCGGCGGCCAGCAGGCGATCGGCGACGACGCCGCGGAGGTCGCGGGCCTCGTGGTGTCGGTCGATCAGACGATCGAGGGCCAGCACGTCAGCAGGGCGACGGCGACCCTACACCAGATCGGGTGGAAGGCGCTGGCCCGCGCCCTGTCCGACCTGGCGGCCTGCGCCGCCCGCCCGTCCGGTGCCCTCGTCGCGCTCGCCGCGCCGGCCGGGCTCTCCGACGACGAGATCGTCGAGCTCTACGGCGGGCTCGCCGAGGCGGCGGATCGCTACGCCTGCCCGATCGTCGGCGGCGACGTCGCCCGCTCGGACGTCCTCGCCCTCGCCGTCACCGTCCTCGGAAGGGCGGACCGGCCACTCCGCCGGAGCGGCGCCCGGGCCGGCGACCTGGTCGTCGTCACCGGCCCGCTCGGCGGCTCGGAGGCCGGCCGCATGGCGCTCGCCGGCGCCGCCCCCGGGCTCGCTCCCGAGGTCCGCCGCGCCCTCGGTCGCCGCCATCTGGAGCCCGAGCCCCGTCTCGCCGCCGGCGCGCGGCTCGCCGGACGGGCATCGGCGGCGATGGATCTGTCGGACGGGATCGCCGCCGACGCGCCCCGCCTCGCGCGCGTCTCGGGCGTCGTCCTCGAGCTGGAGCTGGGGCTCCTGCCGCTCCTTCCCGGCGTCGAGGAGGTCGCGCGCGCGGAGGGCGTCGAGCCGGCCGCCTTCGCGGCGACGGCCGGGGAGGACTACGAGCTCCTGGCCACGGTCGCGCCGGAGCGGATGGGGGAGGACGACGGCCTCGTCGTGATCGGCCGCGTCCGCGCTCCGGGGACGGACGGGCCCGGCGCCGTCCTCCTCGATGCCGGCGGGCGGGCCGTCGCCCTGCGCGGCTTCGACCATCGGCGGCGGTCATGACCGCGCGCCGACTCGCCCTCGTCCTTCCGCTGCTCGGGCTCGTCGCGCTCGTCGCCGCCTGCGGCGGGTCCGGCTCCCCGACGACCGTCACCCTCGTCACCCACGACTCGTTCGCGATCTCGGGGCCGGCCCGGGCCGCGTTCGAGAAGGAGTCCGGCCTGAAGCTCCGGATCGTCCAGCTCGGCGACGCGGGAGCGATGCTGAACCGGGTGATCCTGACCAAGGACCGGCCGCTCGGCGACGTGGTCTTCGGCGTCGACACGACCTTCCTCTCGCGCGCGGTCGCCGCCCGGATCGCCGCGCCCTACAGGCCGGCGGCGGCCGCCCGCCTGTCCGCGGCCGACGGGGCGCTCGACCCGACGCACGCGTTCACGCCCGTCGATCGCGGCGCCGTCTGCGTCAACGCCGATCGCGCCTGGTTCCGGAGACGAGGGCTCGCCATCCCCCGGACCCTGGACGATCTCGTCCTCCCCGCCTACCGGGGCCTCCTCGTCACCGAGAGCCCGGCGACCTCCTCGCCCGGCCTCGCGTTCCTCCTCGCCATCCGCGCCCGCTACGGCGCCTCCGGGGTCGCCGGCTACCTCGCGCGGCTGAGGGAGAACCGGGTGCGGGTCGACGCGGGCTGGGAGCAGGCCTACACCGCCGACTTCTCCGGCTCGACCGGCAAGGGCGCCTATCCGCTCGTGACCAGCTACGGCACGAGCCCGCCGGCCGAGGTCGGCGACGCGGCGACGCTGCCGGCGACCTCACCGACCCTCGCGATCGAGGGGACCTGCTTCGATCAGGTCGAGTTCGCCGGCGTCCTCGCCGGAGGTCACGCGAAGCAGGGGAGGGCCCTCGTCGACTTCCTCCTCTCGCCGGCGTTCCAGGCCGACATGCCCGGGCAGATGTACGTGCTGCCGGTGATCCCGGGCGTGGCCCTGCCGCCGAGCTTCGCCCGGTTCGCGCTCCGGCCCGCCCATCCGCTGACCCTCGACCCGGCGACGATCGCCCGCGAGCGGGACGGCCTGATCGCAGCCTGGCGGCGGACGGTCGAGGGCGCGTGAGCCGGCGCCTCCTCAGCCGGCGCGGCGAGCTCGCCCTGCTCGGGGGGCCGGTCCTCGTCCTCGCGCTCTTCTTCCTCTGGCCGCTCGCCGTGATCGCCCGCCACGCCCTCTCCGCGGAGGTCGTCCGGCGCGTCCTCGGCGATCCGGCCACGTGGCGCCTCCTCTGGTTCACGACGGCCCAGGCCGTCGCCTCCGCCGCCGCGACGATGGTCGTCGCCTTCCCGATGACGTGGGCGATCGCGCGCCGCTCGTTCCGCGGCCGCTCGTCCGTCCTGGCGCTCCTGACCGTGCCGTTCATGCTGCCGACGGTCGTCGTCGCGGCGGCCTTCCTCGCCCTCCTGCCCGCGCGCCTGATCGGCACGCCGCTCGCCATCGTGATCGCCCACGTGTTCTTCAACTACGCCGTCGTCGTCCGTCTCGTCGGCGGCGCCTGGGCGCACCTCGACCCGCGGGCGACGGAGGCGGCGCGGTCGCTCGGCGCCACGCCGTTCGCCGCCTTCCGCAGCGTCACGGCGCCGCTCCTCCGGCCCGCGCTCCTCGGCGCGGCCGGGCTCGTCTTCCTCTTCTCGTTCACCTCGTTCGGGATCGTCCTGCTCCTCGGCGACCCTCGGCGGACGACGATCGAGGTGGAGATCTACCGGCGGACGACGGAGGAGCTCGACCTCGGCGGCGCCGCCCTCCTCGCGGTCCTGCAACTCGGGCTCGTCCTCCTGCTCCTCGCCGCCCAGACGCTGCTCGGCCGGCGCCTGGCAGTCCCGCAGCGGCTCCGCCGCGCCCGGGAGACCGCGCGGCCGGCGCGGACGGCGCGCGAGCGGACCGCGCTCGCCGCCTGCCTCCTCTCGCCGGCGCTCCTCCTCGGGGTGCCGGTCGCCCGCCTCGTCGAGCAGTCGCTTCGAGGCCGCGAGGGCGGGTTCGGGCTGGGCGGCTACCGCGCGATCGCCGACCCGCCGCACGGCTCGACGCTCGTCGGCTCCGCCCTCCGGGCCGCGCTCGTCTCGCTGCGCTACGCCCTCGCCGCGGGCGCGATCGCCCTCGTCCTCGGCCTCGCCGTCTCCCTCGTGGTCGTGCACGGGAGCCGGCTCGGGCGCTCGCTCGAGCTCGCCTACCTGCTGCCTCTCGGCACGAGCGCCGTCACGGTCGGGCTCGGCTTCCTGCTCGCGTTCGACACCCCGCCGCTCGACCTCCGCTCCTCGGCGGCCGCGGTCCCCCTCGCACACGCGCTCGTCGCGGTGCCGTTCGTCGTGGCGGCGATCCTCCCCGTCCTCCGGAGCATCGATCCGCGCCTGCGGGACGCGGCGCGGGTGCTCGGCGCCTCTCCCCTCGCCACGCTCGTGCTCGTCGACCTCCGGCTCTGCCTGCGCTCCGCCCTCTCCGGGCTCGGCTTCGCGTTCGCGATCTCCCTCGGCGAGTTCGGCGCGTCCTCCTTCCTCGTCCGCCCCGACCAGCCGACCCTGCCGATCGCGATCGGCCGGCTCGCGTCCTCCCCCTCACCGCTCCTGCGCCAGGAGGCGCTGGCCCTCGCGGTGGTGCTGGCGGCCGTCACCGCCGCCGTCCTCCTCGCCTGCGAGGCGCTCCGCTCGCGCGACCGGCTGGGGCTGTGAGCCTCCGGGTCGAGGACGTGTTCCTGGCCCTCGGGGACCACCTGGTCCTCGAGGGCGTCTCGCTCCGGGTGGGCACGGGCGAGCGGCTCGCGCTGCAGGGTCCCTCCGGGAGCGGCAAGTCGACGCTGCTTCGCGTCATCGCGGGCCTCGAGCGTCCGGACCGGGGGCGGGTCTCCTGGAACGACGCCGACCTGACCGACGCCCCCCCCGAGCGGCGCGGCATCGGCCTCGTCTTCCAGGACGACGTCCTCTTCCCGCACCTCGACGTGGGGCGGAACGTCGGCTTCGGCCTGCGGATGGCCCGGCGGCCGGCCGTCGAGATCGCCGACCGGGTCGCCGCCCTCCTCGACCTCGTCGGCCTCGGCGGCTACGAGCGGCGCGCCGTCTCGACGCTCTCGGGTGGCGAGGCGCAGCGCGTCGCCCTCGCCCGGACCCTGGCACCGGCGCCGCGGGTCGTCCTCCTGGACGAGCCCTTCGGAGCCCTGGACACGGAGCTCAGGGACCGGCTGCTCGCCGACGTCGTCGGCGTGCTCGACGGGCTCGGCCAGACGGCCGTCCTGGTCACGCACGACGCCGAGGAGGCCGCCCGCTTCGCGCCGGTTCGAGCGCGCATGGCGGACCTGCGGTCGGCGGGCGCGACGAGCGATCCGCGCCGCGGACGGCCACCGGGGGAAGCCCCAGGCGCCTCGTCCGCGACGCGGATCGTCCCCCTACTTGACGCCCTTGGAGTGGTCGTCCGGCGCGGCGGGCTGGTGCTCGCCGATCGTGCGGGCCGGCGTGGCCGTGAGCTGGGCCAGCGTCGAGCGGCGCGGAGCGCGGATGTTGACGGCGACGGCGTCGCCGGGCGCGATGTCGCCGAGGGTCTCGACGGTCGGGACCCAGCCGGTCCAGAGCAGGTACTGCGTCCGGGCGCCGACGGTGAACGTCTCCTGCGACGGCCGGTTGAGGAGCGAGTGCAGCGCCCGCCGGTTGCCGCGCTCGACCGTCACCGTGACGGAGGTCGGCGTCGTCGAGATGACGGTGCCGGCGTAGCGGAAGAGCGGGAGCTTCGGCACCCAGTGCTTCGCGTAGTCGGCGACGCTCTTGGCCGGGACGTTCTGCAGGTCGGCGATCTTGAGGCCGCGCGGGGCGCGGATCTGGACCGAGACCCAGTCGCCGGCGGAGATCTGGTCGAGCGTCACGGGCGACGGCGTGCGGTGCGCCCAGTGCTGGATCGACGTCTTGCCGTCGACGAGGAACGTGGCGTTCCCGTCGTCGCCGAGCATCGCCTTGAGGCCGGCGTAGTCGCCGTCCTCGACGTGGATGAACACGGTGTTGGCACCGACGGGGGGCTCCGCGATGACGTGCCCCTTGAGGGTGTACACGGTGCTCTTCGCCGCCGCCGAGGCGATCCCCGGCGCGGCGATCGCGGCGCCGGCGGCGAGGGGTAGGGCGAGGGCTGCCAGTCGTGCGCGCATGCTCTTTCCTCCTAGGTCGGAGCCGCCGGCCGGGCGCGAGGCGCAGGAGTGGCCTCGCCCCGGTCCCCCGAGGCTCACCCTGACCATAAGCCCCGCCCGTAATGGGCATACGGCGCGAAAGGTTCGGATCTACCGCCGAACGGAAAGGTTTTGCCGCCGGAGTGTGAGGAAGCTCGCGATCGCCGGCTCGACCCCCCTTTTCCAGCGGATTTCCGGCTTCCGGGCGCCCCGGGTGCTGGCCTCAGGCGTTGATGATGACGGGCTCGCCGACCTCGACGAGGTCGTACATCTTGATGACGTCGGCGAAGTGCATCCGCATGCAGCCGTGCGAGGCGGCCGTGCCGACCGACCAGTCCTGCGGAGTCCCGTGGAAGCCGATCGCGGGGGCGGACGTCCCGATCCAGCGCGGCCCCAGCGGATTCGTCGCGCCGGGCGGGATCTTCTCCAGCCCCACGGCCCAGGGCGAGTTCGGCGGGATCCAGGTGGGGTTCTTGATCTTCTCGATGATCGAGTACGTCCCCGTCGGGGTCTCGTGGCCCGGCATCCCGATCGCGATCGGGAACGTCGCGACGTGCTCGCCGTTCTTCCAGACCCAGACCTGCAGCTTCGACCGGTAGACGACGAGCTTGCCCGCCGTGGCCTGGAGCAGGGCCGGGCGGGCGATCCCGTCGGCCGGCATGTGGTGCTTCTTCTGGTAGGCGGCGACGGCGGCCTTGAGCCGGTCGTCGTAGCGCCAGGGCAGCTTCTTCGCCTTCTTCGACCAGAACCCCTCCGACTGGAGCCGGCGGGCGAGCACGCGAACGGGGACACCGCGGGCGCCAGGGCCGATCGTGAGGTCGTTGGTCAGCTTGTCGGTCGAGCGGACGCCGAAGGTCTTCGCGACGGAGGTCGTGTTGCCGGCGGCGTCCGTGGCCCGGAAGGCGACCGTGTGCGTTCCCTCGTAGAGGCGGTGGGCCTGAACGCGGAACACGTCGCCCGCGAGCGTGCCGCCGACGAGCGGCTCGCCGTCGATCGTGGCCGCCAGGCGGACGGCCGAGACGTCGGTGACGGGCACGGAGAACGCCGGCGCCTCGGTCTGCTGCCAGGCCGGCAGCCCCTTCAGGGCAAGCGCCGGGGGCACGGCGTCGTAGCGCACCCACTGCTTGCGGGTCCGCGCGTTCCCGGCCAGGTCCCTCACCGTGATCCGCACGAGCGTCCTGCCCGAGGGAAGCGCGGGCGAGATCGCGTACCGGCCGGTGGCGGGAACGGTCAGGGTCGTGGAGCCGCCCTTCCAGGTCGCCAGGAGGCGCGCGCCCGGCTCGGAGCGGCCAGCGATCCTGACCCGCTTCGACCATCCGCTCGCGGTCGGCGCCACCCGGAGCCGCGGCTTCGTGGTGTCGACGGTGAGCTCCGTCCGGCGCGTGTAGGTCGAGCCGAAGAGGCCGGCGTCCCGGGCGCGCAGGGCCACGACGTGCTGCCCCTGCGTCAGCCGCGGCAGCCGCATCGCGATCACGCCGTCACCCATCACGAGCCGACTGGCGACCGGGGCGCCGTCGACGAGGACGGCGAGGTCCTTGAGCCGCCCCTGGTGCTTGACCGCCAGGCGCAGCGTCGGCGTCGTCGTGCGCAGCACCGGCCCGCTCGGCGACTCCAGCTGACCGACGCTCGGACGATCGGCGAACTGGGCGGCCGCGTACGCCCCGCCGGCGGCGGCCGCGACGACCACCACGCCGGCGATCCCGGTCAGCGCCTTCGTTCGGCCACGCATGACCTCATGATACGAGGATCGCTTCCGAGCTCCTGCAGACGATCCGGCCGCGGAGGGCGGCGACGCGCAGGAGGGGAACGCGCCAGGCGGCCTCGAGCACGATCGACCGGCTCATCTTGGATCCGCCGGCGACGCGATCGCGGAACAGGATCGGCAGCTCGACCACGACGAAGCCGGCCAGGAGCGCCCGATAGGTCATCTCGATCTGGAAGGTGTAGCCCTGCGCGTCGACGCGCTCGAGGTCGACGGCGGCGAGCACCTCGCGGCGGAAGCACTTGAAGCCGCCGGTGGCGTCGCGGATGTGGATGCCGAGGAGGATGCGGGCGTACGCGCAGCCGCCGGCGGAGATGATCCGCCGCACGACCCCCCAGTTCTCGACGCCGCCGCCGGGCACGTACCGCGACCCGAGCACGAGGTCGGCACCGCCGATCGTGGCGGCGACGAGGCGCGGCAGCTCGGCCGGGTCGTGCGAGAAGTCGCAGTCCATCTCCAGGATGCGCTCGTACCCGCGGTCGAGGGCGATCGCGAACCCGTCGAGGTAGGCCCGGCCCAGTCCCTCCTTCCGCGCCCGGTGGAGGACGGTGAGCCAGGGGCGGGAGGCGGCGAGCGCGTCGGCGATGCGTCCCGTCCCGTCCGGCGACTCGTCGTCGATCACGAGCACGTCGAGGCCGCCGGGCACCTCCGTGCGGACGGCCTCGAGCGCGTCGATCATCCGCGGCAGGTTCTCCCGCTCGTCGTAGGTGGGCAGGCAGACGAGGGAGCCCGCCGGCGGGCGCGAGGGGGGGTCGCTCGACGACATCGGCACGGCATGATGGTCGATCCCACGCCGGTACGCTGCCGTCATCGACGCCCCCGCGCCCGCTCCACGCCGCAACGCCGAGATCGCCGACCTGATCGACCGTCTGGGCGACCTCTACGAGCTGGACGGCGCCGTGGTCTACCGCGTGCTCGCCTACCACCGTGCGGCGGCGAGCATCCGGGAGGCGACGGAGTCGGCGATGGCGCTCTCGGAGCAGGGGCGCCTGACGGAGCTCAAGGACGTCGGTGAGACGATCGCCGCGAAGGTCGCGGAGCTGCGGGAGACGGGGACGATCGCCGCGCTCGACCGCCTCCAGGCGAAGATCCCGGTCGGCCTCGTCGACATCATGCGGCTGCCCGGGGTCGGCGCCAAGACGACGCGCAAGCTGGCGGAGGCGCTCGGGATCACGACCGTCGAGGAGCTCCGCGAGGCGGCCGCGGCGCAGCGGGTCCGGGGGGTCGCCGGCCTGGGGGCCAAGGCCGAGGAGAAGATCCTGGCGGGAATCGCGGCCGGCGCGCAGACGCGCAAGGGCGTCGTCCTCCTCGACCGCGGCCTCGCCCGGGCGCAGACGATGCTCGAGGAGCTGCGCGCGCATCCGGCCTGCGTGGCGGCCTCCGAGGCGGGATCGCTGCGCCGGCGGCGCGAGACGGTCGGCGACGTCGACCTGATCGCCGCGAGCGACGACCCGGCCGCGCTGCTCGAGGCGTTCGGCGCCTCGGGCGCCGTCGCCGAGGTGATCGCCCGGGGCGACACGAAGTGCTCCGTCGTCGGCCACGACGGCCTGCAGGTCGACCTCCGGGTGGTCCCTCCGGCCTCGTACGGCAACCTGCTGCAGCACTTCACGGGCTCCCGGGACCACAACATCGAGATGCGCGAGGACGCCGCCGCCCGCGGGCTCCGCGTCTCCGAGTGGGGGATCGAGGAGGTCGCGACGGGCGAGGTGTTCCGGACCGGCTCGGAGGACGAGGTGTACCGGCGGCTCGGCTACCAGCCGATCCCGCCGGAGATCCGGGAGGGACGCGGCGAGCTGGCCGGGGCTCGCGCCGGAACGCTCCCCCGGCTCGTGGAGCTCGACGACATCCGCGGCGACCTCCACACCCACACGACGGCCTCGGACGGGACGGCCTCGATCGCCGAGATGGTCGCGGCGGCCCGCGCGCGCGGCTACCTCTACTACGCCGTGACCGATCACTCCAAGGGCGTGGGGATGGGCATCGGGCTGGACGCCGAGGAGGTCCTCGCGCACGCCGCCGCCGTTCGCGAGCACGCGGCCCTGGTCCGCCGGGACGGCTTCGAGCTCCTCGCCGGCGCCGAGGTCGACATCCTCGTGGACGGGAGGCTCGACTACCCCGACGAGGTGCTCGCCGGCCTCGACTGGGTCGTGGCCTCCGTCCACGGCCAGCAGGGACTCGACCGGAGGCGGATGACGGACCGGGTCTGCGCCGCCGCGGCGCACCCCTCCGTCGACGTGATCGGGCACCCGACGGGGCGCCAGCTCGGCCGCCGCGAGCCGTTCGACCTTGACCTGGAGCGCGTGATCGCGACCTGTCTCGCGCACGGGACCTTCCTCGAGGTCAACGCGAACCCCCGTCGCCTCGACCTCCGGGGCGCGCACGTGCGGACCGCGATCGAGGCCGGCGTCAAGATCGTGGTCTCGACGGACGCCCACCGCACGGCCACGCTCGACTTCATGCAGTACGGGGTGGCGACGGCCCGGCGCGGCTGGGCGAGGGCGGCGGACGTCGTCAACACGCGCGACTGGGCGGCCTTCCGGGCGCTGCGCAAGCCCGGACGACCGAGCCCCGGCGACTAGGACGAACGCGGATGGCGTCGCCGCCGGGCCCCGGCCGACTGCGTCCCCGCCGACGACCGCCGCCACGCCTCGCCTGGACGCGGCACGGCTCGGGGCCTCCCCTCCTGCTCGTGATGGGGCTCCAGCTCCCGGCGGCCGCCTGGGGGGAGACCGCCGTTCGCCTCGCCGAGCGCTTCTCGGTGATCGCCGTCGACAATCCCGGCGCCGGCGCCTCGCCGGTGGACCCGGGCCGGTTGACGACCGGACGTCTCGCCGACGGTCTCGCCGCGGTCCTCGACCAGGCCGGCGTCGCGGAGGCGAGCGTCTACGGCGTCTCCCTGGGCGGGATGGTCGCGCAGGAGCTCGCGCTCCGCCATCCCCGACGGGTCCGGGCGCTCGTCCTCGGCTGCACCTGGCCGGGAGGACGCTCCGCCGTGCTCCCCTCGCGCGCCGTGCTGCGACGGCTCGTCGGCGCGTCGTCCGGCGACGGGGACCCGCTCCTCGTCTCGCCCGCCTACGCCGCGGCCCGCCGGGCCGCGGGCGAGCGGCCCGAGCCCCTCCTCACGGACGGCGCGGCCGCACCGCGGGCGGCGCTCCGCCAGTTCCTCGCCGCGGCGACCCACGACGCCAACGGCCGCCTCGCCCGCCTCGACCTGCCCGCCCTGATCCTGCACGGCTCGGCCGACCGCGTCGTCCCGGTCGCCAACGCGCGCCTGCTCGCGGCGTCGATCCCCGGCGCCGAGCTCGTGGTCTACCAGGGCGTGGGCCACGCCTACCCCCTGGAGGTCGGCGAGCGGGCGCTCGCCGACGTGGTCGGCTTCCTCGAGCGCCGCGGCGCCCTCCCGCGGCGTTGCCCGGCGGTGATCGCCGCCGGGGCCGCCGGCCGTCGCGCTCAGCTGCGGACGCTGACGAGCCGGGCCCGGGCGATCGTCCGCGACTCCGCCTAGCTCCGGGGCCGGAGCTCCTCGGCGTAGCTCAGGGTCTCCCGCCGCAGCGTTCCGTCCTCGTCCACCAGGTAGGCGCCCATGCGCCACAGGGGAGGCGAGTAGACGTGGATCGTGACCGCCGGCCGCCCTCCTTCGTGGTGCATCCGGTGCACGCTCGAGGAGTCGAACGTGAAGCTCGCGCCGCCGGAGAAGCGCCGCACGACGGGCTCCTGGGCGAGCCGCATCCGCTCCTCCACGATGTCCCCCTCGACGACGGCCACGCAGCCGCCCGACGTGTCGTGGTCGTGGAAGCCGGTGTCGTGATCGTTCATCCAGCAGATCAGCCAGGCGTCGTACGTGCCGTCGCGGTGGAGCTCGACGTAGTTGCGCTGGTTCGGTGTGTGCAGCACGAGGTGCCGCCACTGCGACTCGTCGGCGACGAGGTCCTGTGCCACCTGCTGCAGCTCCTCGAACGTCAGGGTGCGGGTCTCCGGAGCTTCGAGCAGGGTCATCGGGCCTCCTTCGGGGCGGCAGTGAGGAACGAGGGGAACAGACGCTCGGGATTGGTGGTCAGGAGGAGCGTCCCGAGCGCGTCCTGCTTCGGGGCGACTCCCGGGACGATGGGCCGGTCGGACCCGTAGACGACGTTGTCGACGCCGACGACGCGGAGCACGGCGTCGAGCGCGCGGTTGCCGTACGAGCTCGTCTCGAGGTAGGCGAGCCGATCGAGGGGGTCGTAGCCCTGGCGCATCGCCAGGCGCTCGATGTGGACCGGGGCGAGGCCGGCGAGGAGCGCGAAGACGACCCGGAGCCGGGGATGCTGGGCCCGGCCGGAGATCGCGAGCGCGTACCACGCGCTCTGCATCTGGGCGATGTACCGCGTCATCGCGGGGAACCAGTCCGGCTCGCCCGGTCCGGGGGCGGGGTCGAGCTCCCACGGCGACTGGCCCGGATGGATGAAGAGGGGCAGGTCGCGGCCTTCGGCGACCTCGAGGAGCGGGGCGCAGCGCTCCCAGCCGCTCGGGGTGGTCAGCGCGCCGGCCGGCAGGGCGAGGCCGATGAACCCGCGGTCCAGGGTCTCGGCGAGCTTCTCCGGGTCGGGGTCGACGAGGCGGGCGGCCGCCCACGCGGAGAAGCACGCCGGCAGCTCGAGCACCCCCTCGTGGTAGGCGTCGAGGAGATGCTCGGCCTCGTCGGGAGGCAGGCTCTCGATCCCGAACGCGATCGGGGGGACGATCAGCGCGTGGTCGAGGCCGTCGCTCACGACGAGGGCCGCGCGGGCCTCCGGATCGTGGTCGGCGAGGTCGAACGAGCCGGGAAGCTCGCCGTCCAGCGACAGCACCCAGCGCTCGCCGGGGTCCGTCCGATCGATCCGCGGACCACGCGTCCGAGCGGAGAGCCGGGCGAGCAGGCCCTCGGGCCAGAGGTGCTGGTGGACGTCCAGTATCACGGGTACCTTATGCATCGAATCAGGGACCATTATGTCGAGCCTCGGCTCCCCTGACGTCACTCGGTACAGGTGAAACGTTTCAGTGAACCGTTTCACAAGCGTACGTCCCGAAGGACCCGGTGTCAAGGACCGCGGTAGGCTTCCGGGATGCCCGCTTCCGGGAAGCGGCCGACGATCCGGGAGCTCGCGCAGGAGACGGGCCTGTCGCCGGCGGCCGTCAGCTACGCGCTGCGGGGCCTCCAGGTCTCGGCCGACACCCAGGAGCGGGTGCGGGAGGCCGCCGATCGGCTCGGCTACGAGGTGGACCCGATCGCCCGGGCGCTCCGCGGGGGACGGACGGGAACGATCGGGCTGCTCGTCGGAAGCCTCTCCGACTTCTGGCACCAGTCGCTCGTCGAACGAGGTGCAGCGGGTCCTCCGCTCTCTCGGCCGCTCGACCCTGGTGGCCGACGCGGACGGCGACGCGGAGCTCGGCGTCGAGCTGGCGCGCAAGCTCGTGGACCAGCGCGTCGACGCCCTGATCGTCTCTCCGGTCGGCCGGCCGGTCGACGACTGGCACCGGCTCGCGGCGCGGCTCCCGATCGTCACCCTGGGCGCGAACCTGCCCGGCGTCGCCGTCGCCGGCGAGGTGGTCTTCGACAACGACCGCGGCGTCGAGCTGACCCTGCGCCACCTCGAGGAGCTGGGCCACCGCCGCATCTGCGTCCTCTCCTGGGTGATGGGCGAGGCGGTGGACCGGACCGCGGAGCGGGCCCTGCAGGCGTGGAGCGCCCGCTACGGGATCCGCCTCGAGGTCGAGCGCTCCGCCTTCACGCTCGAGGGCGCGGCCGCGCTCGCCCGCGAGATCCTCGGCCGGCCGGACCGGCCGACGGCGTTCTTCTGCCTCTCCGACTCGTTCGCCTACGGCGTCTACCTGGCCTGCCGGCAGCTCGGCCTGACGATCCCGGACGACGTCTCCGTCGCGGGCTTCGACGACTTCCCGCTCTCGCTGCTCGTCGATCCGCCTCTGACCTCCACCGGCTGGGACCTGGAGCGGGCAGCGTCGCTGGCCGTCGACGCCGCGATCCGGGCGCTCGACGGCGGTCCTGCGGACGGTGCGGACCGGACCCTGATCGCGCCCGCCCTCGCCCTTCGCGCCTCGACGGGCCGGGCGGCCGGGAGCTGAGGCGGCGGCGCGGAGCCGATCAGGTCCCGTCGGTCGGCAGCGATTCGAGCGTGTGCCCCGCCGGCACCTTGAACCGCTCGCCCACGTAGAAGATCCGATCCTCCGGGACGTAGTGGGAGGCGAAGCTGTCCTGGCGGACGATCGTCGCGCCGCGGCGGACGACGCGCGAGAGCACGACGTCGAAGCCGCCCTCGCCGGACGTCTGCTGCCGGGCGACGGTGGGGGGCAGGCTCCGGTCCAGCACGTAGCGGACACCGGGGGTCGTCCGACGCGTCGGCGTGCCGGCGGTCAGGGTGGTCGTCGTCCCGCGGCTCGTCGAGTAGAGGTTGACCGTCATCGTCGCCGCGTCCGCTCGCGTCCTGATCAGGATCCCGTTGGGGCTGTCGTTCCGGAACGCGAAGTCCGGCCCGCCCCAGGAGACGGTGGCGTCGAGGCCCATCCCGTAGTGGGAGAGGTAGAACGAGTGGTTGGTCCGGGAGACGATCGTGTAGCCGCCGTCGAGCGCGGCGTCGTAGACGGATGACGCCGCCTGGCAGACGCCTCCTCCGATCGAGGGGATCAGGAGGCCGTTGACGATCTCCTGGCCCTCCAGGAAGCCGCGGGCGGCGGTGCGCTCGCCGACTGCGTCGTTGAACGAGAACGTCTGGCCCGGGGGGACGACGGTGCCGTCGAGGAGCTCCGCCATCAGCTCGACGTTGTGGACGCGGTTCGGCGAGGAGGAGCCGAGGCTCGTGGTCGCCGAGGCGACGCGCTCGACGATCCCGAGGGATGCCGCCTCGGCCGTGGAGCGCGCGGGCGGCCGGGTCGAGACGACGAGCGCGGCCCGGCGGGCGGAGCGCGACTCCGCCGCGGCGAGGATCGCCGGGCCGGCCAGCGCCAGGTCGATCGCCCGGCCGGTGCGCGCGGGGACGACGCGGGCGGCGGTGCCGTCCGTCGACCACGTCGCGTCGCGCGGCTCGCGCCCGAGCAGGGCCTGGGCCGGCCCGAGGGCCGTGCGGAGGCCGGCGGGATCGAACGCGATCGCGAAGCCGGTGGCCGTGGGGTGCACCCGGACGAGCGGTCCGAGCGCCGCTCCGCGCAGCGTGCCGACCCGTGCGCCGGCGACGAGCAGGCGGACCGGCCGGGCCGAGATCGCGCGGATCTTCGCCGCCGCGGCGCGCGCGACGGCCGTCGACACGTCCGCGCGCGTCGTCACGGCCGTGAGCGTGACCTCGTGGCGTCCCGCGAAGGCGGCCGCCACGATCGCCCGCGCGGTGGCGGCCGGATCGAACCCGGTCCCGGTCCGGGCCGGGACGACGGCCGGCCGCCCGCTCCCCGAGACGGTGACTCCGGCGTTCCTCGGGGGCCGGAGCGCGTCTCCGAGCGCCGCCGGCAGCGAGATCCCGGCGGGGCGCCCGGATCACGGGCTCGACCGCCGACGAGCGAAGGAGGGGCAGGAGGCGCCCCCCGATCCGGTCCTCGGCGAGCGCGCGGTCGACGGTCGCGCGGACGTCGATGCCGATGCCCAGATCGGCCGGCACGACGCGCGCCGTGCGGCCGCCCGCGTGGACGAGGAGCGGGCGGCGCATCCGGGCCGCGAACTGCGTGCGGAGCGCGGCCTCGGCGTCGGCCCGCGTCCGGCCGCCGACGTCGACGCCGTCGACGGAGACCCCGGGCAGGACGCGCCCGACCGTGTAGAGCGCGTAGCCGCCGAGAAGGGCGAGGACGGCCGCGACGAACCCGACCGCGAGGCGGCGGTTGCGGCGACGGCGCCGCTGGGCCTCTCGGCGAGCGACCCTGGGGTGCGGGACGGCGTTCACGTTCACTCGGGCGGTGGCGTGGGGTCGCGGCCGCGCCCCTCGATCCCAGCATAGCCAGGGCCGGCGGGCCGGCCGGCGCCGACCGGGGGTCCGTCACACTGCACGGATGAGGGTGACCGACGAGCGGCCGGTCGCGGGCGACGCTCCCGGCGGCCCCGACCGCCGTCAGCCGCCGCTCGTCGTGGCGACCACCGGCCGGCGGATCGCCGCCGCCCGCGTCGGACGGCGGTGGGCCGACATCCGCGGCCCCCTGCTGGCCGCGAGCGCGCTCGCGCTGATCCAGGCCGCGGTCGTCTACCTGGCGCTGCGCGCGCTCCAGGAGCTCGGCTTCTCGCTCTTCCTCCTCGTCCCCCTCGTCGCCGCGACCACGCTCGCGCTCGTCCTCTGGATGGGCCTCGTCCGTCACGCGTTCGGCGCGGTCGTGCCCCTCGGCCAGGCGCCGGCGGCCGAGATCCTGGCGATCGTCGACCAGGTGCGGCCCAGGTCCGGGCCGGGCTGACGCCACCACGGCGAAGGTCCTCGCGCTCGAGATCCACGCCCGTCTCGGCTACGGCGCCGTCGCCGTCACCGATCGCGAGCGCGTCCTCGCCCACGTGGGCCTCGGCGGAGACCATCACGGGGCGGGGACGCCGTCCCGCCGGGCGCGGCCGGGGCGATGGCGGCGCGGCGGGTGGCCCGGCTCCCCGTCGGTTGGCGGCACGGCTGCGATGCGCGCTCGTGCCCCCTGAAGTCGGCGGTCGTCGCGCCGATCTCGGATCGCGTGAACGTCCTCGGCTCGCTGGTCCTGTTCTCGGAGGGGGCCCTCAACGTCTCCGACCGCGACCGGGCGATCGCCGACCACTGGCGCGGCCTGGTCGGGACGGAGCTCGCGGTCGGTGAGCTCGACGTGCACCGGCAGTCCGCGGCGAACGCCGAGCTGGCGGCGCTCCAGGCGCAGATCGAGCCGCACTTCCTCTTCAACGCCCTGAACACGATCGCCGCCTTCTGCCGCACCCAGCCGGACGAGGCGCGCCGGCTCGTGCTCGCCTTCGCCGCCTACTGCCGCGCGACCCTGCGCCGGCCGCAGACGTTCATCACGCTGACGAGGAGATGGTCACGTCGACGCCTACACTGGCGCTCGAGCTGCCCGCTTCGGCGACGGCCTGGAGGTGGAGCTGCGGATCACCGAGCAGGCGCGCCAGGCCCGGGTGCCGCCCTTCTCCGTCCAGCCGCTCGTCGAGAACGCGATCCGGCACGGCAAGACGACCGGCCGCTCCGCGTCGTCGTCTCCGGCGATGGTCCGCTTCGGCCAGCTGCGCGTGACCGTTCGGGACAACGGACGCGGGATCGCCCGTCCGGACATCGAGAGCGTGCTCGAGCCGGGGATCGGCAGCGGAGCGCGCCGGGTTCGGGCTCTCGAGCGTCGATCAGCGGCTCGAGGCGCTGTACGGCGACCTGCGCGCGGCTGCGGATCGTCTCGTCGCCGCTACGTCGGGACCCGGGTCTCGATCCTCGTCCCGGTCGAGCCGCCCGACAGCCGGTGACGCCGCTCCTCGCGCTGATCGTCGACGACGAGGCTCCGGCGCGGGCGGAGCTGCGGTTCCTGCTCGCCGTCCACGCGGAAGAGGTCGAGGTCGTCGGCGAGGCGGCGTCCGTGCGCGAGGCGCTCGCCCTCGCCTCCCGGGTCGACTACGACGTCCTCTTCCTCGACATCGACATGCCGGAGCGGAGCGGGATGGACGCCGCGTTCGAGCTCGCTCGACTGGGAGCCGAGGCCGCTCGTCGTCTTCGTCACCGCGCACGACGACCAGGCGATCCAGGCCTTCTCCGTCGACGCCGTCGACTACCTGCTCAAGCCCGTCGCCGAGGCGCGGCTCGCGCAGGCGGTCCGCCGGCTCGTCGCGCTCTCGGAGGGCGCGGAGGGCAGGCGCGTGCGCGGGCCGGCCCTCGACCGCGTGCTCGTCACCCGGCGCGGCGAGACGCAGCTGCTCGAGCACGAGGACGTCCTCTACGCCGAGGCCGACGGCGACAACAGCTGGATCCACACGACGGCGGCCGAGCGCCTCCTCTCCGGCCAGTCGATGCGCGAGCTCGAGGACGCGCTGCCGTCGAACGTGTTCTTCCGGATCCACCGGAGCGTCATCGTCAACCTCCGGCACGTCGGCTCGCTGGAGACGGTCGCGCCGGGCCGCTCGGCGGTGCGGCTGGACGACGGGGCGGGCACGACGCTCGAGGTGGCCCGTCGCCAGACGCGCGCCCTCAAGCAGCACCTCGGCCTGCGCTGAGCGCCGCCGCCGAACGCCGCGCGCGGGGCGGGCCGCAGCCCGCCGCGACGACGAGCGCCTGCTCGTCAGCGGAGCGTGTCGAGCAGGCGCGCGAGCCCGGCCGGGCCGTCCACGAGCAGGGTCGCCGCCTCCCGGAGGCCGGCGGGCGCCTCGGCCGAGTCGACCGCGACGGAGACGTCGACGGCGGCGAAGGCGTCGAGGTCCGTCGTGTCATCCCCCGCGTAGAGCGAGCGCGCGACCGGTGCGGTGGCCAGCAGCGCGCGGACGGCGGTCCCCTTGCTCGCCTCCGTCGGGGGCCGCAGCTCGAAGCTCATCCGGCCCGGGACCGAGCGCAGCCCCAGCTCGCGGGCGATCCGGTCCGCCTCCGCCCCGATCAGCCGCGCCGCGGCGACGATGTCCGTCGACTGGCGGTAGTGCAGCGTCAGCGTCAGGCCCTTGTCCTCGATCCACCCTCCGGCTCCGCGGACGACGGGCTCGAGACGCTCCGCCGCCCGGCGGATCGTCCCCGCGTGGACGGCGGCCTCGGGCACGGGGCGGACGACGCCGTCGACCAGGACCTCGAGGCCGTGGTTGCCGGAGAAGGCCACGCCCTCGACCGGAACGAGCCGCCGGGCCTCATCGATCGTGCGCCCGGAGATGACGCCCACGAGCGCGTAGCGCCCGACGAGGACGCGGAGGACCTCGAGGGTCCGGGCCGGGACCGAGGATTCGTCCGGATGGGCGACGGTCGGCGCGAGGGTGCCGTCGATGTCGAGGAGGATCGCGCTCCCCGCGGGATCCGCGCGGAAGGGCAGGAGGGGATCGGACACTGGGGGAGGGTACGCGGACCCGGTTCGAGCCGGCCCCGGAAAGAGGACGGCGCCGCCGGCCGGTCGATCGCTCGACCGTCCGACGGCGCCGTTCCCGCTCCAGCCGGCTTCTCGGCGCGGGGTGCGCCGGCGGCCCGGTGCCTACCTCGTGGCGCCGCCCACGGTATGGCGCCGGCCCGTCACGAGCCGGTAGATGAGGAGCAGGATGATGGAGCCGATGATCGCCGTCAGCCACGTCGAGATGTCGAAGAAGTCGTCGAGCGGGTGGGCGTTGAAGAGCGCGGAGGCCAGGAGGCCGCCGAGCAGGGCGCCGACCACGCCGATGATGGCGGTGACGATGAACCCGCCGGGATCCTCGCCCGGCAGGATCGCCTTGGCGATCGCTCCGGCGATCAGGCCGAGGATGAGAAACGCGATGATGCCCATGGCCGTTCCTTTCCGGCTACCGCGCGAGCGGTGGCCTCGCCAGGTCGAACCTCCAAGCAGGTTCCCCGACGTCTAAGGGTGTCTTACTTTCGGGCCTAGTGTCTCGTGGACGTGGCTTACTCAAACATCCCCGTCCTGTTAAGAGAGATATGTGACAGACAGTCGCAGATACGGTACCCTGCCGGCCATGGCGACCGGAGACGGCGACGCACCACCCCGCGAGCCGAGCCGGCGGGCGCCGCGAGCGGACGCACTCCAGAACGTGCAGCGGATCACGCAGGCCGCGAGCCGGATCCTCCGGGAGGATCCCGAGGCGAGCATCCGGGAGGTCGCCGCGGCCTCCGGCGTCTCGCGGGCGACCGTGTACCGGCACTTCGAGTCGCGGGAGGGACTGATCGCGTCGATCCGCGAGGGGATCCGGGAGAGCGCGGACGCCAACGAGCGGGACGAGCTGCGGCCGGCGGGCGAGCTGGCCGACGGGCTGACCCCGCTCAGCATCCCGGACGTCCTCAACAAGGTCCCGCCGCACCTGCTCGGCGACCAGGTGGTGGCCGAGGCTCAGCGTCTCGCCGGCGTCAGCTCCGTCGCGATCTACCTGGTCGACATCAACGGGGCGTTCCTCCGGCGGCTCGCCGGCTCACCGGAGTTCCCGCGCGAGATCAGGGCACCCCTGACCGTGGGGCCCGAGCTGCCTCGCGAGGGGCTGCCGGCGCTGCGGGCCCTGCTCGCCGACGAGCTGCCGGGGAGCGTGATGGCGCCCCTGCTCCTCCGCGGCCGGGCGATCGGCGTGCTCCTGGCGGTCAACGCTCCCGCCCGCGCCCTGGCCGATCTGGCCCGTCACGCCGCCGGGGCCCTGTCGCTGGCGAACGCCTACACCGACGTCTTCGACGGCGCCCGTCGGCACAGGGAGACGAGCCCGGCCTCCGAGATCCAGCAGAATCTGCTGCCGCCGCGGATCGCGCGGATCGCCGGGGGCGTCCTCGCCGGCAACGTCCTGCCGAGCTACGACATCGGCGGGGACTGGTTCGACTACACGGAGAACCCGGACGGCGCCTGGATCGGCGTCGCCGACAGCATGGGCCGCGGGACGGCCGCGGCGGCGCTCGGCGCGGTCGCCCTGGGCGCGTTCCGCGCCAAGCGCCGGGTGGCGGCGACGCTGGAGGAGGCGGCGGCGGCGATCGCGGAGACGATCCGGGAGGTGCCGATCGACGGCGCCTTCGTGAGCGTCGTCCTGGCGCGCTGGCACGGTCCGTCGTCCGTCGTGCGGTGGCTGACGTGCGGCCACCAGCCGCCGCTCCTGATCGACGCGGGCGGCGAGCTCCACGAGCTGGACGAGCACACCCATCCGCCGCTCGGCCTCGAGGAGGACCCGCCGTTCCGCCCGCAGTCCCGGCGGCTGCACGCGGGCGAACGGCTGCTCCTGCTCTCCGACGGCGTCCTCGAGCGCCGCACGTCCGACGGCGGCAGCTTCGGGCTCGACGGCGTCCGTGCCGCTCTCGAGCGCGTGGGGACGGGCGCGGCGGCGACGGTCCGCGCCCTCGAGGACGCGATCGTCGGCGCGTCGGAGGACCTCCTGGAGGACGACTCGACGATCGTCGTCTTCGCGCCGAGCAGCGCCGCGTAGGGCGGCGGACGGCGCGACCCGCCGCCGGCCGACGCTCCCGTACCCTGGGCGGGTGGATCGTCGGCTGCTCACGATGATCGGGATCGGCCTCGCCGCCGGGTTCTTCTCGTCCCTCTTCGGGGTCGGCGGCGGGACGATCATGGTGCCCCTCCTGATCTCCTCCCTCGCGTTCGACGCGCGTCGGGCGACCGCGACCAGCCTCGCGGCGATCCCGTTCACGGCGGCGTTCGGAACGATCCGCTACGGCTGGGCGGACCACGTGCACTGGGGCGACGCGATCCTGATCGGAGCGCCCGCCCTGCTCGGCGTGCTCGCGGGGATCGAGGCCAAGGCCCGGGTCAGCACCTCCACGCTCACCTACGCCTTCGCCGGCCTCCTCGTCGCGGTCGGGGCGAAGCTCGTGGTCGGCGTCTGACGTGGACTGGACCGTCCTCGCCGTCCTGGCCGTCGGCGCCCTGGCCGGGGTCCTCTCCGGCTTCTTCGGGATCGGGGGAGGGACCGTCTTCATCCCGGCGCTCGCGCTCGGGTTCGGCCTCCATCAACTGGACGCGGAGGCGACCTCGCTGGCGGCGATGCTGCCGCTCGCGATCGTCGGCGGCCACCGGCAGGCGAGGGCCGGCCTCGTCGACCGCCGCGCGGCGGTCGTGATCGGGCTGATCAGCGTCGTCGGCGTGCTCGGCGGCGCGACCGTCGCCGAGGCCTTGCCGGCACACGTGCTGAGCCGCCTCTTCGGAGCGTTCCTGCTCCTCGTGGCGGCTCAGCTGGTGCGGGGCGCGCGCGGTCGGCGCGCGCTCGATGGGATCTCAGCGACCGAGTAGCCGGGCGAACGGGCCGAGGCGGTCGGCGCGCCGCGACGGGGAGCCGTCGGCGCGCGTCCTCAGGTTGCGCTCGATCTCGGCGCGGGCGATCTGGACGTCGGTCTCGGTGACCAGGGTGAACATGCTGCCTCCTTCGCTGAGGCTGTGGTGGGTGGTATCTGTATATTGCCAGATCGCTACATCGTTGTCTAGCGATATTAGATTAAGCGTGCTATCGTCAAGAAACGATGCCAATCTCGCTCGACGACGACAGGCAGGCCACCGCTCCGACCTCCACGGTGCAGGTACGTCACTCCGACGTCGTCGAGCTCTTCTTCGCGACCTGCCGCCTGCGGACCGGCCGGGATGGGGACGCCGAAGCGGCCGACGAGCCGGAGCTGCCGGACGAGTCGGCCCTGACCGCCCGCCTGGCGGGCTTCTGGAACGACGGCCCCACCTTCGGGTCGGAGCTCCTGGCCCTCGCCTGGACGGCGGGGACGTTCTTCGAGCCCGCCGCGTCGTTCCTCGACGGCTTCCCCGACGCCGTGCGGCTGGAGCTCTCGGAGGGCGGGTTCGAGCACGAGAGCGAGAGCGACCGGGAGACGATCCGCCGCCGGCTCCGCGTGCTCGCGCATGACCCCGCGCGGGCGGCGAGCCTGCTCGAGCTGCTGCGCGACCTCTGGGCGGCGATCGAGCCGGCCGTCGAGGCGGCGAGGCCGCTCGTCGACGCGGAGGTGTCGGCGCTCGAGGCGGCCTTCCGGGAGACGGACGATCCGGCGTCGATCTTCCCGGAGCGGCACATCCTGCACCGGTACGGGATCGAGCCCGAGGTGCGCTCGGCGGCCCGGGCCGGGCGGCTCGCCGTCACGCCGTCCGTGTTCGCCGGCCCGCGCACGAGCTTCCTCGAGCTGCCCGGCCTCCTGACGGTCGCCCTCGGCCTCGGCCAGCGCGCGGACGGGGACCGGCGGCGCAAGGCGGCCCGTGCGGTCGCCGCCCGCCTCAAGCTCCTGTCGGATCCGCGCCGCGTCGAGGCCCTGCTCCTCCTCGGCGACCGGGCCTACTCGGTCACGGACCTGGCCCGGGAGATGGGGCTGGCGCAACCGACGATCTCGGTCCACGTGAAGCTGCTCCGAGAGGCGGGCCTGCTCCGGTCCGAGAAGGTCGGCGGCCGCACCGCCTACCACGCCGACGCCGAGCAGCTGCGGTCGGCTCTCGCCGAGGTGGGACAGATCCTGGAGACGCGCTGAGCGATGCCGACGAGCGCCTGGCGGCCCGACGAGGCGACGCTCGCCTCGGCCAACACGACCGCCCTCGCCGAGCGCTTCGGCTGCCGCGGCCACGACGAGCTGTACGCCCTCTCGATCCGGGAGCCCGAGCGGTTCTGGGACGGCGTGGTCCAGCACCTCGGCCTCGTCTTCGACGAGCCGTACACGCGGGTCCTCGACGACACGCGCGGCATGGCGTGGCCGCGCTGGTTCGTCGGCGGGAGGCTGAACGCGGCCACGAGCTGCCTCGACCGCCACGTCGACGAGGGGCGCGGAGAGGTCGCGGCGCTCGTCAGCGAGCACGAGGACGGCACGGTCGAGCGCCTGACCTACCGGGAGCTACGCGACCGCTCGGCGCGACTCGCCGCCGGCCTCGCCGGCCTCGGCGTCGGGCTCGGCGACCGGGTCGCCCTGGTGCTCCCGATGCGCAGCGAGGTCGCCGTCGGCTTCTACGCCGCGGCCCGGCTCGGCGCCGTCGTCGTCCCGATCTTCTCCGGCTTCTCGAGCCACGCCATCGCGGCACGGCTGGTCGCCTCGGAGGCCAGGGTGGTCCTGACCGCGGCGTCGTCGTCGCGGCGCGGGCGCACGATTCCGCTCGCCGAGACGGTCGTCGCAGCGGCGTCGACGGCCGGGACGGAGCACGTCGTCGTCCACGGTGGCGGCGCCGGCGCGATCCCCTGGTCGGAGGTCGAACCCCCGGACGCCCCGGTCGCGCCCCCCGTGACCGTCGACGCGGAGCATCCGCTGATGATCGCCTACACCTCCGGGACGACGGGGAGTCCCAAGGGGGCCGTCCACGTGCACGGCGGCTTCCTCGTCAAGATCGCCGAGGAGGTGCACGTGCAGGGGGACGTCCACCCGGACGACACCGTCTGCTGGCTCACGGACATGGGGTGGATCATGGGCCCGTGGGAGCTGATCGGCGCCCACGCGCTCGGGGCCACCCTCGTCCTCTACGACGGCACCCCCGACTTCCCGGACTGGGGGAGGGTCTGGAGGCTCGTCGCCGACCACGGGATCACGTTCCTCGGCGTCTCGCCGACCCTGATCCGCGCGCTGGCCCCGCACGGGAGCGAGCCGGCCCGGGCTGCCGACCTGCGCAGCCTCCGCGCCTTCGGCTCCACCGGCGAGCCGTGGAACCCGGAGCCGTATCGCTTCCTCTTCGAGGAGATCGGCGAGCGCGCCCGCCCGATCGTCAACCTCAGCGGCGGCACCGAGGTCGGCGCCTGCTTCCTCTCCTGCGACGTGACCCTGGAGACGAAGCCGTGCAGCCTCGGCCGGCCGGCCCTCGGCATGGCCGTCGACGTCTACGACCCCGACGGTCGCTCGCTGCAGGGGACCGGCGAGCTCGGCGAGCTCGTCTGCACCGCCCCCTGGCCGTCGCAGACGCGCGGCGTCTGGGGGGATCCGGAGCGCTATCGGGCCTCCTACTTCGATCGCTTCCAGGGCGTCTGGACCCACGGTGACTGGGCCACCGTCGACGCGGACGGCGACTGGTTCCTCCACGGACGCTCGGACGACACGATGAACGTGGCCGGCAAGCGGATCGGCCCCTCCGAGTACGAGTCCGCGCTCGTCGGCCACCCGCTCGTGGTCGAGGCGTGCGCGGTCGCCGTCCCCCACCCGCTGAAGGGCGAGTCGGCGTACTGCTACTGCGTGCTCTCGTCCGAGCCCGAGGACCTGGAGGGGCTCCGCTCCGAGCTCATGGCGCGGATCGACGGCGACCTCGGCAAGGCGTTCAGGCCCTCGAGGATCCTCATCACCGCGGCCCTGCCGAAGACGCGCAGCGCCAAGATCGTCCGGCGCGCCGTCCGCGCGATCTCGGTCGGCGAGGACGTCGGCGACACCTCCGCGATCGAGGACGTCGGCGCGCTCGAGGCGATCCGGGCGGCACGCTGAGGCCCTACCGGCCCCGCCTCCGTGCGGCCGATGGCGGCGCTCAGCGCTCCGCGACGCGGCCGGCCGCGACCTCGAGCCGCCGGGTCGCGCGCACGTTCTCGAGCAGGCGCCGGTCGTGGCTGACGAGGACGAGCGTGCCCTCGAAGACGGCGAGGGCCTCCTCGAGCTGCTCGATCGCCGGCAGGTCCAGGTGGTTCGTCGGCTCGTCGAGCACGAGCAGGTTGACCCCACGCGCCTGGAGCATCGCGAGCGCCGCCCGGGTCCGCTCGCCGGGGGAGAGCGCCGCGGCCGGGCGAGTGACGTGATCGGCGGTGAGGCCGAACTTGGCGAGGAGCGTCCGCGCCTCGAGGGGGAGGAGATCGGGAGCGGCGGCCCCGAAGGCCCGCAGGAGCGATTCGGGCCCGAGCAGCGTCTCCCGGGCCTGATCGATCTCGCCGACGACGACGCTGGGGCCGAGCCTGGCCGATCCCGCGGCGAGCGGCACCCGCCTGAGGAGGACGCCGATCAGCGTGGACTTCCCGGCCCCGTTGGCCCCGGTGACCGAGACCCGGTCGCCCCAGTCGAGCTGCAGCGTCACCGGCCCGAAGGTGAACGCGCCCCGGCGCGCGACCGCACCGGAGAGGGCTGCGACGACCGCCCCGGCCCTCGGCGCCGAGCGGATGGTCAGCTGTAGCTCCCACTCCCGCCGGGGTGCGTCCACCACCTCCAGGCGCTCCAGCATCCGCTCCGTCTGGCTGACCTTGGAGGCCTGCTTCTCGGTCGTCTCGCGGCGTTTCGCCGCGGCCGACTTGTCGCGGTCGGGCGCCCGGCGGACGGCGTTCTTGACGCCCTTGTCGAGCCACGCCCGCTGGGTCCGGCCGCGCTCCTCGAGCGCGCGGCGGCGGTCGGCGTACTCGTCGTAGGCCTCCCGGGCGTGGCGGCGGGCCACCTCCCGCTCCGCCAGGTACGCCCCGTAGCCGCCGCCGTAGAGGGCCACCGTGCGCTGCGCCAGATCGAGCTCCACCACCGAGTTGACGGTCCGGGCCAGGAACTCGCGGTCGTGGCTGACGATCACCGTCCCCGCGCGCAGCCCGCGGACGAAGCGCTCGAGCAGGTCCAGGCCGTCCAGGTCGAGGTCGTTCGTCGGCTCGTCGAGGAGGTAGAGGTCCCAGTGGCTGACGATCAGGGCCGCGAGCCGGACCCGCGCCGCCTCGCCGCCGGAGAGGTCCGCCGTCGGCCGTTCCGGGTCGACGCCGAGGCCGACCGCGCCGAGGGTCGCGGCCGCCCGGGCCTCGAAGTCGGCGCCGCCGAGGGCGAGCCAGCGCTCCAGCGCGTCGCCGTAGTCGGTGCCGCCGTCCCGGCCCGCGGCGAGGAGCGCGGTCGCCGTCTCGAGTCGCTCGGCGGCCGCGCCGACGCCGGTCCGGCGGGCGAGCATCTGCAGCACGGTCTCGCCCGGGACCGGCTCGGCCTCCTGGGGCAGGTAGCCGATCGAGCCGCCCGGTGGGCTCAGCGCCACCGTCCCGGCGGACGGCTCCGCGAGTCCGGCGAGGATCCGGAGGAGCGTCGTCTTGCCGGCCCCGTTGGCCCCGATCAGGCCGACCAAGTCGCCGGGGGCGACGACCAGGTCGAGCCCGGAGAAGAGCGGCCGGTCGGCCGCGCTGGCCGCGAGGCCGCGGGCGACGAGGGTGGCAGACACCGCGGTGCCGACTCTACCGCCCGCGCGCCGGCGCGGTCGGGGCTACGACCAGGCGGAGACGGGCCGTGCCTGCTGGACGCCGTCGACCCACGTGTCGACCTTCTCGTCGAAGAAGGCGACCAGCTGCTCGAGCCTGGGCTGCTCCGGGATCGGCCGCAGGTACGTCCAGGCGACGTCGGGAGCGATCCGGTTCCCGAGGCGGGCCGCGTAGTAGCTCGCCTCCCCCTTGTACGGGCACGCCGTGACGGTGTCCGTCGGCTCGAGCCGATCGAGCCGGACGTCGGCGCGAGGGATGTAGAAGCGCGTCGGCAGGCCCGTCTCGAAGACGAGGCTCGGTCGCCGGGTCTCGGCGAGCAGGACGCCGTCGAGCTCCACCCGGACGTGGCGGGAGCTGCGCAGGACGTCGACGCGGGTGTACGGATCGCGCGCGTGGACGAACACCTCGTCGTCCTCCTCGTACCAGTGATCCATCTCCCGCCAGTAGAGGGCGGCGTGCCCGGCGAGCCCGGAGACGGCGGGGAACGGCTCCTCGTACCCCCAGACGGCGTTCTCGGCGACCCGGTCGCCGACGCGGACCGACCAGTAGCTCGCGTCGCCCTTGCGGGGGCAGTGCGTGCTCTTGGACGTCCGCTCGAGGACGCTCTGGTCGAGGTCCGCGAGCGGGAAGTAGTAGACCGGCAGGTGGTCCGTCTCGAACACGTAGAGCACGTTCGTCGAATCGGCGATCGTGCGGTCCGCGAACACCGCGCGCACGCGGCGGGGGCAGGGCTGGAGCCGGACCGGGCCGGACGCCAGGTCGGAGGAGGGGTCGGCGCCGGGAAGGTGGGCGTCCTCGAGGACGGGTTGCCTGCTGGCCATCCGGCGAACGATACGGCGGGCCGCGGCCTCCGGCGCCGAGGGCCCTACTCCTCGTCGAAGCGGGCGGCCACGCGCTGTGCGGTCTCGATGAACGCCCTGGCGGCGGGCAGTTGGTAGCGGTCGCGGTGCCAGGCGAGGCCGATCAGGCGCGGGGTGAAGCGGCTCGCCAGCTCGAGCACCCTGACGTCGGTCCGGTTCGGGTCGACGCTCAGCCGCGGGATCAGCGCCACGCCGAACCCCGCCGCAACGAGGGCGTGGACGGTGCCGTTGTCGTCGGAGCGGAAGGCGATCGTCCCGTCCACGCCTCGCGTGTGGAGGCGCCGTTGCAGGGCCTCGTCACTCTCCCGGGAGCGGTAGCCGACGAGCGGGAAGCGGACCACCTCGCGGAGCGTCGGGGGCTCATCCCGCTCGGCGAGCGGTGAATCCCACGGCACGACGACGACGTAGGGGTCGCTCATCAGCTCCACCGTGACGAACGGCCCCTCGGCGATCGGGAACGACATGAACGTCAGGTCGATCTCGCCGGACTCGACGGCACCGGTCAGGACCTGGTCGTTCAGGGATTCCTCGAGGCGCATCTCGACGGCGGGCCACATCGACGCGAACTCGCGCATCACCTCCGGCAGCAGGCGGGCGCCGACGCTCTGATACGAGCCGATGCGGAGGACGCCCGCGCTGCCGGCCGCCACCGCCTCCACGTCCGCGCGGGCCGCGCCGAGCTGGGCGACGATGCGCTCGGCGTGCTGGCGGACCAGCTCGCCGGCCTCGGTCAGCGAGACCGGCGTCCGACCGCCGGGACGCTCGACCAGCCGTTGCCCGACGATCCGCTCGAGCTGCGCGATCTGGCCGCTGAGAGCGGACTGCGAGTAGCCGAGCCGGCGGGCGGCCCGATGGAAGGAGCCGTCGCGCGCGACGGCCTCCAGGGCGGCCAGGTGGCGGATCTCGATCCCGAGCCATCGATCGGGTTCCACGATCAAAGCATACGCAAACGCCCGTTGGACGGGAGGGTGTCGAGGCCCCATGATGAGGGAGTACCACCTACCGGAAACCGTTTGTACGAGAGGAACCGACCATGAACTTCGCAGACGTCCAGCTCGCCGTCGCCCGCCAGCAGGAGCGCGAGTTCGCCGCCAGCATCCGCAACGCCGGCTCGGCGGGCACGCTCCGCCGCCTCCTCGCGCGGATCTCGAGCCGCTGACCACCGCCCGCACCCCCGGGAACCCTTCGAGCGCCGTCACCTGACGGCGCTCGAGGCGTTTTCGGGCTCCGTCGATCGCGCCGCCGGCGGCGCCGTCAGCCGCGGCCGAGCTGGCGGTCGGCCTGCTCCTTGATCGACTTGACGATCTCGGGGTCGCGCAGCGTCGTTGCGTCGCCGAGCTCCTTGCCCTCCGCGATGTTCCGGAGGAGCCGCCGCATGATCTTGCCCGAGCGGGTCTTCGGCAGGTCGGGCGTGAAGAGGAGCATCCCGGGCCGGGCGATCTTCGAGATCTCGTCCGACACGTGCTGGATCAGCTCGGCGCGGAGCTCGTCCGTCTCCTCGACGCCGTCCTTCGTGATCACGAAGGCCGCGATCTGCTGGCCCTTCAGCTCGTCGTCGGCGCCGATCGCCGCCGCCTCGGCGACGGCGGGGTGGGAGACGAGCGTCGACTCGATCTCGGTCGTCGAGAGGCGGTGGCCGGCGACGTTGATCACGTCGTCGACGCGCCCCATCAGCCAGAAGTCCCCCTCCTGGTCGGTGCGGGCGCCGTCGCCGGTCAGGTACACGGTCGGGCCGTACTTGGAGAAGTACGTCTCCCGGAACCGGTCGGGCTCGTTCCACAGGGTCCGTAGCATCGACGGCCAGGGCCGGCGGATCACGAGGTAGCCGCCCTCGCCGCGGGGCAGCTCCTCGCCCTCCTCGTCGAAGATCGCCGCGTCGATGCCAGGGAGCGGGCGGGTCGCCGACCCCGGCTTCAGGGTCGTCACGCCAGGTACCGGCGCGATCGCGATCGCTCCCGTCTCCGTCTGCCACCAGGTGTCGACCACGGGGCAGACGCCCCCGGCCCACCCGGTCGCGGTACCAGACCCAGACCTCCGGGTTGATCGGCTCGCCCACCGTGCCGAGGAGCCGCAGCGACGACAGGTCGAACCGCTCGAGGTGCTCGTCGCCCGCCTTGACGAACGCGCGGATCGCCGTGGGCGCCGTGTAGTAGATCGTCACCTTGTGGTGGTCGATGATCTCCCAGTGGCGGGTCCACGTGGGGAACTCCGGCGTGCCCTCGTAGAGGACGCTCGTCGCCCCGCTCGCCAGCGGGCCGTAGACGATGTACGAGTGGCCGGTCACCCAGCCGATATCGGCCGCGCACCACCAGACGTCCTCGTCCGGCTTCAGGTCGAAGACCCAGCGCATGCTGGTCAGCGCGCCGAGCAGGAACCCGCCCGACGTGTGGACGATGCCCTTCGGCTTCGCCGTCGTGCCCGACGTGTAGAGGAGGAAGAGGACGTCCTCGGCGCCGACCTCGACCGGCGGGCAGTGCGGATCCGCGCCGTCCAGCGCGTCGTGCCACCAGGCGTCGCGTCCGTCGTCCCAGCCCACGGCGTCGCCGGTCCGTCGCACGACCACCACCTTCTCGATGGAGGGGCAGCTCGTGAGGGCGTCGTCCGCGATCGCCTTCAGGGCAACCGCCTTGCCGCGGCGCCAGGCGACGTCCTGGGTCACGAGCACCTTGCACTCGGCGTCCTGGATGCGCCCCGCCAGCGAGGACGCGGAGAAGCCGCCGAAGACGACGGAGTGCGCCGCGCCGAGCCGCGCGCAGGCGAGCATCGCGACCGCCAGCTCGGGGATCATGCCCATGTAGATCGCCACGCGGTCGCCGCGCTCCACGCCGTACCCCCGCAGCACGTTGGCGAACCGCTCGACGTCCGCCAGGAGCTCGGCGTAGGTGATCGCCCGCGCCTCCTCGCCGATCGGCTCGGGGACGAAGTGGTAGGCGACGCGGTCGCCCCGTCCGGCGGCGACGTGGCGGTCGAGGCAGTTGACGGAGACGTTCAGCGTGCCGTCGGCGAACCACCGGTAGAAGGGCGGATCCGCGTCGTCCAGGCCCTGCGTGGGCTCGTGCTCCCACGTGACGAGCTCCCTGGCGCGCGCGAGCCAGAACGCGCTCGGGTCGGCGTCGGCCTCCTCCCACAGGCTCCCGTCCCTCACGTTGGCGGAGCGGGTGAACGCCTCGGGTGGCGGGACCGTGCGCAACTCCTCGAGCAGTGCTTCGATGGGCTGGCTCATCGAGCTCACTCCTTCGTCGAGGTTCTCTCCCGGTGTTCTACCCGCGCTCCCGCCGGGGGACGCGCCCTGAGCCGCTCGGCCGTGGGCGAAGCAGTACCCTAGAGGAATGGCGACGTGGTTGACCCGCCCCGCCGCCGCGCTGGCGGCGGGCGCGCTCCTCGCGCCGGTGGCCGCGGGCTCCGCCGGGGCGGCGACCCGGGCCCGGGCCCGCGCGGCGGCCTTCGCCGTCCAGGTGATCGTCCCGCAGGGGACGACCACGGTGCGCGGAGGGCTCGAGCTCGCGCGGGGCACCGACAGCGCCTCCGGCCGGTGGGCCTCCGACGCCGCACCCGGCCTGGTCTCGGTCGGCTCCTACGCGATCCGCGTGCGGGCGCACCGCGCGCCCACGGCGAGCGCGGAGACGTCGCTCGCCTCCGTCTCGGCCCTCGGCGGCCTCGTCCGCGCCTCCTCGGTGACGCTCGGGGCCACCGCCGGCGTGGCCTCGGGCGCGCCGGACGACGAGCTCACGATCTCCCTCCAGGGCCTGCGGGTCGCCGGCCGGTCGGTCACGGTCCGGGCGAACCGCGTCGTCCGCCTGCCGGATCTCGGCTCGCTGACCATCGACGAGCAGGTGGAGTCCCGGGCCGCGACGATGCGACGCGGCTTCGTCACCGCCCTGCACGTGCGGCTGTCCTACCCGTACCGCGGCCTGCCGGCCGGCACCGAGGTGCTGATCGGCTTCGCCGATGCCGGCGTGTCGATCGCGAAGGCGGCCCAGGCGGCCCCGGGCGCCGGCGTCCTCACGAGCTCCGCCGGGCAGGCGGCGGCGCCCGCTGCGACGACGGCCGCCGGGTCGGCGGCCCCGGCGGCCGGCAGCGCGACGCCGCTGACCGGCCATCTTCCCACGGGCGACGCCGAGAGCCCTCCGCCGGGCGGCTTCACCCGGAGTCCGCCGATCGGCTCGCCCGTTCGTGCGCGCCTCCTGGCCGCCGGCGGCTTCCGCTTCCCGGTCGTCGGCGGCGCGACCTTCTCGGACGACTTCGGGGCACCGCGCGCGGACACCGGCTTCCACCAGGGCATCGACCTCTTCGCGCCGGTCGGCACGCCCGTCGTCGCCGTCCACGACGGCACGCTCTTCAACGTCGGCTGGAATCGCCTTGGCGGCAACCGCCTGTGGCTCGACGACGGCGTCGGCGACGCCTTCTACTACGCCCACCTCTCGGCCTACGCGCCGACGGCGGTCGAGGGCGCGAGCGTCCGGGCCGGCGACGTGATCGGCTTCGTCGGCGCCACCGGCGACGCGGTCGGGACGCCGCCCCACCTCCACTTCGAGATCCACCCCGGCGGGAGCTGGGCCGTGCCGCCCTTCGCGTACGTCACGGCGTGGAAGGCCCAGGGGACGACGCTCGCCCCGCCCGACGCCTCGTCCTCGCCCCTCGGCGTGACCGGCTCCACCGCCCTCCAGTTCGTCGCCAGCCCGCTCGAGACGAACGGAAGGTCGACCGACCTCTCGAGCCTCTCCGGCCTCGACCTCGCCGCCATCGCGGCGCTCGGCTCCGCCGCCGCGCCCGAGGAGGGATCGGTGCCCGCGCCGTCGCCGCTCGGCTCCCCGTCGGCGACGTCGGGGCTCGGCTTCGGTAGCCTCGATTGAGCAGGTACGGGGCGACGACGCTGGACGAGCTCGGCGCCCTCGTCCGGGCCCCCCGACCGGCCGCCGCCGCCGGGGCGGTCGCCTCGATCACCGCCGAGCTCGCCGCCTCGCTCGTGGTCAAGGCGTGCGCGCTGACGCGGGACGGGAGCCTCGCGGCGGAGCAGGCGCGGGCGGCCGGACTCGCCGACGTGCTCGGCCGGTTCGCCGAGGAGGACGAGGACGCCTTCGCCGCCTACCTTCGCGCCTCCGGGCCGGAGGAGCGGGCAGTGTCGATGCGGGCGGCCGCCACCGGGGCCCTGGGCTTCGCCGCGACGTGCGCGGAGCTCGCGACGCTGGCCGACGACGTGGCCGGCCGCTGCGCGCCGCACGTCGCCGGCGAGGCGGTCGTCGCCGCGCTCCTCGTCCGGGCCGCGGGGTCTGCCGCGGAGGCGATCGCGGCGGCCAACGCGCCGGGCTGAGCGGCGCCGACGCGGACGGTCCCCGCGGAGCCGTCGGCGACAGGCGCTCCGAAGCCGGGTACAACCGACCCGTGTCCTCTCCCGTCGACGTCGAGTCCGAGGCGGAGGCGTCGCAGCGCCAGCTCGGCGAGCTCCTCCAGGAGCTGAGGGTCGCCATGCCGGGGGTGCAGGTCCTCTTCGGGTTCCTGCTCGCCGTCCCGTTCAACCAGCGCTTCGGCGAGGTGACGAGGTTCGAGCGGGCGGTGTACGCCGCGACGCTGCTCAGCTCGGCGTGCGCCTCGGCGCTCTTCATCGCCCCGACGGCCTACCACCGGATCATGTTCCACCAGCGGGACCGCAAGCAGCTGATCTCCACCGCCACCCGGATGATGATCGCCGGCCTCGTCTTCCTGGCCCTGGCGATGACCGGCGCGGTGCTGCTCGTGGCGAGCTTCCTGTTTGCCGGCGAGATCGCCGCGATCCTGGCGATCGGCGTCGTCGCGATGTTCGCGTGGCTCTGGTTCGGCCTGGCGCTGGCGCGCCGGGCGCGGCTCGCCCGCCGGACGGGTCGCCCGACCGGACGCCCGGGCTAGAGGAGCCCGATCCGCGAGAGCGGCCAGTACGTGAAGAAGGCGCCGCCGATGATCCAGCTCTTCGGCACCGGGCCCCAGTACCGACTGTCGTAGGAGTCGCGGCGGTTGTCGCCCATCATGAAGTACGCGTCCTTCGGGACGACCATCGGCTGGGCGAACGTGCAGACGTCCGCGTCCCCGCAGGCGATCCCCGAGCCCGGCAGCTTCTCGGGCGTCCCGTTGCGGATCACGAGCCCGTCCCGGATCTGGATCGTGTCGCCCGGGAGACCCACGACGCGCTTGATGAAGGTCACGTTGCTCCGCGACTGCGCGACCTGATCGCACGGCTTCGGCTTGCCCTCGCCGCCGCCCGCGTCGGCGCAGGCGGTCTGGGGGCTCTCCACCTGGGTCGCGGCGACCGGCGGGTGGAAGACGACGATGTCGCCGACCTTCGGATCGGAGAACCGGGTGGTGATCTTGCTGGCGAGGACGTGCTGGCCGACCTTCAGCGTCGACTCCATCGACTGGCTGGGGATCCGGTACGGAGCGACGATGAACGTCCGGATGGCGAACGCGACGGCGAGGGCGATGATCACCGTGACGATGGTCTCGATGACGGGATGACCCGCGAGGAGCGAGGGACGGCGGCGCCGCTCCCGGACCGCCTTCCTCGGGCCCGGCCTCACCGGCTCTCCTTGTGGTCGCTCATCGGGCTCTCTCTCGGTGCTCGTCGTCTCGGACGCGGAAGGTCACGTACCCTGGCGCGCGTGCGCCTGGACGCGAGCATCGCCGCGCTTCGCTCGTGGGGGGAGCCCGCGTACCGCGAGGACCAGCTCCGCCACGCGGTCACACGCTACTTGATCGCCGACTGGGACGAGGCTACGACGCTCCCGAAGGCGCTGCGGGCGCGGCTCGCTGCGGAGGAGCCGTTCGCCCAGCTCGTCCTCGAGCGGGAGGAGCGGGCGGCGGACGGGACCGTCAAGGCCGTCTTCCGTACGCGGGACGGGTTCCCCCTGGAGACCGTGCTGATGGTGCACGGCACCCGTCGTGCCGTGTGCCTGTCGTCGCAGTCCGGGTGCGCGCTCGCGTGCACGTTCTGCGCGACCGGGACGATGGGCCTCGGCCGCAACCTCGACCGGGGCGAGATCCTCGAGCAGCTGCTCTGGGCCGCGCGGATCGCGCGGGCCGGCGAGGGGCGCATCGGCAACGTCGTGATGATGGGGATGGGCGAGCCGTTCATGAACTACGACGAGGTGCTGGCGTTCTGCCGCCTCGCCAACGACCCCCGCGGCTTCGGGCTCGGGGCGCGCTCGATCGCGATCTCCACGGCCGGCTGGATCCCCGGCATCGATCGCCTCGCCGCCGAGCCGCTGCAGATCAAGCTGGCGCTCTCCCTGCACGCGGCGAACGACGAGCTGCGGACTCGGCTGATGCCGGTCACCAAGCGCTACCCGCTCGACGAGCTGATGGCCGCCTGCCTGCGCTACCGCGAGACGACGCGCCGCCGGATCTTCATCGAGTACCTGCTCCTCGACCTCGTCAACGACGGTCCGGCGGACGCCCGTGAGCTGGCGCGCCTCCTGGCGCGGGGGGATCGCGGGGCCTTCCACGTCAACCTGATCGTCTACAACCCGACGAGCGCCGCCTATCGGGCCGCCGATATACGGCGGGTGCGGGCGTTCCAGGGCACGCTCGAGCAGGCCGGCGTCGCCGCCTCGCTCCGCCGGTCCCACGGCCAGGACATCGAGGCGGCCTGCGGGCAGCTGGCGGTCGGCGGGGCGCGGGAACGACGGCGGGAACTTGCCCGCGAGCGCCGGGCGGCGCCCGAGGCCTCCGCGGACCGGCCGGTCGGCGCCACCTCCTCCTGAGGTCAGCGCGCCGGAGGCGCGTCGCTGAGCTCAGTGCGCGGTCAGGCGCGTCGCTGCCGGGGCGAGGATCTCGGCGACCCGCTCGAGGAGCCGCTCCTCCTCCGGTCCGAACTCCCCGATCGCGTCGGCGTCGACGTCGATCTGCCCGACAGCCCGCTGCGGGTCACGCGGATGGTGGATCAGGACGACGATCTCGGATCGGGTGGAGGCCGAGCAGGCGAGGTACTCCGGGCGCGTGCGCACGTCGTGGACGACCTGGTTCCTGCCCTGGGCGACGGCGACGCCGCACACACCGGAGCCGACGCGGATGGTCGTGTGATCCGTCTCCGGCCCGACGAAGGTCTGCAGGCGGAGCTCGTCGCCGTAGAGGAGGTAGACGCCGGTCCAGCCCCAGCGCGGCCGATCCTCGGCCAGGGCGGCGACCGCGACGGCGAGGGCCTCGGCGTCGCCGTCGGCCGCGGCGACCGACGCCTCGATCCGCTCGACGAGCGTCTCCGTGTCCATCATGGCGCGGCCGCCGGGGAGAAGAACACGTCGCCGTGCACCGCCGGGCACGCGCCCGCCTCGGCGCCCCTCCGCAGGAGCTCCGCGATGGCCGCCCTGCCCTCGGCGCCGTAGTCGCGGGTGTAGTCGTTGACGTACATGGCGACGAAGCGGTCGTTCAGGTCCGCGGGGATCCCACGCCCGAACCCGCGGGCGTAGTCGAGCGCCTCCTCGCGGTGCTCGAGCCCGACCTCCGTCGCCCGCGCGAGCACGCGCGAGGCCGTCGCGGCCACGACCGGATCCAGGTCGCGCCGGATCGCGACGGCGCCGAGCGGCAGCGGCAGCCCCGTCTCCGCCTCCCACCAGGCCCCGAGGTCGAGCAGCTTCTCGAGGCCGAGCTGGGCGTAGGTCAGCTGGCCCTCGTGGATCAGGATGCCGGCGTCGACCTCGCCCGAGAGCACGCGATCGGGGATCTCGTCGAACGCCGTCTGCACCGCCTCGAAGGGCGGCAGCGCCAGCCGCCCGACGAGGAACGCCGTCGTCATCGCCCCGGGGGTGGCGATCCGCGCGCCGCCGAGCTCCGCCAGGCTCCGCGTCCCCGGCCGGACGACGACGATCGGCCCGTAGCCGACCCCGAGGGAGGCGCCGTGGGCGAGCAGCGCGTAGCGATCGGCGACGTGGGGATAGGCGGCGGCGGACATCGCCGTGACCTCGAGCTCGCCCGCGAGGGCGCGCTCGTTCAGCGTCTGGATGTCCGCGGCTACGCCGATCAGCTCGAGCCCCTCGGCGTCGACGCGGCCCGAGGCAACGGCCCAGAACATGAACGCGTCGTCCGGATCGGGGCTGTGACCGACCGAGAGCGTCGTCACGAGGCTCCGGCGTCGAGACGGGCACGGAGGTCGGCGAGCACGCTGTCGGCGACCGCGGCGGTCACCCGCTTGTCGTCCAGGAGCGCCCGCTGCTCCCGCGCGTCCGACCGGTTGCGGACGAACGGGTCATCCATGACGTCGCCCAGGTCGCGGCCCGCGCGAACCTCGCGCAGCACGTGCTCGACGAGGAGGTTCTTGCGGTCCGAGCGGAAGAACCGCGACAGGGCGCCCCGGCGCTCGGGCTGGTCGGGACTCGGGTTGTCAGCCATCGCCCGATCATGGCAGACGCCCGTAGCCCCGTGGTGCTACAAACGGGAAGGACACGAAGGGAGGGCCGCATGCCGCACCAGCATCTCCATCCAGAGAGGATCACCGAGCGTCTGGTCCGCGGATTCGGCGACGAGGGCCAGGAGGAGGTCGTCCAGATCTGGCTCGAGTATGCGCCCGGCGCCCTCTTCCGGGTCTGCCGGGTGGTCGATCTCGACCGGCGCGACCTCGGCGAGGCCCGCGCCGGCGAGCGCATCTTCGAAGGCTACGAGCTGGACGACGCGCTGGCCGCGGCCAACCAGGCGATCGAGGCGGAGCTGGACGCGTCGGCGGGCGAGGCGGATCGCAACGCGGACGTCCGGCCGATCACCCGCCGGGACGTGGAGCCGTTCCTGGAGCGCATCCTGACCCGCTGAGCGAGCGGCGCCGGCGCCGCGCCGGCGGTACGCTCCGGCCGTGCAGCTCGCCTGCTCCGTCCAGGACGTTCGCGACGCACGAGGGATGAAGGCGGTGCGGATCGGCCCCCGCGAGCTCGTCGTCGTGGAGGACGGCGCCACCGGCGCGTTCTTCGTGGTCGATCGGGCCTGCCCGCACGAGGGCTTCGGCCTCGAGGAGGGCTCCGTCCTCGGCGGCACGATCACCTGCGACTGGCACGGCTGGCGGTTCGATCTCGAGACCGGGACGTGTCTGACGGGCGGCGACGACGTCCGGAGCTACCCGACGGAGGTCCGCGACGGCGACGTCTACGTCGACGCGATGGTGGCGGTCTCCGAGGCCGAGCTGGAGGCGGCCCTGCAGGCGCTGGTGTCGGCCCTGGAGACCGGGTCCCTGCGGGCGGCCGCGCGGCACGCGGCGCGGTTCGTCCGCTTCGGCGCGCCCCTGGAACGGCTGGCGACGATCCTCGTCCGCTACGCGGCGACCCACGGCGAGGGGCCGCTGCGCCTGGAGGCCGTGGCGATCGCCGACGTCCTCGACCTCGCCCCTGGGCTGCCGCTGGAGGCGGTCGCCGCGCTCACCGCCGACGTCGCGGTCGGCGTGGCGGAGCGATACGCCCGGGCGCCGCTCCGCTTCGGCCCGGAGCCGGCGACGCCGATCGCCTGGGCGACGACCTCCGCCCGGCTCGCCCTGACCGGAGCGCTCGCCGCCGACGAGGCGGAGGCGGCGGCGCTGACCGCCGGAATGGTTCGCTCGGGGGTGGCGCTCGAGGAGATCGCGGCGGCGCTCGCGACCGGCGCGACGGACGGCCTCAGGGATCCGGAGGCCCTCCTCCTCGCCGAGCGGGCGGTCCGCCTGTCGCGCACGCTCGGGCCCGAGGTGGCCCGCGTCCTCCTGCCGCCGGTCGCCGCGACGGTGGCCGCCGCGGGCGTCGCGCCGGAGCGCTCGCCGCTCGCCGTGGCCGCGGACGCGCTCGTCGGGGCGGTCACCGATCCGGCGACCGTGATCGAGGACTGCGGACGGACCCTCTCGCGGTTCGACGCCTCCGTGGAGGAGGACCCGAACGGCGCCGGCTCGATGCTGGGCGTGGGCATGGCCCTCGCCTACGCGGGCGCCTCCGAGTGGGCGGTCGGCCTGCTCGGCCCGGCCGCGCTGGCGGCGACGACGCACGCCCGCGCCATCGCCGACGTGGCCACCGGCCCGGCGACGACGCTGGAGCCGGAGCGCCCGGTGCCCGAGGGCGGGATCGCCCGGGCCCTCGCCTCGGGGCCCGCGAACACCTCCTCCGGCCTCGCGATCTGCCTGGCGGCGACGCGGGTCGCCGTGGTCGTCGGGGGCGAGCACGCCCGCCGCGGCGCCTACCGGCTCCTCACGTCGCCGAAGCGGGAGCGGTTCGTCGCCCGCGAGGTCGCCGCCGGCTGAGCGGGGGAGAGCTCCCGCGCCAGGAGCTCGGCGGCGTCGATCAGCCGCGGTCCCGGGCGCGAGAGGTAGGCGTTGCCGTCCATGCAGACGACGCGCGCGCCCGGGACGCGCGCCGCGACGCCGGCGAGGTCCGCCTCGCGCCGCGCGCGCTCGAGGCCGAAGCCGCAGGGCGAGACCACCACCACCTCCGGCCGGGCCGACGCGACGTCCTCCCAGGTGATCTCGCGGGAAGGCTCGCCGGGCCGGCCGAGGAGCTCCCGGCCGCCGGCGAGGGCGACCACGTCGGGGACCCAGTGGCCGGCCGAGAACGGCGGGTCGACCCACTCGAGGACGCAGACGCGGACGGGCGGGCGCCCGAGCGCGACGGCGGCGAGCTCGGCGATCCGTCGCTCGAGGTGGGAGCGGAGGGCGGTCGCCTCCTCGACGGCGCCGATCTCGCGTCCGACCTGGTCGATCGTCCCGAGCACCTCCTCGAGCGTCGTCGGCTCGAGGTCGACGACCCGGGCGCCGACGCTCGAGAGCCGCGCGGACTCCTCCGCGCTCGCGGCCGAGACCGCGCAGACGGTGCAGAGCGACTGCGTCAGGATCAGCTCCGGGCAGACCTGCCGGAGCACCCGCCGGTCGATCCCGTAGAGCTCCTCGCCGCGGGCGAGGGCCGCCCGGACCTCGGCGTCGATCCGACCGGCGGGCGCAGCGGGATCGATCCGGGTCGTCGAGAGCCGGGGGAGGCGACGCACCGCGGCGGGATGGTCGCACTCCTCGGAGACGGCGACGAGCTCGCCCGCCCGGCCGAGCGCCGCGACGATCTCCGTGGCGCTCGGCAGCAGCGAGGCGATCCGCACCGTCAGCCCTCGTCGTCGAGGGCGAGGATCGCCCGGGCGAGCGCATGGACGGCGGCGCCCGGGTCGTCCGTGAGAGCTGCTCCCACGCCCGCGACGTAGAGGTGGCCGGCCGCCGCCGCGGCCTGGGCGATCTCCTGGAAAAGCGGCTGCACCGCCTCGAGGAGGCCGGCCTCGACCAGCTCGTCGACCACCTCGGCGATCGCGTCCGGCGCGAGCATCGGCTCGTCGCCGTGGCCGGACGCGGCCGCCAGGAGCAGCGCGCGCCGCCGCATCCCCTCGATCTCGTCCTCCTCGAACGCGAGCGCGCGGAGGGCCACGTCGCCGAGCATCAGCCGGGAGAGGCCGATCAGGCGCTCGTCCTCGGGATCCTCCCGGAGCATCGACTCGACGTAGCCGAGCCCCTCCTCCGGGCCCTCGCTCACGAGGCCGCGGGCTGCTCCTGCCCCGCGTAGACGCGCCTCATGTCGTCGAGCGAGAGCGGCGCGTAGTCGCCCGCGTGACCCGCCTGGCCGAAGTCCCGCATGCGGCCCTCGATCATCTTCTGCATGGCGGCGCGGGCGGGCTTCAGGTAGTCGCGCGGGTCGAAGAGCTCCGGCTCGGTCCAGAACACCTTGCGGATCGCTCCGGTCATCGCCAGCCGCGAGTCGGTGTCGACGTTGATCTTGCGGACCCCGTGCTGGATGCCCTTCTGGATCTCCTTCACGGGGACGCCCCAGGTCGGCTCGATCTTGCCGCCGTACTCGTTGACGATGTCGACGAGCTCCTTCGGCACCGACGACGATCCGTGCATGACGATGTGGGTGTCCGGGAGCCTCCGGTGGATCTCCTCGATCAGGTCCATCTTGAGGACCTCGCCGGTCGGCTCCGAGGTGAACTTGTACGCGCCGTGCGAGGTGCCGATCGCGACGGCGAGCGCGTCGAGGTTCGTCTTCTCGACGAACTCGACGGCCTGATCCGGATCGGTGAGGTGGATCTCGCCCGAGCCGACGCCGTCCTCCAGGCCGCCCAGCGTGCCGAGCTCGCCCTCCACGGTGACCCCGCGGGCGTGGGCGTACTCGACGACCTCGCGAGTGACGTCGATGTTGTACTCGAAGCTGGCCGGCGTCTTGTGGTCGGCCTCCAGCGAGCCGTCCATCATCACGCTCGTGAAGCCGAGCTCGATCGCGGAGATGCACGTCTCCGGGGAGTTGCCGTGGTCCAGGTGGAGCGCGACTGGGATCTCCTCGTAGAGCTCGGAGGCGGCCTGCATCAGGTGCCAGAGGAAGCGGTCGTTCGTGTAGGCCCGGGCGCCGCGGGAGGCCTGGATGATCGCCGGCGACTCGGTGGCGCGGGCGGCCTCCATGATCGCCTGGATCTGCTCCATGTTGTTGACGTTGAACGCTCCGACGCCGTATCCACCCTTGGCGGCCTCATCGAGCAACTGACGCATGGTGACGAGTGGCATCCGGTCCTCCTCCTTGGTCGTGCGGCTCGGCCTTCTCACCCGCAAGCGTAGACGGGGAGCGCGACCGGGTCCGCGGCCCGCCGGAACCCTGCTAGCGTACGCCGCGCTGCGCCCGTAGCTCAGGGGATAGAGCACTGGCTTGCGGAGCCAGGGGTCGCACGTTCGAATCGTGCCGGGCGCATCCCGCGGAGACCTCGGCGACCGGGGCGGCGGCCCGGCCGGACGCGGCGGGGACGACGGGGCGCTCAGATCCGCATCGGCAACGGGACGACGACGCCCGCGGTGCCGTCGGCGGAGACCTCGTCGCCGTCCTCGACCGCGGTGCGGAGGATCGCGAGCGCCGCGTAGCCGCCGCCCGCGATCGCCGGCGCGACGCTCGTGATCCGGCCGACCTCCCGCTCGCCCTTGGCGACCGCGGCGCCGCGGGCCGCCTCGTGGCGGAGCCGGATGCCCCGGAGGGTCCGGTTCGGGTGTCCACGGTGGTGGAGGCGCGCGACCGGCTCCTGCCCGGGATAGCAGCCCTTCGTGAACGAGACGTGGCGCGGGACGAGGCCGGCCTCCGCCGGCATCACCTGCTCGTCCGCCTCGAAGCCCTGACGCGGCGTGCCCGCGTGGACGCGGAGCGCCTCGAGCACGCTCGCCGGCACCTCGGTCGCGCCCGCGGCGACCAGCCGCTCGACGACCCCGTCGACGTGCGGGCAGAGGACGTCGACGCCCGGGATCCCGGAGTCGGCGCCGTAGCCGGGGGTCTCGACCGCCACCAGGTCCCCGTCGATCGCCGCGCCGACGATCTCGGCGGCCCGAGCGCCGGCGACGCCGACGACGTGCCAGCCGGCGTCGGCGGCCAGCGTCACCTTGGCGGCGAAGCGGAAGCGCAGGAGCGTGCGGGCGAGCTCGGCGGCGACCTCGGGCTCGAGGTCGAGGAGGAAGCGCCCGGAGCCGAGCGCGGTGACCCGCACGACCGCGACGACGCGCGCCTTGGGGGTGAGGACGAGCGCCTGGCGCGCCTCCCCCGCGGCCATGCCCGTGACGTCCTGGGTCAGCACACTCTGCAGGAACCGCTCGGCGTCCGGTCCCTCGGCCGTGACCACGCCCGCCGGGCGGACGGCGGCGACCGCCCCCTCGCGGACGATGTCGAGCCAGCTAGGAACGTCCATCCCCCTCGCTAACGTCGGACTCCCCGTCGGGGCTTCCCGCCGCGGCCCGCGCCCGGTCCCGCGCGAGCGCCTCCCGCCCGAGGACCTGCTGCTGCGTGATCACCCTCTGCGAGCGGCCGCGGCCGAGGAAGGCGGCGGTCCAGTTGGCGAGCGTGGCCACGCGGTTCTTGAACCCGGTGAGGGACACCAGGTGGACGCCGAGCCAGAGCAGCCAGCCGACGAACCCCGTCAGGCGCAGCGGGCCGATCTGGGCGATCGCGCGGAAGCGCGAGATCGTGGCCATCGATCCCTTGTCGCGATAGCGGAACGGCTCGGACGGCTCCCCGCGAAGCCGCCGCTCGATCGTCCTCGCGCTGTGGCGGCCGGCCTGGATCGCCACCTGGGCGACGCCGGGCAGCCCGCCCAGGCTCATCGCGTCGCCGACCACGAATACCTCGGAATGGCCGGGGAGCGAGCAGTCCGGCTCGACCTCGACCCGGCCGGCCCGATCGACGACCGCGCCGGCCGCCCGGCCGACGACGCCGGCGAACGGCGAGGCCTGGACGCCCGCCGCCCAGATCTTCGTCCGAGCGGCGATCCGCTGCTCCTCGTCGCCCGTTCGGAAGGTGATGCCGGCGTCGTCCACGTCCGTGACGAGGGAGTTCAGGTGGACCTCGACGCCGAGGCGGCCGAGGCTCCGCGCCGTTGCCCGCCGCAGGCGCGGGGCGAACGCCGAGAGGAGGTGGGGGCCGGCGTCGACCAGGACGACGCGCGCGCTGGTCGGGTCGATCTCGCGGAAGTTCCGGTCGAGGGCGCGGTGCGAGAGCTCCTGGATCTGCCCGGCCATCTCGACGCCCGTGGCCCCGCCGCCGACGACGACGAACGTCAGCCAGGCCGCCGTCGCTCCGGATCCGTCTCGACCTCGGCGTGCTCGAAGGCGCCGAAGATGCGTGAGCGCAGCTCGAGCGCGTCGTCTATCGACTTCATGCCGGGCGCCTCGACCGAGAAGCGTCGTGGCCGAAGTACGATGTCATCACCCCCGTGGCGACGATCAGGCTGTCGTAGCCGAGCGGTCGGGGGCGCCGTCCCAGCGACCACGGCAGCTCGCGCCGCTCGAGGTCGACCCCGGTCGCGTCCGCGAGGACGACCCGGACGTTCCCCTGGCGGCGGAGGATGTCGCGGATCGGCGGCGCGATCGTCCCCGCCGAGAGGATCCCCGTCGCCACCTGGTAGAGGAGCGGCTGGAACAGGTGGTGGTTGCGCTGGTCGACCAGGGTGATCGCGACCGGAGAGCCCCGGAGCGCCTGGGTCGCGAAGAGGCCCCCGAAGCCCGCGCCCACGATCACCACGCGGTGCCGTCCGGAGGAGCCGTCCGGCTCCCGCCTCGAGGCCCTGTCCACTCCTGGCGTGTTCCCGGCGCCGCGTCGGGGGAATCGTCGTCGCACCGGCTCAGAGTTCCCGGGCGAGGAGGTCGTCGATCGTCTCGCGCCGCGTCACGAGGGTGGCGTCGCCGTCCCCGACGACCACCGCGGCCGGCCGCCCGTACAGGTTGTAGGTGGAGGACAGGGACTGGTGGTAGGCGCCTGTCATCGGGACGGCGACGACGTCGCCCGGCCGCGGGTCTGCGAGCGGCACGTCGCGGGCGATCACGTCTCCGGACTCGCAGTGATGGCCGGCGACGTCGAACTGCCCGCTCGCCGGCTCCCCCGCGCGGGCGGCCAGGAAGGGCTCGTACGGCGCGTCGTAGAGCGCGGCCCGCAGGTTGTCGCCGAAGCCGCCGTCGACCGCGACCCACGCGGCTCCGGTGGCCGTCCGCTTGACCACGGAGACCCGGTAGAGCGTGACGCCGGCCTGCGCCACCACCGAGCGTCCCGGCTCGACGATCAGCTGCGGCACCGGGAGGCCCGCAGCGCGGAACTGCTCGCCGGCGTCGGCGACCAGGGAACGGGCGAAGGCGCCGGCGTCGGGCCCGGGGGTGTCCGACCGGTAGGAGACGCCGAGGCCCCCGCCGAGATCGAGGATCTCGCACGCGAGCCCGCTGTCGCGGGTGAGCCGCGCCACGTAGCGCGCGACGGCGACGAGCGGGGCGTCGTCGACGATCTGGGAGCCGAGGTGCACGTGCAGGCCGCGGAAGGCGAGCTCCGGGGGCAGGGCGCGCGCGACCCCGACGGCCTGGTCCGGGCGGAAGCCGAACTTGGAGCCGGCGTGGCCGGTCGCGATCTTCTCGTGCGTGTCGACCGCGATGTCGGGGGTGATCCGAAGGAGGACGTCCTGCCGCCGCCCGGCGGCGCGGCAGACGCGGGCCGCGAGCGGCACCTCCTCGGGTGCGTCGAGCACGACGAGGCCTGCCCCGGCGTCCACGGCGGCGTCGAGGTCGGCCTTCGTCTTGGCGTTGCCGTGGACGACGAGGTCGGGCCCGGGGAAGCCCGCCCGGCGGGCGGCCTCGATCTCGCCCGCGGAGGCGACGTCGACGATCATCCCGGCCGCCCGAAGCCGGCGGAGGACGCCGGGCACGGGCAGGGCCTTGCAGGCGAAGGCCGCCCGACCGCCGACCGTCGCGAGCGGCTCCACGTAGGCCCGCGCCCGAGCGCGCAGGGTGGGCGCGTCGTAGACGAAGAGCGGCGAGCCGTGATCGTGGACGAGGCGCTCGGCGTCGACCCCGCCGAGCGAGAGGCGCCCGCTCTCGACGATGGCCGAGTCCGGCAGGAGCGGGCTCCTCGTCACACGCCCATCGCGTGGTCGTCGCATGCCGATTCGCCGGATCCTCCTGGCAACAGCCGCTCGCGTGGCGAAAGCTCGACAGGAGCGGCTCGGAAGGACAGTGGGCCGTCGCCGGCCCGCGACGGCGACGAGCCTCCGCCACGTCCGTCCGGCACGCGTGCAGCGGCAGGGGAGGGGCCGGGACGGAGGACGGGCGCGGTCACGCGGCGACGGCCTCGAGCACGTGCTGTCCGAATGCCTCGGCGGCGACCCGCTCGAGCCGCAGGCCGGCCGCGGCCAGGATCTGCGCGAACTCCTCGCGGGTGCGCTCGAGGCCCCCTGGGCCGACCAGCATGTTGAGGTCGGAGAGCTTCGTCTCGGGCCCCGCGTTGGGAGGCGCCACCAGTTGCTCGACCAGCAGCACCGGCGCGCTCCCGGCCGCAGCGCGGGCGCAGGTGCGCAGGATCTCCACGGCCTCCGCATCCTCCCAGTCGTGGATCACGTGCATGAGCACGTATGCATCGGACCCGGCCGGCACCGCGTCGAAGAAGCTGCCCGCCTCGATGCGGCAGCGCTCGGCCACGCCGGCGGCCTGAAGCGTCGGCCCGGCCGTGGCCACGACGTGTGGCAGGTCGAAGAGCACGCCGCGCATGGCCGGGTTGGCCGTCAGCAGCGCGGCGAGGAAGCCTCCGTGGCCGCCGCCGACGTCCGCCACGGTGCCGAAGCGGCCGAAGTCGTACGCCGCCACCAGCGCCCGACCAACGCGCCCCGAAACGCTGGCCATGGCGCGGTCGAACACGAGCGCCTCCTCGGGTCGGGTAGAGCGGTACTCCCACACGCCGACGCCGTGGACCTGACGGAAGGCGTTCTCGCCGCTGCGTACGCTCTCGCCCAGCGCCGACCAGGCCTGCCAGTAGTACGGCCGCCCGACGAAGGCGGCCCAGCCGGCGATCGAGTCGGCCACATCGGAGCGCAGCGGCTCCCCCAGCGGCGTCAGGACGAAGCGCCGCTCGCCATCCTCCTCCAGCACCCCGACGGCGGCGAGGGCCCGCAGGAGCCGGTAGAGCGCGCCGGGGTGGGTGCCGGTGTCCGCCGCCAGTTCCTCGCTCGCCCGGGGCCCGGCGGCCAGGAGGTCGGCGATGCCGAGCGACGCCGCGACGTGGATCGCCTGCGAGACCTGGTAGCCGTTGACCAGTCGCCGCAGCGTCGTCGACGGCCGTTCTGCGCCTGTCATCCTGCCTCCTCGTGGCCGTTGCCGCGCCGTCGGCACGCCGCTGACGCCTCACGCTGCCTCTCCGGCACCGCGTCTGGCCGGATCAGGGTGATGGCCCGACCATCGTCCCGAGGACACGACGGGCGCACCGCTGCCTCACATGCCCATCGCGTGGTAGCCGGCGTCGACGTAGGCGATCGTCCCGGTCACCCCCGTCGAGCCGAGCAGGTACGTCGCGGCCTCGGCGACGTCGGTGGCGTCGATGTTGCGTCCGAGCGGGGAACGCTCGGCGACGATGTCCTCCATCGTCGTGAAGCCCGGGATCGAGCGCGCCGCCAGCGTGCGGACGGGGCCGGCGGAGACCGCGTTGATGCGGATGTTGGCCGGTCCGAGGTCGGCGGCCAGGTAGCGGACGCTGGCGTCCAGCGCGGCCTTGGCCACGCCCATGACGTTGTACCTGGGCACCGCGCGCTCGCCGCCGAGGTAGGTCATGGTCAGGATCGAGCCGCCGCCCCGGGCCGTCATGTGCGGCTCGGCGTGGCGAGCCATGGTCACGAGGGAGTAGGCGGAGATGTCGAGCGAGAGGAGGAAGTCCTCGCGCTTGGTGTCCACGAACCGGCCCTGCAGGTCGTGCGCCTGGGCGAACGCGATCGAGTGGACGAGGAGGTCCAACCCGCCGAGACCCTCGGCAACGGCCTCGATCGCCCCGGCCACCGCCTCGTCGTCGCGCACGTCGCACGGCACGACGACGTCCGAGCCGACCGAGGCGGCGAGCTCGCGGACGCCCTTCTCGATCCGCTCGCCCTGGAACGTGAAGGCGAGGCGCGCGCCGTGCTCGTGCAGGCGCTGGGCGATTGCCCACGCGATCGAGCGGCGGTTGGCGACGCCCGCGACGAGCGCGAGCTTCCCTTCGAGTGGCGACGTCGGCATCCGGGCAGGGTACCGGCAGGTCATCCGCCCGCGTCCGGGCGGCCGGACGGTGCGCTCTCCGGCGGGCGTGGGCGGAACGCCGGAGCGGGCCGGCACGCGGGCGTGCGCGGATGCCGGAACCGGCCGACCCGCGGGACGGCGGGGCTCGTCCGGCCCCGATCGAGCCCCGGTAGGGTTCGCCGGTGGCCGAGCTGCCGACCAGCGTCACCGTCTCGGTGCCCGGATCCTCGGCCAATCTCGGTCCCGGGTTCGACTGCCTCGCCGTCGCCCTGCCCCTCTACCTGTCGGTCGAGATCGCCCGTCAGCCGGGGCCGCTGGCCGTCGTCGTCACCGGCGAGGGCGAGGACGAGCTGCCTCAGGACGCGACGAACCTGGTCGTCTCGACCTTCCTCGGGGAGGTCGGCGGGGACGGCTCCGGGCTCGAGGTCGTGATCGAGAACGAGCTCCCGCTGACGGCCGGCTGCGGCTCCTCCGGCGCTGCGATCGTCGCGGGCCTGGCCGCCGGGCTCGCGCTCTCGGGTCGGCCCGTCGATCTCGCCGAGCTCCTGCGCCGCGCCGCGGAGATCGAGGGCCACCCGGACAACGTCGCCGCCTCGGTCTACGGCGGCTTCACGATCAGCCATGGCGACCCGATCGGCGCCCGCTCCCTCGCGCCGCCGCCCGGGCTCGCGCTGGTCCTCGTGACGCCCCTCGAGCGGCTCGCGACGGCGGAGGCGCGAGCGGCCCTGCCGGACGCCGTCGCCCTCTGCGACGCCGTCTTCAACCTCCAGCGGAGCGCCCTCTTCGTCGCGGCCGTCGCCGCCGGCGACCTGCCCGCGCTCGGCTTCGCCCTCGGCGATCGCCTCCACGAGGGGCGGCGCGCGCCGCTCCTGCCGACGTACGCGCGGCTCGTCCGGGCCACGGACGAGCTGGGCGCCCTCGGCGTCACGCTCTCCGGCGCCGGGCCGAGCGTGCTCGTCTGGGCCGCCCAGGAGCGGGCGGCGACCATCGCCGACCGGGTCCGCTCGCGGGAGCCCGAGGCCGTCGTCCGCGTCCTCCGGCCCGCCGCCCGGGGCGTCACCGTGCACGCCTTCGGCGCCGGTTGAGCGCGCGGCCCGACCGGCGCCGGACGCCCGCGGCTAGAAGCGCCGGTAGGACTGGCGGCTGAGGAAGAACCCGTGGCCGTGGGCGTTCGCGCAGCGCACGCCGGCGGTCGAGACCTTGCACGTGAACGGCTTCAGCCGGACCCGGTGACCGTACGCGATCTTCGGGCCCTGATGGAGGGCCGTGTCGCCCGCACACACGAAGTGGGCGCGCCCGCGGGCCCCGATGGCGAGGCCGTTGCCGTAGTCCAGGTCGCACGAGGCCGGCTTCTTCGGGCTGGCCCAGCTGCGGTTGCCGATGTCGCAGCGGGCCTCGGTCCCGAACCGGTTCGTCAGCACGCAGCCGATGTTCCCGCTGGGCGACTGGAACTGCTTGAGGTGGGTCACGGCCGACGCCGGAGCGGCGATGACCATGCTCAGGATCCCGACCGCCGCGGCGGCGACTGCTCGTCTCACGTCCTCGTCCCTCCCTGCCGTGTCCTCGGCCGTTCGCCGAACGGGCGGCAGCGTACTACGAGGATCCTGCCGGGGCCGGTCGCCGGCGGAGCGCGCCGTCCGAATGAGCCACGACGTAGCGGAGGAGCTTCTGCATGTTGCGCTCGTCGACGTGGCGGGCGTCCGTGAAGTCGAGCGGCGAGCCGCCGAACGTCGCGAGCTCCGTGGTGTCCACGACGACGAACCGGTACCGCCGGTGGAGGAGCGCGAGCGCCCGCAGGCCCCGTTGCCGGCGCGGGAAGCCCCAGCGGTCGTAGGCGGCCAGGATCGTGGGATGCACGGGGTCCATCGCGAGGACCGGGATCGAACCGTGCGCGTTCATCCAGGCGAGGATCTGGCGGAACCGGGCGAGGGACCGCCAGTAGCTGGCGAAGGTCGGGGTGCGCGGGCGGCGGAGCGCCGTCGGCAGCTGGTTCGCGATCGACTGCCGCAGGAAGGCGGGAGTCGCGGCCACGCGGTAGCGGTGGACGAACGAGCCGTTCGCCTCGAAGTGGCTGCCCGAGGGGCAGCCGGCGTGCTCGGCGCAGGCGCGGAGCACGCGCGCCGAGGCCTCGAGGGCGTCGATCGACGCGTAGTCGCGGAGCGTGGTCGCCGTCCCCGCCGCCGGGGCGGGGCGGCCGCCGACGAACTGGGCCGTGCGCGGATCCGTGCGCAGGGCCGGGCCGACGGTGTCGTCGCCGAGCCACTGGTCGACGAACCACACGTACGCACGGCCCCGGAGGGGCTCGCGTTGATCGAGGTAGCGCAGGAACGCCCAGGTGTCGGAGGAACGGCCGTCGGTGACGGCCGCGTTGAAGCCGTTCCTGAGGCCGGTGAGCTGCTCCAGGAACGTCGGGTCCGCCTGCCGGGCCCGGGAGTTGCCGAGGACGACGACCTCCGGGGTTCGCGAGAGCCGGTCGATCAGGTCGAGCTTGGCCTCCCGGTCGTCCTCGACGGCGGTGGGGAAGAGGTGCGTGCCGAGAAGGCCGTAGGGGTCGACCACGGCGTTCAGCGTCGTCGCGCCGCCGAGGAGCACCGCGAGGCCGAGCAGGATCGCCAGCACGAAGCGGCCCGCCCCCTGGCCCTGGACGAGGTGCGCGGCCCCGACGTGCTGCTCGCGCGGCGCGCGCTCGATGCTTCCGGCCTCGGTCGGGGCCGACCGGTCGCTCACGGGTCGAACGCGTCAGGCCCGGGGGCCGTAGGCCGCCTCGTCCACGACCCAGGTGACGTCGCCGAAGGCCGGGCGGACGCGGGCGGCCGGCAGGGAGGCGCCGGAGCGGATCCGATCGAGGGCGTCGCGCTTGGCCTCGCCGAGGACCAGGAAGAGCACGTGGCGGGCGGCGTTCAGGACCGGATAGGTGAGGGTCAGCCTCCGGGTCCCGTTCGCCGCGACCGTCGGCACGCAGCGGCGCTCCGTCTCGTCGAGCGCCGGCCGGTCGGGGAAGAGCGACGCCGTGTGGCCGTCGTCGCCGATCCCGAGCAGGATCAGGTCGAAGCGGTCGGGCAGCGTCTCCTCGTAGGCCAGGGCGGCCGCGTCGAGGTCCGCCGCGTCGGCGGGCATCCGATGGACCTCGGAGCGCACGATCGGCACGAGGTCGAGGAGCGACTTCTTGCCCATCCCGTAGTTGGAGTCCGGATGGTCGGGCGGCACCGCCCGCTCGTCGCTCCACCAGACGTCCATCTCGCTCCACTCGATCCGGTCCCGATAGTCCTCGGAGGCGAGCAGCTGGTAGAGATCGCGCGGCGTCGAACCACCGGCGAGGGCGACCGTCTGCGGTGCGAGCGCCGTGAACAGGTCCGCGGCCGCGCGGATCGCCTGCTCGGCGTTCGGGTAGACGGCGAAGCGGACGGTGTCGGGCGCCACGAGAACAATGGTACCCGGGGCCTCCCCGGGGCGCGAGCCTGGTGACCGGCCCTGCGGAAGGTTCTCGAACGCCTAACGGAGACGAGGGTCCGCGCCGGTGCGGCGCCGTCCCCGCGGCCTAGAGGGAGCTCGCCGCGCGCGCGGCGTCCTCGAACGCGAGGTCGGCCTGCAGCAGCTCGAGCTCCGAGGCGAAGAGCTCCGCCAGGGTCGGTTCCGGGAGGGTGAACCGCTGCGCCGGCAGCCCCGGCGACTCGGTGACCGCGCCCCCGGACGGGTCGCGCTCCACGCAGAAGCGCTCGCCGGCGCAGACGAGCTCGACGCGCTCGATCACGCCCGGTCCATCGGCCACGTCCACGTCCGTGAGGAGGATTCGCGGCCGCGCCTTCGTCCGGGACGTCAGCCAGCCGGCGAGGAGCTTCGCCTGGCTCGCACCGTCCGGCTGGTGCGAGATCGTCACGCGCTCGAGCTTGGCGAGGAGGGGCGTGTGCTCGGGGTGGTCGAAGAGGCGCGCGATCGCCTCGCGCAGCCCCTGGGTCTCCGTCCAGGCGAGGTCGGTGACGACGACGTCCATCGGACCGCCCGTCGGCCGGTGGAGGGGCATCGCCGCGGGGAGCCCGGCCGGCCAGCGCCGGGAATCGAGGACGAGCCGGCTGGCGACGGTGCGGAGCCGACGGCCGAGCGTCGACTCGAAGGCCGGCTCGTCGAGCCACACGAGGTAGACCGGCAGGTTCGGCAGGAGGAGCGACAGGATCACCGAGGAGAGGGCCTCACCGCCCTCGGGCGCGGCGATCCGGACGAGCTCCGAGCAGACGAGGGAGGGGCCCGAGCCGTCCGGCGGCACGGCGCAGAAGACGCTCGTCTCGGCGTCGATCCGGCTCGCCCCCGGATCCGAGAAGCAGACGAGCGCGCGGCTCGGGCTGTTGCGGGGGAGGCTCGAGATCGCCGCCGCCGCCTCGTCGGCGACCTCGGCCGAGGCGGCGAGGACGATCAGGTCGGCGATCGAGGTGCGGACGGTGCGGCGACCGGAGGTCGTCTCGTCGTACTGCTCGGCGAGCGCGTGCCGGATGTCCGTCGTCGAGTGCAGGCCGGCGCTCACGGCCGCCGCCACCGCCGGCCGTCGCGCGCCAGGAGCGTCTCGGCCGCCTCCGGCCCCCACGTGCCCGCCTCGTAGCTGTGGACGGAGCCGCCCTCGTTCGACCACGAGTCGAGGACCGGCTCGACGATGCGCCACGAGTCCTCGACCGCGTCCTGCCGCGGGAAGTTCGTCGAGTCCCCGCGCATGGCGTCGAGGAGGAGCGTCTCGTAGGCCTCGGCGACGGCCGAGAAGAAGGCCGTGTCGTACTCGAAGTCCATGTTCACGGTGCGTAGCTGGATCCGCGGCGCGGGGACCTTGGCGCCGAAGCGGAGCGAGATCCCCTCGTCCGGCTGGATCCGCAGCACGAGCTCGTTCGGCTCGAGCTGCTCGGCCGCGGCGTAGGAGAACGGCAGGTGCGGCACGCCCTTGAACTGGATCGCGACCTCGGAGGCCCGCTTCGGCAGCCGCTTGCCGGTCCGCAGGTAGAAGGGCGTCCCCGCCCAGCGCCAGTTCTCGATCGAGATCCGGGCGGCGACGTAGGTCTCGACCTCCGAGTGGCGGTCGACGCCCTCCTCCTGGCGGTAGCCGGGCACCTGGACGCCGTCGGAGTAGCCGGTCCGGTACTGGCCGCGGACGACGTCCGACGGGGTCAGCGAGCGGACGCTGCGCAGGAGCTTCGACCGCTCGGAGCGGACGGCCTCGGGGTCGAAGGAGCTCGCCGGCTCCATCGCCACGAAGGAGAGGATCTGCAGCATGTGGTTCTGGACGATGTCGCGGAGGGCGCCGGCCTCCTCGTAGAACCTGCCGCGGCCCTCGACGCCGATCGACTCGGCGACGGTGATCTGCACGTGATCGACGAAGTTCCGGTTCCAGACGGGCTCGAAGATCCCGTTCGCGAACCGGAAGACGAGGATGTTCTGGACCGTCTCCTTGCCGAGGTAGTGGTCGATCCGGAAGACCTGCCGCTCCTTGAACGAGCCGTGCACGATCGCGTTCAACTGCTCGGCGGTGGCGAGGTCGTGTCCGAACGGCTTCTCGATGATCACGCGCCGGAAGGGATCGGCGTCAACGTCCTCGTCGTGCGAGAGGCCCGCCTTGCCGAGGCCCTCGACGACGGCGGGGAAGACGCTCGGCGGGACGGACAGGTAGTAGAGCGCGCTCTTGCCGGACCCGTGGGCGCCGGAGGTCTGCTCGAGCTTCTGCGCGATCTGCGTGTAGATCTCGTCGCCGGCGAAGTCGCCGCCGGCGTAGGAGATCAGCTCCGCGAACGGCGCCCAGGTCTCGTCCGTGGGCTTCGTCCGCGAATGCTTGTCGCACTGCTCGCGCAGGAGCGCCTTGACCTGGTCGTCCGTCATCTCCTGGCGGCCGCCGCCGACGATCGCGAAGCCGGCCGGGAGGAGGTCGCGGAGGTGGAGGTTGAAGAGCGCCGGCACGAGCTTGCGCCCGGCCAGGTCGCCCGTGATCCCGAAGATCACGACGTTGCACGGCTTCGGCACCCGCGCTCCCCGGCTGCCGTCGCGCAGCGGGTTGGTGGCGGCGCTCGGGGTGGATGCGATCTCCGCGAGGCTCACTTCACCGCCGCCTTCGTCGCGTGGCCGCCGAACTGGTTGCGCATCGCCGACAGGAGCTTGCCGGCGTAGGAGTCCGCCTGGCGCGAGCGGAAGCGCATCATCAGGGAGAGCGCCAGCACGGGCGCGGGGGTCGCCGTCTCGATCGCCTCGTCGACCGTCCAGCGACCCTCGCCGGAGTCGTCGACCCAGCCCGTGATCTTCTCCATCTTCGGATCATCCTCGTAGGCGCGGGCGATCAGGTCGAGGAGCCAGGAGCGGACGACGGAGCCCTCCTGCCAGAGCTTCGAGATCGCGGGCAGGTCGAGGTCGAACCGCGAGTTCTCGAGGATCTCGAACCCCTCGGCGTAGGCCTGCATCATCCCGTACTCGATGCCGTTGTGGATCATCTTCACGAAGTGCCCGGCCCCGCTCGGACCGGTGTGGAGCCAGCCCTTCTCGGGCGCGAGCGCCGTCACGGCGGGGGCGACGATGGCGACGGCCTCATCCGTCCCCCCGACCATCTGGCAGTAGCCGACGTCGTAGCCCCAGACGCCTCCCGACGTCCCGGAGTCGACGTAGGAGATCCCCTTCGCCTCGATCCGGGCGGCGCGCTCGATCGTGTCCTTGAACTTCGAGTTGCCGCCGTCGACGATGACGTCGCCCTTCCCGAGCAGGTCGGCCAGCTCGTTCACCGTCGCCTCCGTCGGCGGGCCGGAGGGGACCATCACCCAGACGACGCGGGGCGCGTCGCCCGCGAGCCGCTCGACGATCTCCTCGAGCGACTCGGCGACCCGCACTCCCCACCTCGCCATCTGCTCGCGATCCGGGTCCTGGGCGTAGCCCCAGACCTCGAAGCCGCGGTCGGCGAGACGGTGGGCCATCTGCCCACCCATCTTGCCGAGGCCGACCATGCCGATCTTCACTTTGGGCCTCCGAGCGAGTTGAGCGCGGATTCGACCTCGGACGAGAGGTCGGCGAGCGAGACGCGGGCGACGGGCCTGCCCTCGGCGCGGAGGGCCGCCGCGTCCCCGCCGGCCTGGGCCTCGATGAGCACCCGGAAGCCGTGGCTCCGGCCGGGGATCTCGGCGTCGGAGTCCCGGCCCGACAGGACCTGGAGGAAGACGCCCTCCTTCGGGCCGCCCTTGTGAAGCTGGCCGGTCGAGTGGAGGTAGCGTGGACCGAAGCCCATCGAGGTCGCGACGTGCAGGGCGTCGCGGATCCGGCCGCGCACGCCCTGGAGGACCTCCTCGTGGGCCGCCGTCGGGGCGACGTAGGCCTGGATCGCGAGGTACTGGCCGGCCTGGACGCCGCCGAGGAGGTCGGCGACGGAGCCGGGATCGACGGCCGCGAGGGAGCCCTGCTCGTCGTACGCCTTCAGGGCCGCGACCGCCGCGTCCTTCGCCTGCTGCACGTTCGGCTGGTCGAAGGGGTTGATCCCGAGCACGGCGCCCGCGTAGGCGGTGGCGAGCTCCCACGTCAGCATCAGCCCGCCGATGCCGTTCGGAGCCTCCACATCGAGCACGATCACCGGCTGCCCGGAGCGCGCGAGCGCGGCGACGGCGTCGTCGTGCGTCCCGTCCGCCCGCAGGTGGACGAAGAGCCGGTCGCTCCCGTAGGCCTCGGGCCGGCCGATCGGCTCGTCGGCGAGCGGGACGATCCCCGTCCCGTGCTTGCCGGTGGACTCGGCGATCAGCTGCTCGAGCCAGAGGCCGATGCTCCCGATCGACGGCGAGGCGAGGAACGTCAGCTTGTCGCGCCCGGCGTTCGCCATCCCGCCGATCGCCGCGCCGAGGAGCAGGCCGAGGTTCTGCTCGTCCGGCGCGCCCGGCTTCTGGCTCTCGTGCGCGGTCACGGCGTCGGCGACGAGGGCCTCGACGTCGATCCCCGCCAGGGCGGCCGGGACGAGCCCGAAGTAGGAGAGGGCCGAGTAGCGGCCGCCGATGTCCGCCCGGTTCGTGAACGTCTTCAGCCAGCCCTCGTCGCGCGCCTGCGCCTCGAGCTTGGAGCCCGGATCGGTGATCGCGACGTAGCGGCCGCCGTCCCGGCCGACCAGCGGCCAGAAGTGCTCGGCCATCACGGTCGGCTCGATCGTCGAGCCGGACTTGGAGGCGATCACGAAGAGCGATCCGTCGACGGGGACGGCGTTGACCGCGTCGGGATCGGTCGTGTCCAGCACCTCGAGCGACGCCGTGGCGCCGAAGGTGGAGGCGAAGACGAGCGGCGCGAGGCTCGAGCCGCCCATCCCGCAGAGGACGGCGCGCTCGTACGGCGCGATCGCCTCCTCGGCCCAGGCGGCGATGTCCGGCGCGGCCTGCCGCATCTCCTCGACGACCGGCAGCCACCCGATCCACTTCGAGACCTCGGCCGCGACCTCCGGATCCTCCGACCAGAGGGAGCCGTCGGCCGCGTGGAGCTTCTCCACCGCGTTGCGGGCGATCAGGTCGGCCAATGCCGACTCGGCCTCGGTCCGGCTCTCGCCGAGCCCGTCGTAGAGGTGGACGGTCATCGCCCCACCAGCTCCTTCACGGCGTCGACGACGGCGTCGGGCGAGATGCCGAGCGCCCGGGCCACGGTCTTGCCCGGCCCCGACGCGCCGTACTCGTCGATCCCGATCGCCCTGCCCCGGGGGCCGAGCCACTCGGACCAGCCGAAGGTCGCCGCGGCCTCGAGCGAGACCCGCGCGGTGACCGCGGCCGGAAGGACCGAATCCCGGTAGGCGTCGTCCTGGTCCCGGAAGCGCTCCCAGCAGGGGAGGGAGACGACGCGGACGTCGATCCCGGACTCGAGGAGGGTCGCCCGGGCGGTCAGGGCGTCCGTCACCTCGGAGCCCGTCGCGATCACGATCGCGTCCGGCTCGCCGTCCGCGTCGGCGAGCACGTACCCGCCGCGGAGCAGGCCCTCGGCCGAGCCGTGCGTCGCCCGGTCCACGGTCGGCAGCGCCTGGCGGGTGAGGATGAGCGCGGTCGGCCCGTCCGTCCGCTCCAGGGCGGCGCGCCACGCGTAGGAGGTCTCGTTGGCGTCCGCCGGGCGGATCACGTGCAGGAACGGCATCGCGCGCAGGGCCGCGAGGTGCTCGATCGGCTGGTGGGTCGGGCCGTCCTCGCCGAGCCAGACCGAGTCGTGCGTCCAGACCCAGGTGACCGGCAGCTCCATCAGGGCCGAGAGCCGTACGGCGCCCCGCATGTAGTCGGAGAACGTGAGGAACGTGGCGCCGAAGCCGCGGAACCCCCCGTAGACGGTGAGGCCGTTGAGGAGGGCGCCCATCCCGTGCTCGCGGATCCCGAAGTGGAAGTTGCGGCCGGAGAAGTCGCCCTTCTCGATCGACCCGTAGTCCTTCATCAGCGTCGAGGTGGAGGGCGCCAGATCAGCCGAGCCGCCGACGAGCTCGGGCATCGTCGCAGCGATCGCGTTCAGCACCTTGCCGCCGGCCGCGCGCGTCGCGATCCCCTTCTCGTCCGCCTCGAAGACGGGGAAGGCGTCGTCCAGGCCGTCGGGGAGACGTCCTTCGAAGGTCCGCTCGAAATCGGCGGCGAGGTCCGGATGGGCGGCCTTCCAGGCCTCGTAGCGCTCGTTCCACGCGGCGTGGAGCTCGGCGCCGTCCTCGACGCGGCTCATGTGCTCGCGCACCTCGTCGGGCACGAGGAAGTGGGCATCCTCGGGCCAGCCGTAGATCCGCTTCGTGAGGCGGATCTCCTCCTCGCCGAGGGGCGACCCGTGCGACTCCGCGGTGTCCTGCGCGTGGGGCGCGCCCCAGGCGATGTGCGTGCGGATGACGATCATCGACGGCTTGTCGGTCTCCGCGCGCGCCGCTTCGATGGCGGCGAGGAGCTCCTCGTACGTGAAGCCGTCCTGGAGCCGCTGGACGTGCCAGTCGTAGGCCTCGTAGCGCTTCCCCACGTCCTCCGTGAAGGAGAGCGCCGTGTCCCCCTCGATCGAGATGTGGTTCTGGTCGTAGATCGCGATCAGGCGGCCCAGGCCGAGGTGCCCGGCGATCGAGGAGGCCTCGCTGGAGATGCCCTCCTGCATGTCGCCGTCGGAGACGATCGTGTAGGTGTAGTGGCCGAAGACCTCGTGGTCGGGGCGGTTGAAGCGAACGGCCCGCATCCGCTCGGCGACCGCGATCCCGACCGCGTTGCCGATGCCCTGCCCGAGCGGGCCGGTGGAGATCTCGACGCCGGGCACGTTGCGGTACTCGGGATGGCCGGCGAGCGGATGGCCGTACTGCCGGAAGTTCTCGATCTGCTCGATCGTGACGTCGAAGCCCGCGAGGTGCAGCGCGGCGTACTGGAGCATGCAGGCGTGACCGGCGGAGAGGACGAAGCGGTCCCGGTTCGCCCAGTGGGGATCCGTCGGGTCGAGCGCCATGACGTCCCGGTAGAGCGCGTAGGCGACGGGCGCGAGCGACATGGCCGTTCCGGGATGACCCGAGTTCGCCTTCTGGACGGCGTCCATGGCGAGCGTGCGGATCGTGTTGAACGACAGCTCGCGAACCTCTACGTCCGCTGCGACCTCGGTCGTTGTCATGGGCGTCCTTCCGTTCCGTGCCGCGAGCCGGAGCGCGCGCGGATTCGGGTGCGTGTGGCCGGGTGTGCGCGGGAAGATTAGTGCGTCTGGATGATCGTGGCGGGTCCGTCGAATGCCGGTGGTGACGTCCGGCCGGCCAGCCGGTGATCACCTGCGCCCTCCGGTTCCAATCGCCCGCCCGCCGCGGAGGCGCGGTCCGGCGCCCGCGGACCCGGGCGACGGCGAGTTGCGCCCCGGAGAGCCCCGTCCGTGCTCGCTAGGTGCGCCGCTCGGCGGCCAGGAGGGCGTCGAGGGCGGCCGAGGCGACGGCGAGTTGCTCCGAGGACGGCTCGCGCGTGCCGAGGCCCCGCTGGATGACGAAGCCCGGCGCCTGCAGCAGGCGGGCCGCCCGCGATCCCGGCCGGCGCTGCGCGTAGGCGAAGACCTCGACGGCGAGGCCGGTCGCGACGAGCTGGGCGACGGCCCGCCCCTTGACCCGGTGCCGGGCGGGGAGCCTCTCGGCGAGCGCGCCGAGTGCCGTGTTGGCGACGAGGAGCGGCGCGACGAGGTGCGAGCCGCAGCGCTCGTGCTCCTTGGTCGCGTCCGTCGCGTCGGAGCCCTGCTCGTAGGCGCCAATCGTCTTGTGCTCGGCGCCGTGGTAGCTCGCGAGCTTCTGCGAGCGCAGGGCGAGGAGGGCGGGGACGGCGGAGAGGCCGTTCGTGATCGCCTCGGCCTTCAGCGCGCCTACCCGGTTGGAGCGGCGCAGGAGGAGGGAGACGGCGGAGACGCCGGCGCTCGAGGCGAGCATGGAGCCGCTCTCGAACGGCAGCCTGGCCTGCGGCATGGCCCGGCGGGCCGCCGGGATGACGAGGAGGCCCTCGCCGAGGCGGGCGACGCCGCGCAGGAGCGGCAGCCCGGCCAGCCGGTCGCCGCCGAGGCTGACCTTCCGTCCGGTGGCGACGCGGACGGAGCCCGAGGTGTCGCGGACGGCGATCGACCAGGCGCGGGGGCCGTGGAGGAGGAGCCCGTTGGCGAGCGCCATCCCGCCCAGGCGCAGCTTGCCGCTGCCGGCCGCCGGTTCGTCTGCCATCACTGGAGCATAGGCGCCGTCCACGCCCGGCGCCCCGGCCTCCGCAGGCCGCGTCCGGGAGGGCGATACTCCTCCTCCCATGGCCGACCTCTTCTCGGACGCGGCGGGCGAGCGGGCCGCGGCCACGGCGCCGCTCCCCGAGCGCCTGCGCCCCCGGTCGCTCGAGGAGTTCGTCGGCCAAAGCGGGATCGTCGGAGCCGCCTCCGCGCTGCGCCGGGCGATCGACGAGGACCGCGTCACCTCGTCCATCTTCTTCGGCCCGCCGGGCACGGGCAAGACGACGCTGGCGAGGATCGTCGCCCGCGAGACGGGGGCGGCGTTCGAGGAGCTCTCGGCGGTCTCCGCCGGCAAGGCGGACGTGCAGGCCGTGGTGGCCCGGGCCCGCGATCGCCTCGGCGGGCACGGCCAGCGGACGATCCTCTTCCTCGACGAGATCCATCGCTTCAACAAGGCCCAGCAGGATGCGCTCCTCCCCGTCGTCGAGTCCGGCCTCCTGACGCTGATCGGGGCCACCACCGAGAACCCCTACTTCGCCGTCAACGCGAGCCTCGTCTCCCGCTGCGCCGTGTACGAGTTCGTCCGCCACGAGCCGGAGGAGCTCGACGCGGTGGTGCGCCGCGGCGAGGCCGACCTCGGCCTGGAGCTGCCGGACGAGGCGAGGGCCGCCGTGGTCCGCGCCGCCGGCGGCGACGCGCGGTCCGCGCTCGCCACCCTCGAGCGGGCGCACGAGCACGCCCGGGCGGCGGGGGAGGCGCTGGGCGTCGAGCACGTGGTCGAGGCGGCGCGGCTGCCGATCTCCTACGACGGCACCGGCGACATCCACTTCGACGCGATCTCGGCCTTCATCAAGTCGCTCCGGGGGTCGGACCCCGACGCCGCCCTGTACTGGCTGGCGGTGATGCTCGCCGGCGGCGAGGATCCGCTGTATCCCGCCCGGAGGATGATCGTGTTCGCGTCGGAGGACGTCGGCAACGCGGATCCGCGCGCGCTCCAGGTCGCCGTGGCGGCGGCCCAGGCGACCCAGATGATCGGCATGCCGGAGGCGCGGATCGTGCTCGGCCAGGCGGCGACCTACCTCGCGTTGGCGCCGAAGTCGAACGCCGCCTACCTCGGCATCGACGCCGCGCTCGACGAGGTCCGTACGCACGGCAACCGGATCCCGCCGAACCCGGTCCGGGACGGCTCCGGGCCCTCGCGCCGGCTCGGCCGGGCGAAGGGCTACGTCTACCCCCACGACCTCGGCGGCTTCGATCCCGCCGGCCGCTACCTGCCGGACGAGCTCGCCGGCCGCCGGTTCTACGAGCCGACGGGGCGCGGCGCGGAGGCGCGGATGAAGGAGACCCTGGAGGAGCTGCGCCGGCTCCGCAGCGACGCCGACGGTTGACCCCGGGTCGGGGTGCGGGGGGCCGGACAGCGCCGGTTCGCCTCCGGGACGATGGCGTTCAGGGCCGGAGGCGGACCGGCACGCGGGTGAGGCAGGCGATGCCCGCGTCCTTGGCTCCGGGATCGAGGATGTCGACGACGCCCCGCTGCGGGCGGGCGACGGGCGTCAGCACCATCGTCGTGTAGGTGCCCGGGGTGCCGCTCTGGGGCGTCACCGCTCCGACGGGCGCTCCGTCGGCGCGGCGGACGCGGAGGATCCACTGGTTCTCGAAGATCGGCCGGGCCAGCCGGTAGCGCACGGTCACGGAGCCGGCCGCCGACGTCGCCGAGCCGTGCGTGAAGCAGCCGCCGGTGGAGTACGCCGCGGTCGAGAAGGAGCGGATCAGGTCGATGCTGAGGCGGCCGGGGTGGGCGAGCGTGACGTACCGGACGTAGGCGAACCGACCCGCGGTCGTCCGCATCCGGACGACGATCCCGGACGCCGAGCGGACGATCGAGGCACGGACGCCCCAGGCCGTCACCGGCGCGGCGGTCGAACGCGCGCCGGCGACGCTCGCCGTCACGTTGCGGAGCCGGCCGCCCGTCGCGGCGACGACGTCGTTCGCGCTCGGCGCCGCGGACCCGGCGAACTGGACCACGACGCGGACGAACGCCGGATGCGAGCCGATCCGGATCGTCGTGGCCCGCGGCGGGGCGCTCGCGACGCCGTTGGCGCTCGCGACGCCGGCGCCGCCCGTGACCACGGCCAGCGCGCCTGCCGCGCCGATCAGGAAGCCCTTCCCGTGCACGATCCCCTCCTCGTCCGGCGGTCGCCCGTGACCGCGAGGGAGGCAGCCTACACCGGCTCCCGGTCGGTCGGTCGGGCGGCGGCGGCTCCGCGCGCGGATCGCGAGGCGCGCTAGGCCCGGGCCGTCTCGAGCCGGCGCTCGGCGAGCTCGCGGATCGCGGGCGGCTGCGTCGAGCCGGCGATCCGCCGGAGCGTCTCGGAGACGTCGTAGGCGCTCCGCCGCAGCTCGACCCGCCCGTCCTCGAGGAGTGCCCAGGCGGCGCGGTCGTCGCCGTCGAACGGGAAGCCGACGGAGCCCGGATTGGCGAGCGTGAACCGCCGGATCCGCCGCAGGAACTGGACGTGGGTGTGGCCCACGAGGAGGAGTTCGACGGCGTCCGGCAGGTGCTCCTCGAGGAGCGCGGCGACCTCCGCCTCGGGCATGGCCTCGTCGATCCCGTCCTCGTCGCCGCGCGGCGAGGCGTGCACGGCGAGGACGCGGGAGTCGTCGAGGGTCTGGCCGTCGGGGAGCGAGCCGAGCCACTCGACGCGCTCGGGGCCGAGCTCGTCGACCGCCCAGGCGACCGCGGGGTTCTCCCTCCGGCCCTCGGCGATGTAGCGGTCGGTGTTGCCCTGGACGAGCGCGGCGCCGAGCGCCTGCACGGCCGCGACGCAGCCGACCGGATCCGGGCCGAGCATCGCCAGGTCGCCCCCGACGAGGTAGCCCTCCGCGCCCGCGGCGCGGGCCTCGGCGAGCACGGCCTCGAGGGCGGTGAGGTTGCCGTGGATGTCGTAGAGGACGGCGAGGCGCACGGGGAGAGGATAGGACCGGGCCGCCCGGCGGCGGCCGGCGGCCGGTCGGGTCGATCAGGGGCCGCCCGGAAGCCCCCGCGCGGCGATCACCGAGCGGTACCAGGCCGCCGAGTCCTTCGGAGTGCGCGTCCCCGTCGCGTAGTCGACGTGCACGATGCCGAACCGCTTCGTGTACCCCCAGGCCCACTCGAAGTTGTCGAGGAGCGACCAGATGAAGTAGCCGCGCACGTCCACTCCGGCCTCGATCGCCGTGTGCACGGCGGCCAGGTGGCCACCGATGTACTCGATCCGGTCCTGGTCGTGGATCTCACCGTCCGGGCCCACGACATCGGCGAACGCCGCACCGTTCTCGTGGATCATCAACGGCAGGCCCGGGTAGTCGTCCCGGATCCGCGTCAGGAGCTCGGTCAGCGCTCCGGGCTCGATCCGCCAGCCCATCTCGGTGTGCGGCCCCGCCTGCGGCAAGCGAGTAGGCGGCGTGGCTGCCGGGCCAGATCGAGGGCTCGTCCGCGCCCTGGGGATCGTTGACCCAGCGCTTCGTGAGGCTGGCGCGGTCCTCGGGCCGGAGCGCGGCCACGAGCGACGGAGAGTAGTAGTTGATGCCGAGGACGTCGGGCGGCTGGTGGATGACCTCGAGATCGCCGTCCCTGACGAAGGCCCAGTCCGTGATCTCCGCGGTGTCCGCCAGCAGGTCCTCGGGATACCGCCCGTTGAGGATCGGCTCGAGGAAGATGCGGTTGGCGAGCGCGTCGACGGCGCGGACGGCGTCCCGGTCCCCCGGCGAGTCGGACGCGCCCCGGACCTGCGCGAGGTTCAGCGTCACCGACACGCGCACGGAGGCCGGGATCACGGAGCGGATGGCCCTCGCCCCGAGTCCGTGGGCGAGGTTCAGGTGGTGGGCGGCCGCGAGAGCGGCCGCGGGATCCGTCCTCCCGGGGGCGTGGACCCCGCTCGCGTAGCCGAGGAAGGCGGAGCACCACGGCTCGTTGAGCGTCGTGAAGAGCTCCACCCGGTCGCCGAGCGCGGCGCCGACGACGGCGGCGTACTCCGCGAACCGGTCGGCCGTGTCACGGTCCGTCCACCCTCCGCGATCCTCGAGCGGCTGGGGGAGATCCCAGTGGTAGAGCGTGACGACGGGCGTCGATGTCGCGGGCGAGGAGCTCGTCGGTGAGGCGCGAGTAGAAGTCGAGCCCGGCCTGGTTGACGGCGCCCGAGCCCGTGGGGACGATCCGCGGCCAGGCGACGGAGAACCGGTAGGCCCCGAGCCCGAGGCCCGCCATCAGGGCGACGTCCTCGGGGACGCGATGGTAGTGGTCGGTGGCGACGTCGCCGGTGTCGCCGTTCGCGACCTTGCCGGGAGTGTGGCTGAACGTGTCCCAGATCGACGGCCCGCGGCCGTCCTCGTCGACGGCGCCCTCGATCTGGTAGGCCGCCGTCGCGGCTCCCCAGACGAAGTCGGACGGGAAGCGGCGGCCGCCACCGGGTGCGGCGGGCTCGGGGCGTGACGAGCTCGCTGGTCATCCCTTGACTGCTCCTTGCATGATGCCGCCGACGATCTGCCGGCCCAGGAGGGCGAAGACGATCAGCACCGGAACGGTCCCGTAGAGCGTCCCGGCCATGATGATCGACTGCTGCGGGGCGTAGCCCGTCGCCAGGCTCTGGAACGCGACCTGGACCGTGGGGTTCTGCGTGCTGAGGGCGATGATGGGCCAGAAGAAGTCGTTCCAGGCGGTGAGGAACGTGAGCATCCCGAGGATCGCCATCGCCGGCCGCGCGGCCGGCAGGATGATCGAGAGGAAGATCCGGAAGGTGCCGGCGCCGTCGACGTAGGCGGCCTCGATCAGCTCGTCCGGCACGGCGGAGGCGATGTACTGGCGCATGAAGAAGACGCCGAAGGCCGTCACGAGCGTCGGCAGGATGACGGCCTGCAGATGGTTCGCGAAGCCGAGCTTCGCCATCAGCATGTAGAGGGGGATGATCCCCATCTGCATCGGCACCATCATCGTCGCGATGCAGAAGCCGAGCAGGAACGCCGCGCCCCGGAAGCGCAGCTTGGCGAACGCGAACCCGCCGAGCGTGCAGAAGGCCACCGTGCCGACCGTGATGCAGCCGGCGACGATCACCGAGTTGATCAGGCCCTGGTTCAGGGGCGCCAGCTTCAGGGCCGCCCGGATGTTCCCGAAGAGGGTCCCGTTCGGCAGGAACGGGGGAACGGGCTGCGCCATCTCGGAGTTCGTGTGCGAGGCCATGACGATCGTGTAGTACAGGGGGAAGATCGAGACGAGCGTGATCAGCGTGACGGCCACGTAGGTGAGCGGGCCGCGGCGTCAGGGGGCTGCCCGAGATCCCGCGCCGACCCGTTCGTCGGCGCCGTGCCGCCGCGGTCGTCGTCGTGGTGGCGGGCCAATCGGCGGTGGTCATCGGGACTCCTCCGTGCCGCCGGCCGCACCGATGCGCAGGCGGCCGATGGCCGGCAGGCCGAAGCCCGATCCGCCGGCGCGTCGACGGGCGATCCACATGTTCAGCGCAACGGCCGCGAGCGATCAGGACGAACATCGTCCAGGCCGTGGCGGCCGCCAGGCCGAGCCGATCGTTCGTCCAGCCCTGCTGGTACATGAGGACGCCGAGCGTCTGGTACTGGCCGGAGGTGCCACCGAACGGCTGTCCCCGTCGGGTCGTAGAGCAGCGGCTCGCCGAAGAGCTGGGCGGCGCCGATGGTCGAGACGACGATCGTGAACAGGATCGTCGGGCCGCAGGCCCGGCAGCGTGACGTGGCGGAACTGCTGCCACTGCGAGGCGCCGTCGATCGCCGCGGCCTCGTACAGGGTCGTGTCGATCGACTGCATGCCGGCCAGGTAGATCAGCGCGTTGTATCCGGTCCAGCGCCAGGTCACGATGTGGAGACCGCGATCTGGCTCGGCCACTTCGAGCCCTGCCAGTCCACCTTGCCGACAGGTGCAGGACGCTCGACAGGAACCAGTTGATCAGGCCGAAGTCGTAGCTGAAGAGCTCGACGAAGATCACGGTGGCCGCCGCCAGGCTGGTCGCGTACGGCATCAGCAGCGCGACGCGGAAGAAGGTGCGCCCCCGCAGCCGGTAGTTCAGGACGTGGGCGATGCCGAGGGCCATCAGGAGCTGCGGCACCGTCGAGATGATCCCGATCGTCAACGTGTTCTCGAGCGCGTGCCAGAAGAACTGGTGCGTGAACAGGTTGCGGTAGTTGTCGAGCCCGACCCAGTTGGAGTGGTTGTAGGTCGTGAGCCTCGTGTCGTGCAGCGAGACCCAGGCCGTGTCGAGCCAGGGGTAGACGCTGAAGGCCGCGAAGACAGGAAGAAGGGCGCGACGTAGGCGTACGCCGCGCGGCTGCCCAGGCGCCGGCTCGTCCGGCGCCGCGGGCGGAGGGCCGATCCCGGAACCGATCGGGCGTTGATGGCTGACATGGTGGGATTCTCCGCTCGACGGCCTGCCGACGCATCGGGTCCGGCGATCGGACCGCCGGACCCGATCGCGATCCTCGGTCGGCGCTCCGTCAGCCGGTGACCTGCGAGATCTGCCCGAGGGCGTCCGAGAAGGCCTTCGTGGGATCTGTGCCCTTGGTCTCCACGTTCGTCAGCTGCGTCGTGAACAGGTTCTGCATCTGCGTGTCGTAGAGACCGATCGGCGGGATCACCATCTTGTCGGAGATGGCGCCGAAGATCTTGCCGACCGGCGCGTTCGTGAAGTAGCGCTGGGTCGCGCCGCTGAACCGACGGATCGCGCGCCGGCCTGCGCGTTGGAGGGCCAGTGGCCGCCCTGCGCCTTGGACGTCCACATCGTGATCTCCTGGTCCTTGCGCGTCGCCCACTTGACGAAGGCGACGGCGGCATCCTTGTTCTTCGCCTTGACCGGGACGCCGAGCCACGAGCCGCCCCAGTTGGTCGGGCCGCCGGGCAGGACCGGTGCGATGTTCCACTTGCCCGCGCCCGTCGCGTCCTGGCTCTGGATGTACCCCATCATCCACGTCGGGCAGGCGAGCGCCGCGAAGCTGCCGGAGCTGAAGGCCTTGTTCCAGGGGTCGCTGAACTGCTGCAGGCCGGCGGTGATCTTGTCGCGGCGGCGGCCTGCGTCGAGTACCTCCAGGCCGCTTGCACGCCGTCGCTCTTCTCGGCGTTCGGCTTGCCGTGCGGCGTCGTCGTACGCCTGCTTGCCCTGGTAGACGGCGGTCGAGAAGAGGCTCGCCGCGCTGTCGAGGAAGTGGGAGCCCGACTGCTTCGTGGGGCTCGCCTCGTACTGCTTGCCGAAGGCGATGAAGTCGTCCCAGGTGGTCCACTTGGTGGCGAGCGTGGCCGGATCGGAGGGAAGCCCGGCCTTCTTCAGCAGGTCGGTGCGGTAGCAGATGGCCTCCGGACCCGCGTCCGTGCCGAGGCCGACCGTGGTCTTGCCGTCGGGGAGGACGCCTGCGCCCACTTCCACGGGTAGAAGGCGGACTTCAGGGTCGCCGCGTCGGGCAGGGCGGCGAAGTTCACGAACTGGTCCGCGTGGTTCTGCACCACGTCGGCCACGAACCCGATCTCGATCCCCTGCACGTCGTCGAGGCCGCTTCCGGAGGCGAGGCGCGTCTTCAGGCGGGTCCAGTAGTCGGCGGACTGCTCGACGTCGTCCTCCTTGATCGTGATGTTCGGGCAGACCTTCTTGTAGGCGTCGTAGAGGCCGTTCTCCTTCATCCCGAAGGTGCCGAAGAGGCCGATGGTCAGCGTCGTCGTCTTCGTCGTCCCGCAGGAGCCCGCCGCGCTCGCCGCCGCCGTCGCGCTCGTCGAGCCGGAGCTCGGCGCCGACCGCGCTGGAGGTGGCGGAGCCCGCATCAGCTCGTGGCGGCCGCGGCGGCGCTCGAGCTGGAGCTGGAGCTCGAGCTCGATCCGCCGCAGGCGGCGGCCCCCAGGGCGACGGCCGCGATCGCGCAGCGGCGGCCGCCGTTGTCGTCCTCGCTCTGCTCTCCATGGTTCCTCCCGCGTCAGGTGCGGTGCTTCTCGGTGACCGTGCCCCGACTTCCGGGTCCGTCGTTCTCGTGAGAGCGCTCTCACGACTGCCGGAATGGTGCGTCACCGGCGCCCCCTTGTCAAGCGCGCGCCTCGGGGACGGCCGACCACGGCGTGGAGTCGGCACCCGCGTCCACCCGCTCGCCGGAGCCGGTGCGCACACCCGTCGCCGGACCGCGCGATGTCGCACGTCACCCGCTCTCGCCGAACCGGGGCGGCCCCTCAGGCGCTGGAGCGGGTGACCACGGCGACCGGGAGCACCGTGATCTTGGCCGACCTCGGCACCGGCGAGCCGGCTCATCAACCGGCGCGCCATGGTGCGGCCGAGATCGTCGATCGGCTGGCGGACGGTCGTCAGCGGCGGGGACGTCAGCTCCGCCTCGCGGATGTCGTCGAAGCCGACGACGGCGATGTCCCCGGGCACGGTGAGGCCCCGTTCGCCGATCGCCCGGATGGCGCCGATCGCCGTCAGGTCGGAGGCGGCGAAGACCGCGTCGATCGAGGGGTCGGCGTCGAGCAGTCGCCGCATCGCCGCGGCGCCGCCTTCGACGCTGAAGTCACCGGTGGCCACGAGCCCCTCGTCGATCTGTCGCCCGGCCGAGAGCAGGGCCGCGCGGTACCCCGCCAGCCGGTCGAGGCTCGCGACCATGTCGAGGGGCCCGGTGATCGTCGCGATCCGCGAGGCGTCGCGGGCGATCAGGACCCTCGTCGCCGCCCGTCCCCCCGCGAAGTTGTCCGAGTCGACGTAGTAGATGGTGTCGGCGTCCGTCAGCGGGCGGCCGTTGAGGATCGTCGGCACGCCGAGCGCCTCCAGGTGCTGGGGCAGCCGGTTGTCGCCGTGGAGCGAGAGGAGGAGGACGCCGTCGACGTGGCCGCCCGCCGCGTAGTGCTCGAAGCGCTCCGCGTCGGCGAGCGTCGAGGCCACGACGAAGAGCAGCTGCAGCCCCGCCGCGGCCACCTCCGCCTGGGCGCCGCGCAGCATGGCCAGGAAGTAGGGATCGCCGAACAGCCTGTCCTCGCTCTCGGCGACGAGGAAGGCGATCGAGTCGCTGCGCCGCGTGACGAGGGCGCGCGCCGCCAGGTTCGGCGTGTAGGACACCTCGCGAGCCGCCGCCCGCACCGCGGCCCGTGCCTCCTCGCTGACGTTGCTCGCCCCGCGGAGGACCCGGCTCGCCGTCGCCCGGGAGACCCCGGCGAGCGCCGCCACCACCTCGAGCGTCGGCCGCTCCCTCTCGGCGGTGCCCGCGGCCGGCGCCCAGTCTCGCGACGACGGCGGGCCCGCCGACGCTGCCGGCGCGCGCTCGGCGGGCGCGTCGGCGGCGGCTTCCGGGTCCGTGGGTGTCGGATGGGGCATGGAGACGGCAGCAGTGTAGGTACCGGTCGGGCTCCGGCGGGGCCGCGGCCTCGGCCGCCGGTGAGCGGAGGCCGGTCCGAAGGAGGCGAAGGGACGCGGACCCCGCCGGGTGTCGGCGAGGACGGGACGGCGACCGGCGTGCGGACCTCGCCGGGCGCGGCTGGGCTCGCGCGACGGTGCCGAGACCAGTCGAGCTCCCGCGTCAGAGGGTGCGCGCGCCGAAGGCGGAGCGGATCAGCTCGACCGCGAGCGCGCCGGTGCGGTTGTGCTCGTCGAGGATCGGGTTCACCTCGACGAGCTGGAAGGAGTCGGCGAGGCCAGACGCCGCGACCTCCTCCATCAGGAGGTGCGCCTCGCGGAGCGACAGCCCGCCCGGGACCGGCGTGCCGACGCCCGGGGCGAAGGCGGGGTCGACGGCGTCGAGGTCGAACGACAGGTGGACCCACGGCGCGCCACGCGCCCGTTCGATGGCGTCGGCGACGACGCTCGCCATCCCCCGCCGATCGATCTCCGACATGGTGACGCCGGTCAGCGCGGAGCCGCGCAGGAGCGCCTTCTCCCCCTCGTCGAGCGAGCGCAACCCGATCAGCGTCGAGCGGGCGGCGTCGATCATCGGGATCGGCCAGGCCTCGGAGGCGAAGCCGTCGCCGGCGGCGCCGATCGCCGCGGCCATCGGCATCCCGTGGACGTTGCCGGTCGGGCTCGTGTCCGGCGTGTTGAGGTCGCCGTGGGCGTCGACCCAGAGGACCGCTCCCGGGCCGCCGTGGGCTCGCGCCAGGCCGCCGAGGACGCCGAGGGCGAGCGAGTGGTCGCCGCCGAGGACGAGCGGGATGGCCCCGGCGTGGACGGCCTGGCCGACGAGCCCGGCGAGGTGCTCCGAGTAGCGGACGATCGCCTGCAGGTACTTGGCCCGCCCGTCGCCGACGTCGAGCCTCTCGAGCTCGTCGGCCTCGATGTTGCCGCGGTCGTCGACCTCGTGGCCGAGGGCCTCCAGCTCGGCAGCGAGGCCGCCGTAGCGGATCGCCGAGGGTCCCATGTCCACGCCGCGCCGGCCCTGCCCGAGGTCGAGCGCCGCGCCGACGATCATGATCGTGCGCGCAGGTCTTATGCCCATGGCCGGATGGTAGGGGCGGACCCGGGGAGACCGGCCGACCGCGGGCCGGCGCGGTGGGCCGGAGGCGGATCCCCGGTGCGTTCGCCACCCCGCCGAGCGATCATCATGTCGCCGTGGACGTCGCCTTCGTGCTCCTGGTGGCGGTCGCCATCGTGACGGCGGTCGCCGCCTTCGGCGAGCGCACCGGCTGGTCGGCGCCGCTCCTGCTCGTCGTGGCCGGGATCGCGGTCTCGTTCGTGCCCCGCGCGCCGAACATCGACCTGGACCCGGACGTCGTCCTCTACGGCCTCCTGCCGCCCCTCCTCTACTCGGCGGCGATCCGGACGTCGCTCGTCGACTTCCGGGCCAATCGCCGGGCGATCCTCCTGCTCTCCGTCGGACTCGTCGGCTTCACGACGCTCGTGGTGGGCCTCGTCGCCTGGTGGGTCGTCCCGTCGCTGACGCTCGCCGCCGCCTTCGCGATCGGCGCCGTCGTCGCCCCGCCGGACGCGGTCGCCGCCAGCGCGATCGCCCGCAACGTCGCCATGCCCCGCCGGATCGTCGGCATCCTCGAGGGCGAGAGCCTCGTCAACGACGCGACGGCCCTGGTCGCGCTGAGCACCGCGACCGCCGCGCTGACCCGGTCGGTCACGCCCTGGGAGGTCGGCGGCCGGTTCGTCCTGGCGGCCGGCGGCGGGATCGTCGTCGGCCTCGCCGTGGCCACCGTCCTCGCGCTCGTCCGGCGGCGGATCGACGACCCGGTCTACGACACGACGCTCTCCTTCGCCGCGCCGTTCGCCGCGTTCCTGCCCGCCCAGGCGATACACGCCTCCGGCGTGCTCTCGGTCGTCGTCACCGGCCTCGTGCTGAGCCACAAGTCGACGATCCTCCAGTCGGCCTCGTCGCGGATCGCCGAGAACACGAACTGGCGCACCGTCGCCTTCCTCCTCGAGAACGCCGTCTTCCTCCTGATCGGCCTCCAGCTGCGAGGCATCCTCCGCGACGTCCGCGCCTCCCAGGTGGGCTTCACGACGGTGGTGGGCGCCTGCGCCGCGATCCTGGCGGCCACGATCCTCGCGCGGATCGTCTGGGTGATGGGGACCACCGGCCTCCTGCGGTGCGGGCCGCGGAGGCTCCGGGCCAAGGTCTGGAGCTGGTCCGCCGCCGCCGTCGTCTCCTGGGCGGGGATGCGCGGCGTCGTCACGCTGGCGGCGGTCTTCCTTCTGCCCGCGGAGACGCCGCAGCGCTCCCTCCTGCGCCTCGCGGCGTTCGTCGTCGTCGCCGGCTCGCTCCTCCTTCAGGGCCTCACCCTGCCGTGGCTCGTCCAGAGGCTCCGCCTCCCCGGCCCCGACCTCGTCGAGGACGCCCTGCAGACGGCCGCGCTCGTCACCGACTCGACCCGGGCGGGCCTCCGGCGCCTCGACGAGATCCGCACCGAGGAGGATCCGCCTGACGTGATCCGGCAGCTGCGGGCCCGAGCGGACCACCGGAGCGACACGGCGTGGGAGCGCCTCGGCCGCTCCGAGGCCGAGCTCGAGCCCCCCTCGGCCGCGTACCGGCGCCTGCGCCTGCAGATGCTGGCCAGCGAGCGGGCGACGATCCTCGAGGCGCGGGCGTCGGGCACCGTCGACCACGAGGTCCTGCGGGGCGCCCTCCGCGCGATCGACATCGAGGAGTCGCTCCTCGAGCGGATCGAGGACGCGACGGCCCGCCTGGACAACGAGCTGGTCGCGCCCGCGGCCCGGGCGGGGGACTGCGACCACCTGCGCGGCGCGCCGAGGACGGCGGTCGCCGGCACGCCCGGCGCGTGCCAGGAGTGCCTCGAGGAGGGCACGCGATGGGTGCACCTGCGGATGTGCCTGACCTGCGGCCACGTCGGCTGCTGCGACTCGTCGGAGCGCCGCCACGCCGAGCGCCACTACCACCAGACGAAGCACGCGGTGATGCGGAGCGTCGAGCCGGGCGAGGCGTGGCGCTGGTGCTACGTCGACCGGCTGCTCGGCTGAGCCGCGCGATCGTCGGGAGGCTATCCCAGCGGCACCGGCTCGCCGACGGCGTCGGCGAGGAGGCCCGCCACGACCGCGTCGAACGTGAGCCCGGCCGCGGCCGCCGCGATCGGCACGAGGCTCGTCTCCGTCAATCCGGGGACGATGTCGAGCTCCAGGAGCTGCGGCGGGCCGTCGGGCGGCACGAGGAGGTCCACACGGGCGAAGGACGCGCAGCCGAGGACCTCGGCAGCGGCCAGGGCGATCCGGGACACCTCGGGGCCGACGTCGGCCGGGCAGACGAAGTCGGTCTCGCCCGGCGTGTAGCGGGCGTCGAAGTCGTACCCGTCTGCGCCGCGCGGGATCGCCTCGACTGGCGGCAGCGCCCGGCCGTGGACGATCGCCACGGCGATCTCGCGCCCGGTGACGTGCCGCTCGACGACGACCCGGTCGTCGTAGGCGAGGGCGGAGAGGAGGGCGTCGCCGAGCTCGGCCTCGTCGTCGACCCGGCGGACGCCGATCGCGGAGCCGCCGCGGGCGGGCTTGACGACGAGCGGCAGGCCCACCCGTTCGGCGATCCGGTCGAGGAGGGCGTCCGCGCCGAGCCCCCGCACCGACTCGGCGGACACGGTGACGCTCGGCGGCGTCGGCAGGCCCGCCGCCCTGAGCGCCTCCTTGGCGAGCGCCTTGTCGCAGCTGCGGGCGCAGGCGAGGGGGGTCGCCCCGGTGTACGGCAGCCCGGCGAGCTCGAGGAGCTCCTGGACGGTGCCGTCCTCGCCTCCGCGTCCGTGCAGGGCGATGAAGGCGCAGTCGTAGCCCCCCGTCTGCAGCGCGGCGCCGAGCCGGCGGTCCGCGTCGAGGATCTGGACCTCGTGGCCGAGCCGCCGCAGCGCGCCCTCGACCCGGGCACCGGACAGCTGGGACACGGAGCGCTCCAGCGAGCGGCCGCCCGCGAGCACCGCGACCCTCACCGGCTCGCCCGCTGGCGGGTCCGGTGGAGGGCCCGGGAGAGCGCGGCGCGGTCGCGCACGACCTCGCCGATCCGTCGCACTCCCTCCTCGATCCGCTCCTCGTCCATCGTCGAGAAGTTCAGCCGCATCGACGTGCTGCCGGTCGTGCCGTCGAGGTAGGCCGCGCGCCCGGGCACGAAGGCCACGTCGCGCTCCAGGGCCGCGGCCAGGAGGTCCGTCGTGTCGAGCCCGTCGGTCAGCGTCACCCAGAGGAAGAGGCCGCCGTCCGGGATCGTGAAGGACGCGTCCGGGAGGTGCTGCTCGACGGCGGCCGTCAGCGCGGCCAGCCGGGCCTCGTAGAGGCCCCGGAGCCGGGCCAGCACCTCGTCCTCGCGCGGGCTCCGCAGGTAGGAGAGGGCGAGGAGCTGGGAGAGCGTCGAGGAGCAGAGGTCCGCTCCCTGCTTGAGCAGGTTGACCCGGCGGAGGATCTGGTGCGGCGCCCGGATCCAGCCGACGCGGATGCCGGGCGAGAACGTCTTCGACATCGTCCCCAGGGAGATCGTGCGTCCCTCGCCGTCGAGGCTCGCGAGGAGCGGGACCGGCTCTCCCCGGTAGCGGAGCCTGCCGTACGGGTCGTCCTCGACGACCAGCAGGTCCCGGTCGCGGGCGAACGCCGTCAGCTCGTGGCGGCGCGCCGTGGACATCGTGGCTCCGCCCGGATTCTGGAAGGTGGGGATCGTGTAGACGAGCTTCGGCGTCCGCTCCTCGCGAACCGCCCGGTCGTAGGCGTCCACGAGGAGGTCGATCCGGAGGCCGTCGGCGTCCATCGGAACCTGGCGGACGTCGGCGCCGCACGCGCCGAAGCTCGGCACGGCGCCCGGATACGTGGGGCCCTCGGCGAGGACGACGTCGCCCGGGTCGACGAGCGTCCGCAGCGTCAGGTCGATCGCCTGCTGGCCGCCGGCGGTGACGATGACCTGGCTCGACGTGGCGTCCACCCCGTCCGCACGCATCCGAGCGGCCAGTTCGTCGCGCAGCTCGTCGATGCCCTCGGTCGGTCCGTACTGGAGCGCGCGCGGCCCGTGCTGACGGGCGACCGTCTCCATCAGCTCGGCGAGCAGGTCGGCCGGGAAGGAACGGGTATCCGGCAGGCCGCCGGCCAGGGAGATCACCTCCGGGCGGGACGTCACGGCCATCAGGTCCCGCATCGCCGAGGACCGCAGGTTCGACGACTGCGCGCTGTAGAGCCGTTCGTACGGATCGAGCCGGGTCGACGGCATGCCTAGACCGTACCCGCGTGTCGTGGTCGCCGCCGACCGCGCCCGGCGGCCAGGGCGAGCCCGATCGGCACCGCCGAGGCGAGGGCGAAGCCGGCGGCGGCGAGGAAGGAGCGGTGGAACGCCGAGGTGCCGGCGCGGGAGAGCTGGTCGGAGAGGTGCGCCCGCATCTCCGCGGCCGCGCGGCGGGACGACGCCGGGATCTCCACGCCCGAGAACGCCGGGCCGATGTCGGGGATCGCGCCCTGCGCCTGCTGCACGCGGTCGATGATCCGCTGGGCGAGCGTCAGCTTGAGGTCGAACGGCAGGGGCGCGTCGAGGATCACGGCCGTGCCCGACCGCTTCGCCGCGTCCGTCTCCGTGGACAGGTCGGCGGTGAAGATGGGCGTCAGGACGAGGATCCCGACGACGACCCCGAGGTGCCGCGCGGCGATCGTCCACGCACCCTGGATCCCGTGGTCGGCGATGCCCTCGAGCGCGTACCCGGTCAGCGCCGAGATCACCCAGCCGAGGCCGAGGCCGATCAGGAGCTGCGGCACGACCGTCCACCAGGTGCCCTCGTGGGGCAGCAGGCCGAGCGCCGCCAGGCCGCCGGAGAGCAGGAGCGCACCGGCCGCCGCGCGGGCGAGCGGCGGCACCGATCGCGCGACGAAGGGCGCCGCGAGCGCAGCCACCGGCATCACGGAGACGATCAGCGCGGCGTGGATCGGCGAGTAGAGCCAGCCGCGGATCAGGAGCAGGACGAGCAGGAAGAGCGCGGCGGTGAGCGCGGCGGAGGCCAGGGCGAGACCGGCGAGCGCGTCGATCCGCGGCCGAGCCGGCCGGGCGTCGAAGCTCGCGCGGGGGATCCGCATGCGGACGACGAGGCCGACGACGAGGATGACGGGGACCTGGGCGAGGAAGATCGAACGCCAGGAGATGAGCTGCGTCGCCAGGCCGCCGACGGCGGGCCCGACAGCCGCGCCCGCGATCCCGGCCGTCGTCCAGAGACGACGCGCGGCCGCCTCGGAGCCGACGATCGAGGGCAGGAGCTCCAGCGCCGCGCAGAGGATCGCGGCGGCTCCGAGGGCCTGGAAGCCGCGGGCGACCAGGAGCGGCGGCAGGGACTGGGCGGCGGCGCAGACGGCGGACGCGGCGGCGAAGAGGCCGATGCCGGCCGACAGCACGATCGCCGGCTGGAGGCGCCGGGCGAGGAGCGCGGCCGGGACGGCGGCGAGGGCGAGCACGAGGTTGAACGCGGTCAGGACCCAGGAGACGGCGGTCACGGAGACGTCGAACTCGACGAGGATGTCCGGCAGCGCAAGGATCACGATCGAGGAGTCGGCGAGTGCGAAGCCGACGGCGATCGCGACGCACCAGGCGACGAGCCTCATGGGCGGCAGGGTACCGGTCCGGTGCTCCCGGGCCGGGTCGCCGGCCGGTCCCCCGGGACGATCGGGCGGCCGCACGCGGGGGGCTCAGCCGGGCCGGACGGCCGCGTAGAAGTTGGAGCTGTAGTAGCCGGCGAGCGGCGAGACCTTGACGACGTCGCCGGTGTGCGGGGCATGGACGAACTGGCCGTTGCCGATGTAGAGGCCGACGTGGCTGCCGCCGTAGAAGAAGATGAGGTCGCCGACCTGGAGGTCGCTGATCGAGACCGACTGGCCCTCGTGCAGCTGGGATCCCGTGTAGTGGTCCAGGGAGACGCCGGCGGCGCGCCACGCCCACTGCGTGAGGCCCGAGCAGTCGAATCCCGAGGGGCTGGAGCCGCCCCAGACGTAGGGGACGCCGAGGAACTTGAGCGCCTCCTGGGCCGCGATCGCGCCGCGATCCGAGCCGCCGGGGATGACCGGCACGGCGATCGCGCCGACGCCCCCGGAGCCGCCGATCCCCGGATCGGGCAGGGCGCTCGCGACGCGCGCGGCGGCCGCCCGGGCCGCCTGGACGCGCGCGACGTACTCGGCGCGGAGGCGTTGCTGGCGCGCCTTCTCCTGCTCGATCAGGCCCACGACCTGGCGCTTGAGCCGGGTCACCGTGGCCGACTGGGCGGCCTGCGCCTGCTCGACGGCCTGCTTCTTCGCCGCGGCGTCCGCCGCGAGCGCGGACGCCTGCCGCTGGTCGCGCGCGAGGACGGCGCGGCGCGTGGCCAGCTCACGGGTCGTCTGGCGGAGCTCGAGGACGAGCTCCCCGGTCGAGCGCTCCAGCTGCCGCTCGATCGTCAGGCGGTCGATGAGGTCGCTCAGCGAGCCCGTCTCGAGCGCCTGCAGGAGCAGGTCCTGGTCACCCCGTCGATAGGCCTCCGCGAGGCGCCGGTCGAGGAGGGCGCGGATCGTCGCGTTCGTCTTCGCGATTCGCGCGATCTCCGCGTCGTTCGTGGCGATGCGCGCGCGCACGGCGTCGACCTTCGCCTGCGCCGCCTCCCAGGCGTTGACGGACTGCTCGAACTGCTGGCCCAGCCGCTGGAGCTCGGCCTGGGCGGCGACTGCCTCCGCCCGCTTCGCCCGGATCTCCTGCTTCGGCGTCGCGAGGGCAGCGGACGCGGGCACGCAGACGAGAACGAGCGCCAGGAGGAAGGCGCGGATGCGGGAGCGCGGGACCATCAGGGTGACGGGCTGACCTTCCTCGCTCGGGCTTGGAGTCCTGCCTCCCGGATCGGGTCATCCGGGACGGTGCAGGCCACCGACCTTCACGGGCGAGAGCGTGGAGGCGTGCCGGCCGCGGCCGGTCAGCCGGGGCGGACCGCTCCCGCGTAGGAGGAGTCGTAGTACCCCGACAGGCTCGAGATCTTGACGACGTCGCCCGTGTGCGGGGCGTGGACGAACTGGCCGCCCCCGATGTACATGCCGACGTGGCTGAGGCCGCTGAAGAAGACGAGGTCGCCGGGCTGGAGGTCGCCTCGCGAGACGTGCGTCCCTTCGTTCCACTGGGCGCCGGTGAAGTGGTCGAGCGAGACGCCCGCCTGGCCCCAGGCCCACGAGGTCAGGCCCGAGCAGTCGAACGCGACCCCGGGCGAGGAGGCGCCCCACTGGTAGGGGACGCCGAGCTGGGAGAGGGCCGCGGCGACCGCCGCCGAGGCGCCGGAACTGGAGGGCGGCGGTGGTGCGGCCGCCCCGCCGTCGGTGCCCGATGACGAGCCACCCGAGGACGAGCCGCCCGACGAGGAGCCGCCGGAGGAGGAGCCACCGCCACCGCCCGTGGAGCCGGCGCCACCGCTCGTGGAGCCGGCGCCACCGCTCGTGGAGCCGCCGCCGCTCGGCGCCGCGGTGCCGTCACCCGAGCCTCCGATTCCGGGGTCCGGGAGCGTGACCCCGGTCGAGCGCGCCGCGGCGCTCGCCGCCGCCAGCTTCTGCTCGGCCTCGCGGGCGAGGGCCGCCTGCTGCCTCGCGTCCTCGGCGATCAGCGCCTTGATGTCGGAGTGCAGGCTCGAGAGCTTCGTCTTCTGGGCGGCGATCGCCTGCTCGACGGCGCGCTTCCGCGCCGCGGCCTCGTCCTGGAGCGCGACGGCTCGCGCCTTGTCCCTGGCGAGGACCGTCTTGCGCCGCGCCAGCTCGCGCTTGCTCGAGCGCAGCTCGAGCGCGACGTCGGCGGTGCCGCGCTCCGCCTGCTTGAGGAGCGTGACCTTCTCGAGGACGGAGGCGAGGTCGCCCGATTCCAGGGCGATGATCAGCGGGTCCTCGTCGCCTCTGCGGTACTCCTGCTGCAGCCGGAGGGTGAGCTCGGCCTGGGTGGAGGCGAGATTGCCCCTGATCCGGCCGATCGCGGCCTCGTTGGCGGCGATGTCGGCCTTTACGTGCGTGACCTTGGAGACCGCCTCGTTGTACTTCTCGATCGCCGGCTCGATCTGGTTGCCGAGGGCCTGGAGCTCGGCCTCGGCGGCGACGGCCTGGGCGCGCTTGGACGCGATCTGGTCCTTCGTGGGGTTGGCCAGCGCCGCCGTCGCTGGGATCGCGGCGAGGACGAAGGCGGCGAGGGCCGCCTTCAGCCTGGGGGTTCTGAGCTGCATTAACCGGGGAGCTGTCCTTGGGTGTCTTGAGCGGCGCGCCGGACGGTGCGTCCGGTGTGGAGCGAGCGGCACTCAGGTTGCTCTCTATGATGAGACACCGGTCCCGGGAAGGAACCGGCTGGAGTGTCGAGAAGAAGACGCATGATCTGGGTCTCGGACCGCGTGCACGCGCCCGCCTACCTGTAACGGGCAAGTCCCGAATCGGTAACGAGGCGGCGACGCGCGGCCTGACGCTAGCAGAGACCGCCCGCAAACCCCCCATTTCTCGGGCCATCGAGACGGAACCGAGAGATGCGGGAGACGCGCGGGTGGCGCGTTCGTGGTCCCCCGAGTCGTGCAGAATCCCGTCCGCCAGGACCAGCCGGGACGACGAGGGAGCCACCGCATGGGTTTCGACCAGTATCACGAGCCGCCCGAGGAGCTCCCCGCCGAGACGCGGACGTTCGCGCGCCTCTGCGCGTCCCTGACCGAGGAGGCGGAGGCCATCGGCTGGTACGAGCAGCGGCTCGCGCTGGAGCGGGATCCGGAGGCGCACGCCGTGATGGCGAACGCCGTCGGCGAGGAGTACAAGCACTTCTCGATGGACCTGGAGTTCCTGCTGCGCCGGAAGCCGGAGTGGCGCGACATCGCCCGTGGGATCCTCTTCCGGGAGGGCGACATCGTCGAGCACGGGGAGGCGGCCGAGGAGGCGGCCGGTGACGACGCGTCACCCGCGCCCGGTGAGGGAGCGGGATCCCTCGGGATCGGCAGCCTCAAGGCGACGACGGCATGAGCCACCTCCTGCGGGCGCACGCCCCGATCACCGACGAGGGCTGGCGGGAGATCGACGAGGAGGCGCGCGGACGGCTCGTCGCGACCCTGGCCACGCGCCGGCTGGTGGACTTCGAGGGGCCGAAGGGGTGGCGCTACTCGGCGACGAACCTCGGCCGGGTGGACGCCCTCCCCGACGGCCCGATCGAGGCCGTCGTCGCGCGCCGGCGGCGCGTGCTGCCGCTGGTCGAGTTGCGCGCCTCGTTCGCGCTCTCGCGGGAGGAGCTCGAGAGCGGCGAGCGGGGCGCCCTGGACGTGGACTTCGATCCCCTGGACACGGCCGCCGTCGCGATCGCCTCGGCCGAGAACATCGCCGTCTTCCACGGCTGGTCCTCCGCCGGGATCGAGGGCATCACGGAGGCGTCGTCGCATCCCTCCATGACGTTCTCCGCCGACCCGGCCGGGATCCCCCACCAGGTCGCCAAGGCCGTCGAGCTCCTCGTCGAGGCCGGGGTCGGCGGGCCGTACGGCCTCGCCCTCGGCAGCGACGAGTACACGGCGGTCCTCGAGACGACGGAGCGCGGCGGCTACCTCCTCGTCGATCACCTGGGCAAGATCCTCCGCGGACCCGTCGTCCGGGCGCCCGGCGTGCGGGGCGGCGTCGTCGTCTCGCTGCGGGGCGGCGACTTCCTGCTCGACTGCGGCCAGGACCTCGCGGTGGGCTACCGGCATCACGACGCCGGGACCGTCACGCTCTACCTGGAGGAGTCGTTCAGCTTCCGCGTCGTCACGCCGGAGGCGGCGGTCGAGATCAGGGCGGCCCCGTAGCCCGCGCCGGCGCCCGACGACCGGGGGAGCGCGCCACCCGGCCCCCTCCCCGCGCCCGCCTATCCTGCGCCGAGCATGAGCACGGTCCCGGCCATCGTCGTGATCGCCGACGACGTCGCCCTGCGCGACGAGCTCGTGGGGATGCTCGGACCGAGGTTCGAGCTGGACTACCGGACGCTCGCCGTCTCCGGGGGCGACGCCGAGGCCCTCCTGCGGTGGCTCACGGCCGACCGCTCGCCGGTCGCCGTGGTCATCGCGTCACCGGAGGCGGGCGATGCCGGAGGCGTCTCGGCCCTCGCCGAGGCGCACCGGCTGCACCGGGGGCGCGGCGCCTGCTCCTCGTGCGGCGGGGCACCTGGAGCCCTCGGAGCGGGTGTGTTCTACGGCGCCGCGGGCTCGGAAGCCGAGGCGCAGACCGGCCGCCACGCGGGATCGCCGTCCAGCTCGTCCACGAGTACCTGGTCCCTGCCGGCCTGACCGACCGCTCCGGGGAGGGTCGCCCCGCCCCAGGGGAGCGGGTACCATCCCCGGGCCTCAGGCGAGGTAGCTCAGTTGGTAGAGCACACGACTGAAAATCGTGGTGTCGCGGGTTCGATCCCCGCCCTCGCCATCGGCCCGCGTCCGGAGGCTCGTCCGCGGCCGACCGCGGCGGCGGCGAGCCCGACGGGTTGACACTTCCCCCGGTCGATTCCATGGAACTGGGCGTCTACACCTTCGCGGAGCTCACGCCCGGACCCGGCGACCGGGCGGACGGTGAGCCCCCGCGAGCGCATCCGCGACCTGCTCGAGGAGGTCGAGCTGGCGGACGAGGTCGGTCTGGACGTCTTCGGCGCTCGGTGAGCACCACCGCGCCGACTTCGCCGTCTCGGCGCCGGCGATCGTCCTCGCCGCCGCCGCCGAGCGCACGCGGCGGATCCGCCTGACGAGCGCCGTCACCGTCCTCGGCTCGGACGACCCGGTGCGGGTGTTCCAGCAGTTCTCCACCCTCGACCTGCTCTCCGGTGGCCGCGCCGAGGTCATGGCCGGCCGCGGCTCGTTCGTCGAGTCGTTCCCGCTCTTCGGCTACGACCTCGCCGACTACGACCTCCTGTTCGCGGACCGGCTCGAGCTCCTGCTCGCGCTGCGCGCTTCCGAGCGGGTGACCTGGGCGGGCCGCACCCGCCCCGCGCTCGACGACCTGCCCGTCTATCCCCGTCCGCTCCAGGACCCGCTCCCCGTCTGGGTCGCCGTCGGCGGCACCCCGGAGTCGGTCGTCCGCGCCGGATCGCTCGGCCTCCCGCTGGCGCTCGCGATCATCGGGGGCGCGCCCGAGCGGTTCCGGCCGTTCGTCGAGCTCTACCGGGCCGCCGGCCGGGAGGCCGGACACGATCCGGCCGCGCTCCAGGTCGGCATCAACGGTCACGGCTTCGTCGCCGAGGTCGAGCGAGCTCGCGGCCGAGCAGTTCTACCCCTCCTACGCGACGCTGATGGACCGGATCGGGCGCGAACGGGGCTGGCCGCCGATGTCGCGTGGCCACTTCGACCAGCTCCGTTCGCCACGGGGCTCGCTCCTCCTCGGCGATCCGGAGCTGGTCGCCGAGAAGCTGCTCTTCCAGCACGAGCTCTTCGGCAACACCCGCTCCCTCCTGCAGTTCAGCGTCGGGACGATGCCGCACGCCGCGGTGATGCGGTCGATCGAGCTCTTCGGCACCGAGGTCGCTCCGCTCGTCCGGGCCGAGCTCGGCGGCGGGTAGGGCCCGCTCAGGCGGTGCGCCGCCGGCGGCAGGAACGGGATCGGTCAGCGCCGGCGGCACGTAGCCCTCGTCGACACCGGGCCAGCGTCACGCCGGGCGGCACGATCTCGTCGATCCGGTCGAGCACGTCGTGCCGACAGCGTGACGTCGGCGGCGCCGAGCTGGGACTCGAGCTGCTCCATCGTGCGCGGCCCGATGATCGGGGCGGTCACGGCCGGGTGCGCGAGCGACGAAGGCGAGCGCGAGGTGGATCAGCGACAGGCCGGCCTCCTCGGCGAGGCGCGCGAGCGCGTCGGCCGCCTCGAGCTTGCGCTGGTTCGCCGGGGTCGACAGGTCGTAGCGGGCCGGGCATCCGCTCGCGCGCGTCGCGACGCGGGAGCGTCCTGGCCCTTGCGGTAGCGCCCGGTGAGCCAGCCGCCGGCCAGCGGGCTCCAGGGGAGGACGCCCATGCCGTACTCGCTCGGCGACCGGCAGCAGGTCGGCCTCGATGCCGCGCGCCAGCATCGAGTACGGCGGCTGCTCGGTGACGAACCGGCCGAGGCCGCGCCGCTCCGCCGACCCACTGCGCCTCGACGACCTCGTGCGGCGGGAACGTCGAGGAGCCGAACGCGCGGATCTTGCCCGGCGCTGCAGGTCGGTCAGCGCCGAGAGCGTCTCCTCGATGTCGGTGTCCGGCTCGGGCCGGTGCACCTGGTAGAGGTCGATCCAGTCGGTCTGCAGCCGGCGGAGGCTGTTCTCGACCTCCTGCACGATCCAGCGGCGGGAGTTGCCCCGCCGGTTCGGGTCGCCGCCGGGCTGGCCCATCGGCACGTCCATCGGGCCGTGGAACTTCGTGGCGAGGATGACGTCGTCGCGCCGGCCGCCGGCGAGCGCCTTGCCGACGATCGCTCTCCGACTCGCCCTGCGAGTAGACGTCGGCGGTGTCGATGAAGTTGATGCCCGGCGTCGAGCGCGCGGTGGATGATCCCGATCGACGCGTCGTGGTCGGGCTCACCCCACGCGCCGAACATCATCGCGCCGAGGCAGAGGGGGCTGACCTGCATTCCGGTCCGTCCGAGGCTGCGATAGCTCCATCGCCGGAAGATACCAACGGCCGTCGGGCCGACCGGAGCGCCTCCGGCGGGCGATGTCATCGCCGTCGCGGCGGCGGTCAGAAGGCGCGGCCGTACTGGATCGGCGCGCTCGGCTCGCGGCCGAGCGCCGCGGCGGCGTGGAGCGGCCAGTAGGGGTCGCGGAGGAGCTCGCGGGCGAGCAGCACGAGGTCGGCCTGCCCGGAGCGTGATGATCGCGTCGGCCTGGGTCGGGCTCGGTGATCATGCCCGACGGCGCCGGTCGGGATCCCCGCCTCGCGGCGGATCCGCTCGGCGAACGGGACCTGGTAGCCCGGGCCGACCGGGATCCGCGGCGTCGGCGACGTTGCCGCCGCTCGAGCAGTCGATCAGGTCGACGCCCGCCTCGGCCAGAAGCCGCGCGAGCGCGACCGATGTCGTCAGCCGTCCCAGCCGCCCTCGACCCAGTCGGTCGCCGAGATCGCGGACGGACGAGCGGCGTCGCCCGTCGGCCACCGCCGCGCGGACCGCGCGGCACGACGGCGAGGACGAGCCGGGCATCCGGTTCTCGAGCGATCCGCCGTACTCGTCCGTCCGCGTGTTGCAGAGCGGCGAGAGGAACTCGTGCAGCAGGTAGCCGTGGGCGGCGTGGATCTCGAACCAGCGGAAGCCGGCCCGCTGGGCCCGGCGGGCCGCGGCCGCGAAGGCGCGCCGCCGACTCCGCCTGCCTCGGCGGTCGTCAGCGGCCGCGGCTCGGGGTAGCCGTCGGCGAAGGCCTCGTGCCGGTCGGCCCGACGGGGATCCAGCCCGCCCTCGGCGGGATCGACGCGCCGCTCGCCCGGCTTCCACGGGGCGGCGGTGCTCGCCTTGCGGCCGGCGTGGGCGAGCTGGATGCCCGGGACGGCGCCCTGAATCGGCGACGAACGGCCGCGATCGGCGCCAGCGCGCTCGACGTGGGCGTCGGACCAGATCCCCAGGTCCTCGGGGGAGATCCGGCCCTCGGGCGTGACGGCGGCGGCCTCGGTGAGGACGAGCCCGGCGCCGCCGATCGGCGCGCGAGCCGAGATGGACGAGATGCCAGTCGTTGGCGAGCCCACCGGTCGACGAGTACTGGCACATCGGCGAGACGGCGATCCGGTTCGCGAGCTCGACGCCGCGGATCGTCAGGGGGGAGAACAGGTGGGGCCCGGAGGGCATCGGCGCACTCGATCGATCGCAGGGGTCGGGGGTCGTACGGGCGGTGGGACGGAAGGGGCGCCTCGGCCAACGACGGCACCCCTCCGCTCGTTCCCGGGCCCCCTCGCCCGCCCCGGTCCCGGCGGCGGCGGCGGCCCACCCGGCCGGCTCGGTGCCGGAAGAGAGGGAAGGGGGCGCCCGGGCGGTCACCCGCCGCGAGCGCCCCCTTCTCCGAGCCCCTAGCCGACCCCGAGCAGGTGCAGGCCGTCCTTCAGGACCTTGGCGCGGTTCTCGGCGCCGTTCACGCCCTCGACGCCGAAGCCGAGGAGCAGCGAGCGGCTGGTGCGCACGCCGGGTCCGTCCTCGAAGCCCTTCGACGGCGTCGCGATCCAGTTCTGGAAGATGTCGATGCTGCCCTCCGGCGGCGCGCCGACGGTGAACGGGGCGAGCGTGCCGTCCTCGAACGAGGTCGAGGCGAGCGTCGCTCCGTCGGCCGTGATCGTGACGTCGTCGAGGAACATGCCGAGGAGCTGCACGCCCGGGTCGGTCGCGTACGTGATCGAGAGCTCGACCTGCTTGCCGGCGAACGGGGTGAGGTCGACGTTCCAGTCCTGGAAGCCGTTCGAGTTGCCGGTCGCCGCGTTCCAGGCGCCGGTCGTGCCGGTCGGCGTGCACGTGAAGCTCGTCGGGTCCGCTGGATCTGCCGTGCGCGTGATGTAGTGCGTCAGGAACGGGTTCGTCTGCAGCCAGAAGGGTCCGGATCCGGGCAGCCGGCGCCGGTGTCGTCGCTGGTGTTGCCGTTCTGGTCGGGCAGCGTCGTCCAGTCGTCCTGGCCGACGGTGTGGGCCTCGACGAACACGTAGTCGAAGTCCGGCTCGACGAGGTAGGAGAGCGTGAACTGCAGCGCGCCGCTCGTCTTGCCGGTCAGGTCGACGGTCGTCTGCAGGCGCTTGTACGTCGAGTTGCCCGTCTGCGAGTAGGCGTAGAAGTTCCCGGTCGGCGGCGTCGTAGGCCGGCGGGCCCTGCACCTTGACCGCCAGCGTTCGACTGGAACTGCGGGTACGTGTCGGGCGGCAGGATGTCCGACGTCGTCAGGAACCGGTAGAGGTTGACTGCTGGTTCTGCCGCGAGTCGGGCCCGTTCAGCCCGAACACGAGTTGCCGAGCGGCGAGACTCCTGGCAGCTGGGCCGCCGCCGGGTCGCCGCCGTCGAGCGTCGTGTAGGCGCCGAGCCAGTACTGCAGGAAGTCGTCGGCGACGAAGCCGCACGGCGTCGCCTGGCCCTCCGGGCTGTTGGCGAACCCGTTGCCGAGCGAGCCGCTCGACGGGCAGAACGGACGCGGCGGCGTCGGCCCGAGCGGGTTGAAGGTCTGCTGCTCCCACGCCCCCTCCAGCGCGAACTGGCCGGCGACGAGCAGCTTGCCGCCCTCGTTCATGAAGTCGCGCGACGTTCACGACCTCCTGGTCGAACGGAGCTCCGTGCCCGTGCCGCCGCCGGACTCCGGCCCGTCGGGCAGGTGCTGCTCGGGGCCGCGGACGATCACGTCGTCGCCGGTCTCCCAGACGACCGCGCGGTAGTGCGAGAGCACGCCGAGGAAGCGTCGCGGCGGTGCGGCCGTTCGCGTCCACGTCGTAGGTGTCGAACTTGATGCCGGCCGCCCGCAGCGCGTCCTCGTAGTCGCCGCGGTAGAGCGGGGCCGTGCCGTACGGCGTCGGGGTCTGTGAGCGAGCTGCGGCCGGTGTAGTCCTCGGCGACCATCAGCAGCACCGGCGCGCCGGTGTCGCTCGTCACCTTGTACGTGAACGGATCGCGTGCTCGCCCGATGATGGCGGCGCCGGCCCGGCGTGAACCAGACCTTCACGCTGTCGCCGGGCGTCATGCCCGTCGATGCTGCGCACGCATGCCGGTGGTAGTAGAGGCCCGGGCTCGCCGTAGAGCTGGCCGCCCTCGAACTCGTGCGTCCGCGCGGTGCGCTCGCGTCGCCCGTTGATCGTCCAGTGCGCGGTCACCGCGCCCGAGCGACCGCTTCGCGTTCACCTCGACGGTCTGCGGGCGTGCCGTTCGAGGTCGGGAACGGCGTGGGGACGAGGTCCGCGGCGCGATGTTGCCCAGGTGCGACATGGGATCGTCGGGCTGCTTGGCCGAGCGGGCCAGGTCGAGCGCGAAGGGCAGGTTCCGCTCGAACACGGCCTGCACGGCCGCCTCGTCGTCCTGGAAGACGAAGCCGCCCGGCGTGTAGTTCGGGTCGGTGCCGTCGGTGCCGCCGACGGCGGGACCGGTCACCGCCGTCGAGCTCGACCGTGTACGCAGGATCCCGAAGTTGTTGTACGCGTCGTCGGTGATGTCGCCGTTCGTCGTGTAGAGCTGGGCGGAGACCTCCGGGTCGAAGCCGGAGACCGCCGGGTTGTCGGACGTGCCGGCAGAGCGTCTTGAAGAGCGGCGTGTCGGTGGAGGGCGTCTCGACCTGCCAGCCCTCGGGGTAGAGGATCAACTGGGCGAAGGAGTGGTAGTCGATCAGGAAGGTCGGCCGGATCGCGGTCCTCGAGCGCGCGCATGGCCTGGACCTCGGGCTCCGAGCCGGGCCGACGCGCCGTGGAAGGTCTCGTCGGCGGGATCATCCGATGCGCCCTCGAGGTCCCAGTTCCACTTGAAGGGGAAGTTGCGGTTCGTGTCGACGCCGTCGATGTTCGTGATCGCGCCGTCGCCGTTGTTGTCGCGCAGGTTCTTGCGCCAGAGCCGGGTGGCCGGCGGACGGTGAACGTGTAGTCGTAGCCGTCGGGGTTGACGACCGGCACGAACCACAGCTCGCGGGTGCTGCAGGATGCGGCGGACGGATCCGCGGGCGTCGGCGTTCTGCAGGAAGTAGGCGAACAGGCGGCGCTCGACCTCGGTGGCGATCCACTCGCGCGCATGCTGCGTCGAGTCGTAGATGACCGCCGGCCGGAGCCCGTCATGGTCGCGGCGGGCGTTCTTCGTGACCTTGTAGGCCATGATCGGCTGCCCCAGCACCGTGTGCCCGATCACCGTCTCCTTGACGAGCCGCGGGTGGCGGGCGGCGAGGTCGTGGTACCAGTCCTTGAGCGGAATGTTCGGCGTCGAGCACGTGTCCGGGCAGGGGGCGGGGTGGAGGCTCCAGGGTCGGAACACGTCGTAGCCGTGCGGGGACGTGGCCTGCGCGAGGCGGCGGGTGCGGGAGCGCGCCTGCCGCCGGGCCGTGGTGTGGCTGACCCCATGCAGGGCCTTGACGGTCGCGCCCTTCCCGCGGAGCTCGGCCGCCTGGGCTGCGGCGTCGCGACCACGATGTAGCTGCCGGGGCGGCCCGGCACGCTCGCCTCGGTGCGGTCGAAGCCGCCCTCGCCGAGCACCTTCGGGTTCACGTTCGTGACGAGGTACTGGTTCAGCGGCGCGGCTGACGCGACCCCCGCTGACACGGTGAGCAGGAGCGCGATCAGCGCCGCGCCCCAGGCGACCTTCTTCATCTGGACCCTCCCAGGTCTCTGTGCGCCCGCGAGCCCCGGCGCACGTCGGAATGAGGGGAGTAATGCCAGATCGGCGGAAGGCGTTCAACCGGGGTCGCGGATCCGCCACCCCATCCGGCGTCGTCGGCGAGGGGCGAGCGGGCCTCAGTCCGGCGGAATCCGGCGTCGTCGGCGAGGGGCGAGCGGGCCTCAGTCCGGCGGGAGCTCCCGGTAGACGAGGTCGACGTCGATCCCTGCGCCCGGCGCACGGACGCGCGCGACGTAGTAGACGAGCAGGCCGAACGCGACGTCCCGCCGCATGAAGGCCGGGACGTACCAGCGGTTGCCCGAGTCGCCGCGAGAGCGCGAGCGCCGGGTACTTGCAGCGTCGTCGAGACCAGGAACGCCGATCGACGAGGAACGAGAGCGGCGCGACGATCTTGAGCAGCGGGATGCCGCCGACGCGTGACGTTGGCCGGGGAGGCCTCGTACAGGTCGGGCCGCCGGTCGGGGAAGGTGAACGCGGCGACGCAGACGATCCACGACGCAGACGACGCCCGCCAGCACGCCGAGCGCCAGCCAGGTCTGGAAGGTGGTCGGCGTCGACGCTCCAGATCAGCATGGCGGTGACCAGGCCCATCACGGTGCAGGATGGCCGGGACCGGGGAGTGGGTGCGCTCGTTCACGCTCGGCGAGCTTCTCCGGCAGCAGCCGGTCGAATGCCCAGGCGAAGACCGTCCGCACCGGCATGAACGTGTTGCCGACCATCGCCGGCAGGCTCCAGAACGAGGAACGACGCCGACGATCAGCGATCGTCAGCGAAGTCGTTGTTCACGACGAGCGACGCGAAGAAGTGGTACAACGGGCCGGTCGGGATCTGTAGGCGGCGTTCGGGGCGGTGTTGGCGCCGACATGAACGAGTAGCCGGCGACCTTGTAGATCAGCAGCGACGCCGATGATCAGGCCCACGACGTTCCAGGCGAGCGCCGCCGAACATGATCCCCAGCTGGCGGTTGCGGTTCGAGGCGCTCTTCAGCTCGCCCGAGAGGTAGACGCTCCACCAGTTCCACATCATGAAGGTCATGACACGAAGATCGCGGGCAGCGTCGCGCGAGCCGAAGGCCGCTCGGGTGGCGCCGAGGTCGCCGGGGCGGCGCTGATCACCTGCGTGGTAAACGTCGCCGTGGCCGCCGAACTTGTGCGAGAGCGTCGTTGAAGTGCCGCTGAAGCGACGTGGAGCTGCCGAACAGGAGCACGATGAACGCGAGGAACGTCCCGACCGAAGCGATGATCCAGAAGCGTTCTGCCAGCGGAACGTCGCCTTCGTCCCGGCGATCAGGATCGCCGTCATCAGCACGATCATCAGCAGGCCGCCGAAGAAGATCCACCCTTGTCGGTCTGGAGGTCGGTGCCCCAGTCGATCAGCGTGGGACTTGTCGAAGACCATGCCGAGGGTGACGAGCATCGGGCCCGAGCGCGAAGACGGGGAAGTACCGGGCCCAGAACGTCGCGCCGATCATCGCCGAGAACGCGGCGCCGAAGTTGGAGACGATCGCCAGCGGGCGGCGAGAGGATGCGGCTGACCCAGACGTAGTCGCCGCCCGTGCGCGGCATGCTGCGACGCGAGCAGCGCCATCATCACGAGCACCGGGACGTTGAGGACGAACGCGATCGAGCGTGGCGGTGACAGGTCGGCGCCCGGGAACGCGGCGAGCGCGAAGAACACGCCCCAGGCGAGGGTGGCGCCGACCGGGGCGGAGAAGACGGCGTTGAAGATCGGCGGCGTCGATCGCCGAGGCCTCGCGGACGAGCCCGGTGCTGCGACGCACGAACAGCTGCTGATCCTGCGGCTCTCCGCCGAGCTCGCCTCATTCCTCACATCGCTCCCCCCTGGCGCGGTGTCCGGACCGTGTATATAACAGGATCGAACATCGAAGGCAAGCGAATGCTGTGGCGAAACCCGGCTATATGGTGCGATCTGGACGTAACCGGACAGGACCGAACCTGTCGCCTGCTGTAGCGGGGATGCTCCGGCCATGACCGACATGCCGGCCGTCGACCGCCGCCACCGCATCCTCGAGCGGGTCGCCGAGGAGCAGACGATCCACATCGCGCGAGCTGGCGACCGAGCTGGCGTCTCCGAGATGACGATCCGGCGCGACATCAGCCGCCTCGAGCGCGACGGGTTCCTGCGCCGGACGTACGGCGGCGCGACCGCGCACATCACCCGATCGCTCGAGCTCGCCTTCAACGCCGCGCGCTCTGCAGAGCGCGCCGGCCAAGCGGCTGATCGCGATGGCGGCGGCGCAGCTCGTGGCCAGCGCCTCGACGCTCTTCGTCGGCATCGGCACGACCGCCGAGCAGTTCGCGCTTTACCTGCCGGCCCGCGACGACGTCACGGTCGTCACCGGCTCGCTGCCGGTGGCGAGCCTGCTCGGCACGCGGCCGCGGGCGGGTCGTCGTCCTCGGTGGCGGCGTGCGCTGACGGACGAGCTCTGCCTGCGTCGGCCCGGTCGCCTGCGCGACCGTGCGCCGCTACCACGCGGACGTGGCCGTGCTGGGCGCCGCCGGCGCTCTCGGCCGCGCGCGGCGATCACCGAGCTCGACGACGACGCCGCCGAGGTGCAGCGGGCCATGATCGAGCAGAGCGCGCGGCTCGTCGTCCTGGCCGACGGGTCGAAGATCGGCGAGGCCGCGCATGGCGGCCGTCGCGCCGGCCGCGGCCGTCACGACGCTCGTGACCGACGCGACCGCGCCCCCGGGGGAGCTCGCCGACGCTCCGCGGGCCTGGGGATCGGTCGCCGTGGCGGCCGCGGCGGCGGCCGCCCGAGCCGCGCGTCGGCGCGGCGGAGGCGACCGGCTCTGATCGCCACCGTCGGACGAAGGGAGCTCGGTGCACGCCTCAGCCTGGATCGATCTTCGGCGTCGACGAAGCCGCTGATCGCGATGTGCCACTCGACGGCGCTGCCCGGCCGGCCGCGCTACGACGCGGCGGGCGGCGATCGACGCGATCGTCGAGGCGCTCGGCCACGACCTCGCCGCGCTCCAGGACGCCGGCGTCGACGGGCTGCTCTTCTGCAACGAGAACGACCTCCCCTACCAGCTCGGGGTCGGCGATCGAGGCGGCGACGGCGATGGCGGCGGCGGTCGGCGCGCTCGGCCGCGACATCCGCGTCCCGTTCGGCGTCGACCTGCTCTGGGACGCCGAGTCGAGCATCGCCGTCGCCCGGCGACCGGGCGCCGCCTTCGTGCGCGAGGTGTTCACCGGCGTCTTCGACACCGACATGGGCCTGCTGGCGCCGGACTTCGGCGACGCTCGCCGGCTACCGGCACGCGATCGGCGCCGACGACGTCGCCGTCTTCGCGCAACATCACGCCGGAGTTCAGCCGGTCGGTCGGCAGGCCGGACGGTCGCCGAGCGCGCGCCCGGCGCCGCCTACCTCGGCGTCGACGCGCTGCTGATCTCGCGGCCCGGCGGCCGGGGTCGACGCCGAGCATGGCCGACCTGCGGGAGGCGAAGGCGGCGGCCGGCACGACGCCCGTGCTCGCCAACACCGGCGTCAGCCTCGAGACGGTCGGAGATCGATCCTCGCGCGTCGCCGACGGCGCGATCGTCGGCACGAGCCTCAAGGTCGGACGGCACGACCTGGAACGCCGTCGACCCGCAGCGGGTCCGGCGCGATGGTCGGAGAAGGTCGCGGCCGCTCGCGGAGCCGGTGACGAGCCGATGGCGCAGAGGACCAGGCTCTACTTCGCCACCGACCTCCACGGCTCGGAGCAGTGCTTCCGCAAGTTCCTGAACGCCGGGCATCGCCTACGAGCCCCGACGTGATGGTGCTCGGGGGCGACGTCGCCGGCAAGGCGGTGCAGGCGATCGACGACCTCGGCGGCGGGCGCTACCGAGACGACGTTCCGCGGCCACCGCTACGAGATCGCCACGACGGCGAGGAGCTCGCCGCGCGTCGAGCGGCTGATCTCCGACCACGGCTACTACCCGTACGCTGCCGAGCCCGGCGAGCTCGACGCGCGGATCGCCGACGGCACGGTCGACGACGCTGCTCGATGGACCTGATGGAGCGCCGGCTGGCCGCCTGGATGGAGCTGGCCGACGAGCGGCTGCGGCCGCGCCGGCACCCCCGCCTTCTGGATGCTCGGGAACGACGATCCGCCCGAGCTCGCCGGCGTGCTCGACGCGCGCGCCGTGGGGCGAGCACTGCGAGGGCGCGCGTGCGTGGAGATCGACGGCTACGCGCTCGTCTCGCTGGGGCTACTCGAACCCGACGCCGTGGGACAGCTTCCGGGAGCTGAGCGAGGCCGAGCTCCAGGCCCGCTACGACGAGCTCTTCGCCGAGGTCGCCGATCCCCACCGCGCCGTCTTCAACGCCCACGTCGCCGCCGTACGACAGCGGCCTCGACGCGGCGCCGATGCTCGACGCCGAGCTGCGGGTCGAGCAGTCGGGCGGGCAGGTCAAGCTGGGGCCGGTCGGGAGCAGCGCGGTCCGCGCGGCGATCGAGCGCTACCAGCCGCTCGTCGAGCCTGCACGGGCACGTCCACGAGTCGGCCGGCTTCCGGCGGATCGGCACGACGCTCGCGGTCAACCCGGGCAGCGACTACGGCACCGGCGCGCTCAACGGCGCGATCCTCACTCTCGCCGGCGATCGGCTGAAGGCGCACCAGCTGGTGCGCGGCTGATGGCGGCGGACGGCCGGCTCTACGTCGCCGTCGACGCCGGCACCACCGGCGCCCGCGCCTGCGCGGTCGACGCCTCCGGCGCGTGTCGTCCGCGAGGCGCGCCGGCCGTACCCGACGGCGACGCCGCGGCCCGGCTGGGCCGAGCAGGATCCGGGGGACTGGCGGGAGCGCGGCGCTCGGCAGCGCTCGCGGACCTGGTGCGGCGCGCTCGACGGCGGCTCGGCCGATCGCCGCGATCGGCCTGACCGGGCAGTGCCCGACGATCGCGCCGTTCGATCGCCGTGGCCGTCCGGTCGGCCCCGGCCTCCTCTACCGGGACAACCGCGCCGCCGGCGAGGCCGAGGCGATGCGCGAGCTGATCGGCGTCGAGCGAGCTGCACGCGCGGACGGGCCACGTCGCCGAGGCCTTCCACGTCGGTCCGAAGCTGCTCTGGCTGCGCGGCCCACCGGCCCGAGGTCTTCGCGGCCGCCGTCTGCTTCCTGCAGCCGCGCGACGTCGTCCTGCGCGCGCTGACCGGTGCCGTCGCGACCGACGAGACGCACGCCAACGCGACGCGTCCTCTTCGACCTCCGGGCGCAGGGCCTTGGCACCCGACCTGCTCGAGGCGTTCGACCTGGAGCCGGGGATCTTCCCCGGCCGTCGTGCCGCCGTGGACCCGGATCGGCGGCGTCACCGCGGCGGTGGCGGAGGCGACGGGCGTGCCGGCGGGCTGCCCGGTCGTGATCGGGGCCGCCGACAGCCAGTGCGCGGCCTACGGGAGCGGGCTCGTCGGCGCCGGGCGCGATCAGCGAGATGGCCGGGTCGTCCTCGTGCCTCAACTCCGTCGTCGGCGAGCCGCTCGCCGACATCCGCGTGACGCACTACGGCTACGTCGATCGCCGACCGCTACTGCACCGAGCTCGGCGTGAACACGAGCGGCGCCGCGCTCGACTGGGCGCTGCCGCGCTTCGGGTTCGCCGACCACGCCGGCCTCGAGGCCGCCGCGAGCCGCGTCCACGACCGGCTCCGCGACGGCGCCGCGCCGGACCCGATCGAGGCGGCCCCGCTCTTCCTCCCGTTCCTCGGCGACGGCGAGCGCGACGATCCCGTCCTTCGCGCGGCCTTCGTCGGCCTCTCCGACCGCCACGGGCCGGACGAGCTCGCCTACGCGGTGGTCGAGGGCGTCGCCCTGGCGGTCGCGGAGGCCGCCGCGGTCCTCGCGGGTGCCGGCGCCGCCCTGCGAGGAGCTCAGGGTCGCCGGCGGCGGCGGCCGGCTGGCCGTCCTCTCCGCCCTCAAGGCCGATCTCCTCGGCGTGCCCGTGCGCCGCCTCGGCGACGACTCGGCCGCCGTCGGCGCGGCCCTTCTCGCCGCCACGGCGACCGGCGACGAGGACCTCGCCCGGATGGCGATCGACCGCAGCCTGGAGCGGGCGCAGCCCTTCGTCCCCGCGCCCGCGGGCGGCGCGGCCCTGCGCGTCCGCCGCGACTGGTTCCGGGAGGTCCGCGGATCCGCCGCGGTCCGCCTGCCCGCCCCGACCCGAGGAACACCATGAGCGCACCCGCCGGCTTCTCCCTGGGGATCAACACCTGCTTCGCGGTCAAGCGCTGGCCCCAGCCGGAGGAGTGGAGCGCGATCGTGCGCGACGAGCTCGGCCTCGACCTCGTCCAGCACAGCCTCGACCTCGTCGACCTCGGCGGTCCGGAGGTCGACGACCTGGCGCAGGCGACCCGGGTGCGGGACGCCACGGTGGCCGCCGGCATCGAGGTGCACTCGACCTTCACCGGCCTCGCCGCCTACTCGTCCAACCTCCTGCTCGATCCCGACCCGGCCGCCCGCCGGCGCGCCGAGCGCTGGTTCGAGCGCGCGATCGCCTTCAGCTCCGCGAGCGGCGCCCGCCACGTCGGCGGCCACGTCGGCAGCCTGTCCGTCGCCGACGCCGCCGACCCGGACCGCTCCGCCGAGCGCTGGTCGGTCCTGCGGACGGCCCTCGCCCGCCTCGCGGCGGCGACGGGAGACGCCGGGATGGAGTCGTTCCTCGTGGAGAACATGGCGTGCGCGCGCGAGCCGTCCCGGATGGATCAGCTGCGCGCCCTCCTCGACGCCGGGGATGCCGAGAGGGCGCCGATCACCCTCTGCCTCGACGTCGGGCACCAGTGCGTGCCGGGGACGAGCGGCGACGAGCGCGACCCCTACGCCTGGCTCGCCGCGCTCGGCGCCCGCGCTCCCGTCGTCCACCTCCAGCAGACGGACGAAGACAGCGACCGCCACGGGCCGTTCACGGCCGCCGGCAACGCCGCGGGACGGATCGAGGCGCCGCGGGTCCTCGACGCGCTCGCGGCGTCCGGCGCGTCCGGAACGGCCCTGATCCTGGAGGTCATCCACCCCTTCGAGGCCGAGGACGACCGCGTCCTCGCCGAGCTCGCGGAGAGCGTCGCCTACTGGCGGGAGGCCCTCCAGGCGCACGCGGCCTCGGCGGCGGACGGTCCGTCCGTTCCGTGAGAACCGCCACCGGGCCTTCCGCTCGTCCCCACGGCGGCGTCGCGACGTCAGCGCGGCGGTGGCGAGCCCCTCCGGAAGGCCGCCCAGACGCCGCCCTCGCTCTCGCCGGTTCCGGCCGGTTCGAGGCCGTGGGGGCGGAGGAGGCGCGCGAGGGTGTCCGGAGGGAACCAGATCGGGGTGTCCGGCCCCATCGAGTAGGCGTAGAGGGCGATCCCCTGCGGAGCGAGGAGACGGGCGGTCTCTTCGGGGAAGGGCTGCACGCAGAGGCTGACCGCCAGCTCGAAGCTCCCGTCGGCGAACGGCAGCGAGCCGGCGTCGCCGACCCGGAACTCGATCCTCTCGGGGCCGAGTTTCCCGCGGGCGCGCTCGATCATCGCCGCCGAGCCGTCGACCGCGACGATCGCCGCCTCGGGGAAGCGACGGGCGAGCGCGAAGGCCGCCTGGCCCGTTCCGGTCCCCAGGTCGAGGATCCGGGCGGGTGCGAGCGGGCCGAGCGCGTCCAGCGCGTTGCCGAGGAGTCGCTCGACGGAACCCTGGTCGCGGAGCCGATCCCAGACGGGCGCCGCGCCGTCGAAGAGCCGCCGCTGCAGGGGGGCCAGGACCGCGCGCGATCGCGGCAGGCGCACCTCGGCCCGCGAGAGCAGGCGGGCGCCGCGCCGGCGCACGACGGGCGGGAGCCGCACCCCTCAGCCCCGTGTCCGCAGGACGATCGCGTCCCCCTCGCCGGTCCCCGCCACCGAGGCGAACGAGCCCCGGTTGACGGCTACGCCGATCGATCCGGCGGCGTCGACGTGGATGACGATCTCGCCGGGATCGACGTCGGCGTAGGTGGAGGCGTAGGAGCCGAGGAACCGGTAGTCCCCCACGGAGATCTCGAGGACGTCGCCGTCCCCGATCCCACCCGCTCGAGGTCCCCGGGCGCGATGTTCGTCGCGATGTTGCCGAAGCCGTCGACGAAGGCGACGCGCCCCGAGACCATCCCGGCGGAGACCGTCGCGGGCCACGCCGGCAGCCGGGTCAGCGATTCGACGGGAACGGACGGGCCGACGCGCGCGGGGTCGACGCCGCTCGCGAGGTGGCCGGCCACGGGCGCGAACACGTCCCGGCCGTGGAAGGTCGAGGAGATGTCGTCGAGCCACAGCGTCCGCTCGGCGATCGCCCACGCCTCGCGCGGGCCGCCGCAGCGGTCGATCGCCTCCATCAGGACGCCGTTGTCGGGCCCGACGAAGAGTCGGCCGTCCGCGGACCGGACCACGACCGCCCGCCGCGCGGAGCCGACGCCGGGATCGACGACCACGAGGTGGATGCCGACCGGCAGGAAGCGGATCGCCGTCGCGAACATCGATTGCCCGCGGCGGACGTTGGTGGCGGGCACGCCATGGGAGACGTGGATGACGCGCGCCTCCGGGGCGATCCGGGCGATCACCCCCTCGATCACGCCGGCGTACTCGTCCTGCAGGCCGAAGTCGGTGAGGAGCGTGACGATCGCGGCCATCGGCCGGAGTGTAGGCCGGGCCCGGCGACCGCCGGCGGCGACGGCGCGGGGCCCGCGGTGCCGACGGCGAGCCCCGCGCCCGTCCCGCTCAGTGGAAGGAGTAGACGACCACCACGTCGGCCTCGAGGGTCGAGACCGGCGGCTGGATCGGCACGGGCGGAGCTGCCTTCCCCGTGTCCGCCGCGGCCGTGGACGAGCCGAAGGACGGGGTGACGCCCTCGGCGCCGCCCTCGGAGACGGCGAGGGTGCCATCGATCGTCTTCTGGATGATCGTCGCGATCGCCTCGGCCTTGGCACGGGCGTCGGCGATGGCCCGTCCCAGAGCCGTCCGGTAGGCGACGTCGGTCGATTCGTAGGCGAAGCTCGGACCGTTGATCGAGGACGCCCCCGCGCCATTGGCGACGGTGATCAATCGTCCCGTCCGGGCGACCTGGTCGACGTGGACGTCGAGCGTCTGCTCGGCGATCGCGTGCCGGCGATCCTGCCGGTAGGTGGAGACGCTCTCCGTCGTCAGGTCGGTCGCCGCGACGCCGGCCCGGAGGAGCGCCGCCCGGACGGCGCGGATGCGCCGCGTGCTCAGCGTCAGCGCGACCCTCGTGGAGCGCGCGCGCACCGAGACCCCCGCGCTGAAGGACGCGCTCGTCGCCCGCGTCGTGGCCGTCCCCGTGCCGGTGACGGAGATCGAGCTCGGCGCCAGGTCGGCGCTCGCCGCCGGCGCCGCCGCGACCCCCAGCGCGATGCTCGCCAGTCCGGTCGCGATCATCTTCGTGCGGAGCTGCATCCGTGCCGTCCTCTCCTCCGTGGTTCCGATGGAGCTTCCGACCGGATGCGCGGCCCGCCGGTTCCCGCGTCGCGACCTCCCGCGGGGCCTCGGCGTCGAAGCTCGCCGTCCCGCTCCCCGGCCCGCCCGCGCACCGTTCGGGGGACGATGAAGCGTCTGGAAGCGTTTCGCAAGGCTTTCCGCCCGGCTGGGAAACGGCGACGGAGACGACGTACGGTGACCTCGGGGCGCCCGATCCGGGCGTCGCGACGGACCTCGGACGCAGGATCGGGAGAACGACGTGAGACGCAGTCAGACGGCCCTGGCGATGGCACTCGCCGGAGCGGCGTCCACCGGCGGAGCGGCGACGGCGAGCGCCGACGCGCTCCCGGGGACGTGCTCGAGCGGCCACCAGATCGGTGCGACCAGCTCCATCACCTTCGGCGGGCAGACGGCGGCATCGGTCAAGCAGTACGCCGGCATCTGCGACGGCCATCCGCGCAACTGGGCCTACGTGTGGGTCTGGGACTCCTTCCGGGCCGGCCACCGGGTCCGGACCGAGTCCGGGATCTTCGACTACCGGACGAACACGTTCCGCGGCCTCACTGGCTTCCGCGCCGGCCAGGAGACGCACTCGAGGCCGGTCGGCACGATCCACGACTGCACGAGCGCGGTCGCGGTCATCAAGGTCGTCAGGCCCGGGCCCGACGCGACGGCAGGCGGCTACACGCCGGAGCGATGCTGAGGATGGCCCTGAATCCGAGGACGAGAAGGCCGCGTTCCGCGCTCCTGACCTGCGGGGCGGCGATCGCGGCCGCCGCGTCCATGGTGGTTGGCGGTGCGGCAAGCGCGAGCGCCGACGCGTTGCCGCGGGCGTGCTCGAGCGGGCACCAGATCGGGGCCACGAGCTACATCACGTTCCACGGGGAGACGGCGGCGTCGGTCAAGCAGTACTACGGCCTCTGCCGCAGGGGACCCCGCAACTGGGCCTACGTGTGGGTGTGGGACTCGTTCAGGGCCAGGTACGGGAAGGGCAGGATCCAGGCGCTTGCCCTGATCGAGGACGACACGGCGGCGGACGGCCGTGCGCATGCCGGGCTCGTCGGGTACCGACGGGGTCAGGAGCTGATCTCGAGGCCGGTGGCGACGACGCACGACTGCACCCGCGCGGTCGGCTACGTGCGGGTGTTCCTCCCGCACCGGCACGATCCGGAGTACGCGGGCACCTTCACCGGCCAGCGCTGCTGACCGACGACCGCAGCGCGACCTGGACGGCCTCGACGAGCCCGTCCAGGTCGTGCCGGGCCGCCTCGGCGAGGAGGCGGAGCCCGCGCTCGCGGATCGCGGCCGAGGTGACGGGTCCGATCGAGACCGCGGCGACGGCGCTCAGGTCGGAGTCCGCGTAGGCGTCGGCGAAGGCGTGGACCGTCGAGGCGGACGTGAAGGAGACGGCGTCGCAGGTCGGCGCCCCGCGCCCGTCCGGACGCTCGGCGACGGTCCGGTAGAGCGGGACCACGTCGACGGACGCTCCGCGCGCCCGGAGGCCGTCGGCCAGGGCATCGCGTCCGGCCTCCGCGCCGGGGAGCAGGACCCGCAGGCTGCCGAGACGCTCGCCGAAGGCCTCGGCGAGCGTCGCCAGCAGGCCCTCGCTCACCGCCTCGGACGCGACCAGGTCGGCGACGATCCCGATCCCGCGGAGCGCGGCGGCGGTCCCCGGACCGATCGCCGCGACGGTCACCCCGGCGAGCGCGCGGACGTCGCCGCCGATCCGGTCGCGCAGGAGCGTCGGCGTGTTCGTCGAGGTCACGCACACGAGGTCGTAGGCGGAGCCGTCGATGGGCGGCCCCGCGATCGGCTCGATCCGGATGACGGGCGCCTCGACCACCTCGGCGCCGAGGTCCCGGAGTTGCTCGGCGAGCCGCGAGGCCTGCCGGCGGGCCCGGGTGACGGCGATCCGGCGGCCGTGGAGCGGCCGGCGCTCGATCCAGGCGATCTCGTCGCGGAGCGCGGCGACGGGGCCGATGACCGTCACGGCCGGCGGACGGATCGCCCCGACCACGGCGCCGACCGTTCCGAGCGTCGCCGACGTCGTCCGCTGGTCGGCCGTCGTGCCGCGCTCGACGATGGCGATCGGGGTCGCGGGATCGAGGCCGCCGGCGACGAGCTCGGCGGCGATCGCCTCCAGCCGGCCGACGGCCATCAGGAGGACGAGGGTGCCGCCGGCGGCCGCGAGGGCCCGCCAGTCGACGTCCGTCCGCTCCTTCGCCGGATCCTCGTGCCCGGTCACGACCGTGAAGTGGGTCGACAGGCCGCGGTGCGTCACCGGGACCCCCGCGTAGGCGGGCACGGCGATCGCGGACGTGATCCCGGGGACGACCTCGTAGTCGAGCCCGGCGGCGCGGAGCGCCTGGGCCTCCTCCGATCCGCGGCCGAAGACGAACGGATCGCCCCCCTTCAACCGGACGACGACGGCGCCCGTCCGCCCGTGCTCGACGAGGCAGGCGTTGATCTCGTCCTGCGTCATCACGTGCCGGTTCGGCATCTTGCCGGCGTTGACGAGCGTCGCCTCCGGGGGCGCCTCGGCGACGAGCCGGGCGCTCGCGAGCCGGTCGTAGACGAGCACGTCGGCACGCCGGACGAGCTCGAGCCCGCGCACCGTGATCAGGCCCGGGTCCCCGGGGCCGGCGCCGACGAGGTGGACGGTCACCGGGCCGCCCGCTCCGGGGCGCCGAGGCCCGCCTCCGCAAGGAGGCGGACGACCGTCTCGGCGGCCTCGACGGGATCCTCCGCCCTGACCGTCCTCGTCGCTCGCTCCCCGCCGTCCGGCGCCTGCGCGAAGCCGGTGACGGACCAGCCGCTCCCGTCCCGTCGCGCGTGCGCGGCGACGGGAACGGTGCAGCCGCCGCCGAGGGCGCGGGCGACGAGCCGCTCGGCCTCCAGGGCGCGCGCGGCGTCGGGGTCGCCCGCCCCACGGACGAGGGCCTCCTCGCCGCGGCGGACCTGGAGGGCGACGATGCCCTGTCCGGGCTCGGGGACCACGACGTCGAGGTCGAGCAGGAAGCCGATGTGCTCCGAGAGCCCGAGCCGCTCGACGCCGGCGGCGGCGAGCACGACCGCGTCGAGGTCGCGCTCGGCCCGCAGCGCCAGCCGCGTGTCGACGTTGCCGCGGATCGGGATCATCTCGAGGTCCGGCCGGAGCGCCGCGAGCTGGGCGGCGCGCCGAACGGAGCCGGTGCCCACGCGCGCGCCGGTCCGCACCTGGTCGAGCCGATCGGCGGGTCCGCACCAGGCGTCCTCGGCCGTGCCGCGCGGGAGGCAGGCCGCGAGGACGAGCCCGTCCGGTGGCTCCAGGCCGACGTCCTTGGCGGAGTGGACCGCGACGTCGATCTCGCCGGCGAGGAGCGCCTGCTCGAGCTCGTGGGCGAAGATCCCCCGCTCCCCGACCTCCCGGAACGGGCGGGTGCGATCGCGGTCGCCCCGGGTCGAGATCACCTCGATCCGCGCCGCGCCCCCTCCCTGCCCCAGGCGCTCCGCCGCCGCGCGGGCCTGCCAGAGGGCGAGGGCCGAGCCGCGGGTGCCGAGGCGGAGCTCGGTCACGCCGCCTGGCCGCCCACGGGCTCCGTCGGTTCGACGGCCGCGGGGGCGGGGTCCGACGCGACCTCGAGGGGGAAGATCCGGGCGAGCGTCTGGGCGAGCTCGGCGGCGTCCTCCGTCGAGGCGAGATCCTTGATGCGCACGGTCGGCTCGTGCAACAGCTTGGCGACGATCGAGCGCGTGACGCGGTCGACGAGCTCCCGATCCCGCTCGCTCAGCGCCTCCCAGCGGCCGTCCACCCGGGCGAGCTCGGCGGCGCGGATGTGCTCCCCGAGCGCGCGCAGGCTGGCGATCGTGGGCACGACGTCGAGCGACGAGCGCCAACGGAGGAAGCGCTCCGCCTCGGCCGCGACGATCGCCTGCCCGTCGGCGCCGCGCGCCGTCCGCAGGCCGCGGTTCGTCTCGACGACGCGCTCCAGGTCGTCGAGGTCGAGGAGGGTGACGCCCTCCACCGCTCGCGCCGCGGGATCGATGTCGCGGGGCACGGCGAGGTCGATCAGCACGAGCGGACGCTCGGGTCGCTCGCCACGGGCGGCCTCGACCTCGGCCGAGCCGATGATCCAGTGCGGGGCGTTCGTCGCCGTGATCACCGCATCGGCCCAGGCGAGCTGCGCGGACAGGTCCTCGATCGGCACCGCCTCGCCGCCGAGCTTCAGCGCGAGCTCCTCGGCGCGTGCCACCGTCCGGTTGGCCACGCGGATCCCGGCCGCTCCGCGAGCCAGCAGGTTGACCGCCACGAGCTCGGAGGTCTTGCCGGCGCCGATCACGAGCACCCGGCGGCCGTCGAGCGCGCCGAGGACGTCCCGGGCGAGCGTGGCGGCGACGGAGCCGACCGAGGCCGCGGTCTCCCCGATCGCCGTCTGCGACCGCACGCGCCGGCCGACCTCGATCGCCGTCTCGAAGAGGCGCGAGAGGATCGGGCCGGCGACGGTCTCCTCCCGGGCCTGGGCGAGCGAGTCGCGCACCTGCCCCAGGATCTCCCCCTCGCCCGGCACGAGCGACTCCATCCCGCTCGCGACGCGGTAGAGGTGGATGACGGCGTCCTCGCCGCGGTGGATCGTGAACGCTTCGTCGGGGATCGGGTCGCCCTCGCCGGCGATCGCCCGCAGCTCCGACTTGCCGACGGCGACGAGCTCCGCGCCGTCCGGCCCCGGGGCGGCGAGGTAGAGCTCGGTCCGGTTGCAGGTCACGATCGCGACGGCCTCGGCGGCGTCGCCCGACTGGACGATGCCGGCGACGAGGCAGCGCGCCCGCGCCGCCGTCAGGGCGACGCGCTCGCGGATCGCCAGCGCGGCGGTCGGGTGGGAGATGCCGACGACGACGATCCTCATGCCGCCTCGTCCTCCTCCCTGGGGGCGAGCTCGCCCGACGGGCGCGCGTCGTCGCGCAGCCGGTCGAGGCGCTCCTCCAGCCGACCCAGCTTCGAGGCGATGAGCCACAGGTAGGCGACGAGGGCGACGAAGACGACGATGTAGGCGCCGGCGACGTAGGGCGCTGCGTCTCCGACGTGCATCTAGAAGTCGGTCCCCGCCCGCCGGCGCTCGAGCTCACGGATCGCCATCGCCAGCCGCTTGCCGCGCAGCTCGATCGCCATCATCGCCACTGCGAGGGAGAGCATGCCAGCCAGGGCGACGAGGAACGTCAGCAGGAAGGATCGCGGCATCGCGGCGCCGTGGGTCGTGAAGACCTCGGGATGGACCAGGGTCGAGAAGATGCGGACGGCGAGGAAGGAGAGCGGGATCATCCCGACGCCGAGAATGGCGTAGACGGCCGAGATCGTCTCCCGGCGCTCTCCCTCCTCGACGGAGAAGCGGAGCATGAAGTACGCGCAGTAGTAGAGGAAGAGGAGCAGGAAGACGTTCAGCTGCTTGTCCGACCACGACCACCAGACGCCCCACGACGTCCGCGCCCAGATGGCGCCGGTGAGCAGGACGAGCGTGCCCCAGATCGTCCCCGCGTGGACGCCGACGTACGACTTGAGGTCCCGCGCCCGGTCGTGGCGGAGGAGGACGAGGACCGCGTTCCAAGCCCCGTAGGCGAAGCACGCGTAGGAGGTCAGCGCGATCGGGACGTGCAGGTAGAAGATGCGCTGGGCGAAGCCGTCGACCGCGTCGTTGCCGACCCAGAAGAAGGCGAGGACGAGGGCGAGGGGGACGAGGACCGAGGCGGCCGCGGTGGGGGCCAGCCAGGGGGCTCGCCGGAGTGCGTGCACGGGTCAGTCTCCGATCACATGCTCGTACGTGCCCCAGGCGAGGAGCGCGAAGACCGCATCATAGATCGCGAGGAAGGCGAGGCCCGGAAGCACCCGGCCGGAGTCCGAGAGCGCTCCGAAGCTGACCGCGACGCCGACGGCGACGAGCGGCAGGGCCAGCGGGAGGAAGAGGACCGGAAGGAGGACGTCGCCGGCGCGGGCGCCCAGTGCGAGCGCCGCGGTCAGCACGCCGACGGCGAGGAGGCCGAGGTCGGCGACGAGGACCGCCAGGGCGATCGTGCCGACGGCGCCGGCGGAGGCGCCGCCCAGGAAGAAGAGCCAGGCGAGCGGGATCAGGACGACCTCGACGAGGAGCAGGAAGACGAGCTGGGAGAGCACCTTGCCGAGCCAGATCGCGGTCCGGTCGATCGGGGCGAGGGCCAGGACGTCGAAGGCGCCCTCCTCGGTGTCGGCGGCGAACGAGCGGTTGAGGCCGAGCACGGCGGTGAAGACGACGACGATCCAGATCGCCCCGCCGGCGGCCCGGAGCTGCGCCTGGTCGAGCGCGTCCTGGACGTCCGGACCGACGACGGCGCTCCCGATCGAGCCGATCGCGCTCGTCAGGAAGTAGGCGATGACGAGCGTCGTGGCCGCGAACTGGGCCATGCCGAGGACCATCTCGCGCTGGCGCAGCTCGATCCTCAGGTCCTTGCCCGCGAGGGCGAGGGCGTCGCCGATCATCCGGCTGCCTCGTCGGCGAGCCGCTCGCCGCGGAGCAGGCGGACGACGCGATCCGCCCGCGCGGTCTCGCGCCGGTCGTGCGTGGTGAAGAGGATCGTCGCCCGGCCGTGGAGCTCGTCGATCAGCTCGCCGAGGAGCGCCTGGCCCTCCTCGTCGAGCCCGGTGGCCGCCTCGTCGAGCAGGACGAGCTCCGGCTCCGTGAGGACCACACGGGCGAGCGCGAGGCGCTGTGCCATACCGCGCGAGAAGGCGGCAAGACGGTCGTCGGCCCGGCCGGCGAGGCCGACGCGCGCGAGCGCCGTCTCGATCCGGCCGCCGGGGAGGCGATGGAGCCGGGCCACGAGGGCCAGGTTCTCGCGTGCGGTCAGGGCGGGATAGGACAGCGAGCGATGGGCGACGTAGGCGATCCGGCCGCGCGCGTCGGGGGTCAGGTCGCGCACGTGGGCTCCGTCGATCGAGGCCACGCCGGCGGTCGGGCGGGTCAGGCCCGCGACGATCCGCAGGAGGGTCGACTTGCCGGAGCCGTTCGCCCCGACGAGCGCGATCCGCTCCCCCGGCTCGACGGCGAGGGCGACGCGCCGGAGCGCGATCCGCTCGCCGAAGCGCTTGGAGACGTTCTCGAGCTCGACGCGGACCGGCGGCACGCTCGGAGGATGGCGGAACTGCCGCGGCGGCCGGGCCGTCCCGCCCGGACGCGCGCGCGAAATCCAGGGGTGCGGATGCGGGTGGAGCCCCGATGACAGGGGGTGGGCGATCGCCGAGCCTGGAGGCATGCACACGAGGTCGCTCCCCCTGCCGCGGCGCGCCGCCGCCGCGATCCCCGCCGCCGGCATCCCCACCGTCACCGCCCTGGTGGTCGCCGGCTCGTTCGTCGATGCTGCCGCCGGCCGCGGCCCGGCCGACGGCGTGGCCCGGATCGCCGGCGAGAGGGGTGGCTTCCCGCTCGCGACGTGGCTCTTCGCCCTCGCCCTCCTGGCCGGCGTCGCGCTCGCGGCGAGCCTGCTCGCGATCACCACGAGCGTGGTCCTCCGCCCGCTGGGCCCCGGCCTCGGGCTCCTCGGCCTCCTGCAGCTTCCGGGAACGTCCCCGGGCGACGCGCTCGCCCGCCTCCCGCTCATCCCCGGCCCGCTCGAGGCGGCGGCACTCGCCGCGGCGTGCCTCGCCGCCGCCGCCTGGCGGGCGAAGCTCCTGCCCGTCTGGGCGATCCTCTTCGCCGGGGCGCTGCCCCTCCTGCCGCTCGCCTCGTCGGGCGTCCTCTGCGCCGCGGGCGCGATCGAGGTCGTCCTCTCGTTCTACGTCGCCGCCGAGCTGCGCGACCGGGCGACCGGCCGCCGCTCCGCGGGCGAGTTCCGGCCGGTCGAGGAGGTGCTCCGCCTCGTCGGGTGAGCGGCGAGGCGGCCAGCCTGCCCTCGCCCGGGCGCCGGTCCCTCCACGGCGCAGGTGGGGTTCAGACGCCGGCGTTGATCTGTGCGATCACGTAGTTGTAGAAGTCGTTGAAGGTCGAATCCATGTACGCCGTCAGCTGGAACTGTCCGAAGTCCGCGTCATCGGCTCGCGCTCCCGTCACCTGGCCGCGATTGACCACGCCCGAAATCTTGTACTGGCCGTCCGAGTCCAGGTAGAAGATCGGTCCGCCGCTCGAGCCGCCGGTCATCGCGGAGTCGAAGTTGATGAAGAGCGACGAGCAGGTGACCCCGGGGTGAGGGGTGCAGGCTTGACCCCCTGTGATGGTGGAGTCGACGAAGTACTGTCCGTTGCCGGTGAAGTAGGACGAGGTCCGGAAGACGTTGCTCGCGGGATAGCCGATGGCCTCGAGCTTCTGTCCGACCGTCAGGCTCAGGCCGTAGTACACGGGGTAGGTGCCCGTGATGTCACCGGGATAGCGTCCGTTCGCATCCGGGTTCAGCTCGACGAGGGCCCAATCCGCGGTCTGGTCGTCGGCGCCCCATCCGCCGCTCGCCCACATGTGCCGGACCGTCCAGTTCCCGTAGTCGGTGCTCCCCCAGATCGGGTTCGCGGGGTTGATGGTGTTCCCTGGCGTGAACACCATCTTGCTGGCGTCGTAGTAGTGGTACGTCGTCCCGTCCGGGGCCTTGTCGAGGCCATTCGCGTAGACGCAGTGGCCAGCCGTGAGCACGACTCCGCGCAGCACGAGCGTGCCGGAGCACCATCCCTTGTTCGAGAGCGATGACTCGGCCGCATAGAACCGGCCGACGGCCGGGATGATCTTGCTCACCCAGCCCTGCGAGACCACCGATCGGGCGAACGCCCCTCGTCCAGCCGGATCCGGCGCCCCGGCTCCGCCGCGGCGGCAACGGCCAGCCTTCACGGGACGGCGCGCGCAGTGGTATCGCTTCCAGCCCTTCCGCCACGTGCAGACCTTGTAGAGCTTGCCGTTCCGGTCGTACGCGCACCGTCGCCCGCGCACGCCGTGCCGCGACGTGCGGCGACAGGTACGGTGGGGCGCGAGCTTCTTCGTGAGCGGCGGCTTGGCGGCGGGATGGATGGCGGGGAGGACGGCGGCGTTGTCCGTCGTCGTCACCCCCGTCGTGCCCACTTGATACTCCGTGGCAGCGAGCGGAGCTCCTGTCGGCATCCGTTCCGTAGCCGGGATCGGCCGCGGCCGAGCCTGCGCCCAGGAGGGAACCCGCGACCAAGGCGGCGGTGAGCGTGCGCACGGAACCTCCCCTCGGAACGGCCCGGACCCGGGCCTGGCTGGCGATGGTAGTCGGCCGTCGCCTCGCGACGTCCCCTGGATGGCGGTTCGGAACCACTCCCGAGAAACGGGGGACGCGATCCCTTCGGCCGGGGCGGTCGAGCCGGGCTGAACCGGGCGTCCTCGTCAGGCGAGGACGGCGATCGGCAGGTGATCGCGTTCCCATCGGCCCAGGAGCCGTCGTAGACGCGCACGTTCGGGTAGCCGAGGAGTCGGTGAGGACGTACCAGGTGTGGGCCGCCCGCTCGCCGATCCGGCAGTAGACGATCACGTCGGCCTCCGGCAGGATCCCGCGGCGCTGAAGGTCTTGCCCCGGAGCTCGACGACGCTCTTGAAGGACCCGTCCTCCGCGGACCGCGAGGTCCGGGGACGTGCAGGCGCCGGGGATGTGGCCGGCGCAGGGCCGACTCGGAGGGGAAGTCGGGATCGTGCCGTCGTCCGCCCCGCGTACTCCGTCGTCGGTCCCGGACGTCCACGAAGTGACGGCGTCGTCGCCGACCGCCTCGCGGACGACGTCGAGCCGCGCCCGGTGGAGGTCGTCGGCCCCGACCGGGAAGCGGTAGCGGGCGGGCGCCACCGCCGGGGACCGCCTCGACGATCTCGCGTCCCTCGCCGATCCAGCGGGCGCGGCCGCCGTCGAGCAGGCGGACGTCGGCATGGCCTGCGCGCCGCAGGAGCCAGGAGGGTAGGCGGAGAACCAGTTCGCCCGATCGCCGTAGAGCACGATCGTCGTGGCCCGGGTCATCCCGCGCGCCGCGAGGAGGGCGGCCAGCGCCTGGTCGCCGATCGGGCCGAGGCGATCGTCCTCCGCCAGGTCGCGCTCCCAGCGGAGCTCGTGGGCGCCCGGGATGTGGCGGGAGTGGTAGAGGGTCGGGTCCTCGGACACCTCGATCCGGCGATGGTCGAGGTCGCCGAGCCGCTCGGCCAGCCAGTCCGGCGAGACGCAGCGAGCTCGCCGCGAGCTCGCCGGGGCGGAGGATGACCTCGCCGAGGTCGCGGCTCGCGATCACGGGAGCGCCCCACGATCGCGCCAGTGGGCCCTCGGGCTGACGGTCGAACCCCCAGGCCGAACGACTCGTCCGGCACCTTCTCGTCGCGGTAGGCGATGAGGAGCCGCTCGAGCACGAAGCGCGCTCTCGTCGGCCGGGATCGGCTTGGCGGTGCGGCGCCCGAGCGGGCGCCGTCCCAGCCGGCCGCCGATGTGGAGCTGGAACCCGAGCACCTTCTCGGCGCCCTTCTTGGCCAGGGCGCCCTGCAGGCCGATGTCGGCGATCTGGTACTGGGCGCAGGCGTTCGGGCAGCCGTTGACGTTGATCCGGACGGCCGGGTCGAGGTCGCCGAGGCGGGCCTCGAGGTGGGCGATGATCTCGCCGCGACCTCCTTCGTCTCGGAGAGGCGAGGCGGCAGAACTCGATGCCCGTGCAGCTGATCGTCTGGCGGCGGAACGGTGGCGCGTGCGACCGGAACGCCGAGGCCGGCCATGTCGGCCTTCGTCTCGCTCGACGCCGTCGGGCGGGGATGTCGAGCCGGCGATCAGGTTCTGGCGGTTGGTCAAGCGGACGCGGCCGTACCCGCGCGGTCGGCGAGGTCGGCGAGCGCCGATCAGCGGTGCCCGGACGTGCGGCCGCGGAAGGTCGCGCCGCCGAGGGCGTAGCGGCCGGCCTCGCCTGCGGCGTGATGCCGACGTGGTCGCGCATGGGCGTCGTGCGGCCACCGGTCGCCGGCCCGCGGTGAGCTCGGTAGCCGAGGCGCTCCTCGAGGGCGGCGCGGAAGCGCCGGCGCCCCACTCGTCGAGCGAGGAACTTGGATCGTGGCGCGCGTCCGCTTGAGGCGGTTGCCGTGGTCGCGGTAGAGGGCGGTGATCTCCTCCGCCGACCCGGTGATCGTCTCGGCGCCGTGACGAAGACGTCGAGACGCCGGCCGATGCGCGCGGAGGCACCCCAGGCCGCCGCCGACCCAGACGTCGTAGCCGAGGCCGAGCTCGGGATGCTCCAGCCCGCCGACGAAGGCGAGGTCGTTGACCTCGTGCTGGGCGCCGTGGTGGGGGCACGATCGAGACCGGAGACCTTGACTTCCGGGGCAGGTTCGAGAAGCGGCGGTTGCCGGTGAAGTGCGCCGCGGTGAGGTCGCGACTGCGGCGTCGAGTCGAAGTGCTCGTCGGCGATGACGCCGGGAGCGGACAGGTCGACGACGTTCCGCCAGACGTCGCCGCAGGCCTGGGCGGCCGTCATCCCGCAGGCGTCGAGCGATTCGAAGATGTCCGGGCAGGTCCTCGAGCTGAGCCAGTGGAACTGCAGGCGCTGGCACGTCGTGACGTCGCCGAGGTCGCGACCGAAGCGGTTGGCGAGGTCGGCGCAGAGCCGCAGCTGCTCGAGGTGACGCGCCGCCGGGAATGCCGGACCCGCATCATCAGGAAGCCGTCCTCGGCCGGGCTCTGCGGGTAGATCCCCCACCACTTCGGCGAGCACCAGGTCGTCCTGCAGCGCGGCGAAACCGCCGTTCGCGGCGGCGGCGCGGACGTCGAGAGGACGTCGAGGCCGTCCTTGCGGTCCTTGATGCGCTCGATCTCGGGGCGGAGATCCTTCTCGGGGGCTTCGACGGTGCTCATCGCGGAACTCCAACGCTCGTAGGGCGTCTCCCCGGCCGGCGCCCGTGGGGCATCCGGTCGCTCCGGATGGGGCACCTACCCGCCGAGCGGGGGTCGCCGAGGCTTCACGGGGCCGGATCCCTCAACCTCTCTCGATGCGGACGGTCGGCGGCTTCGTCTGACCAGTCGCTGATAACGAGATTATGCCCGGAGCCCTGGGCTATGGCAAATCGCTTATGGGGTCAGCCACAGGCTCGCGGCCACCGCCAGGACCAGGTCGAGACAGGCCACGACGGCGTTCACGTTGAAGAACGCGGCGTTGAGCGCGCGAGAGGTCGCGGGGCGAGCCATCCAGTGTACGGTCCGGCCATCAGATGCGCGCAGGCGGCGACGC
>CAWDBC010000003.1:0-22573 GCA_963800515.1 uncultured Thermoleophilia bacterium
CTACCCGCTCGAAGGCTATCGCGAGAAATGCACGACGAAGACGGTTTTGTTGGGCACCCGTTTCGCAAAAAAGCCGATCCGAGTTGGAGATCCGATCACCGTCGTCTGGCATGAGCTTCGGCGCGCTCTCGGCCGCCGTCAAAGAGGCGCTGGGGCGCGGCGCAACCGCCGTCGGGACGTCGACGACCACCGGAGACGGGGGCATGACCCCGAGAAGAGGGGCCAGTCGAAGTAGCTCGTCTACCAGTCCTGCCGTCGCGGTACGGGATCAATCCGGACGATCTGGAGGGCTGACGCGATCGAAATTGTCATCGGCCAGGGAGCGAAGCCGGGCGGCGGAGGAATGCTGCTCGGGCAGAAGGTCTCCGAGCGGGTGGCGGAGATGCGGAAGTTGCCGAAGGGGATCGATCAGCGTTCGGCGTGCCGGCACCCGACTGGGCCGGCCCCGACGACCTGAAGATCAAGTTCGAGGAGCTCCGCGAAATCACCGATTGGCAAGAGCCGATCTACGTCAAGATCGGCGCCACCCGGCCGTACGACGACGTGAAGCTCCGCGTGAAAGCCGGCGCAGACGTCGTCGTCATCGACGGGATGCAAGGGGGCACGGCGGCCTCGCAGGAAGTCTTCCTCGAGCACATCGGCATCCCAACCTTGGCCGCGATCCGGCAGTCGTGGAGGCCCTCCAGGAGATGGGCTGCGACGCGAAGTGCAGCTCGTGATCTCCGGCGGCATCCGGACGGGAGCCGACGTCGCCAAGGCCGTCGCCCTCGGCGCCGACGCCGTCTCGATCGGCGTCGCGGCGATGATCGCCCTCGGCGACCAGGGATCCCGGCCTCGCCGACGAGTACGCGGAGCTCGGCACCGCGCCGGGGTTGTTCCGACGACTGGCAGGAGGGCCGCGACCCCGCCGGGATCTCGACCCCGACGCCGAGCTGGCCGAGCGCTTCGACCCGGTGCTCGGCGGCCGGCGGCTCGCCAACTACCTGCGGGTCCTGACCCTGGAGGCGCAGACGCTGGCCCGCGCCTACGGCAAGAGCCACCTGCTCAACCTGGAGCCCGAGGACCTCGTCGCCCTGACCCTGGAGGCCGCCGCCATGGCGCGGGTGCCGCTCGCCGGCACCAGCTGGATCCCCGGTCAGAACGGGGCGTTCTGAGGCCTCGGGGGGGGGGGGGGGGGGGGGGGGGGGGGGGGGGGGGGGGGGGGGGGGGGGGGGGGGGGGGGGGGGGGGGGGGGGGGGGGGGGGGGGGGGGGGGGGGGGGGGGGGGGGGGGGGGGGGGGGGGGGGGGGGGGGGGGGGGGGGGGGGGGGGGGGGGGGGGGGGGGGGGGGGGGGGGGGGGGGGGGGGGGGGGGGGGGGGGGGGGGGGGGGGGGGGGGGGGGGGGGGGGGGGGGGGGGGGGGGGGGGGGGGGGGGGGGGGGGGGGGGGGGGGGGGGGGGGGGGGGGGGGGGGGGGGGGGGGGGGGGGGGGGGGGGGGGGGGGGGGGGGGGGGGGGGGGGGGGGGGGGGGGGGGGGGGGGGGGGGGGGGGGGGGGGGGGGGGGGGGGGGGGGGGGGGGGGGGGGGGGGGGGGGGGGGGGGGGGGGGGGGGGGGGGGGGGGGGGGGGGGGGGGGGGGGGGGGGGGGGGGGGGGGGGGGGGGGGGGGGGGGGGGGGGGGGGGGGGGGGGGGGGGGGGGGGGGGGGGGGGGGGGGGGGGGGGGGGGGGGGGGGGGGGGGGGGGGGGGCCGCCCGCGTCAGTCGTGGCGCGGCGGCGGCCCCCCCCGTACCCGAGCGCGGTCCCGAATCCGATCAGGCCGACCCCGGCGACGCCGTCGGCGATCCGGACCGCGCGCGGGCCGACGGCCCGCCGGGCGAGGGCGGTCGCCGTCGCCAGGAGGCTGACCCAGGTCAGGCTGCCGATCGCCACCCCGGCGACGAGCAGCGCCGCGGCGGAATCGGTGCGCGCCGCGCCCGCGGTGCTCGCCGCCGCGAAGATGGCGGCCCAGGAGACGATCGTCGCCGGGTTGGAGGCCGTACCGGCGAGCGACGTGAGGAAGGCCCAGGGCCAGGATGACAGCCTCCGCCGGGACCTCGCCGCCGAACCGCACGCGGAAGGCGCTCCAGAGGGTGCGGGCGCCCATCGCGACGAGCACCGCCGCGCCGGCCGCGCCGAGCGCGATCCGGAGCGGATGGAAGGCGAGGAGCGGGCCGGCTCCGGCCGCTCCCACCGTGGCGTAGAGGCCGTCGACGACGGCGATCCCGCCGCCGATCGCCAGGCCGACGCCCCAGCCGCCGCGGAGCGTCGAGCGGATCAGGAAGAGGGACATCGGGCCGAGCTGCAGCACGACCAGGAACCCGAGCCCGAAGCCGGCGAGGGCGGAGTGCATGCCGGAGAGTGTTCCAGGAAGGACCGGTCCGGGCCAGCCGCCCGGGTCAGTCGCCGAGCTCGGCCGTTCGCCGCGTGACGTACTCCTCGAGCTCGGCGGCGAGCTCGCGGGGTCGAGCGGCGGCTCCTCGTACGCGGGCGAGCAGCCGCTGCGGCCAGATCTCCCCCGCTCGCGCGGCGGCGTACCGAGCGAGCGCGGCGAGCCGCGTCCAGCGCTCGAAGTTGTCGCTCGACAGAGGAACGGCCGGTAGAAGCAGTCGCGGAAGCGGGTCAGGGTGTGCGCGGCGCCGAGGAAGTGGCCGCCGTGGCCCACTCGAGATGCGCGTCGAAGGCGAGGGACGCCTCGTCGACGACGAGGGGCGTGAACTCGGCGAGCAGGATGTCTGCAGGATCTCGAGGTCGAGGATGAACTTGTCGAAGCTCGCGACGAGGCCCGACTCGAGCCAGCCGGCGGCGTGCATGACGAGGTTGGCGCCGGCGAGGAACGCGGGCAGCATCGTGTTGAAGGACTCGTAGGCCGCCTGGGCGTCGACGGACTGGCTCGACGTCAGGCCGCCGCCGCCGGCGCGCCAGGGCAGGCCGTACCGGCGGGCGATCTGACCCGTCGCGTAGAGGCCGACGGCGGACTCGGACCGCCGAAATTGGGCGAGCCCGACTGCATGTTGACCGTCGAGAGGAACGAGCCGAGCAGCACCGGCGGCCCGGGCGGATCAGTTGGGTCAGGGCGATCCCGGCGAAGCCTCCGCCGTCTGCTGGGCGATCGCCGCCGGAACGGTGACCGGGGCCATCGCCCCCATCAGCAGGAACGGCGTGACGATCACGGGTGGCCCGCCTCCGCGTACGCGTGCAGCGCCTCGAGCATCCGGTCGTCGTAGCGGAGCGGCGAGTTGACGTTGACGATCGCGAAATCGCGGGCGGGCCTCGATCGCCTCCCGGCCGCCGAACAGGATCTCGGTCATCCGGGGCTGTCGCGCGCCGACACCCGAGATCACCGAACCGAGTAGGGCTGTCCCCGAGTGTCATGAGGGCCGCGGACCATCCGGAGGTGGGGCGAGTCGAGCGGCAGGTCGTTCGGCTCGCAGATCACCCCGCCCGGCGTGTCCAGCTCGTCGGCGCCCTGGACGAGCCGGATCAGCCGCTCGAAGTCGTGGAGGGTCCCGTCGCGGCGCACCCCACCTCGAGGACGAACGGCGGCCCGTAGACGGCGGAGAAGACCATAGTCGCGTCCGCCGATCAGGAGGGCGGGCCGGGGTTCCGGGCCTGGACGGCGAACGGTCCCCGGAGCCCGGGCGACCTGTTCGAGGACGAACGCGGGGTCGAGAGGAAGAGTCGCTCGACGAATCTGCCCGTGCGCACGGAAGAGGTCGAGGCTCGCCGGCAGGAGGAACTCGATCCCGATCTCGCTGACGATCCGCTTCCAGCCGGCGTCCAGGACCTCGAGCGACTCCGGGGCGAGGACCTCGAAGCGCGGCTGCTCGTTGACGAACATGGATCCCGACGGTAGACGAGATCAGGGATCGGGGCCCGACCCGCCGCGACCCCGGCGAGGCGCGAGCCGGCGTCTTCTCGGCCTTCGTGTCTTGTCGAGGATCCTATGCTGGTCGATGCGCGAGTCTCGGGCGACCGGAGAATGTGTCCCGGTTCCGGCGATCGTCCGGAGCCGGGCTCTGGCCCGGGGTGCTGCCGGCGCGGCGTGGCTGGAGGCGCTCCCGGATCTGATCGGCGATCTCTACGGGGACCTGGTCGATCCACAACGAGGCCGCGCGGCCGGGTGGCACGTCTGCCTACGACGCGCAGCGCCCGACGGCGTCGGACGGCAGGGTCGTGGTCAAGGTGGCCTGTCCGACGGGCCTTCCAGTTGCAGGCGCGGACGCTGCGCGCCGCGCTCGGGCGGGGCTACGTCGAGCTTCTGCGCTACGACGAGGCGCGTCGAGCACTGCTGAAGCGCTCGGCAGGCCGCTCCAGCAAACGTCTCGCGACGGCCGAGCAGATCGCGATCCTCTGCGCGATGCTGCGGCTGGCCTGGGAGGTGCCCCGCGACGAAGCCGCCGGCGAGCCGGTCGACGCGGCCGCGTCGCTGCACCGAGATCATCTGGTCGCGGCACCGGCTCGACGATCCGTGCCCACCGCAGGTCGTCGACCTGGCGTTGGCCTGCGCCGAGCGGCGGTCGGCGGCATTCGACGCGGCCCGCTGCGTCGTCGTCCACGGCGATCCCGCGCCCGCGAACGCCCTGGAGAGCGCCCGCGCCGCTTCGGGCTTCGCGTTCGTCGAACCGGACGGCTTCGTCGGCTATCCCGTCCCGACGACCTCGGCGTCGGCTCCGCGACCGGCGCACCGAGCCGCTCGCGCCGCCGACCTCGGATGCTCGCCCGCCATCACTGCCGGCTCCTCGCCGACCACTCCGGAATGGACGCGGAGGCCATCTGGGAATGGGGATCTCGAACGCGTGTCGACGGGCCTCTACCTGCTCTCGCTCCGCGCCGAGGAAGAAGGCCGGCGCGACCCGCGACCGCGCCGCTGCTGATGGACCGACGCAGATCGTTCGCCAGGCCGGCGATTCGCCGGCCGCGAGACCGCTCAGCCGGGCTCCTCCGCCGCCCGCCGCTCCTCGTCGGCCGCACGCTCCTCCGCCGCGCCGCTCCTCGTCGCCGTCGCGCCGCTCGCGCCGGGCCCGCGCGTCGACGTACAGGAGCACGAGGCAGATGATCAGGAACGAGAAGCCGGTGCCGTCGATCGCCGCGGAGAGGATCAGGCCGAGCCCCGACGTCGGATCGCCGATCCCGGAGATGATCGCGTCGGGGACGACGAGCCCGAGGATCTCCGCGGCGACGAACGTGACGATCGCGAGCGCCGTGCGCCACCAGCGGCGACGCACGAGCCCGGCGCTCCGGCGGAGGGCCGCGACGGGAGCCAGGTCCTCGAGCACGGCGGCCGGCACCGTGAGGCAGAGGAGCACGCCGAGGAAGATCCCGGGCAGGATCAGGACCAGCCCGACCGAGGTGGTCACGGTCACGGCGAGGCCGGCGGCGACGATCGGGGCCGCGCCGGCCGGAGCGTCCGTCGGAGGGCGATCCGGATGCTCACCCCGGGGCCGGCCGCCTGCTGGGCGACCATCCCGACGACCACCGCGACGACGAGCGGGAGCAGGAGCGTGATGACGCCGAGGACGGGCCAGGCGGAGACGGCCCAGTCCTGGAACCGGTGTTGGAAGTGCGACATCGTCTCGTCCACCGCCTTGGTCGGCAGGGGATCGGCGAAGAGGGCGAGGGCGCCGCGCACGGCGAGGGCGTAGACGAAGCCGACGAGCAGGTAGGACGGGAAGTCGGCCGCGAGCGCGCGGACGGCCGTGGCGATCGTCTCGCCGATGCGGCGTTCGCTGACGAGTCGGAGGCGGGGAGTCGGAGGCACCGGCCCATTGTGCTGGCGGGCGACCCGGGCCGCGACGGAGGGGCCCCGGCTCGTCCGAGGACCTGCTCAGCCCGCCGGGCGCCAGCCCGCCGCCGGGTCCCCTCGAGCACGAGCACCTCTCCGCGCTCGATGCTGCCGTTGGCGACGACCACGCCGGACGGGTGGACCTCCACCCCGCGCCCCTCGTGCAGGTGGCCGCAGGCGACCAGGGAGAGGCGCCCCGCAGGGGCGATCCGGTCGAGCGCCGTTCGCAGGGCCGAGGAGCCGGAGCGCCGGCCGCGGACGAGGTCGCCGAGGCCGAAGGGCGGACCGTGGGAGAGGAGCACGTCGATGTCGTCGGGCATCGGCGGGTACCGGACGTCCATCAGCTCCGTCTCGGTCGCCTTCCAGGCCCAGCCCTTGCCGAACGGCGGCGTCCACGGCGACCCGTAGACGTCGAGCCCGGCCAGGCGCGCCTGCTCGTCGACCAGGAAGGTCCAGGGGAGCGGAGTCGGCGAGCGCCCGGTCGCGGAAGAGCGCGTAGTCGCGGTTGCCGCCGGTCGCGGCGATCGCGCCGGCGGGGATCCGCTCGAGCCACGGCCGGAGCTCCGCCTCGAGCCAGGCCGCCTGGTCCTCCGGCTCCTCGAGCGCACGGGAGTTGTAGTCACCGGGGAGGAGGAGCAGGTCGCAGCGGGGGATCGCCGGGAGCTCGCCATGGGGATCTCCGGCGATCACGACGCGCATCCGGGGCGGATCATCGCCGGTTAGGCTCCGATCCATGCTCAGCCCCGTCGCGCCGTTCACCAATCACCTGCCGGTGCGCATCCGGTTCGGGGAGGGAGCCGTCGCCGGCCTCGCCGAAGCGGTCGACGGAGCCGCCCGCGTCTTCGTCGTCGCCGACGCGATCGCCGATTCGCTGGCCTCCGTCCGCGCGGCGCTGGCGCCGCTCGACGCGGGCGATCGGACGTGGACCAAGGAGCCGGGCGAGCCCACCCACGACGAGGTGACGCGGCTCGCCGCGGCGCTCGCCGCCTCCGGCGCCGACGCGATCGTCGCGATCGGGGGCGGCAGCGTCATGGATCTCGCGAAGGCGGCCCGCCTCGTCGCCGGACAGGGCGAGCCGATCGGCCGCTTCGCCCGCCGCGAGTCGGCCATCCTGGAGCCGGCGACCCCGCTCGTCCTCGTGCCGACCACGGCCGGGACCGGCTCCGAGGTCTCGGGCGGCGCCGTCCTGACCGACGAGGCCACCCACCGCAAGGCGGGGATCGCCTCGCCGCACCTCCGGGCGACGGCGGCGATCGTCGACCCCGAGCTGACCTACGGCCTGCCCCCCGCGGCGACCGCGATGACCGGGATCGACGCCCTCGCGCAGGCGATCGCCGCGGTCGTCGTGACCACGCGCACGCCGATCGGCGATGCGATCGCCCTGGAGGCGATCCGGCTCGGCTGGACCGCGCTGCCGGCCGCCGTCGCGGACGGCTCCGACACGGGCGCCCGTTCGCGCATGGCGGCGGCGAGCCTGCTCGGCGGCCTGACGATGAACATCTCCGACTGCGGCTCCGAGCATTCGCTCGGCCAGGCGATCGGCGGACGGTACGGCCTGCCGCACGGGCTGACGATCGGCCTCGTGCTGGCGGAGACGATGGACGTCGACCGCCGGGCCGCCGCGGCCGGGCTCGAGCGCGTCGCCGACGCGATGGGCGCCCCGGACGACGGCTCCGGCGACGGGAGCCGCGCCGTCTCCGCGGTCCGCTCGATGCTCGCGACGATCGGGATCCCGACCATGCAGGAGGCGGGCGTCCGCGAGGAGGACGTCGACGGGCTGGCGGCCGACGCGCTCGACGACTACTTCATCTCGGTCGCCCCGCAGCCGTGGACCCGTGAGGACGTCACCGGAGCCCTGCGCGCGGGTCTGGCGCTCCGCTCGCGCTGAGCCGGGGCCGCGGCGCGCCCTCTCCGCCGAGGCGCGGCAGGAGGCGGTCGAGCCACCGCGGCAGCCACCAGTTCCAGTCGCCGAGGAGGCGCATCGTCGCCGGGACGAGGACGAGCCGCGTCACGGTGGCGTCCACCGCGATCGCCACGGCGAGGCCGACGCCGATCTCGCGGATCGACTGGACGCCGATCAGGGCGAACGCGCCGAAGACGAGGACCATGATCGAGGCGGCGCCGGTGATCAGGCGGGCGCTCGACGAGATCCCCTCGCGGACGGCGCGCTCGTTGTCGCCGTGGCTCCGGTAGCGCTCGGCGATCCGCGACAGCAGGAACACCTCGTAGTCCATGGAGAGCCCGAAGGTGACGGCGAAGATCAGCGGCCGCGAGAGCGTGTTGACGTGACCCGGCGCCTCGACCCCGGCCCAGCCGAGCCAGCCCCACTGGAAGACCGCGACGAGGACGCCGTAGCTGGCGCCGATCGAGAGGAGGTTCATGACGACGGCCTTGAGCGGCAGGAGCAGCGAGCGGAGGAGCAGCGTGAGGACGAGGAAGGTCGCGCCCACGGCCAGCGCGACGACCTCCCAGAACGTGTCCGAGACGGCCACGTCCACGTCGTGGTCGTAGGCGGTCAGGCCGCCGATCGCGATCGTCTCGGAGGGCACCGCCTCCGCGTGGACCGCGTCGCGCGCGGCCTGCAGCAGGGTGCCCAGTGCGTCGGCCGACTCCGGGTCGACGTCGATCGAGGCGCGGAGCTCCGCGCCGGCGCCCGCCGGCGCGATCGTCGTGCCGGTCACGTGGGGCACCCGCCGGAGGGCGCGGGCGAGCGCTACTAGGTGGCCGGCGGTCGGCCGGCCGGCGCCGGGACGCGGGATCACGGCGACGACGAGCTGGCCCTCGACGCCGCGTCCCGGGCCGGTGATCTCACGGCTGAGGAGGCGGCTCCCGCGGACCGAGGGATCGTCGGAGGGCAGCTGCGAGAGCCCGGTCGTCGCGGTGCGGAGGGCGACGATCGGGGCGGCGAGCGCGAGCAGGAGGAGCGCCGCCGCGCAGAACCAGCGGCCGGGGCGGCGCATCACGCGGCGGACGAAGCCGTCCCAGCGGGCCGAGTCCCCCGCGGCGCGGACACCCGGGACGCGTCCCCGGTCGACCGAGCGGCCGAGGCGATCGAGGAGCGCCGGCAGGAACGTCGAGACGGCGAGGACGGCGACGGCGGTCACCATCATCGCCCCGAGCGCCATCGACTGGATCGCCCGGACCGGCACGATCAGGATCGACGCGAGGGCGATGATGACCGTGATCCCGGAGAAGACGACGGCGGTCCCCGAGGTCGCGAACGCCGTGGCGACGGCGACCTCGTGCCGGCTCCCCGCCGCCACCTCCTCCCGGTAGCGGGCGAGCACGAAGAGGGAGTAGTCGACGGCGACGCCGATCCCGATCATCGAGACCATCGAGGAGGCGTACACGGACATCTCGGTGGCCGAGGCGACGGCGAAGACGGCGGCCATCGTGACGGCCACGCACGCCGCGCCGAGGAGGAGCGGCAGCGTCGTCGCGACGAGGGCGCCGAAGAGGACGAGGAGCACGATCGCGACGAGGGGCAGCGTCAGCACCTCGGCCGAGCGCACGCTCGACTCCACCCGCGTCTTGATCGACTCGAACGTCGGCGAAGGCCCGGCGACGTACTGGCGCGTGGCGCCGGACGTGACCTGGAACTCGCGCTTGAGCGCGGCCGAGAGGGCGAGGGCCGGGGCCTGATCGACGGTGGCGAGCACGGTCACGGCGACGGTCCGACCGTCGGCGCTCGCGACCGGAGGCCCGGCGAGTCGGGCCGCGGGATGCCCGACGACGATGCGCCGCGCGATGAGAGCGGCCCGGGCCCGGGCCGTCGCCGCCGTGGGCGCCTGGACGACGACGGTGAACGGCTGGGTGCCGTGTCCGGGCACGTCGCCGAGGAACGCGGCCTCGCGGTGCGACTCGGAGGAGTCGACCTCGAAGCCGCCCGTCGAGAGCCGCCCCGGCGCCAGGGCCGCGAACGGCAGGGCGACGAGGACGAGCAGGAGCCAGAGGCCGAGGACCAGCCGGGACCGCCGCGCGGCGACGCCGCTCACGCGTTCGAGAAGGCGCATCGCGGAGGAAGGCTATCCACCACGACCCGCCGGCCCGTGCGATGACTTCCGGGCTGACGGCCCGTCTCTCCTCCCGACGACCACGACGGACCACCGGGACCGAGGAGGAGCAGAGATGGACGCGGATCAGGCCGCCCACCGGCAGGCGATGACGCGCCTGGAGGCGCTCGTCGGCGAATGGACCGTGGTGGCGTCCTTCCCGTCGACCGCCGGGGTCGCCGGCCGCGTCGTCTTCGAGTGGATCCTCGACGGCCAGTTCCTCGTCGAGCGTGCCGAGGTCCCGGGGGCTCCGGACAGCGTCGCGATCATCGGCTTCGATCCCGATCGCGAGGCGTACGCCCAGCACTACTTCGACGCACGGGGTGTCGCCCGCGTGTACGGCATGCACCTGGACGACGGCGTCTGGACGCTCGTCCGGGACGCCCCGGACTTCACCCCGCTGATGTTCTCCCAGCGCTTCACCGGCCGCTTCTCGGCCGACGGGGCGTCCATCGACGGCCGCTGGGAGACCTCCGCCGGCGGCTCCGGCTGGGAGCACGACTTCGACCTCACGTACACCCGGGTCGACGCGCCGGCCGGGTGAGCTAGGGCGTCGCGCTCGTCGGCGCGGGCGTGTGCGCGGCGAGGATCGTCGAGAGCCGATTCCAGCGGGCGATCTCGCAGCCGTTCTGCAGGGAGTACGACGCGGCGACGGGCCGGCCGGCGAGGATCCCGTCGATCGTCGCCTCCGACGCGCCCCCGTAGATCATGGTGCAGGCCATGCTCGCCGGGACCGGCGCCACCGCCCGGCCGCCGAGCGCCGCGAGCGCCCGGCACGCGGCCACCGGGTCGGCGACCGTGCCGGCGGGGGTGCCGTCGCATCGGAGCGTGCGCTCGATCGGCGCGCCCGCCTTGCGCCCGCGCTCCCAGATCTGGATCCGGAGCTCGGTCCGGGGGCCTGTCGTCTCCGCCGGGGCGGTGCTCGCGGGCTCGGACGCGGGCGGGGAGGTGGTCGCCGGCGCGGCGGGTGCCGTCGCGGTCCCCGACCCGCCCGGCGCGGCCGTCGACCCGAGCACGCGTCGACGGCTCGCCGCTCGCCCCGCCGCAGGCCGAGGCGGTCGCGAGCAGGGCGGCGAGCGCGAGGAGCGTCGGGATCGGGCGCCTCCGTGGCATGGTCCTTGGACGGACGGTAGCTCCGCCGGGTTCCCGGACGACGGCCAGGCGCCCGCCGTGGCAGTCTCTGCGCTCGTGGACGCCGTCGACCTGCTCGCCGGACTCGCGCTCGAGACGCCGCGGCTCCTCCTGCGCCTCCCCGACGCCGTCGAGATCGACGAGCTCGCCTCGCTCGCCGAGGCGGGGATCCATCCACCGGACCACATGCCGTTCGCGACGCCGTGGACGGACGCCGCCGGCACGCCGGCGTTCCGGGCGGAGGCCGTGGCCCATCACGCCGCGGCGCGGGCGTCGTGGACGCCGGACGACTGGGTGCTCCTGCTGGCGGTCTTCGTCGACGGCTCGCCGATCGGGATCCAGGACCTCCGGGGGAAGGTGGCCGATGGGACCCTGACGGTCGAGACCGGCTCCTGGCTCGGGGAGCGCTTCCAGGGGCGCGGGTACGGGACCGAGATGCGCGCGGCCGTCCTCGAGCTGGCCTTCACCGCCCTCGGCGCCGTCAGCGCGACCTCGGGCTGGATCGACGGCTCGGTCGCCTCGCGGCGGGTCTCGGACAAACTGGGCTACGAGGAGGTGGAGAGGCGCGAGGTGCGGCCGCGCGGAGATCCCGTGACGGAGCACGTCGTCCGGATCGACCGCGAGCGCTGGCGGAGCCCGGTCCCGGTGACGATCTCCGGCCTCGCCGGCTGTCGCCACCTGTTCAGGCCGACCGCCGCCTGACCGTCTCGCCAGGGTGGCACCGGACGGACGTATCAGCCGGCGCGTGGCGGCCTCTCCCGGGTGGATCCGCGCCGGAGGCCCGGACCGCGACGATGGGAGAGACACCATGTGGGGTCCCGACGACTTTCCGGGCGCGTCCAACGTGCCCTGGCAGCTCCTGATCCGCGCCCGCTACGTCCACGAGATCGACGCGGTGGTGGCCTCGATCGCCGTCGCCGCGATCGCGGCCGTCGCGGCGGAGGGCGTGGTTGGTGAGACGGCGCGGAGGGCGGTCACGGCCTCGTCGCCGGCGGGCCGGCAGGCCGTGGCGCCGGAGCAGCAGCTGTCGGTGCTCTCGGCCGTCGCCGACTTCGACGAGTTCTGCGGCACGCTGCCTCGCCACTGGTGGGGCCCGGGTCCCCGTCCGAAGTACCTCGACCGGTTCGGTGACCCGGTGGCGCAGCTCGTGCTCGACCAGGTGGCCTCGCTCGTCGACCGCGCCGGCTCCCCGGCACTCCAGGAGGCGCTCGGCGGGACCCTCGCCGAGCGCCAGCTCGCCGCCTGAGGCAACGTGCGCGGGGGACGGCCGGGCCCGGCCCGGCCGTCCCCCGGAACGCCGCCACGGCGAGGGGCGCGGATCGCCCACTCGGCAGGAGGACGCTCCCGCACGAGGAAGAACGCCCGCACGACGACACGCGTGAGGAGTTCCCGGCCGCCGAGGCTCGGATCGAAGCGCAGTCGGAGACGATCATCCGCTCGTTCCCGGGGGGCCCGGCTCCCCGGGGACGTGCAGCAGCACGAGGGGAAGCGCGTCCTTCTCACGGCGCCCGCCGCGCCGCGGATCGGCCCGTATAGTGGCCGTCCATGCGCCTCCTCGCGGCCGGAGCCTCCGCCATCGCGATGGCCCTGGCCCTGGGACCGGTCACGGCCGTCGCGGCGTCGTCCGTCCGCTCGACGACGTGCCACGGGCCGGCGCCCGGCGCCCGTTGCGGCGTCGTCCGGGTGCCGCTCGACCGACGCGCGCTGGCAGCGGACGCGATCGGCATCCACTTCGAGCTCTACGGGCCGAGCGGGTCGCGCCACCTCCGGAACGGGCTGATCGTGGCCGTCGAGGGTGGGCCGGGCTACTCGACGACCGACTCGCGCTCCTCCTACCTCGCACTCCTCCGGCCCCTCCTCGCGCATCGCGACCTGCTGCTCGTCGACCTCCGCGGCACGGGCCTCTCGCGGCGGGCTCGACTGCCGGGTCTTCCGGAAGGACGCGACGCACTACGCCGACCGGGCCGCGACCTGCGCGCGCGAGCTCGGTCCGACGCGCGACCTCTACGACACGCATCAGGCCGTCGAGGACCTCGCCGACGTCCTGGCGGCCCTGGACGCCGGAAGGATCGACCTCTACGGCGACTCCTACGGCACGTACTTCGCCCAGACGTTCGCACTCTGGCATCCCGAGCGGCTCCGCTCGCTCGTCCTCGACGGGGCCTATCCGGTGCCCGGCACCGATCCGGCGTACCGCGACCTCGCGGAGGCCATGCGCCGTGCCTTCCGCCTGACCTGCCGGCGCCGGGCGGCCTGCGCCCGCCTCGGGATCGACCCCGTCCGCCTGATCGCCCGCTTCGTCCGCCGCGTCCGTGCTCGTCCGCTCGTGGGCGTGGCGCCGAACGGGGACGGCACGCTCGTCCGGGTGCGCGTCGACGAGCGGACGCTGGCCGCCACGGCGGGTGACGGCTACCTCGACATCGGCGTCTACCGCGACCTCGTCGGCGCCATCCGCTCGGCCGAGCGCGGAGACGACGCTCCGATCCTCCGCCTCGTCGCCGAGAACGTCGCCGACGTCATCCCGGGCACGCCGGCGCGCAGCTTCTCCGAGGCGCTCTACCTCGCGGTGACCTGTCACGACTACCCGCAGATGTGGGACGTGGCGGCGCCGCTCGCCGCCCGCCGCGCGCAGTTCGCGCGCTTCGTGGCCGGCATCGCGCCCGCCGAGACCGCGCCGTTCGCTCCGGCGATCTGGGCGAACCAGGACTACGAGGGCGCCGCGGCGTGCCTGAAGTGGCCGGCGCCCACCTTCGTCGACCCCGTCGTTCCGCCGTCGCCCGTCTACCCCGACGTCCCGACGCTCGTCCTGAACGGCGACCTGGACAGCATCACGGCATCGTCCGGCGCCCGGGTCGTCGCCCGTGCGTTCCCCCGTTCCTGGTTCGTCGAGACCGAGAACACCGTGCACATCTCCGCGCTCGGCGATCGGGACGACTGTGCGGCGCCGATCGTCCGCCGGTTCCTCCGCCGCCACGATCCCGGGAACGTCGGGTGCACGAAGCGCATCGCCGAGGTGCGGACCATCCCCCTCTTCCCGCGATCGCTGGCGGCGGTCCCGCCAGCCGCCCGCCGGCCGGGCGACGGCTCGAGGAGGCGCGACCGGCGCCTCGCCGCCGCGGCCGCGATGACCGTGGCGGACGTGATCGAGCGCTGGCTCGTCAACTACTCGGGGACCGACCGCGGCCTGCGGGGCGGCACGTGGAGCTACGTCGGCACGACCAGGGTGACCTTCACGCTCCGCGGGACCGCGTTCGTACCGGGCGTCCCCGTCAGCGGCACGGTCGGCTGGAACACGCTGACGGGCAGCGTCGACGGGCGGGTGACCGCCACGACACCGGGCGGCCGACGGGCGGCACTCCGCCTCCGCTGGAGCATGCAGGGGCCGGCCCGGCGCGCGGCGCTGACCGGCCGGGTGGATGGACGGCCGCTCCGGGCGACGACGCTCGCGCCGTAGTCCGCGACCGATCGCCGTGGGAGCCGCGGGCGGCGGAAGCCGCGCCGAACGGCCGGCCGGTCGGGCTAGGCGGCGGCCTCGGCCTTCGGCGGTGCGGAGAGACCCTGCGCGACGAGCCGGGTCGCCTCCTCGCGATCGATCTCGCGGCCGAGGCCGCGCTGGCGCTTCCAGATCACGAAGCCGCAGCCCGGCTTCGACTTGCTCTTCCAGGACGAGCAGCCGAAGCTCTTGCCGCGCTCCACGATCTCGCCGCCGCAGCCCGGCGTCGGGCACGGGCCGATCGGCTCGGCGGAGGCGGCCGGCGCCGAGTTCGTGATCCCCTTGGCGACCATCTCGCGGGCCTCCTCGACGGAGACCTCCTTGCCGGCCGCGCGCTTCCAGATCACGAATCCGCAGCCCGTCTCCTTGCGGCTCTTCCAGGACGTGCAGCCGAAGCTCTTGCCGCGCTCGACGATCTCGCCGCCGCAGCCCGGGGTCGGACAGGGGCCGATGACGACCCGCTCGGGCACCAGATCCGCCGAGGAGAGGCCCTTGGCGACCAGCTCCCTCGCCTGCTCGAAGTCGATCGTCTGGCCGCCCTGCGTCTTCCAGATCGTGAACCCGCAGCCGGGCTCCTCCTTCGACCTCCAGGACGTGCACGAGTAGCTCTTCGGCTTCTCGACGATCTCGCCGTCGCCGTTCGGGCACGGGCCGACGACGCGGTAGGAGACCTTCATCGCCGACCGGTCCTTGTCGGCGAACCAGTGGACCGTGTCGCTGGTGAAGGCGCGGATGTCGTGCAGGAACGCGTCGTGCGACTCCCGCCCGGCCTCGACGTCGGCGAGCCGCTTCTCCCACGCGCCGGTCAGCGCCGGCTGCGTGAGCACGTTGTCGGCGAGCATCCGGACGAGCCCGATCGCCTTCGTCGTGGCCACGAGGCTCTTGCCCTGGCGCTCCACGTAGAGGCGGTCGATCAGTCCCTCGATCGTCGCCGCCCGCGTGGCCGGCGTCCCGAGCCCGGACTCCTTCATCGCCTCGGCGGCCTCGTCGTCCTCGACGAGCTTGCCCGCGGTCTCCATCGCGCGGAGGAGGCTCGACTCCGTGTAGTGGGCCGGCGGCTTCGTCTGCTTGGCGAGGACCTCGGCCTCGGCGCAGACGACCTTCTGGCCCTGCTCGAGCGGCGGCAGCGAGCGCTCGGCGGACTCCTCGTCCTCGGCGCCGTCGGCGGCCCGGCGCGCCTGCGCCTCCACCTCCGCGGCCTGACCGTAGGCGGCCCGCCAGCCGGCCTCGACGAGGACCTTGCCGCGGCTCCGGAAGGACTCGCCCTCGACCTCGGTGAGGACGACGGTCTGCTCCGACCGGGCCGGGGGATGGAACACGGCGAGGAAGCGCCGGGCGACCAGGTCGTAGATCCTGCGCTCGTCCGCGGAGAGGGCGGCGAGCGTGTGGCGGTCGTTCGTGGGGACGATCGCGTGGTGGTCGGTCACCCTGGCGTCGGCGACGACGCGGCCGACGCGGCAGCACGTCGAGGCGCTCGACGTAGGCGGCCGGCCCCGCGTACTCGGGGGCGGCTGCCCCGACGTGACGGGCCACGGACTTCAGCGACGAGACCATGTCGCTCGACAGGAAGCGCGAGCTGGTGCGCGGATAGGTCAGGACCTTGTGCTGCTCGTAGCAGGCCTGGGCGGCGGAGAGGGTGCGCCGGGCGGTGAAGCCGAAGCGCTGGTTGGCGTCGCGCTGGAGTGTCGTCAGGTCGTAGAGGAGGGGCGGCTGCTCGACGATCGGCTTGCGCTCCACCGAGGCGACGACGCCGGGCCGGCCGTTGACGGCGGCCTGGATCCGCTCGGCCTCCTCGGCCGTGCCGACGCGGTCGGCCGAGCCCTCCGCCAGAAGGCGGGGTAGTCGCCGGTGCCACCGGCGAAGGTGGCGCGGACCTGCCAGTAGTCCTCGGAGACGAAGGCGGCGATCTCCTCGTCGCGGCGGACGATCATCGCGAGCGTCGGGGTCTGGACCCGGCCGAGGGAGAGGATCGAGCGCATCGAGCCCGTCTTCGTGGTCGCCGCCCGCGTCGCGTTCATCCCGACGAGCCAGTCGGCCTCCGAGCGCGCCCGGGCCGCGGCCTCGAGCGACTGCATGTCGGCGTCGTCGCGGAGGTCCTCGAAGGCGGCCCGGATCGCCTGGCGCGTCATCGAGGAGAACCACGCCCGGCGGACCGGCTTCGAGACGCCGGAGGTCTGGAGGATCAGCTTGAAGATCAGCTCCCCCTCGCGCCCGGCGTCGCAGGCGTTCACGATCGTCTCGACGTCCTTGCGGCGCATCGCCTTGTGGAGGAGCCCGAGCTGCTTCTTCGCCCTCGCGTCACGGGCCTCGTAGCGGAAGGCCTCGGGCAGGATCGGCAGGTCCTCGAACCGCCAGCGCTTGTACTTGGCGTCGTACTCGTCCGGATCGACCTGCTCCAGGAGGTGCCCGACCGCGAAGCCGACGACGTACTCGTCGGACTCCAGGAACTCGCCCGACCTGGCGAACGTCCCGGGCAGGGCGGCCGCCACGTCGCGGGCGACGCTCGGCTTCTCGCAGATGATCAGTGACTTCGGCATGGCGTGCGGTGAACCTATCAGGAGCGGGGCCCGCGTCTGCACCACGGGTCTCCGCGGGCCGGGGGCGCCCTTCGGCTGCGGCAACGCCTCGCCCGGCAACGTATTCCCCCGTCCCGCGCCGGACGTCGTCGGCCGCCGCGCGCTCGCGCGCTAGGGTACGTGGAGGCGTCCGACCACCCGTCGCGACGACCGCCACCCCGCCAGCCGGTCAGTTTCCGGCACGCGGCCACCGACACGATGTCCGCCACAAAACCCGCGTCCACGCCACGAGTCCCGCCCGTCGAGGACGTGCAGCTGCCGGTGATCCCCGAGAAGCGCACGCTCCTCGACGTCGTCTCGGCGGGCATGTCCGTCGTCAAGGCCTTCCGGACGCACGGCCACCTCGCCGCCCGCCTGGACCCGCTCGGCCACGAGCCCAAGGGCGACCCCTCCCTCGATCCCGCCTACCTCGGCCTGACGGACGAGGAGATGGAGCAGGTCCCCGCCTCCGTCCTGCGGGTGCGGGTGCCCGGCGCGACGCTGAAGGACGTCGTGCACGAGATGCGCCGCAACTACTGCGGGACGATCGCCTACGAGATCGAGCACCTGTCGAGCCACGAGCAGCGCGTCTGGCTCCGGGGCAACATCGAGTCCCGCGCGTTCTGGGTCGAGTCGAGCCCCGAGGAGGACCGCAAGCTCCTGATCCGGCTGCTCCGCGTCGAGGGGCTCGAGCAGTACCTGAAGCGCCGCTTCCTCGGCGCCAAGCAGTTCTCCATCGAGGGCCTCGAGATGCAGGTCCTGATGGTCGACGAGGCGATCTCCATCGCCGCGGCGGAGGGGATCGCGGAGACGGCGATCGGGATGGCGCACCGCGGCCGCCTGAACATGCTGGCCCACGTCCTGCGGCGCCCCTACGCGGCGATCATCGCGGAGTTCGACGCCGAGCTCGCGGCGAACATCCCCACCCAGGCGCCGGAAGGCGGCACCGGAGACGTCAAGTACCACTACGGGGCGAACCTGCGGCGGACGATCCTGACGCCCGACGGCGAGGAGCGCGAGATGCGGATCTCGCTGCTTCCGAACCCCTCCCACCTGGAGTTCGTCGACCCCGTCGTCGCCGGCCGCACGCGCGCCCTCCAGACCTCGAGCGCGCGTCCATCGACGATCGCGCTCGACGCGAAGGCCGCCCTGGCCGTGATGATCCACGGCGACGCCGCCTTCTCGGGCGAGGGCGTCGTCGCCGAGACGCTGAACCTGCAGGCCCTCCCCGGCTACACCGTCGGCGGCTCGCTGCACGTGATCGCCAACAACCAGGTCGGCTTCACCACCGATCCCGGCGACTCGCGCTCGACGTTCTACTCGTCGGACCTGGCCAAGGGCTTCGACTGCCCGATCATCCACGTCAACGCCGACGACCTGCGGGCGTGCCGGACCGCGATCCGGACCGCGATGGCCTTCCGCGCGCGCTTCCACCACGACGTCGTGATCGACCTCGTCGGCTACCGGCGCTGGGGGCACAACGAGGGGGACGAGCCGTCCTACACCCAGCCGCAGATGTACCGGCGGATCGCCGACCACCCGTCGGCGGCCGAGATCCAGGCGCGGAAGCTGATCGACGCCGGGGTCGTGACGGAGGCCGACGTCGAGGAGATGCGCGGCCGCATCAAGGCGCGCCTCGAGGAGGCGCACGCCGAGCTGAAGCGCCCGCGGCCGCACCGCGAGCAGGAGCGGCGCCCCGACCCGCCCGCCGCCAGGACGACCGAGGTCGAGGCCGACGTGCTGCGGGCGATCAACGAGGAGCTCCTCGCCTATCCGCAGGGCTTCACGCCCCACCCGAAGCTCGCCGCGCAGCTCGAGCGCCGGCGCACGGCGATCGACGAGGGCAGGATCGACTGGGGCCTCGCGGAGGCCCTCGCCTTCGCCACCCTGCTGCGCGCGGGCACGATGATCCGGCTGACGGGCCAGGACACCGAGCGCGGCACCTTCTCCCACCGGCACGTCGTCCTCCACGACGTCGAGCGGCAGGACACCTACACGCCTCTCGCCAACCTCTCCGACGCGACCGGCGGCTTCGAGGTCCGCAACTCGCCGCTGACGGAGACCGGGACGCTCGCCTTCGAGTACGGCTACGCGACGACGAAGCCCGACGCGCTCGTCCTCTGGGAGGCGCAGTACGGCGACTTCGTCAACGTCGCCCAGGTGATCATCGACCAGTTCATCATGGCCGGCTGGACGAAGTGGGGCACGCGCAACCGCCTCACCCTCCTCCTCCCGCACGGTTACGAGGGCAACGGGCCCGAGCACTCCTCCGCGAGGCTCGAGCGGTTCCTCCAGTCGGCGGCGGAGGACAACGTCGCGATCGTCTACCCGACGACGCCGGCCCAGTACTTCCACCTGCTCCGCCTGCAGGCGTCGCAGCCCGTCCGGCGGCCGCTGGTCGTGATGACGCCGAAGGGGCTCCTGCGCGCGAAGGACTCGACGTCGACGATCGAGGAGCTCTCCGAGGGATCCTTCCGCCCGGTGCTCGAGGACCCGAAGGTGATCGAGTACCGGGAGGACATCTCCCGCGCGGTCGTCTGCACGGGCAAGCTCTACTACGACCTCGCCCGCTACGCCGAGCGGGACCTCGCCGACGAGACGCGATCGTCCGCGTGGAGCGCCTCTACCGCTTCCCGACCGAGGAGCTCCGCGCGACGCTCGAGGCCTACCCGAACCTGCGCTCCGTGGTCTGGGCCCAGGAGGAGCCGATGAACATGGGCGCCTGGCGGTCGATCCGACACCGGCTGGCGGAGGCGACGCCGTTCGGGATCGAGTTCGAGTACGCCGGTCGCGAGTGGCGCGCGGCCACGGCCGAGGGCTACCCCCCGGCCCACGCCCGCGAGCAGGAGCGGATCGTCCGGCTCGCGCTCGGCCTGCCGCCGAAGGAGTAGCGAGCGGCCGACCGGTCAGGCGGTCGCGATCTCCTCGGCGAGCTCGTAGAGGGTGCGCCCCCGGAGCACCAGGATCGCCTCCTCGACGCGCAGTCGGCGCCGCGGAGCGCTCGAGCGCCTGGCGGATGGCGTCGTCTCCCGGCCAGCCGTAGACGCCGGCCGAGATCAGCGGGAACGCCACGCTCGCGGCGCCGAGGCCGTCCGCCACCCGGAGGCTCTCGCGGTAGCACGAGCGAAGGAGCTCCGATCGGTCCTCGCGGGTCGAGTACACCGGCCCGACGGTGTGGATCACCCACCGCGCGGGCAGGCGCCCCGCGGTGGTGGCGACCGCCTGCCCGGTCGGGAGGCCGCCGCCGAGGGACGCCGCTCGGAGGGCGCGGCAGGCGGCCAGGATCTCGGGTCCGCCGGCGCGGTGGATCGCGCCGTCGACGCCGCCGCCGCCGAGGAGCGAGGAGTTCGCCGCGTTGACGAGCGCGTCGGCGGGGCGCGCGGTGAGGTCGCCCTCCTCGATCCGGATCAACACGGGAGTGATGGTAGGCGGGGGGCGGATGAACCGGAGGGCGCGCCGCGAACAACGGCCACGAGAGACGAGGCGGTGCTAGCCCGCACCCGGCCGATTTTCTCCCGTATGTTCAGTCCTCCACCGCGTGAGATGCGAGAAAGCGCCGGTGGGCCCATCCCGCACTGCCCCGAAGGGGAGCCTTGTCATGACCGAGCACGTCACCGTCGAGCTGATCGACCAGGGGACCGCGGTGCGCGAGGCACTCGACGAGTCCGCCTCGTCGTCCCGCGCCGCGTTCCTGTCCAAGGCCGTCGTCGCCGGCGGCTTCGTCGCCGTCGGCGGGGTCCTGATCTCGGGCCTGCCCGGGCTCGCCTCGGCCACCCCGTCGGCCAAGAGCGACGTCGACATCCTCAACTACGCGCTGACGCTCGAGTACCTCGAGGCCGCGTTCTACGCCGAGGCCGTCGCGCGGGCGCGCTGGGCGGCGGACGCTCGCCTTCGCCAGGCCGTCGCCGCCCACGAGGCCGCGCACGTCGCGGCGCTCAAGGGCGCTCGGCGTCGAAGGCCGTCAAGAAGCCGAGTTCGACTTCAAGGGCACACGACGAGCAGTCCAAGTTCCTGGCGCACCGCGCGGTAGTCCTCGAGGACACCGGCGTCGTCGGCCTACCAGGGCCAGGCGCGCGAACATCAAGACCCGGCCGTGCTCGGCGCGGCCGGCGCGATCCTCGCGGTCGAGGCCCGCCACGCCGCCTGGGTCCGCGACTCCTCGGCAAGGAACCCGGCTCCCGCGGCGTTCACACCCCCTGTCCATGTCCGAGGTCCTCGCGCGCCGTCACCAAGACCGGCTTCATCAAGTCCTAGCCCGGCCGACCACCATTCGCAGGAAAGCCCAATGTCCATCGCACTCACCCTCGACGAGCTCGACCGCGACGGCGCGATCCGAGGGCGCCGAGGGCTCGCCGGCCACTCGCGCGGCGTCGTTCCTGCGCCGCTCGGCGCTTCGTCGGCGGCGGCCTCATCGGCGGCGGTGCCGCCTCGCGACCTCACGCCGGCGTCGCCGCCGCCGCCACAAGGGCGACGTCGCGATCCTCAACTACGCGCTGACGCTCGAGTACCTCGAGACCGCCTTCTACGAGGAGGCGCTCGCCAAGGGCGCCCTCAACGGCGAGGACAAGCTCGCCCGGTCGTCGCCGAGCACGAGGCCGCGCACGTCGCCGCGCTCAAGAAGGCGCTCGGCAAGGCGGCGGTCAAGAAGCCGACGTTCGACTTCAAGGGCACCACGAGCGACCAGGCCAACGTTCCAGGCGACGCGATGATGCTCGAGGACACGGGCGTCGAGGCCTACCAGGGCCAGGCCGGCAACATCAGGGCCCACCCGGTCCTCGCGGCCGCCATCGCGATCCACCCGGTCGAGGCGCGCCACGCCGCGTGGATCCGCGACATCTCCGGCCAGTCGCCCCGCCCCGACGGCGTTCAACCAGCCGCGCGACCATGAACGAGGTGCTGGCGGCCGTCAAGGGCACCGGGTTCATCAGCACCTCCCGGGCCACGACGAGCGCGAGCTCGCCGCAGTTCACCGGGTAGTCCGGATGAGGAAGCACGGCGAGAAGTCTGATCCTCGACTCGCTGCTCGCCGAGCTGCTCGGGCCTCCTGTCCGGAGGGGCCGCCGCGTGCGGCTCCTCCGGGTTCTCCGGTGGGGGCCGGACGACCAGAGCGTCACCATCCCCTCGACGCCGCTGACCGATCCGGCGGCGACGGGTGGAGCGGCGACCGGCGCCTCGAGTGCCGCTCGACCGGCTCCGGCTCGACCGACTCCGGTGCCACCGGATCCGCCTCCGACGACGCCGCCACCACCACGGCCGGACCCGCTCCTCGCCAAGGACGACGCCGTCCACGTCGTCGGCTCGCCCGGCCGCCTCTGGGTGTGGGCGACCGTGGAGCCGCGCCGCCGTCGTCCGGCGGACGCCGGCCGCCTCCGCGCGATCCGTCGGGTCCGTCACGACGACCACGCCCGAGGGCACCGCGGGCGACGTCCAGATCCTCGCGACCCAGACGGTCGGCGACGCGGTGTGGACGAAGGTCGCGTTCCCCTCGCTTCCGAACGGCGGCGTCGGCTGGATCCCGCGGTCCTCGCTCGGCGCCCTCCACCTCGTG
>CAWDBC010000004.1:0-168488 GCA_963800515.1 uncultured Thermoleophilia bacterium
GCGGGATGGGCCGTGAAGGGATCGAACCTTCGACCTTGGGATTAAGAGTCCCCTGCTCTACCAGCTGAGCTAACGGCCCGCGCGCGGCGGATAGTAGCCAGATCGGCCCGGTGGTGGGCAGGTCGCCTCGGTCGCCACTCGAGTTGGGCCGGCGCGGCCGTCGGCGGCGCAGGCCTTCGTCCGCGGTGCGGTCCAGCAAGCCGACGGCGGCGGCTGGCCGGGCGCCGGCGCCGGTCATCTCACTTGGACGTGGAAGCGCTCCCGGCCGTGGTCGTCCCCGTGCCCGCCGAGTTCCCCTTCGCCGTCGAGCTCTTCGCCGTCGAGGCCTTCGGCGTCGTCGGCACGGCCGTGGTCACGGGGGCGACATATGCACCGAGAGAGGGCGGAGATCTGCGCCTCGATCGTGGCGATCGCGGGGTCGGCCGGCACGAGCGTCGTGAACCGCCGGTAGGAGTCGAGGGCCTTCTGGTACTGGCCGGCGTTCTGCCACCAGACGCCCGCCTCGTACCACGACTCGGCGTCCTTCGGATCGAGCTTCGTGAGGGCGACGTACTGCTCGGCGGCCTTCGTCGCGGCGGTCGTCCCGGCCGTGAAGTACGGCGTGGCGGCGGTGCCGATCGAGTCGGCGACGGATTCGACGCCGAGGTTCTGGGCCTGGATCAGCTGGTTCGTTCCGAACACCGTCGCCAGGGAGTAGCATCGGACTGGATGGAGGAGGCCTGGTTCTGGAGGTTCGAGGCGAGGGTCAGCTGGTCCGTCGCCCGGCGCGCATACGCCGTCGCGAGCTTCGAGATGGTCGTCCGGTCCTTCGGCTTCAGGGTGTTGGCCTTCGAGTACGCCGCGATAGCCCGCTGGACGAGCGACGTCTGGTCGCCGGTCGTTGCGGCCGCGAGCGCGTCGCCGAGAGCGATCCACGCCTGCGGGTCCTTCGGGCTCTTCTGCGTCTTCGCGGTGGCGTCGCGGACCGACGGCGTGTCCGCGCTCTGCGTCGAGGTCGAGGAGCCGCCAGCCCTTCGGCCGGTTCGAGAAGTAGTCTGGGAGCAAGAAGCCGCCGGACGCGCCGACGGAGCCGAGGGCGAACGAGATCCCGAAGAAGAGGATCAGGGCGACGTAGATCCACTTGCCCTGGTCGCGCAGCCGTTCGGTCGAGCAGGCGCTCCCCGGGTCGGCGGTAGCCGGAGGAGCCGACCTCGTAGCCGCGCTTGCGCTTCTCGGAGACGTCCGTCGAGCGCGCCCCCGGCTCGACCCCACGGGACGACTCGTGTCGCACGGGGCGGCTCGGGCGCTTGGGATCGTTCTTTCTCGTCACCTGGGGGTCGCCCGCTCGATCATCGCCGCCCGGCCGGGCGCGGCCGAGGCGAGCGCGGCCGCGTACCTCGCCGACTCGCTCTCACCGTAGCGGACCGTGCCGTCGATCATCGTCATCGTGACCCGCTCCGGCGAGCCGTCGTAGACGATCGCGGCGACGGGATCCTCCACCGGCCAGAACGGGCTGGAGCCGAGGTCGAGGACCGTCAGGTCGGCCGCCTTGCCGACCTCGAGCGAGCCGCAGCGATCGTCGAGCCCGAGGACGGCGGCCGAGCCGAGGGTCGCCAGCTCGAGCGCCTCCGTCGTCGAGAGCGCGGCGGCCGTGTGCTCGCGCGAGCGCGCGAGCCAGATCGCGCAGCGCAGCTCCTCGAACATGTCGAAGCTGAGGGCCGACGCCGGGCTGTCCATGCCGAGCCCGACAGCGACTCCGGCGTCGAGGAGGGCCCGGACGGGAGCCGCCCCGCAGCCGAGCTGGGCGTTCGAGCGCGGGCAGTGCGCCACGGGCGAGCCGCTGCCGGCGAGGATCGCGATCTCCGCCGGGCCGATCTCGACCGCGTGGATCGCGACGACGTCCGGACCGAGGCAGCCGTCGCGCTGCAGACGGGCCAGCGGGTAGTCGCCGAGGCACGGCACCGAGCCGCCGATCCGGGCGACGGCCTCGGCGATCGGACCGCTGCCGGTGGCGAGCGCCTCGATCTCGTTCCGCGACTCGGCGACGTGGGTCGCCAGCGGAAGGCCGCGCTCCCGGGCGTGCGCGACCAGCGCGCGGTAGACAGCGGGGAGAAGACACCGAGTACGGCGCGTGCGGAGAGATGCCGATCGCCAGCCGCTCGTCCCCCACGAGCTCGGCGAGGCGCCGGTCGAGGCTCGCCAGCACGGGGCCCGGGTCATCGGTGCCGAAGGCCTCCAGGTAGACGATGCCGCGAAGGCCGGCCGCTCGCGCCGCCCCGAGCGCGTCGCCCGAGAAGGAGCAGTCGCCGATCGCCGTGACCCCGCTGCGGACGCAGGCGAACGCCCCGAGCGTCGCCCCGGCGAGCATCGCCTCGCCGTCCAGGGCGCGCTTGCGGGTCGCGCCACGTGGTCGGCGAGCCAGTCGCCGAACGCCAGCCCGTCGCCGAAGCCGCCGTACATCGCGTACTCGAGGTGCGTGTGGCAGGCGACCAGGCCGGGGAACCGGCGAGGCGGCCATAGTGGCCCGCGACCGCGTCCGGCGCGAGCGCGGCGAGCTCGGCGGCCGGGGCGACGCCGGCGATCAGGGCGCCGTCGACGAGCACGGCGCCGTCACCCGGATCGGCGGCGCCGCCACCGGCACGACCCACGCTGCGCGATGGAGGCTCGGGGTCAAGCCTGCGGGATCGGACCCGGCGGCGACTCGACGGGCTCGCTGCGTCCGCGCTTCGGCTCGACGAGCTCGACGAGGAAGATCGAGACCTCGTAGAGGACGAGCAGCGGGATCACTTCGAGCAGCATCGAGACGGGATCGATCGACGGGAGCGCCGCCGCCACGATCGTCAGGATCAGGATGGCGTAGCGCCGGTTCTTGCGCAGGAACCGGGCGTTGACGATGCCGATCCGCCCCAGCAGCATCAGCGCCGCCGGCAGCTCGAAGACGAGGCCGAGGGCGAGCATCAGCATGCCGACGAACGAGATGTACTGGCCGGCCCTGACCTGGGTGTTGTAGAGGTTGTCGTCGAAGTGCAGGAGGAACGAGAGCGCCGGGTCGAGGACCACGAAGTAGCCGAACAGGACGCCGACGAGGAAAAGCGCCGGGACGAGGATCAGGAGCGGCCAGAGCGCCTTGCCCACGTCGTCCGAGAAGGCCGGGATGACGAAGGCGTAGAGCTGGTAGAAGAGGATCGGCATCGCGACCAGGAGCGCGAAGTAGAGCGCGGTCTTGAGGGCGATCGAGAACGGCTCGCCGACCCCGAGCGTCGTCGGCTCGGCGACGTTCGCCGGCAGCTTCTCGTAGAGGAGATGGAGCAGCCGGTTGTGGAGCACGTAGCCGATGACGAAGGCGACGCCCACCGAGGCGCCCGCCACGATCAGCCGGTTCCGCAGCTCGGTCAGGTGCTCGACGACCGTCAGCTGGTCCTCGCGCGCGGCGCGCTTGATCCGCCGGACTCGGGACGGCATGAGGGCCTAGACGTTCGAGGCGGGAGCCTGCGGGCGCTCCGGCGCCTCGGGCGCGGCCGGGGCGGCCGGCACGTCGAGGACGGCGTCGTCGTCGGGGGTGACGACGGCGGCCTGCGGCGGCGAGGGCGGCGAGAGGAGCGGCTCGTCCACGCTCGGCTCGTACGCGTCCGCGTAGAACTCGGCGGCCGACTGCGCTCCCGTCACCTCCTGGGCGACCCCGAGCGAGTCCGAGACGGACTGCGGTGCGGCCACGGCGGGGCTCGAGACGTCGACGGCGACGGCGGCCGGAGGAGCGACGACCGGCTCGGAGGCGACGGCGGAGGAGGCGGAGACCGCGGCGGGAGCGGAAGCAGCACGCAGCAGCCGGGCGGCCTCGTCGGCGGCCTCGCGGCGCCGGATGGCGTCGTCGTCGCCGGACATGGCGTCCTTGAAGTCGCGCATCCCGCGACCGAGGCCGCGGCCGAGCTCCGGCAGCTTCTTCGGCGACGAAGACCGCGGGGGCCACGATCAGGATGATGATCAGGTGGCTGGGGGCGAGCAGATCCATGGTCGGGTTGCCTCACGTCGGATTGCTCGTCAGCACGGGTACCAGGCCGATTTGGGAAGGCCCGGTCCGGTGGAGCGGCGTTTCCGATGCGGTGACGGGGATCTTCGCTCCCGGGCTCATCGCGGTTCGGGCTCGATCGTCGCGGTCGCCCGCGAGCGCAGCCGGCCGATCCGCAGGTGGCGGAAGACGATCAGCATCGCGAGCACTCCCACGAGCGCCGACGTGACGGTCGCCACGGCCTGGTTGCCGACCGAGAAGGCGAGGATCTCCGCGGAGCTCCCCGCGCCGGCCAGGACGATCGCGAGGAGCGCCTGCTGGGCGCCCGCACCGCCCGGCGTGAACGGGAGCATCGTCGAGACGACGCCGACGGCGACCACGAGGAGGGCGCGGCGGATCGTCGGCTCGATGTTGAACGCCTCGAGCATGTAGTAGGCCGAGCCATCCGGCAGCCCCAGCCGAGCGCCTGGAAGGGGACGACCGGTGGCGAGGTACCGCCGCGGCGTGCGGAGGATCGAGACGCCCTGCCGGACGCGATCCCAGAACCGGCGGACGTGACGGGACAGCCAGCGGACGGTGATGATCCCGGCCACGACCAGCGCGCCCGCGGCGATCGCCGCGGCCGTCTCGTGACGGGCGATCAGCGAGAACTCGAAGACGGGGGCGTGGGGGATCTCGGGAAGTCGGGGGATGGCCCCGGTGGAGTACGCCCACGTGAGGAGGACGCCGCCCGCGAAGAAGTCGAAGATGGTCTCGACGATCAGGGTCGCGACCGTCGTCGGCGCGTTGGCGTCCTCGACCTTCTGGTCGACGACGTATACCTTGACCACGTCACCGCCGCGCCCCAGCGCGAACGTGTTGACGCCCACCCCGATCATGTAGGCCGCCGCGGCGTCCCGGTAGCGGACGCGGAGTCCGGGTAGGCCGAGCGGAGGATGTTCTGCCAGCCCCGGGAGCGGAGGATCAGGTTGACGGCGAGCAGGAGCGCGGCGACGGCCAGCCACTTCGCCTGGACGTCCGCGAGATGCCCGAAGAAGCGCTCGCAGGCGCGGAGGAAGGCGCGGACGGAGACCACCCGCCCATTGTCCCCCCATCCGTGTTCAGCGAGCGTTGCCTCCCGCACGTGCACGAGGCCGCCGATTGCTCGGCGGCCTCGTGGCGGGGAGGAAGGTCGGGCGCCTCGTCGGCCGGGTTTGGGGTCCCCGGTGGGCGCACCTTTGAGGAGAGCGGGACGTGGTCCGCGGAGAGTCCTTAGAGGGACGGTCGGTTGCGATCGACCGGCAGGTGCCTCGAGTCGCGTCCGTACCGGACGGAGGCGAGAGCGAGAGCGACGGGAGCCGTGAGGATGGCCAGGATGGCGAGCATTGTGGGCCTCCTTCGGAGGCGGGTTGGTGGGTGTTTCCTACTCCTTCATTGTCGATCCTGGGGGTGACGAAGTCCAACATCGCTTCGTGCTCGAATCGATCAGCGCGGGCGATCGATGTATGGGATACCTAAGCCGAATCGTTATCACCTTCAGCGTCCCCGGACTCCGCTGGCGGAGCCGCCGGTTCTGCTGGACGGGGTCCCTGGTCGCACCACCGCCGCGGCCCGTGGGGCGGCTGCGACTCCACGGAAGCGCGGGCGCCGGTACGCTCCGGCGCCGTGATCCGCTCGCTTTCGCCGGGTCCCGTGGCACTCGGGATCGTCGGTCTGGCGCTGGCGCTCGTCCTCGCCCGGGGCTACGCCCGCGCGTTCCTGCACGGCGACTCGCGGCTCGTCGCTGGCCGCGGCCGCGGCGCCCTCGTCCTGGCGGCCGCGGTCGCGGCGAGTGCGGTGTCGGCGCTCGTGCTGCCCCTCTTCCCCCTCGTCGTCCTCGCGCCCGCGCCCGTGGCCGAGGTGTGCCGCCGCGTCTCCGGCGGTCGGCCCTTCGCGGCCCTTCTCGTCTACGTGGTCGGCGGGGTGCTCGTGCTCTACGGCGCGCTGATCGCGCTCCTCGACGAGCGGACGCTCGCGGGCACATCCGCGACGCGCCCGCGCGCGGTCCTCGTCGCCGGCCTCGTCGTCGCGCTGGCCGGCGCGGCGAGCCTCTGGCGCCTGTCGTCGCGGGCACCGGAGGCGGTCGAGGCGCGGCTCCTGTGATCGCGCTCGTCGGCCAGTCGGTCCTGGACCGGATCACCGAGCCCGGACGGGATCCGGAGGAGCGGCTGGGCGGAGCGCCGATCTTCGCCGGTCACGCCATCGAGCAGACGAACCGCCGGGCGATCATCATCACCCGCGGTGGCACGCCGGAGCTGCGAGCGCCCCTGCGCGAGCTCGGGTTGCGGGTCGTGGAGGGGCCGAGCGACGCCACCTTCATCAGCGTCCTCGAGCTGTTCGCCGATGGGACGCGCAACCACGAGGTCGCTTCCTTCGGCACCCCTTTCACCCCGGCCGACGTCGAGGGCTGGATGGCGCCGGCGCTCGAGGGGATCGACGTCGTCGTCTGCGGGACCCAGTGGCGGCAAGACTTCGAGGCGCCCGTGCTCGCCGCGCTCGCCGCGGGCGGTCGACGGTGCTCCTGGACGGACGGGGCCGCTGCGGACCGCGAGGCTCGGGCCGCTCCTCCTCCGCCGCGAGCTCGAGGCGGCCGAGCTGGCCGGCGTGGCCGTGCTGAAGCTCGCCGAGGACGAGGCAGACGCGCTCGGAGCGCTCCACGATCTCACGCGGCTGGACGGGCTCGCGGTGCCGACGGTGATCGTCACGCGCGGGCACGTCGGCTCCACGGTCCGGACGGCGGGCCGGACGGTCGAGGTGCCGGGGGATCCCGTGCTCGGGCTGGCCGATACCGTCGGCGCCGGAGACATGTTCCTGGCCCTCGTCGGCGCGGCGCTGGGGGAGGGAGCGGAGCCGGTCGAGGCGGCGCGGGTCGCCAGCTTCGGCGTCGCCACGCTCCTGCGGCTGCGCCTGCATCCGGCCGCCTGGCGCCACCCGTCCGAACGGCGAGGGGCGACGCCGGGGCGCCGCGCCGGCGACCGGGTCTAGGCGCTCACGGCCCGTCCGGCCGCCGGGGCGAGCCGGCGGGGCGGCGGGCCGACGTAGCTCGCCCCCGGCCGGATCAGCCGTCCGTCGAGCCGCTGCTCGAGGACGTGGGCCGACCACCCCGCGACCCGCGCACAGGTGAAGAGGGCGGCGAACTGATCGGGGGCGATCCCCGCGTGGTCCAGGACGACCGCCGCCCAGTACTCGACGTTCGTCGCCAGGACGCGCTCCGGGTGTCGCTCGGCCAGCTGGGCCAGGGCGGCGGCCTCGAGCGCCGCGGCCGCCTGGTAGCGGGGCGCCCGGAGCTCCCGGGCGATCCGCCGCAGGATCCCGCGCGGGGATCCTCCGCGCGGTAGATCGCGTGGCCGAAGCCCATCAGCCGCTCGCGCCGGTCGAGCGCGGCGCGCCCCAGGCTTCGGCGTCGCCGCGCGCCTCGACCGCGTCGAGCATCCCGAGCACGCGGGCCGGAGCTTCGCCGTGGAGCGGACCCGAGAGGGCGCCGACCGCGGAGGAGAGGCAGGTCGCGCAGTCGGCGCCGGTCGAGGCCACGACGCGGGCCGTGAAGGTGGAGGCGTTGACGCCGTGCTCGGCGGCCGAGGTCCAGTAGGCGTCGATCCGCGGACGCGCTCCGGGTCGGCCTCGCCGGTGAGGCGGAGGAGGAAGTCCTCGGCGATCGAGGTCGCCCCCGTCGGTCCCGGGTCGGCGGCTGGACGGCCCGGACCTCGCATGGACGCCGCCGTCAGCGCGATCGCCGCCGCGGAGACGGCCGACAGGTCGCGCCGGACCTCCGCGGGGGCCAGCTCGGTCGTCGGACGGAGCGCGGGGTCCGCGGCCAGGAGGGCGAGCCCGGCCTGGACGTCGACGCGGGGGTCGCCCGAGCGCAAGGCCGGGACCACGGCGCCCGCGGGCTCGAGCGGCCGGATCACGTCCCCGTCGACGAGGAGCGACCAGACGCTCCCGAAGTCGAGGGTGCCGACCAGCTCCTCGACGTCCACGCCGCGGTAGCGCAGGACGGCTCCGTCCCGGTCCGGCTCCGCGATCCGGGTGCGGAAGGCGACGACGTCGCGCAGCCCGTCGAACGGCGGATCCTTGGTGGCGCTCGTCTGGCTCATGGCCCGATCCTTGCGCCGCGCATATGTATCGTCAACGTTGATCAATCAACGTACACTGGCGCCGTGGAACGTCGATTGACGGCGGTGGAGGCGTCGCGGCTCCTGGGCGTCCGGCGCGAGACGCTCTACGCCTACGTCAGCCGCGGCCTCCTCACGCGGCACCCCGGCGGGGACCGGCGGACGTCCCTCTACGACCGCGCCGAGGTCGTCCGCCTCGCCGAGCGATCGCCGCGGTCGGGTCGCGCGGGGGTCCTCGACGTGATCGTCGACTCGCAGATCACCCTGCTCGATCCCGACGGCCGGCTCGCCTACCGCGGCCTCGATGCCGTCGCGCTGGCGCGCTCGCGCTCCTTCGAGGCGGTCGCCGAGCTCCTCTGGGGGAGCGGGGAACCCTCGCAGGGACCCGGCGCAGGTCCGGCTCCCTGGTCGGCCGGCGCGACCGTGCTCGACGCGGGGCGGAGGGCGGCGGCGGCCGTCGGCCCGGACGCCGCCCCGGTCGACCGGATGCGGATGGTGGTGGCGGCGCTGCCGGCGACGGACGCCCTGCGGAGCGACCTCCGGGAGACGGCGGTCCGCGAGCGCGGGCGCGTCCTGATCGCCGCGCTCGTCGACTCCCTCCCTCGCCTCTCGGCCCCGCGTGACGCGTCGATCGCCGCGCGCCTCTGGTCCTGCCTCTCGCCGCGCCGACCCCTCCCCCGGCAGCTCGCGCTCCTCGACGACGCCCTCGTCCTCCTGGCCGATCACGAGCTCGCCGTCTCGACCCTCGGCGCGCGGGTGGCGGCGTCCGCCCATGCGGATCCGTACCTGGTCGTCCTGACCGGCCTCAGCGTCCTCGGGGGCGGCCTCCACGGTGCGCACTCGACCGCGGCGGCCGGGCTCCTCGCGGCGGTCCCGACGGAGGCGTCGGCCCCGGCGATCGTGGGTCGCGCGCTGGCCGCCGGAGGTTCGGTGCCGGGCTTCGGACACGCGGTCTACCGCGACCGCGACCCGCGCGCGGACGCGCTCCTCGAGCGGCTGGCCGCCGCGGCCCCCGCGCCGGACCGGCTGCCCGTCGTCCGCGCGGTGATCGAGCTCGTCGGCCGGCACGACGGCCCGGCTCCGAACGTCGACTTCGCGCTGGCCGCCCTGGCCGACGTCTGGGACCTCGCGCCCGGCTCGACCGAGGCCATCTTCGCGACCGCGCGGTCGGCCGGCTGGATCGCGCACGCGATCGAGGAGTACCCCCACCGCCTGCGCTTCCGCGGCCGGGCCGCCTACGTCGGGCCGCCGCCGGAGGAGGCGTGAGGCGCGAGCGCGCCGCGCAGCGCGGGCGGGATCGGGGTCGAGGCGCCGCTCGCTCGGTCGAGGTGGACGAGGACCGAGCGGGCGTCGGCGAGGAGCGAGCCGTCCCGGTGGTGGATCCGCTCGCGGACCGTGACGCTCGAGGTGCCGATCCCCTCGACCTCGACGGAGACCTCGACCGGCGAGTCGTCGAGGGAGATCTGGCGGAGGAACTCGAGCTCCAGCTTCCGGATGACGAGGCCGCTCGACGGATCGGAGAGGTCGATGCGGCCGCGGAGGAAGCCCACCCGGCCGGCCTCGAGGACGGTCAGGAACGCGGCGTTGTTGACGTGGCCGTAGGCGTCGAGGTCGCCCCAGCGGATCTGGACGGCCGTCCGGTACGCCGTCACGAGAGCTCGAACGTCCCCCGCGCCACGGGCGCACGGCCCACCAACACGGGGCGGCCCTCCCGGGGTGACGAAGACGTGGATCTGGCTCGGGCGCTGGATCTGCGCGCCCTGCCGGACGACGAGAGCGCCCGGGTCGACCGCCCCGGACGCGAGCAGATGGGCGCCCAGGAGGCCCGCGGCCGAGCCCGTGGCCGGGTCCTCGACGATCCCCATGTGGGGCGCGAAGAGCCGGGCCCGGACCTCGCCGGCGCACGGCGGCTCGTAGACGTAGACTCCCCGCTCCGTGGCCCGCGCGAGGCCGGCGTGGTCGGGGACGATCGCGTCGACGTCGGCGACCGGCACGAGCAGGTGCTCGGGCCCGTTCGAGGCCTCCGTGACCTCACCCTCGATCTCGACCCCGAGTGCCTGGGCGAGGCCGGGGGGCGGCGCCGCCTGGCGGAGCTGCGCCTCCGGCTGGGTCATCGTGCAGCGCGTGACGAACCCGCCGTCGCGCTGGACCTCGATCGGGATCGTCCCGACCGGGCACTCGAGGAGGATCTCGGCGAGCGGGACCGAGCGGGCGAGCACGTACGCCGTCCCGATCAGCGGATGCCCGGCGAACGGCAGCTCCATGCGGGGCGTGAAGATCCGCACCCGGGCCGTGCCGCCCTGCTCGGCCGGCAGTAGGAAGACGATCTCGGAGAGGCTGAGCTCGCGGGCGATCGCCTGCATCCTCGCCTCCTCGAGGCCGGAGCCGTTCGTGAAGACGGCGAGCGGGTTGCCGTCGAGGGCCGTCTCGGTGAACACGTCGACGACGGTGTAGTTGAGCCGTCGCATCAGGCGCTCTTCGACTGCCGGGCGAGGGCCAGGAACTCGGCGCGGGTGCGGGCGTCCGTGCGGAGGAGGCCGCGGACCGCCGAGGTCGTCGTCCGGGCGCCCGGCGTTCGCACGCCGCGCACCGTCATGCACAGGTGCTCGGCCTCGAGCACGACCCCGACGCCGCGCGGCTCGAGGACGTCCTCCAGCCAGTCGGCGATCTGCGAGGTCATCCGCTCCTGGACCTGCAGCCGGCGGGCGTAGAGCTCGACCACCCGGGCGAGCTTGGAGAGGCCGACGATCCGGTCTCCGGGGATGTAGGCGATGTGGGCGACGCCCGTGAACGGCAGCAGGTGGTGCTCGCACAGCGAGTGGAAGGGGACGTCGCGGATCACGACCAGCTCGTCGTACGAGCCGTCGTTCGGGAAGGTCGTCGCCGTGAACTCCGGGGCCGTCAGGAGCTCCTCGTACATGCGGGCGACGCGCTGCGGCGTCCGGCGCAGCGACTCGGCCTCGGCATCGATCCCGAGCGCGTCGAGGAGCTCGGCGACCGCCGCCTCGGCGCGTCCGAGGTCGATCGGATCCCGGGCAGCGTCGCCCCCGTAGGCCCTCGTCTCGTGGTCGCTCATCCCGGCCATTGTGACCGGAGGGGGCCCTCGGGAAGGGCGCCGGGCCGATCCGGCTTGCGTCGGGGCAACGGCAGGCGGCGGCGAGGTCGTGCGGGAACGGCGGCAAACGGGTACGAGGGAGCCGTGTCGATCGACGACGACTCCTTTCCCAAGCTCGTCGCGGAGCTGGACTATCCGCTCTTCATCGTCACGGTCACCGCGGGCGAGGAGCGTTCCGGCTGCATCGTCGGCTTCGCGACGCAGTGCTCGATTCACCCGCCCCGCTTCCTCACCTGCCTGTCGAACGTGAACCGGACGTTCGCCGTCGCGGCGAGGGCCGACCTGCTCGCCGTCCACCTGGTGCCGCCGGCGGCGACCGGGCTCGTCGAGCTCTTCGGCGGGGAGACGGACGACGAGATCGACAAGTTCGCGCGCTGCGCGTGGACGCCGGGGCCGGGCGGCGTTCCCCTCCTCGACGACTGCCCCAACTGGTTCGTTGGAGCGGTCCTCGACCGCCTGCACCTGGGCGACCACACGGGCTACCTGCTGGAGCCGCAGCAGGTCGGCCACGACGCGCCGGAGGGGGCCTACGGCTACCAGCGGGCGAAGGACGTGGACCCCGGGCACCCGCCGGCCTGAGGGCGACCGGTGGCTCGGTCGCCCCTAGAAGGAGAAGAGCGGCACCGAGGAGGCCGAGTTGGTCATCAGGAGCCAGCTCGCCGCCGCCGAGGTCGGCCAGGTGTGGTACTCGCCGAACGCCGAGACGGGCGTGTCGCGGTCGGCGCCGATCGGCCCGGCGGATGCGCTTGAAAACGAGCCGACGAGGGAGGTGATCCCGCCGTCGAGCGCCGGGTAGCTGACGCCCAGCCGCGTCAGCGCGAATCTCGCCTCCGCCGTGCCCTCGGTCCAGATCACGTCCGGAGTGCCGGTGCCGAGGTACGGTCGCAGCCCGCTGTAGGGGCCGTTGCCCGCGGGAGTCTTCCGCGGGCCGAGGAAGAAGCCGGGCTGCAGCAGGCCATTGGCGACGACCGTCGCCCGCGCGTCGCCGCGCAGCCGCAGGTAGAGCGCGCCGAGCGCCTGCACGTCGACCGGGATCCGCGCATCGTCCAGGCCCTCGAGGAAGGAAGTGGACGCGCCGCTCTGGACGAGGAGCTTGGCGACGATCGCGTCGCCCATGGTGGTCTGGAGTGCCCCGAAGCCGTCGCTCGAGACGCCGCCGAGCTTCTTGCTGGTGCCGGCGAGCTGCGACTGGAGGTCCCGCAGGAGGCCGACCGTCAGCAGGTTGTGCTGCGTCGAGACCCAGGCGACGTCGGGACCGCCGCGGATCAGGCCGGCCGGCGTGCGGAGCGCCATCAGGTAGGTGACGATCCCGCCGATCATCGGGTCGTACCGCGCGTTCCCGTAGGTGCGCCGGTAGTCGGCGGCGGCGAGGCCGACCCAGGCCATCGCACCCGAGCGCACGGTGACGGAGCCGGCCCCGCCGACGACGTCGTAGGCGAAGTCGAGCGAGCCGTCCGCGTTCTGGAGGGCCGACAGCTGGTCGAGGAGCTGGGTGGCCTGTGCGCGGTCGCCAGAGGCGATGAAGGCCATCACCGCGAGGGCGTTGTCGTACGTCCAGGAGTAGTTCGAGAGGCTGGCGTAGTCGTCCGAGGTCGTGGGTATCGTGAAGGACCGGATGAGCAGGAGCCTTGCCTCCGGGCTGCCGCTCACCTGGACGGTGACGGGAACGGGCGTCGTCGGCGGAGCCGCGGCGACGGCGGCGTAGGCCCGAGAGGCGCCGGCCCGCGTCCGGCGTCGATGCCGCGGATCGAGCGCGATCGGGCCGACCTGGTGGGCGAGCCAGCGGGCGATCCGGGCCCGCGGAGCGCTGGTTCCGGTCTTCCGCGGCCAGGCACGGTGGACGATCCCGCCGCGGCGGTGCTCCTTCTTGACGAGTGGCGTGAGGGAGCTCCAGTCGCCACCGACCGCCTGCGCCGCCGACGCCGCTCCCGCCGCGCCGCCGGCCGAGAGCCCGGCCGCCACCAGCGCGGCGATCACGAAGCGGGTGGTCCTCGGAGGACGGGGGAGATGACCCATGCTCCGACCGTACAGGGGTGGCCCCGCCGGTGCCGGGTGATCGGGAGCTCCGCCGGGGGACCCGCGCTGCACGTGCGCCGCCCGTCCGGGGTACCGATCCCCCGGACGGGCACGGTCGCCGAGGAGCGGGTGGGCGAGCGGAGGCCGGTCCGCGGGGGAAGGCGGGAAGGCGCGCCGGCTCTGTAGCTCCCGTCAGTCGTCCGGGTACTCGCCGTTCGCCCACTCGCCGTGCAGGCCGGCCGTGCGGTCCGCGTCGATCGTCTGGTGGGCGAGCTCGCCCGCGGGATCGTCGGTCGCCTCGAGCTCGCGGGCGAGGTCCTCGAAGAGGAGCACCTGGTCGAAGCCGTGGACCTCCAGGTCGCGCACGACGTCGTCGCTGTCGACCACGACCGCGAGGTAGAGGAGCTCGCCCCCGTCCTCGCCCGGGACGGCGACCTCGGCGGGGAGGTTCCCGTCGCTCACCGTCACGTCACCGTGCCGCGGGCCTCCGACGTGGAGGGATCTGCGTGCCGTCATGGTCTCCTCGCCTCCGGGGTCCGGTCCGTCGCGCTCGCCCGGCTCCATGATGACGCCTCCGCCCCGGAAGGGTGAGCTGCGGTGCGGACGGGTCATCGGCGTCCCGCGCGGACACCTCCTCCGGGCGATAGCAGCGGGGAGCGCCACCGCCATACAGTCGGGAGACCGAACGGCGCAACGAGAGACAGACAGAGACCATGCATCCCGAGCCCCTGAACCTCATCCCCCACCGGCCGGCCGGCCGCTCCTGGTCCGTTCCCGCCGTTGGCGGGTCACCCGGAGGCGTCGCCCACGTCCTCGTCGCCGCCCTGCGCGCGGACGGCCGATCCTCCGCCGCGCTCGCGACGCCGAACCGGTGTGCGCAGCCCGGCTCGCGGACGCGCCCCGTCTCGCGCGGCGGGTCGTCCTCCACCTGAGCCCTCGCGACGCCGGGCTCGCCTCGTGGCGTCCCCGATCGGCGGCGGCCGCGGTCGCCGGACCGTCCCCGAAACCGGCGCGATCCACAGGCCTGGAGCGACGGGCACCGCCGCGTGCGCCGACGGGTGCCCCTGCGCGCGATCTCGGCGAGCGCGAGGGCGGGTGCTCTACCGGCCCCAGCCGAGGAGGGTCAGGCTCGTCGTGGGCGCCGTCGTTCCCCGGAGCGTCGCAGTCGCCCGGATCGCCGCGCCGTTGCGGCCCGTCACGTCGCCGACCGGGAGGGAGACGCCGATGACGCCCGTCTCGGCGCCGAGGCCCGTGACCTCGACCCGGTGGGCTCGCAGGCGGACCGCGATCCCGTGCCATCGGGTCAGGCCGCCGGTCAGCCAGAACGTCTGCGGCCGGGCGCCGGCCCGCCTGAACGTGACCTGTCCGCCCGTCCGCCGGGTGATCGTCATCGGGGCGGGCAGGTCGAAGCGCACGCCCGGCAGTCCGGTCCGGGACGACACGCGGAAGAGCGTGGACCGACCCGGGCCGCCCGAGGCCCGGAGGGCGAGCTCGGCCGGGGCGAGGACGATGGTCGTCTGCGCGAAGGAGGAGCCGGAGCTGACCCGCAGCGAATGGATGCCGTCGGCGAACCACGTCAGCGTCTGCGGGTCGACGGTCGCCCGGGTCCCCCGGCCGACGGGGATCCCGTCGATCGAGACCTCCACGGACGACGTGCTCCGGATGGTGTACGGCGCCCAGGCGGTGGCTGTCACCGTGCCCGAGAGGCGGACCGTGGCCGAACCGAGGGCGAGCCGCGACGCGCCGGTGACGAGGCGGGCGGCACCCTGGGCGACAAAGGAGCCGCCGAGTCCCGAGAGGTCGCGCGCGCGGACCGGAGCGGACGCCGCCGAGGCCTCGGTGCTCGAGCCTGCGGTGGCGAGGCAGCTGAGCCGCTGCCCGACGTCCGAGTCGGTGAGCCTGAGGTCGACGCTGGTCGCGCCGACCAGGGTGGCGCCGTTCCGGAACCAGGCGATCGTCGTGGAGGACGAGGCGTCCCAGGCGGTGGGCAGGCAGGAGAGCGTCGATCCGGCGACGGCGTCGCCGGAGAGCGTTGCGAACGAGGACGTGTCCTCGGGGGCCGCCACGCCGCTCGGGGCCGCCGTGGCGATCGCCGCCGACGGCGCCGCGGCAAGGCACGCCCCGAGGCCCGCGGCGAGGCTCGCGAGTGCGCGCAGAAGACGACCGGAGCCGATCCTCGGTTCCATGGCACTACCCCTCGTGTCGACGGCCGCACCGGCCGACCTGGCTGATCCTACGGATACGCGCAACGGGCTCGAGCGCTCGGGCCGCTCGCCGCGAACGGCGGACACACCTTCCTCCTGTTGTACCACCGTCCCGGCGGGATCACCGGGCCGTCGCCCGCAGATCCCCCGTCTGCGCCGACGTCGATGCGCCGCCTGGCGACGTGGGCCGACCTGGGCGGAGTCACCCGGCCGGCCGGCGCGTCGGGTGGCTGCGCCGACCACCCGCGAGCTGGTGCTCGACCAGCGCCGGCCCCCGATTTCCGGCGACGAACCAGCAGCGAACGCGGCCGAATCCCTCCCGCGGCCTCGCGCTTGCCGCGGAGGCGCTACGACGGGGGCGGCCGCCGGGTGCCGCCATCCGCGATCCAGTAGCGCGGGCCGGGCCCGAGGCTGCCCGGCGCGGTCGTCCGGATTGGCGAGCCGGCAGCGGTCGAGCGAGAGGCAGCCGCAGCCGATGCACTCGTCGAGCCCGCGCTTCAGGCGTTCGAGCTCGGCGATCCGCTCGTCGATCCGGGCGCTCCAGTCGCTCGAGAGCCGCGACCAGTCGCGTGCGGCTCGGCGCCCGGTCCGAGGGCAGCTGCTCGAGCTCGGCGCCGATCTCGTCGAGCGTCAGGCCGACCCGCTGGGCGAACACGATGAAGGCGATACGGCGGAGCACCGGTCGTGGGTAGCGCCGGTGGCCGGAGCCGGCGCGCTCGGAGCGCGATCAGGCCGCGCTCCTCGTAGAAGCGCAGGGCCGAGGCGGCGACGCCGCTGCGCCGCGACACCTCGCCGATCGTCAGGAGCTCGGACATCACCGGGTAGAGGAGCACAGTGCGGCCTTGACTTCAAGTTAACTTGAACTTGTAGGTTGCCGGCCATGCGGAGACCACTGACGAGGAGGCGCGATGAGCACGCCCCGACGGCGAGCGAGCGGATCACCGCGGAGGTCACGGCTTGGCCCGGGGTCGAGGCGCGGGCCAGGGCCGCCGGGGCGAGTTCGCCTTCCGGGTCGGCCGGCGCGAGATCGGACACCTGCACGGAGACCGCGCCGCCCACTTCTCGTTCCCGCCGGACGTCTGGCACGAGCTGCGGCGCGAGGGGCGGATCGTCGATGCACCCCGTCTTCCCCGGCCGGGCGGGACCGGCGGCTCGCGCGATCCGCGACGAGGCCGACGTCCGCGACGTGGTCGCGCTGCTGCGGCTCAACTACGACCGCGTCACCGCCGGCACCGGGTCGCCGCGGGCGGTCGGGGCGTGAGCGGCCGGATCCGGCGGCGGGAGCGGCACGATGAGGTCCGCCATCGTCACGGGAGGCTCGCGCGGGCTCGGCCTGGCGCTGACCCGCGCGCTCGCCGCGCGCGGCTGGAGCGGTGGCCGTCGACGCACGGGACGGCGCCGCGCTCGACGACGCCACGCCGGAGCTCGAGGGCGTCGTCCGGTGACCGGAGACGTCACCGATCCTGCCCATCGCGCCGAGCTCGTGGCGGCGGCCGGCGAGACGATCGATCTCGTCGTCAACAACGCGAGCACCCTCGGCCCGAGCCCGCGACCGCGCCCTCGCCGGCTATCCGGTCGACGAGCTGCGGCGGGTCTACGAGGTCAACGTGGTCGCCCCGCTCGCGCTCGTCCAGGCGGCGCTGCCGCGGCTCGGCCCACGCGCCGCCATCCTCAACGTCACCTCCGACGCCGCCGTGGAGCCCTACGAGGGGTGGGGCGGCTACGGCTCGTCGAAGGCGGCCCTCGACCAGCTGACGGCGATCCTCGCCGCCGAGCACCCGACGCTCCGCGTCTACGCCGTCGATCCCGGCGACATGCGCACCCGGATGCACCAGGACGCCTTCCCGGGCGAGGACATCTCGGACCGCCCGCTCCCCGAGGCGAGCGTGCCCGGCCTCCTCGCGCTGATCGAGGGCTCGCTGCCGAGCGGCCGCTACCGCGCCCGCGAGCTCGCCGCGGACCCGGCGTGAGCGCCGTCGCCTTCGCCGAGCTGTCCGCCGCCGCCGCGCCGGCCGAGGCCGTGCGGCCGGTCGCGGTCGGACGTCGCCCTGCTCGTCGCCACCCGCTCCGACGGCGCCGTCACCGGCGCGCGCTTCGAGGACCTCCCGCGCATCGTCCGCGCCGGCGACCTGCTCGTCGTCAATACGTCGGCGACCCTGCCGGCGGCGGTTCCGGCCGCGCTCGACGGCGCGTCGGGTCCGCGTCCACTTCTCGACGCCGCTCGCCGCGGACCGCTGGGTCGTCGAGGTGCGGGGTCCGGACCTCGGACCGATGGGCCCGCCGCCGCTCGGCTCGCGGCTCGACCTCCCGGACCGCGGCACGCTGACCCTGCTCGCCGCCTACCGCGGAAGCGATCGGCTGACCGAGGCGGCGACGGACCTGCCCGGCGGGGTGCTCGCCTACCTCGCCCGCCACGGCGCGCCGATCCGCTACGACGGCCGCGGAGGTCGAGTGGCCGCTGGAGGCCTACCAGACGATCTTCGCCCTCGAGCCCGGAAGCGCGGAGATGCCGAGCGCCGGGCGGCCGTTCAGCTCCGCGCTCGTCACGGCGCTCGTCGCCTGCGGCGTCCTCGTCGCGCCGCTCACGCTCCACGCCGGCGTCTCGTCGCTCGAGCGCGGGGAGGAGCCGTTCCCGGAGCGCTACCGAGGTGCCGCCCGCGACCGCGCGGATCGTCAACGCCGTCCGCGGCTGGGGCGGCCGGGTCGTCGCCGTCGGCACGACCGTCGTCCGCGCCCTCGAGACCGTCGCGACCGGAGATGGCACGGTGCGCGCCGGCTCCGGCTGGTCGGATCTCGTGATCACGCCGGCACGCGGCCTGCGCGTGGTCGACGGGCTGATCACCGGCTGGCACGAGCCGGAGTCGTCCCACCTCCTCCTCCTCGAGGCGGCCGCCGGACGTGAGCTGCTCGAGCGCTCCTACGCCGGGGCCGCGGAGCGCGGCTTCAGCGGCCACGAGTTCGGCGACGCGCACCTGATCCTCCCGTAGTCGGCCTCGCCGCCTCCTCGGCGGTCCGACCCCGGGAGAGATGACGATGTTTCGGACGACCGTCGCCGGGAAGCGCTTCCCCCATGCAGACGCCCACCGTCCTCTCCCGGGATCCGCTCGAGATCTACCTCAACGATCATCTCCTGGGGGCGACGGTGGGGGTCGAGCTCGCCCGCCGCAGCGCGTCGGAGAACGCGGGCAGCGAGTTCGGGCCGCCGCTCGAGGAGCTCGCCGCCGAGATCGAGGAGGACCGGGAGGTGCTCCTCGCCACCATCGCGCGACTCGGGTATCGCGTCGATCGCGTCAAGGTCGCGGTCGGCTGGTCCGCCGAGAAGCTCGGCCGCCTGAAGCCGAACGGCCAGATCACCGGCTACTCCCCACTCGGTCGCGTGATCGAGCTCGAGGGGCTCTGTACCGGCATCATCGGCAAGCGCGCGCTCTGGTCCGCCCTCGCGACGATCGCCGGGGAGAAGGAGGGCCTCCAGCCCGAGCGGTTCGAGGCGCTCCTGGCGCGGGCGGAGGCGCAGCTGAAGATCGTGCAGGGGCTGCTCGGAAGCGCGGCGCCGCTGGCGCTCGGCTCTCAGTCCTCCGAGCGCTGACGCCGGGCGCTCGGCGCCACCGGAGCCAGGGCCGGCGCTGACGGCGCTGCGGATCGCGACGGGCGTCGCCGCCCGGCCCCCTCACCGCCGCCGGCCCCGCCGCCCGCCCTCCGTCCCCGCCGACCGGAGCGCCTCGCAGAGCTCCTCCCGCGCCCCGAGCTCTTCGGCGACCGGGCGCAGGACGAGGTCGTCGGCGAGCCGCTCCACGCGGGCGTCGAGCGTCCGCCGCGCGCTCGCTGCGCGCCTGCGGGCCGCCGCGCCGTTGACCACGCGGCAGGCGCTCGCGAGGGCGAGGCCGAGGACGATGCCGCCGAGCAGGAGGAGGGTGGGCACCGCGACGCCGTGCCAGTCGGGCACCGGCAGGACGTCGTCCAGGCGGAGATAGCCGAGCACGGCGAGGGCGAGGAGCCAGACGGCGCCGAGGAGGGCGAGGAGAGAGACGAGCGACTGGAGCGCGCCGGCCGGGCGCCACCAGCGAGGGCGCCGGGGGGTCACCTCCGCGCCGGCGATCGCCCGGTCGAGCCGGTCCGGAAGCTCGGCCTCGTGGCGGATGGCGGCGTCGCGGACCAGGCGCGGCCAGGGATCCGGGAGCGTCCCGGAAGCGGTCACGGCGAGGGTCCGGAGCGCCGACGACGCCACCGATCGCTGGACGGACGTCGGAGCCGGCAGGGACGGGCGGGACGTCTCGTCGGGCCGGCCGCCGAGCCGCAGACGCCGCAGGGGGTCGGGACGCAGCCGCCCGACCCAGCGCACGAGGGGCCAGCCGGTGGCCAGCGCGCCCTCGCGGCGGTGGGAGCGGCCGACGGCGTCGACCACCGTTGGCACGCCCGCCGCGTCGCCGAGGGCGTGGACGAGCTGCGCGCGATCGCGGCGGGTGACCGCCGCGGGCCGGCCCGTCCCGCAGCCGGCGTCGAGCCCGCGGGCGGCGGTCGTGACGTCGCCGGCGAGCCGGGCGAGGGCGGCGCCGCGCTCGGCCACGCGGCGTTCGAGCAGCCGGCCGAGCTCGTCCAACCCCCGTCCGGTCCGGGCGGAGACCGCGAGCACCGGCAGGTCCGGCAGCCCGTCTGCGGCGAGGAGGCCCTGGAGGTCGCGGAGGCACGCCCGCTCGCCGTCCGGTGCCAGGAGATCGACCTGGTTGAGGACCACGAGCATCGCCGACCCGTGATCGCCGAGGCGACGGAGGTAGCCGTCGTGGAGCGCGGCGTCGGCGTACTTCTGCGGATCGACCACCCAGACGAGGAGGTCGCCGAGCGCCACGAGGCGGTCGACCTCGAGCCGATGGGCCCGCTCGACGGAGTCGAAGTCCGGCAGGTCGAGGAGGACGAGGCCGTTGCGGGCCGGGTCGGCGGGCGCGGGGTGGCGGAGGCGGACGTCGAGCCAGTCGAGGAGGGCGCCCGGGGGCTCGCCCCAGGTGACCGCCGTCGCCTGGGCGGTCGTCGGCCGGCGGGCGCTCGCGACGGCGAGGTCGACGCCGGCGAGCGCGTTGAAGAGGGTCGACTTGCCCGCCCCGGTGGGTCCGGCGAGCGCGACGACCGTCGCCTCCAGATCGAGCCCGAGCCGCTCGCCGGCGCGACGGGCCACGTCTCGCGCGGCGGCGACGCCGGCCGGCTCCAGGCGACCGTCGGCGAGCTCGGCCGCCCGGGCGAGCGCGGCCAGGCGACGATCGAGGTCCCTGCTCATCCGGCGCGGACCACCGCGTCGACCGCCGCGTGCAGGGCGCCGGCGGCGCCCGTGGCGGGCGCGGCGGCGTCCACCAGCGCGTCGAAGCGGGCGGCGTCGGCGGCGAGGAGCACGCGGACCCGGCCGAGCAGATCCGTCCTCGCCCTGGCCGCGAGGTCGCGCACGGCCTGGTCGCCGAAGATCGCCTCCAGGAGCTTCTGGCCGAGCGCGGAGGTGCCGCCGGCGACCACGACCTCGCCGCCCGTCAGCCCGCCGGTGTGGAGGAAGACGGCCAGCATCACGGTCAGCCCGACGCCGTTGACGCCGAGCGAGGCGAGGCGGGCGGTCGCCCGCTTGCCGGCGCCCTCGCGGCGCACGAGCTCGAAGACGTAGCCCTGCCACTCCCGCACCTGGGAGCGCGTCGCCTCGAGGAGGTCGGGCGAGGCGGCGTGGAGCCGGGGGGCGCCGGCGAGCAGGGCGAGCCCGGCCGGCTCGGCCCGCCAGGCGGTCTCGGCGCGCTGGGCCGCGCCGTCCGCGGCGGCGTGGACGAGCGTCTCGACGCCGGCCTCGACGGCGGTCCGGAGCTCGGCGTCGGCGGACGGCCGGCCGCTGACGAGGGAGCGGACCCGGTCACGGAGCCAGCCGACGCGGGACTCCACCGCCCGCATGACGTCGCCGGTACCGACGACGTCATGCCAGCGGGCCAGCACCTCGCCCCGGAGGAGCGAGCCGCTCCGCATCGCGTCGTCGACCTCGCGGAGCCCCGTCGCGTAGGCGCCCGCGACGACCCGCCGCAGGCGCTCGCCCGTCGCCTCCTGAGCGGCGAGCGTCGACGCGATCTCCCCGACCCGGCCCGGCAGCGAGTCGAGCGTGCCGGCGAGGGTGCGGGCGACGAGGTCCGCGCGGGCGGTCGCGTCGACGGCCAGGGCGTCGAACCACGTGCGCACGGGCTCGAGCTCGGCCGCCGGGATCCGACCGTCGGCGAGCCGGGTCTCGGGGACGACGAGGAGCGTCGCGCCGGCCAGGCCGCGCTCGTCGAGCATCGCGCGGAGGTGCGCGGTGACCTCGCCGACGTCCTCCGGGGCGACGCGGTCGAGGACCAACGAGAGCGCCGTGCCGCGATCGCGTGCGGCGTGCAGGAGGTCCCAGGGGACGGCGTCCGCGTAACGGGCGGCTGTCGTCACGAAGAGCCAGGCGTCGGCGGCGGCCAGGAGCTGCCGCGAGAGGTCCCGGTTGGCCTCGACCACGGAATCGATGTCGGGCGAGTCGAGGAGCGCGAGCCCCGGTGGCAGCGCCGCCGTGCGGGCGAGCTGCAGGCCGCCCGGCCCCGCCGGCCCCGTCGACGGTGCGGCTGAGGCCGGGCAGGATGCGGTCGTCCGCGAACCAGCGCAGGTCGCCCGGGTTGCACGCGAGGACGGGAGCCCGGGTGGTCGGGCGCAGGACCCCCGGCGGGGAGACGGTCGCCCCCACGAGCGAGTTCACGAGCGTCGACTTCCCCGCCCCCGTCGAGCCGCCGACGACCATCAGGAGCGGCGCCTCCATCTGGCGGAGCCGCGGCAGGACGTAGTCGTCGATCTGGTCGATCAGCGCGTCCCGGGCGGTGGCCGTCCGGGCGGCGCCGGGCACCTCGAGCGCGAGGCGGACGCGAGCGAGCTCCTGGCTGAGCGCGGTGAGGGCGTCGACGAGCGCCGGCTGGCTGGCGGGGGTGGCCACGGGCGCATTCTCGCGGGTCTCCTGTGCCGTGACCGCTCGCGCGCCGCCGGCGTGTGCGGGCTCGGTGCTCGCACCCTCGATGTCGACCGCCGGTCGGGACCCGCGGGGGTGCCGACCGACGGTCTCATCGCATTCGGCCGTCAGCCGATCTGGCCGGACAGCACCGTGATCGTGTCCGTCGCCGAGCGCATGTCAGGCGTGGTTGCGGTGACGGTCACGTGATGGGTGTTGACCTGCGCGAAGCCGCCCGACAGGGTGTGGCTGATCGTCGCGCCGGTCCCGAGGCCACCGTCGAGATCGTCCGTCCAGACGAACGTGGCGTCGCTCCTCGTTCCCGTCGCGTCGCTCGCGACCGCCGTGAAGGTGAGGGCGGTCATGAAGCCGTCCGTGAACCAGGAGTTGTCGGCCGGCTGCGTGACCACGACGCTGAGTGCGCCGGTCGGTGCCGTGACGTGGACGGTGACGGAGGCCGAGGCGATTCCAGCCCCTCCGGGCGCGCCGTTGTTGGCCGTCAGCGTGACCGTGAAGTCGCCCTGCGAGGGGAAGCGGTACGGCACCGAGGTCCCGGTGCGGGTGTCGACGACGGTGCCGTCGGCACGGCGGATCGTCCAGACGAGCGCGCTCGAGGGCAGGCCACCGAGGCCCGCGTCGCTGGCGCCTCCCCGGAGGCTGACGGTCGCGTCCTGGGCGACCGAGGCGCCGTTGATCGGCGCGTCGATGTGGACCGTCGGAGCGTGGACGGCGACGGTGAACGAGACCGAGGCCGGCGTCGCCGGGCTGAGGCCCTGGCTGTCGGTGGCCGTGACGGCGAGGACGTGGCTTCCGGGCGCCGGCGGCGGAAGGCTGCCGGAGGGGTTGGGCGTCACCGGTGAGCCGTCGAGGGTGAAGCGCAGGCTCGAGGTGGGCAGGACGCCGTCCAGCGGGTCGCGGGCGATCGCGGAGATCGGGAGCGCGAGCCCCCACTGCAGGGTGGCGCCGCTCACCGGAGCGAGGATCTGGACGGTCGGCCGAGGATCCGGGACGCAGGTGCCGGTGTTCTGCGACCAGTACGTGTTGACGGCGACCCCGCCGACGCGCGAGAGCTGGGCGAACGGGGCCGTCGCTCCCTCCTGGCAGATGTCCGAGACCTCGCCCTGCTCGCCGCTCGGCGGGCTGGGCTGCCGCCAGCCACCGAGGAGCGGGTCGGTCGCCGCCTCGACGGTCTCGTGCGACAGCGTCACGGTCGCGGACTCGCCGCCGCCGCCGCAGGAGATGCTGCTGAACGGCGGCACCTTGACCAGCGCGTACGGGACGACCGGCCAGACGGCGAAGCCGAACGGGTCGATCAGGGCGGACTCGACGGGCAGCGCGGAGTGGTACCCGCAGTTACCGTCGCCGTTGACGAGGCTGCCGGGGACGAAGACGACGTACAGCGGCTGCTCGGTGTCCCATCGCGCCCACCATCGCTGCGCCCCCGGGAGGTTGCGCGCCAGGTAGACCATCGGCGCGACCGCGGCGCCGCCCTGCACGTCGGCGTTGCCGACGACCGCGGGCGGGTCGGAGTTGATGACGGTCGACGCGGCGAGCCGACCCTGGCCGATGCCGTTGTACTGGGCGAGCGGCGCGACGTAGGGGTTCTTGAGGATGACGTTGAACGACGCGTTCAGGGATGCGACCAGCGTGGGGCTGCTGGCGAACATGCGGCCCCAGTAGACGGCGACGACGCTCTGGTGCGTCATCACCGGGAAGTAGGTGGAGCCGCGCGTGACGGTTGCCGGCACGCTGCCCAACGAGCGGTGTCGGGGCGTCTGCAGGGCGCTGAGCGGGGGCACGAGGACGGCGCGGTGGAAGCCGCGGGGCGCGGCGAACGCGCGGACGCTCAGAGGACGTGTGCGGACGCGCGCGGCGCGCGAGACCGTGACCCAGCGCCGCCCCCGACGAGCCTCGACGCGCAACGCCACGACGCCCGTGGTCGTCGCTGCGGTCGGCGAGACGAGCTCGCGGATCGCGGCGAGAACGTCCGGCGGTGGCGAGGGCAGGTCGCGGGCGATCCAGAGTCGGGTCCGGGTGGATCCGATCCTCGAGATCGAGGCCCGGGTTGCGACGCCGCGAATCACGCGGGTCAGCCGCGTCCGGCTGAGGCGCTCGCGGGCCAGCAGCCGCGGCGGCGGCACCGGGGCGTAGACCGAGCCGCGGTTGACGAGGCTGCGGATCGCGCGCAGTCGCTGCAGGCCGGCCTCGAGCGGCAGCACCTGGTAGCGGCGACCCCTGGCGTCGAGGAGAAGGATCGTCCGTGTCGCGTAGCGAATGGCGAATCCGCCCTGGAGGCGGCCCTTGCCGTCCAGGTCGAACCGAGCGAACCCGGCCGCGGACGCGCGGAGCTCCACCCGGTTGGCGCCCTCGCTCCGAACGACGTCGAGGGACGTCGCCGCCCCCGCGGAGGTCGCCGCGAGGACGACACCGAGCGCCACGAGCATCGCGAGGTACCACGCCCTTCGCGCGGACCTGCACCACCTGGGCATCGAGCCACCTCCCCCTACCTCGACGCAGCCGGGCGAACTGGCTGGGGGACGCATCAATACTACGCCCCAGCGACGGTGTCAACACGTTCGGTCCCCCTTTCCGCCTCCGGCCCCGAGGAGTGCCGCGCGGCCGCTTCCTGTGACGGCGATCACGCCTGCCGCGAACCGGTCGTCGCCCGGCCGCGTGGTCACTCCACGAGCCGGCTCATCAGGTCGACCGCCTCGTCGATGGTGCATCCCTGCTCGCGGACGAGCGATCGCCAGGTCGTGAACGAGATCGCGTGTCCGATCGCCGCCTGCGCCCGGCGGGTGCGGCGCCCCCGTCCGCGCCGGCCGGTCATCAGGAGGGCGTGCGCCGCCTCCATGTAGGCGAGGAACGGTGCGAACTGCGGGCGGACGGCCGCCACGAGGTCGACGTCCCGGAGGACGTTCGCGATCATCGGCTCGGCACCTTCGTAGTAGGCGTAGAGCTCGCCGAGCGCACGCCGCAGGCGGTCGTCGGCGTTCCGCACCCTCGCCCAGGCATCCAGGTCGGGGAGCGGGTGGTCGCCCGCCCAGTGCGCTGCGCAGGCGGCGAACAGCGCCTCCTCGTCGGGGAAATGGCGGTAGAGCGTGGACCGGCGTACGCCCGCGTGCTCGGCGACGGCGCTCATCGTCGTGCGCGACGGCCCGAGCGTGCCGTGGAGCTCGACGGCGCTCTCGGTGATCCGCTGTCGCGTGCGGTCCTGGAGCTCCGCGCGGGCCCGCATCCGGTAGGGACGTTTTTGATCGGTCATAGGTGTACCGCGAAGTTTGACAGATCGAGCGGCCCGTGCCTACGATTCGCGCGACCATCCTGTCCCACGAAAGAGGTGTTCGGTGCCCCTGACCACAGCGAAGATCGTCGGCCCGGCCGACGGCAAGGCCGGCTTCCTCGGGAGCATCGGCGTCCGGTTCATGATCGACGGCGCCGAGGCGGGCGAGCGGTTCTCGCTCGTCGAGCACCCGATGTCGGCGCGAGCGCTCGCCGCGCCGCTGCACCGCCACGCCAACGAGGACGAGTACAGCTTCGTCCTCGAGGGGCGGATGGGCGCCCTCCTCGGCGACGAGCACGTCGAGGCCGGACCCGGCGACCTCGTCTTCAAGCCGCGCGGCCAGTGGCACACTTTCTGGAACGCCGGCGACGAGCCGTGCCGGATCCTCGAGATCATCTCGCCCGCAGGATTCGAGCGGTTCTTCGCCGAGCTCGTCGATCTCGGAGGCGCGGCCGAGGCGGCGCCGGAGCAGCTCGGCGCGCTCTGCGCGCGGTACGGGCTCGAGATGGATCCGTCGACCGTGCCGGGCCTGGTCGAGCGGTTCGGCCTGCGGTTCCCGGCCGAGCCGCTGGTGTAGCCCGCGTCGAGGGGCGCCGCGGGAACCGGCCGCGGACCAGGCGGGTCCCCGCGGCGCGCCCCTCGACAGAGCTGCGCTCGACGTCGGCGTCCAGATCCGGGACAACGGAGTTGCCGTACGGCAGCCCAAGGGCGCCGTGCGCGTGCTCGATGACAAGGGCGTCGTCGGGACCGCCAACGCCCCCGATAGGATCGGGTGGCCGAGCAGGGGGAACCGTCGACGGTGGCCCGGCGTCCAAACGGGACCATCGACAAGGGGTCCCCATGCTGAAGTCCGTCCGGCTCCCACTCGCGGTCGTCGCTGCCGCAATCGTGATCGCCACCGGGGTCGCCCTGCGCCCGATGGCCAGCTCGACGGTCGCCCCGCCCGACGTCGCTCGTGCGTCCGACACCTCGTCCCCGGCCGGGCCACTCGTTCCCTACCTGCGGTTCGCGGGCACCGGATCGGTCACCGTCAAGCCGGATCGCGCGACGATCACCGTCGGCGCGGTCGGCAAGTCCGCGAGCTCGGCAACGGCTCTCTCGGCCGCCGCGAAGAAGATCAGCGCCGTCACCGCGAAGCTGAAGGCCCTCGGGGTGGCCGACGACGACCTGCAGACGGGGAACGCCAGCACCTACCAGGACTGGGACACGAAGGCCTACCGCGCCGACATCTCACTGACCGTCACCGTCCGTGATCCCAAGCAGGCCGGGAAGCTGCTCACGGCGGCGAACGCGGCCGGCGCCGACGAGGTCAGCGGACCGTCGTTCTCGGTCGAGGACTCTCGTGCGGCCTACGCGGCCGCCCTCAAGCAGGCGATCTCCGACGCCCGGGCCAAGGCCGACGCGGCGGCGGCCCAGATCGGCGTGCACGTCACCGGCGTCGTGTCCATCGACGACTCGTCGTCCGGCGGCCCAGTCGCGACGTACCAGGACGCGGCCGCGCGCAGCTCGAGCGCGCCCGAGCCGGTTCCCGTCGAGCTCGGCACGCAGGACGTCCGCGCCGACACGATCGTGGTCTTCTCCTACGCTCGCTGACGGAGGCCGAGAGGGTGTCGCCCAGCCCATCCGCGCCATGCGCGGATGGGTACGTGGGCTTCCGGCCTTTGTGCGGGGTCCCTTCGGTTACCGTCAGCAGATGGTCACCGGGCGGACAGATGCGAGGTGGAGACAGCCGGTCATCCGTTGGCCCACCGATCGGCCGGCTCCATGTCGGCGCGCCGGGACGGGCATCCTTCGACCGCCAGCAACCGGGAGCATCACATGAAGTGCGTCGTCTATCGCGGGGTCGGCGGCCGAGAGCTCGTCGCGGTCGAGGAGCGGCCGGATCCCTCGCCCGGCCGGTTCGAGGTGCTGATCGCGCCGACGCACTCGGGGCTCAACCCGGCCGACGTGCTGCAGCGGGAGGGGAAGCACCCGCCTCCTCCCGGGTGGCCGACGGACGTCCCGGGCCTCGAGGTCGGCGGCACGATCGTCGCGGTCGGGGACGGGGTCTCGGCGTTCGCGGTGGGCGATCGGGTCTTCGGGCTGGTCGGTGGCGGCGGGCACGCGAGCCGCGTCGTCGCGTACGAGCGCGACCTCGCGCGCGTGCCGGACCGAATCGACGACGAGCACGCCGCCGCCATCCCCGAGGCGTACCTGACCGCCTACGACGCGATCGTCTCCCAGTGCCGGCTGGCGCCCGGCGACGTGCTGCTCGTCAACGGCGCCAGCGGCGGCGTCGGAACCGCCGCCGTGCAGATCGCGCGCTGCATGGGCGTGAAGGTGGTCGCCAGCGTGCGCACCGAGGGCCTCCGCCCTCGGGTCGCGGAGCTCGGCGCGACCGCGCTCGGCAGCGAGGAGGCCTACGCGCGCGTCCGCGAGCTCGGCGGAGCCGACGTGGTCCTCGAGTTGGTGGGGGGCATCAACGTCCCGGAGGACATCGCCTCCCTCGCCCTGCGCGGCCGCGTGATCATCGTCGGCGGCGGCAAGGGCGGCGATCCGGTCGTCAAGCTCGGCGATCTGATGGGACGCCGGGCCCACCTGATCGGGACCGGCCTGCGACGGCGCCCGCCGGAGCAGAAGGCGGCGCTCATGCAGGACTTCGCCAAGCGCGTCCTGCCGCTGCTCGCGTCAGGGGAGATCACGCCGATCGTCGATCGCTCCTTCCCGATCGAGCAGGCCGCGGACGCGCTCGACGCCCTCGCCGAGCCCGGGAAGTTCGGGAAGCTCCTCCTCCAGGTTGCCTGAGCCGGAGGAGGGGCCGACGCGGGCGGACGCTCGCGGAGGCAAGCGTGGATTCCCGGCCAGGAGCGCGTCGATCACGCGCGTCCGGGTCTTCCTCGTTGCCTCTGCTCGCGGCCGCGATCGGCCCGGACGCCTCGACCAGCCGGCCGTCACGCGAGCCACGAGAGCCGGTGGTCGTCGCGTGCCACCGGAGCGGATGATCGAACGCTCTCCCGGCGTCTCTGGTCGCCGCGACGGCGCCGCGGGCGGGGGCGCCTCGTCGTACCGCTGCCCGAGCGAGGGCCGACCCGGCGGGCTAGCTGCGAAACAGGTGGAGCTTGCGGCCGCACAGCGCGTAGGGTGCGTCGCCGAGCTCGTCGACGTACAGACGCCCCACGGGCGCCCAGCGGATGTGCCGCGTGCCGATGCCGGGCTTGGCGAAGCCAGCTCGGCGAACCACCGCGATGCCCTGCGCGAAGGTCGTCGCCCGGCGCAACTCGCGAACCGTGGGCACCTTGCAGCTCGCCCGCAGGGACCGGAGGCTGCCGCTCAAGGTCGCATGGACGGTGGCCGTGGAGGACCCCGAGGTCGGGTCGCCGGCGGTCTGATGAGCATCGATGTGCCACGCACCGTCGCGCCCCCTGCGCAGGCGCCAGGCGTCGTAGCCGACCGTTCCCAGGCCGAACATCCCGGACGCGAGCACATCTCGGGACGAGTTGCCGTTGCCTCCGTCGTAGGGAGCGGGGCAGTCCCGATCGGTCGATTCGGTGACGTACCCGATCGTCTCCTGGCCGAGCCGGAGCTCGGCGACACCCGTTCCTCTCAGGAGGTTCATGGTCATCGAGTACGTGAACACGGCGGCCGTGTCGCTGCCCGGCCCGGAGATCCGGTAGGTGATCGAGCCGCCCGTGTCCGTGCACGGCTCGACGAACGGCCCCTGGGCGGCCTCCGACAGGTACGCGTGCGTCTCCCCGCGGCGCGGGCCGCCGGTGAACCGCCAGGTCGCGCTGCCCGCCAGCTGGTACAGACCCGCCGGTGCCGTCGCACCCGTCGAGGTGACGCGATACGTCCCCGAGATCCCGGCCTGCGCGATCGCGGTCGTGCCGAAGAGGCACGGAACGGCAGCGAGCGCAGCCAGGGAAAACGTCCGCATGGCCTTGTAATACCACGCATTCGGCCGTCGCCGAAGCTTCCGATCCGGGCCACGTCGAGGAAGTCGTCGGAGCAGGGACGGACCCGTCGGGCGAGTCTCCGACCCGGGGGAGCGCGTCACGGCCGCAGTCGGTGCTCGTACCGGGTGAGGACCTCGTTGCCGCCCGTCCGGACCAGGAAGGTGTGCTCCAGCCGGACGCCGCCGAGCAGCGGATCGTAGAGCGCGGGTTCGGCGGCGAGGACCATGCCTTCCTCGATCGGCGTCTCCCCGTACGGCGTCAGGTAGGGCTCCTGCCACCAGCGCAGGCCGATCCCGTGCCCGGTGTGGTGTCCGTAGGTCGGTCCCCGGTCCTCCAGGTGCTCACGGACGGCGCGGTCGACCTCGCGCCCGAGGGCGCCCGGGCGACAGCGGGCGATCGCCAGGTCGAGCGCGCCGCGGACAGCGTCGAAGTTCCGCTGCTGGGCGCGGCTCGGCTCCCCGGCGCAGACCGTGGTCGCCGCGTCCGACCAGGCGCCGTTCCACCAGGGGGCGACGTCGCAGAGCACGAGATCGCCCGCCTGGACGACCCGTTCGGTCGCGGGCCCCGCGCGGACGCCGGACGCCGCTCCGGCGGTGACCGTCAGGATCGCGGGGAGGCGCCGGCCGGCCGCGGCCGCGATGGCGGCGTGGGCGAGGCCGGCGATCTCCGCCTCGCTCCGGCCCGGCTCGGCGAGTCGCGCAACCTCCCGCTGCGCGACGTCGGCCAGCCGGCAGGCGCCCCGCGTGGCCTGGAGGAGGTCGGCGTCGGGGCGGGACGCGTCCGGAACCGACGGGTCGAGCCGCACCGCGCGGAGCCCCGCGTCCGCGGCGGCGAGCGCGACGACGTGCGGAACGCCCTCTTCCACGAAGACCTGGCCGGGCGCGACATCCGCTTCGATGAGCGCCGCGCCGATCGCGCCCGTCAGTTCCCCCACCGGCGCCGGCGGCCTCCAGGCGTCGTACGACCGGTAGGTTCGAGGCGTCGGGCCCTCCGGGTCGCAGAGCCCCTCGTACATGCTTGCGACCACGAGGACCGGCCCCCTCAGCCCGACGACGAGGACCGCCGCCACGGGCGCGACGGGGTTGGCGACGGGCCACTCCTCGACCGGTGCGAAGAACCCGGACAGGTAGCCGATCAGCTCCGGCGACGTGACGATCGCCGGACGCGGGAGAGACGCCAGCCGTCGCTGGAAGCGCTCGGCTAGCACGCGTGGGCGAGGAGGCGCTCCTCGTCGATCTCGATGCCGAGCCCGGCTCCGCGGGGAACGCCGAGGAGGCCATCATCGACCGTGAGCCTCGTCCCGACGTCGTCGCTCAGCGCACTCGTACCCGTCCAGTACTCCATCAGCGACAGCTCCGGCAGGCTCGCGGCGAACTGCGCACAGGCGGCCTGATGGATGACCGAGCTGAGGCTCATGTGGGGCGAGCAGGTGACGCCGAAGCTCTCGGCGATAACGGCGATCCGCCGGCACTCGGTCAGGCCGCCGGCACGCGACACGTCCGGGGCGACGACGTCGACGCCGTCCTCGCGGAGGAGGTCGAGCCACGCCCAGCGGGCGCCGAGGAGATCGTTGGAGAGGGGTATCGACGTCGACCGGCGCAGCTCGGCGTAGCCCTTGCGGAGCTCGGCGGGCAACGGGGCCTCGAGGAGGAAGAGGCCCGTGGGCTCGAGGAGGCGGAGGAGTCGCGTCGCCTGGACGAGGTTGTACCGCCCGGCGGTGTCGGCCAGGAGGGCGACCCCTCGCGTCTCGTCGACCGCGGCCTCGACGGATCGAACGTCGAGGTCCACGCCGTGACCGATCGCGATCTTGACGCCGCGGAAGCCGCGGCGCACGAAGTCCCTCGCCTCGGCCGCGACCCGCGCCGGGTCGTCGTCGGCGGTCCGCAGTCCGACCACGCCGGAGGCGTAGAGGGGGATGCGGTCGCGGTAGACGCCACCGAGGAGCGCGGCGATCGGCAGGTTCGCGGCGCGCCCGACGAGATCCCAGAGCGCGATGTCCACGGCGGAGAGGGCCTCCAGGAAGAATCCGGCGCCCTGGTTGCGAAGCGACATGCGGCCGTACAGGCGATCCCAGAGCGGCCCGACCTGGATCGGGTCGCAGCCGAGGATCGCCGGGCGGAGGAGCCGGTGGATCACGTCGCGGACGATCTCCGGCTCCACCGGCGCCTTGCACTCGCCCCAGCCGACCAGGCCCGTATCCGTGCGGAGCCGCACGACCGTCGTCGCGCACACGTCCTCGTAGGCGGGCTCCCACCGCGCGAAGGCGGGAGCGTCGGTGGCCGGCGCCGCCGTGGCGGAGTCGGCCCAGGAGCGGGCGCCCCAGTAGGCGCCTCCGGCGAACGGCGCCCGAAGGGCGAAGGCCTCGACGTCAACGAGCCGCATCGTCCTCCGCCCCCTGCAGGAGGTCGGCGGTCAGCGACCGGGCCGCCCGCTCGATGTGACCGGTGACCGCCCGCGCGGCCGCCTCGCCGTCGCCGCGGGCGATCGCCTCGACGATCGCCTGGTGCTCGCGGAGCTCCAGATCGGCGCGCGTCGTCCACGAGGCGCTCTGGGCGTGGACGCGGGCGATCGTGATCTGGGCGTGCAGGCTCGTGTAGAGGGCGAGCAGCCGGCGGTTGTCCGACATGCGCACGAGCTGCTCGTGGAAGGCCGCATTGCACCGCGAGTGGGCGTCGACGTCGCGAGCGGCGATCGCCGCAGCCAGCTCGGTCAGGATCTGGTTGATCGGGGCCATCGCCGGTGGTGCGTTCCGCTCGGCGGCGCGCCGCGCGGCGAGTGCTTCCAGCGAGGCGCGGATGTCGAACACCTCGGCCAGCTCCCGTGCGTCGATCGCGGCGACGAACGTCCCTCGTCGCCGAGCGATGACGACGAGGCCCTCGTCCTCGAGGTGGCGCAGGCCGTCGTCCAGCGGGGTCCGGCTGACGCCGAAGCGGACGGCGAGCTCGTCGATGTCCAGGCGCGCTCCAGGCCGCAGCTTGCCGGCGAGGATCTCCTGGCGGAGCGCGTCCGCGACGACGTCGGAGAGCCGCGGCGGCGTCGCCTGCACGTCGCGCAGGGTCATCGACCGGCGTTCCGCGCGAGGTAGTCGGTCGTGCCGCGGAGGATCGCCACGCCGTCGTCGCGCGCCCGCCCGAGCGTCTTCCAGGCGCCGTCGGTGCCGCGCCCGAGCGTCACCTCGGCGTCGATTGCGGGGACGCCGAGCTCGACGCAGATCCGGGTCAGCCAGCAGTCCTCGTCGTCCAGGAAGAGGAGCTGGCCCGACAGCGGGAACCGGCGGTGGATGGCCTGGCGGAGCCGCATGATCCGACGGTAGACGTCGTCGCCGGCCGACAGCCAGCCGGGAGTGAAGCAGCCGTCGCCCTGCCAGTGCCAGGAGTGCACGTCGACGACGACGTCCGGGAGTGCGTCGCGAAGCAGCGCGTCGAGGGCCGTGACCTCCGGGGCGGAGCGTGCCGCGGAGTCGAGCCAGAGGTTCACGCCGAGTGCGCTCCGCCGATCGAGGCCGTCGGCGACGGCGTCGACGTTCACGAGCGGGACCGCGACGATCCGGATCGCCCGGCGCAGCGCGGCGGCCGCGGGTGAGGCCGCGTAGCGGAGGAGCGCATCCGTCGCCCAGAGCGACGAGGGCTCGCCACCGTGGAACCCGCCGACGACGGCGACCGTGGCCCGTCGGCCGTCCCCTTCGCCGATCGCCACGGCGTGGATCGGGCGCTCCCGGGTGCTCCGCCCGATCGCCGTCACGGTGGCGGCGGGCGACCGGTCGAGGTCGTCGAGGAGCGCCTGGTGGTGGCTCTCGTCGTACGGCCACCAGGTGGCGAAGTCGACCGGCGCGCCGTCGGCGGCGGGAACGGAGAAGGCGTAGGCGTCATCCGGGCCAGCCGAGGTGGGGCCGAACTCGGCGACGTGCTCCCACGGGGTCCCGGGAAGCCGGGCCACGGGTCGGAGGAACTGCATGTTGCCGTGCTCGTTGCCGACCCGCACCTCGACGTCGGCGTGGTGGCCCGCGAGTCGCCCGCAGATCCACGTCTCCAGAGATCCCTCGATGCCGAACTCGCGGCTGCTCTGGACCTCGATCTCGACGGTTCTCTCGCCGCTGACGCGGACCCGGCCGACCGACCCGCAGGGCACGTCCGCGCTGACGACGAGGTCTCGCTCAGCCATCGTCGTCCACTCCGACCGCCTCGGCCAGAGAGCTCGAGGGCATCAGCTCCAACGCCTCCAGGAAGCGCGCGAGCTCCGCCCGGTCCGGGCCGTCGAGGGGGCGGGCGCCGGGGTCGCGGGTGGTCGAGGAGGGGATGACGCCCCGCAGGCGGAGGATCTCCTTCACCATCGAGACACCGTAGATGCTGACGTAGGAGAGAAGCGGCTGGAGACGGACCTGGAGTCGACGCGCGTGCTCCCAGTCGCCGACGTCGATCGCGTGCTGGATCGGCACCTGCAGGTCGACGAGCGCGGTCGCCGGCATGCAGCCGACGCTGCCGCGGCTCGCCTCCTGGACCAGCCACTGCCCGTTCGCTCCGCCGATCACGCCGTCGAGCCGATCGCCGAAGCGGGCCACGAGGTCCGAGATGCGGTGGGTCGTCGGCTGCTGCTCCTCCTTCACGTAGAGGACCTCGGGAACGGCCGCGAGGAGTCGATCCAGGCCGCGGGCGTCGAGCGGCGTGCCGAGGGGAGGGCCCACGTTCTGCAGCACCACCGGCACGCCGACGGAGGCGACGCCGCGTTGAAAGTACTCGACGATGGCGTCGACGGGGGCACCCCGGGGCGGGAGGGCCATGACGGCTGCGGCGCCGAGGTCGCCGGCCTGCCGGGCGAAGATCGAGGCGTGGCGGGCGCTCGATCCGCTGACGCAGGCGATCACCGGGAGGGCTCCGGCGGCGGCGTCGAAGACGGAGGCGGTCGCGGCGAGTCGCTCCTCGTCGCCGAGGGCGTAGAACTCGCTCGCGTTGGCGGGATAGACGACGCCGCTGCACCCGCTCGCCGCCGCGAACCCGACCAGTCCCGCGAGCGCGGCGTGGTCGATCGCGCCGCTCGCGGCGAACGGCGTCTGGAGAACGGGGAGGATGCCGTGGAGCCGGCCGTCGGAGGCCGTCATCGGGCGAGCTTGCCGCCGTCGACGACCACGTCGGAGCCGACCATGAAGCTGCTCCGGTCCGAGATGAGGAAGGAGATCACCTCGGCGATCTCGTCGGCCGCCGCCACCCGGCCGAGGACGTTGTCGGGGGTCCCGCTCACATGGGGCGATCCGCCACGCTGCGCCGCCACGTCCCTGACCATCGGCGTGTCGACGATCCCGGGGCAGACGGAGTTGACGCGGATGCCCCGGTCCGCCAGCTCGACGGCCGCGCACTTCGCGAAGGCGACGATCGCCCCCTTGGTCGCCGCGTACGCGGCGAGCCGGGGCGTGCCGACGAAGGCGGCGGCCGACGCGACGCAGACGATCGAGCCCCCGCCCTCGACGAGCAGGGGCACGGCGTGCTTGACGGCGTACATGGTGCCGAAGACGTTGACCGCGAACAGGTCGCCCACGGGCGCAAGCGCCTCGATCGGCCGCAGAGCGCCGGTCACCCCGGCCGCGGTGACCAGCCCGCAGACGGCCCCCAGCTTCGCGGCTGACCCGATCGCGGCGGCGACCGCTTCTTCGTCCCGCACGTCGGCGACGAGGGCACGGCTGGTCGCCGGCAGGCGGGAGAGCTCGGCGGAGAGAGCCTCGAGCCGATCGGCCTGGACGTCGATCAGCGCCAGCCGGTAGCCGACGGCCCCCAGCCGCCGAGCAGTCGCCTCGCCGATACCGGACGCCGCTCCCGTGACGATGACCGTTCCTTGATCCGACATGCCGGCTGGAGTATATTCATAAATTATTAGGTCCGGAGAGTGATCGCGCGGACAGCGAGAGACCTGGACGACGCCCGAGGGGAGAGGTGGATCGTGAGCGAATCGGATCAGCTGCGCAGGCGCGAATTCCTCGAGCGGGTGGGCGGCGTGTCCCTTCTCGCCTTCGGTGGCGGCTTCCTCTCGTCCTGCGGCGGCTCCTCGTCGAGCAGCTCCAGCTCGTCCGCCGCCGCGTCATCGGCCTCGACGACGGCCGCCGCCACCGCCAGCTCCTCGGGCTCGGCGGCGAGCTCGACCGCGGCTCCGGCCTCCACCTCGGCGTCGGGGCTGCAGCCGAAGGCCGCCACGCTGAAGTTCGTCGGCTGGGAGGGGTACGACGCTGCCGACCCCGAGAAGTACCCCACGATCCACGCCTGGGAGCAGGAGCACGGGGTCAAGCTCACGGCCACCTACACCCAGACGAACGAGGAGATGCTGACGAAGATCCAGACGGCGTCCCCCGGCACCTACAACCTCACGTCCCCCTACCACGGAACCGTCCAGACGATGATCGAGGCGGGCGTGCTCGAACCGATCCAGGTCGAGCGGATGGCGAACTTCGACAAGATCTACCCGCAGATCCGCGATCTCGACTACCTGCACGGCAAGGACGGCAAGGTCTACGCCGTCCCGATCGACTTCTCCTACGCGGTGGGCCTCTACAACGCGGACAAGGTGCAGCCGCTGAAGCGCTTCGCCGACGTCATCGAGGATCCCGCGCTCAAGGGCAAGTACGTCCTCATCGACGCCCTCGAGCATCTGACCTGGATCGCCCAGTACCTCCACCTCGGCAACCCCGATCCGCACCACCTCACGCAGGCGCAGTTGAAGCAGTGCGTCGACGTCGCCCGGAAGGTGCTCTCGAACGCCAAGGCCGTGCCCGGCTCGTTCGGTGACATCCTGCAGCTGATGCTGACGCACGAGGTCGACTACAGCCTCTCGGGCAACCCGAGCGACGAGCAGACGGCGAAGCAGAAGGGCGTCAACATCAAGACCTTCGTGCCGACCCAGGGGACCCAGACGTACATCGACAACCTCTGCATCCCCAAGGGAAGCGACAACTACGACACGTCCCTGGCCTGGATCGATCTCGTCACCGGCGCCAAGGGCGCAGCCGAGATCCAGCGGGCCTTCGGCACCGGTACCGTGAACCCCGAGGCCGTGCCGTTGCTCGACCCCGATCTCCGCTCGCTCTACGACTACGCCGACATCAAGAACGCCTTCGCCCACGCCCCGGTGTGGCCGGCGATCCCCGCCGAGAAGGGCGAGTACGCGACCTACGCCGACTGGACGAAGGCGTGGGCCAGCGCGAAGTGACGGAGGCTCCCCCCGCGCGCGCACCCGTTCCCCCGGCCGCAGGCGGCTGGAAGCTGGCGCTCGAGGACGTCTCCTTCTCCTACGGCGAGGGAGCGGCGCTCGAGGGATTCACGCTGCGGATCCGGGCGGGAGAGTTCGTCTCGCTCCTCGGACCGAGCGGATGCGGCAAGACCACGGCCCTGCGGATCATCGCGGGCCTGCTCCGACCCTCCACCGGTCGTGTGCTCCTCGACGACCGCGACATCACCCGGCTCGCGCCCGAGCGCCGGCCGCTCGGGATGGTCTTCCAGCACCTCGCGCTCTTCCCGCACCTCTCCGTCGCCGAGAACGTGGGCTTCAGCCTGACCCTCGGCCGTCGGAGCCGGCGCGAGGTCGGCGCGCGGGTCCAGGACATCCTCGACCTCGTCGGGCTCGGTTGGGCGGGGGAGCGGAGCGTCCACCAACTCTCCGGCGGCCAGCAGCAGCGGGTCGCCCTCGCCCGGTCGCTGATCTCCGAGCCGGAGATCCTGCTCCTCGACGAGCCCCTCGGCGCCCTCGACCTCCAGATCCGCAAGGAGATGCAGGCGGAGCTGAAGAACCTCCAGCGGCGCGTCGGCATCACGTTCATCTTCGTCACGCACGACCAGAACGAGGCGATGGCGATGTCCGATCGGATCGTCCTGATGCGGGACGGCCGGATCGTCCAGGACGGTCCGCCCCTCGAGGCCTACAGCGAGCCCGTGGACGCGTTCGTCGCCGGCTTCGTCGGCGAGACGAACCTCCTGACGGGGACCGTGGAGAGCGCGAACCGCGGCCTCGTGGTCGCCATCGGCGACGGCCGGCTCGTCCTTCCCACCGATCCACGCTTCCACCCCGGAGACGAGGTCGTCCTCAGCATCCGGCCGGAGCACCTCTCCCTCGTCACTGGCTCCGCCCGAGCCGCCTCGCTGGACGGCCGGGTCAGCTCGGCGAGCTTCCTCGGCTACGAGGTGCTGTTCGGCGTCGAGACGGCGATCGGCGCCCTGCGCGTCCGCTGGATCCCGGGCGACGACGACGCCGTGCCGGCGCGTGAGGGCGACGCGGTTCGCGTCGTCTGCGACGTCGACCGGATCCGCCTCTTCCCGCCCGCGCCTCCCGCGGGCGGCTAGGCGGTGGCGAGGTCAGCCACCCGAGCGGTGCGCAGGCGTCCGGCCGATGCGCCGCCGGCCCTCCTGGGCGGCCTGCTCGCGTTCCCCCTCGCCGCCTGGACCGCGCTCTTCGTCGTCGTCCCCGGCGCGATCTTCCTCGTCTACAGCTTCTGGCAGGTCGAGACGTTCCAGATCGTGCACGACTTCACGTGGAGCAACTATCGCAGCGTCTTCACCGACGACCTGTACCGCCGGTCGCTCTGGAACGCCTTCCTGATCGGCGCCATCACCGCGTCCATCACCTCGCTGATCGCCTTCCCGCTCGCCTGGGCGGTTCGCTTCCACACCTCCAAGCACCGTGACCTCCTGGTACTCCTGATCGTCATCTCGAGCGTCTCGAGCTACCTGGCGAGGCTCTACGCGTGGCGATCGATCCTCGGCGCCGACGGCGCGATCAACTACTCGCTGGAGCGAGTCGGCGTCATCCACGGCCCGCTCAGCTTCCTGATCTTCAACCGCTTCGCGATGATCGTCGCGCTCGTCCACATCTTCCTGCCCTTCGCGTTCCTCCCCATCTACGGCAGCCTCCTGGCGATCCGGCCGGAGGTCCTCCAGGCCGGCAGGGTCCTCGGCGCGGGGCCGATCCGGAACTTCGCGCGCGTGGCCTTCCCCCTGGCCTCGACGGGCTTCGCCGTCAGCTTCGTCTACGTCATGATCTTCGCGACCGGCGACTACGCCGTGCCCACGTTCCTCGGGGGCCCGCAGGGCGTCGTCGCCGCCCGCGTCATCGCCGACCAGTTCGGCGCCGTCTTCAACTGGCCGCTGGGCGCCGCCCTCTCGATCGTCTACATGGGGTCCCTGGCCGTCACGCTCGGCGCCTTCACCTGGCTCGTGACGCGACGCGCCCGGAGGCTCGGCTCGTGACGCGGCCGCGGTGGCCTCACGTCGTGATCGCCCTCGGGATCTTCTTCCTCTACGCCCCCCTGGCCCTGATCGCCCTCCTCTCCTTCAACGCCAGCAAGATCCCCGGGCTGCCGATCCACGGGCTCACCCTCGGCTGGTACCGCTCCCTCTTCGACGACCCGGGGTTCCGCGACGCCACCGTCTACAGCCTCCAGATCGCGGCGGTCTCGACGCTGATCGCCGTCGCGATCGGGGCCGCGGGGGCCCTCGGGTTGAGTCGGCGGCGCTCCCGGGTGGCGAACGTCGTCGGCTACGCCTGGACGCTGCCGCTCCTGATCCCCGCCCTCGTGCTGGCGGTCGCGATGGCGTCGGCCTTCCGCCTCCTCTCGATCCAGCTCTCGTTCTGGACGATCGTGGCCGGACACGTCGTGGTCAACGCTCCTCTCGTCTACCTGCTCGTTGCCGCTCGCCTGCGCGGGTTCGACTGGACGCTGGTGCAGGCCGCACGAACGCTCGGCGCCGGCGGCACCGTGGCCTTCCGGCGGATCACGCTGCCGCTCCTCGCCCCGGCCATCGTCGGTGGCGCGGTCCTGTCGTTCGCGATCTCGCTCGACAACTTCGTCGTCTCGCTCTTCCTCACCGGCGGTCGGAGCACCCTGCCGCTCCTGATCTGGTCAATGATGCGGCAGGGGTTCAGCCCGACGATCAACGCGCTCGCGACGATCCTGCTCGTCGGAACGCTGATCGCCGCGGTCCTCGCCGAGCGTCTCGCGACCCGTCAGCCCACCGTCGACGTGAAAGCCGAGTGATGACGACCATCGACGAGGACTCCCTGGCCGCCGCGGCCGACGCGCTGACGCGCGAACGGACCCTGCCGGCCACCTGGTACAGCGATGCCGCGCATTTCGAAGTGGAGCAGGACCGCGTGTTCGCCCGCTCCTGGCAGTACGTCGCGCACACCGGCGAGCTCGCCTCGCCCGGAGACTACGTGACTGCCCGCATCGGCCGCGTCCCGATCGTCCTCACCCGCGACGCCGCGGGACGGATCCGTGGCCTCGTCAACGTCTGCCGTCACCGCGGCCACGAGGTCGCCGAGGGCTCCGGCAATCGCCGTACGCTGCAGTGTCCCTATCACGGCTGGACCTACGACCTCGACGGCAGCCTGCGGGGCGCCCCCCGCGCCGACATGGAGGGTGACTTCGATCGATCCGAGCTGTGCCTGCTGCCCGTCCGGGTCGAGATGTGGGAGCCGTTCGTCTTCGCGACCCTCGCCGACGACGCGCCTCCGCTCGCCGAGGCCCTCGGCTCGGTACCGCAGCTGATGGAGGCCTACGGCTTCCAGTTCGGCGCCCTGGAGCACCGCAAGCGCATCGAGTACACGATCGAGGCCAACTGGAAGGTCTACGTCGAGAACAGCCTCGAGTGCTACCACTGCCCGATCGCGCACCCCGCACTCACGGACGCCGTCGAGATGAGCACGGAGATCTACCGCCTCTCCGCCGACCGCTTCGTGATGACCCACGAGAGCCGGCTACGAGCGAGCGGCCGGGGAGACGCGTCCGCCGGTCCCCTCCTCGGCCGTCGCCACGGCGTCCCGGAGTTCCAGTTCTACTACCTCTGGCCGAGCTTCATGATCGCTCCGTCGCCCGGCCGCCTCTGGCTCGGGACGTTCCGCCCGATCGACGAGAACCGCACCCTCGTCATCACCGACTTCTACTTCGAAGCTGGCCTGCCCGCCGAGGCGGTGGACGCCTCCGCGGCGTTCAGCGACCAGGTCCTGCGAGAGGACCGTGCGCTCGTCGAATCGGTGCAGCGCGGACTGCGCTCGAACGCCGTGCCCTACGGTCGGTTGCTGCCGGAGAGCGAGCGTCTGCTCCGCCACTTCCAGGAGCTCGTGCTGGGCGCGATGAGGGCGACGGCGTCCGGACCCGAGACGGGCCCGTAGCCCCCAACTCCTCGGGTCCGCCGATGCCTGCGCACTCCTCAGTCCGGCCTAGATCGGCAGGAGCGCAGCGGACAGCTCGTCGAGAAGGGTCGGCGGTGGCCCGTCGGGGCGCGCCCAGCCGTCGAGCGACCCGCGGTCCCACCCCGGGAAGCCGCCCCATCGGAAGGCGATGCGCAGGTAGTTCACGAACGTCGTCTGGTGGCGCTCCCAGAGGAGGAGCCCATCGACGCCGTCGTTCGGGATCCTCATCGAGTACGGGGGGCCACCGCTGACGTCCGCCTTGTGCAGGTAGTCGGGGGCGAGCGGGAGGGCGAACGGCCCCTGATCCCACTCCGTTCCGCGATCGGCCTCCCACGCGTCGTACTCGGAGTGGATGTACGCGGCCGGCGCCTCGACGACGAGCGGATCCGTGAACGAGTAGGACCATGCGGCGCACTCGCCGACGAAGTTGACCTGACCGACCTCCTCGAACCAGGATCGGAGCGCCAGCGGCAGCCGTCCGATCCGCTCCTCGAGCGCATCGAGCTCGACGGTGACGTCGGGCGTCGGGGGCACGAACGCGGCACGGTCCGCTGCGAACGCGTAGCCGCGTTCCGGTAACAGGTCGAGCAGCCGCTCGACGTTCGCACGCGACCGCCGCATCGTCTCGCGGGCGACGGCGGCCGCCTGCTTCCGCGCATCGGGCGGCATCGGTGCGGGGAGGCTCGTCATCTCCGTCCAGACCTGGGCACGATCGCCGGCGCGGTATCGCTCGACCCAGTTGCTCACCGCCGCTCCGCCGAGCCGGACGGGTGGTGAGCCGGATCGATCGCGGACGCCTGCATCTCGGCTCGGGATCCTACGACGCGGCGCGTCCGCCCGATCGGCGCGACCGATCCCGCCGCGATCGCGTGGATCACGCTCCGGTCCGAACGCCCCGACGGGCGCTCGGCTAGGATCTTCCCCCGATGGCGTCTCAGCGTGCGCTTCTCCTGATCGCCGACATCGGCGGGTACACCGACTACATGCGCACCCATCGGATGAGCCTCGCCCACGCCGAGGTCAACACCGCCAGGCTGCTCGAAGCGGTGATCGATGCGGCCGGTGACTTCGACCTGATCGAGATCGAGGGCGACGCGGCCTTCCTCTCCCGTCAGGCCGACACCCTCGACGGGGACGCCACGGTCGCCGCCATGACGCAGGCCGTCGGCAGCATGCACCGCGCGTTCCACCGCGAGCGCCGCTACGTCGCGTCCAACCTGTGCCCGTGCGACGGGTGCGTGCAGGCGGAGAACCTGAAGCTGAAGTTCGTCGCCCACGTCGGCGAGGTCGCCGCGCAGACCATCAGGGACCGCCGCAAGCTCGTCGGCATCGACGTCATCCTCGTCCATCGACTGCTGAAGAACCCGGTTCCACTGCCCGAGTACGTCCTCTTCTCCGAGGAGCTCCACCGGAGCGGGGGAGCCGCGCTGTCGGCATCCGTGACCGAGCTCTCACACGACCTCGAGGGAATCGGTCCCGTGCGCACGTATTTCGTCGATGTCGCGGAATTCGCGGGCTCACTCCCTCCGCTTCCGGATCCCCGCTGGGTCGATCGGCTCGGGAGGACGCTCGACGTCGCCGGCCGGGGCCTGCCGTACATGCTCGGCCTCCGGCGTCGGCGGCGCCTCGCTTCCGCGGCCTGAGCCTTCCTCGACCATCCTTCGGACCCGTTCGGCGTCGGCCTCGAGCCGACCCGTCACGAGGTCCTCGCCCGCGGACGCGGCCGCCGGGTATCCGGTAACGGCCGTCAGGTACGCCCCGCGGCGCAAACGGCTGACGTGCAGGTGCGTTTCCGCGGACGCGCAGACGCTGGCCGTTCGTGGCTGGTCACGCAGGAGCGCGATCTCGCCGAAGCAGTCGCCGGCACCGAGCGTCCTGATGACGCGGCCGTCGAGGATGACTTCGGCCTGCCCGGACTGCACGATGTAGAAGTAGTCGCCGCGCTCGCCCTGCCGGAACACCGCGTGCCCGGGCCCGTAGTCGGCGTGCTCGAGCTCACCGGCCAGCTGTTCGATCGTCGCCACCGGCAGCGCACCCAGCATGCGGATCGGGCGCATGGTCTCGATATCCACGTCGCGCACGCGCACCTCGGCATCGAGCCGGCGGAGCGCGGGCCAGCTGGCGGCCACGGCCGCCGGCGCGAGGAGCCCGGCCGCGACGAGGGCGGGCCGGACGCCGAGTGACTCGACGACCAGGGGCGTGAGGAGACCGCCGGCCGCGACCCCGAGCGTGAGGATCGCCTCGAAGCCCGCGAACATGCGCGCGAGCACGGTCTCGTCGGCCAGGCGAGCGAGCAACGTGAAGCCACCGACATCGATCAGGGCGTTGCCGACCCCGACGACGGCGAGCAGCACGATCGCCGTCACCTGATCGGGGACGACGCCGATGCCGAGGAGCGGCGCACCGAAGAGCGCGACGCCGACCCCGAACCAGAGGGCGAGCCTGCCGCGCCCGACCAACCCGAACGCGAGGATCGACCCGACCATCCCACCGGCTCCCACGGCCGCGGTCAGGACGCCGACGCCGGGATCTCCCGTCCCCAGGAGGTCGATGGCGATCACCACGGTGAAGACGCTCAGGCAACCACGCGTGAACGTCTGGACGACGCCGAGCGACGTGATCAGCGCAAGCCCGCGATTGGCCGCGATGGTCGCGAATCCCTGCACCATCTCGTGGCCCCCCGCTGCCGCGACCCGCGAGCGGGGAGGGACGTCGTACGAGAGCCGGGCCACGACCAGGCCGCCGAGCAGCGACGCGGCGGCGCAAGCCGTGAACACGGCGTCGGGTCCGCTCACCGCGAGCAGGACGGCCGCGGCAGCGGGGCCCCCGAGCGTGGCCGACGAGTCCAGCATTCCGCGCACGGCGTTCGCGCTCGTCAGCTGCTGGGGAGACGTGCACAAGGCGGGCAGCAGGGCCGAATGCGCCGGCCGGTACAGCGCCAGCGCGACCGTGGCGACGACGGCAAGGCCGTACGTCACCGCGGTCGGGCCCCCGGCGGCCGTGACTGCCGCCGCAGTCCCGAGCGTCGCGGCGCGGACCAGCCCCACGCAGGCCAGGACCCGCTCCCGGCGCACCCGGTCGGCCACCGTCGCGAGAAACGGCGCCAGGAGCGCCGCCGCAGCCATGCGCGCCCCGGTGACGATGCCGACGGCTCCGACGCCACCATCGCGGAACGCGACGACGGCGAGACCGACCATGAACGCGGTCTCGCTCGCCCACACCGCGCCGAACGAGAGCTGCGCGCGGCGGATCGACTCGCTCTGGGCGCCGTCCTCGGGCGAGCGGGTCCGGAAGCGGACCCTCGGCGAGAGACGCCGCCCCATCGCGCAACTATTCCAGACCGCCTCCTCCTGCTCGGGGCGGGAGTGGCGGCCGCTCCTCGCCGGCCGGCGCCGCCGCCTTCGCGCGGCCGGCTGCGTGAGGCCAGGAGCGGGTCGGCGTCCGACCGCGCGGCCAGGAGGAGGTGCCGGCACGAGCGAGCGAGCCCGACTCGCGGTCGGCCGACCGAACGGTAGAGTGGTGCCGCCGTCAGCGAGGAGCAGTGTGGCCGATTCGACTCGAGATGCACTCCCTCCTCACCTCAACGGAAGCGCCGGCCCGGGCGCGGATCCGCCCGCCGCGCCAGCGTCCGGCTCGACCTACGCACGCGTCGCCGGCCTGCCGCTCGTCATCGAGCGCTGCGAGCTCCTCCCTCTCGTGCGCGACACCACGAGCGGGTTCACGAAGGTCTCGATCGTCGTGCGGCTCGGCGGGGGATTCCACGCCGGCGAGGGCGAGGACATCACGTGGGACCAGATCGATCAGATCGAGTTCCTCAGGGGCGGTAGCGACCTGACGTGGATGCATGGCGCTCGTACGTTCGACGACTTCTCGAGGCTGCTCGGACTGGCCAACCTCTTTCCGGTCGAACCGATCCGCGACAGCGCGCGCCTCTACCGCCGGTGGGCGTTCGAGAGCGCGGCGCTGGACCTTGCCCTGCGCCAGAACGGCCTCTCGCTCGAGGACGCCGTCGGCCGTCCGGCCCGCCCGGTCAGCTTCGTTGCGTCGATCCGGATCGGGGAGCCGCCGAGCCTCCTCCCTCTTCAGCGGCGCCTGGCTGTGGACCCCGGGCTCCGCTTCAAGCTGGACGTGACGCCCGGTTGGGACGACGAGCTCGTGCGAGAGCTCGCACGGCTCGGCTGCGTCGAGGTGATCGACCTCAAGGGCCACTACCGCAACCTGAACGTGGCGATGGACCCGGAGGCCGGCCTCTACCGCCGCGTGATCGAGGGTCTCGCCGACGCCTGGATCGAGGATCCGGCGCTCACGCCCGGTACGGAAGGCCTGCTCGAGCGCAACCGCGGCCGGATCACCTGGGACGAGCCGATCCACTCGGTCGCCGACGTCGAGGGCCTCCCGTGGCGACCGCGGATGCTCAACCTGAAGCCCGCTCGCTTCGGCAGCGTGCGGGCCCTCTTCGACACGTACGACTACTGCGCGTCGCAGTGCATCGGCGCCTACGGCGGCGGGATGTTCGAGCAGGGTCCGGGTCGCGGACAGCTCCAGTATCTGGCCTCGTTGTTCCACCCGGGCACGCCGAACGACCTGGCTCCCACGGACTACAACCTCCAGTCTCCCTCGCACCCCCTGCCGCGCTCTCCCCTCGCGCCCGAGCCACACCCGACCGGCTTTCGCTGGGGCACGTACGACGGGCGCCGAACCATCCGTGAGCCGATCGCCGGAGAGTCGGTCTAGCGCGGGCCCTACCCCCGGGCCATCCGGCGAACTCGCCGGTCTGGCGCCGCCCCACGCGACACCCGCGACTGCCTGCGTCCGTGAACGGCCGCATGCGAGAATCGCCGCGTGGAGCTCACCGTCGTGGGATGCTCGCCGGCCTGGCCGAATCCCGCCGGGGCCCACTCGGGCTACCTGGTCGAGCAGTCGGGGCGGCTGCTTCTCGACTGCGGACCCGGTGTCCTGTCGCGGCTGCGCGCGGCCGGCGACTGGCCCAGGGTCGACGCGGTCGTCCTGACGCATCTGCACCTGGATCACTGGGGCGACCTCGTTCCGTGGATCCTGGGAGCGGCGCTCGGGCCCGGACAGGGGGTGGACCGGCCGCAGCTCTGGGTGGCCGAAGAGTCGAAGTCCGAGCTGCTCCGGCTCGGCGGGCTGTTGTCGTTCGGGCCGCTGCTCGAGCAGGTCTTCGCCCTCCACACGTACGCGGAGGAGGAGCCGTTCGAAGCGGCGGGCCTGACGGTCACGCCATTCCGGGTTCCGCACTACGACCGCCTGACGTTCGCCCTGCGCGTGACCGACGGGCGCCGGACGCTCACCTACTCGGCTGATTCCGGCCCGAGCGATCGGCTGGTGGCTGCCGCTCACGACGCCGACCTGTTCCTCTGTGAAGCCACGCTCGCCGAGAGCCGAGAGACGGGTCGGCGCGGGCACCTCTCGGCCGAGGAGGCGCTCGCCGCGCACCGAGCTTCGGGTGCGAGGCGCCTCGTGATCGTCCACCGGCCGGCCGAGCTGCCAACGCCCGACGGCGCCGAGCGCGCCCGCGACGGCGACCGCTACACGGTGTGACGAACGCGCCGCCGGGCCCGGCGAGGGAGGGAGGCCACGGTGGCTGAAACGTCCTCCTTGTCATGGGCAACGGCGGCTCGATGCCCTGGTGGAGGAGGAGGGTTCCGTCGGGATGCTCCGGCGGGGTTGGGGGACTGGTCGCGCTTGGGCCCGTTGGGATGGACCACGTCACGGCTCCGCCTGCCGGTGCGGGGTGCCGCCAGTCCGACCCGTTCGAGTCCGACCCTAGGTACCCGTACCGTTACGTAACAGTCATGGTACATTTCAGCCGATGGAAGCTGCTCTCCGAGCCCTCGCGGACCAGAGCCGTCGGACGATGCTGGACATCCTGAGCGGTGGTCCGGCAACCGCGGGTGAGTTGGCGGCGTCACTGCCGATCGCGCGGCCGGGGGTGTCGCGGCACCTCCGGGTACTGCGGGAGGCGGGGCTCGTCGACGTGCGCCGGGACGCGCAGCGGCGGGTCTACAGCCTTCGCCCCGGACCCCTCGCCGAGGTCGATGAATGGCTGGGCGGGTACCGCACCCTGTGGGAGCAGCGACTGGATGCGCTGCACACCGAGGTGGCGCGGGGAACACGCGAACGAAGGAGCAACCTATGACGAGCGACCGACGTTCAGGACCTCGCATCCTGGGCAGCCTCGACGTAGCCGACGGCCGGGGCATGGTGCGCATCGAAGACCGCTTCGACACCGATATCGCAGACCTCTGGTCGGCACTCGCCGATCCCCGCCGTCTCGTGCGCTGGCTCGGCGAGGTCGAGGGCGACCTGCGACTCGGTGGTGAGTTCCGCGCGCACTTCTTCGCCAGCGGATGGGAAGGCACCGGGCGCGTGGAGGTGTGCGAACCCCCGCACCGACTCCTGGTCCGGACCAGGGAAGCGGACCAGCCTGACGAGGGCTCGACCGAGGCGACGCTGACCGCCGACGGCGACCAGACCATCCTGGTCATCGAAGAGCCCGTGCCCGCGGGTCTGCTCGCGGAGTACGGGGCGGGGAATCAGGTCCATGTCGAGGATCTCGCCGCGCATATCGCCGGGCGTGAGCGCTGCGACGGGAAGGCGCGGTGGGATGAACTCATTCCGGCCTACCGAGACCTGGCGGCAGCTCTCCGGCAGCATTGAGGACGTCGGAGACGTCGCCACTGCAGCGACCTTGATGCTGGGAAAGGCCCGCCGACAGTCGCTACGGCTCCCCCCGGCGCGATACGGCGGCGTGCCGCGAACCGGCGACACGGTCCAGGAACCCGTGCACTCTAGGATCGATTCGGCGCGACGTCTCGGCACAGCGTCGATCGCCGCCGAGGGCAGCGTCTGCGCCCACCCGCGGTGGCGGGGTCGGTGGGTGACAAGAAGGCTCTCGCTCGTCATCCACCCGGGCGAGCAGCCGCGCCGGGGCCACGTGAACGACCGCGGCCGAAGAAGCCGCCGGGTAGGCCAGCAGGGCTCGCGCCGGAGTTCAACGAGCGTGCAATGTCGCGCTCGTCGTGCGCTCAGCTCAGCGATCCCGGTGAGGTGGTCGCGCCGGCGCTCCGTCGTCCGGGCGTCAGCCGGGCGGCATCTCGGCGTACTGGGGAGCGTCGTCGCCGATCTCGTGCCAGCTCGCCTTGTAGGCGACCTGCTGGTGGAAGCTGGGGCGAAGGTCGAGGTCCTGCATCAGACCGGCGGCCACGAAGTAGACGGCGCCGAGGTCGTCGTAGAGGCTGGATCCGCAATTGCTGCAGAAGTTGCGCGGGGCCAGCTCGCTCTCGTAGCGCTTCACCAGGTCCTCGCCCTTGGTGAACCTGAAGTTCTCCTTGGCCACTACCACGCCCGCCAGGCTGGACCCGGTCCAGCGCTGACAACGGGAGCAATGGCAGTAGCCCAGCGCCTGTGGGTCACGCACCTCGTATTCCACACCGCCGCACAGGCAAGACCCGCTGAGCGTCTCAGACATCCCGCCTCCTCCCGAGCTGGCCAGACAACCGTGCTCAACGCTACCAGACGAGGCTCCGGTGCGCTCGTCGGTGGGATGGTGAACGCCGCAGTTCGGACGCGGAGCGGGAGCCAGCCGAGCGTGATCCGTTCCTACGAAAGCGCGCGCGCATCCAGCTGCTGCCCGCACTCGGCTCCCGCAAGCTGTCCGACATCGAGCGCGGGGACGTCGGACTCGTCGACCAACTGCTCGCCGCCGGGCTCGATGCCTCGACCGTCCGTGGTGCCGGTGGTCGCCGCGCTTCGGGAGGCGTTGACCGAGTACCGAGAGGAGGGATCCGCAGAGGGCTTCGCCTTCGGCCCGTCGCATGCGCGCGGACTTGATCCCTCCAACACAGCCCCACGACGATCTCGACGTCGTCCACCAAGGTCCGCCTGAGGAGGGATCCCGGTTCTGGGTTCATCGCCACGGCAAACACGACGTGCCCAGCCAACGTTCTACGATCGGTCGCATGGACGAGTTCGTCCCACGCGACTTCGACGTCCCCGACGGCTCGACACCCTCCAGTTCGTGCTCGAGCCGCTCGGGCCCGAGCACAACGATCAGGACTATGACGCCTGGACCTCGTCGGGAGAGCAGATCCACGCGACTCCCGGATGGGACGACAGCAGCTGGCCGCGGGAGATGACGCTGGACGAGAACCGGGCGGATCCTCCGGCGCCATGCTGACGACTTCCGCAACCAGACGGGGTTCACGTACACGGTGCTCGATTCGGCGAGGGGCGACGTGATCGGGTGCGTCTACATCTACCCGCCGTCCAACGCGACTACGACGCCCGTGCGCTCTCCTGGGTACGGGCGAGCCACGCACAGCTGGACACCCCGCTCTGGCGCGCCGTGAGTGAGTGGCTCGCGTCCGACTGGCCGTTCAGCAGTGTCGAGTACGCGCCGCGCGCCTAGGCGTCCCAGAGGAGTCGCAGATCCATTCTCGCCAGGGACATCGTCGTGCGTTCGCGAAGCCAGAGGTAACGGACGTCTGACTCCCCGTACACGGGCAATCCTCCTCGCGGTCCGCGATAATCGCCCCGTGGCACTTCAACGGATGGACAACGTCGGCATCGTGGTCGAGTCGCTTGATGCCGCTATTTCCTTCTTCGCCGAGCTTGGCCTCGAACTCGAGGGACGAGCCACGATCGAGGGGGATTGGTCAGGGCGCGTCACAGGACTGCGCGACCAGCGCGTCGAGACCGCCATGATGCGTATGCCGGACGGCCACGGCAGGATCGAGCTCTCGCGCTTTCTCACGCCCCCTCCGGTCGCCGATCACCGGAACGCACCGGTAAACGCCCTCGGCTACCTCCGCGTCATGTTCGCGGTGGACGACCTCGACGACACGCTGGCCCGGCTCCGCGAGCACGGCGCCCGGGTCGTCGATGAAGTGGTCCAGTACAAGGATGAGTATCGGCTCTGCTATGTCCGAGGCCCCGAGGACGTTCTCATCGGGCTGGCGGAGCGAATCGGCTGACGCCCACGCTCTCAGCGTCATCCGCGAAAACGAGCCATGGCAGGCCTGACTGTATGGCGCCCTGGACGACCCCAACGAGCTCAGCCCGACGGCCGCTGAACGCGCGCGAGATCTCGCCTCCCGACTGACTCACCGGAAGCGCACGACGACGCGTGATGGAGAGGCATCGAGTCAACGTTCATCTTCGGCCTGGCGGAGCACGCGTCGGGTGCGCCGTACGTGCGGCCGACGACGCCTGCGCCCAGCTGTCGGTCCTGGATCACGAGGCCGCGGACCGTCGACACCGACGTGACGCCCCTCCCAGCCTCTGTCTCGCGGTCGAGCCAGGCCTCCGTCAAGGTGAACTCACCCTGGAGGTCGTCGGGGACTGTCCAGAGCTTGGTTGACGCTCCGGGCGAGCACGCACCAACACTACGCCTGGCCGTTGGACCGCCGCGCCGTCCTCGCCCTTGCGGCCGTCATCTCGCGGGTACGCCCGGACACTTGATCGAAGTCCGATACAACCCGCAAAAAGGCATTTTGGAAAGCCCTCTCGGCTCCACCAAACGGGATGCCCCGGCATGACTCGCCGGTGGGACTCGACGTCGATCATGTACCAGCCCCGCGACCAGGTCGCTGGTCTCGGGCAGCGGACCGCGGTGGTCACCGGCGCCGCGTCCTGGCTGCGGTAGCGAACCCACGTCTGCGCCGGCGTGAGCGCCTGCACCCCGCCGAGTTCGCCGAGCTCCTCGAGCATCTAACCGACCAAGGATGCTGTGGGAAAGGAGCGCGTGGGTCTCGGCAGACAAGAAACCGCGGCGCGTCGACCTCGTGAGCGTGGGGAGTCGCGAGTGTGCCGTTCGGTCACGCGCTGCGTTCGAGGAGGGCGCGGTCGAAGAAGCCGACCACGCGGCGTTCGTATTCCTCGGGCTGGTCGAGGATGCCGCCGACGTGCTGGGCGGTGGGCATCGCCCAGATCTGCTTCGAGTGGCTACGCGCGAGCGTGTAGTACCGCTTGCTCATGTGCTCTCGATTGCCGCCGTTGGGAGCCCAGATCACGAAGAGCGGATCCGTGATGTTCGGTGCGATGTCGGTCAGGTTCGGCGGCGGGGCCGTGCTGGAAAAGAGTGCGGTCCCGGCCGTCACGACGAGGAACTGGGGTGCGGTCAGCGCGCGCTCCAGGCCGTGGAACTCCTGCATCTGCTCACTGAATTGGCGCGTGCCGGCACCTTCCGAGACGACGGCGTGGAGCTCCTTGGTCTCGGCTGCGGCCTCGAGCATCAACTCGCCGCCGACGGAGAGACCGATCCCTCCGATCCTGCCGGGATCGACGTCCGGCCGACCCTTCAGGAAGTCGATGGCGCCGAGGATGTCCTCGTCTCCACCCCAGCCGAGCAGGTTGCTGTCGCCTTGGCTCGTGCCTTCGCCGCGCCGGTCGAAGACCAGGACGCCGTAGCCGTGGCGGACGAGCATGCGGGTATGGGCCTGTGTGCCGCGGCGGCCCGGAAAGACGATCACGGCGGCGCCGTTCTTCGAGGGGACGTACCAACCCTGGAGCCTCAAGCCGTCGCTCGTCCTGAACGAGACGTTCTCGTGCGCGGCGCCGAGGTTGGGGGCGGGCACGTACTGCCGCATCAGGTGCGTGTTGATGTAGCTGAACCCGAGCGGCAGGACGGTTGCATAGGCCACGGCCGCTGCTGTGACGCCGATCAGCGCTCTGCGGGCATATCGCCACCGGCGACGGTCGTTGAGCTTCCGCGACCGCCAGAGCGTGACGGTCGCCACCCCGATCAGGGCGAGTCCGGAGGGAAGGACGACGAGGCCGGTGAAGTCGTCGCCCGACGGGCCGACCGTGACCGTCTCGTAGCCTGCGGAAGCCGCCCCGATCACGAGCGCGAGCAGGCCGACGACCAGCGCGATCGTCCCCTGGAGGCCGGCCCGGCCACGGCGATAGGCGGCCGCGGCGAGTCCGAGGAGCGCGAGCTGCGCCAATCCGCCGGGGAGGTGATCCAGAGCCGTCGTTCCGGGCTCGGGATGGAGGAACGCGTCGTCGCCGACGTGCACGCCGACGAGCGCGATCGAGCCCAGGGCGATGGTGGACAGCGAGACCGACGTGCGCCATCGGGCGTGCCTCCCCGGCTGCGGGACCGGCTCGGATGGACGTTCCACCGTGGTGTCGATCGTCGTCATGACTGCTCCCGTTGGAGGCCGTGGGCTGGGCGGTCGTCCGTTTCGCATCACGTCACGTCGAGCCTGATGAAGCGGTAGTTGGCGAGAACGACGAGTGCGCCCGCCCATGCCGTGACCACCGACAACGAGGCAAGCACTCCGGGGCCGTCGTCGCCTGCCATCCCGAGGGCCGCCAGCAGACCGCCGAAGGGAAGCACCGGGGGAACCAGCCCCCCGAAGAACCGCTCGACCATCAGGGTCCAGACGAGGATCACGACTATCGCTGTCGTCGGCGATCGCAGGATCGACCCGGCGGCGACTCCGAGGATCGAGGACAGCGCGCCCACGGCGATGATCGCGAGCGCCAGCCCGGCGAGGTACGTGCCGTCGCCGACGTCGATGTGGTCGCCGGCTGCCATCACCAGCACGATCGGAAAGGAGATCGCCACACCGAGGCCGGCCACCACGGCTCCGAGCACAGCGTGCGCGAAAACCTTCGCCCAGAGGACTCGTCCCCGGCGCGGCGTGATCAGGTACGTCGTGATCACCGTGCGGTGCTGGAACTCCCCAGCGGAGGCCAGCGCGCCGAGGAGCAGAAGCACGAGTGCCGTGATGAAGCCCGGGCCGATGGCCAGGGCCTCGCGTGCATCGGCCCTCGAGGTGGCATCTGAGCCCCCGATCTCGGCGATCGCGAGGGGAGTGATCAACGCCGTCAGCGCGAGCAATGCCGCGACGATCGCCCGTGGGGCCCGAGTCGAGGCGACCTTCAGCCACTCGGTGCGGATTAGGCGCTTCATCGTGTCGGCTCCTTGGCGTTCATGGTCAGATCGAAGAAGGCCGTCTCCAGGTCGACGACCTCGGGGCTCAACTCGTAGATCACGGCGCCGACCTCGGCCGCGAGCCGACCGAGCTGCTCGGGCGTGACGCCCTCCACCCGCAGCAGGGTCGGGTCCAGCAGGTCGTACCGGTGACCGGCGGCGTCGAGGGCATCGGCCAGGAGGGCCACGGACGGAGTGCGCACGCGGCTCGCCGCGCCGCCGGCGGGGTTGGAGGTGAAGTCGGCGACGGGACCCTGGGCCACCACCCGGCCGTCGTCGATGACGACGATCTCCTGGGCGATCTGCGCCACCTCGGCGAGCACGTGGCTCGAGAGCAGCACCGTGCCGCCACCGGCGGCGAAATCCCGCAGCGTGTGACGGAGCCAGCGGATGCCGTCGGGGTCGAGCCCGTTGGACGGCTCGTCGAGGACGAGGATCTCGGGGTCTCCGAGCAGCGCGCCCGCAAGGCCGAGGCGCTGGCGCATGCCCTGTGAGAACCCGCCGATCCGGCGCTTCGAGGCGTCGGCCAGGCCGACCCGCTCGAGGACCGCCATCACGGCTGCACGAGGCGCCCCCTGCGCGCTCGCGAGCACGGCGAGGTGCCCGAGCGCGGTCCTTCCCGGATGCCCGACGTTGGCGTCGATCAGGGCGCCCACGAGCCGGCCGGGCTCTGGCAGGTCCCCATAGGCCCGGCCATCCAACAGCGCCGTCCCCGCGGTGGGCTCGACCAGGCCGAGCAGCGTTCGGAGCGTCGTCGTCTTGCCCGCGCCGTTCGGCCCGAGCATGCCGACGATCGTTCCGCGTCGGACCGTGAAGCTGATGTCGGTGACCGCTTCGTGGTGGCCGTACCACTTGACCAGGCCACTGACGGAGATGACGACGTTTGGATCGTGGAAGGGGACGGTCCCCTCCTCGAGCCTCACGCGTGCCTCCGGGGGCCGCTCGTCCGTCGCGGGTCGTTGCCGGACAACCGGAGTCATGTCCTCTCCCGGGCGGTGTAGGTGGTCGGGTGCGCGTCGGCGACAACGCGCGTGGAGGTCGCCGCGAGCTCGGCGCGCGAGGGTGTGCTCGGATCGGCGCCCGCGGTCTCCGGCTCGCCGGCCGGCAGGAAGCGGAGGACGACGACGGCCATGACCGCGGCGATCGCGGCGGCGAGGAGGAGCCCACTGCCCATCGCGTCGGTGAACGCGGCGCCGGTCGTGGCGAGCAGGCTCGACGCCGCCTCGTCCGGCAGCTGACCGGCGATAGCGTTGGCGGCGCCGACCGAGTCTTCGGCACCGGCCCGCGCCCCGCCGGGAAGGGCGCCGAGCGAGCCGTGCACGTCCTTCGCGTAGAGGGAGCTGATGAGCGAGCCGATGACGGCGACGCCGAGTGCCCCGGAGACCATCCGTGCGACGGCGTTCGTGGCCGAGGCCACTCCCGACTTGGACGCGGAGACCGCGCCGACCACCGCGTCGGTGGCTGGAGCCATGATCCAACCCATCGCGAGGGCGGTGCCGAAGAACCAGAGGGCCAGCACGAGCGATCCGGTCCCTGGCTGCCAGAGCGTGGTCAGGGCGAGCATGGCCGCGAGCCCGGACAGGCCCACGGCGACGACGCGCGGGGCGCCGAGCCGCTCGGCGGCCTTGCCCGACGAGCCGGCGCCCATCATCAACCCCACGGCGATCGGGCTCATGATCGCACCCGCCCGGACGGCGCTGTAGCCGTGGACGAACTGCAGGTACTGGGTCAGCGCGAAGAGCCCGCCGAGCAGGGCGAAGAAGGCGACGCTGACTGCCGCGGTGCCGACGCTGAAGCTGGCGCTCCGGAAGAAGCCGAGGTCGAGCATCGGCTCGTCGACCCGACGCTCCCACCAGAGGAAGGCGCCGAGCAGCAGGACGGACGCCGTGAGCAGCCCGAGGATGCGACCGGACGACCAGCCCTGTCCGGGGGCCTCGATGATCGCGTACACGAGCAGGCCGAATCCGCCGGTGGAGAGAGCGGCCCCGGGCAGGTCGAACGAGCCCGGCTGCGGATCGCGACTTTCGGGGACGTAGCGGGCGCCGAGGAGCAGAGCGGCAGCCGCGAACGGCACGTTGACCATGAAGACCGACGACCAGTCGAACCACTCGAGCAGCAGCCCACCGGTCAGCGGCCCGAGCCCGATCCCGACCGCCGCGAGCGCGGCCCAGATGCCGATGGCCTTGCCCCGCTCCCTCCCGGTGAACAGGTTGGCGATGATGGAGAGGGTGGCCGGCATGATCAGCGCCGCACCCACGCCCATCGCCGCCCGCACGGCGATCACCTGAGCGGCGGAATCGGCCACGAGCGCTCCGAGGCTGGCGAGCCCGAAGATCGAGACGCCGAGCTGGAGCGCACGCTTGCGCCCGAAGCGGTCGCCGAGGACACCGAACACGAGCAGGAGGCCGGCGAAGACGAGCAGATAGGAGTCGACCATCCACTGCAGCGTGGACGGCGACGCGTCGAACTCGTCCTGCAGCGTCGGCAGGGCCACGTTGAGGATCGTGTTGTCGAGCCCGATGATGACCAGGCTCAGCGAGAGCACGCCGAGCGTCTTCCAACGGCGGGCGTGGTGGATCGGGTCGATCGTCATGACGGTGCTCCTTTCGGGTCCGCGGCTGCGGGTCGGGCGGGATGGAAGAACCGGGCGTGGGAGTGCGGGTGCGGGACGAGCTCGCCGTCGGCCGGGGGCTGTCACTGCGGCGTCGGCGTGGTCCCTGGCGACGGTCGTGCGCGTTCGGGCGCCGTCTCTGGGGTCGGAGAGACACGTCCCGGCCCGCTGCGTCCAGGGCCGGGACGCGCGCGCACCGTCAGGCGGTGCTGCAGTAGGCGCGCTCCAGCGTCCGGTAGAAGGACGCGCGAGCGGCGTCCGGCGCGGCGCTGGGGTCGACGTTCACCATCAACACGACCTGCCGCTCGCCGTGTGCGCTCGACCAGGCGTGCGTCCAGTAGCCCGGGAAGCTGCCGCTGTGGCCCCAGGCCGGGCCGCAGGAGGTCGAGAAACGGATGAGGCCGTAGCCCATCCGCTGCGGGAGATCGCCGGCGGCGTCGGGGAGCGTCGTCTTCATGGCCTTCAGCTGCGCCGGCTCGAGCAGGCGGCCGGAGAGGAGCGCCCGGTAGAAGCTGGCGACGTCGCCGACCGTGGAGACGATCGCGCCCGCCGGTCCGGAGAGGGACGGGCTCAGGGTCGAGAGGTCGGTGAGCGAGGGCCCTCCGAGCATGAAGTAGCCGTGGGCGTACGGCTTCGGCAGCGAGGTCCTGCGGACCGGGTAGCTCGTCTCCGTGAGCCGGAGCGGCCGGAAGATCCGCCGCTGGAGCTCGGCCCCGACCGGGCGGCCGGTGACGGCCTTGACGATCAGCCCGAGGAGGACGTAGTTCGTGCTCGAGTAGGTCGACACCCTGGTCCGGCCGGGTGCGTAGAGCGGCGCTTTCGAGACCGCCACCTTGACGAGCCTGAGCGGCGACCAGTAGTAGTCGAGGTTCCCGCTGAGGTAGGGCTGCAGCACCGCGGGGTCCTTCTCGTGGTCGTAGAGCCCGCTCGTGTGGATGAGCAGCATGCGGAGCGTGATCTTCTTGCCGTTCGGGACGAGGCCGGGCAGCCATCGCTCGACGCTGTCGCTCAAGCGCAGCCTGCCCTCGGCGACGAGCTGCAGGACGACCGTCGCGACGTACGTCTTCGTGAGGCTCGCGATCCGGTAGTGGTCGCCGCGCCTGATCGGCCGCCGGGTCGCGAGGTCGGCGACGCCGCCGGTGAGGCGCGTCGTCCGGTGGCCGGTGCGAACGAGCAGGATCGCCCCCGGGGCGCCGTCGGCGACCAGCGTGTCGACCTCCTTCTGGAGGACGGAGGGCGGTGTTTCCTCCCGGGAGGCCGCCCCGGCCACGGCGGGGGACGCGGCCAGCGCGGTCCCGGCCAGGCAGCAGAGGAGCCCTGCCACTCGGGCGGCCGCCCTGCCGCTCCTCGGGGCGCGCTTGGAGTCGTCGGGTACGTCCATGGTGATCCTCCCATCGAGGGTGTGGGCGCGGCGGCGCCGGACGCGGACGCCGGGTCGCCGGTAGGTGTCAGGGCCTGGGCGCCTTGCCGCCGAAGCGGGAGGCGAGGCTTCGTCGGTCACGTGGCGGTTCTCGCGCTGCGCGAGCCGGACGACCGTGATCCCGGTCTCGGTGTCGCGGTGGATGCGTATGGGCATGGGTCGGTCCTCTGGGTCGGGACGGGCAGGGAAGGTCGGCCCCGGCCTCGCTCGTGCGAGGCCGGGGCGTCGGTGTCAGCGCTCAGTCGCTGACGGGAACGGCGGTCGGGAAGGCCGGCACCGCCGCGCCGTGCTCGAGACGGGGGAGCCACTGGAGCCAGGTGGGCAGGTACCAGTTGGCGTCGCCGAGCAACTTCATCGTCGACGGCAGCAGCACCGCGCGGACGATGGTGGCGTCGATCAGGATCGCCGCCGCCAGGCCGAATCCCATCTCCTTCAGGTCGAGCAGCGGCAGGATCGTGAAGACGCCGAACACCGCGACCATGACGACCGAGGCGCCGGTGACGACCCCCGCGGTCCTGCGGATGCCGTGCTCGACGGCGGCGTCGGTGGAGAGGCCCTGATCGAAGCCCTCGCGGATGCGGCTGAGGATGAACACGTGGTAGTCCATCGAGAGCCCGAACAGGATCACGAACAGGAACATCGGCAGCCACGAGACGATGCCGCCCGTCTTGTTGAAGTCCAGCAGGTTCTCGCCCCAGCCCCACTGGAAGACGGCGACGAGCATGCCGTAGGAGGCGGCGACGGAGAGCAGGTTCAGCACGATCGCCTTCAGGGCGACGACGATCGAGCGGAACGCGGCGAGCAGGATCAGGAACGCGAAGAGGAGCACGAAGCCGAACACCAGCGGGGCTGCCGACTTCATCTTCGCGTTGAAGTCGTGGGACTGGGCGGTGCCGCCGGTGACGCCGTACTCGACGCCCGGCACGGTTCCGATCGTGGCCGGCAGGAGCTTGTTGCGGAGCGTTGCGAGCGCATGGACCGAGACGCGGTCGGCACCCGTGCCCGCGAGGGGGATGTCGAGCCTGAACGCCGATCCATCGGGGCTCTGCTCGAGCGTGATGGGGTTCTGCATCTCGCCGGACGCGAGCGCGTCCCTCTTCAGGCGTGCGATCGCCGAACGGATCTGCGGCGTGTCCTTCGACGCGATCGCCACGGACGCCGCCGTGGCACCTCCGGGGAACGCCTTGTCGAGGACGTGGAACGCGCGGAGCTCCGGCTGGCTCTTCGGCAGCGAGTCGAGCCCGGCCGCGGCCGTGTGCAGGGAGAGCGCCGGCAGGGCGAGGATCGCGAGCAGACCGGTCGCGGCCGTCGCCGAGATCGCCGGATGGCGCAGCACGGGGCGCAGGATCGCTCCCCAGAAGCGGCTGCCCTCGGCGTCTCCGCGGCGGAGTCGGCGCGCGAAGGGCAGTCGGCCCCGCTCGACCCGGTCGCCGAGCTTCGAGAGCAGCGCGGGCAGGACCGTCAGCGAGCCGACCATGGCCACGCCGACGACCATCATCGTCCCGATCGCGAACGACACGAACGTCGCCTGACCGGCGAACAGCATCCCCGCCATCGCGATCATGACCGTGAACCCGGAGATCAGCACCGCACGACCGGAGGTCGCGGCCGCGGCCTCCAGGGACGCGCGCTCGTCGTTGCCGGCCTTGCGCTCGTCCCGTTCACGGCGAAGGTAGAAGAGGGAGTAGTCGACGCCGACGGCGAGGCCGATGAGCAGGACGACCTCCTGGATCTGACCGTCCATGGGGATCAGCTGGCTGACCCCGGCGACGAGCCCCATCGTGGCCAGCACGGACGTCAGGCCGACCAGGATCGGGACGAACGTCGCCACGAGCGACCCCAGCACGAGCAGCAGGATCAGGATCGTCAGCGGGATGGCGATCATCCCGGCGCGGGCGATGCCGCCGTTGATCAGCTTGTTGAGCGCCTTCTCGGTGGAGACGCCGGCCTCGCCGACGTAGAAGTCGGGATGCGCCTTCTGCACGCGCTTCGTGGCGGCGGCGATCGTGTCGATGTACTCGGAGGCCTCGTCCAGGTTGCCGCGGGGACTGAAGCCGATCATCGCCGCGTGGCGATCGGGGGAGATCTGGCCTTCGTTGCCGGCGGCGAAGGGCGACCGGATGCGCTCGGCCTGGTCGAATCCCTGGAGGGACCTGACGGCGTCGTTCACCGTCGCGCGGAAGGCGGGGTCGTTGACCGTCCTCGTCGTCGACTGCACGATCACGATCTCGGTGAGGCCGGTCTTGTCGAGGTCGAACGACCGGTCGAGGATCTTGTTGGCCCGGGCGGATTCCCCGACGCCGCTGTCCTTCGGCTTGATCAAGTTGAGGGGGGCCACGGCGCCGATGGCGAACGCCGCGACGACGAAGACGAGCCAGGCCGCGACGGCGGTCTTCCAGTGGCCTGCGCTCCAGCGGCCCATGCGGGCCGCCACGTTGGTGGATCGGAAGCCCTCGCCGGTCGGCGGGGCGGCGCTGCGGGAACGGGTGCGCGTTGAACGGGACACTGTGGATCTCCTTCGATGAACGTGAATGGATTCGCTTCCGGGCGGACATCACCCGGTGACCGAACGGCGGTGAGCGGACGACGTTCGAGCCGTCGCTCGGGGGAAGAGGGCGGTAGGGGCGATCAGGCCGCGGCCTCCGGCGTGGGAGCCGCCCCGCGGACGTCGCGGCGGGACGCCGCAGCGGGGAACGGACGGCCGACCACGTGCAGCTCCCGGTCGGAAGCGACGACGGAGGCGCGCCGCGTGCGGAACTCCACGCCGACGAGCACTGCCTGGACCCGGGCGCCCGCCCCGGGCGGGCGGACGGTGACGAGGAGGCTTTCGGCGCCGCGGCACGCGAGCTCCCGGAGTGCGTCTCGCGTGACGCTCATGGGATGGTCACCTCGCTGACGCTCGTCGCCGTGGTCCGGGCGGCGACGAACGGCGGCAGCAGCGCCAGCGCGTCAGCCTCCGTGGCGGCCTCGACCCGCCACCAGATCTCGTGACCTCCCGTGCCGCAGGAGGCGAGGGTCGGCCGCCGGCGCAGCGAGCTCGGGTGACCTCGGAAGGAGGTGAAGACGACGCCGCACTCGTCCGGCGGATGCCGGTGGTGGAGGAGGTAGGAGGGCATGCCGCACAGCCTCGCGCCGGAGCGGCTCGCCCACATCGGTGCGCTACCCTGATCCCGTACCCTGATCTAGGGGGTGGGGCGGTGAGTGTGGATCAGGGTCCTGGGGCCCTGGTGGGGCGTGCGGACGAGCTCCACCTGGTCGACGACGCCCTCGGAAAGCTCGCTCGGGGAAGCGCGGCGCTGGTGGAGCTCGTCGGCGAGCCGGGCATCGGCAAGACGCGCCTGCTCGCCGAGCTCGCCCGGCTGGCCGACGGGCGCGGCCACGTCGTGCTCAGCGGATCGGCCTCGGAGCTCGAGCGCGACGTGCCGTTCTGGGTGTTCATCGACGCCCTCGACGAGTACGTCCACGGGCTCGAGCCGGAGCGTCTGGAAATGCTCGGAGACGACGTGCGGGCCGAGCTCGCGCCGGTGCTGCCGTCACTTCCGGCCCCCGCCGCTGCGGGCGCGGCTCTCCACGAGCGCTACCGCAGTTACCGCGCCGTGCGCACGCTGCTCGAGGGGCTGGCCGCTGACCAGCCGCTGGTCCTGGTGCTGGACGACATGCACTGGGCGGACCCGGCCTCCGTCGAGCTCCTGGGCGCGCTTCTGCACCGGCCCCCTGCCGCGCCCGTCCTGCTCGCCTTCGCGCTCCGTCCGCGGCAGGTGCCGGAGCGGCTGCTCGGAGCGCTCGAGCGGAGCCACCGCGTGGCCGACCTGGTGCGGCTCGAGCTCGCCTCCCTGTCCCGCGACGAGGCGTCGCAGCTGCTCGGCACGGGAGTCGGGCACGCCGCCGCGAACGACCTCTACGAGGAGACCGGCGGAAACCCGTTCTACCTCGAGCAGCTCGCGCGCATGCGGGATCGCACGACCGCGACGCCGGATGCCCTGCCAAGCCCGCCATCCGCCACGGCGCCGGTGCCGCACGTGGTCGCCGCCTCGATCACGGCGGAGCTCGGCCTGCTGCCGACCGTCGCGCGGCGCGTCGTGGAGGGCGCCGCCGTCGCCGGGGATCCCTTCGATCCGGAGCTCGCGGCCGCGGCGGCCGGGACCTCCCTCCCCGTGGTGATGGAGGCTCTTGACGAGCTGCTCCGGCTGGACCTCGTCCGTGAGACGGACGTGCCCCGGCGCTTCCGCTTCCGGCATCCCCTCGTGCGCCGCGCCGTGTACGACGGCACGCCCGGCGGCTGGCGTCTTGGGGCGCATGCGCGCATCGCGGCGGAGCTGGGTGACCGCGGCGCCCCCGCCACGACGCGCGCCCATCACGTCGAGCGCTCGGCCCAGCACGGCGATCGCATCGCGATCGCGATCCTCCGCGACGCCGCTGAGGCGACCGCGCAGAGCGCGCCCGCCAGCGCCGCGCGCTGGTTCGCGGCGGCTCGCCGTCTGATCGTCGGCGGGATGGACCCCGAGGATCGGATGGCCCTGCTCCGGGCCCACGCCGGGGCGCTCGCGGCCAGCGGCCGCTTCGAGGAGAGCCACTCGACCCTGATCGAGTGCATGACGATGGCCTCGGGCTCCGACGAGGCCCTGAGGACACGTCTCGCCGTCGACTGCGCCGGCGTCGAACGCCTGCTCGGCCGCCACGTGCAGGCCCGAGCGCGGCTTGAATCCGCGCTTGCGGAGCTCAGGGAGACGGGTTCGCCGGAAGCGGTCGCGCTGATGCTCGAGCTCGCGTCCGACAGCCTGCTCCGGATGGAGTACGACGCGATCCACCACTGGGCGACCCGAGCCGCCGACGCCGCGCGGCCGCTGGGCGATCCCCTGCTGGTCGCCGCGAGTTCCGCCATGGGTGCGCTCTCGAGCGCCTTGCGCGGCCCGGTGGACGAGGCCACAGGCCGGTGCGACGACGCGGCGGCGCGCGTCGACCACCTTCCCGACGGCGTGGTGGCCCGTCGCCTCGACTCCCTCGTCAACCTGGCGACGGCCGAGATGTACACCGATCGCTTCGAGGCGTGCGCGCGTCACGCCGGTCGTGCGCTGACGATCGGGCGCGCCACCGGGCGAGGCGACCTCTTCCCCCTGATCTTTCCGATGCTCGGGACGTCGATGTGGGTGCAGGGACGGGTCGCGGAGGCCGGCGGCATCTTCGACGACGCGATCGACGCCGCGCGGACGCTCGCGAACGTCCAGGGCTTGGCCTGGAACCTCTTCAACCGGGCGTTCGCGGCGACGATCGCGGGCGACGTGGAGCGGGCGATCGCGACCGCGACCGAGAGCATCGACTTAGCGAAGCGCCTCGACGACAGCCTGATCTCCGCCCACGCCGCCTGGGCCCTTGCGATGGCCCTCCACGAGGTCGGACGGTCGGAGGAGGGGGTGGAGCTGCTGCTCGGCTCGACCGGCGGCTCGGAGCTCCGGTTGATCCCGGGCAGCTGGAGGGCGTACGGCCTCGAGCTCCTGACCCGCTGCTTCCTCGCCGCCGGGCGGCGTTCGGACGCGGAGCACGCCGCCCACGCGGCGGCGGAGTGCGCAGAAGAGGTCGGCTCGCCGATGGCGACCGGTCTAGCGGCCCGCGCCGGCGCAGCGCATGCGCTCGCCTGCGGCAGACCGTCGGCCGCCGCGGCGCAGGCGCTGGCGTCCACGGACACCCTCACGGGCGTCGGCGCCGTCTTCGACGCCGCGGCCTCACGGGCTCTCGCCGGGCGCGCGCTCGCGGAAGCTGGCGACCGAGCCGCTGCGATCGCCATGCTCGAACGTGCGTCCGAGGACTTCCGCACCTTCGGGTGCTCGCGTCACCAAGCTGCCGCCGAGCGCGACCTCCGGAAGCTAGGACGCCGATACACCTCCCGCACGCGCCATGGGAGCTCCGATGCCGGTGGCCTGGCGTCCCTCAGCGCGCGCGAGCTCGAGGTTGCTCACCTCGTCGTCGACCGGCGCACGAATCCGCAGATCGCCACGGCCCTGTTCCTGAGTCAGAAGACCGTCGAAACCCACCTCAGGAACATCTTCCGCAAGCTCGACGTGCCTCCCGGGTGGAGCTCGCCCGCGCGATCGAGCGGCTCGACCCCGAAGGGACCTCGTAGACATTCGGCAGACGCGTGGGCGTCCGCCGACCGTCCCCGGCCGAGCTCGCGACTCCGTGCGCGGTCAAACAAGGCCTCAAGGCAGGCCCAAGCCTTCGGCTACCCCCTGGTGAGAAGGCCCATCGCCGGGAGGAGCGGTCTCGAGCGGTCTCGAGCGGCACGTCGAACGGCCCCAAGGCCGACCGCGTTCTGGATCTCGCGCATCCATGCGGCCTCTGACCAGCAACGTCCCCAGCGCGATGCCCCCGGCATGACTCGAACATGCGACACGCGGTTTAGGAAACCACTGCTCTATCCCCTGAGCTACGGGGGCGCTGCGGAGGAGCATAGGCGCGCCGCCATCGCCTGGCGCCCGACTGGCAGCTTCCGGTCCGGCCCGTCCGCCCGGCCTCCGGACTGGGACCGAGATCCGCGTCGAACCGAGTTCCGGCCGCGGATCTGGAAGGACGGCGAGCTCCCGAGCCCGGGGCGTCGGACCCCCACGCCCTGGGTACACACCACCCCATGCGCGAACGCCTCATCCTCGGCGCCATCCTGGCCCTCGCCGTCATCGCCGGCGTCCTCCACTACGCCGGGGCCGGCGACGTGCTGACCTTCATCGTGGCCGGCGTCACCCTCGGCGGTCTCGCCTGGGCGATCGGGATCGGCACCGAGGTCGTCGGCGCTCACTTCGGCGCCGCCGTCACCGGCGTGCTCCAGTCGACCCTCGGCAACCTGCCGGAGCTCTTCGTCGTCCTCTTCGCGCTCTCGGCCGGGGAGACCGTGGTCGCCCGCTTCTCGATCATCGGCTCGCTCTTCGCGAACGCCCTCCTCGTCCTGGGCCTCGTCATCGCGACCGGGGCGAGCTTCGGCGAGGGAGGGATCATGCGGTTCGGGGCGCGCCTGCCGAACGACACCGCGACCCTCCTCCTCCTCGCCGTCTTCATCATCGTCCTGCTCGGGCTCTCCGACAAGGCGGGCGACCGGGCCTCGGAGCACGAGGTCGCGATCTCCGTGATCGGCGCGGGCTGCCTCCTCGCCGTCTACGCCGCCTGGCTCTGGTCGTACCTGCGCACGCCCGATGCGCAGAGCGCTGGCGCGCCGGCGCACGCCGTCGTCCAGTCGCTGGCGTTCGGGATCGGCATCCTCGCGGTCGCCGGCGTCGCCGCCGCGTTCGTCTCCGACTGGTTCGTCGCGGCGCTCGACCCCGCCGTCCGCTCGATCGGGATCTCGAAGACCTTCACCGGCCTCGTGATCGTGGCGATCGCCGGCAACGCCGTCGAGAACGTCGTCGGGGTCACCCTCGCCGCCAGGGGCCGCTCCGAGCTCGCGATCTCGCTCGTCAAGAACTCGGTCTCCCAGATCGCCGTCTTCCTCTTTCCCGTGCTGATCCTGCTCTCCCTCTTCTTCGACCCGTCGCTCACCTTCGTCCTCGACCCGATCTGGATCGGCGCTCTGACGATCACGGCGCTGGCCGTGTGGCAGATCACCGGCGACGGCGAGGCCGGCCTTTTCGAGGGGCTGGCGCTCATCGCCCTCTACGTGATCCTCGGCACCGTCGCCTTCTACGAGTAGGCGTCCGCGCCCGGCGTCCTCGACGTCGCCTCCACCCACGAGCTGTACAGGTCGTAGGGCAGCGCCTCGAGGACCCGGAGGCGCGGCTCGGGCACCGTGAAGAAGCGCCGCAGGGCCCGCTCCTCGAGGACCCGCGCCTGCGGCGTGCGCTCGAGGAGCGCGCGGACCGCCGCCCGGTCCCCGCCGAGGGCGACGTGCTCCACCCGGCCGAGCCACGGCGTCAGGACCTCGAGCCCGGTCTCGCCGGCCTCCTCCACGAGCTCCCGCGCCTGCTTCTCCCGCCGTCGCCGGAACCGGTTGGCGGACGAGCCGCCCGCCCGGTGCCGTCCCTTGACGAAGCGCGTCCCGACCTTCGACGCGACGACCGACTCGCCGTCGAGGACCCCGGCGACGTACCCGCCGAGCCGCACGAGGAGCACGGCGACGAGCCGGTCGCGCTCCAGCTCCTCGACGAGCGGCGCGACCCGCACCACGTCGTACGCCGCCGCGTGCGCGAGGGGGAAGGCCGGTCGGACCAGGAGCTCCTCCTCGATACGGGTGATCCGCACCTCCCCGCCCCCGTAGACCGCCCGGCCGGGCTTGCCCTCCATCGCCCGCAGCCGCTTGACGAGGCCCGCGCGACCGATGTACCGCCGCTCGGGCGCCTCCGTCACGCGACGGCCTCGGTCCGCGCCGCCGCCCGCAGCGGGCGCAGCCAGCCCGCCAGGACGAGCACGCTCGCCGTCGCCATCAGCAGATAGAGGACGCGCAGGTCGACGAAGCCCGTCAGGCCGCTGGCGATCGCCGAGCCGGCGGTGATCGCCGTCACGACCACCATCCGCCCGGTGATCCCCACGCGCGCCTGCATGTGGGCGGGCGCGCGCCGCTGCCGCTCGCCGATGAACCCGGCGAGCATCACCCAGTTCGCGAGCTGGGCGACGCAGACGGCGGCGAGCGCGACGGGGAAGCCACGGGCGACGCCGAGCACGCCGATCGCCAGCGAGAAGGCGCCGATCGAGCCGAGGATCATCGCCACCGGACCCCAGCGGGCGTTGACGTGGGCGACGATCGGGACGGAGACGAGGCCCGTCGCGGCGCCGGCGGCGAGCACGATCCCGGCCTCCGAGGCCGAGAGGTGGACGTCCTGGCGGAGCAGCGGCACGAGGAGCGCGAGGCTCCCCGCGGTGACGAGGTTCCAGGACATGCTGGTCAGGGTCAGGACGCGGATGAACGGGTCGCGGAAGATCAGGCGCAGGCCGTCGCGCATCTGATCGAACGGCCGCGCGGCGCCGCCGTGCCCGGCCGAGCTCGCGAAGGAGCGGCGGATGGCCAGGACGGCCGAGGCCGCGACGACGAAGGCACCCGTCTGCACGAACATCGTCTCGCCGGCGCCGATGACGCCGATCAGGATCCCGCCGAGCGCCGGGCCGGCGAGCAGGCCGGAGGCCCACGCGGTGTTCAGCGCCGCCTGGCCCTGGGTGAAGGCGGCCGGTCCGACGAGGTCGGAGACGGCGCCGAACGCCGCGGCGTCGGCGAACGTGCGCCCGGCGCCGATCGCGAAGGCCGAGAGCGCGAGGACGAGGATCGGGACCCGTCCCCCGAGCGCCCAGACCGGGATCACCACGGCGGCGAGCGCCTGCAGGGAGTGGCAGGTCGCGATCACGCGCCGCGGGGCGAAACGGTCGCCGACGACGCCCGCCGGCAGTCCGAAGACGACGTACGGGAGGCTGAGGACGGCGAACACGATCCCGGCCTCGCCCTCCGAGCCGCCGCCGTCGAGGACGAGCCACGGCAACGCGACGCCGGCGATCCCGATCGACACGGAGTCGAGCGCCTGGGAGAGGAAGAAGAGCCGCCCGTCCCGTTCGCGGAGGAGCGGGTTGGTCAAGGGGGAGCGCACGCGAGCGATGCTAGCCGCGGCCGTCGGAGCGGAGACCCGGGAGTGAGGGCCGACCGTCGCCGCGGCCGCCGGCCCTGTAGCATCGCCTCGATGCGCTCCGTCATCGTCGACGGCAGGGACGTCGATCCCGACCGGCCCGCGATCCGGCCGCTCGACGAGGGCCTCCTCGGCCACGGCGTCTACGAGTCCATCCGCACCTACGACGGCATCCCGTTCGCGCTCGCCGAGCACCTCGACCGGCTCGCCGCCGGAGCCGCGGCGCTGGCGATCGCCGCCCCGCTCGAACGCCTCGCGGACGAGGTCGCGCGGGCGGCGCAGCTGGTGGTCGGGGCGGCCGCGCAGGAGGCCCGGATCCGGATCGTCCTCACCACCTCGGGCACCCGGATCGTCTCTGCCGACCCACTGCCCGATCGCCGCGCCGAGGCCGATTCCGGCGTCGCCGTCGTCACCCTCCCCTGGGCGCGGGCGACCGACGGCCCCACGATCGGCGTCAAGGCGACGTCCACGGCGGCGACGCGGGTGGCGCTCGCCTGGGCGCGGGAGCGCGGCGCGGCCACGGGGCTCTGGCTGACGCCGGCCGGCGACGTCGCCGAGGCGCTGACGGCGAACGTCTTCGCCGTCGTCGACGGCTCGCTCGCGACGCCGCCGCTCCACGCCGGGATCCTGGCCGGCGTCACCCGCACCCACCTCCTCGCCTGGGCGCGTGAGGATGGCCTCGACGTCGCCGAGCGCGACCTCCCGCTCGCCGCGCTCCGCGGAGCGGACGAGGCGTTCCTCTCCGCGACGTCGGAGCCCGTGGTCCCGGTCGCCTCGCTCGACGGGCAGCCGATCGGGACGCCGGGTGGACCCGTCAGCCGTCACCTGCGCGGGCTCTTCGAGGAGCGCGCGCGGGCCGGGGCCCGCTAGTCAACGGGCGCCCTCGTCGTCGGCCGGCGGCTCGCGCTCCGCGAACGCGGCCGGGTAGCGGGTCCGCGGCCCGCCGACGAAGCGGCTCCAGGGATGGTCCGGCTCGTCGGCGAGGAACGGCGGCGGCTCGCGGAGCAGGTGGGCGAGCGCCTCCACCCGGGCGCGCAGGCGGGAACGCCAGCGCCACTCGGCGGGTCGCGGGTCGTCGAGGAGCGTCGCCACCTTGTCGATCAGGAGCGGCAGCCGCACCATCGACTCGGGCGTCGGCTCGGCGAGGAGCCGCGCGGCGTCGCCGGCGACCCAGCTCGCCCAGGCGTCGTCCAGCTCGTCCGGGCCGACGATGTACCCGGCGCGGTCGGCGGCGACGGCGTAGCGGGCCTCGAACCACGTCCGCAGGGGCATCCCGTCCGGCCGGTCGGGCGGCCGCTCGGCCCACTCCGGGCCGACGAACCAGGTGCCGTCCTCGCCGACGTAGGCCGGGCGCGGCAGCTCCCGCGCCTCGACCGCCCGCCGCGCTGCCGGACCGGGATCGACCGCCGTGAAGTGGCGTGCCAGGTAGGCGTCGAGCGGGTCACCGGACACCGGGGCCACCGTACCATTGGCCTCGTCCATGCCGACCCTGCACGTCGCGAACCTCGCCAAGAGCTACGGCGCCACGCCGATCTACGCGGACGTCTCGTTCCGCCTGCCGCCGCGCGAGCGGTTGGCCCTGGTCGGCCGGAACGGCTCCGGCAAGACGACCCTCCTGCGGACCCTGGCCGGGGAGATCGGCGCCGACGCCGGGACGGTGGGGCTGCCGCGGAACGCGCGGGTCGCGCTCCACGACCAGCGGCCGCCGCGCGAGCTCGGCCTGACCCTCGCCCAGTACGTCGGGGAGGGGCTGGCCGACGTCCACGCCGCCGAGGACCGGCTCCGGGCGCTCGAGTCGGCCATGGCGGCCGGCGACCACGCCGCCGCCACGATGCAGGCGTACGCCGCCGCCCAGGCGGATCTGGAGGCGGCCGGCGGCTACGCCTGGCGCAGTCGCCTCGAGTCGATCCTCCGCGGCCTCGGCTTCTCGGCCGAGCTCGACGCCGATCGCGAGCTCTCCACCTTCTCGGGCGGCGAGCTGACGCGGGCGTCCCTCGCCCGCGTGCTCTCGTCGAATCCCGACGTGCTCCTCCTCGACGAGCCGACGAACCACCTCGACCTCGCCTCGCTGGAGTGGCTGGAGCGCGAGCTCCAGAGCCTCGACGCGGCGATCATCGTCGTCTCCCACGACCGCTGGTTCCTGGAGTCGGTCGCCACCGGCGTCCTCGAGCTCGATCGGTCACGGGCGCGCGTCTACGCGATGCGCTACTCCGCCTATCGCCGCGAGCGCGCCCTCCAGATGGAGCAGGCGGCCGACGCCTTCGAGGCGCAGAAGGAGGAGATCGAGCGCCTCGAGCGCTTCGTCACGAAGTTCCGGGCCGGTACCCGGGCGCGGCAGGCGCAGTCGGTCGCGAAGCGGATCGACCGGATCGAGCGTCTGGAGCGGCCGCGGAGCGAGCGCGCGCTCTCGTTCGGCTTCCCGAAGACCGTGCGCCCCGGCCGTCTGCTCCTCGAGGTCGAGGAGCTCGAGCTCTCGGCCGGCGACAAGAAGCTCGTCCGGCACGGGGACTTCGCCCTCGAGCGCGGCGCCCGCTGCGCCGTGATCGGCCCGAACGGCGCGGGCAAGACCACGCTCGTGGACACGCTGCTCGGCCGCCGCTCGCCCGACGCCGGCCGCGTCAAGGTCGGCCACAACGTCCAGGCGGCCTACTACACCCAGCACGGCGAGGAGTTCTCCGACCGCTCGACGGTCCTCGAGGCGATGCTCGCCGGTCTGGCGATCAACCAGCAGCAGGGGCGGACCATCCTCGGGCGGTTCCTCTTCCCCGGCGACCTCGTCGAGAAGAAGGTCGGCGTCCTCTCCGGCGGCGAGCGCCGGCGCCTGTCGCTCGCGCGCCTGGTCGCGACGGGCGCGAACCTGCTCGTGCTCGACGAGCCGACGAACCACCTCGACGTCGAGAGCCGGGAGGCACTGGAGGACGCCCTCAACGCCTACGACGGGACGATCCTCTTCGTCTCCCACGATCGCGCGCTGATCGACGGGGTGGCGACGGAGACCCTCGCGCTCGAGGACCAGCGGCTGACCCTCCGTCCCGGCGACTACAACGACTACGTGCGCGCCGTCGAGAGCAGGCGCGCCGCCGCCGAGACGCCGGGGCGGTCACCGTCCGGGAACGGCGCCCGGCCCAGGGGAGCGACGGGGAAGCCGGCGGCCCCGGCGTCGTCGGCGGGGGCGGTGGCCGCGAGGCCGCGCAAGGACCAGGGGGACAAGGCGCCCGCCGCGACCGCCGACCGGCGGGAGAAGCGGAGCGGACGAGCCGCCGCGCCGACGGGCGCCGCGCGCGCCCGCAAGCGGGTGGGGCAGCTGGAGCGCTCGATCGGCGAGGTCGAGGCCCGGATCGTCCTGATCGAGGCGGAGCTCGCCGACACCGACGTCCTCGGCGATCGCGGCCGGCTGGCGGACGCCGCCCGGAGGCACTCCGAGGCCCAGGCCGAGCTCGCCTGGCTGATGCGCGACTGGGAGGCCGCCTCCCTCGCGCTCGAGGGGTCCTGAGCCGGAGCGGTCGCCGGGCGGCGTCTCCCGCGCGGCGCGGTTCGCGCCGGAACCGGGTACACCCGAGCCGATGTGCCTCCGAGTCCACACCCTCTAGAATCCGGATCCGTGATGCGTATGGTCGTCGACAAGTTCCAGGACGCGCTCGGGCGCGTCACCGAGAACGCCCAGTCCCTCGTCCGCGCCGAGGTCGAGCTCGCCAAGTCCGAGCTGACCGCGAAGGCGATGGCGGCGGTCAAGGGCGCGATCTTCTTCATCGTCGCCGGCGTGATCGCGTTCTTCGGGGTCTTCGGGCTCCTGATCACCCTGATCTGGGCGATCCACGACATCACGGATCTGGCCGTCTCGCTGTCGGCGCTGATCGTCACCCTCGTCTTCTTCCTACTCGCCGGCCTGATCGCGCTGGCGGGCCTGAGGAAGGCCAAGAAGGCCGCGCCCTTCGCCCCCGAGCAGGCGATCTCGACGATGAAGCCGCTGCCCACCGAGCTGAAGGAGGCGGCCAAGTGAGCTCGGCCCCGAAGAGCGGAACCTCGAAGGCCAAGGCCGACGCCGAGCAGGCGCGGGCCGGACTCGTCTCCGCCGTCGACGACCTGACGGACGCCGCCCGCGAGATCAAGACCGAGGGCGTGGCCACCGTCAAGCGCCAGGCACCGAAGGCGGGCGCGGCAGTCGGCGCCCTGGTCGTCCTCCGGCTCGTGCGGGCGCTGGTCCGGCGCCGTCGCCGCTCCGCCTGAGGTCGCCGAACGCGGGACCGGCGCGCAGCCGCCGCTCGCCGAACGTCCGGAAGCTCGGCCGCAGGGGCGCCGTTCAGCCGGAGACGAGCGGTGCCATCGAGAGCCGGCACCGGTCGAGCTTCGTCCAGTAGTACTCGGCGGCCTCGAAGTGCCCGGCCCAGACCATGGCCCGGCCCTGGTGGTGGATCTCGTTCGCCAGCTCGAGCCCGCGGTGCAGGGACGTGTTGGGCAGCGTCTGGGCGAGCGTCGTCGCGACGCCCTCGAAGGTGTTGTGGTCGTCGTTCACGACGACGACGAGCCAGCGCTCCCGGTGCACGGACCGTCCCCGGGTGCGCTCCGCCTCGACCAGGTCGCCCTGGCGCGCGCCGACCAGACGGGCGAGATCGTCGGCGGCGGCGTCGTCCATACCGTGAACGTACCCCCCTGCGGGGGACGGCGCAACCCCCAGTTCGGGCATCGCGGGCTGCCGGATCGACAGGGGATGGCTACGTACGTGAGGGGGCGCCCTCGTCGTAGGTCGCGATCAGCGCCTCGGCGATGATCTTCATCGGTCGGCCGGAGACCTGGCTCGCCCGGCGGATGCGCGTGAACGCGTCGTCCTCCGACAACCCGTCGCGGGCCATCAGGAGGCCTTTCGCCCGCTCGACGACCCGGCGCGTCGCCAGGGCCTCCTGCAGGCTCGACACCTCGGCCCGGACCGTCGTGAGCTCCTCGAAGCGCGTCCGCGCGGTGAGGATCGCCGGCACGAGGTCCGCCTCGCGGAACGGCTTCACGAGGTAGCCGAAGGCGCCGGCCTCGCCCGCCCGCTGGACGAGGTCCTCCTGCGAGTAGGCGGTCAGCATGACGATCGGGACCGGCCGCTCGTCCATGATCGTTCGGGCCGCCGCGATCCCGTCCATCCGCGGCATCTTCACGTCCATCACGATCAGGTCCGGGTTGTGCTCGGTGGCCAGGGCCACGGCCTCCTCGCCGTCCCGGGCCTCGGCGACGACGGTGTGGCCGACCCGCCCGAGGAGCTCCTTGAGGTCGAGGCGGATGATGGTCTCGTCTTCGGCGATCAGGACGCGCATGCGGTGTCTCCCGAGGGGGTCGTGCGGTGAGCGGATCCGTTCGCCTGCGGCCAGCGGACGACCGCGACGACGCCGGGGTCGGCGTTCGCCAGCGTCAGCGTGCCCCGCAGGTCGTCGGCGGCCAGGGCGCGGGCGATCCGCAGCCCGAGGCTCCCCATCGTCGCCGCGTCGAACCCGGCCGGGAGCCCCGGGCCGTGGTCGCGGACGACGAGCGAGAGCTCGCCGTCGGCGGCCTCGAGCCGGACCATGACCTCGCCGCCGCCGTGCTCGAGCGCGTTGGCGTAGAGCTCGCAGAAGATCAGCGCGATCGCCGTCGCCACCTCGCCGGCGACCTCGACCTCCACGAGCCGGGCGTCGCGCGGCATCTCGCCGAGGCCGTGGCCCAGCATCGCCGCCAGCCGTCGCAGGAGGCTCGCCAGGTCGACCTCGCCCTCGCGGCTCGCCGTCAGCAGATCGTGGACCTCGGCGATCGAGAGCACCCGGTCCACGGAGTCGGCGAGGGCGCGGCGCGGATCCGAGGTGCCCTGTGAGCGGAGGCGGAGGAGGGAGGCGACCGTCTGCAGGTTGTTCTTGACCCGGTGGTGGATCTCCTGGGCGACGATCGTGCGCATCACGCCGCGGCCGTACTCGACCGCCGTCGCCGCCTGGTGGGCGACGAGCTCGAGCAGCACCCGCTCGTCGCGCGTGAAGCCGTCCCGTCGGCTCGTCGTGGCGACGAGCGCGCCGCTCGTCCGGCCCTTCCAGACGAGCGGGACGGCGAGGGCGGCGCGATCGGTGAACGGTGCCCGGCCGGCGAGCGCCAGCATCTCCGCGTCGTCCGGCTCGGACGAGCCCGCCCGGTGCGCGACCACCGGGCCGCCGTCGCCGACGATGACGAGCGCGCAGCTGCCGGCGTCGATCGTCGACACCGCCGTCTCGACGATCGAGGCGAGCGCCTCCTCCTGGTAGAGCGACTGGGAGACGGCCTCGGAGACCCGCGCGAGCGCCTCCAGCTCCGCGACCCGGCGCTGCGCCCGGTCGTAGAGGTGCGCGTTCTCGATGGCCTGGCCCACCTGGGACGCGATCGTCACCATCAGGTCGACCTCGTCGGCCGGGTACTCCCGGGGCGCGACCGTTCGGATGTTCATCGCCCCGGCGAGCTGGTCCGCGCGGTCGAGGATGGGCACGGCGAGCATCGACTGGAACCGCGACTCCGGCAGGTTGGGGAAGGCCTTGAATCGCGGATCGAGATGGGCCTCCCGGGAGATCGCGATCGGCTGCCGGATCCGCGCAGCCTCACCCGTCACCCCCTCGCCGGGGTGCAGCCGGGGCCGGGAGGTCAGATCGTCCACGTGGGCGCCGCGCACGCCGTGGAGGACGAGCTCGTCGGTCGGGCGGTCGTAGACGTAGACGAAGCAGGCGTCGGCGTCGAGGACCTCGGCGACCGCGTCGGCGACGGCCATCGTCACCTCCCCGACGTCGAGCGAGCTCGAGACGGCGGCCGTCGTCCGCGAGAGCAGGTCGACGTGCCGGATCGCGCGATCGGCATCCGGGGCGAGGACGTCGCCGGGGCGCGCGACGGAGGTCACGGTGCGGATCTCGGGGGTCGGCGGGAGGCGGTCATGGTGGTCCGCGGCGGTGGAGCAGAAACGCGAAAGGCCCCGCGCTGGAGAGTCCAGGCGAGGCCTCGTAGCCTTGCGCATCGCCAGGCGATGCGGGCGCCACCCTAGCACAGGCGATGGTGGCGACCGGCGCGGCGGATCCGCCAGGCGAGCGGCGGCGCGACGACGCCCGGGGCGACGAGGACGAACGACGTGTAGAGCGAGTACCAGGGCACGGACCCTCCTTCGATCGACGCTCTCTCATCGACGAGAGGACGAGAGGGCCGCGGCTGGCCCCCGGAACGTTTGTTCGCCTGGCCGGCGCCGCCCGCGCGCGGACGACGCGGACGGCGCGGACGATCGTGCGCGGCCTGCCTGTACGGTGCGTTCCGTGCAGATCCCGCAGCTTCGGAAGGGCGCGCGGTTCGAGGAGCTCTTCCGCGCGGCCGCCGACAACGTCGCCCGGGCGTCGGACGTGCTCGTCGAGATCCTCGAGACGTTCCCCTCGGAGTCGGCCGCCTACGAGTCGATGCGCAGCGCCGAGCAGGCCGGCGACGCGATCACGCGCGAGCTGTACGAGCTGATCCGGAGGGCCGTCCTCGTGCCCTTCGATCGCGAGGACGTGTCATCGCTCGCGACCGCGCTCGACGACATCGTCGACCACCTCGACGAGGCGGCCGACCAGATCGTCCTCTACGGCGTCACGAGCGTCCGGGAGGACGCGATCGAGGCGGCGCGGCTCGCCGCGCGCACGTGCCACCTCCTGGCGCGAGCGATCGGCTCGATGGACGAGGTCGACGCGGCCCGCGCGGCGCTCGACGAGGTCCGCGACTGCGAGGACGACGCCGACCGCCTCTACCGGGCGAGCCGCTCGCGGCTCTTCGGCGGCGATCTCGACACGCTCGTCATCGTGCGCTGGAAGGACATCTACGCGGAGATCGAGAGCGCCACCGACGCGGCCGACCGCGCCGGGCGGATCGTCGAGGCGATCCTCGTCAAGACGACCTGACCGCCCGCGTGGACGTCTCCCTGCTCCTCGCTGGCACGATCGCCCTCGCCCTCGGGTTCGCGTTCGCCAACGGCGTGCACGACACGGCCGCCGTCACCGCCACGGCCGTGGCGACGCGCTCGATGACGGCTCGGGCGGCCCTCGCCGTCGCGACGGGCGGCAACCTCCTCGGCGCCCTCGCCTCGACCGCCGTCGCGACGACCGTCGGCACCCGGCTCCTCTCCGCCGCGCGTCCCCCGACGCTCGACGTGCTCGCGGCCGCGCTCGCGGGCGCCATCGCCTGGACGGTCCTCAGCTGGTACGCCTCCCTTCCGGCCTCCGCGTCGTACGCCCTGATCGGCGGGCTCGTCGGCGCCTCCGTCGCCGCCTTCGGGCTCGACGCCCTCCGCCTCCGCGAGCTGGCCCAGCTGGCGCTCGTGCCGGCTCTCGCCCTCCCCGTGGTCTGCCTCGGCCTCTCGTTCGCGATCCTCCTGGCCGTCGCGCGGATCGCCCGGTCGACGCCGCTCGCGCGCACGTTCGCCGCCCTCCGGCTCGGGCAGATCGGCACGACCGGACTCGTCGCCTTCGCGCACGGCCTGGCGGACGCCCAGAAGACGATGGGCGTGATCGCCCTCGCCCTCGTCGCCTCCGGCCACGTGACGACCTTCTCGATCCCGACGTGGGTCGTCCTCGCCTCCGCCGCCGCCATGACCGCGGGGACGGTCGCCGGTGGCCTCGAGCCGCTGCGCCGGCGCGGCTTCCGCCTGCACCTGCTGGAGCCGCCGCCGGGCTTCGCGCTGCAGGCGGCGACGGCGCTCGGGGTCCTCTACGCGTCCGCCCTCGGGCTGCCGGTCTCGACCGGACACGCCCTCGCGGGCGCCTCGATCGGCGCCGGCTCGCGCGGCCGCCTGCGCGCCCTGCGGATCAGCATCGCCCTCGAGATCGGGCTGACGGTGCTCGCGGCGGCCCTCGTTTCAGCGCTCGTCTACCTGCCGTTACGGCTCGGTTGAATCCGGGGCCCGGCGGGGGCCGGCTGGTAGGGTGAGCCCGTGACGACCACCACCACGACCCCCATCGGACCGCAGGAGCGCAAGGCGGTCCGAGACTCGACGACGGTCCCCACGGTCAGCACGTCGAGCTGGACGCCGCTCGGCGAGTCCGGCGCCTCGACGATCGTCCTGCCCCGCTAGCCCGCGGCCGCCGCTCGCCTCGCGGCGCCGGCCGGGGCTCACCGCCCGGGCGGCGTCGCCGTCAGCGGAAGGCGGCCAGATACGTCGTCCACACCTCGGGTTGCGCGGGGGCGGCGAGCGTCAGGAAGAGCGACGGCGAGGGAGCCTTCGGCTGCGACGTCAGCGACATCGACGCCTCGTGGGGAAGCCGGTTGCCCTTCCGCAGGTTGCAGGGTGCGCAGGCGGTCGTGATGTTCTCCCAGACGGAGGCGCCGCCGCGCGAGCGCGGCACCACGTGGTCGACGGTCAGTCGCGTCGTCGTCCCGCAGTACTGGCAGCGGTGGTCGTCGCGGGCGAACACGGCGCGGCGGGTCATCTTGCGCGCCGTGAAGCGCGGAACGCGGACGAACGCGATCAGCCGGATCACCACGGGGTACGGGAACGTCGCCGACACCGACCGGATCCGGCGCTCCGGATGCGCCTCGATCACCTCCGCCTTGCCCGACAGGAGGAGGGAGCAGGCCCGCCAGATCGACGTCACGTTGAGCGGCTCGAACGTCGCGTTCAGCACGAGCACCTGCTGGGCCACGCACCTGCTCCCGTCGTCGCTTCCGACCGACCCCGTCGGATCGGAAGCTAGCAGACGCGGACGCGGCGATGGACGCGGCAAAGCCAGGCCCGTCCCCGTCCCGGCGCCACTCGGACGCCTCCCCGCCGAGCCGGGGCTCGCGGCGGGAAGGCGTCCGAGGGGGACGGGTGCCCGGAGCCGTGCCGGGCGGACGTCCTAGTAGCGGTAGTGGTCCGACTTGTACGGGCCCTCGACGGGGACGCCGATGTAGGCGGCCTGCTCCGGGCGGAGCTCCGTCAGCCGCACCCCGAGGGCGTCGAGGTGGAGGCGGGCCACCTTCTCGTCGAGGTGCTTCGGCAGGACGTACACCTGCTTGTCGTACTCGCCGCGCTTGGTGAAGAGCTCGATCTGGGCGATCGTCTGATTGGTGAACGAGTTGGACATCACGAACGACGGGTGGCCGGTCGCGTTGCCCAGGTTGAGCAGGCGCCCCTCCGAGAGGAGGATGATCGAGTGCCCGTCCGGGAAGACCCACTCGTCGACCTGCGGCTTGATCGTGATCCGCCGGATCCCGTCGACCCTGGCGAGGCCGGCGACGTCGATCTCGTTGTCGAAGTGGCCGATGTTGCCGACGATCGCCTGGTGCTTCATCCGGCGCATGTCGTCGACCGTGATGATGTCGCGGTTGCCCGTCGTCGTGATGAACACGTCGGCCGTCTCGACGACGTCCTCGAGCCGCGCGACCTGGTAGCCCTCCATCGCGGCCTGGAGCGCGCAGATCGGGTCGATCTCGGTGATGATGACCCGCGCGCCCTGGGCGCGGAGCGACTCCGCGGAGCCCTTGCCGACGTCTCCGAAGCCGCAGACGACCGCCGTCTTGCCGGCGAGCATGACGTCGACGGCGCGGTTGATGCCGTCGACGAGGGAGTGCCGGCAGCCGTAGAGGTTGTCGAACTTCGACTTCGTCACCGAGTCGTTGACGTTGATCGCCGGGAACAGGAGATCACCGGTCTCGGCGAGCTGGTAGAGCCGGTGGACGCCCGTCGTCGTCTCCTCGGTGACGCCGATGACCCCCCGGCCGATCCTCGTGTACCGCGTCGGATCCTCGGCGAGCGAGCGCTCGAGCAGCGCCGAGGAAGACCCGGAACTCCTCGGATCTCGCGTCGGCGGGATCGGTACGGCACCGGCGGCTTCGAACTCGCTGCCCTTGTGCACGAGCATCGTCGCGTCGCCGCCGTCGTCGAGGATCATGTTCGGCCCCTCACCGCCGGGCCAGTTGACGTCTGCTCGGTGCACCACCAGTACTCCTCGAGCGTCTCGCCCTTCCAGGCGAAGACCGGCACGCCCGGGGGTCGTCGACCGTGCCGTCGGGCCCACGACGACGGCGGCGGCCGCGTGGTCCTGGGTCGAGAAGATGTTGCACGACGCCCAGCGGACCTCGGCTCCGAGGGCGACGAGCGTCTCGATCAGGACGGCCGTCTGGACCGTCATGTGCAGGGACCCGGCGATCCGGGCGCCCTTCAGCGGCTGCGCCTCGGCGAACTCCTCGCGCGTCCGCATCAGGCCCGGCATCTCGTGCTGGGCCAGGCGGATCTCGTTGCGCCCGTACTCGGCGAGCGAGAGGTCGCGGACCTTGTAGTCGCTCGCGGTCAGGGGGGCGATCGTGCTCATGGTTCTCCTCGGCTGAACGGATGTCAGGCGCGGGCCGCGGCGGCCAGTCGCCTCTCGTGCTTGTCCTGCTCCCAGCGGAGCCAATCGGCGGGGGCGACGTCCTCGGGACGCCGCGCCTGGGCGGCGAGCCAGTCCTCGACGGCCGCGCGCAGGGCGGCGTCCTCGGCCAGCCGCCGGGCGAAGCCGATCTCGGCGAGCCCGATCTCGAACCGCTCGAGGAGCGCGCGCAGCGTGCGCAGGCGCTGCAGCTCGGCCGCGCCGTAGAGGCGGTAGCCCGAGCCCGAGCGGCGCGGCTCGACGAGGCCGGCGTCCTCGACGTAGCGGAGCATCCGCGGCGACCAGCCGCTCACCTCGGCCGCCTCCTGGATGGTCAGGGCGTCGCTCACTCGGCAAACCCTACCAGCATCGTGTGAAGGTTGCCAGCCGAGGCGACCCGAACCGTCCCACCCGCCCGGGTCGACGGCCGTGCGGGTCGCTCTGGACGGAGAACGTTGCCACGACCATGTCAGGGTTCGGCGGGTCGCACCTGCCGAGCGTGATCAGGCCGCTCGGGCCTTCGGGCGCCGCGAGGCGACGAGGAGGTGGAAGCCGCCCTCGCCGTCCCGGCGGTGGCGTTCGACCGCAAGGCCCGCCCGCTCGAGGGCGGTGGCGACGTCCTCGACGGGCCGCAGCCTGAAGCCGCTGGCGGCGAGGGGCATCTTCGCCATCGCCGCCGGGTCGCGGAGGCCGACGACGAGGGAGCCCCCGGGGCGCAGCACCCGCGCGCACTCGGCGAACGCCGCGTCGAGGTCCGCCACGAAGTAGATCGTGTTCAGGGTGATCGCCGCGTCCAGGCTCGCCGCGGGCAGGGGCAGGGCCTCGATCGGCGCCTGATGGAGCACCAGTCGACCGCCCCGGATCTGGGCCGCGAGCCTCCGCCGCGCATCCTCGAGCATGGTGGCCGACACCTCGACGCCGTGCACCCGTCCGGCGGGCGCGCTCCGATCGAGGAGGAGCCGCAGGCCGGCTCCGCCGCCGAAGCCGAGATCGGCCAGGACGCCGTCGGGCGGCGCGCGGAGCGTGCCCACGGCCTCCCGGATGGCGGAGCCGTTGCCGCGGTTGAGCATCCGGCCGACGACGAGCCCGGGCAGGCCGTGCGGATGGCCCAACTGCCCCACCAGCCTCGCCCTCGCCCACGCCCGCACGTCCACCCCGGAAAACCTAGCGTTCCCCGGGGCCCGTGCGCCGCCCGTGTCCTTCGACGTCGATCGGGCCGGGGACCCGACGGGCCGGGCCTGCTAGCCCATCGCCCGCGAGACGGCCTGGATCTCCTCCGGCGTCAGCTCGATCGAGCCGGGCTCGCCGTTGACGACGTCCTTGATGTAGATCCTGGCCAGGTCGCGGCCCTGGACCGCCGAGACGAGCACTCCCGACCCGGACGTGTCGAGGAGCGCGAGGGTGGTCGACTGGTGGCCTCCGATGTCGCGGATGCCGTCGTAGCGGACGATGGCGCGGCGGCCCAGCTTCTGGTCGATCCGCACGCCGTGCTGCTCGATCGCCTCGACCATTCCCTCGACGAGCCGCTCGACGTGCTCCTGCCGGGCCTGCATCCCGACCGCGAACTCCACGAGGTCGACGTTCCGGCCGGCGAGGAGCGCCTGCTGCGCGCGTCGGACGCGGCGCATCCAGAGCAGGTACCAGACCGCCAGGCCGAGGCTGACGACCGCCAGGACGGCGGCGCCACTCGCGAGCGCGAGGGTCAGGTCGGAGCGGGACAGGGTGCGTCCTCGCTAGAGCGTGAACGCGACGTTGTACCGGGCGACGTTGTTGCTCAGGTTCTTCTCGCCCGGGACCTTGGCCACGGTCACGAGCAGCTTCTGCTGGGCGGCGGACACGTCCATGCCGGTCGTGACCGTGAACCGGGCGTGGCCGACCTCGCCGACCGCGATCGACGGGATCGTCTGCGTCGTCTGCTTGGCGGTGCCGAGGGTGACGTTGACCTTCACCTGCGTCACCGGGATCGTCCCGGAGTTCCTGACGGCGACGTCGACGACGATGCTCTTCGGGGTGGTGCCGTTGAAGGAGACGGTGTTGATGCCCCCGACCTGCAGCGCCTTCGCCGCGCCGTTGTTCGCCGCGATGCTCGTCGAGTCGACGCGCGTGCCGCAGAGCGTGGCGCACGTCGCCGTGCCCGAAGCGCTCGTCGTCACGGACGAGAGAGCCGTCAGGAGCGACGTCATCCCGCTGATGTCGGCGAGCTTGGGCTCGGCGCCCGTGCCGCTCCGGACCCAGACCGAGCTCGAGACGCTCGTGCCGGTCCCGGTGATCTTCTTTGCCTGGAGGGCGGCCGTGACGGCGTTCGCGACGACGTCGCGGTAGATCACGTCGGCGGCGATCAGCCGCTGGTACTGGAGCGCGGCGACGGAGGCGCTCGTCGGCTTCACGGCGATGTTGTCGCCGGTCCCGGTCGTCGACGTCGCGACCGCGGCGGCGAGTCCCCCGAGGGCGTCGGCACGGAGCCGCATCGCATCGACGAACTGGGGCAGGACGTCCTTCGTCGCGCCCGGGCCGGAGAGCTTCTGGGCGTCCGTCTGGGCTTGCTTCTGGGCCGCGGCGAGCGTCGCGAGCGAGCGGGAGAGCCCGGCGACGCCGGCCGTCGAGTTGCCGAGCGACGCCTGGAGCTTCGTGCCCACCGAGTTCGACTCCGCGACAACGGAGTCGAGCTGCTTGACGAAGTTCCGGTAGCTGCGCTTCTCGGCGGACCTCTGGCAGCTCCTGATCCAGAAGATCGCGACGATCGAGATCACGACGAGGGCGAGGACCACGCCGCCGATTCGCTGCACCTGCTGCTGCGAGGTGAACGACCCGCCGCCGGCGCGGCGCGGGGCGCGGGCGGCGCGCGATCCGCCGTCGATGCCGCGCCGTCCGCCGGCGCGGCCCGGAAAGCGGAGGTTGCCGAATCGCCGTCGCTCGGGCTCCTCCTCCTCGAACGCGCCGGTGTCGCCGAAGTCGGACTGGGTGAACGAGCCCGTGTCGTAGTCGCGGCCCCGGCCGTGGTCGTCGTCGTCGTCGAAAAAGGAGAACATCGCTGCGGTTGGAATCTCTCGTTCGATGACCTCGGACCCCGAGATCTGCGCCACCATACCAGGCGGATCTTCGGACTCCTCTCCGCAAATCCCGCATCAGAGCGGGGATTCGAGCGGCTGATGGCGAGGTCCGGAAACGCCGAGTCGAGCCTCCCGACCCTCTTCCCGCAGGGGGTCGTCGCCGACCGGTTCTCGATCCGCGGGGTCGCCGGCGTGGGCGGGACGGCGACCGTCTTCGAGGCGGCGGACCTCGACGCCGGCGGCCGCATCGTCGCCCTCAAGGCGATCCCCAAGGACGAGACCCTGACCCGCCGCGCCCGCCGCGAGTTGCGGGTCGGGCGGGAGCTGGACCACGCCGCGATCGTGCGGCTGCTCGACGTGGTCGAGGACGAGGACTACACGTACGTCGTGCTCGAGCACGTGCAGGGCCGCGACCTCGTCTCGGCCTTCCGCTCCGGCGAGCTGACCGACGCCCACGTCCTGCGCGCCGTCGCGGCCGTCTGCGACGCGCTCGCCTACGCCCACACGAAGGGGATCGTCCACCGGGACGTCAAGCCCGGCAACGTCCTCCTGCGCGAGGATGGCGTGCCGAAGCTGACGGACTTCGGGATCGCCCACCTCGAGGCCGCCGACGCGACGGTCGACGACCGCCTCCTGGGAACGCTGAGCTACATGGCGCCGGAGCAGGTGCTCGGCAAGCCGACCGACGACAAGGTCGACGTCTGGGCGGCGGCGCTGATGCTCTACGAGGCGCTCGTCGGCCAGAACCCGTACCGGGCGAAGACCCCGAAGGACCTGATCTCGCTGCACGATCGCCGGGTCCGGCTGTCGGAGGGCCGCCCGGACATGCCGACCGGCGTCAAGCGCCTGGTCGACGCGGCGCTCGACCCGAAGCCCGGCTGCCGTCCGACGGCCCGCCAGCTGCACGACGCCCTGCTCGCGGGCGCCCGCGCGCTCGACTCGCGCTCGGAGCAGACGATCGCCACGGCGGCGCTCGACCCGGCGCCGGCGCCCGGGCCGTCGGGTCGCCTCGGCCGGCTCCTCCATCGACCGGCCGCACCCGCGGAGCCGGTTTCCCCGGCGCTGCGCCTCCTGCCGAGGCTCGGCACCCCGGAGGCGACGCCGCCCCCGTCCCGCGCCGACCGCCTTCGCGAGCGCGTCCAGGACGTCGCGCTCCGCCTGCAGCTGCACGGCCGGCCGGAGGACCCCGACGAGGTCGCCCGCGGCGCTGCGGACGACGAGGACGCCCCCCTCGGCGGTCGTCCCGGCCTCCTCGAGGGGACGGCGCCCGAACTGCTCCTGCCCGCTCTCGGGCTCGCGGCCGCGGCCGCCGTCGGCACCGGCGCGCTCGCCTTCTATCCCTGGTGGTGGCCCTACCTGATCGGCCTCGCCCTCGGGCTCGCCGCCGTCCGTCGTCCCGGCCTCGCCTCGCTCGCCGCCGCGCTGCTGATCCTCCCGCTCGCCGGCAACATCGCGCTCGGCCTCGTGCCGCTCGTCGCCGTCGTGCTCGGCGCCTACCTCGTGTGCGTCCGCGGCTCGCGTCTCGCCGCGCTCCCAGTGCTGGCCATCGTCGCCGCGCCGCTCGGGCTCTGGCCGCTCTACCTCGGCCTGTGCGGTCGCGCCCGGCGTCCGGAGGCCCGGTTCGCCGCCGGCGCGATGGGCGGGGTGGCGGCCGTCGTCGGGGCGGGGATCACGGGCCGCTCGACGCCGCTCCTCGGCGGCGTGCCCGGTCCCGGCCTGTCGGCCCGGATCGCCGACTCCCACGACGTGGTCGGCGTCGCCTCCGCCGTCCTCGCCCACGGGGGAGGTCGGCCCTCGCGGTCGCCGCGGTGTGGGGCCTCCTCGCCCTCGCGGCCGGTCCCGCCTACCGCCTCGCCGGGGATCGACTCCGCTGGTGGGGCGCGCTCTGGCTCTCGCTCGCGATGCCGCTCGTCGTCTTCGCGCCGCGCCTCGCGGGGGCGCAGCCGGCTCCCTTCCTGCCTGCGGCAATCGCGGTCATGCTCACCGCTATACTCGTCGGCGTCCGTTCGGTCCTCCCCGGCACGGCCGGCGAGCGCGTCCCTTCGTCGGCCGCTGACCCGGCCTCCACGAAGTCGTCTCCGCATCGCATGGGTCTCTTCCGCCGCCTCGAGCATCGCGTCGAAAAAACCTTCGAAGGAGGGTTCGGCAAGGCGTTCAAGTCGAACGTCCAGCCCGTCGAGCTGGCCCGCAAGCTCGCGCGCGAGATGGACGACTCGAAGACGATCTCGGTCTCCCGGGTCTACGTCCCGAACATCTACACCGTCTACCTCTCGCCGAAGGACCGCGAGCAGTTCGCCACCTACGAGGCGTCGCTGCGGACCGAACTGGCCGGCTACCTCGCCGACCACGCCCGCCGCCAGGGCTACACGGTGCCCGGCAAGCTGCGGGTGCTCCTGGAGACGGCGGCGGAGCTGAAGGTCGGGACGTTCGGGATCGCAGTCCTCCTCTCCGAGGACCCGGTGCTGCCCGAGGAGCCCGTGCCGCCGGCCGGTCGCGGCGCGCGCCGCGTGCAGCGGACGCCGGGGCAATCGGGGGGCGCGTCGGCCGCCCCCGCCGTGCCGCCCGTCCCCGACAGGTCGGCGCCCGCGGTCCCGTCGAGCGCGGTTCCCGCGCCCGGTCCGGCCGCGCCCCCGTCCCCGGCCGTCCCGGCGAGCCCTGTTCCGGCGGCCGATCCCGTCGAGGCGAGCGCAGTCCCGGCCGCCGACGCCGTTCCGGCCCCCGACGTCCTCCCCGTTGCCGACCCCGTCCCGGACGTCGCCCCCGCTCCGGCCGCCTCCTCCGGAGCGGCGGTCGCACCGGAGGGCTCGCGCGCGGCCGAGTCCGATCGCCTGCCCCCGGAGTTCTCCGAGTCCTCGTCGGACCACGCCTTCCCGCCGGACCTCGTGGAACGACCGGAGCCGGCCCGTCCCGACCCCGCGGCCTACGACCTCGACGCCGACGACGGAGCCGTCCTGGGGGCGAGCGGGGTCGCCGCGCCGGCCGCCGAGCCGCCTCCGGTCGCACCGTCGCCCCGGCGCCGGTCGGGCGCGGCGCCGTCGCGGCGCACGGAGCCGGTCCCGGTCGACCTCGCCGCCGACGCGGCCTACGGGGTGGAGGACCCGGAGCCATCGAGGTCGTGGCTCCTGTCCTGGCCCGGCGGCTCGTACGTCGTCGACCGGCGGGCGATCGTGATCGGCCGGTCGCGGGACTGCGACGTCGTGCTCGCGGACGGCAACGTCTCGCGCCGCCACGCCGAGCTGATCCGGCAGAGCTCGATGTTCCTGATCCGGGACCTCGACTCGACCAACGGGGTGGCCGTCAACGGACGGAGGGTGCGTGAGGCGGCGGTCGCCGCCGGCGACGTGATCACGATCGGCGCGACGACGATCACGCTCGAGCGCAAGAGGTAGGCGCCGCTCGTGGTCGAGCAGGTCCTGTTGCTCCTGCGGATCGCCTTCGTCGTCTTCCTCTACCTGTTCATCTGGCGCATCGTCCGCTCCTCGTTGCGGGACGTCAGGGTCGGCCAGGAGAGCATGGTGCTCTCGCCGCGCGAGGTCGCCGCGGCGCTCGGGCCGCCGCCGGCCGCGTCACCGGCGACGGGGCGCCGAGGCCGCCGGGCCCGCCGGGACCCTCTCGTGGCCCCGCACCTCGTCGTCGTCGAGAGCCCCTCCTACCCGTCCGGGACCAAGGTCCTGCTCGACGCCGACGTCACGTTCGGCCGCTCCCCCGACGCCGACGCGCCCCTCGTCGAGGATCAGTTCGCCTCGGGCCGCCACGCCCGGGTCGAGGTCCGGGACGGCCAGGTGCAGCTCCTCGACCTCGGCTCGACGAACGGGACCTTCGTCAACGGCGAGCCGGTCCACGGCGACCGCCAGCTCGCGCCCGGGGACCTCGTCGCGATCGGCTCGACGGTGCTCCGTCTCGAGGGTGGCGCGTGACGATCGTCGACGTCGCCGTGGCCACGCACCGCGGGCGGGTGCGGCGGACGAACGAGGACTCCTACCTCGTCGAGCCACCGCTCTTCGTCGTCGCCGACGGCATGGGCGGCGCCAACGCGGGCGAGATCGCCTCGGGGATCGTGATCGAGACGTTCGCCGCCGCGAGCCCGCTCATCGGGGAGCCCGAGGAGGCCCTGGCCGACACGATCGGCCTCGCCAACGAGCGCATCTGGGCGCGGGCTCGCCGCGACACCCAGACCTCGGGGATGGGGACGACGGCGACGGCGGCCGTCGTCCTCGAGACGAGCATCGCCTTCGGGCACGTCGGCGACTCCCGCGTCTACCTGCTCCGGGACGGCGTGCTGCGCCAGCTCTCGGAGGACCACTCGCTGGTCGGTGAGCTCGTCCGTCGCGGCGCGCTCACGCCCGAGGAGGCCGAGGTCCACCCGCAGCGATCCGTGATCACCCGGGCGCTCGGCACCGAGGCGATCGTCGACGTCGACACGTTCTCGATCGCCACCGAGTCCGGCGACGTCTACCTGCTCTGCTCCGACGGCCTCTCCAACATGCTCGCGGACGAGGACCTGCAGCCCCTCCTGGAGCAGTCGCCGACGCTCGCGGCGGCCGCCTCGGCGCTCGTGGCGCGGGCGAATCGCGCCGGTGGCGAGGACAACATCACCGTCGTCCTCTTCCGGATCGGCGCGGAGGGCGACCCCCCGGCCACGGGCGAGCTGACCGCCGGGGGGAGTCGCACGCCCGCCGTCGAGGGGATCGCGGGCGACGCGCCGACCCTCCCCGTCGGCGCGGCTCCCGCCCCCGGCGCCCGCCGCGGCTCGGCGTTCTCCCGCCGCGGCCTCGCCGTCGGGATCGTGCTGGTGGCGCTCGTCGTCGGCGCCCTGGCCGCTGGGCTGGCCGGGCTGCGGTACGCGCACTTCGTGGGCTCCGACCACCGGAGGGTCGCGGTGTTCCAGGGCATCCCCTACACCGTCGGCGTCAAGCTCTACCGCGTCGTCTACGTCTCCGACGTCGACGTGGCGACGCTCGACCAGGCGACCCGGACGCGCCTCTTCGACCACCGGATCGTCTCCAACGAGGAGGCCCAGGGGGAGGTGCGGTCCCTCCAGGCGGCCCAGCCGTGGCTCGCCGACCCGCAGGGAACCGCGATCGCGCCGACCGCGGCCTCGACGACGGCCCCGGCCGCGTCGCCCCCGACGGCGACGACGCCGTCGACGACCACGGGCAGGGCGAAGGGAAAGGGGACGTCGTCCAGGACGAAGACGACGCCCTCGTCGTCCAGGACGAAGACGACGCGCGCGTCGTCGGAGGCGAAGACGGCGAGCACGTCGGGCCCGTGATCGGCCGGCTCCGCACCCCGCGAAACCGCGAGCTCTTCAACCTCGTCCTCGTCGCGATCGCGACCGCGATCGGCTTCTCCGCCGTCTACGTGGCGCGGGAGAACGGCGTCTCGCGGGTCTCGCTCACCTACGCGGCGCTCTTCATGGCGCTCTACCTGATCGCCCACCTGGTGCTCCGCGTCGCCCTGCCGCACGCGGACGCGGCGCTCCTGCCGGCGGTCGCGCTCCTGACGGCGATCGGGGAGATCGAGATCTACCGGATCCAGCCGTCGCTCGCCCGCGACCAGTCGATCTGGATCGTCTTCGGCCTCGTCGTCTTCTCCGCCATCGTCGTCGTCGCCCGCGACGTGCGGATCCTCGAGGAGTACGGCTACCTGTGCGGGCTGGCGGCGCTCGGCCTGCTCGCGGCGACGATCGTCCTCGGGACGAACGTGAACGGCGCCCGCCTCTGGATCCGGTTCGGCGGCTACCAGATCCAGCCCGGCGAGTTCGCCAAGCTCCTCCTCGTCGTCTTCGTCGCCGCCTACCTGCGGAGCCATCGCGAGGTGCTGGCCCGGCCCACGCGCAGGGTCCTCGGGATCGGGATCCCGGCCGCCCGGCACGCCCTGCCGCTCCTCGCGATGTGGGGTGCGGCGGTCGGGCTGCTCGTCCTGATGAACGACCTCGGCTCGTCGCTCCTCTTCTTCTCGGTCCTCCTCGTCCTCGTCTACGTGGCGACCGGGCGCGCCCTCTACGTCGGCAGCGGCCTCGCGCTCTTCGCACTCGGCGCCTTCCTCGCCTCGCAGGTGAAGGCGCAGGTCGATGACCGGGTGACCGCCTGGCTCGATCCCTGGAAGCACGAGTCGACGACCGGGTTCCAGATCACCCAGTCCCTCTACACGATCGCCGACGGCGGCATCTTCGGCTCGGGCTTCGGCCGCGGATACATCGTCTCCGACGCGGGGCGGACGTACATCCCGTACGCGCAGACCGACTTCATCTACTCCGTGATCGCGAACGAGACGGGCCTCGCCGGCGCCGCCGGCGTCGTCCTCATCTTCGTCGCCATCGCCTATCGCGGCTTCAAGATCGCCACGGTCGCCTCGGACAGCTTCTCGAAGCTGCTGGCGACCGGGCTCACGTTCGTCTTCTCCCTCCAGGCCTTCCTGATCGTCGGCGGCGTCGTCAAGGAGATCCCGCTGACCGGCCTGACCCTGCCCTTCGTCTCCTACGGCGGCTCCTCCGTCGTCGCCAACTTCGGGCTGATCGCGCTCCTCCTCTGCGTCTCGGAGCGCGCGAACCGGCCGCCGGACGTGCCGGCCGTCGCGGGGATCCCCGCGTGAACGCGCGCATCTCGCACGTCTTCGTCGTCGTCGTCGTGCTCCTCGTCTCGCTCGTCGCGGTGGACAGCTACTGGCAGGTCTGGGCGGCGCCCAGCCTGGCCGCCCGCCAGTCGAACGCGCGTCTCGTCTACCGGGAGCAGACGATCGACCGGGGACGGATCCTCGCCGCCGACGGCACCGTCCTCGCCGCCAATCGCGCGCGCAAGACGCGGAACGGCACGACGGTCTACGCGCGGACCTACCCGACGGGCGCGGACGCCTCGGCCGTCGTCGGCTACTCGACCCTCGGCTTCTCGCGCGCCGGCATCGAGGAGTCGCAGAACGACTTCCTGACCGGCGCCACCTCGAGCCTCTCCCAGGGGCTGACGAACATCTTCGACAAGACGCTCGGCACGACGGTCCACGGCAACTCGGTGCAGCTGACGCTGGACCTGAAGGCGCAGCGGGCCGCCCGCGCGGCGCTCCTCGCGAGCGGCCGCCCCGGCGCCGTCGTCGCGCTCGAGGCGACGACCGGGCGGGTGCTCGTGATGGCCTCCAACCCGACCCTCGATCCGAACGCCGACCTGAGCGCCCAGTTCGCCCGTCCCGGCGGCGCGGCCCTCAACCGCGCGACCCAGGGCCGCTACCCGCCGGGCTCGACGTTCAAGGTGGTGACCGCGGCGGCCGCGCTCGACGCCAAGATCGTGGCGCCCGACACCCAGTTCTCGGGACCCCGCTGCATCAAGGCGGCCTCGCGGCCCCTCTGCAACTTCCACGGCGAGACGCCCGGTCCGCACAGCTTCTCGGAGGCGCTCGTCCACTCCTACAACACGACCTTCGGCCAGATCGGGATCACGCTCGGAGCGGACGCGCTCCGGCAGGAGATGTCGAGCCTCGGATTCGGTCAGCGCTTCCCGACGGACTACCCCTCGGACGAGGAGTCGACCGCCGGCCTCTACGACGGCGCCAGGCCCCTCGGCCCGAACGCCCTGATCGACGCCGGCCGGACGGCGATCGGCCAGGGCCGCCTGCTCGTGACGCCGATCCAGATGGCGATGATCGCGCAGGCGATCGCCGACGGAGGGGTCGTGATGGAGCCCCAGCTCGTGAGACGTCGTCCGGACGCCGTCGGGCGGGGTCGTCCAGCGCCTCCGCCCGAAGGCGCTCGGCCGGGCGATGACGGCGGAGACGGCGCAGACCCTGACCCAGATCATGCGCCAGGTGGTGGACGAGGGCACCGGGTCGAGCCTGCGGCTGCCCGGGCTCTCGATCGCCGGCAAGACGGGAACCGCCGAGATCGGCAACGGCAGGAACGACGCCTGGATGATCGCGTTCTCCCCCGTCGAGAACCCGAGGGTCGCGATCGCCGCGGTCGTCGAGGGCACGACCGAGACGGCAACCAGGCGGCCGGGCCGATCGTCGGCAAGGTCCTCGCCGCGCTGGTCGGCTCGGCGCAATAGCAGGCGTCGCGCCCGGCGCGTGGAAGAATCCTCCGGATCCCCGTGAGCTCCGCACCTCCCCCCACCGGCCGGCTCTTCGACGGCCGCTATCGCATCGAGCGGCCGATCGGGCAGGGCGGGATGGCGCGGGTGTACCTGGCCGAGGACACCTCGCTCCACCGGCCCGTCGCGATCAAGGTGCTCGACTCCCGGCACGCCGACGACGACCAGTTCGTCGAGCGGTTCGCCCGCGAGGCCCGCGCCGCGGCCGGGCTGAACCAGCCGAACATCGTCTCGATCTACGATCGCGGGTCCGCCGGGGGCGCCTACTACATCGTCATGGAGTACGTCGAGGGGCGGACGCTGAAGGACGTGATCGACCAGGAGGGGCCGCTCGCCCCGCGGCGGGCCGTCGACCTCGTCCTGCAGCTCCTCGCCGGGCTCCGGCACGCCCACCAGCGGGGCGTCGTCCACCGCGACGTCAAGCCGCACAACGTCATCATCCAGCCGGACGGCCGGCTCAAGGTGATGGACTTCGGGATCGCCCGGGCCCAGGGCCGCGGCGACATGACCGAGGCCGGCTCGATCATCGGCACCGCCCAGTACCTGGCGCCCGAGCAGGCGCGGGGGCTGCCGGTCGGGCCGCCCGGCGACCTCTACGCGACGGGCGTCGTGCTCTACGAGATGCTGACCGGCCAGGTTCCGTTCACCGGCGGCTCGAGCGTGGCGATCGCGATGAAGCACGTGCAGGAGGAGCCGGTCCCGCCGTCCCAGATCAACCCGGCGATCCCGCGAGACCTTGAGAAGATCGTCCTGCGCGCGCTCGTCAAGGATCCCGAGGAGCGCTACCAGACCGCCGACCAGATGGGGCGGGACCTCGACCGCTGGCGGAAGGGGCAGGAGATCGCACCCGCGACGGCGGCGACGTCGGCGACGATGGCGATGCCCCGCGTCTCCGACACCGCGGCGACCCGCGTCGGGCTCCCGCCCGAGCCCGTCCAGACCCGGTATCCGCCGCCCGCCTACCGCGAGCCCGTCCACGTGCCGCCCGGGCTGGACGACGACGTCGAGCTCGGCGCCGGGCGGGGGAGCCCGGGCCGGCTCTGGGGCCTGATCGCGCTGATCGTCCTCCTGATCGCGGGCGTGGCGGCGGCGCTCGTCATCTCCGGCGCCTTCTCGGGCGGCGGCGGGACCTCGACGAGCTCGAGCACGGCGCCCTCGACGACCGCGGTGACGACGACCGCCGTCGCCCCGGTCGCGTTCCCCGACCGCGTGATCGGCCAGCCGCTCGCCGACGCGAAGGGCGCCCTCGCCGACAGCGGCCTGAAGCCGGGCACCGAGACCCCGAAGACGTCGCCCACCGTCGCCAAGGGGAGCGTGATCTCGGCGTCGAGCGGCGGCAGGGACCTCCAGCCGGGCGCGCAGATCGCCAGAGGCTCCACCGTCGATCTCGTCGTCTCGAGCGGCGGCGCGCCGGTCGACACGGCCGCGCTCCTGGCCGCCGTCAAGGGCAAGACCCCGGCCGAGGCGACCGCGCTGATCGAGGCGGCGAACCTGAAGGTCGCGGGGACGCCGACCCAGGTCTTCAGCAACGACGTCGACGCCGGGGCCGTGGTCGACTTCACGCCGGCGACCGGGCTCAAGACCGGCGACACGGTCACGCTGGAGGTCTCGAAGGGCTCGGACCAGGTGGCCGTGCCGCAGGTCGCCGGCTCCCGCGGGGAGATCCAGCGGACCATCCGCGCCGCCGGCCTGCGCTCCGCCGTGCAGGCGATCCCGAGCGACCAGCCGAAGGGGACGATCCTCCGGGTCGACCCCGAGCCGGGGACTCCGGTGGACAGGGGCTCGACCGTCGCCGTCTACGTCTCCTCCGGACCCTCCAAGACCACCGTCCCCGCCGTGGTCGGCCTCACCGAGGCGGACGCCAAGGCGAAGCTGACCGCGCAGGGCCTGACGTACAACGTCGATCAGCAGCAGACGTCGGACCCCGGCCAGGTGGGCCTCGTGATCTCCCAGGACCCCGGGCCCGGCGGCAAGGCGTCGAAGGGCGACCCGGTGACGATCGTCGTCGGCACCGCGGCTCCGGCCCCGCCGGCGACCACGGCGACGACCACGACCTGACGTGGCGCGCACCGTCGCGGTCGTCTACGGGGGCCGGTCGTCCGAGCACGACGTATCGGTCCGCTCCGGCGCGTCCGTCGCCGCGGCGCTCGGGGAGCTGGGGGACGCCGTCGTCGGCGTCCGGATCGAGCGCGACGGCCGCTGGGTCCGCACCGACGGCGTCGCCCCCCTCGCGGTCCCCTCGGCTGAGGCGGAGCCGGCGGAGCCCGGCGTCGTCCTCCGGTCGATCGCCGACGCGCTCGGCGGCCGACGCATCGACTGCGTCTTTCCCGCCCTGCACGGCCGGTTCGGCGAGGACGGGACCATCCAGGGCCTCCTCGAGCTCGTCGGCACGCCGTACGTAGGGTCCGGCGTGCTCGGCTCCTCGGTGACCATGGACAAGGACGCCGCCAAGCGGCTCTGCCGCGCCGTCGGCATCCCGGTCGCCGCCTCCCGCACCCTGCGCGCCGGCGTCGACGCGCCCGGCGACGAGGAGCTCGTCGCCTCCCTCCTCGCCGAGCTCGGGTCGCCGGTCTTCGTCAAGCCGTGCCGCCTCGGCTCGAGCATCGGGATCTCCAAGGCGCACGATGCGGCCGGGCTGCGGGCCGCCCTCGAGCTCGGCTTCCGCCACGACGAGCGGGTCCTCGTCGAGGCGTTCCAGGCGGGGATGGAGGTCGAGTGCGGCGTCCTCGGCACGGCCGAGCCGGTCGCCTCGGGCGTCGGCCGGATCGTCACCGCCAACGACTGGTACGACTACGAGGCGAAGTACGCCGAGGGCGGCTCGCGGATCGAGATCCCGGCGCCGCTGCCCGCCGACACGGCCGAGCGGATCCGCGAGATCGCCGTCCGCTCCTTCCGGGCCTGCGACTGCGCCGGCCTCGCCCGGATCGACTTCTTCGTCCTCGACTCGGGGGAGCCCGTGCTGAACGAGATCAACACGATCCCCGGCTTCACCGCGACGAGCTACTACGCCGAGCTCTTCGCCGCCTCCGGCGTCGGGTACGGCGAGCTCGTCGACCGGCTGGTCGCCGACGCGATCGAGAACGCCGAGCGCCGGGACGCCCGCGTCTGGTAGCGGCCGGCCGCCGCGCGCGCCCTACTTCCGCGGCGCCGCGAGCGGCACGATCTCGGCGACGCTCGCGTCGTAGCCGCCCTTGGGGTCGGCGGCGAGCTTCGTGATCCAGAGGAGGAGGTGGCTCGCGCGTCGCGCGCGCGGGAACGTGATCGTCGTCGTCGCGGCCGTCAGCGGCCTCTGCGTCGTCACGGGCGTCCACGAGTCGAGGTCCGTCGGCGAGTCCGTCTCGCTCGAGACGTAGACCCCGGCCATGATCCCGGGTCGGGTGAGCGTGATCCGGACCCCGCCGAGGCGGATCGCCGAGGCGAGGTCCACGTCGAGCCCGACGCCCCCCTTGAACGTCGTCAGGTCCGGCTGGTCGCGGTAGTTCTCCGTCGTCCAGGCGGTCGCCGGGTTCCCGTCGAAGGCGAGCCTGGCCAGATCCTGGCGCTCCGTGCCGTCGCCGTTGGGATCGAACGACTGCGCGGCCGCGACCGGCACCGCGGCCAGCCTGGCCGGACTGCCCGCGCCGGTGGTCGTCGCGGTGCTCGTCGCCGGCGCCGTCGACGAGGACACCGTCGTCACGGCCGCGCTCGTCGCCGGTGCGCTCGCCGTCGAGGCGGTCGTCGTCGTCGAGCCCGAGCCCCGGGTCAGCACGTAGGCGCCGACGATGGCGAGGATCAGCAGGCCGAGCGCGAGGATGGCGGCGTAGCGGGCGACCGAGGCGTCCGTGCGCAGGGCGACGGTGGCCGGGTACCCCGTGGCGGGCGTGTCGTCCTCGTCGCTCCAGTCGGAGCCGGTGTCGGCGTCCTCCCAGACGGGCGGCCCGGCGCCGGGTGGCGGCGACACGAGCGTCCCCGCGGCCGGGATCGCCGTCGACGCGAGGTCGTCCGTCGCCTCGTGGGTGCCGAGCACGTCCTCCGGGCTCGGGACCACCGCGTCCATGAGCTCGGTGCCCTCCCGCCCCACCTCCGCGCCGATCTCCCGGAGCGCGGCCACGACCTCGTCGGCCGAGGCTGGGCGCTCGTCCGGCGACTTCTCGAGGAGGCCGGCGACGAGGTCGCAGAGCGAGGTGGTGGCGTCGATCGAGAAGCGCGCGAGCGACGGAGGCGGCGTCCGGATGTGCTTGGCGGCGATGTCGGCGAAGCCGATCCCGGTGAAGGGCACCCGCCCGGCGATCATCTCGAAGAGCAGGACGCCGAGGGAGTAGAGGTCGGAGCGGCCGTCCAGGTGATGGCCCTGGGCCTGCTCGGGCGACATGTACTCGCCGGAGCCGAGGACGTGCCCGTCCGTTGTCACGCCGGGCTCGCCGACCGTCTGGGCGATCCCGAAGTCGCCGAGCTTGACCCGCCCGTCCAGCGTGATCAGGACGTTCGCCGGCTTCAGGTCGCGGTGGACGATGCCCTTCGCGTGGGCGGCGGCGAGCCCTCGTCCGACCTGCTCGGCGATCGCGACGGCCTCGACGACCGGCAGCCGGCCCTCCCGGCGGAGCCGGTCGCGGAGCGTCTCGCCCTCGACGAGCTCGAGCACGGTGAAGGCATGGCCCGACTCCTCGCCGTAGTTCAGCACCTCGACGATGTTCGGGCTCGCGAGCTTCTGCATGAGCCGAGCCTCGCGCTCGAATCGCAGCTCGGCCTGCGGGCTCTGCAGCGCGTCGCGGTCGAGGATCTTCAGCGCGACCAGGGTGTCGGTCGACCGGTCCCGCGCCCGCCAGACGGTCCCGGCGCCGCCGGAGCCGAGGTGGTCGAGCGGCTCGTAGCGGTCGGCGACGAGCCTCGGCGCGAAGGCGCCGGGGCGCCCGCTCACCGACGATCCCGGCCCTGAGCCACCATCGGCGCCAGTCTAGTGGCGTCGCTCCCCGGCGCGGCGCCGCCCTCGCGCCCGTCCAGCCCGCGTCGGCGCGAGCCGCTACGCGGCCGTCGCCCGATCGCCCGTCGCGGCGGCGATCGCGCCGACGATCGCGTCGATCGCCTCCTCGAGCTCCTGGTCGGAGATCACGAGCGGCACGAGCGTCCGGATGACGTTCCCGGCGACGCCGGCCTTGAGCAGGATGACGCCCCGCTCGAGGGCCCCGGCGACGACCCGCGAGGCGAGCGCCGGGTCCGGCGCGACGCGGCCGGCGCTGTCGCGGGAGCCGAACTCGATCCCCACCATCGCCCCGGGACCACGCACGTCGACGATCCCGGGGTGGGCGCGCGCGGCCTCGGAGAAGCGCTCCCGCATCCGGTCGCCGATCCGCCCGGCCCGTTCGAGGAGCCCCTCGTCGTCGATCACGTCGAGGACGGCGAGCGCGGCGGCGCAGGCGACGGGATTGCCGACGTAGGTGCCGCCGATCTCGCCGTCGCCGGGCGCGTCGACGATCTCCGCGCGGCCGAGGACGCCGGAGAGCGGCAGGCCGGCGGCGATCGACTTGGCGACCGTCACCAGGTCGGGCTCGACGCCCATCTGCTCGATCGCGAAGAGCGTGCCGGTTCGGCCGAACCCGGACTGCACCTCGTCGACGATGAGCACGATCCCGTGCTCGTCGCAGAGCCGCCGCACGCCCTGGAGGAAGGCCGCGGGGGCCGGGACGAAGCCGCCCTCGCCCTGGACCGGCTCGATCACGATCGCGGCGACGGCCTCGGGGGCGACGTGGAGGCCGAGGACGCGGCGAAGCGCGGAGAGCGCGATCTCCGTCGCCTGCTCCCCGTGCTCGAGCACGTTCGGGAACGGCGCCCGGTAGACCTCGGGAGCGAACGGCCCGAACCGCGTCTTGTACGGGTTGGCCTTGCTCGTGAGGGACATCGCCATGTACGTGCGGCCGTGGAAGCCCCCCTCGAAGGCGATCACCGCCGGGCGCCCCGTGCGCGCTCCTGGCGATCTTGATCGCGTTCTCGATCGCCTCCGCGCCCGAGTTGAAGAAGAAGGCGCGCTTCTCCCCCGAGATCGGGACCCGGGCGAGCAGGCGCTCCGCCAGCTCGACGTACTCGCGGTACGGCACGACCGTGAAGTCCGTGTGCGTGGAGCGGGCGGACGCCTCGGCGATGACGCGGCGACGATCCGGGGATGGGCGTGGCCGACGTTCAGGCAGCCGATCCCGCCGGCGAAGTCGAGGAACGTGTTGCCGTCGACGTCCGTCAGGCGCGCGCCCACGCCGTGGTCGATGAAGACCGGGACGTAGAGCTCCTTGGCCCGCCCGACGACGCGCGCCTTCCGCTCGCCGAGCGCGCGCGAGCGGGGGCCGGGGATCTCCGTGACGAGCTCGATCGCGCCCATGCGGCCTTCGCCTCCCTCGGTACCGACGTCGCTTCCGACTCTACCGGGGTGTGCGAGAATCGCCCGCCGATGGTCCTCTCCGACCGCTCGATCCGGGATGCGCTCGAGGCGGGGCGCATCCGCCTCGACCCCTTCGACGAGGATCTCGTGCAGCCGGCGTCGGTCGACGTCCGGTGCGACCACCGCTTCCGCGTCTTCCGCAACAACCGCTACGCGCACATCGACGTCAAGGTCCCGATGCCCGACCTGACGGAGCTGGTGGAGGCCCTCGACGGCGAGGCCTTCATCCTCCATCCCGGCGAGTTCGTGCTCGGCGCGACCCTCGAGCGCGTGGCGCTCGGCGACGACCTCGTCGCGCGGCTCGAGGGCAAGAGCTCGCTCGGGCGGCTCGGCCTCCAGGTCCACTCGACGGCCGGCTTCATCGACCCCGGCTTCGACGGCCACGTGACGCTCGAGCTCGCGAACGTCGCGAACCTGCCGATCACGCTCTACCCCGGGATGAAGATCGGACAGCTGTCGTTCCTGGCCCTCGACCGACGCCTGCGGAGCGCCCCTACGGATCGTCCGCCCTCGGCTCCAAGTACCAGGGCCAGGTGGGGCCGACCCCGTCCGAGTACTGGCGCAACTTCCCCTGACCGGCGCCGGCCGCCTGCACGCTTGCGTGACCGCCGGAAGCCGTGATAGCTTGCGGATACCGCGGAAAGGAGGTGGTCCGAAGTTGTCATCAAGTATCTGGGCTAGTGGAGGTATCCGCACGTAGGGTGCGGTCCCCTGGACCTGACAGGGAACCGTCGTAGCCGGACGTTGGGGCCCCGAGCGGACGTGCGAGAGCACGTCGCGGAAGCCGCGCCCTGCGAATACGATGCGAATACTGGGACCCCCGGCGTCGGGAGACGCCGGGGGTTTCTTCGTTCTCCGGAGGTCTCGCCGCGCGATGGCGCCGTCCGGCGTCGCGGCCTCCGCCGACCCGACGTCGATCCCGCGGTCCGGGCGTCGCGGGCGCGGCGCGGACGACGATCAGCGGGTGCCAGGCCGGGGCGCCGTACCCCCGGCTTTGGCGGGACGCGCCGGGACGCGTCGCGCCGGAGCCGCGGTCAGTGCCAGTCGATCTCCTCGAGCCCGGCGATCCCCTCGGGGAGCGGCGTGCCCGAGTGCCGGTTCAGCGCCACCTTGAGGGTCGACAGGCCGAGGAGGGCGCACTTCAGCCGGACGGGCGAGAGCGGGATCCCGACCTCCGAGGTCATCTCGTCGCTCGTGATCGCGGCCGCGTCGACGACGAGGCGGCCCTTGACCATGTCCGTGAGCATCGAGGCCGCCGCCTGGGAGATGGCGCAGCCGTGGCCCGAGAAGCGGACGTCGGCGATGGCGTCGCCGGCGATCGAGAGGTCGATCGTGAGCTGGTCGCCGCAGAGCGGGTTCTGGCCCTCGGCCGTCGCGTCGGCCGCCTCGATGGTCCCGTAGTTGCGTGGCGACTTGTAGTGGTCGAGGATGTGCTCTCGGTAGAGGTCGTCCATCAGGCCCGGAGCTGGAAGACGGTGCGGACGTCCTCGAGGCCGTCGACCAGGCGATCGATCTCCTCGGGGATCGTGTAGAGGTAGAAGGAGGCCCTGGTCGTCGCCGGGACCCCCACGGCCGCCATCGCCGGCTGCGCGCAGTGGTGGCCCGCGCGCACGCAGACCCCGTGGCGGTCGAGGATCTGGGCGACGTCGTGCGGATGGGCGCCCTCGAGGTCGAAGCTGACGATGCCGCCGCGGTGCGCCGGGTCGGCCGGTCCGAGGATCCGCAGGCCCGGGACCTTGGCGAGGCGCGCGCACGCGTAGGCGGTGATCCGCCGCTCGTGCTCGGCGATCCGCTGGAGGCCGAGCGCGCTCAGGTAGTCGATCGCCGCACCCATCCCGACGATCTCGGCGATCGCGGGCGTGCCGGCCTCGAACTTGTGGGGCAGGGCGTTCCAGGAGGTCCGATCGAGGCGGACGGAGGAGATCATCTCGCCGCCGGTGAGGAACGGCGGCATCGCCGCGAGGTGCTCGCGCTTGCCGTACAGCGCCCCGGCGCCGGAGGGCCCGCAGAGCTTGTGGCCCGAGAAGGCGAGGAAGTCCGCGTCGAGCGCGCGGACGTCCACCGGCCGGTGCGGCACCGACTGGCAGGCGTCGATCACGGAGGACGGCGCCGACCCCGTGGGCCCAGGCGACGAGGCGCTCGAGGTCGTTGCGCTGCCCAGGGCGTTTGATTGCTCGGCGACGGCGAGCAGGCGGACCCGTCCCTCGGCGGCGAACGCGTCGAGCGGCCCGAGGTCGAGCTCGCCGTCGGCTCCGAGACGGAGGTAGCGGAGCTTGGCGCGCCGCTCGCGCGCGAGCACCTGCCACGGCACGAGGTTCGAGTGATGCTCGGTCTCGGTCGTCACGATCACGTCGCCCTCGTCGACGTTCGCGCGTCCCCAGGAGTAGGCGACGAGGTTCAGGCCCTCGGTCGCGTTGCGCGTGAAGATGATCTCGTCGGTCGAGCCGGCGTTGAGGAGCGCGCGGACCTTCTCCCTCGCGTCCTCGACCGCCCGGGTCGATTCCTCCGCGAGCGTGTAGACGCCGCGGTGGACGTTCGCGTAGGAGGTGGTGTACAGGTCCGTCATCGCCTGGATGACCGACCACGGCTTCTGCGCGGAGGCGGCCGAGTCGAGGTAGGAGAGCGGCTCTCCGTGGACGAGGCGCTCGAAGATGGGGAAGTCGCGACGGATGGCCCGCGCGTCGAGGGGCGCCGTCAGGTCCTCCGCGAGCGCGAGCGCGTACGGCTCGTGATCGAGGTTCACCCGGGCATCGTAGCCTCCGCCGCAGGCCCCGGAGCCGGACCTCCGGCGGCGGGCGCTCCCGCGCGGTGGCCGCCCGGCGGATGCTGGTGCATACTCGGACAGGGCGGACGGAGCCGGAGCCCGCGCCCCGCCTTCCCCGCCCTCTCCCCCATGCCGACCGCAGCCGCCGACTCCGAGCCCCGCCCGACGGCGACCGAGACGCCGGCGGTGGTGATCCCCCGGTCCGCGCTCGTCGCCGCGACCCTCCACCGGCTGCGCGCGAGCTCGTCGCTCGTCCGCAACAGCCTCCTGATGATGCTGACGACGGTGGCGAACCTGGGGCTCGGCTTCGGCTTCTGGATCCTCGCCGCCCACACCGTGTCGATCGAGCAGGTCGGGCTCGCCGGCGCGCTGATCTCGGCGATCTCCCTGGCCAACACCCTGGGCTCGGTCGGAACCGGCAACGCGCTGATCAACCGCCTCGCCAAGGCGGCGCCCGGCCCCGACTGGTCGCGCACCCTGAACGCCGGCCTCCTCTGCGCGACGACGACGAGCGCCCTGCTCGGCATCGTCGCGGTCGTCGCCCTGCCGCTGATCTCCGACGAGTTCGCCGTGCTCCGCCATCCGGCCGCGATCGCCGTCTTCCTGCGTCGGCGTGGCCGCGATGTCCCTGACGGACACGCTGGACAAGAGCTTCGTGGCGGAGCGGGACAGCCCGAAGATGCTCGCCCGGAACATCGTGGCGGGAGCGCTCCGGGTCCTGCTCCTCCTGCTCCCGATCGCTGTCGCCGGGACGGGCGCGGCGCTCTTCGGGTGGGTCGTCGGCATGGTCGTCTCGATCCCGGTCGCCTTCGCGCTCATGCGCCGGCTCGGCCGGAGCTATCGGCTGCGGGTGCCCCGGAACCGTCGGCGCCGCCCGGCGGCTCGGCCGGACCATCGCCGGCAACCACGTCGTGTCGATCGGCAACATCGCGCCCCAGTTCATCCTCCCGCTCGTGGTGGCGGTCGTGCTCTCGACGAAGGAGAACGGCGTCTTCTACTCCACCTGGCGGATCGCCGGCGGCTTCTTCATCGTCTCCGTGGCGGTGGCGACGTCGCTCTTCGCCGAGATCTCCCACGACCCGCAGGGTCGCGCCCACGGCGTCCGCCGCGCCGCGAAGGTGATCGGCGTCCTGCTCGTGCCGGCGATCATCGCCACGGTCGTCCTCGGCCGTCCGATCCTCGGCATCCTCGGGTCGGGCTACGAGGCGGGCTACGGCCTGCTCGTCATGCTGGTCATCGCGTCGATCCCGGACGCGGTCACGAACGTCTACGTCTCGATCCTCCGGGCCGACCGCCGCTTCCGGTTCGCCGGCCTGCTGACGTTCGGCATGGCCATCATCACGGTGGGCCTCACGTTCGTGCTCCTGCCGCCGCTCGGCGTCGTCGGCGCCGGCGTGGCGTGGTGCGCCGCGCAGCTCGCCGGCTGCCTGCTCGTGGGCTGGGACGTCATGCGCGGGCGCCGCGACCCCGTCGTCGTCGCCCGCGGCCCGGTCGTCGGGTGAGCACGACCGAACGGACGGCCCGCGCCGGGCTGATCTCCCCGCACGGAGGCGTCCTCCAGGAGCGACTGGTCGCGCCCGAGGCCCGCCCGGACCTGCGCCGAGAGGCAGCCGGCCTCCCGCTCGTCCGCCTCACGTTCCGCCAGGCGAGCGACCTCGACATGCTCGCGTCCGGGGCGCTCTCCCCGCTCACGGGGTTCGTCGGCAGCGCCGACTACGCGGCGATCATCGACGAGACGAGGCTCGCCTCGGGGATCGTCTGGCCCCTGCCGATCACGCTCGCCGTCGAGGCCGAGCTGGGGCCACGGGTCTGCCTGGCCGACGCCGAGGGCCGCCCGCTCGCCGTGCTCGACGTGGAGGAGGCGTATCCCCTCGACCACGAGCGCGAGGCGGCCGGCGTCTACGGGACGACGGACCCCGACCACCCCGGGGTCGCGGCCCTCTACCGCCAGCCGCGGATCGGCCTCGCCGGGCCGGTCTCCGTCTTCGACCGGCCGACCGCCCGGTTCCCCGAGCGGACGCTCGATCCCGCCCAGACCCGGGCCATCTTCGCGGAGCGGGGCTGGCGCCGGGTCGTGGGCTTCCAGACGAGGAACCCGATCCACCGGGCGCACGAGTACCTGACGAAGTGCGCGCTCGAACTCGTCGACGGCCTGCTCGTGCATCCGCTGGTCGGCGAGACGAAGCCGGGGGAGATCCCACCGGAGGTCCGGCTGCGGTGCTACGAGACGCTGCTCGAGCACTACTACCGCCCGGCGCACACCCTCCTCGCCGTCTATCCCGCGGCCATGCGCTACGCCGGCCCGCGCGAGGCGCTCTTCCACGCGTTGACCCGGCGCAACTACGGCTGCACGCACTTCATCGTCGGACGCGACCACGCGGGCGTCGGCAGCTACTACGGCACCTACGCCTCGCAGGACGTGTTCGACCGCTTCGAGCCGTCGGAGCTCGGGATCGAGCCGCTCCGCTACGAGCAGGTCTTCTGGTGCAACGGGATCGGCGGGATGGCCTCCGAGAAGACGTCGCCCTTCGGCGAGGAGCAGCGGGTCACCCTCTCCGGCACGCGGGTGCGGCAGATGCTCGCCAACGGCGAGCGGCCGCCGAAGGAGTTCTCCCGGCCCGAGGTGGCCGACATCCTGATCGAGTGGGCGCGCGGCGCCTCCGGTCGGTCGCTCCGCTGAGGCCGCCCGCGGCCCCGGCGCCCGTGCCATCCGCGCGCCCCTCCGCCGATGAGGCTCGTCCGGCGCGCGGGGGCGGCGTCCCCGGAAGGGCGCCGCCCCCCTCGTGTCAACGGCTTCCGTGCCCTCCTGCGCTCCGGGACGGGGCCCGCACGGGGCTCTTGACGTCGTAGCCCCGCGTCGAGTGCTTCTTCTTGTGGTGCTTCTTGTGGTGCTTCTTCTTGTGGTGCTTCTTCTTCTTCTTGTGGTGCGCCTTGCTCGAGCGCTTGGCGCTCGTCGGTCCCGCCGTTCCGGCCGGCGCGGGGGCAGCGGGCGGAGCCGGAGCTCCCGCGGCGGGCGGTCCGGCGGGTGCGGTTCCCGACTCGGGCGGAGCGGCGCCGCCCGGAAGGGACGTGGTTCCGAGCTCCAGGGCCCCGGCGTCGGGCGCCGAGCCGGCGTAGCTTCCGGTGACGCCGGCGATGACCGTGCCGCGGTCGATGGCCGGAGAGCCGGAGCGGAGGCCGAAGTTGCCGGTGCCCGGGCTGATCAGCTGGGGATCCGCGTAGGCCGAGTGGCGGTCGATGCCGAGGGCGCTCTGGACGGCGGCGAGGGTGGAGAACTGGCCGGCGTCGGTCTTCGCGTAGGGCGACGTCGTGTAGTCGTCGTTGTAGTCGATCGTGACCGAGGACGGCATGCCGCTCATCGCGTAGATCAGGGCGTGGTTCTGCAGCGCGATGTTGTTGAGGACGCGGAGGCCGTCGATGTTGGCGGCGTACAGGGTGCGGGTCTCGATCCAGTAGGTCCAGTCGGTCAGGTCGTAGAAGGTGTTGTTGGCGACGAGCATGTTCTGGGCGCAGCGCAGCTGGAGGCCGAGCGCCTTGTAGGAGGAGCTCGTGAGGCCGCCCCAGGCGATGTTGTGGTCGAACCGGTTGTTGTTGCAGCCGCCGTCGCTGGAGCTCTGGCCGGTCTCGAGGACGGTCGCGTTGTTGTAGAGCGTGTTCCCCGTCATCGTCAGCCCGGAGGCGCCGTAGATCTCGAAGCCGGAGCCGTCCCAGGTGTAGTCGTGGGAGGCGGCCCGGTTGCCGTAGATGACGTTTCCGGTGGCGAGGAGCGGGCCGGTGGTGTGCAGGAAGTTGATCGCGACGGCCCCGGTGTCGTTGTCCGGCGCCGCGTCGTTGATCATCATCTTGTTCTGGTCGTGGACGCGGTTGCGGGCGATCACGTCGCCGCTCGCCGAGCGATTGATCTGGAGGCCCACCGCGTTTCCGCGGATCTCGTTGTCGGTGACCGAGACGTTCGTCGAGCCGGAGACGTCGATCCCGAACGCGCTGTTGTCGCGCACCAGGTTGTGGTCGATCGAGATCCGGTCGGAGCCGTCGAAGACGTTGATCCCGGCGTGCTGGCCCGACGAGCCGCCCGTGACGGTGAGCCCGGACAGGGTGACGTAGTCGGCGCCGCCGGCGATCTGGATCGTGTCCCCGGACGGTCCCCCGGCCACGGTGACCGCGGCGCCGGACGCGGGCTGGAAGACGATCGGGCTGCCGGAGGCGCCCGAGCGGCTGATCCGGAACCCGGAGTAGGTGCCGGCGGAGATCTGCACGGTCGTGCCCGCCGTCGCGACATCGGCGGCGTGCTGGAGGGAGCGCCAGGGGTGCGCCTGCGAGCCGTCGGAGCCGTCGGAGCCGCCGGTCGAGACGTACCGGCTGCTCGTGGCGGCCGCGGCAAGCGCCGGCGCGGCCCCGACGACGCCGACCGCGAGGGCCGTCGCGGCGAGCGCCCGCAGGGAGCGGGTTCGCGTTCGGTGTGCGGGAGGAGGCTGCATGGAGAAAGGACCCCTATGGTCGACCCGCCGGGCCGGCGGAAAGCGTAGCGGGGGGGGACGAGCGGGCCGGACCGGAGATCCGCCCGGCCCGCTCGGTTCGATCAGCGGTACTCCCGGTCCCCGATGTCGGGGGCAGAGCCGGCGTAGCTCGTGGTGACGCCCGAGATGTAGGTCCCCCGGTCGATGGCGGGTGAGCCGGCCTGGAGGCTGTAGTTGCCGGTCGACGGGTTGATGAACTTCGGGTCGGCGTAGATCGAGTGGCGGTCGATGCCGAGCGCGCTCTGGACGGCGGCGAGGGTGGAGAACTGGCCGGAGTCGGTCTTCGCGTAGGGCGACGTCGTGTAGTCGTCGTTGTAGTCGATCGTGACCGAGGACGGCATGCCGCTCATCGCGTAGATCAGGGTGTGGTTCTGCAGCGCGATGTTGTTGAGGACGCGGAGGCCGTCGATGTTGGCGGCGTACTGACTGCGGGTCTCGATCCAGTAGGTCCAGTCGGTCAGGTCGTAGAAGTCGTTGTTGGCGACGAGCATGTTCTGGGCGCAGCGCAGCTGGAGGCCGAGCGCCTTGTAGGAGGAGCTGGTGAGGCCGCCCCAGGCGATGTTGTGGTCGAACCGGTTGTTGTTGCAGCCGCCGTCGCTGGAGCTCTGGCCGGTCTCGAGGACGGTCGCGTTGTTGTAGAGCGTGTTGTTCTGCATGGTGATCCCGGAGGCGCCGTAGATCTCGAAGCCGGAGCCGTCCCAGGTGTAGTCGTGGGAGGCGGCGCGGTTGGCGTAGATGACGTTTCCGGTGGCGAGGAGCGGGCCGGTGGTGTGCAGGAAGTTGATCGCGACGGCGCCGGTGTCGTTGCCCGGCGCGGCGTCGTTGATCATCATCTTGTTCTGGTCGTGGACGCGGTTGCGGGCGATCAGGTCGCCGCTCGCCGAGCGATTGATCTGGAGGCCCACGGCGTTATTGCGGATCTCGTTGTCGGTGACCGAGACGTTCGTCGAGCCGGAGACGTCGATCCCGAACGCGCTGTTGTCGCGCACGAGGTTCTTGGCGATCGAGATCCGGTCGGAGCCGTCGAAGACGTTGATCCCGGCGTGCTGGCCCGACGAGCCGCCCGTGACGGTGAGCCCGGACAGGGTGACGTAGTCGGCGCCGCCGGCGATCTGGATCGTGTCCCCGGACGGTCCCCCGGCGACCGTGACGGCGGCGCCGGACGCGGGCTGGAAGACGATCGGGCTGCCGGAGGCGCCCGAGCGGCTGATCCGGAACCCGGAGTAGGTGCCGGCGGAGATCTGCACGGTCGTGCCCGCCGTCGCGACATCGGCGGCGTGCTGGAGGGAGCGCCAGGGGTGCGCCTGCGAGCCGTCGGAGCCGTCGGAGCCGCCGGTCGAGACGTACCGGCTCGTGGCGGCCGCGGCGAGCGCCGGCGCGGCGCCGAGGACGCCGATGGCGACGCCCGCGGCGACGAGGGCGCGCAGGGAGCGGAGAGATGTGCTCGTGGTGGGAGGCTGCTGCATGGGTGAGGGTCCCTTCGGTGACCCGCCGGGGCGGCGAGGCGGTGGGGGGAAGGACGAACGAGCCGGCGGAGATCTCCGCCCGGCTCACTCGACGTCGGTCCGGGAGGCGCTCGGCGGCGCGTCCCGTTCGTACCGGTCCGGAGCTATCGGCAGTTCCGGGCGCCTGCGCCACGCCTGAGGGCGGCGGCGGCCCCGGAGGCCCGTGGGGGGCGGTGGCGTCGCCGGTCCCGGACGACCGCCGCAGGACCCACCACGGTGGGGCCGCAGGGGAGCCGCGGCGAGCGCGATGCGAGGGTGCAGGGCTTTGGTTCGGGGAGCCGGTCTCGACGATGCCCGAGGGGGCGACCGGTCCTCCCCCGGCCACCGCGAGCGCGCAGGGAAGCCCCTACGCACGCTCGCGGCGTGCGGGTGTTCGGCGACATGGCGGCGGAGTATGGCACCGCTTTTCACGCTCACTTACACCCGCCAGGAAACGGACTACACGCACGGAGACCCTTCCCATTTCTTCACACCATGCGTGCCGAATGGCCACCTACACGGTGGTCCCACCTGCTAGGCGGACGCGTATCGCGGCAAAGGTGTGACGGGGGCCACCGAACAGGGTGCGATACGCTGCAACGTCACTGCAACGGCGTCGAGATGGCGCCGGGATGGCTCTTCACAAATTCCTAATCCCTCCAAGGGGTTGCGCCATGACTCGAGTTCGGGGTACTACGGAGTCAGAGGGGCGCCGATGGGGGCCCGGCGAACCGGACGGACTCTCGAGGGAGGGGCATATGACGGCCATGGAGGACATCAGCGAAGACCAGTTGGCGGATACCCCCGCACCTCGCGTCTCGATCGTCATGCCGACGCGGAACGAGGCGCAGAACCTCCCCCACGTCTTCGCCGCGATCCCCGACGACATCCACGAGATCATCGTCATCGACGGGTACAGCACGGACGGGACCGTCGAGATCGCGCAGTCCCTCGACCCGCGGGTCAAGGTCGTCTACCAGTCGCGCAAGGGCAAGGGGAACGCCCTCGCCTGCGGGTTCGCCGCGGTCACCGGCGACATCATCGTCATGCTCGACGCCGACGGCTCCGCCGACCCCGCGCGAGATCCACGCGCTTCGTCGATGCGCTGCAGAAACGGCGCCGACTTCGCCAAGGGCTCGCGCTTCATGCCGGGCGGCGGCAGCGCCGACATCACGCCGTTGCGCTGCGCTCGGCAATCGCGTCCTCGACCGGCCTGGTCAACGTGCTCTTCGGCACCCGCTACACCGACCTCTGCTACGGCTACAACGCCTTCTGGACGCACTGCCTGCCGCTGCTCGCGGTCGACTGCGACGGCTTCGAGGTCGAGACCCTGATCAACATCCGCGCGGCCAAGGCGAAGCTGAAGATCGCCGAGGTGCCGAGCTTCGAGCACCCGCGCATGCTCGGCACTAGCAACCTGAACGCCTTCCGCGACGGCCTGCGCGTCCAGCGCACGATCTGGCGCGAGCGCTTCAACCGGCGCGGCGTGCCGATCGTCCCCGCCGTCGATCGCCGCAGCCACGCCCGCGGCAGCCGGATCGAGAACAGCTTCGAGCGGCGTGCATGCTTCCGCTACGAGGACGCTTGACAGAAGGGCGCCGGGAGGCTCCGCCACTCCAGGAGGGCGCGGAGCATCGGTTTGCATCGTCGGGCCGGGCACGCGTTTCCTCAGCGGGATCACGTACTACACGTACGGCTTGGCCGAACGCGCTCGCCGAGGGCCGTCCGACGTCTCCGTTCATCCTGATGCGCCGGCTGCTGCCGCGCCGCCTCTACCCGGGCGCCGCCCGCGTCGGCTGCGGCGCTCGCGGACCTCGCGCTGCCGCGCCGCGTCGCGAGCTTCGACGGCGTCGACTGGTACTGGGTGCCCGTCGCTCGCCGCGGGCGCGTCCGCTTCCTGCGCCGGCGAGCGGCCGAGCATCCTCGTGCTCCAGTGGTGGACCGGCACGGTGCTCCACAGCTACCTGGCGCTCGCGCTCGTCCGCCGGCTGCCCGGCTCGCGCGTCGTGATCGAGTTCCACGAGGCGCTCGACACGGGCGAGGCCGCGCGGCCCGTGCGTCGGCCGCTACGTCGGCGCGCTGGCGCCCGCTGCTGTTCGACGGATGGCCGACGGCTTCGTCGTCCACTCGGAGTTCGACCGGGACGCTCGTGAGCGCGCTACAGCTTCGGGACGATCCGGTGGCCGTCGACTCGTCCCGCACGCGACCTACGACCACTACAAGGCCGCCGGGGCCCGACGCGGGACGCGCCCGACGGCGCCGTGCGAACCTCCTCTACTTCGGCGTGATCCGGCCCTTCAAGGGCGTCGAGGACCTCGTCGCGCGCGTTCGACGCGATCCCCGAGGGGGAGGCCGACGCGCTACTGGCTGACCATCGTCGGCGAGACCTGGGAGGGCTGCACGAGCCGGCGGAGCTGATCGCGGCGAGCCGCTACCGGGAGCGGATCACGTTCGTCAACCGCTACGTGACGGACGACGAGGTCGGACGCGTTCTTCGCGAGCGCCGACGTCGTCGTGCTCCCGTACCACCGCTCGTCGCAGGCGGGCCGCTGCACATGGCGTTCGCCTACGGCCTGCCGGTCGTGACGACCGCGGTCGGCGGGCTCGTCGAGGCGGTGGCCGACTATGGTGGCGCCGTGCTCGTCGAGCCGCGCGATCCCCAGGCGCTCCTCGCGGGCATCCGTCGGGCTGCGGCGATGACGGGCATCACCTTCGACCATCCGTCGACGTGGGGCGCCGCGCGGGCGCGCTACGCGGCCGTCCTCGGCGACGCTCGCGTGGCCGAGGCCACGGCGGCGTGAGGGTCCTCTACGTCACGCCCCACTACGCGCCGACGATCGGGGGAGTCGAACGGCACGTGGCCGCGATCGCCGGCCGCGTCGCCGCGGCGGGTCACGACGTCGAGATCCTGACCCAGACCGCCGAGGGCTGGCCGAGGATCGACGTCGTCGACGGGCTCCTGGTCCGCCGGGCTCGGGCGGTCAACCGCTCGAGCGCCTTCGGGTTCCCGCCGGGCGTGTTCACCCACGTCGCCCGCCACTCCCCGTCCTTCGACGTCGTCCACGCCCACAGCTACCACGCCTTGCCGGCGCTCGGGGCGCTCCTCGCGCATGGCACGCGCGTGGTCTTCACCCCCCACTACCACGGCGAGGGGCACACGGGGTTCGCCCGCCTGCTCCACATCCCGTACCGGCCGCTCGGACACGCGCTCTTCCGCCGCTCCGACGCGGTCATCTGCGTCTCGACGGCCGAGCGGCAGCTCGTCGAACGCGACGTGCCCGGCGTCCGCGACCGGCTGACCGTGATCCCGAACGGCGTCGACGTCGCCGCGATCCGGGCCGCCGACCCCCGCCCGACGGACGGGCCGCTCCTCGTGGCGTTCGGCCGCCTCGAGCCCTACAAGCAGCTCGACCGCCTGATCGGGGCGCTCGCCGAGCTGCCACCGGCCTGGCGGCTGGCGATCGCCGGCGAGGGCCCGGCCCGGGCCGGGCTCGAGGAGCTCGTCGCCGCCTCCGGGCTCGCCGGACGCGTCGAGATCCTCGGCCGGATCCCGGACGGCGAGCTGCGCTCCCTCCTCCGCGCCGCCTCGGTCGTCGCCTCGCTCTCCCGGCACGAGGCCTACGGGCTGACGCTCGTCGAGGGCCTCGCCGCGGGCGCCGCGGTCGTCGCCTCGGACATCGCCGCGCACCGCGAGGTCCTGGAGGGCCAGCAGGCCACGTCGCTCGTCCCCGTGGACGCGGACGCCGCCGCGGTTGCCGCCGCGATCCTCGAGCGGGTCGCCGCCGGCCGTCCGGAGAGCGTGCCGGAGACCGTCGTCGACTGGGATGAGGTCGCGGAGAGGACGCTCTCGGTGTACGTTGGAGATGTGGCCACGTTCGCCGCTTGACCCGTGACCAACGCCAACGATCCCCTCTCCGTCCTTCTGCTGACGGACCTCTACTCGCCGGTCGTCGGCGGGCTGGAAGGTCACGTCCAGGCGCTCGCGCGCTCGCTCGCCCGGCGCGGCCATCGCGTCACCGTCGTCACCCAGCGGCACCCGGGCGCCCCGGACCGCGAGCGCGCGGACGGCGTCGAGGTCCGGCGGATCGACGGCTGGTCCCGCTTCCTCGGCCGCTTCTACGAGGATCCGGCCTACCGCTTCCTGCCGCCCGCACCCGACCCGGGGCTCGTGCGCGCGCTGAAGGCGATCGTCGATGAGATCCGGCCGCAGATCGTCCACGCGCACTCCTGGATCCTCTACTCCGCCCTCGCCCTGCCGCGCCGCCTGCGAAGCTACGCGACCCTGATGACCCTGCACGACTACGGCCTCGGCTGTGCCCGGAAGACGCTGGTCCAGCGCGACGGCGGACGATGCAGCGGCCCCGCGCTCCTCAAGTGCCTCGCCTGCGCGCCGGGGCAGTACGGCCGCCCCGTCGGCACCGCCCTCGTGACGGCGCTCCGGGCGAGCCGCCCCCTGCACCGTCGCGTCGACCGGTTCCTCGCCGTCTCCTCGAGCGTCCAGACGCGCGTGCGCGACTACGCCGAGGGCACGCCGGTCGAGGTCGTCCCGAACTTCCTCGCCGCCGACGTGACCGCGCTCGCGTCGCGCGAGCGGCCGACGTTCCTCCCCCCGGGGGACGGCTACCTCCTCTACGTGGGGGAGCTCTCCGCGCACAAGGGGGTGGACGTCCTCGTCCGCGCCTACCGGCGCCTCGCCGATCCGCCGCCGCTCGTCCTCATCGGCCGGCGCGTCCCGGGCCTCGAGCTCGACGGGATCGACGGGGTGGTGGTCGTGCCCGGTGCCGCCCGTCCGGACGTCGTCGCGGCCTTCCAGCACGCCTCGATCGCCTTCGTCCCCTCCGTCTGGGACGAGCCCTGCCCCACGGTCGCGCTCGAGGCGATGGCGTGCGGCCGGCCGCTGATCGCCTCCCGCGTGGGCGGCCTCCCCGACATCGTGGCCGACGGCGAGACGGGGATCCTCGTTCCCCATGCCGACGACGAGGCCCTCGCCGGCGCCACGCTCGAGCTCGTCGCGGACGAGCCGCGGCGCGAGCGCTTCGGCGCGGCCGCGCGACAGCGGGCGGCCCTCTTCTCCGAGGCGGTGGTCGTCGGTCGGATCGAGGCGGCCTACCACGACGCGTTCGCGACCGTCCTGGTGGCGGCGTGAGGCGCATGCGGGTCGCCGTCGCGGCGGTCGCGGTCGCCGCGCTCGTGGTCGTCGTCTTCGCCGCCTTCAAGCTGGCCGGACCGAACGACGCCAAGCCACGTCCCGGCATCGTCGCGTTCGGCAATCCGAAGCTCGTCAGCTACTACCCCGCCAAGCACCCGTGGGCGGCGATGTGGACCTCGTTCGACGTGAACGAGATCAAGGACGACTTCGCCCGGGCCCACGCCACCGGCTTCGACACCGTCAGGATCTTCCTGCCGCCGAAGGTCATGGGCTTCCCGCAGCCGTCGACGCCGATGCGCACGGAGCTGGCCCAGGTGATCCAGGCCGCGAAGGACGCACACCTGAAGGTCGGCCTCTCGCTGTTCGACCGCTACTCGAGCTACAAGGATCTCGAGGGCTCGGACGAGTGGCTGCACGAGATCCTCAAGCCGTACCGCGGGCATCCGGAGATCGCGTTCGTGGAGCTCCGCAACGAGCTGGACCCCGGTGACTCCGGCGCGATGCCCTGGCTCCGCCACATGGTCGCGTCGACCCGGCAGGAGGCGCCGCGGACGCCGATCCTCGTCTCCACCCCGGGCCGTCTCGGACCGGGCGCGGTGAAGCGGATGGCGCGGGGCCTCCGGAGCGCCCCGGCGGACGCCTACGGCCTCCACTACTACGGCAGCCCTGCGCTCCTCACCTCCGTCCTCGAGTCGGCCCGCAAGGGGATCGCCCCCGCCAGGCTCTACCTGGGCGAGATCGGCTACTCGACGTCTCCGCAGAATCCGGCGACCCCGGGTCTGCCGGGCACGCAGGCCGCCCAGGAGGAGCAGCAGGTCGTCGTCTTCAGCTCCGCGTTCGCCGCCACCCGGGCGGCGGGGCTGCCCTCCCCGGGCCTGTGGACGCTCACGGACTTCGACGACCGGGCCAACCCGCCCGACGCGAACGGCGCGCAGGCGGTGCTGGAGCGCAAGTACGGGCTCTACCGGGAGGACGGGACGGCGAAGCCGTCGGCGAGCGTCGTCCGCGGCTACTTCACCGTCGGGGGCGGGGTCTCGACCTCCCTCGGCTCGTTCTCGCGATCGGACGGCACGACCGGCATCCCGCTCCCCCTCGGCTGGCGGATCTTCGGCCTGGGCGCCGGGACCTTCTCCTGGGACGGCACGGTCGGCCACGACGCGCCGGGCTCGGCGAAGCTGTCCGCGACCCTGCCGATCACCTCCACGTCGGTCGACAGCGACGCGTCGATCGTGCCCTCCTTCTACATCTCCCCGGCCGGCGTCCACGTCCAGCCGGGGCGGAGCTTCTCCGCCGTCGTCTGGGCCCGGGGCGAGGACGTCACCGGCTCGAACCGGATCTCGCTCTCCTTCTTCGACAGCTCCGGGCGCTTCCTCTTCCAGCGGGAGTCGGCCGACCTGCCGCAGGGGACGACGAACTGGACGCGCCTCGTCGTCTCCGCGGTCGCGCCGAAGCGCGCCGCCTCGCTCCAGCTGCACCTGAAGTCGTCCGGCAACGACGGATCGGTCTGGTTCGACGACGCCTCGGTGGACTGAGGTGGGCAGCGCCCGCGACCCGGTCCTCGTCGTCGCGCGGGCCCTCCACCCGCCGTGGAACGAGGGGACCCGGGTCGTCGCCCGGTCGGTGGCGATGCTCGCCGCCGAGCGGCGCGGGATGCACGCGATCTCGCTGACCCGGCCGGAGTTCCTCGTCGAGTCTGATCCGGAGCTGCCCGTCGAGCGCGTCGTCGCCCGCAGCGCCTACGGCGCCGTCGGCGACTACCGCGACCTCCCCGCCGTCGCCCGCGCGGTGCGCGGCGCGCTCGCGGAGCGGCGCTACGCCGCCGCCCACGTCGTCAGCCTGCCGTTGCCGCTCGCGTTCCTGCTCCGCCGGGCGGGGGTGCCGACGATCGTCCACGCCACGCTCGGCGCTCACGTCTACGCCTCGCGGCTGGACCGCGCCCGGAACGCCGCGGCGCGGGCGTTCGACCGCTTCGTGGACGCCTACGCCTGCTCCTCCGAGTCGATCCTCGAGGAGCTCGCGGCGGCAGGTCACGACCGCGGGCGGCTCCACGTCCTCGCCCCGCCGCTCGACACCGCGCACTTCGCGCGCCGCGACCGGGTGTCGGCGCGGGAGGCCCTCGGGCTGCCGCGCGACGCCTTCCTCGTCGTCTACGTCGGCACCGTCTCGCCGGCCCGCTTTCCGGCCGAGACGATCGCGGCCGCGGTGCGCGGAGCCGCCGCCTCGATCGCCGACCTCCACCTGGAGGCGTTCGCACCGGTGCGGACGCACGGCTACAACGTCGAGTGGGCGGAGGACAACGTCTCGCGCGCCGCCGACGCCGCCGGCATCTCCGCCCGCGTCCGCCTCGAGGACCTGGACGCGGAGCGCAAGGCGCTCGCCTACTCGGCGGCCGACGTCGTGCTCCTGCCGTTCACCGGGCCGGTGGCGGTGGAGCCTCCCCTGACCCTGCAGGAGGCGGCGGCCTGCGAGGCCTCGCTCCTGGTCTCGCCCCACGCGAACCGGTCCCGGATCGTCGAGCCCGGGGTCACGGGCGACGTCTACGACGGCTCGGAGGACGGTCTCGCCGGCGCGCTCGTCGCGATCGCGCGGAGGCCGGCCGAGGAGCGGGCCGCGGTCGGCCGCGCGGCCCGGGACGAGGTCACCCGGCGCTACGGCGCCGAGGCGTCGGCGCAGGCCCTGGAAGGGCTCTGGAGCGCCGTCGGCGCCTAGGCCGGAGGGCGGGCGCGCCCCCTTCGCCTCGAGGCCCCTCGATCGCCGGGCGCCGCCCGTCAGGCGGGAACGGGCAGCAGGTCGCGCTCGGCGAGCGCCGCCAGGACGGCCTCCACGCTCTCCTCCGGCGTCTCGTCCGCCGTGGAGACGTGCACCTCGGGCGACGCCGGCGCCTCGTAGGGATCCGAGACGCCGGTGAAGTTCGGGATCTCCCCGGCGAGCGCGCGGGCGTACAGGCCCTTGACGTCGCGAGCCGCGCAGGCCTCGACCGACGCGTCGACGAAGACCTCGAGGAAGGGTCCGTGCTCCTCCACCATCGCCCTCGCGTCGTCGCGGGCGCGGGCGAAGGGGGAGATCGCCGAGACGACGACGGCCGCGCCGTGACGGGTGAGGCGGCTCGCGACCCAGCCGATCCGCTCGACGTTCAGGTCGCGGTCCTCGCGGGAGAAGGTCAGGCCGCGCGACAGGTGCGTTCTCACGACGTCGCCGTCGAGCGTCTCGACCTTGAGCCCGCGCTCCTCGAGCCGGCTCGTCAGGATCCCCGCGATCGTCGACTTGCCGGCGCCGGACAGGCCCGTCAGCCAGATGGTGAACCCGCTCATGTCGGCTCGATCTCTAGGAGGTGGGCGCGGCGACCGCGGGGCGCGCCGTGGGAGAGGCGACGCCGACGCCGTCGAGGTCGGTGGGGCCGGAGGCGTCCCACCATAGCGGGGTGCCCAGGAGCTCGGCGAGGCGACGGTTCGACTCCTCGAAGTAGGGCGCGAGGAGGTCCCGGGCCGCGTCGTCGAACGGCGGGCGATCGGTCCGCTGGTGGTGGCGTCCGAGGCTCGGGACGTGCGGCGCGAGGCCGAGGGCGTCGTAGACCCGGTCCATCACCGCCTGGCCACCGTGGTAGAGGTCCTCGCTGCGGATGGCGATCAGCTGCTCGGGCGGGAAGTACCGGAGCCAGCGCTCGAGCTGCTCGGCGTAGTGGCCGCGCGTGACGTAGGAGAAGTGCTCGAAGGCGTCGCTCGCGGCGACGTCACCTCGCTCCAGCGCCTCGCTGAGGCCGGCGATCCGCTCCGGCTCGGCGGCCACGGCCTCCTCCAGGGACAGCGTCTCGATCCCCTCGCGGACGCGGTCCCAGTGGTGGGAGAGCGCGCGCTCGGCCGGGTTGCGGAGGCAGACGAGGAGCAGGGTGTCCGGCGAGGTCTCGTAGACCCGCTTCGGCGCCAGCGGGTGGACCAGGCAGTAGGGATTGCCCTCGCCGCGGACCGAGGAGTCGCCCGGCCAGCGGATGGGGAAGTGGCCCCGGTACCACGCCGGCCCCTCGTCGTAGTGGAGGTCGTGGTAGTGCGGACTCTTCAGCTTGGCGAACCGCGGCATCAGCGGCCGCGTCCCCGGATGCTCCTCGAGCGCGCGGTAGAGGGTCGTCGTCCCCGTCCGCTTGGCGCCGATGATGACGAAGTCCGGAAGCGGCCGCCAGCGCGCGGTCAGCGTGCCGAAGCGGCGGATCGACGCGTACCCCAGCTTCTGGATCCTCTTCGGTGCGATGCGGAGAGGCAGCGCGAGCTGAGGGCTCAAGTCGTCACTTTCTCGGGAATCGAGACGACGGTCACGGTGTCCGGCGTTGCGTCAAAGACGGTGACCGAGCCGTTCGGCAGGTTCCGCCGCCACTCCGAGCGCGGCGCGTCCGTCAGGGCGGCGATCGCCAGGCGGACGATGACCGCGTGGCTGACGGCCGCGACGGTGCCGCCCGGATGGAGCATCGCGAGCATCTGCAGCGAGGCGAGCACGCGCTTCTGGGCGAGCGCCAGCGACTCCCCGTTCGGGCAGGTCGCACCGTCGTCGAGCGCCTGGTAGGCGGCGAACCGCTCGGGATCGTGGTTCCGCGCCTCCTCCGCGGTGAGGCCCTCCCAGAGGCCGTAGTCCAGGTTGATCAGGCCGGGCAGATCGGTGACCGTCGTCAGCTCCGCACCGTCGGCGACGACGCGCGCGGTGTCGCGAGCGCGGCGCAGCGGGCTCGCGTAGATCGCCTCCAACCCGACCGACTCGAGCTCCGTGGCGGCCGACCAGGCGTCCTGCCAGCCACCGGCGTCCAGGGCGACGTCGATCCGCCCGCGGTAGCGGTTCTGCCGGTTGAGGAGCGTCGTGCCGTGCCTGATCAGATAGATCCGGGTCGCGTCTTCGGTCATTCCCCCATCGTGCGTCGAAAACGGCGAACGTGCAAGCATCCGGGGGCCACGGACCCGCGCAGTGGGGTGCTCTAACCTGAGACGGCCCCGGAACGTGACTGGAGATGCCCAGGATGCAGTACCCCCCCGTCCGCATGCCCTGCCCGCCCGCCGGCCTCCGCCGGAGCCGGGTCTCGGCGCTCGTCGGGCTGCTCGTCGTCGTCGCGGCCCTCCTCGCGGGCGGCCGGCCGGCCGCGGCGGACACGCGGACGGTTCCGTGCGACTCCTTCGCGGACGCCACCAGCCTGCCCGACGGCTCCGGTCGCGCGACGTGCTGGTCGGTCTCGGTGCCGCTCGCCCGGGGCGGTGACGGCTCGCTCGGGACCGTCGAGCTGGCGGTCGAGGAGGCCCGCAAGGGGCGTCCGCGCGGCGGGACCGCGATCCTGGCGCTGACCGGCGGGCCCGGACAGAGCGGCCTGCCCTTCGCCGCCTCGTTCGCCGACGAGCTCGAGCGCGTGAAGCTGCCGATCATCGTCATGGACCAGCGGGGCACGGGCATCTCGCGCGTCGTCGACTGTCGGAGCACCGAGACGGAGATCCAGGTGCTCTCGCGCACGGCGGCCTGCGCCGCCTCGCTCGGGGCGGCGGCGGCCTGGTTCCGCACGGCCGACACGGTCGAGGACATCGAGGCCGTCCGCCAGGCGCTCGGCTACTCGAAGCTGATCCTGTTCGGAGTCTCCTACGGCACGTACGTGGCGGAGCGCTACGCCGCGGCGCATCCCGACCGGGTCGCCAAGCTCGTCCTCGACTCGCCCCTTCCGGCCACGGGTGCCCCGCCCTTCACGACGACGACCTTCGCCGCCTTCCGGCGGATCCTCGCGGGGCTCTGCGCGTCCCAGCGCTGCGCGACCGGCCGGGACGTCGTCGGCGCCACCGCGCGCCTACTCGACGCCATCCGCGCGAAGGGGAGGGTCGCCGTCCCGATCGTCGACTCGGGCGGCGCGCACAAGCGGATCTCGATCACGACGTCGGAGATCCAGAACCTCATCTACGACGGCGACTTCGACACCCGCTACCGCTCCTGGTTCCCGAGCGCCGTGGCGATGGCGCTCCGCGGCGACTGGTCGCTGATGGCGCGGCTCGTGCAGCTCGATCGGGATCCGTCCCAGGCCGATCCCCTCGTCGACTTCTCCTCGGGCCTCTTCATCGCCACCGTCTGCACCGACGAGGCGCCTCCCTGGCCGGCGACGGCAACCGACCTCGGGACGCGGCTCGCCGCCGAGGACGCCGCCCTCGCCGCCCAGCCTCCGGGATCGTTCATGCCGTTCGCCTGGCAGGACCTCGGCAGCACGAGCGCACTGCCCGACGCCTGCGCTGCGTGGCCCGCCGACGCCCGCCCGACGGAGGCGCCGGTCACCGCGCTCCCCCAGGTGCCCACCCTCGTCCTCGTCGGCCGGAGCGACAGCCGCACGCCGATCGAGAACCTGCCGGCGATCAGGAGCCTCCTGCCCCGGGCCACCGTCGTCCAGCTGCCGAACCAGGGCCACAGCGTCGACTCGACGGCCAACTGCACCGGTCCCCGGGTCCAGGCCTGGCTCCTCCACGTCAGGCCCCGGTGCAAGGCGAACCCGCGAGTCGTCCCGCTGCCGCTCCTGCCGCGGTCCGTCTCCGCCTTCGGCGGCGCCGGCGCCCGGGCCGTGGCGCAGGTCACCTACGCCTTCCTCCACACCTACGTCGTCGCCTACGACGACGCCAGCGCGAGCGCCTACGGCAGCCTCTACGGCGGCACCGCGGCGAACGTCGACCTGACGGTGGGCAGGCACGGGTTCACGTACTCGGCGTCCGCCCTGCACCTCCGCGCCTACAGCGCCATCCCCGGCGTGACGGTGAGCGGCGCGGACCGCTACCGGCTCGTGGGAGCGGACGAGAACGGCTTCCTGGCCCAGACCGCCTCCCCGTACGTCGTGCACCTGCCCGGGGGCCGGAAGGCCCGGATGGTGGTCTCGCTGACGCCGAAGGGAGCGCTCGCCGTGCACGGCACGTACCGGGGCGCGACGGTCGACGTCACGATCAAGGACCTCGCGTTCGATCCGTGGAGCGGCGTCGCGTCGTCCGGCCGGCAGGCGCCGGGGCGCCGGATCGAGCTCCACCGCAAGCCCTGACCGGGTGCCGTCGGCGAGGGCGCCGCGACCTACGGCAGCTTCGCCTCGAGCGCGCGCGCCACGGCCTCGCGGACGGGCTCCGAGCCGATGCGCTCGAGGGCTTCGGCGAAGAAGCCCTGGACGATCAACCGGGTCGCCTCGGGGCGCGGGAGCCCGCGCGCCATCAGGTAGTGGAGGAGCTCCTGGTCGACCCGGCCGATCGTCGCGCCGTGCGTGCAGCGGACGTCGTTGGCGAGGATCTGCAGGCCGGGGATCGAGTCCGCGTGCGCCCGCTCCGAGAGGAGGAGGTTGCGGTTCTCCTGGTAGGCGTCGGTCCGCTGGGCGCCCTTGGCCACCTTGATGATCCCCCGCCAGACCGCACGGCTCTGCCCGACGAGGACGCCCTTGAAGGCGAGGTCGGAGACGGCGGACGGGGCGTCGTGCTCCTGCGTCGTGTCGAGATCGAGGTGCTGCGAGCCGCCGATCACGTAGGTCCCCGTCAGCTTGGCCCGGGATCCCGGCCCCAGGAGACGCGACTCCATCCGGGTCTTGCCGGTCTTGGAGCCGAGGGAGCACGCGACCCAGTCGAGCTCGGCGTCCCTGGCGATCTCCGCCCGGTGGTGGGCGAAGTGCAGGCTCTCGACGTCGCGGTTCTGGACGACGACGTACTCGATCTTGGCGTTGTCGCCGACGACGAGCTCGGCGACCCCGTTGGCGTAGCCGGCGGCCGCGTCGGTGTGCTCCTCGATCAGCGTGCACGAGGAGCCCTCCTCGGCGATCACCAGCACCCGCCAGTACTGCGCGGCGCGCGGCGTCGCGATCGAGAACGTCACGTGGAGCGGCAGCTCGACGGCGACGTTGCGCGGGATGTAGAGGAGCGCTCCGCCCGTCCAGAGCGCCGCGTTCTCGGCGGCGAAGCGCTCGCCCGTGCCGACGATCCGGCCCAGGTGGGCGGCGACGAGGTCGGCGTGGTCCTCGGCCGCCCGGTCGAGCGGCTGGAAGACGACCCCCTGTGCCGCGAGCGCCGGGTCGAGCTCGGAGACGATGGTGGTGGCGTCGGACTGCACGATGCGCCCGGCCTCGGAGCCGGCGAGGATCGTCCCCGAGTCGACGGCCGCGGGCCGCTCCTCCGGGACGCTGTACTCGGCGAAGTCGATCCCGCGGAGGTTCGTGTACCGCCACGGCTCGTCACGGAGCGTCGGGACCGGGAGCGAGCGCGCGTCTTCGGCGGCGCTTTCGCGTCGCTCGGCGAGCCATGTCCCGGCCATCAGCCGACCGAGCCTTCCATCTGCAGCTGGATCAGCCGGTTCATCTCGACGGCGTACTCGAGCGGGAGCTCCTTCGTGATCGGCTCGACGAAGCCGGCGACGATCATCGCGCTCGCCTCCGCCTCGGTGAGGCCCCGGCTCATCAGGTAGAAGAGCTGCTCCTCGCCGATCTTCGAGACCGTCGCCTCGTGGCCGATGTCGACGTTCGTCCTCCCCGATGTTGATGTACGGGTAGGTGTCGGTGCGGCTCTCGTCGATCGAGGATCAGGGCGTCGCAGACGACCTTCGCCTTCGAGCCGGTGGCGCCCTTGTTGACCCGCAGCAGGCCGCGGTACGAGGCCCGGCCGCCGTTCTTCGAGATCGACTTCGAGGTGACGACGGAGGTCGTGTTCGGCGCCGCGTGCGTGATCTTGGCGCCGGCGTCCTGGTGCTGGCCTCGCCGGCGAAGGCGATCGAGAGCACCTCGCCGTGCGCGCGCTCGCCCTTCAGGATGACGGCCGGGTACTTCATCGTCAGCTTCGAGCCGAGGTTGCCGTCGACCCACTCCATCGTCGCGTCCTCGTAGGCGATCGCGCGCTTGGTGACGAGGTTGTAGACGTTGGCGGACCAGTTCTGGATCGTCGTGTAGCGGCAGCGGCCGCCCTTCTTGACGATGATCTCGACGACGGCGGAGTGCAGCGAGTCGGCCGAGTAGGTCGGCGCGGTGCAGCCCTCGACGTAGTGCACGTAGGCGCCCTCGTCGACGATGATCAGCGTCCGCTCGAACTGGCCCATGTTCTGGGCGTTGATGCGGAAGTAGGCCTGCAGCGGCAGGTCGACCTTGACGCCCTGCGGCACGTAGATGAACGAGCCGCCCGACCAGACGGCCGAGTTCAGCGCCGCGAACTTGTTGTCCTTCGGCGGGATCACGGTGCCGAAGTACTCGCGGAAGAGCTCGGGGTGCTTGTCGCAGCGCCTGATCCGTGTCGAGGAAGATGACGCCCTTATCCTCGAGCTCCTTCTGCGAGGTTGTGGTAGACGACCTCGGACTCGTACTGGGCGCCGACGCCGGCCAGGAACTTGCGCTCCGCCTCGGGGATGCCGAGCCGCTCGAAGGTGTTCTTGATGTCCTCGGGCACGTCGTCCCAGGTGCGCGCGTTGATGCCCTCGGGCTTCAGGTAGTAGTAGATCTTGTCGAAGTCGATGTCGTTGAGGTTCGCCGCCCCAGCTGCGGCATCGGGCTTGGCGAGGAACGTCTTGTAGCGCCTTGAGGCGGAAGTCGAGCATCCACTCCGGCTCGGCCTTGTGCGCCGAGATCTGGCGGACGACGTCCTCGTAGAGGCCGCGCTCGAGCTTGAACGCCGGGCGCTCCTCGGTCGTGGAAGCCCCACTTGTACTCGCCGAGGTCGACGTCGCCGGGTCGTACCTGGGTCGAATGGGGCATACGGTGGCTTCAGCAGCCATGGTGCTCAGGCCTCCTGGAGGACGGACGCGTAGCCGGTCGACTCGAGCTCGTGGGCCAGCTCCGGGCCGCCCGTGCGGACGATCCGTCCCTGGACCAGGATGTGCACGCGGTCCGGCGTGATGTAGTTGAGGATCCGCTGGTAGTGCGTGATCAGGAGCACGCCGAGGTTCGGGCCGATCTGGGCGTTGACGCCCTCGGCGACGACCTTGAGCGCGTCGATGTCGAGGCCGGAGTCGGTCTCGTCGAGGATCGCGAGCTCGGGCTCGAGCATGGCCATCTGGAGGATCTCCAGCCGCTTCTTCTCGCCGCCGGAGAAGCCGTCGTTGAGGTAGCGCGAGGACATCGCGCGGTCCACCTCGAGCAGGTCCATCGCCGCCGAGAGCTTCTGGCGGAACTCCGGGATCCGGATCGGGTCGTCCTCGCCGCCGTTGGCCGCCCTGGCGCTTGGCGTTGATGCACTGGCGCAGGAAGGATGCGACCGTCACGCCGGGGATCGCGTACGGGTACTGGAAGGCAGAGGAAGAGGCCGAGGCGGGCGCGCTCGTCGGCCTCCAGCTCGAGCAGGTCGATCGCCGTCGAACGTGACCTCGCCCTCCGTCACCTCGTAGGCGGGATGGCCCATCAGGACGTGGGACAGCGTCGACTTGCCCGGAGCCGTTCGGGCCCATGATCGCGTGGATCTCGCCCCGGGAGAGCTCGAGGTCGATGCCCCGCAGGATCTCGGTCTCGGACTCGGCGATGCGGGCGTGGAGGTTGCGGATGACGAGGTCGGGCAAGGTGGCTACGGTGCTCCTGCCGGACGGTGCCGGCGTCGGTTGTGCTCGCTTCCGGCGCGACTCTGAAGCCGGCCGTAAATGCAAATGGCTTAGGGCAGAAGGGTAGCCTACATTCGGGTGCGGTGGGCGAACCGGCGGGGGTGCTCGTGGAAGTGCAAGGTCAAGGGCGAAGGTCAAGGGCGAAGGTCAAGGGCGAAGGGCAAGGGTGAAGGTCCAGGGCGAAGGTCAAGGGCGAAGGGCGCACTATGCAGCTCGTTCGCCTGCTGGTCGTTGTTGGCGGCGGGTCCTGGGCCTTGACGCCGCGATCGCGGCGTCCGCTCGGTGGTCTCGACCCGTCGATCAGCTCCCATGCCGCTGCGCTCGCTCTCGCTCGCTCCGCTCGTCGGCCGTTCATCGCTATCAGCGATGAACGGCCTCAAGTTGGCTCGCTCCTCGCTCGACCGCTCTGGCTCGCTCTGCCGCGGGTCTTGATGTGCGGCTCGGCCAGCGGGCCGAGCCGACGGTTGTCGGGCCGAGCCAGCGGGCCCCGCCGGCGGTTGGAGGGCCGAGCCGAAGGCGCTCGGCTGGGCCCGAGTGCTGGTCGGCTTCACTCGCTGCCGGGGGCGCCCTCGCGCAGGTACTCGAAGAGCGCTCGGTCCGTCTCCAGCTCGATCGGGTCGTGGTCGTCGGTCAGGGGTGCTCGCCCGGTGCGGGGAACGGGGTGGAGGAGGTCGGCGAGGTTGCGCGAGGGGCCGCTCGCGAGCCCCGGAGCCTGACGGAGGAGGGCCCGGGCGCGCGTGGCGGCCGCGGGGTCGCGGAACCCCAGCACTACGGAGTTGAACTCGTCGTAGCGGGCGGTCGCGACGGCCGGGAAGACGCTCCGCATCGTCTGCTCGATCGAGGTCACGGCGCCGGTGAGGTCCGGCGGGGTGCCGACGTTGATGGCGACGACGCCGCTCGGCGACAGACGGCGGTCGACGAGCTGGAAGAACTCGCGGGAGACGAGATGGAAGGGGATGTACGGCTGACGGTAGGCGTCGACGACGATCCCGTCGAAGGTCGCATGGGAGCCCTCGAGCCAGAACCGGGCGTCGGCGGTGTGGACGGTGAGGAGCGGGTTCGTCATCCCCAGATAGCGCCGGCCGACGGAGGAGACGAGGCCGTCGATCTCGACTCCGTCGATCCGCGTGGACGGCCACGCCAGGCCGAAGAGGTTGGAGACGGTCCCCCCGGCGTTGCCGAGGATCGCGATCCGGCCGTCGGCCCGGCCGTAGAGCGCGGGCAGGGCGAGGAAGGCGTCCCAGTACCCCCCGTCAGCCCCCGGTCGGCCGGCAGGATCGAGTGAACCGCCCAGCCCTCGTTGAGGCGGAGGATCCGGTCGCCGGCATCGTTCTGGACGACCTGGACGAACTGGTACTGCGACTCGCCCTCGTAGAGGACGCGGTCGCCCTGTCCCGCCTTGATCTGGCCCTGCGGCGTCGCCGCGAGCGCGGCCACCGCGAGAGGGGCGAGCAGGGCGACGCGCGGCAGCGTGGAGGCCGCGGCGACGACGAGCAGGAAGGACGCCAGGAGCATGGTCCGGCGCGTGCCGATCGTCGGCACCAGGACGAGGACGGGCAGGAACGTGCCGAGGATCGAGCCGAGCGTGGAGACGGCGTAGAGCCGGCCGGCGACCTGACCCGCCGTCGCCACGTCCGTGACGGCGAGCCGGATCGCCCAGGGCGAGACGGCGCCGAGGGCCGTGACCGGCACGAGGAACATCAGCATCGCGCCCACGAAGGAGGCGATGAAGGCGCCGGCCGAGACGTCGGCGAACGCCCTCGTCGCCGCCCGGAAGAGCGGCTCGGTCGCAAACGGGAGGATCGCCACCGCGACGCCGGCGACGAGGAGCACGCCGCCGAGGGCCCGCAGGGTGGGGTGCCGGTCGGCGAGCCGGCCGCCGAGCCAGTAGCCGAGCGACAGGTAGGCGAGGGTGAGGCCGATGACGTTCGCCCAGACGACGTTCGAGGCGCCGAAGAACGGCGCCAGGAGGCGCTGCCCGGCGACCTCGGCCGTCAGCGAGGCGATCCCGGCGACGAAGACGATCCCGATCAGCCGGATCTGGGCGAGGCGCTGCACGAGACCGGGAGGCTACCGGTCCGGCCGAGGCGGGGTCCGAGCGCCCGCGCCCTGCGACGGGCTCCGCCCGGGGGGTCCGTTCCACCGCTCGCGGCCCGCGTCCTGCCGTCTGGCCGCCGCTCGGCGCCGGCCGGCTGCCCGTAGGGTTTCCGCGTGGGCACCCTCCTGATCGACGCGCGTGCCCTGACCCGCGTCCTGGGAGAGGGCCGGACCGCGCGCGCGGTCCTCGACCGCATCGACCTGCAGGTCGACGCGGGCGAGCTGGTGGCCGTCGTCGGCCGCTCCGGAGCGGGGAAGTCGACGCTCCTGCACCTGCTGGGCGGGCTCGACCGTCCGAGCTCGGGGTCGCTGACCGTGGCCGGGGTGGACCTGGCGAACGCCAGCGAGCGCGAGCTCGGGCGCTTCCGCCGGGACCGTCTGGGGATCGTCTTCCAGGCGTTCCGCCTCGTCCCGGAGCTGACGGTCCTCGAGAACGCCCTCCTGCCTGCCCGGCTCGCGGGCCGCGCGGCCGAGGGGCGCACGCGGCTCGCGGACCTCCTCGACCGGCTCGGCGTCGCCGGCCTCGCCGATCGGCTGCCGATCGACCTCTCGGGCGGGGAGCAGCAGCGGGTGGCGATCGCCCGGGCCCTGGTGCTGGACCCGCTCGTGGTGCTGGCCGACGAGCCCACCGGGAACCTCGACCAGGAGGCCGGCGACCGGGTCCTCGAGCTCCTCCGCGAGGTGGCCGCCGACGGCCGGCGGGCGGTCGTGCTCGTCACCCACCACGCCGAGCACGCCGCGGGTGCGGATCGCCTGGAGCGCCTCGTCGACGGCCGGCTGAGCGCATGATCGGCGTCCTCGGCGCCGCCTGGACACGGGCGCTCTCGAGCCTCCTCGCCCGACCGTCGGGCGCCCTCGCGGCCGCCCTCGGGCTGCTGCTCGCGGGGGGCATGGTCGGCGCGGCGGTGGAGACCGGCTACGCCCTCTCCACGGGCTTCGCCCGGGCGCAGCGACGCGCGGCCACGCCGGACGTCGTCGCGCACTTCGCCAACGTCTCGGCGGCCGACGTGCGGGCCCGGTTGACGCCCATCGCGGGGATCCGGGAGCTCAGCCTGCGGGTCGTCGCGCGGCCGCTCGACCTCGGGATCCGGAGGCGAGACGGCGTCCGCCGGACCGGGACGGCCGAGGTCGACGGGCTGCCGCCCGCCGGCCGCACGGGGGTGGCGGTCCTCGAGGGCCGCGGCCTCTCCGGGCACGGCGGCGAGGCGCTCGTGGAGCGCGGCCTGGCGGTCGAGTGGGGGGTGCGGCCCGGCGACCGGATCCGCTTGTCCGACAATGGCCGCCGGTTCGTCGGCACGGTGGTCGGGATCGCGCTCGAGCCCGACACCGTCGCCTACCCCCTGGCCGGGCGCCCCCGCGTCTACATCACCGATCGCGAGCTCCGCCGGGTGGCGGCGATCCCCGGCGACGAGGTGTCGGAGGCCGGCATCGTCGTCGCCGACCGCACGTCGCTTCCTTCCGTCCTCGTCCAGGCGCGGGTCCAGAGCTTCGGCCTGACCGACGTCACCTACGCCACGCGGACCGGCGTCCGGGCGCTCGTCGACGAGGCGGGCGGCCTCGTCGGCAGCCTCCTCGTCGCCTTCGCCATCGTCGCCGTCGGGGCGGCCGGCGCAACCCTGACCGCCTCGGCCAACGCCCGCGTCACGCGCGACCTGGCGACCATCGCGAGCCTCCGCGCGGTCGGCTTCCCGGCCTGGGGCCTCGCCCTCTCCTACGGGCTCGAGAGCGCGCTCCTGGCCATCCCCGCCGCTGCCCTCGGCGTCCTCGGCGGCGGCTGGCTCGTGAGCGGACCCACCGAGCGGCTCCTCGTCCAGCTCAACGAGCTCGCGCCTCCGCACCCCGTCGGGCTGCCGCACGTGCTGGCGGGCGCGGGGCTCGTCCTCGTCTCCGGGCTCGCCGCCGGAGTGCCGGCGCTGCTGGCGGCGCGGCGCCCGATCGTCGACTCGCTCGCCGGCTCCACCATCGCCTCTCCCCGCTGGGGCCGGTCGTCGGGGCGGCCGTTCCTGCTCGGTGCGCGGCTCGCGCTCGCCCGGCCGGTCCGCCTCGCGGGCTCGGTGGTGGCGATCGGCGCGGCCATCGCGACGATCTTCCTGATGCTCGGCCTGGCGCGGTTCCTCGTCGCCGCCGCGAACGACCCGAACTCGATCGGCCAGCGCTACTCCTACCTGGTCGACGAGGACCCGGGCGCGCTCGCCGCGGTGCGCGCCACGCCGGGGGTCGCGGCGGCCGCCGACCGCTACGAGACCCTCGGAGCCGACGCCTTCGACCTCGGCCAGCCGGTCCGGATCGTCGCCTTCGGGACCGGCGCGGCGAGCGTCTTCGCCGGCCGCCCCCTCCTCGAGGGACGCCACGTCGCCGCCGACGGCGAGGTGGAGGTCGGACGCGGCCTCTCGCAGGCGCTGGGCCTGGAGCCCGGCGGGACGCTGATCGCCGACCTCAGCAGCGGCGGGGAGCTGCAGCTCCGGGTCGTCGGCGTCGTCCAGGAGCTGCAGAGCGACGGACGCGTCGCCTACACGACGGCCCCGAGCCTGCTCGCCGCGGCCCCGGGGCTCGCGCCGCAGATCGCCGTCCGCGTGGCGCCCGACGTCGGGGCCGCGACGGTCGAGGCGCGTCTCGAGGAGCAGGGCCTCGCGGTCTTCCGGCCCGCCGGCCTGGTCGGGAGCTCCACCGGGTTCCTCCACGCCGTCGTCGCGCTCCTGCGCGCGGTGGCCGTGCTCGACGGCTTCGTCTGCGCGGCGCTCGTCGTGCTCGGCCTCCTCGTCCTCGCCCGCGAGCGCGCGGTGACGATCGGCGTCGTCCGGGCGGTCGGCGGCAGCGGGCGGCAGGTCGCGAGCCTGCTCGCCGGGGCTGCCGCGCTGACCATCGGCGGCGCCCTCGCCGTCGGCTACGCCGCCGAGCGGTTCGCCCTCTCCCCGCTGCTGAGCCGGATCGTCGAGCGCTACGGAGCCCTGCCGCTGACGCCCCGTTCGGCCGACGCCTCGCTCGTCGTCGTCGCCGCCGTCCTCGTCAGCGTCGCCTGTTCGGTCGTGGTCGCGCGGCGACTGGCGCGGACGACCGTGGTCGCCGCCATGCGGGAGCGCTGAGCGGGCTCCTCAGGGCAGGAAGAGGCGTGCGTTCCGGTCGGCTCGCGTGCCCGCATAGCCCTGCGGACGACCGCCCTGCGCGTCGAGGAAGGCGAGATCACGGCTGATCCCGGCCAGCCGGAGGAAGCCCGTCCCGCCGTCGTCGCCCGCCTGATCGACGACCCAGGTGTCCAGCGCCACCCGTCCGTCGGCCAGCTGCTCGAGCCGGTACGCCCGGAACTGCTCGGGGTAGTCGGCCAGCGAGGCGCAGCGGACGAGCCAGTAGCCGCCCGATGGCGTTCGCCGAGGACGGATCCGGTTGCGATGCGTGTCGCCGGAGAGCACGGCGACCACGCCCGGCGTCCGATCGAGGAGGGCCAGCGCCGCCGCTCCGCCGCTCGTCTCCTCGAGCGGCGTCGGCGAGACGACGAGGAGGTGCTCGCCGCGGTGGCGGGCGAGCGCCGAGGCCAACCAGTCGAGCTCGCTCGCCGGCAGCACGCCGCTCGCGCCGCCGGCGCGATCCGCCGTGTCGAGGGCGATCATGGCCACGCCGGGAGCGAGGGTCCGGTCGTAGACGAGGCGCCCGCCCTGCGGCGTCACCCTGGCCGCGCGGGCGAGGATGGAGACGGCGCCGTCGCCCAGCGGGCGCCGCCGCGGGTCGGCGGGAACGCTGCGGTACGAGCCCAGCCGCTCGCCGGTCAGGAGGGCATCGAGGGCCGGTCCCGGCGCGGGCGAGGAGCGGAGGAGGTCGAGGGCCTCGCGGGAGGGCTCCGCGAGCTTCCGCGCCCCGACCGCGACGCGGTCGAGCGCCGGGTCCGGCGCGACGACGCCCTGGACCAGCACGTCGTGGTTGGACACGAGGGGCCACCACGGCATCCGCAGGCCCGGCGAGCGGAAGGGAGCCTGGGCGGCGGCGAGCAGGCCTGGGTGACGCGGCGCGTCGATGTCCGGGCGGTAGAGGAAGGGGTCCGCGTTGGTGGGCGCCTGGACGCCGTCGTAGCCGGTGCGGCCGGAATCCGGCGTGACCACCCCGCCCTCGAGCAGCCGAAGGGCCCAGGCGAGCTCGTTCGCCTGATCGGAGTCCACGAGGTCGCCGCTGACGATCGCCCACTCGGGGTGCAGCGCGTTGGCGCTCTGGACCGCGGCGGCGACCACCTGCGCGGTCAGCGCCTCCTGGGGACGAAAGGAGGAGGCGACCCTCCCGCCGAGGCGGTCGGCCTGCTCGACGCGGAGCGGGGACTCCTCGTCCGTCACGTGGAGATCGGAGAGCTGGACGAACGTCGCCAGCGTCCGCTCGACCCTCGCCGCCGGGGCGAGGTCGGTTCGGGGCGTGAGCGCTTCGCCCGCTCCGCGGACCAGCGCCGCGTCCTTCGCGACCAGCGTCCGGTCCAGCGTCGATCCCGGCGGCACGCGGTCGGCGCCGCCGCAGCCGCCGAGGAGGACGGCGACGCCGACGAGCGGGATCAGGGCGCCGCGCATCCGCGCATGGAAGCACTACCGTCCGAGGGTGGCGACCGGCACCGTCCTCTCCCTGTACCGGTGGCCCGTCAAGTCGATGGGCGGCGAGGCCGTCGACGTCCTCGCGGTGGACGAGCGCGGGGCGGCGGGCGATCGAGCGCACGTCGTCGTCGAGCGGCGCGGCGGGCAGGAGGAGCGCACGCTGACCGCGCGGCAGGCGCCGCGCCTCCTCGCCTGGCGGGCGGGGTACGGGCTGTCGGCGGCCGCCGAGCTCCCGGTCGACGACGTCCCGGCGGCGATGGTCGAGGCACCGGACGGCCGGCGCCTGCGCTGGGACGCGCCGGAGCTCGAGGCGGCGCTCTCCACGGACCTGCGCCGGGACGTCCGTCTCGAGCGGGACCTCGGCCTCCGCCAGGATCTGCCCGCAAGCCTCCTCGTCACCGTCGAGTCGACGCGCCGCGCCGTCGGGCGCGCGCTCGGCCGCGACCTCGACCTCCGGCGGACGCGGACGAACATCCACGTCGCGCTGGACGCCGAGCCCTACGCGGAGGAGGGCTGGGAGGGCGAGCGGATCCGGATCGGCCCCGGCGCCCTCGACCTGCTCCACCCCTGCGAGCGCTGCGTCATCCCGACTCGCGACCCGGAGACCCAGGAGCGGTGGCCCGAGCTCCTGCGGTGGCTGACCCGAGAGCACGCCGGTCGCTTCGGGATCAACGCCCGCGCCGTCGGGCCGGCGACCCTTCGGATCGGCGATCGCGTCGAGCTCGTCCACCGTTCCGCATAAGAGTCGCGTGAGAGGCGCAAGGCACGCTTAATGGCCCACCAAGCCGCCTGCAATGCCGCGCAACCGCCCGGACACAGCAGGTTGGTACAAAGGGAGCATGAGCCATGAACCCCGCACAGATCGCCCGGACGACGGCGACGGCTGGACGCGATCCGGCTGGCACTCGTCCGGCGCCGCGACACCCGAGCCGCCGACCTCCGGATCACCGCGGAGGCGCCGAGGCAGCGGTGGCTGGTGGGGAGCCGGTGCCGTGGCCGCCGCCTCGCTCCTGGGGGCGGGCGCGGTGCTCGCCGTGGAGCACAACGGCAGCTCGACGCCGCCCAAGGGAGCCGACGTCGCGCAATCCTCGAGCGCGATCAAGGGCGCGAACGTCGCCGCCTCGACCTCGTCGTCGACCGCGACGGGCGCGGCGCCCCTCACGACCACGACGGCCAGCGGTGGCCCGACGCTGACGGCGGCCCAGATCTGGCAGACGTCCTCGAAGGGCGTCGTGGACATCACGCAGAGGACGACGAGCGCCTCGAGCGGCGCGAGCGAGGAGAGCGAGGGCTCCGGCTTCGTCATCTCCAAGGACGGCTACATCGTCACCAACGCCCACGTCGTGGACGCGGGCGGGAAGGTGTACGTCTCCTTCTCCAACAACGACAAGAAGGAGGCGACGATCGTCGGCAAGGACGAGTCCACCGACGTCGCGCTCCTCAAGGTCGACGAGTCGCCCGACGCACTCGTGCCGATGACGCTCGGCGACTCCTCGAAGATGCAGCCCGGCGACGAGGTCGTCGCCATCGGCAACCCGTACGGGTACGAGCGGACCATCACCGAGGGGATCATCTCGGCGACGCACCGCTCGATCCAGGCGCCGGACAACTCGACGATCACGAACGCCCTCCAGACGGACGCCGCGATCAACCACGGCAACTCGGGCGGCCCGCTGATCAACATGCAGGGCCAGGTCATCGGGATCGCCTCGCAGATCGACTCCCAGTCCGGCGTCAACGCGAACATCGGGATCGGCTTCGCCGTCCCGATCAATACCGTCACCGCCGTCGTCGCGAAGCTGCAGGCGACGGGCAGCGTCAAGCACGCCTATCTCGGGGTCTCGCTCTCGTCGGTGACCCAGGAGCAGGCCACCGCGCTGCACCTGCCGGCGGCCGGGGTCGAGATCGACAAGGTCACGTCGGGGAGCCCGGCGGCCGGCGCGAAGCTCGTCGGCGCCACCGACTCGAGCGTCTACCAGGGCGACACCGTCCCGGTCGGCGGCGACATCATCACCGCGGTCGACGGGCAGGCCGTGACCGACGAGGCGAGCCTCCAGAGCTACATCTTCGCCAAGTCGCCCGGCGACAAGGTCCGGCTCTCGATCGTCCACGCGAACGGCAAGAAGGCCGACATCGAGGTCGCGCTCGGCACCTACGACGCGAAGACGGTCCAGTCGCAGTCCGGCCAGCAGCAGCAGCCGCAGGACCAGATCCCGCAGTTCAACTTCCCGGGCGGCCAGTAGCGGACGCGCCCGAAGAACCCGCGCCGGCCCGTCGCACCCCTCCCGCGACCGCCGGCCGGACCGGAGGCGGCGATCGCTCGCCGTCCCGACGTGAGCCGCGCTCGACCACCCCGTCCAGGCCGGGCGCGGCTCACCCAGATCTCCTCCCATCCCGTCCCTCCAGTCGAACGGCGCCGGTCCTCCCCCGGCGCCGTTCGCACGTCGGCCGTGCATGCTGCGACCGGCATGCCGGAGACGCGCGAGGAGCTGCAGGTCGAGGGGATCCACTGCACGCAGTGCGTGCGGAGGATCGGCGAGGCGCTCGCCGGGCTGCCGGGCCTCGTGGCGGCGAGCGCCAACCTCGCCGGAGACGTCACGGTGGTCCTCGCCGAGGACGACGAGCCTCTGCGCGCGGAGATCCGCCGCCGGCTCACCGCCGCCGGCTATCCGCCCGTCCTCGATGGAGCGGCCCCGACGCCGTGATTCTGACGGGCCGTCGGGCCCCGGGGGCGGGGAGCAAGCGGGGTCAGGCGGGCTGCGGGGGCGGCTCCGGGCCGCCGCCGTCGTGGATCTCCACCACCGACTCGAGGAGGACGTGGTTCGGGACCCGGAGGGTGCCGCCGCCCGTGCGGAGGAGCGTCGCGGCGCCCTCGATGGCCTGGATCTCCCCCGTGAGCTCCCCGACGGTGATCGTCTGGCCGACGTGGAGCGAGCCGGCGAGGGCGCGCCCGGCGGCGACCTGCCGGGCCGCGTCGCGGCTCCCGAGGCCGAACGCCAGGGCGGCGGCGAACGCGGCCGCCGCGACGACGATGGCGACGAAGAGCGTCAGCACGGCCAGCGGCACGGCGAGCTGCGCGAGCGCCGTGACGGCGAAGACCGCGATGATGACGCCCTCCGCGAGCGGCCCGAGCGGCCCCGCGAGGTCCATGCGGGTCGCCGCCCGGTCGACGCGTTCCCGCACGAAGCGCGCGAGCACGAGGCCGAGGAGCAGCAGGACCATCGCCGCGAAGAGCTTCGGCAGGAAGAGGATCGCTCCGTTCAGGGAGTCGTTCAGCGCCGACAGGCCGAGAGCCGAGATCGCGGCGACGACCGCGAAGACGAGGATCGCGAACCGCACCAGCCGGCCGAGGAGACGGGAGGCCGGTGATGGCAGGCCGAACCGCTGGAGCTCGCGGGTGAGCCCTAGCCGGTCGGCGAGGTCGTCGAAGTCGACGGCCGCGAGCGCCTTCGTCACGATCCGGCCGACGATCCAGGCGACGAGGTAGCCGACGATGAGGAGCGCGAGGGCGGCGCCGAGCCGGGGCAGGAAGGCGCCGATCTCGACCGAGGAGCGATCGAGGATCGTGTTCGAGCCGACGATCATCGCCGTCTCCGCAGGCCGAGGAGGAGCGAGAGCCCCTCGAGCAGCGACGCCCCGAACGTGCCGACGTGGCCCCCCGTCGTCCGCAGGCCGCGCTCCCAGCGGGCAGCGTCGAGGACGCGACCCGTCAGGGCCGCCGGGGCGCCCGGCGGGTCCGCCTGGAGAAGGCCGAGGAGCTCGTGCAGGCGTTCCTCGGCCGGACTTGCCCGATCGTCGTCGGGTCGGTCAACGCTCATCCGGCAGCTCCCAGTCGTAGGTGTTGGAGCGCAGGATCTCGATCAGCTCGGCCCGGGCCCGGTGGAGCCGGCCCTTGACGCTGCCCAGAGGGGTATCGGTCAGCCCGGCGATCTCCTCGTAGGGAAGGCCCTCGAGGTCGCGGAGGACGAGGACGGCCCGGTGGGCTGGGCGCAGCCCCTCCAGCTTGCGCTCGAGACGCTGGCGCCGCTCGCTCACCTCGAGCTCGTCGGCCGGCGTTCGTGGCGCCACGGGCGAGCCGACGACCGCGTCGGGGGAGTCCCCCGCCGGCGCGTCGGCGACCGGCACCGGGATGCGGCTGCGGCGCTCGAGGGCGTCGAGCGCGACGTTGTGGGCGATGCGCAGGAGCCACGACCGGAACGGCGACTCGCCCCGGAACCGGCCGAGCCGGTGGAAGGCCCGCAGGAACGACTCCTGCGTCACGTCGTCGGCGTCGTCGGGCCCGACCATGCGGGCCGCGACGCGGTAGACCACGGACCGATGCCGCTCCACGAGCTCCCCGAAGGCGGAGAGGTCACCGCCCCGGGCGCGCTGCACGAGCTGCTCGTCGGGCCGCAGGTGGAGGGGGTAGGTGGTCGGCATCGCTCGTCGTGGTCCCGGCGCGGAGGCGGGCAGTGCGCCGTGACAGGATGGACGACGGTTCGGACGGGCTGGCGGTTACAGGCAGGCAGGCTAGTCGCGCCGCCGCGGGGGTCGCCCTCTGTAACTTCTCGCGCCGCGAACCCGTCTGGGGTTCCGCGAGAACGACACTCCGCGCCCGATCCCGTGACGGACGCGGCCCCCCAGCGAGACGAGGACATCCGGATGAACCCGGCGAGCATCTCCGAGAGCCTGCCGCGCGCGAGCCACGAGCTCGCCGCGCTGCATCCGTGGCCCATCGGTGCGCTCCTCGTGGCCCTCGTCGGTGGACTGATCGCGCGGCTCGCCGGCATCCTCCGCCGTGCCTCGCCCGTCGCCGTCGAGCCCTCCGGGCACGACGAGCAGTCGCCGGAGTGGGTGGGGGATCGCGAGCGGATCGGACCGCGGCCCGAAGACGCGGCGGAACCGTCCACCGGGTCCGCGGACGACCCGCCGGCGCGACGCGGCGGGGCCGCCGTGGACGTCGGCCGGACAGGCGGCTCGATCCTCCGTCCCGGGCGGCGACCCCCCGCCGAGCTCGACGTGCGACACGCGCCGGAGACCCTCCACGGACGACGCGGAACGGCGAGCCGGAGTAGGACCCGTGAGAACGGGTAGACAGAGGGGCCCGGCGCACGACGGCCGGACCCTCTCGGAACCATCCCCACCAAGGAGAACCACGACGTGAGCGACCAACTGGGCATGGACCGCATCGCCGAGCTTCGCGGCGCGCCGGTCTACGACCGCGACGCCGAGAAGATCGGCAAGGTCGACGAGATCTTCTACGACAACGACACGAACCAGCCCGAGTGGATCGGCATCGGCTCCGGCTTCTTCAGCTCGAAGCGCGTGCTCGTCCCCGTGCAGGGCGCGACGGTCCAGGGGGACGGCATCACCGTTCCCTACGCCAAGGACCTCGTCAAGGACTCGCCCGACATTTCGGGCGACGAGATCGACGAGCACACGGAGAGCGACCTCTACGCGTACTACAGCCTGCAGGCGTCCCGCTCCGCCGCGGCCCCGACGACGGACGGCGCCGACTTCGCCGGCAGCGATCGCAACGTCGCGGACACCGGCGACTACGCCGCCAGCGACCGCGACGTCGCGGGCGATCGGGACCTCGCCCGCCAGACGAGCCTTCCGAACGTCGGCGAGGAGTCGCTCACCCGGTCCGAAGAGGAGCTGCGGGTCGGCAAGCGCGAGGTCGAGTCCGGCCGCGTGCGCCTGCGCAAGTGGGTCGAGACGGAGCCCGTCGAGGCCAACGTCGAGCTCCGCCGCGAGACGGTGCACGTCCACCGCGAGCCCGTGGACGGGGTCGTCGAGGGCGGGGAGATCGGCGAGCAGGAGATCGAGACGACCCTTCGCTCCGAGGAGGCCGTCGTCGACAAGCAGGCCGTCGCCCGCGAGCGCGTGTCGCTCGACAAGGACGTCGAGGTCGAGCAGCAGACCGTCAGCGACGAGGTCCGCAAGGAGCGCGTCGAGGTCGAGGGCGCCGACACGGACGACGACGTTCTCAGGCGCGACCGCTGAACCGGAGGGGTGGCGGGGGGAGTCCCTCCGCCCGCCGCCCTCCGGACGTCAGGACCCGATGAGCGACCACCACACACGAATCTCTCCTCGCGTGATGCCCGCGCGGGCGGCGCAGACGCAGATCGCGAGCGCCTCGTGAGCCGGCCGGACGACGCCGACGAGACCGGCGGCGAGGCGCTGATCCGCCACGAGGAGGAGCTCGCGATCGGCACGCGGACGATCGAGAGCGGCACGGTCCGGGCCCGCAAGGAGGTGACGACGGAGTCGGTCTCGGCCCCGGTCACCCGGCAGGTCGAGGACTTCGACCACGTCGACCGGGTCGCCCCGGCCGCTCAGGACTCGGGGCAGATCGAGACCCTGGAGGACGGCTCCATCTCGATCCCGATCCTCGAGGAGGAGCTCGTCATCACGAAGCGCCTCGTCGTCCGCGAGCGCGTGATCCTCCGCAAGCGGGTGACGACGGAGCACCAGGTCGTCGAGGCCGAGCTCCGGCGCGAGCGGGTGAGCGTCGAGGGCGACGTCGAGCGCGAGCCCGCCCGTCCGGGCGAGGCCTCCGAGAGCTAGGTCCCACGGGCACCCGCCCGGGGCCGCCTGCCGGCGGCTCCGGGCGGGTTCCGAGGATCCTCGAGGACGAGCGACCCCGGCCGTCGAGAGCGGGTGCGGCCCGCCGTGACCCCGGTGCCGCGACCGGGGAAAAGTGCGGCAGGGCGCGACGCTCCCGCTACGGCTTCGGACGGTCGGCGATCTGCGCGAGGAGCGCGAGCGCCGTGCCGATCGCCACCCAGAGGACGGCGCCGAAGAAGGCGACGGCGAGGGCGATCGCGATCGGCCGGGCCCGCCCGTCGATCAGTCCGTAGGTGGTCGCCCCGGCGGCGTGGAGGATCGCCGCTCCGTAGCACGCGGCCGATGCCCGTGGCAGCTCGCCCGGAGGCCGGGCCAGTCGCTCGGAGATCGGATCCATCCGCCCATCCTACCGGCTCGGGTTGCGCCTCCAGCGGCCGCGGGGACGGGCGGCGCCCCCCGGGTACCGGGCGGCAGCCGCCCCGGCGCCATCTCGTACGCTTCGGCGGGGAGGCCGGAAGAACCCCGCATGCTGCGTCACGTCGTCGTCATCTCGAATCCGGTCGCGTCCGGCGTGACGCCCGAGATCGAGGCTCGCGTCCTCGTCGCCCTCGGGCGCCGGTTGCGCGTGGACCTCGTGCGGACGGAGCGATCGCTGCACGCCCTCGAGCTCGCCCGCGAGGCCGTCACCGGTGGTGTGGACGGCCTCGTCGTCCTGGCGGGCGACGGGACGATGAACGAGGTGGTCAACGGCGTGGGCGCCACCGTGCCGATCGGGGTCCTGCCGGGGGGCGGGACGAGCGTCCTCGCCCGGGCCACCGGGCTCTCCCGCCATCCCGTGCGGGCGGCCGAGCGCGTCGCGGACGCACTGGCCGACGGCCGCGAGCGCCACCTCGCCCTGGGGATCCTGAACGGCCGGCGCTTCGCCTTCGCCGCGGGCGTGGGCCTCGACGCGGACATCGTCCGACGCGTCGACAACGCCGGCCGGGAGAACGGCCGCCGGCCCGGCGACTCCTACTTCGCCCTGCAGGTCGCCCGCGTGATGGGCGAGCGCCAGTACCGGTCGCCGCGGGCCACGCTCGCGGTCGGTGAGCGCTCGGAGCGGGTCTCGTTCCTCGTCGCGGCCAACCTGCATCCGTGGTCGTACGCCGGTCCGCTGCCGCTCCGGGCGGCGCCGCTCGCCCTGCCGGAAGCGGGGCTCGACCTGATCGCGCCGCGGCGCCTGCGCCTCCGCGACACCCCGTCGCTGGCGGTCAGCCTGCTCGTGACCGGCCACCACGCGAAGGGGGTCGGACGCACGATCGCCTACTACCACGACATCGAGAGCGCGGTCCTGACCTGCGACGCCCCGCTCCCGGCCCACGTCGACGGCGACGACATCGGCGACGTGACCGAGGTGCGGCTCGGCGTCGATCACGCGGGGATGCGCATCGCCGTCTGAAGCGCCGGTAGCATCTCGCGCCATGGACCTCGCCATCGCACTCGGCCAGGGCGCGGGGCTGGCGGTCGCCTGCGGCCTGGTAGCGCTGCTCCCCGTCGGCATCGGGGCGCTCGCCGCCCTCCTCGGGCTCGAGCCGGGTCATCGCGGGGTCTACGACGACACGATCGTCGTGGTCGTCGCGATCGTCGCCGGCCTCGCCACGATCGTCGCGGCGCCGACCCTGCCGCGCAACGCCCGGATCGCGCTCGGGGCCGTCGGCGGCGCGCTCGCCTTCGAGCTCTCCGCCGGCCACGATCTGCCCTACGCCGGACTCGTGATCGGCGCCGTGCTCGGAGGCGCTGCCGCCTGGGTGGGAAGCGCGATCATCGGCGGTGCGCTCGAGGGCGAAGGGACGTCCAGCGGCGTCGCGACCGTCGCCGGAGGCGGCTCGACCGGACTCAGCCTCGTCTCGATCATCCCCTTCGTCGGCTACGCCGTCGCGATCGCCGGCGCCTGGTTCGCGCTGCGCGTGCGCCGGGCGGGCGGCAAGAAGTACGGCGGCCTGCGCTCCCTCGCCTGAGCGCGCCGGATCCGTGCCCAAACGCGTCGTCCTCGTCGTCATCGACGGCCTCGGGCGCACGCTCTTCGACCGGGCCCTCGCCGAGGGGCGCGCGCCCACGCTCGCCCGCCTCGTCGAGCGCGGCACCCTGCACCCCGCCGCCGCCTCGTCCTTCCCCTCGCTCACCCCCGTCTGCCTCTCCGCGATCGCGACCGGCGAGCATCCGGAGGGCTCGTACATCCCGTCCCTGACGTGGTTCCGCCGCGGTGAGGGGCGCTTCGTCGAGTACGGGTCGAGCTTCGGCGCGACGCTCCGGGAAGGCGCGCTCGCGGCCATCAACGACTCCATCCTCAACCTCAACCACCTGCACCTGTCCCAGCGCACGCGCACGCTCTTCGAGCTCGTCGAGGATGCCGGCCTCGTGGCGGGCTCGATCAACTTCTTCGTCTTCCGCGGGCGTCAGCGGCACTCGCTGAAGCACCGGCCCGCGGCGCGCCTGGCGCGGCGCATCGGCGTCTTCGACGCCGCGTACGGGCCGACCCGCTTCTTCTTCGGCGAGCTCTTCGCCTCGGACCGCACCGGCGCGCCCTCCAACCTCGGCGTCCAGGGGCGCAACGACGTCCAGGCCGGGGCGATCGGCCGCTGGCTCGTCGCGCGCGAGGGATTCGACTTCCTCCTCCACTACCTGCCGGAGGTGGACATGGCGTCGCACCGGACGGGTCCCGAGGAGACGCTCGACACCGTCGGGCGGGCGGACGACGCGATCGCCACGATGATGAGCGGACGGGGCGACGTCGACGCCTTCCTGGAGCGCTACGCCGTCATCGTGGTCGCCGACCACGGCCAGGTCCCGGTCGAGCGCTCCGCGGACCTGGCGGAGGTCCTCGACGGCCTCGACCTCTTCGTCTCCTCCCACGTCTCCGATCCCGGCACGGCGCAGGTCGCGCTGGCCGCGTCGAACCGCTTCGCGATGATCTACCGGCTCGCCGGCGCCCCCGCGGCGCGGGACCTCGCCGCGCGGCTGGAGCGGGCCGACGGGGTCGATCTCGTCGCCTTCGTCGAGGACGGGGGCTTCGTCGTCCGCCGCCAGGGGGCGGAGCTCTCGTTCCGCCGCGCCGCCGACGGGGAGCCGGGAGCCGTTCGCGACCGGCGCGGCGGGCGCTACCACCTCGCCGGCGACGACGCGGCGCTCCTCCTCGACCGCGACGGCGCTGTCGTCTCCTCCGCGGCGTACCCGAACGCGCTCGAGCGGATCGCCGGGGTCCTGTCCTCGATCAACGCGGGCGAGGTGGTCGCCTCGGCCGCGTCGGGGGTCGAGTTCGTCGACGCCGGAGGGTCGCACCACGTCGGTGGCGGCTCGCACGGCTCGCTCTCCGTGGCGGACTCCTCCGTGCCGCTCGTCACGGCCGGGTTCTCGGGCCCCGTCGAGCTTCCCGACGAGCCGTCGATCACCGACGTCTACGGCCTCGTCGCCCGCGAACTCGCGATCGCATAACAGGAAGCGAACGCAACGGATACGCTCCTGGGCGACAATGACTCAGGAGGGCGCGCGCGCCCGTCCCGCCGCCGCCTCCGGGCGGCGTCTCCACGAGACACCCGTGCCCCAGACCGCCGACTCCATCACCCTCGACAGCGAGCACCCGGCCGCCGCCGAGGTCCGCAGGCCGACGCTCGCCGAGCACCTCCGCGACGTCCGGCACTGGATCCAGCTGATCCGGTTCGGCCTCGTCGGGGCCTCGGGCGCGGCGGTCAACCTCCTCGTCTTCACGATCCTCAACCACGGCCTCGGCTTCCACTACCTGGTCGCCGGCGTCGGCGCGTTCCTCGTCGCGGCGGTCAACAACTACACCTGGAACCGCGGCTGGACGTTCCGGCACCACGTCCGCCGATCGCACGTCCGGCAGCTGTCGCAGTTCGCCCTCGTCGCCTCGCTCGTGCTCCTGCCGAACCTGGCGCTCCTCTGGCTGCTGAACGAGCACGTCGGGATCCACGGGGTCTTCGCGCAGATGATCGCCGTCGTGATCGTCACTCCGATCAGCTTCCTCGGGCAGAAGCTCTGGACGTTCCGCTAGCCGGCATGCCTGCCGGGATGCAGGTTCGCCGGCGATACACTGGGTGCTTGCGGCTGCGCGGGCTCGTCCTCCTCGTCCTGCTCTCTGCGGTCCTCGGTGCCGGCGCCTCGCCGGCCTCCGCCGGCGGAACGCTCGGCGTCACTGCGCCGTCGTCGGTGCAGAGCATCTTCTCGGGGCCGCCCGCCAGGCTGACCCCGGCCGCGGTGCGCAAGACGGCGAACGAGGATCCGATCGTCGGCGCCGTCGTCGGCCAGCACCCGCTCGCGAGCTGGTCCCTCCTCTTCGACCGCAAGGGCCGGACGTGGCGCGCGGTGCTCCAGGACGTGACCTCGCCGGCGCCCCTCGCCACGGTGATCGTCTCGGACGCCACGGGGGCCGTCCTCTCGCAGACGACGCCGAGTGACACGCAGACGTTGCCGAAGCGCACGTCGAGCGCCGTCGCCGCCGGCGGCGAGAAGAACCCGAAGATCGCCGACTGGCTCCACCGGTACACCTCCCATCACCGCGAGGTCACGAGCCGGGCGGATTTCACGGCCGGAACGAACGGGGGCGCGGGCTCCTGGGTCGTCCACTGGTGGAGCGGGCCGGACGAGATCGCGCAGATCACGATGAACGACGCGACCGGCGTCTACACGAACGCGTGGACCGGCCCCCAGGTCGCCTGGGGCATGGCGCGCGGCGGTGACGGCTTCGGCAAGAGGTTCAACGACCCGTACATCCTGATCCCGTTCCTCTGCGCCTTCCTCCTCGTCCTCTTCGACTACCGGCGCATCTTCTCGATCCGCAACCTCGACGTCCTGATGCTCGCGAGCTTCCTGATCTCGCTCGCCTTCTTCGACGAGGGGCTCCTCTTCTGGAGCGTCCCCTTCGCCTATCCGCCCCTCCTCTACTTCTTCGGGCGGATGCTCGCCATCGGCCTCGGCCGCAAGCCCCGCTTCGCCTACACGACACGGCTGCCGATCTGGCTCGTCGTCGGCCTGACGCTCTTCGCGATCGGCTTCCGCTCCGGGATGAACATCTGGAACTCGGGCACGCTGGACGTCGGCTTCGCGAGCGTCGTCGGCGCCGACCGCATGCTCGACGGACGCAACCCGTACGGCAGCTTCCCGAAGCCGACCGACAAGCCGTGCGACATCAAGTACTCGGACGGCACCTACCGCGCCTACATCCAGTCGAACGGCGCCTGCGAGTCCGCCGTCGCCCAGGGCGACACCTACGGACCCGTGATGTACGACGCCTACGTGCCGGCGACTTCGATCTTCGGCTGGAGCGGCAAGTGGGACCGCCTGCCGGCCTCGCACGCGACCTCGATCGCCTTCGACGTCCTGGCCATGCTCGGCCTCGCCGTCGCCGGCCTCCGGATCGCCGGTCGGCGCCTTGGCGCCGCCGTGATGCTGCTCTACGCGGCGTATCCGATGACCGACTACTCGGTCGCCGCGAACTCCAACGACATGGTCGTCGCGGCGATCGTCGCCTGGACCCTCGCCCTCTTCACGTGGCCGCTCGCCCGCGGGTTCCTGCTGGGACTCGCCGCCTGGGCGAAGTTCGCCCCGATCCTGCTCCTGCCGCTCCTCGTCCGCGGGCGGCGCGCGGAGCGGCGGAGCGTCCTCCACCTCCGCTCCTTGCTCCCGGACCGCGACGGGCGCAGGGTGCTCGCCGGGTTCGGCGTCGCCACCGTCGCCGCCTTCGTGCCGATCCTGCTCCTGGCCGGGTCGCTGCACGGCCTCCGCGTCTTCTGGGACCGGACGTTCGGCTGGCAGCTCGACCGGCCCTCGCCGTGGTCGATCTGGGACTGGGGCGCCTATCCGGGGCTCCCCGACCTGGCGCTCGAGCAGAAGGTGCTGAAGGGCCTCCTGGTCCTCCTCGCGATCACCGTCTTCCTGATCGCCCGGCGGCTCGACGTGGCGCGCGTCGCCGCGCTCGCGGGCGCGCTCCTGATCGGGTTCCAGATCACGCTCACGCACTGGTCGGGCCTCTACATCGCGTGGTGGGTCCCCTGCGTGGCGATCGCGATCATGGCGCCGCTGCCCGCGATCCCGAAGCGCCGCGCCGCCGTCGACGGCGCGGCACCGGCGACGCCCTCGCCGGACGAGCTCGCCGAGACCTACCAGCGGTCGCCGTACGCGCCCTCGCCCGAGCCCTCGGGCGTGTAGGCCGGACGTCGCCGCCGGCCTCCGGCCCGCCCGCTCAGCCGCCGGTCTCCACGATCGTGTAGCCCCCGGGCTCGATCAGCGTCCGAACGCTCCCGGCGGCGCCCGTGGAGCTCCTGGTCCGCCGGCCCAGCACCGAGTAGGCGTGCGCCTCGATCCGTCCGGTTCCCGCGCGCACCGTCCGGTAGACGCGGCGGGAGGCGAACGAGCGCAGGAGCACCCGGACCGCGCCGCCGGGCCCGCGCTGGCGGACCGACTCGACGATAGGCAGGACGAGGAGGCGGTCGACCCGGGCGGCCGGCCCCGGGCCGCGCGCGTCGATCCGGATCGCGACCGTGCGCCGTGCCGTCGTCAGCGGGCGGGGAAGCGTCGCCAGCTCGAGGTAGCCGGGATCCGCCGTCACGCCGCGGCCGGCGGCGCCGCCGACGGCCACCGATCCGAGGAGCCGTCCGGCGCTCGAGACGCGGATCGACGACGCTGGATCCGGGCGTCGCTCGGCCACGGGGAGGACGAGGTACGAGCCAGCCGCGGGCAGCCGGACCCGGACGCTCAGGGACGACCCACGCGGAAGCAGCACGTAGTCGCCACTCCAGGCCGCGTCGTCGACGCCCTTCGCCGGGTGGACGATCCGCGCGCCGGCGGAGCGGATCCCGCCCTCGGCCTCGGTCGTCCTCCAGCTGCGGCGCTCGACGACCGTGGCGATCCGCGCCGCGGCCGCCACGGCCGGTTGACGGTCCAGGGCGAGCATCGCGAGCAGGCCTTCGATCGTCGACTCGGCACCGGAGTTGGGGTTGATCTTGCCGTCCGCACCGATCCCGTCCCGGGTCACGCCGGTCGCCGGGTCGTAGACCGCCTGCCCCGCGCGGTTGGCGCCGAAGAACCAGGAGGCGGCGAAGGCGGCCAGGCGGAGGTTCCCGGCCCCGCCCGCCCGGAGCAGGTTCGTCACCTGCGTGGAGGCGCCGTAGGCGATCTGGCTGAGGTCGCTCGGCGCCGGGGCCCAGAGGTTGTCCGGCCCGCCCTGGACGAGCTCGTGCGGGACGAAGGAGCCGAGCTCCTTCGCGGCGTCGCGGAGCCAGACGCCCCCGGGCGACGACGCCGTCGCGGCCGCGACGAGCGCGGCGGGCATCTGATCGCCCCACGCGTGCCACGTGGTGCGGGAGCGGAGGAAGGGCAGGACGGCGCCGAAGGGCCAGGTCGTCGGGCCGCCCCGGCTCGCCGCCGCGATCCCGTCGGCGAGCAGCCGCAGGTCGGCGGTGACGCGCGGGTCCCGATCCGTCCGCAGGTAGGCGGCCAGCCCGAGCACGGCCTCGGACGCCGCGTCCGCGCCGTCGGCGGGAAGCCACGCCGGCAGGCGGAGGCCGTCCACGGCGTGGTAGGTCCCGCGCCCCGCGAGGGCGTCACGCTCCAGCGCGCCGAGGGAGAGCAGGAAGCGGTCGCGGAGGAAGGCGGCGAAGGGGGGATCGACGGGCGCGAAGGCCTGGTAGCCCTCGCCGAGCGCCCACAGGGTGCGGGCGACCCAGTAGGTGTCCCCGGACGCGTCGGAGGGATCCGGGGAGTCCTTCGGCGTCGGGCTCGGGTGGAGGGTCCCGTCCGGCTGCATCCAGAGGACGACGTTCCCGGCGTGCGGGCCGTCCGCGTCCTGCAGGTACGTCAGGCCGCGGAGCAGTTGGCGGCCGGCGACCCGACTTGCGTCGTCGCCGAACTGGCGCCAGTGCCGCACGTAGACGACGGCGGCGCGCGCCATGTCGTCCGCGTTGTAGGCCCCCTGGCCGTAGGTCTTCGCGGCCGCGTCGTAGTCGCCGCCGCCGACGAGCTTCCAACCGCCGGCGCCAGCGGGCTCGGCGTAGGTCCAGAGGACGCCGAGCGCCGGCTCCACGTCCTGCCGGTAGGTCGAATGGCCGGCCTGGGCGCGCGGGACGATGGTCGTCCCCAGGGCGCCGAGATGGGCGAGGTTCGTCAACGGCGCCCGAGCCGCGGCGACGGTGGGAAGGGCGAGGACGCCGAGGCAGCAGGCGAGCGCGACGGCGCCCCGAGCTCGGCGTCCGGATCGTGGCGTCTCCATGCCGTCGCCTCCCAACGGCTCGACTGATACGGTGACTAAACCGGTTTAGTGACCCCTGCTACAGATCGGAACCGTACGGGATGGAGCTCGGAGCGCGGGCCAGGACGACCATCGCCGACGTCGCGCGGGACGCCGGGGTGTCGCGAGGAGCCGTGTCGCTGGCCCTGAACGGGCGCCCCGGGGTGGCCGAGGGGACCAGGGCGCGCATCCTCCGATCGGCGACTGAGCTCGGCTTCCGGCCCCATCCCGCCGCCCGGGCGCTCGCCGGGGCACGGGCCGGCGCGCTCGGCCTCGTCGTGGCCCGGGACGCCGAGCTCCTCGGGTCCGATCCGTTCTTCGCCCACTTCCTGGCCGGCGTCGAGAGCGTCCTCGCCGAGGAGGGCCACTCGCTCCTCCTCCAGGTGGTGGGCGACGATCCGGCCGTCGAGGAGCGCGCGTACCGGAGGCTCGCCGAGGACGGCCGGGTCGACGGCGCCTTCCTCCTCGACCTCCGAAGCGACGACTCCCGACCCGAGCTCCTCGCCGGGCTCGGGCTCCCGTCGGTCGCGGTCGGCGCCCGGCCCGGTGAGCCCCCGGGCTCCGGTCCCTGGCCCGACGACGGGATCGCGATCGCCGCTCTGGTCGACCACCTCGTCGCGCTCGGCCACCGCCGGATCGCCCTGATCGGCGGAACGCCCGGATACGTGCACGCCGTCGCTCGGCGGGAGGCGGCCATGCGGGCTCTCGGCGCCCACGGCCTGGTGGCGGCCGGGGACGTCGGCGGCGGCTTCACCGCCGACGGCGGCGCCCGCGCGACCGAGGAGCTCCTCGCCGCCGCCGAGCCGCCGACGGCGATCCTCTTCGCGAACGACCTGATGGCGATCGGCGGCCTCGCGGCCGCGCGCCGGGCGGAGGTCGCCGTCCCCGGAGCGCTCTCCATCGTCGGCTTCGACGACGTCCCCCTCGCGGCCTACCTCGCCCCGCCCCTGACGACGGTGCGCCAGGACGCACGGGGCTGGGGGGCCACCGCGGCGGCGACGCTCCTGCGGGAGCTCGAGGTCTCGGACCGCCCGATCCCGCCCGTGCCGCCTCCGCTGCCCGTGTTCCGCCAGTCCACCGCGCCCCCCGCCCGCGAGGAGATCCGATGAAGCGCCCGGAAAACGCGATGCCGATCGGCGGCGCCGCCGCCGTCCTCGCGGTCGCCCTCCTCGCGGGAGGCTGCGGCCAGGGCGGGGGCGGCGCGGCCACGGATCGCGGGCCGATCAAGGTCTGGCTCTCCAACGATCCGAACGAGGTGGCGTGGGGCGACGCCCTCGTCAAGAGCTGGAACGCCGCGCATCCGGGCGAGCGGGTGACCGCGCAGTCGATCCCGGCCGGCAAGACGTCGGAGGAGGTGATCTCCGCGGCGATCACCGCCGGCAACGCCCCCTGCCTGATCTACAACACGGCGCCCGCCGCGGTGCCCGGATTCGCGCGGCAGGCCGGACTCGTCGCCCTCGAGGACTTCCCCGGCGCGGACGCCTACATCGCCGCCCGCACGGGAGCGGACCGCGCCGATCAGTACCGGTCCGCCGACGGCCACTACTTCCAGATGCCCTGGAAGGCGAACCCGGTGATGATCTTCTACAACAAGGCGGTCTTCGCGAAGGCGGGGATCCCGACGCCGAGGCTCTCCACCTACGCCGAGTTCATGAGGGCCGCGGAGACGGTGAAGGCGAAGGGCGGCGTCCAGGCCGCCATCTGGCCGTCGCCGGCCGGCGAGTTCTCGCAGCCCTGGTTCGATTTCTATCCGCTCTTCGCCGCCCAGTCGGGCGGGCGCCAGCTCGTCGAGGACGGGCGCGTGCAGTTCACGAGCCAGGCCGGCCGCGACGCCGCGGCGTTCTGGGCCGACATCTACCGCCGCGGGCTGGCGCCGAAGGAGCCCTACAAGGGCGACGCCTTCGGCGACGCGAAGGCGGCCATGGCGATCGTCGGGCCGTGGGCGATCAAGGCCTACGACAAGGTCAAGTGGGCGGCCGTCCCGATCCCCACGCAGCAGGGCCTGCCGCCCAGCCAGGTCCACACGTTCTCCGACGAGAAGTCGATCGGCCTCTACTTCGCCTGCAAGAACCGGGGGACGGCCTGGGACTTCCTCAAGTACACGACGTCTCCGGCCGCGGACGGCTCCCTGCTGGACCTGACCGGGCAGATGCCGATGCGCCGGGACCTCCTCCAGGCCTACCCCGCGTTCTTCCGGAAGAACCCGACGTACCGCCAGTTCGCCGAGCAGGCCGAGCGGACGGTGGAGGTTCCGTCCGTGCCGAACTCCGTGGAGATCTGGCAGGACTTCCGCAACTCCTGGACCTCGAGCGTGATCTTCGGCAAGAAGCCGGTCGACGCCTCCCTGAACCGCGTGGCCGCCAAAATCCAGTCGCTCGCCAACGAGAAGGAGGGCTGAGGGATGGCCGCCGCCGTCGCCCCCACGGCCGAGGGTGCGCGCCGACGCGCTCCGCTCGTCCAGACCCTGCTCGGACGCAACCCGGTGGGCTGGGCGCTCGTCGCCCCGTACGCGTTCTTCATCGGACTCGTCTTCGCCTACCCGCTCGGCTTCGCCGTCTGGATCAGCTTCCACGACTACTTCTTCGCGGCGCCGGGGGCGAGCGTGTCGCGGCCGTGGACCGGCTTCTCGAACTACACGCACGCGATCGGCGACTCCGCGTTCCGCCAGAGCTGCCTCCACGTCGCCGAGTTCGTCGTCATCAACGTCCCGCTGACGAGCATCCTCGCGCTGCTCCTGGCGACCGCGCTGAACGCGCGCCTGCCGTTCCGCGGGCTCTTCCGCACCGCGTACTACATCCCCTACGTGACCGCGTCCGTGGCCGTCGTCGGCGTCTGGCTGTGGCTCTTCTCGGAGGCGGGCCTCGCCAACCACGTCCTCGGCGGCCTCGCGCCGACGCCGTCGTGGCTCGTCAACTCGTCGTGGACGATGCCGCTGATCGCGTTCTTCGTGACCTGGAAGCAGCTGGGCTTCTACGTCCTGATCTACCTCGCGGCGCTGCAGAACGTGCCGCGGGAGCTCTACGAGGCGGCCGAGGTGGACGGCGCCGGCAGGATCCAGCAGTTCCGCAGCGTCACCGTGCCCGGCGTCCGCTCGGCCAGCGTCCTCGTCCTCGTGACCGCGACGGTCACGGGCGCCTCGCTCTTCACGGAGCCCTACCTGCTGACGGGGGAGGGCGGCCCGGACGGGGCCTCGACGACGCCCGTCCTCCTCATGTACCGGCAGGCGATCGAGCAGAACCATCCCGGCTACGCGGCGGCGATCGGGATCATGCTGGCGATCGTCGCCCTCGCCATCGCCGGCGTCTACCGGCGCCTCCTGGAGGACTGAGCGATGGCCACCATCCTCTCCCGCACCCGGACCGGAACGGTCGAGCCGGTCGTCGACACCCCGACCCGGGGTCGAGGCGCCCGCATCGCGAGCCTGGTCGGCCTCGTGATCGGGGCGATCGTCTTCCTCTTCCCGTTCTGGTACATGCTCGTCGGAGCCCTCCAGAAGGCGCCGGATTCGAGCCTCGCCGGGGCCTTCCCCTCGCCTACGACCCTGACGCTCGACAACCTCCGGTCGATCGACGGCGCGATCGACCTCAAGCGCACGCTCTTCTCCTCGGGCGTCTTCACCGGAGGCGTCATCCTCCTGACCCTGCTGCTCGGCCTGCCCGCCGGCTACGCCTTCGCGCAGCTCTCGTTCCGCGGCCGCGACGCCTTCTTCTCCGTCGTGATCCTGCTGCTCGTCGTGCCGTTCATGCTGCTGATGATCCCGCTCTACGTGATGATCGTCCGCTGGTACGGGCTGGCCGACAACTACCTCGGGATGATCCTGCCGTTCGCGGTCAACCCCACCGCCGTCTTCATCTTCCGCCAGTTCTTCCGGCAGATCCCGGCCTCGCTCTTCGAGTCGGCGCGGCTGGACGGGGGCTCCGAGGCGCAGGTGCTGAGGAGGATCGCGATCCCGCTCGCCAGGCCGGCGATCCTGACGGCCGTGCTCGTCACGTTCATCGGGCCGTGGAACGAGTTCCTCTGGCCGTTCCTGATCACGAAGGACCCCGGCAAGCAGCCCCTCGCCGTGGCCCTCGCCTCGTACATCGACAACGTCGCGGCGACGGCGGCGAACCCGTTCGGGGCGATCCTCGCGGGGGCGCTCGTGCTGGCGATCCCGGCGATCGCCCTCTTCGTCGTCTTCCAGCGCAGGTTCGCCGACGCGCAGCTCGGCGCCGGCGTGAAGGGGTGAATCCGGCGGGGCTTCCGTACCGCATGCGCCGGCTCGGGGTCCTGATGGTGCCGGAGCCGGGCAACCCGCACGAGGTCGAGGGCGTCCTCAACCCGGCGAGCGCCGTGGACCGGGAGGGGATCCGCTGGCTCTTCCCGCGCGTCGTCGGCGCCGGCAACTACTCCCGGATCGGCCGCGCCCGGATCCTCCACGATGCGGCCGGCGATCCGTGCGGCGTCGTGCGCGACGGGATCGCCCTGGAGCCGGAGGAGGTGTGGGAGCGCAATCAGTGGGGCGGCGGCGTGGAGGACGCCCGGGTCACCTTCGTCGCCGCCCTCGACCTGTACGTGCTCGCCTACACCGCGTACGGTCCGCTCGGCCCACGTGCCGCCCTCGCGGTCTCGGCTGACCTCCGGGCGTGGGAGCGCCTGGGTCCGATCACCTACGCCTACGACCCGGAGCGCGGCGCCGCTCTCGGCCTGTATCCGAACAAGGACGTGCTCCTCTTCCCCGAGCCGGTGCCGGGAGCGGGCGGGACGCCCTCGATCGGCGTGCTCCATCGCCCGATGTGGGACCTCGACCTGGTCGCCCCGGGCGAGGGGGTCGCGCTGCCCCGCGGCGTCGACGACCCGCGCCCGGGCATCTGGGTGTCGTTCGCGCCGCTCGACGAGGTGCGCCGCGATCCGCGGCGGCTCACCCATCTGTCGGAGCACCGCCTCGTGGCGGCGCCGGAGCATCCGTGGGAGGACCTGAAGATCGGCGGCGGCACGCCGCCGGTCCGCGTCGGCGAGGGGTGGCTGATCCTCCACCACGGCGCCTCCGGCCGCCTCGTGGCCTCGCACGACCCCGCCGCGCAGCGCTACGTCCGGTACGCGGCCGGAGGGATGATCCTGGATCCGGAGAGGGTCGACCGCGTCACCCATCGCTCCGTCGCCCCGCTGCTCGAGCCCGAGACGATCGAGGAGCGGACCGGGGTCGTGGCCAACGTCGTCTTCCCGACCGGCATCGAGCGGCGGCAGGGAGACCGCTTCGACGTCTTCTACGGGATGGCCGACGCGAGGATCGGGGCCGCGCGGCTCGAGCCTTCGTCCTGATCGATGCCGGACGCCCGCGCCCGAGGCCGGCGAGGCCGGCGGAGGATCACGGCCGCACCGGTCAGTCTTCCTCGCCGAGCCTCTGGAAGAGGGTGAGCTGGAGGTCGGCCGGCCCGGCGAGGCGCGCGTTGAGCGAGTTCCAGGGCGTGGGCGTCGCCGGGGCGATGAGCTCGGCGCCCGCCGCCTGCAGGCGCTCGGTCGCCTCGGCGGCGTCGTCGACCTCGAAGGCGACCCGCACGTGCCCGGCCACCCGGTGGCCGACCTCCACCTGATCGATGAAGGCCGCCTGGGCCGGATCGGCGATCTCGAGGGTGGCGCGGCCGGCGTCGAGGATCGTCACGCGGCCGCCCTCCGAGGCGACCGCCAGGTGCTCGGGAAGCCCGAGGCGGTCGCGGTAGAAGGACACCGCCTCGTCGTAGTCGTCGGCGGTCACGACCAGCCGGAGCTGACGGATCGGCGGCCTCTCTGCGCTCATCTTGGAACCTCGCTCTCTCCATCGCCGCTCGCGGTCGGGGACGTTCGACGACCAGAACGCGGGCCGCGCAGAACCGCTTCCCGCGGGCCGCGAGCGGAGCCCGCCCGTGAACCCCCGCCGCCCCCTCCTCGCCGACACTACGGCGGGTCATGGCCCCGCCCCGCAACATCGTCAGCCTCGAGGCGGTCGGCACCTCCTACGGGGGCCGCGACGTCCTCTCCGGCGTCTCCATCGGCATCGCCGCGGGAGACCGGATCGGCGTCGTCGGGCCGAACGGGAGCGGCAAGTCGACGCTACTCCGGCTGCTCGCGCGGGTCGAGCCGCCGCTCGCCGGGCGCGTCGTCCACGGGAACGGGCTGAGCCTCGGCCTGCTCGGGCAACGGGACGACCTCCCACCGGAGAGCACGATCCGCGACGAGGTGATCCGCGGGCGAGCCGACCACGAGTGGGCCGGCGATCCCCGGATCCGCGACGTCTTCGGCGGCCTGCTCGGCGGGGTCGCGCTCGACCGCTTCCCGCTCGGGCTGGACACGCCGCTCGGGCCGCTCTCGGGCGGCGAGCGGCGGCGGATCGCCCTCGCCCGCCTGCTCCTGGACGGACCCGAGCTGCTGCTCCTCGACGAGCCGACGAACCACCTCGACCTGGAGGGGGTGGACTGGCTCGGCGGCCATCTGGCCGCCCGCCGCGGCGCGATGGTCGTCGTCACCCACGACCGGTGGTTCCTCGACGCCGTCTGCACGCGCACCTGGGAGATCGACCGCGGCGACGTCCACGGCTTCGAGGGCGGCTATGCGGCCTGGGTCCTGGCCCGCGCCGAGCGCGACCGCACGGCGGCCGTCGTGGAGGAGCGGCGGCGCAACCTCCTGCGCAAGGAGCTCGCCTGGCTGCGCCGCGGACCTCCGGCGCGATCCACGAAGCCGAGGTTCCGGATCGAGGCCGCGAACGCGCTGATCGCCGGCGAGCCCGTCCCCCGCGACCGCGTCGAGCTCCTCCGCTTCGCGACCGCCCGCCTCGGCCGGTCGGTGCTCGACGTCGAGGGCGTGACCGCCCGGATCGCGGACCGGACGCTCCTCCGCCGCGCGACGTGGCGGCTCGGGCCCGGCGACCGGGTCGGGGTGGTCGGCGTCAACGGGTCCGGCAAGACGACCCTCCTGCGGCTCCTCCGGGGCGATCTCGAGCCGGTGGAGGGCGTCGTGCGCCGCGGGAGCACGGTCCGCCTGGCCTCGCTGACCCAGGACCTCGAGGACGTGGACGGCCGCGAGCGCGTGATCGAGTCGCTGGAGTCGGTCCGGAAGCGGATCTCCCTCGGCGCGGCGGAGCTGACCGCGGGTCAGCTCGCCGAGCGCTTCGGCTTCGTCGGACCTGCCCAGCGGACGCCGGTCGCCGAGCTCTCCGGCGGCGAGCGCCGGCGGCTGCAGCTGATGCGCCTCCTGATGTCCGAGCCGAACGTCCTCCTCCTCGACGAGCCGACGAACGATCTCGACATCGACACCCTGAACGCGCTCGAGGACCTGCTCGACGGCTGGCCCGGGACCCTCGTCGTCGTCAGCCACGACCGGTACTTCGTGGAGCGGGTGTGCGACGACGTCTACGCGCTCGGCGACGGCGGGATCCACCACCTGCCCGGCGGCATCGAGCAGTACCTCGCGGAGCGCCGGGCGGCCGCCGAGGTCGACGTCGCGCCCACGGCGGCCGCCGTGGTGGGAGCGCCGGCGAGCGCCGGAGCCGTGCGGCGGCAGGCGCAGAAGGAGGCGCAGCGGCTCGAGCGGGAGCTGGTCCGCCTCGGCGAGCGGGAGCGCCGGCTCCATGACGACCTGGCGAGCGCGGGCGCCGACTACGACCGGGTCGCGCCGCTCGACCGTGAGCTCCGCGCGGTGGTCGCCGAGCGCGGCCGCGTCGAGGCGGAGTGGCTCGACGCGGCCTCCCTGCTCGAGTAGCCGCCCGCTCTATCGCCCCGATCACCGGGGTCAGACCTCTGCCGGCACCCCGGCCCCGGTGCTCGTCCGCAGGTCGGGGTGGAGGCCGGCCGCCGGGTGGCCCATCGCCTTGGCGAGCGTGAGCGCGGTGCCCACGAGCGCGACGTGCGAGAAGGCCTGCGGGAAGTTGCCCACCATGCCGGCCCGCGTCGCGGTCGTACTCCTCGGCGAGGAGCCCGACGTCGTTGCGAGATCGCGAGCAGCCGCTCGAAGAGCTCGCGCGCCTCGTCGATCTGCCCGTCCCGGGCCAGGCAGTCGGCCAGCCAGAAGCTGCAGGGCAGGAACGCGCCCTCGCGGCCGGCCAGGCCGTCGACCTCGTGCACCCCGTCGACCGTCTTGTAGCGGTCGACGAACCCGTCCGTCATCAGCTCGCGCTGGATCGCGCGCGACCGTCCCGCGCACCCGCTCGTCCGAGGCCGGCAGGAACCCGACGAGGGGGATCAGGAGCAGGCTCGCGTCCAGGTCCTCCGAGCCGTAGGACTGGGTGAAGACCCCTTGGCCTCCGAGTAGCCGTTGGCGACACGTCGGCGTGGATCGCGTCGCGCGTCGCCTGCCAGCGCTTGACGTTGCCCTTGGCGCCGAACTGCTCGACGATCCGGACGGCCCGGTCGAACGCCACCCAGGCCATCACCTTCGAGTGGGTGAAGTGCCGCGCGGGCCGCGGACCTCCCAGATCCCGTTGTCCGTCTCCTGCCAGACCGCTCGATGTGAGTTGACGAGCTTCCGCTGGAGGGCCCAGGCGTGCTTCTTGGAGCCGAGCCCGAGCCGCTGGGCGACTGAGCAGGGCGTCCATCACCTCGCCGTAGACGTCGAGCTGGAGCTGCTCGGAGGCGGCGTTGCCGATCCGCACCGGCCGCGACCCCTCGTAGCCGGCGAGCCACGGCAGCTCCCACTCCGTGAGGCGCCGCTCGCCTGCGAGGCCGTACATGATCTGCAGCTCGGCCGGGTCGCCCGCCGCGGCGCGCAGCAGCCAGTCGCGCCACGGCTGCGCCTCCTCGTGAAGCCGGCAGTAGAGCAGCGCGAGCAGCGTGAGGGTCGCGTCGCGGAGCCAGCAGAAGCGGTAGTCCCAGTTCCGGCCCCCGCCGATCTGCTCGGGCAGCGAGGTGGTCGGCGCGGCGACGATGCCGCCGGTGGGCTGGTAGGTCAGGGCCTTCAGGGTCATCAGCGAGCGGTAGACGGCGTCCCGCCAGGGCCCGCGATACGTGCAGCGGTCGATCCACTCCTCCCACATCGAGCTCGTGTCGCGTCGAGTGCCTCGGAAGGCGTCGACGGTCCCGGGCGGGCGGGTCTGCGGAGGGGAACCAGGTGAGCACGAAGGGGACCTTGTCGCCGGTCCGAGACCGAGAACGCCGTGGCCGTGTGCATCTCCTCGCCGTACGTCTCGACGGGGGTGCGCAGGCAGATCGCGTCCGGCCCGGCGACGGCGACGAGGGCGTCGTCCGGTCTGCCGGACCCAGGGGACGATCGATCCGTAGTCGAAGCGGATCGCCAGCTCCATCTTGATCGGACGGTGCCGGACAGCCCCTCGACGATCCGGACGATGTCCGGGGCCGGCGTCGCGCGGCGGCATGAAGTCGACGATGCGGACGGCGCCCGAGGCCGTCTCGTACGTCGTCTCGAGGATCATCGTGTCGGCGCGGTACCGGCGTGACTGCCGGATCACCGGATCCTCGGGACGCGAGGAGCCAGCGCCCGTTGTCCTCGGTGCCGAGGAGCGCGGCGAAGCACGCCGCCGAGTCGAACCGGGGGAAGCACAGCCAGTCGATCGAGCCGTCCGCGCAGACGAGCGCGGACGTCTGGAGGTCGCCGATCATGGCGTAGTCCTCGATTCGCGCCACGTGCTCACCTTCCCTGTCCGCCCGACGTCTCACCCCGGACGGCCGACCCTGGAGGCCACCGCCCGGCGGGAACGTACCCGCGATCGTTCGCGGCGTCGAGCCGACGGCGCGCTCGCGCCTCAGCCCGGATCCGCCGCCCCGGGCGCGGCGGCCCGCTCGAGGCGCCGGACCGTCGCCACCGGGGCGGGCGACCGCGGCTCGGCGGGCCGGCCGGGGAGGAGGAGCGCCGAGGCGACGGCGCCGAGGATCGCGATCATCGCGGCGGCGAGGAAGGCGTGGTGGTAGCCGCTCGTCAGGGCCGTCGTCAGGGCGCCGCCGTGCGCGACGACCGCCCCGGTCCGTGCGTCGGCGATCGAGGCGAGGAGCGCGATCCCGAGTGCTCCACCGATCTGGCGCGAGACGTTGACGAGGCCGGAGGCGAGGCCGGCCCGGTGGCCGGGCACGCCCGCGACGGCGGTCGTGGTCAGCGGGACCATCGCGAACCCGATGCCCGGAGCGAGGATCACCGAGGCGAGGAGCACGTCGCGGGGATAGACGGCGTCGGCGGGCGCCCGGGCGAAGAGCAGGAGGCCTGCGGCGGCGCACGAAAAGGCGAGGACGACCGTCGCGCGGGCGCCGATCCGGGCGACGATGCGGCGGACCCGGATCGCCGCGATCGCCATCAGCCCGCTCATCGGCAGGAACGCGAGGCCGGCCTCGATCGGCGAGTAGCCGAGCACGTTCTGCAGGTAGAGGGAGACGAAGAACCACATCCCGAACATCGTTCCGCCGAGCAGGAGCATCAGGGCGTTCGCGGTCGACAGCGGGCGGGACCGGAAGATCCCCAGCGGCAGCAGAGGCGCGCGGGCCAGGCGATGCTCGACGCGCAGGAAGGCGGCGAGGAGGATCCCGGCCCCGGCGAGGACGCCCACGGTCTGGGTCGAACCCCAACCGACCGAGGAGGTGCGCGCGATCCCGAAGACCGCCGCGGTCAGGCCGGCCGTGGCGAGGAGGGCGCCGGCGACGTCGAAGTCGCCGCGCGGCGGCGCGTCCGGGTCGGCGACGTGGCCCGTCAGGTAGCGGAGCCCGGCCGCCACGAGCCCGATCCCGATCGGCACGTTGATCAGGAGGATCCAGCGCCAGCTGAGGGTCTCCGTCAGCACCCCGCCGACGATGCCCCCCGCGCTCCCCCCGACCGACGCCATCGCGCCCCACCAGCCGAGGGCGCGGTTGCGCTCTCCGCCCTCGCCGAACGTCGTCATCAGGAGCGCCAGCGTGCTCGGCGCGACGATCGCCCCGCCGATGCCCTGCAGGGCCCGGGCCGCGACGAGGACGACGGCGTCCGGGGCGAGGGCGCCCGCCAGCGAGGACGCGGAGAAGACGACGATGCCCGTCAGGAACATCCGGCGGCGGCCGAGCAGGTCGCCCGCGCGGCCGCCGAGCAGGAGCAGGCCGCCGAAGGTGATCGTGTAGGCGCTGACGACCCACTGCAGGCCGTTCCGGCTGAACTCGAGGTCGCTGCGGATCGCCGGCAGCGCGACGTTGACGACCGAGACGTCGAGGATGACCATGAACTGGGCCACGCACAGGAGGACGAGCACCGCTCCCGGATGACCCCGCTCGATCCGCGCCCGCTGCCCGCTCACGGCGGGAGGTCTAGCAGGAGCCCGGGCCGCGGGAGGAGGCGGCGCCGCGGCGCGTCGCCGACGGGCGGGAGGGCTCCGCGGCCGGGCCACGAGACGGCGCGGAGTCCGGACCGAGGGTGCTCCTACGCGGCCCGGCGCCGGCTCGCCGGCTCGTCCTGCGCGGGGGCTCGGCCGCCTCGGGCCTCGCGGGACCGCCGCTCTGCGGGGCGTCGATCTCCGGGCGCCCCGCGTCGCCGCTCGTCCTCGTCGCGCAGCGCGTCGAGCGCACGGCCGTGCCAGTGCCGGATCTGGAGGAGGACGACGATGGCGAGGATCGTGCAGACCACGATGGCCAGCTCCATGGGCGCGAGTGTGACGCGCCGGCCGGACGAACCGTCGTCAGGCGTCGCGCCGGAAGGCCTCGACCCGGGTCGCGCGGCCCGTGGCCGGATCGCACTCGACGATCAGCCCCTCGACCCGGACGTCGCCGGTGGCCGCCTCGTGGCGCTGCGGCAGCTGGGTCAGGAAGCGCCGGAGGATGATCTCGCGCCGCGTCCCGATGACGCCGTCGTGCGGACCCGTCATCCCGATGTCCGTCACGTAGGCGGTCCCCTTCGGGAGCACGCGCGCGTCGGAGGTCTGGACGTGGGTGTGGGTCCCGAAGACGCACGTCGACCTTCCGTCGAGGTGCCAGCCCATGGCGATCTTCTCGCTCGTCGCCTCGGCGTGGACGTCGACGAGGATCACGGGCGCCGACCGCGCGGCCTCCTCGACGAGGTCGTCGACCACCTCGAACGGCGAGCACGCCGGCTGCAGCGAGAAGGCGCCGAGGAGGTTGATCACCGCGACCGCCGTGCCGTCCCGCGCCTCGACGACCGTCAGCCCCCGGCCGGGCAGGGACCGCAGGTAGTTGGCGGGCCGGACGATCCGCGGCTCGGCGCCCAGGAGGAGCCCCACGCCGTCCCGTCGCCACGTGTGGTTGCCGAGCGTGATCACGTCCACGCCGGCAGTGAGGAGGCGGTTGGCGTAGCGCTGGGTGATGCCCGCCCCGTCGGCGACGTTCTCGCCGTTGGCGACCACGAAGTCCACGTCGAGCTCGGCGCGGAGCGCCGGCAGGAGGCGCTCGACGGCGCCGAGGCCGGCCGACGCGAAGACGTCGCCGACGAGGAAGATCCTCACTGCGTCACGGCGGCGTAGGAGATCGCGAGCTCCACGGAGTTCCCCGGGTCGTTCGTGTACTGGGCCAGCGTCAGCTTCTCGGCGCGCGACAGGTCGGCGACGGTGCCGAGGAGCGTCGGCTCCGCCGATCCCGGCGGCTTCACGGTCTGGCCGACGGCGAGGCCGGCGGCCGCCTGGAGGCCCGAGAGCTGGACGACGACCGCCGGGTTCGAGGTGGGCGAGATCATCACCACCTGGCCCCAGGCACGAGCGGCGATGACGTTCGGCACGATCGAGATGATGGTGCCGTCGACCGGCGCGTAGACCTCGGTTCCCGCGCTCGCGCCGACGTCGACGACCTGGCGGGGGCCGTCGGTGGCGTAGTAGTCGGGACCGGTGGACTGGTCGCCCAGGATCCGTCCCTCCAGGCGGTCCAGCACGTTGCCGTTGCGGAGCCTGCCCACCGGATCGAGCTCGACGTTCGCGGAGTCGGCGAGCGGGTGATAGAGCACCGCCGTGATCGCCCGCTGCGCGATCGGCACGGAGAGCGAAACGTCGGCGGCGCCGGCGAGCGGCTGCGGGGAGGGCGGGCCGAGGCTCGCGGCCCCGGGGTTCGACGAGACCCGCGCCGCGCGCCGCGCCCCCGAGCCGCCGACGAGCCCGAAGGCGAGCGGGGCGAGCGCCGCGACGAGGACGACCGCGACCAGGAGGAGGGCGATCTGGCGGCCCCGCCGCCGCGCCTCCCGGCCCGGCTCGGGCGGGCTCGGAGCGGGCCGGCGACGACGACGCCGGGGCGCCGGAGCGGCGGCGTCCGGCGGCTGGGCGAGCGCCCCGGAGGCGTCCGCCGACGCCCCGGCGACGGCCGTGGCAAGGTCGCCCGAGAGCCCGGGCCCGGGCTCCACGTCGTTGGTAGGGTGCGGCGCGTGACCGAGCGAGATGTCGATGTCGGTCGCCGGGGAGCGCGCCGGCGGCGGCTCGAGCCACTCCTCGTCGATCCACGTGTCGTCGGCCTCGGGGGTCGGCTGCGCGCTGGGTGCGCGGTTCTCGGGCACGGGTGCGGCCAGTGTACCGGGCGACGGTGTCCGTGAAGGACGGCTCGCTGGTCCGCCTGGAGGCGGCGGGCCGCCACTACGGACGGCGTCCGGCGCTCCTGCCGATCGACCTCGCGATCGGCCCGGGGGAGACGGTGGCGCTCGCCGGTCCGAACGGGGCCGGCAAGACGACGCTCCTGTCGCTCGTCGCCGGGTCGCTGGCGCCGACCGTGGGGCGGGTCGTGACCTCGGGCAGCGTCGGCTTCGTCCCGCAGGAGGCGGCCCTCTACCCCGCCCTGACCGCGCGGGAGAACGTGGAGCTCTTCGCCCGGCTCGACGGGCACGACGGCCCGGTCGCCGTCGCCGCCCGCGCCCTCGCCGACTGCGGCCTCGCCGAGGTCGCCGACCGGCGGGCGGGAACGCTCTCGATCGGGCAGCGGCAGCGGATCAACCTCGCGATCGGCCTCCTCGGCGCCCCGGACGTCGTCCTCCTGGACGAGCCGAGCTCGAGCCTCGATCCGCGTCAGCGGCGGCTCGTCTGGCAGCTCCTCGGCCGGATCTGCGAGCGGGGCGGCGCGGTCCTCTTCACGACCCAGAACGTCGAGGAGGTCCACCTCCACGCCTCCAGCCTCGTCGTCCTCGTGGACGGCCGGCTGGCGTTCGAGGGGCCGGTCCGGGCCTTCGAGGACCAGGTCGGAGTGGGCGCCGACGGGTTCGAGGGGACGTTCGTCCGGTTCCTGGAGGGGCAGGAGCCCGGATGACGGCGATCCGCGCGCTGACCGCCAAGGACCTCCGCATCCTCGCGCGCTCGCGAGCGCTCACGCTCTTCATGGTGCTCTACGCGCTCGCCCTCGTCGGCCTGGTCGCCGCCGTCACCCACTCGACGAGCGGCAGGCCGCGGATCGCCATCGTCAGCTCGGGCACCCCGACCACGCTCGCGGTCGGGGACGCCAAGATCCCCTTCGCGGGCCTCCTCGCGAAGGCGCGCGACCGGGCCACGTTCGTCCGCCTGGGGCCCGCCGCCGCGCGCACGGCGCTCGCCTCCGGCGACGTCGTGGCGGCGGTGACCATCCCCGACGACCTCGCCCTCGACGTCTCGACGACCCTCCGGCAGCCGACGATCACCGTCCAGACGCGCCGCGGGCTCGCCGGCGACCAGGCCCTGGCGCAGCTCCGCGCGTTCCTCTTCGAGGTCGACACGCAGCTCCAGCAGGAGCTCCTGCGGCTGAACACCCAGTACCTGAAGGTGCTCGTCGCGGGCGGGGACACGACGGTCCTCGACCGCAAGGTCTCGATCCTCGGCCTCACCCAGGCGTCGCGGCGGATCGACGCGGTGCTGCCGACGATCACCGATCCGGGGCGGAGGGCGAGCCTGCTCGAGGTGAAGCAGTTCGCCGACGACGCCGGCGCGGCCCTCAAGATCGCGGACGCGTCGCTGCGCGCCGCCGCCCAGCCGATCGTGCTCAGGAGCGAACGGCTCGGCGGCCGGTCGGCGATCTTCGAGAACCGGGCGATCGCGCTCGTGATCGGCTCGGGGGTCGCGCTCGTCTGCGTCATCCTCGGCGCGGCGCTCGTCGCCCTCGAACGCGCGGAGGGGACGCTCCCCCGGATCCTGCGCGTCCGGCGCCGCGTCGTGCCGCTCGTCCTCGCGAAGATCCTCGCGGTCACCGTCGCCGGGCTCGTCGTGGCGGCCGTCCTGATCGCGGCGGTGCTCGTCGCGGCGGCCTTCTCGAGCGGGATCTCGCTGCCCCCGGCGACGCGGGTCCCGCTCGCCCTCGTCCTCCTCGCCCTGGCCTGTGCCGCCTTCGGGGGCGTCGGTGCCGCCTGCGGCGCCGTCGTCCGCGACGTCGCGGCGGGCACCCTGCTCGCGGTCCTGCTCGTCGTCCCCTTCCTGCTCGCCGCGCTCGCCGGTGCGGCGACCGGCGCCGGCCTCGGGGCGATCACGAACGTCTTCCCGCTCGGACGCTTGGTCGAGGCGGCGAGCGCGTGCCTCTACGACGGCTCGTTCGGGCGCGCGCTCGCCCTCGGCGCGGCCCAGCTCGTCGGCCTCGCGCTCGCCTACGGCGCGCTGGCGGCGACCGCGCTCACGCGCCTCGCCCGCTGAGCGGAGGCGGTCGGCGAGCCCTCACCACCAGGGCGACTCGACCGCCCGGCCGGTGCCCCCGGTGGCGTCGAGGGCGTCGAGGGCCGCCATCGTGTCCTCGTCGAGGGCGAAGTCGAAGATCGCCGCGTTCTCGACGATCCGCCCCTGACGCGAGGACTTCGGCAGCACCGCGAAGCCGTGCTGCAGCGCCCAGCGGAGCATGACCTGGGCGGGGGTGCGCCCGACCCGCCGGGCGATCCCGGCGATCCGCACGTCGTGGATCGCGCGCCCGTGCGTCAGCGGGCTGTACGCCTCGAGCGCGACCCCGGCCCGTTCGTTCGCCTCGACGAGGGCGCGCCGGGAGGCGAACGGGTTCAGCTGGATCTGGTTGACCGTGGGCTGGTGCGCGGCGGACGAGGCGATCACGGCCGCGAGCTCGCCCGTGTCGAAGTTCGAGACGCCGATCGCCCGGGTCAGCCCTCGCTCCAGCGCGGCCTCCATCCCCGGCCACGCCCACGTCGGCCCGCCCGCCGGCCAGTGCACGAGGTAGAGGTCGAGCTGGTCGAGGCCGAGCCGCTCCAGGCTCGCCTCGGCCTCGCGCACGGGATCCTCGGCGCGCGGATGGAACTTCGTCGCCACGAACACGTCCGAGCGGGCCACCCCGCTGGCCGCCAGCGCACGCCCGACGCTCGCCTCGTTGCCGTAGGCCTGGGCCGTGTCCACGTGGCGGTAGCCGGCGTCGAGCGCCCAGCCGACGACGTCCTCGCACTCCCGCCCGTCGGGGACGAGCCAGACGCCGATTCCGAGCAGGGGCATGCGCACCCCGTTCCCGAGCTCGCGTTCGGTCGCGGACGTTCCCCGGGTCATGCTCCGGGCTCCTCGAGCGGGGAGGGGGGCGGCGAGGCCACGAGGCTAGCGCGCGACGGCGGAGCCGCCGACGACGGCCTCCTCGCCGGAGTCGAAGCGGACCAGGGCCTTCGAGGTGCCGTCGTAGTCCTTCGCCCAGAGGAGGAGCGTGGCGCCCTCACCGCGGACGGTCACCCGTTCGTCGCCCGGCTCGTCGAGCCCGCGCCAGATGCGGATGAACGGGTTCGTCTCCCACTCCGCCCCCGCCGTGGTCGGCACCGTGTGCCCCGGGTGGAGCCGGGTCTCGGGCGGGAGCTGCGCGAGCCGGAGGATCGACGCCTTGAGGACGTCGATGGTGTCCCCGTTCGCCCCCTTGTTGCCGGCCACGGTGCCCTCGAAGAGGGTGTCCCCCGTGAAGCAGTCGTCCTGGCCGACGAGGTAGGCGAGATGCCCGCTGGCGTGGCCCGGCGTGAAGAGCGGCTGCACGGCGAGCTCGGCGCCGATCAGGAGCCGGTCGCCGTCGTCGATGGTCTCCGAGACGACGCCCCTGGGCAGCCGCTCCGCCGTCAGCGGGTGGGCGTAGACGGGGCGGCCGAAGCGCTGGTAGGCCGCGAGGTCGACGTGGTCGCCGTGGTCGTGCGTGAGCAGGATCATGGCGACCTCGAGGCCGTCGGCCTCGATCCGGTCGAGGAGGGGCTGGACGTGGTCGTGGCCGTCGATCAGCGCGGCCGTGCCGTTCGCCCGGTCGGCGACGAGGTAGGCGTTCGACGTCCATCGCGGGTGCTCTGCTCGCTCGACGATCACGGTCCGGGGCCTTTCAGTCGAAGGTGAGGACGGACCGGATGCCGTCCTGGCGCTCCATCAGCTCGAACGCGGTGTTCACGTCGGCGAGCGGCATCCGATGGGAGATGAAGGGCGCGACGTCGATCTCGCCGGCGACGGCGCGGGCGACGAGCTCCGGCACCTGGTCGCGGCCCTTGACGCCGCCGAACGACGACCCGCGGACGCGGCGGCCGGTGATCAGCAGGCGGGGCACGATGTCGAGCGTCTCGCCCTTGCCGGCCACGCCCGCGACCGTGCAGAGCCCCCAGCCCATCCGGGCGGACTCGACGGCCTGGCGCATCACGTCCACCCGCCCGGTCGCCTCGAAGGTGTAGTCCGCTCCGAAGCCGCCCGTCTCGGCGACGATCCGGTCGACGATCTCCGGGCCGGCCGTCCAGGTGTCCGTGGCGCCCTGCCCGCGGGCGAGCTCGAGGCGGTTCTCGGCGGGGTCCACGCAGATGATCCGCTCGGCGCCGGCGAGTCGCGCGCCCGCGACCGCCCCCAGGCCGACCATCCCCGCGCCGAAGACGACGCAGGTCGAGCCGCGCTCGACCTCCGCGGTGTAGAGCGCGGCGCCGAGGCCGGTGGAGAGGCCGCAGGCGAAGAGCGCGGCCCACTCGAACGGCGCCTCGGAGCCGACGTTCGCGAGGGCGATCTCCGGCATCACGGTGTACTCGGCGAAGGTCGAGGTGCCCATGAAGTGGCGGATCGGCTCGCCGTCCCGCTCCAGGCGCGTCGTCCCGTCCGGCAGGTAGCCCTTGCCCTGCTGCTCGCGGATCGCCAGGCAGAGGTTCGTCTTCGGGCTCCTGCAGTGGACGCACTCCCGGCACTGCGGCGAGAAGAGCGTCACGACGTGGTCGCCGACTGCGACCGAGTCGACCCCCTCGCCGACGGCCTCGACGACGCCCGCGCCCTCGTGGCCGAGGACGGTCGGCGCGTAGCCGGACGGATCGACGCCCGAGGCGGTGTAGAGGTCGGTGTGGCAGACGCCGCAGGCGACGAGCCGGACGAGGACCTCCCCGGCCCGCGGATCCTGCAGCTCGACGTCCTGGAGGACGAGCGGCTCCCCGAACTCCTCCAGCACTGCCGCTCGCATCCGCATGCCCCGGTACCCCCTTCGTCGTCGTGGTCGGGGCGATCCTAGCCGCTCCCGGCGGGGCGTCGGGAGCGCCGGCGCGGCGGGTCGGGGCCGGCTCCGGAATCCACGGCGGCGGCTACCGTTCCGGGCGGTATGGCGCTCGACGTCACCGACCCCGTCACCACCGCGAGCCCGCTCCTCCGCCGGCCCCGCCGCCTCCGTCGCACCGCCGCCCTGCGGAGCCTCGTCCGCGAGACGCACCTGCGGGCCGGCGAGCTCGTGCTTCCGATCTTCGTCGTCGGCGGGCGCGACCGGGCGGAGCCGATCGCCTCGCTCCCGGGCGTCGCCCATCTCTCCGCCGACCGGGTGGCGACGCTCGCCCATCGGGCCGTCGAGGCCGGGATCGGCGGGCTGCTGCTCTTCGGCGTGCCGGAGGGAGACGCGGCGCTCGACGAGGAGGGCTCGTCCTCCTGGGACGAGGAGGGACCGGTCGGCGCCGCCCTACGCTCGATCAGGGCCGAGGCCGGGGATGCGCTCGTCCTGGTCACCGACGTCTGCCTCTGCGCCTACACGAGCCACGGCCACTGCGGGGTCCTCGACCCGGCGACCGGCGAGATCCTGAACGACGAGACGCTGCCGCTCCTGGGGCGGATGGCCGTGGCCCACGCCAGAAGCGGCGCCGACATCGTCGCGCCCTCCGACATGATGGACGGCCGGGTGGCGGCGATTCGCGCGGCGCTCGACGCCGACGGCCGCACCGGAACGGCGATCCTCAGCTACTCGACGAAGTTCGCCTCGGGCTTCTACGGCCCCTTCCGCGACGCGGCGCACTCGGCCCCGGCCGCCGGCGATCGCAAGAGCTACCAGATGGACCCGGCGAACGGCGACGAGGCGATCCTGGAGTCGCTCGCCGACGAGGCCGAGGGCGCCGACCTGCTGATGGTCAAGCCGGCCGGGCCCTACCTCGACGTCGTCGCCCGCCTGGCGTCGGAGACGCGCCTGCCGATCGCGGCCTATCAGGTCTCGGGGGAGTACGCCATGCTCCACCACGCGGCACGGGCGGGCGCCCTCGACTACCGGACGGCGATGCTCGAGTCGCTCCTCGCGATCCGCCGCGCCGGCGCCCGGGTCCTGATCACCTACGCCGCCCTCGACGTCGCCGGCTGGCTCGCCGAGTGACGCTCCAGGACGCGCGGAGCAGGGAGCTCTTCGCCGAGGCCGAGCGGGTCATCCCCGGCGGGGTCAACTCGCCGGTGCGCGCCATGCGCGCCGTCGGGCGCGACTACCCGCTGTTCCTGGAGTCGGGGGCCGGGGCCTACGTGACGGACGTCGACGGCAACCGGTACGTCGACCTCGTCGGCTCCTGGGGTCCGATGATCCTCGGCCACGCCCATCCCGCGGTGATCGAGGCGATCGGCCGCGTCGCGGCCGCCGGCACGAGCTTCGGCGCGCCGCACGCGTCGGAGACCGACCTCGCCCGCCGCGTCCGACGGGTCTATCCCGGGATCGAGCTCGTGCGGTTCGTCTCCTCGGGCACCGAGGCCTCGATGAGCGCGATCCGTCTCGCCCGCTCGGCGACGGGGCGCGACGGCATCCTCAAGTTCGCCGGCTGCTACCACGGCCACGTCGACGCGTTGCTCGCGAGCGCCGGCTCGGGCCTCGCGACGCTCGCCATCCCCTCCACGCCCGGCGTCCCCGCCCACGTCGCGGCCGACACGACGGTGATCCCGTTCAACGACCTCGACGCGCTGGAGCGCGCCTTCGCCGAGCACGGCTCCTCCCTCGCCTGCGTGATCGTCGAGCCGGTCGCGGGCAACATGGGCTGCGTGCCGCCGGTGGACGGCTTCCTGGCGGCGATCGCGGAGGGGTGCCGCCGCACCGGGGCGCTCTTCGTCTGCGACGAGGTGATGACCGGGTTCAGGCTCGCCCCCGGCGGGGCGGTCGAGCGGTACGACCTGGACCCCGACCTGATCGTCCTCGGCAAGATCGTCGGCGGCGGGCTTCCGGCGGCGGCCTTCGGCGGGCGCCGCGCGCTGATGGAGCTCCTCGCCCCGCTCGGCTCCACCTACCAGGCGGGCACGCTCTCCGGCAATCCGCTGGCGATGACGGCGGGCACGGTCACGCTCGACCTGCTCGCGGAGCCAGGCGTCTACGACCGTCTCGAGTGGGCGTCGGCGGAGCTCGAGCAGGGCCTGCGGGAGGCGGTCGGGGCCGAGCTCGCCGCGACCGCCTCGATCAGCCGGGTGGGCTCGATGGTCACCCTCTTCCTGACGGGCGGCCCGGTCCGCTCCTTCGACGACGCCCGGGGGGCCGACACCGCCCGCTTCGCGCGCCTGCACGCCCACTGCCTGGAGCACGGCGTCTACCTCGCCCCGAGCGCGTTCGAGACGGGCTTCGTCTCGCTCGCGCACGGCGCCCAGGAGATCGGCGCCGTGGTCGAGGCCCACGCGAGCTTCTTCGCCGAGGATCGACCCGATGCCTGACGTCGTCGCCGAGATCGCCGAGCGGGCCGCCGCCTCGAGCCCGTTCTGGGCGCGCTCGATCGTCCTGCCCGCCAAGCGGGTCGGCGCGGCGCCGGCCTTCCCCGTGCTCGAGGGCACGCCCTTCCAGGTCGGCTTCGAGTCCATCTACGAGGCGTTCCTCGTCCACTACGGGCGCGCGCGCGCGTTCGCCCCGCACGATCGGGACGAGGCGATCCTGCTCGGCGACCACCTCTACGCCGACGGGCTCGTCGCGATCTGCCGGGCCGGCGACGTGGAGGCCGTGGCGATCTTCGCCGACCTCGTCTCGATGGTCGCCCACCTGGTGGCCGAGGAGACGGACGCCGAGACGATCGCCGCCGTCTGGGCCGGCGCGGCGCGGCTGATCGCCGGCGACCGGGCAGGACGCTGGGCGGAGGCGCGGTCGGCGCTCGGCCGGGCCGACCACCGTCCGCTGGCGGCACTCGGAGCGGGAGAGGTCGCCGCCGTGCTCGAGCTGGCCCGATGAGCTTCTCCGACCTGCGCGAGTGGATCGACGCCCTGCGCGACGCGGGCGAGCTCGTCGACGTCCGCGCCGAGGTCGACCCGCACCTGGAGATCACCGAGATCCTCGATCGGACGATGAAGGCCGGCGGCCCGGCGCTCCTCTTCACGAACGTCAGGGGCTCGGAGCTGCCGGTGCTCGGCGGCCAGTTCGGGACCGAGCGCCGGATGTGCATGGCGCTCGGGGTCGAGCGCCTCGACGACATCGCCGACCGGCTCGCCGACGTCCTCGAGCTGACGCCTCCGCAGGGGCTGCTCGACCGGGTCCGCGCCCTCGGCAAGCTGAAGTCCCTGGCCGACTCGATCCCGAAGACGGTCCGCTCGGCGCCCTGCCAGGAGGTCGTCGTCGACCCGCCGGACCTCGACCTGCTGCCGATCATCACCTGCTGGCCCGACGACGGCGGACCCTTCATCACGCTCCCGTCGGTGATCACGAAGGACCCGGTCACCGGCGGCCGCAACGTCGGCATGTATCGGCTCCAGAAGTACTCGTCCCGGTCCACCGGCCTCCACTGGCAGATCCACAAGGACGCCGCGGCGGACTGGCGGCTCGGCTCGGGGCGGATGGAGGTCGCCGTCTGCCTCGGCACGGAGCCGGTGACGACCTACGCGGGGTCGGCACCGCTGCCGAAGAACATCGACGAGCTGATGGTCGCCGGCTTCCTCCGGGGCGAGCCGGTCGATCTGGTCCAGTGCCGGACCGTCGATCTCAAGGTCCCCGCGAGCGCGGAGATCGTGCTCGAGGGCTACTGCGAGCGCGGGACGCTGGCGCCCGAGGGGCCGTTCGGCGACCACACCGGCTACTACACGCCGCGCGAGCCCTTCCCCGTCTTCGAGATCACGGCGATGACGATGCGGCGGGACGCGATCTACCCGACGATCGTCGTCGGCGTGCCGCCCGCCGAGGACGTCTGGCTCGGCAAGGCGACGGAGCGGATCTTCCTGCCGGCGATCCGGATGACGATGCCCGAGGTCGTCGACTACGACCTGCCGGCCGCCGGCGTCTTCCACAACTGCGCGATCGTCGCGATCCGGAAGGCCTACCCCGGGCACGCGAAGAAGGTCATGCACGCGATCTGGGGCACCGGCCTGCTCTCGCTGACGAAGGCGGTCGTCGTCGTCGACGCCGATGTCGACGTCCACGACTACACCCAGGTCATGTGGCAGCTCGGGGCGAACGTCGACCCGGCGCACGACGTGATGCTCTCGGAGGGCCCGCTCGACCAGCTCGATCACGCGGCGCGGATCCAGAGCTACGGCGGCAAGCTCGGCTTCGACGCGACGGCGAAGTGGGCGGAGGAGGGCTACGACCGCGGCTGGCCGGAGGTCGCGCGGATGTCCCCGGAGGTGTCGGCCCGCGTGCAGGCCCGCTGGGGGGAGCTCGGGATCCCGCTCGGCGAGGTCGGATCGGCCTCGCCGGCCCGCCGCCGGCGCTTCGGCCGCCGGACGTAGGACCGACCGCGTGACCTCTCCGGGCCGGCCCACGCGGGGTGCGGGCCGCGAGCCGTCCCGTGGGGCCGGTCCCCGTCGTCGACCGCCGGGTCGGAGCGTTTGGGTGCCCTAACGCCGGGGCAGCAGGTAGGGGCCCGTCGCGCCCGCGACGGGGGACGTCCTTCCCACCCGAGGAGACCGCATGATCCTGCGCATCGACCGCTGGCTGACGGAGCTGCCCCCGCCGTCCGAGCCCGACCCCGCCGGCGCCAAGGTCGTCCAGGAGCTGATGGGCGGCAAGTTCGGCGAGATGTCGACGTTCCTCAACTACACCTTCCAGTCGTTCAACTTCCGGGAGCGCCAGGACGCGCGGCCCTTCTACGACCTCGTGGCGAACATCGCGGCCGAGGAGTTCGGGCACATCGAGCTCGTCGCGGCAGCGATCAACACGATGCTGACCGACCCGGCGAGCACGAAGGACGAGCCCGACGTGACGTCCTCGCCGCTCCAGAAGCTGCCGGGGCTCCCGGGCAACCCCCACCACTTCGTCAACGGCGGCAAGGGCGCCCTCCCCCAGGACTCCCGCGGGCTGCCGTGGACGGGCGACAACGTCGTCTCGACCGGCGACCTCCTGTTCGACCTGACGCACAACTACTTCCTGGAGACCGGCGCCCGGTCCGGCAAGCTGCGCGTCTACGAGGCCGTCGAGCATCCGGCCGCCCGCGCCCTGACCGGCTACCTGCTGGTCCGCGGCGGCGTGCACCAGGTCGCCTACGCCCGCGCGGTCGAGAACCTCACGGGCGCCGACCTGACGAAGCTCTTCCCGGGCCCGCGCGTGCCCTCCGACTCGATCCCCGAGTCGCGCCCGTACATCGAGCGCGGCGACCACCGCCGGCTCTACCGGTTCTCGCTGACGGACTACATGGAGCTCGCCGCCGTCTTCAACGGCAACCACCCGGAGACGGGCGAGCCGCTCGAGGTCGTCGACGAGGACCCCGCCGTCCGCCCGTTCCCGGTCGACCTGCCGGCGCAGACGGACGTCTTCGCCCCCAGCTACTCGACGGCCGAGATCAAGGAGATCGCCGACACGCTGCGCAAGAAGGCGGGCCTGCCGGATCAGATCACCGGCACCGTCGCGAACCAGGACACGAAGGGCCGCCGGAAGAGGTAGCCCGGCCCCGCGCGTCGTCAGGCCACGCCGGGCATCCTCGGCGTGGCCCGGACGCGGCGCGGCCGCGCGCGGAGACGCCGATCCGTCTCCCGCACGTCCTGGCGAGCGGCTACCGTTCGCTCGATCTCGGAGGAGGCCCGGCGATGGGTCCGCGAACGGCTCTTGTGCGATTCGGTGCGTCGTTGACAGGGACTGCCGCGACGGAGGAGAATCACGGTTCGATGAAGATCGCGAGGAGCGTGAGCTAAGTGGCGGAGGAGTCGCCGAGGGCGAAGACCGCACGCGAGGGGGCGGCGCTCGCCGATCCGCACGCCGCCGCGGCAGCGCTGTCCCGCGCCAGGTTCCTGAGCGGCGCCGCGCTCGGCGTCGGGGCGGTGATCGGGGCGGGGATCCTGGTCCCGACGATCGGCTTCGGCTTCGGCCCTGCGTTCGTGGGCGAGAAGTGGTACTGGACCGACATCGGGCCGGCCGAGAACTTCCCCTTCGACGCGAAGGCGAAGTCGCAGACCGTCACGCCCGTCAAGTTCACCCGCGACCCGACCGAGGGGGTCCTCGGCGCCCGGGTCGCCTTCGTCCGGCGCAACACCGCCGACGTCGCCGACGGCGTGAACACGGGCGCGTTCACGATCATGTCGAACACCTGCATGCACATGGGCTGTCCCATCCAGGGCAGCGCCGGCGGCTTCGCCTGTCCCTGCCACGGCGGGCAGTACGACGTCGAGGGGCGTCGGACCGCCGGCCCGCCGGTCCGCCCGCTCAACCGGTTCGAGAGCAAGATCGAGAAGGGCAGCCTCTTCCTGGGCCGCGTCTTCGCGTCCGAGGAGAAGAACGGCAAGGTCGTGATGACCAGCACCTGGAAGGATCCGGGCCAGCCGGTGAACGGACTGCTCTCGTTCCTCTATCCGGCCCCTCCGCGGTAAGGAGCCCAGGGACATGCCTGACACCAAGCTGCCGCCCGTCAAGGAGCTCGCGCAGGTACCGGTCGACTGGGTCGAGGAGCGGTCGGGACTCGTCTCGGTCACGAAGTACTTCCTCTTCCGGAACGTCCCCAGGGACATCTCCTGGCTGCAGACCCTCGGCTCCGCCCTCGTCACCGTCTTCCTGGTCCAGGTGACGACGGGGATCTTCCTCGCCCAGTACTACCAGCCGTCGGTCAATAACGCCTACGAGTCGATCCGCTTCATCATGGACGACGCGACCATGGGCTGGCTCGTCCGCGGCATGCACAAGTGGGGGGCGAGCGTGATGATCATCCTGCTCTTCCTCCACATGGGCAGGACGTTCCTCTTCGGCGCCTACAAGTACCCGCGCGAGATGACGTGGATCACCGGCGCCATCATCTTCATCCTCGTGATGGCGCTCTCGTTCACGGGCTACCTGCTCGTGTTCGACCAGCGCGCCTACTGGGCCTCCGTCGTCGGGGTCAACATCAACGGCACCGCGCCGATCGTCGGCCCCTTCCTCTCGGAGTTCCTGAAGGTGGGCCCGGAGTTCTCGACGAACACGCTCTCGCGCTTCTACGCGCTGCACGGCTTCGTGCTGCCGAGCCTCGTCGGCGGACTGATCGCCCTCCACCTCTGGCTCGTGGTCCGCCTCGGCGTCACCTCGCCGCCCTGGTCCCGCCACCAGGAGACCGGAGACGACCACTGATGCCGCGCTTCACGGCACGCGAGCGGCGCGACCGCTACCAGCGCGAGCACGACTTCCAGGTTCGCACGGGCAAGCCGTTCTTCCCGGGCGCCATCCTCCACGACTCGATCACGAGCCTCCTCACCGTCGCGCTGATCATCGGCATGACGATCCTCTGGCACGCGCAGTTCCACCACCCGTCGAGCGATCCCAACACGGGTCGCGGCGGCGGGATCCTCGGCCCGGCGTACGAGGACAAGGCCGACCCGGGGACCGACTCCTACGACCCGCGTCCGGACTGGTACTTCTTCTTCCTCTTCCAGCTCCTGCGGATCATCAAGAACCCGGACTACCTCCTGTTCGCGACCGTGATCATCCCCACGCTCCTGATGATCCTGCTGATCTCGGTCCCGTTCATCGATCGCAACCCCTCCCGGCTCGTGTCCCGTCGACCCTTCGCCATGGCGACGCTGACCGCCGTCCCGGTGGTGCTCCTCTACCTGACGCTCCAGGGTTCGCACGCGCCGGCGATCGGCGCCGCCTCGTCGCACCCGGGCGCCAGCTACGTGAGCGGACCCGGTGGCTGCGGGTCCTGTCACGCGATGAAGGACGCCGGCATCGGCGGCGCGGTGGGGCCGAACTGGGACTCCTCGAAGCCGACCTACGCGCTGGCTCTCGACCGGATCACGAACGGCAAGGGCGGGATGCCCAAGATCAAGTCGATCCAGAACCTGAACGACAACCAGGTCGACTGCCTCTCCGCCTACATCGCGACGTGGTCGGGATCCAAGGACGGCAAGACGCCGGGCCCCAACTTCGACGCCAAGGTCGCGGCCACCTACAAGCAGGCGTGTACGGCCGCGGGCCCGCTCTACAAGGGCGACGGAACGTTCCCGACGCCTTCCTGACCTCCGGCCCTCCGGGTCCCGGCTAGGCCTGGGCGGCTCATGCGCGTCTTCCTCGGGATCACCGGCGCCTCGGGCGCGCCGTACGCCGCCCGCGTCCTCCGCGGCCTCGTCGACGCCGGGGCCGAGGTCGGCCTCTGCGTCTCGGAGGCCGGCAAGCAGGTCATCGGCTGGGAGCTCTACCGGGAGCGGGAGCTCTCGGGCGACGCCGCCGTCGGGCGCTTCCTCGGCGACCACGGCGGCCCGTCGGTGACGGCCTACGGCGAGCTCGACTGGTTCTCGCCGTACGCGTCCGGCTCCGCCCGCTGCGACGCCTACATCGTCTGCCCGTGCTCGATGGCGACCTGCGGCACCATCGCCTCCTCCGGCCAGGCGAACCTGATCCACCGGGCCGCGGGTGTGGCGCTGAAGGAGGATCGGCGGCTGATCCTCGTCCCGCGCGAGACGCCGCTCTCGGTGATCCACCTCGAGGCGCTCCTGACCCTGCGGCGGGCCGGCGCGCTCGTCGCGCCGGCGATGCCCGAGTTCTACTCCCACCCGGACACGCTGGAGGACGCGGTCGCCGGCTTTGCCGGGCGGATCCTCGACCTCGCCGGGGTCGAGCACGCCGCGGGCCGCCGCTGGGGATCGTCCCAGCCTGCGACAAGGGACCCCACGTGACGACCGACCGACCCCCCGGCACCGCGCTCGAGCCGATCCCGACCGCCCTCGAGAAGAGCGGCTCGATGGCCCCCGAGCGGGTGCGCGCCATGTTCGAGCGCATCGCCCGCCCCTACGACGCGATGAACCGGGCGATGACGCTCGGCCTCGATCAGCGGTGGCGCAAGCTGGCGGCGGCGGAGACGGGCGTCGGCCCCGGCGCCAGCGTCCTCGACCGCTGCACCGGCACCGGCGACCTGGCCTTCGCCCTCAGCCAGCTCGTCGGCCCCTCGGGCGAGGTGATCGAGCAATACGTCTACGTGTACACAC
>CAWDBC010000005.1:0-99363 GCA_963800515.1 uncultured Thermoleophilia bacterium
TGTCAACGAGCACCAGCGGATGCTGACCGGCGGGTTCTACGCGGAGGTCACCCTCGAGTACATCGCCGCGCTCGCTCAGCAGCAGGGTGGGCAGCCATTCCGGGTCGAGGCGATCCGACCGATCCAGATGTCGACCCACGACGCGCTTGGCGAGTTCGTCGTCGGGCCGCAAGCACTTCACGCTGGAGCAGTGGCGCGACCTGCTGCTGCGCAGCGTCGGCTTCGACGCCGACGCGGTTCACGCCCGCGGCAGCAGGACATCCTGCTGCTGCGGATGGTCCCGTTCGTGGTCAGCAACTACAACGCGGTCGAGCTCGGGCCGCGCGGAACCGGCAAGTCGCACCTCTTCCAGCAGGTCTCGCCGTATGCCCACCTGGTCTCGGGCGGCAAGGCGACGGTCGCCAACATGTTCGTGAACATAACACCGGCCGGCGAGGGCTGGTCGCCAGTACGACGTCGTCTGCTTCGACGAGGTGTCCGGCGTCTCCTTCGACCAGAAGGACGGCGTCAACATCCTCAAGGGCTACATGGAGTCCGGCGAGTTCAGCCGGGGCAAGGAGTCCATCCGCGCCGACGGCGGGATCGTCATGGTCGGCAACTTCGACGTGGACGTCGGCACCAACACCGCATCGGGCACCTCCTCGGCCCGCTGCCGAAGGAGATGCGGGACGACACCGCGTTCATGGACCGCATCCACGCCTACATCCCCGGCTGGGACGTCCCGAAGCTCGACCCGAGCTACTTCACCGACCACTTCGGGCTCGTCAGCGACTTCCTCGCCGAGGTCTGGAGCCGGCTTCGTCGGGCGTCCCGCCTCGACGTCATACAAGGACGGCTCGAGTGGGGAAGCCAACTCAGCGGGCGTGACCGCAAGGCCGCCAACAACACTGTCGACGGCCTCCTGCGGCTGCTCTATCCCGACCCCGAGATGGAGGTGCCCGGACGAGTTCCTCGCCTGGGCGGCCGACGATCGCCCTGGAGTCGCGCCGGCGAGTCAAGGAAGCGCAGGCGTTATCGGCGCCGACGAGTTCGGCAAGACCGACCTCTCGTTCCGCATCGGTGGCGGCGCGGAAGTCGTCGTCTACTGCGACGAGTCGCTCAGGCACCGGCGCAGATGGCGAGCGAGCGTGCGACACGATGCGGCTGACGGCCGCGAGGCGGCAGTGAAGCGCTCCCCGCGCCCGACCCCAAGGACGTCTCATCGAGGACGCCCGCACGCGACTACGCGGTCGGCGACACCATCGGCGGCCGATTCGAGGTGGAGGAGGTCCTCGGCAAGCGGGGGGTTCTCGAAGGTCTACCGAGTCCGCGACGTCGTCGAGGGCGAGGAACGGGCGCTGAAGCTGTTCGACAACGCCGCGGGCTACGACGCCGTGCGGCGCGAGATCGGCGCGCTGCGCAAGGTCGACCACCCCAACGTCGTCAAGGTCATCTGGGCTGACCGCACCGACCACGGCGAGTGGTACCTCATCATGGAGTACGTCGAAGGCGAGCTGCTCGCCGACTACGCCACCGGCAAGAAGCACCTGCGCGACCGCGAGGCGATCGACGTCGCGCTCGATGTCCTTGACGCGCTCATCGCGATCCACCCCGACACCGAGCGCCTCGAAGAGCTCGACCAGAAGAAGCGCGAAGGCGAGATCACCGCGGAGGAGTACGACGAGCTGATGGCGCTCAGCGAGAACGCGCTCGTCCACCGCGACATCAAGCCGCAGAACATCATGCTCACGCGCTCCGGCGCGAAGCTCCTCGACTTCAACATCGCCTCGCGCGTCGGTGACCCGGTGAAGACCGTCTCGGGCACACCGCCGTACCAGCCGCCAGACGCCGACTCACCGGTGGGACGTGTCCACCGACCTCTTCGCCGTCGGCGTGACGCTCTACGAGCTGCTCTGCGACGGCGAGCACCCCTACTCGCACGCCCGGCCGACACTCGGCGCCGAGCCGCGGGACCCCCGCCAATTCCGCAAAGACCTCACGACGGTTTAGCAGACTTTTTGGTCAGAGCCTGCGCCGCAGCGTCTCGACTCGTTATCAGACAGCGGCGGAGATGAGGGCAGCGCTTGTTTCGGCCCAGACCACATCGTGAGGGGCGGCGTTAGCGCGAGGCGCCTTGGCGTCGAAGCTCTCCGTGTCGGCACTGCTTATCAAGGACGCACCCGCGGGATGCGCGCCGTCTGAGGGACCTCGGAGCGCTCTTTCTACCCGGCCGGACGCGGCGGACGCTCAACCCATGCCAAACGCCATTCGCGTCAGGCGAATCGGAAGGGAGCTCATGCTGAGCCGGCCGTGGTATGCGGGTCCTACATCAGGGGTGGACGCCGATGGCGCTTGGGGGAAGCCAGTCGATCGTTCCTGAGCTGAGCCCGCGCCTCGTACATCTTCGTCGTACGCGACCCTCGCGAACCGGGCGGGAGTCCTGCCGGGCACCGAGCAACGGACGGGCGACGTCCGAGGTTCACAGGAAGCTGACGGAGCTCGAAAGGACGCAATCCAGGATGTAGAGGCGCAGGTCCGTCAGCACCTCTACGACATCGCGGTCTCTAATGTACGAGGGGGCCTCGCTAAGCGCGATGGCGGGCTGGGCCTGTGGCTAATCCTCGGCGTCCTTTCGTCGAGGGATTGAAGGCGATACCGCATTACCGGCTTGTCGTGGATGACCGGGCCGTCGAATGTCTTCGATCTCGAAGGACTACAGGCACCCCGTCAACCTGACACCGAACGTGGGCGTCGCGATGGCCACTGCATGCAGCCGGCGGTGCTTATCGATGTTGTCCAAGCGATTGACGATGCTGAGCGGATCCGCAGACGGATCGCCCGGCGATCGGGCGAGTGGCTGCAACCCCCTAATCTTCGCGACGGCTGGCGGGGGCACCCAGAGCAGGTGACGCTTATCCCACTCGTCGTGGATCTCCTGGATCGTGCGGGAGCCACTGGTAGAGATGACCGGGAAGGCGAGTGCATTCTCGACTCCCTCGGGGAGCGACTGCCCGGGATTGGCCCTTCGGTAGCCGTTAAGCGCGAGAGAGAAAACCAGGTGATCGAGGGCCGATCGCATGTTGTGGACTGCATCCCCGACGAGCAAAGGCCACTCGTCCTTGAGTTCCTGCGTGATCTTGGGGACGATCAGCCGATCGCTCGACCTTGGATCCGGGATGTCAACAAGGGTGTAGGCGCCGCTCCTCAGCCAGGCTTGAACCGACTCGTTCAGCGCGTCGATGTGGACCTTCGCCCTATCCAGCTTGAGCCTGACTCCCTTTCCGCCATCAGGTGCGTCACCTTTTACTCGGGTGGCCATGGAGGAAGCGTACGCCGAGCCGATCTGATGAAGCCCGGCGATCCCGTGCAGGCGGACCGCGTCGCGGGACTGGGAGTTGGGCCGGTGACGTTGAGGCCCACGCCGGCGACGGTCTCAACCGCCTTTCGACGGGCGCAGTCAGCGCAGTCCCGGGAGAGCCCTCGACGTGGCCACTGCGGCTTCGCGATGTGTTGCGGGTCGGCTGCTGGGCAACCGCCGCTTCGCTTCGGGCCGGGGGCCGCTGGGGGCCGCTTGCGCGGCCGCCGGCGATCGCTAGAACGACCGTAGGATCGCGATGCTCGTCGTCGTTCACGACAACCGCTCGGCGCATGCGGATCCGACGATGGTTCTGCGGGTTCGGTTCCCCGTCAACCGGCCGCAGGGCGAACGCTGGCCGCGCGGAAGCCTGTCGAGGCTGCGACCGGGACGATGCACTAGGGCCCGGCGCGGATGCTGGTGGTGTGGGCGAGCGCCTCGCAGCGACGCGCAACGACGGGCAAGAAGTCGCTTGCCTGCCGAGCACCGTGGCCGTTGAGCCATCGCTTTTCGCCGGCCCGCCGCATCGGGTCGCGGTTCGGGCCGATCCGATTCAGCCCGTCGGGACGACCTCTGCACCGGATCAGGGCCGACCTCCGGTCACTCGAACTCCAGGTCCCCCTCCTCATCGTGCATGAGGCGGTCCGCTCCCACGCATAACCGCGGGCCCTCATCGCGGCCATCGGTGCCTGGGGGTGGCTACTTCCTCGATCGCTCGTCTCGCCGAGGCGCCAGCTCGGTTATGGCGGCGCCGAGGCCATCCGTCGATCGTCGTGTTGACACCTTTGTTGACACCCCACCGATTTCCGAAACCTCGAGCGGAAATCCTGGACGAAATGCCTGCAAATAGCCACTATGGGCCGACAGGGAATCGAACCCTGACCGAGGGATTAAAAGTCCCCTGCTCGACCTTCGAGCTACCGGCCCGGGCCGGAGTGTACGAGCTTCAACGACCCCCGAAGATCGCCTGACGCAGCGGGATCCTGGCGCCGGTCGTGAGGACCGACCGCCCGTAGACGCGGCTGGCGATCGGCAGGACCACGGCGATCGCGGCGACGAGGAGGAGCGCGGCGAGGATCCCCGGACAACGGGCCCGCCGTCCCGGCCGCGAGGCGGATCGGCATCGTCAGGACCGAGATCGGCGGCACGAACGAGAGCACCGTCAGGAGCGACGAGGACGGATCTGAGAGCGTCGGGAACGTGAGGACGAACGAGCCGACGATCAGGATCGTCATCGGCCCGGTGACGTTCTGGAGCTCCTCCTGGCGAGGGACGAGCGATGCCGCCGCGGCGAAGAGGATCGAGTAGAAGGCGTAGCCGAGCAGGAAGAAGCCGACGGAGACGCCGACGATCCAGATCACGTCCGCCGAGAACGTGATCCCGCCGAAGATCTTCACGAGGGCGAGCCCGAGGATCGCCTGGACCAGGATCTGGAGGATGCCGATGACGCCGATTCCGAGCAGCTTCCCGCTCAGAAGGGTCCGCGGCCGCGTGGCCGCAAGCAGGATCTCGATTACCCGGCTGGCCTTCTCCTCGACGACGCCGCTGGCGACGAGGAACCCGAGGCTGACCAGCTGGAAGTAGAGGAAGAAGCTCGCCACCGCGGCGATCGTCTTGCGGTCGTCGCGCGCCTTCGCATCCCGGGCCCCCGCCGCCGTCCGCACGGCGGCGGGCGGGGCGTTGAGCGCCGCCCGCACGGCAGTGGCGGAGAGGCCCGCCCGCTCCAGGGCAAGCGTCGTCGTGACCGTGCGGACGGTCGTCGCCACGATCGCCTCCGCCGTCGCCGAGCGGTCGGACCCGACGACGATCGTCTGCGGATCCACCAGGGCGAGTCGCTCGTGCCCCGCGGCGACGGACGCCTCGGCGGCAGTGCGATCGCCGAGGACGCGGACGTCGAGGCGGACGTCGCCGGCCGCGGCTCCGCGGAGCGCCTGCGCGTAGGGCGCCGGAACGGTGCTCGTGACGCCGACCCGGTACGTCGTCGAGGATCCGCCGCCGAGGACGCGCGGGAGCACGATGACGAGGGCGAGGACCAGGAGCGTCACGGCCGTGCCGATCAGGAAGCTCCGCTGGCGCAGACGCTCGACGACCTCCCGACGCGCGATGAGGACGAGTTGCCGGCGGTCGATCACGCCGCGCTCCGCGTGGCGACCGGATCGGGGGCGGGGCCGGACTCGACGGAGCGGCGGAAGATCTCCGTCAGCGTCCGGAGCTCGCGGCCGTACTGCTCGACCCGCGCGCCGCTCCGGATGCGGTCGAGGAGCTCCTGATCGTCGGCACCGTCGGAGAGCGCGACGACGACGTCCGTCGGGGAGCGGACCTCGACCTTGCCGAACGAGGCGGCGAGGGCGGGCAGGTCGGCGGCGCCCGAGGCGACGATCCGGATCCTGCGATCGCTGCCGGAGCGACGCAGCTCGGCCACCTCCCCGGTGGCGACGATCCGGCCCTCGGCGATGATCGCGACGTGGGAGCAGAGGCGCTCCACCAGCTCCAGCTGATGGCTCGAGAAGAGCACCGAGACGCCGTCGGCCACGCGGCGTGCGAGCACGCCCGCGAGGTCGTCGACGCCGATCGGGTCGAGCCCCGAGAACGGCTCGTCGAGGATCAGGAGGCGCGGGATCGTGCACGAGCGCCACCGCCAGCTGGACCCGCTGCTGGTTGCCCAGCGAGAGCTTCTCCACGGGATCGTGCCGCCGCTCGCCCAGCCCGAGCTGCTCCAGCAGATCGGCGGCGCGCGTTTCGCATCGGCGTCTGCGACCCGTTCAAGCGCGCGAAGTAGGCGATCTGGCGCAGAGCGGGCATCTTCGGGTAGAGGCCGCGCTCCTCCGGCATGTAGCCGACCCGCAGGCGCGTCGAGGGGGCCGGCGCCTCGCCGAGCACCTCGAGCCGCCCGGCGTCGGGCCGGACGATCCCGAGCAGGCACCGCATCGTCGTCGTCTTGCCGGCGCCGTTCGGGCCGACGAAGCCGAACATCGAGCCCGGGGGGACGGAGAAGGTCAGGTCCTGGAGGACGCGGCGTCCGCCGAGGCTGACCTCGAGCCCCTCGATCGCGATGACGGCGTCGCTCACCCGGGCAGGTCCTTGACCATCGTCACGTCGGTCTCGACGTAGCCGGTCAGCCGGTAGAGCGCGCGGGCCCCCTCGTTGAAGCCGAAGACGTGCAGGCCGATCGACGAGTAGCCGAGGTCGGCGGCGACCCGGTCGAGCGCCTCCAGCGCGCCTCGGGCGTAGCCCCTCCTCTGGTGCTCGGGGTCGATCTCGATGTCGTAGATGAAGAGTCGCCCGCGCTCCTGCCCGGCGACCCAGAGGATGCCGACGCGCTCGCTCTCCGCCTCGATGGCGAAGAGCCAGTTTCCCGGCGTGGCGAGCCCCTGCGGGAGCAGACGCGCGAACTCGGCGAGCGCGCGCTCCGGCGCCTCCTCCTGCGACCACGTGCCGTTCCGGACCTTCTCGTCTGCGTAGGCCGCGGTCGAGTGGGGGTACCAGCGCGCGTACTCGTCGGCCGTCATCGGCCGCAGGCGCACGTCCGGACGCGGCGGCGGTCGCCCGACCCCGGAGGCGAGCATGTCCTCCGGGATCGTCTGCAAACGGGTCGTCGCGCCGGCGAGCCGGAAGCCGCGCCGCTCGTAGTTGGCGCGGGCGTGCTCGCCGTCGAGCTCGCAGGTGTGGAGCCAGACGCGGGTCGTCCCCTGGAGCGCCCACGCCCGCCGTGCGGCCTCGGTCAGCAGGAGCCCGCCCAGGCCGAGGCCGCGGGCCCAGGGGGCGACGCCGAAGTAGGCGATCTCGACGCTTCCGTCCCCGGTGGAGGCATCCAGCTCCGCGTAGCCCGCCGGGACGCCGTCGCTCGTCAGGAGAAGCGTCGATCGCCCCTCCTCCTCGAGGTGCTCGCGCCAGCGGTCGACCGACCAGGGACGGCGGTCGACCCAGGCGAGGCCGGTCCCGACGGCCTCGTAGAGGAAGCGGTTGAGCTCGGGCCGGGGGCTGGCGAGCGGGATGACGGTCCCCTCCTGCCGCGGCGGGGCGGCCGGGACGAGGGCGTCCGGCGTCGCGAGCTCGTAGTACCACATGTCGATCTCACGACGTTCGTCCGGCATGGCCGCCGAGTCTACCCTCGGCCTCTCGACCGTCGCCGATCCTCGGTCGCCCGGCCGCGGCACACCGGTAACCTGCGGGCCGTGGGAACCGCGGTCACGGGGAGGCGCCACGGCGACGGCGCGCCCCTGCGCATCGGCATCCTCGCCCCTCCCTGGATCCCGGTCCCGCCCGAGCGCTACGGCGGCGTCGAGTGGATCGTCTCGATCCTCGCCGAGACGCTGACCTCGCTCGGCCACGACGTCACCCTCTTCGCCTCCGGCGACTCGGCGACCCAGGCCCGCCTCGTCTCCGCCTACCCGACCGCCCCGACGGAGCTCGCCGGACGGACCGAGCCGGAGCTCCTCCACGTCCTCACCGCCCTCGTCGCCGCCGAGGGCCTCGACATCGTCAACGACCACTCCGGGATGCTGGCGCCCGCGCTCGCGGCCAGCTGCCCCGTCCCCCTCGTGCACACGGTCCACCGTCCGCTGGATGCCGCCTACGGCGAGATCTACCGGATGATCGCCCGCCTGACGCCGCAGGTCGGGCTGATCTCGCTCTCGGCCAGCCAGCGGTCGGGAGCGCCGGACCTGCCGTGGATCGGCAACTGCGCGAACGCCATCGACCTCGACGCCTACCCGGCCGGCCGGCTCCGCCGCGACGACTTCCTGTTCTTCGTCGGGCGGCTCTCCGAGGACCGGGGCGCGGCCGAGGCGATCGACGTCGCCGAGGCGCTCGGCGCCCCGCTCGTGATCGCCGGGTCGATCGACCGGAGCGATCCCGCCTACTTCGAGGAGCGGGTCGCGCCACGGCTCTCGAAGACGATCCGCTACGCCGGCGAGGTGACGCACGCCGAGAAGATCGACCTCCTCGGCCGGGCCCGCTGCTCGATCTTCCCGCTCACCTTCCCCGAGCCGTTCGGCTTCCTGATCCTCGAGTCGCTCGCCTGCGGCACGCCCGTCGTCGCGCTGCGGAGCGGCGCCGTCGCCGAGCTGATCGTCGACGGCGAGGTCGGGTTCATCTGCGAGGACGTCGCCGACATGCCCGCCGCCGTCGAGGCCTGCTCCACGATCGACGGGGCCGCCTGCCGCGCCTACGTCATCGACCGCTACTCGGAGGTCCGGATGGCCCGCGAGTACCTCGCCATCTACCGGAGGTTCCTCGCCCAGGCGCCCGTGACCGCCTGAGCTCCGCCGGCGTGCCGGGGCGGTTACCGGCGGGAGGTCGGGGCGATCGCCGGCACCTCGATCTCCTCCAGCCCGAGCGTGAACGCCAGGCGCCGGAGCGCCCGATCGAGGGCGGACCATGCGGGTCGTCGCTCCCAGTGCACCGCCCGGGCGACGAGCACGCCGCGCTCGCGCTCCGCCTTCACGTCGATGCGCCCGACGATCCGCTCGCCGGCGAGGAGCGGCAGCACGTAGTAGCCGTAGACCCGATCGGCGCGGGCGCTTGTAGATCTCGAGCGCGTGCGAGAACCCGAAGATCCGGCGCGACTCCTCCCGGTCCCAGATCATGTTGTCGAACGGGCAGAGGAGGACGGCGGCTCCGGGGCGGCGGCGAGCTCGGCGAGGGCCGGGGCGTCGAGATCGGCGACGGCCGGACGGCCGTCGACCTCCGCGGCGACCAGCTCGCCCCGCTCGACGAGCGCCTGGGCGACCGGGGCGATCCGGCGGCTGGCGCCGGCCGTCCGGTAGTAGTCGGCGAGCCGGCCGACCGTGACGATCCCGCGCGCCCTCACCGTCCGGCGGACGAAGTGCTCGAGCCGCTCCGCGCTCGTCGGCTCGGGCGCGTCGAGCACCGCCGCCGGCAGGACCCGCTCGGGCAGGTCGTACCGGCGCTCGAACCCGTGCCGATGGGAGATCGCGAGCTCGCCGGCCGTCCACAGCGCGTCGAACACGCGCTTGGCCGGCGTCCACTCCCAGTACCCCTGGCCGGCGCCGCCGAAGGCTCGCGCCGAGAGCGGCCCCTCCTCGCGGACGCGGGCCGAGGACGGCCTCGGCGAGCTCCGCGTGCTCGGCGAGATGGCGCGTGTACCAGGGGCGGTAGCGCCGGCGCATCCGCGCCCGGAAGAAGCGGTAGTCGGCGACCGGGATCAGCGACAGCTCGTGCGACCAGTACTCGAAGGCGTGCCCGGCGAGGAGCCGGTTGTGGAGATCGCGCGGGAGCCGGCCGACGCGCGCGGCGAGCGTCAGCCGCTGCGCCTTGTCGACCACGGAGATCGAGTCGATCTGGACGCAGCCGAGCCGCTCGACGGCCGCCACGACCTCGGGGAAGGTCGCGGTGCGCGCCCGCGCGGCGAGGCCCTGGCGGTGGACGACGATGCGCGCGGCATCGCGGGCGGCGAGCTGGAGCATCGGATCGGACCGGTCGCCGGCGGTCAGTGGGCGAAGTGCCGGCGGCCGGTCAGCACCATCGCGCCTCCGGCGTCCTCGACGGCGGCCAGGACCTCGTCGTCGCGCTTCGCCCCGCCGGGCTGGACGAAGACCCTGATCCCCGCCTCGAGCGCGGCGTCGACGCCGTCGGCGAAGGGGAAGAAGGCGTCGGAGGCGAGGACGGCCCCCGCCACCGGCGTCCGCGCCTTGGTCAGGGCGAGCGTGACGGAGTCGACCCGCGACATCTGGCCGGCGCCGATCCCGACCGTGGCCAGATCCCGCGCGACCACGATCGCGTTCGACCGCACGTGCTTGGCGATCCGCCAGGCGAACATGACGTCGCCCCACTCCGCCTCGGTCGGATGCCGCGTCGTCGCGACCCGCATCTGCGAGCGGTCCTCCGACTCGGCGTCCGCGTCCTGGATCAGCGCGCCGCCGAGCACGCGCCGCAGGTCCCGCTCGCCGAGGTTCGCGCCGCCGCTCCTGGTTGACGAGGACGCGCATGCTCTCGCGCTCGGCGAACACGCCGATCGCGCCCTCGTCGTAGGACGGCGCGAACACGATCTCGGTGAACGTCTCGATGATCCGCCGCGCCAGGGCCTCGGTCACGGGACGGTTGAGCACGACGACGCCCCCGAAGGCGGACCGCGGATCGCAGGCCAGGGCGTTGGCGTAGGCCGTCTCGGCCGAGGCGGCGAGCGCCGGCGCCGCACGGGTTGCCGTGCTTGACGATGACGCAGGACGGCAGCGCGAACTCGGTGATCAGCCTCCGGGCGGCCGAGAGGTCGGCGATGTTGTTGAACGAGAGCGGGTTGCCCTGGACCTGACCGACCCGCGAGAGCACGTCGCGCCGGGCGGAGGCGTCCACGTAGTAGGCGGCCCGCTGGTGCGGGTTCTCGCCGTACGGCAGGTCCCGGACGCGGACGTATTCGATGAAGATCCGATCGGGGAAGGTCTCGAGCTCCGCGAACCAGCGGGCGATCGCCGCGTCGTAGCCGGCCGTGTGGGCGAAGGCCTCGGCGGCGAGGTCGCGGAGGCTCTCCGGCGACAGCTCGCCTCCGGTCGCCTGCAGCTCCTCGAGGACGACGTCGTAGCGGTCGGGCTCGACGATCACGCCGACGTGGGCGTGGTTCTTCGCCGCCGCCCGCACGAGCGTCGGCCCGCCGACGTCGATCAGCTCGATCGCCTCCTCGGGGCTGACTCCGCGGCGCCGGGTGACGGCCCGGAACGGGTAGAGGTTGGAGACGACGAGGTCGATCGGCAGGATCCCGGTCTCGGCGAGCCGATCCATGTCCTCCTGGTGATCCCGGCGGGCGAGCACGCCGGCGAGGATCGCCGGGTGGAGCGTCCGCACGCGGCCGCCGAGCATCTCCGGAAAGCCGGTCAGCTCGTCGACCCGGGTCACCGGCAACCCGGCCCGGGCGAGCGCGTCCGCGGTGCCGAGGTCGAGATCAGCTCGACGTCGAGCTCGACCAGGCCGCGGGCGAGCTCGACGAGCCCGTCTTGTCGGACACCGACACGATCGCGCGCTTGACCTTCATCTAGGCCTCGGAGTCTTCCCGTCGAGTTCGGTGATGCGACCCCTGACGCGCACACGGTCCTCGGCGAGGAGCTCGACGGCGAGCGGCAGAAGGCGGTGTTCGAGCGGCCGCAGCCGCGTCGCGAGGGACGCGGCGTCGTCATCGTAACCAACGGCGACCGGCTCCTGCAGGAGGATCGGTCCCGTGTCGACGCCGGCATCGACGAGATGGACCGTCACGCCGGTCACCCGCGCGCCGTGGGCGAGCGCCTGTCCGACCGCGTCGGCCCCCGCGAACGCGGGCAGGAGCGACGGGTGGACGTTGATCGCCGGCGCGACGGCGAGCGCCTGCCGGTCCGAGGAGCGCCAGGTAGCCGGCGAGGACGACGAGCTCCGCCCCCTGCGCCCCGAGCCAGGCCGCGAGGCGCGGGTCCCGGTCGTCGACCGCCGGGAAGGCGGCGGTGGGAAGACCGGCCCGGTGGGCCCTCGCGAGCCCGGCGGCGGCCTCCGTGGAGGAGCCGACGGCGACGATCCGGACGTTCGAAGGGGGCGGCGCGAAGCGGTCGATCAGCGCCTGCAGGTTCGTGCCCGCGCCGGAGACGAGCACGACGACCCGCAGGGGGTCAGCCTCGGTCGCCCGCCGGATCACCGCGTGTAGGCGACGCCGGCGCCGCGGACGACGCGGCCGATCCGCCAGGCCCGGCGATGGCGCTCGGCGAGGAGCGCGAGCGCCTCCGACGTCTGCGCCTCGGGGACGATCGCCACCATCCCGACGCCGGCGTTGAACGCCCGTCGGAGCTCGGCCTCGGCGACGAACCCGGCGAGCCAGTCCCAGAGGGGCGGACGATCCCACGAGTCCGGGTCGATCTCCACGCCGAGGCCGCGGGGCAGGACCCGCGGGACGTTCCCCTCGATGCCGCCGCCGGTGACGTGGGCGAGGGCGCGGACGTCGACGGCGGCCTGGAGGGCGGCGACGTCGCAGCGCGTAGATCGCGGTCGGGGCGAGGAGGTCGCCGGGGGCGTCGGCGACGCCCAGCCCCTCGCTCGCGAGGAGCCGGCGGACGAGGGAGAAGCCGTTGGCGTGCGGGCCCGTCGAGGCGATGCCGAGGACCGCGTCGCCCGCCTCGACGCGGCTGCCGTCGATCAGGCGGTCGCGAGCGACCGAGCCGACGCAGAAGCCGGCGACGTCGAGGTCCCGCTCCCCCATCACGCCCGGATGCTCGGCGGTCTCGCCGCCGACGAGCGCGCAGCCGGCCTGCCGGCAGCCGTCGGCGATGCCCTCGACGAGCGAGGCGACCCGGTCGGGGTCGAGCCGGCCGACGGCCACGTAGTCGAGGAAGAAGAGCGGCCGCGCGCCGGTGCAGACGACGTCGTTGACGACCATCGCGACGCAGTCGATGCCGGCGTCGTGGAGGCGCCCGGCCTCGGCCAGGAGCACGAGCTTCGTGCCCACGCCGTCGGTCGCCGAGACCAGGAGCTCGTCGGCGCCCCGGGGAGGCGACGAGGCTCGCGAAGCCGCCGTGCGCGTCGAGGACGCCGGGCGTGCGGGTCGAGGCGACGGCGTCGCGCAGGCGCCCGACGACCGCCTCGGCCGCCTCGAGCGAGACGCCCGCGGCGGCGTAGGTGTGCTCCGTCATGCGACCTCGACGACCTCGAACCGGCCCTTGCCGCCGGACAGCAGGGATTCGGGGATCGGCGTCGGGTAGTTGCCGGTCAGGCAGGCGCGGCAGACCCGCGACTCCGGCAGGCGCGTCGCCGCCTGGAGGCCGTCGAGGGAGAGGTAGGCGAGGCTCGTCGCGCCCAGCTCCACACGGATCTCTTCGGTCGTCCGGCCCGCGGCGATCAGCTCCTCACGGCCGGCCATGTCGATCCCGTAGAAGCACGGCGAGATCACCGGCGGCGACGAGATCCGCAGGTGGACCTCGGCCGCGCCGGCCGCGAACAGCATCTGGACGAGCTGGCGCGTCGTCGAGCCGCGGACGATCGAGTCGTCGACGACGATCAGTCGCTGGCCCTCGATGACGTCGCGCAGCGGGTTGAACTTCAGGCGCACCCCCTGCTCGCGCAGCGCCTGATCGGGTTGGATGAACGTCCGCCCGACGTAGCGGTTCTTGACGAGGCCGTCCGTGTAGGGGATCCCGGAGGCCCGCGCGTAGCCCTGCGCGGCGCGGCACCCCGGAGTCGGGCACCCCGATCACGATGTCGCCGTCGGCCGGCGCCTCCCGCGCGAGCCGCTCGCCCATCCGCAGGCGCGAGCCGTGCAGCACCTGTCCGTCGAGCGTCGAGTCGGGGCGGGCGAAGTAGACGAACTCGAGGAGGCAGAGGGAGGCGCCCTCGGGGTGGTGCGGCTCGAGCGCGCGCTCGAAGCGCACGCCGGCGGCGTCGAGGACGACGAGCTCGCCCGGCTCGATCTCGCGCACGGCGGTCGCGCCGATCAGGTCGAAGGCGCAGGTCTCCGAGGCGATCACCGGCGAGCCGTCGAGGTCGCCGAGGACGAGCGGGCGCATCCCGTCGGCGTCGCGGAAGGCGATGATCTGGGCGGCGTCGGCGACGACGACCGAGAAGGCGCCCTCGAGGTGCTGCATCGCGTCGGCGACGGCCTCCTCCAGCGTGCCCGGGTGGCGGCGTGATCAGGGCCGCCATCACCTCGGTGTCCGTCGTCGCCGTCAGCCGCACGCCGGCCTCGGAGAGCTCGTCGCGGAGGGCGTCGATGTTCGTCAGGTTGCCGTTGTGGCCGAGCGCCACCGGTGCGCGCGCCATGGCTGCGGACGACGGGCTGGCTGTTCGACCAGGCGCCCGACCCGGTCGTCGAGTAGCGGGTGTGGCCGATCGCCGCGACCCCCTCGAGCGCCCGCAGCGACGGCTCGTCGAAGACCTGCGGGACGAGCCCGAGGTCGCGCTGGACCGTGATCCGCGTCCCGTCGGAGACGGCGATCCCGGCGCTCTCCTGACCGCGGTGCTGGAGCGCCTGGAGGGCGAAGTAGACGACCCGGGCGACGTCCCGGCCCGGTGCGTAGATCCCGAAGACGCCGCACATGGCCTAGGCCCCGAGCGCGTCCGGGAGGGTGGCCGCGTGCGCCTCGGCGAGCCGCCTCGACGTCGAGCGCCAGCCGGACCGGCCCGCAGGCGAGCTCCAGGCGGCCGCTGTCGGTGACGCGGCCGAGGTGGAGGAGCTCGACCCGGCAGTCGGCGGCGACGGCGGCGAGGTCGGCGAGCGCGCCGGGCGCGGCCGAGGCGACGACGCCGACCGCGCCCTCGCCGAAGAGCGTCACGTCCGGCCGACCGGCGAGGTCGGGGACGGTGAGCTCGGCGCCGAGGCCGCCGGGGATCGCCGACTCGGCGACCGTCACGGCGAGGCCTCCGTCGGCCACGTCGTGGCAGGAGACGAGGAGGCCGGAGGCGGCGGCGCGGCCGAGCAGACGGTGCAGGGCCGCCTCGCGGGCGAGATCGACGTCGGGGGGGAGGCCCTCCGTCCGCCCGTGGACCGTCCGCTGGTACTCCGAGCCGTCGATCGCCGGAGCCGACGGGCCGAGCCAGCAGACGGCGTCCCCGGCCGCCTGGAAGGCCGCCGGGACGGCACGCGCGGCGTCCTCGAGGGTGCCGAGGCAGCCGACGACCGGGGTCGGCGGGATCGGCCCCTCCGCGTGCTCGTTGTAGAGCGAGACGTTGCCGGAGACGATGGGCGTGCCCAGGGCCCGGGCGGCCTCGGCGAGGCCGGCGACCGCCTCGGTCGAGCATGTACGGCGTCTCGCCCCGCTCGGGGTTGCCGAAGTTGAGGCAGTTCGTGATCGCGGCCGGGGTGGCGCCGGTGCAGGCGACGTTGCGCGCCGCCTCGGCGACCGCGTGGCGCCCGCCGCGCCGGGGCTCGAGGGACGTGCGGCGGCCGTTGCCGTCGAGGGCGACGGCGATCCCGCGGCTCGACGGCGTCAACCGCACGACGCCGGCGTCGCCGCCGGGGCGGACGACGGTTCCCGAGCCGACGACCTGGTCGTACTGGCCGTAGACCCAGGCCTTGGAAGCGATGTTCGGGGCGGCGAGGAGGTCGAGGAGGGTGGCGGAGGGATCGGCCGGCTCCGGGTAGCGGCCGAGGGCGGACCGGCTCGGTGGCGAGCCGCGCCGGGCGGACCGGCTCCAGCGGGTAGCGGGGGCAGCCGTCGACGAGCGCGGAGACCGGCATGTCGCCGACGATCTCGCCGTCCGCGCGGCAGACGAGGCGGTCGCCCTCGACGACCTCGCCGATCGCGGCGAACTCGAGGTCCCAGCGTCGGCAGACCGCCGCCACCCGGTCGACGAGCGCCGGCTCGACGATCGCGACCATGCGCTCCTGCGACTCGGAGATCATGATCTCGAACGGCTCGAGCCCGGCCTCGCGGAGCGGGACCCGATCGAGGTCGAGCTCGAGGCCGACCGGCCCGCGGCTCGCCATCTCGCTGGCCGAGGAGGCGAGCCCGGCCGCCCCGAGATCCTGCAGCGAGACCAGGAGCTCGGCCTCGACGAGCTCGAGGCAGCACTCGATCAGCTTCTTGCCCGTGAAGGGGTCGCCGACCTGGACGCTCGGACGGCGATCGTCGTCGTCGGAGAGGTCGGCGGAGGCGAGCACCGACGCGCCGCCGATCCCGTCCCGGCCGGTCCGCGAGCCGAAGAGGACGACGAGGTTGCCGACCCCGGCCGCGGTCGCGGTCTGCAGCCGGTCTTGCCGGAGGAGGCCGACGCACATCGCGTTGACGAGGCAGTTGCGCTCGTAGCCGGGCTCGAACACGACCTCGCCGCCGACGTTCGGCACCCCGACGCAGTTGCCGTAGTGCCCGATCCCGCGGACGGCGCCGTCGAGCAGGCGACGGCTCCGCTCCGACTCCAGGCCGCCGAAGCGCAGGGAGTCGAGGATCGCGATCGGGCGCGCGCCCATCGCGAAGATGTCGCGGAGGATGCCGCCGACGCCCGTGGCGGCGCCCTGGAAGGGCTCGACGGCGGAGGGGTGGTTGTGGCTCTCCACCTTGAAGGCGACCGCCAGGCCGTCGCCGACGTCGATCACCCCGGCGTTCTCTCCGGGCCCCTGGAGGACCCGCGGCCCGTCGGACGGCAGGTCGCGGAGGAGCAGGCGCGAGTGCTTGTAGCCGCAGTGCTCGGACCAGAGGAGCGAGTAGACGGCGAGCTCGAAGTCGCTCGGCGGCCGCCCGTTCGCCTCGACCACGAGCTCGTATTCGCGCGCCGTGAGCCCGAGCTTCGCATAGAGCGGGATTTCGGCCATGTCGACGCTCAAGAGCACCTCGATCGTAGTTGATCGGTTCCGCCCCGGACCCACTCCGGCGTCGATGCGCGGCCCGCGGCGAGGACGCGCGCCGCCGCCGCGTTTTCCGCTCCTTCCCGGTGCGGATCGGCGCGCTTCCGGGGCGCCTCCCCGCCCTCACGCTCCCCCCATGCCGACCGCTGACACACCTCCCGCTCCGCCCGCCCGGACCCGCTCCGGGCGGTCCACCCGCACAACCCACACCGCCCGCAGCGAGCCGACCGAGCCGACGGCGCGGACCAGCCGACCGAACCGGTTGCTGCGGCGACCGAGGCGACCGAGCCGGCCGCACCGCGAACACGGCCCGGTTCAGCCGCCCCGACCGCCTCGGACCCCGGTGCGGCCGCTCCCCGTCCGGCCCGCTCGCGCCGCGTCGCCTTCCCCGGCGGCACGGGCACGATCGCCGCCCGCAGCGAGCGGCCGTGCACGCTGCGCGCCGGCGATCTCTGCGTGATCGAGCGCCTGGAGGCCGACGACGCCGTCTACGTCCGCCTCGGCTACGAGCGGGCCGACCGGATGCGCCGCGGTCCCCTGACGATGCCGGCGGCGGAGCTCGGCGCGCTCCTCGCGGCGGCGCGCGCCTCCGGCGTCCTGCCCTGAGTCGGGCGGAACGGCGTCGCCGGCGCCCGGACGGGCGTAGGCTTCGCCCATGCCCGTCGTCCGCTACGAGGCTCGCCCGCAGCTACGCAACCCGGTGTTCGTCGCCGCCTTCCACGGCTGGAACGACGGGGGATCGGCGGCGACGCTGGCCGCGTCCTTCCTGCGGACCCACACGAACGGCGAGCGGTTCGCGGTGATCGACCCGGACGACTTCGTCGACTTCCAGCAGTCGCGACCGCGCGTGATGATCGAGGACGACGACCTGCGCGTGCTCTCCTGGCCGGAGACGGAGTTCTTCCACGGCACCCTGCCGGGGTCGAACCGCGACGCCATCATCTGCATCGGGGTCGAGCCGAACCTCCGCTGGCGCGCCTTCTCCGGCGCCATCGCCGAGCTCTGCATCGAACATGGGGTCGAGGTCGCGCTCACCCTCGGCGGCCTGCTGGCCGACACTCCGCACACGCGCCCGGTGCCGATCTCCGGCGCGGTCTACGAGGAGAAGCTCGCCGCCGTCTTCGACTTCGAGCCGTCGCGCTACGAGGGGCCGACGGGGATCATCGGCGTCCTCCACGACGCCTTCGTGCGCTCCCAGATCCCCTCGGCGAGCCTCTGGGCCGCCGTCCCGCACTACATCGGCGGGACGACCAATCCGGCGGCCGCGCTCGAGCTCGTGCACGCCATCGAAGAGGTCCTCGACGTCGACCTGGATCCGTCGGACCTCGACCGGGCCTCCACCGTCTTCGTCGATCAGATCGGGCGCGTGGTCGACTCGGATCCCGAGATGGCCTCCTACGTCAAGGACCTCGAGGCGCGCTCCGACGCCGGCGACGAGGACGACGACGACGAGGACGACGACGAGGAGGAGAGCGTCGACCTCCTGCGTCCGGCCGAGGGACCGCTCCCGTCCGGTGACGACCTCGCCTCGGAGTTCCAGCGGTTCCTCCGGGAGCAGCACGACGGCGACGATCCGCCGGCGGAGGGTCGGTAGCCGGCCCGTCAGCGGAGGACCAGCCAGCCAGTCGGGCCGGGAGTCGACGGCCCGGGTGGGGAACGGCCGGGCGGTCGGAGCCGGCCGACGAGCCTAACGAGGGCCGCGGCCCCCGCGCTCCTCGACGGGGCGCTACCCGGCGATCGGGACGACGGGGCTCGCGACCTGCGCGGCGAGCGCGACCAGGCCGCCGATCACGGCGCGGCCGTCGACGCTCCCGAGCACCGGGTCGACCGCGTGCTCGGGGTGGGGCATCAGGCCGAACACGTTGCCGTCCGCGTTGACGAGGCCGGCGACCCGCGCGGAGGCCCCGTTGACGTCGAAGGCGTAGCGCAGGAGGATCTGCCCGCTGGCCTCGAGCCGCACCACCGTCTCGTCGGACGCGTACCAGGCGCCGTCGTGGTGCTTGACCGGGATCACGATCTCGTCGCCGGCGGCGCAGCCCTCGAGCCACGGGCTCGCGCGCTCCACGGCGAGCGGCGCGTCCAGGCAGGTGAACCGGCCGTGGTGGTTCGGCCGCAGGACGCCGGGCAGGAGCCGCGCCTCGCAGAGCATCTGGAAGCCGTTGCAGACGCCGAGCACCGGGCCTCCCGCCTCGGCGAAGCGGACGACCGCCGCCATCGCCGGGGAGAGGCTCGCGAGCGCCCCCGCGCGCAGGTAGTCGCCGAAGGAGAACCCGCCGGGGAGGAGCACGCCCTCGGCTCCGCCGAGGTCGCGGTCGTCGTGCCAGACGGACACGGCCTCGCCGCCGCACGCCTCGATCGCGCGGGCGGCGTCGCGGTCGTCGCACGTGCCGGGGAACGAGACGACGGCGATCCGCGGCCGGCTCATCGGGCCGCCACCGCGATCGCGTCCACCGAGCCCACCTGGGCGTCCTCCATCAGGGGGTTGGAGAGGACGGTCCCCGCGATCCGCTCGGCCGCGGCCCGGGCCTCGTCGACGTCGTCGGCCTCGATCTCGAGCTCGAAGAGCTTGCCCTGGCTGACCTCGCCGACCGGCTCGCCGAGGCGGCGGAGCGCGATCGCGATGGCCTCGCCCTGGGGGTCGCGCACGCCGTGGCGGACGCGGACCTCGATGGCGGCGCGGAAGGTCGTCACTGGAGCACTCCCATGGCGGTGAGATAGGTGTCGAACTCGCGGCCGACGAGGGCAGCGTAGGCGGCGCGGTACCGGGCCGTGGTCCCGGCGACGACATCCGGCGGAAGCTCCGGGCCGGGAGCGGTCTTGGGCCAGTCCAGGGTCTCGAGGTAGTCGCGGACGAACTGCTTGTCGAACGAGGCGGGCGATCGGCCGGGCGCGTACCGGCTCGCGTCCCAGAACCGGGAGGAGTCGGGCGTCAGCACCTCGTCGGCGAGCACGAGCCGGTCGTCGGCGTCGAGGCCGAACTCGAACTTCGTGTCGGCGAGCAGGATCCCGCTCGCCTCGCAGTGCCGCGCCGCGCGCTCGTAGATCCGGACCGAGGCCCGCGTCACCTCGGCCAGCCGCTCGTCCCCGACGAGCGCGGCCGCGCCGGCAAGGTCGATGTTCTCGTCGTGGCCCGAGGACGCCTTGGTGGCGGGCGTGAAGATCGGCTCGGGGAGCCGGGAGCCGATCTCGAGCCCCGGCGGCAGGCGCTGGCCGCCGATCGCGCCCGTGGCCCGGTAGTCGGCGAGCCCGGAGCCGGCGAGATAGCCGCGGACGACGCATTCGATCGGCAGCATCTCGAGGCGCCGCACCAACGTCGTCCGTCCGGTCAGCTCCGGCGTCCGCGCGGCGACGGGGAGCTCGTCCGGGAAGGCGCCGAGGAGATGGTTGGGGACGATGTCGGCCATCACCCCGAGCCAGTGGAGCGTCAGGCCCGTGAGGACCCGCCCCTTGTCCGGGATCGCGGTCGGCAGGATGACGTCGAAGGCGCTCACCCGATCGGAGGCGACGAGCAGCAGGCGGTCGTCGCCCGCGGCGTAGACGTCGCGGACCTTGCCGCGCGCGACCGGCTCGCCGAGACCGCCGCTCACGGCACCGCGGCCGCCTCGGCGGGGGTCGCGAGGCGCCCGAAGGCGACGCCCGTCCGGTCGAGCACGCCGCTCAGGGAGAACGCGTCGTCGAGGCGGGCCGGCGTCAGCGCCGCCGCCTCCGGATCGGCGGCGATGAGGTCGCGGAACGGCTCCTCCGACTCCCACGCCCGCATCGCGTTGCGCTGCACGATCGCGTAGGCGTCCTCCCGGGAGAGGCCGGCCTCGACGAGCGCCAGGAGCACCCGCCCCGAGAACGGCAGGCCGTAGCTCGCCTCCAGGTTCGCGCGCATGCGGTCGGGGCGGACGACCAGGCCGTCGACCACCCACGCTAAGCGGTCGACGAGGTAGTCGAGGAGGATCGTCGAGTCGGCGAGCACGATCCGCTCGGCGGAGCTGTGGGAGATGTCGCGCTCGTGCCAGAGCGGGACGTTCTCGAAGCCGACGCCGGCGTTTCCCCGGAGCACGCGGGCGAGGCCGCTGATCCGCTCACACGTGATCGGGTTGCGCTTGTGGGGCATCGCGGAGCTGCCCTTCTGCCCCTCGGCGAACGGCTCCTCCACCTCGCGCACCTCGGTACGCTGGAGGTGCCGCACCTCCGTCGCGAAGCGATCGAGAGAGGAGCCCACGATCGCCACCGCCGCCAGCACCTCGGCGTGCCGGTCGCGCGCGACGACCTGCGTGGAGCAGGGCTCGACCCCGAGCCCGAGCGCGCCGCAGACCTGCTCCTCGACGCGGGGATCGACGCTCCCGTAGGCGCCGACGGCACCGGACAGGGCGCCGACCGCGACCCCCGCGAACGCTCGCCGGAGCCGCTCGCGCCCCCGCTCCAGCTCGAAGGCCCAGGACAGGAGCTTGAGGCCGAAGGTCGTGGGCTCCGCGTGCACGCCGTGGGTCCGCCCCATGCACGGCGTGTCGCGATGCTCGATCGCGCGGCGGACGACCGTCCGATGCGCCTTCGCGATGCCATCGTCGAGGAGGCGGCCGGCGTCCCGGAGCTGGAGCGCGAGGCCGGTGTCGACGACGTCCGAGCTGGTGAGCCCGTAGTGGAACCAGCGGGCGGCGGGGCCGGCCTGCTCGGCCACCATCTCGGTGAAGGCGATAACGTCGTGGTGGGTGCGGCGCTCGATCTCCCCGGCCCGCTCGGCGTCGACGACGGTCCGCCCGCGGATCTCGTCGGCGGTTCCGGCGGGAACGACGCCGAGCGCCGACCAGGCATCGAGCGCCGCGAGCTCGACCTCGAACCACGACTGCAGGCGGCGCTCGTCCGACCAGACCGCGCCCATCGCAGGTCGCGTGTAGCGGGCGATCACGCGGTGGATCCTACCGGAGCGATCCGGCGCGGAGACGCTGGCGGCAGCCGTCCCCGACGCGCTCCCGTCGCCGGTTTCTCGACCGCCTCGCGCGTCCCCGGCGCGGCCGCGCGCGGCCCGAGGCGGCGGCGGACGGCGTCCGTGCCGGACGGTCGGACGGACCGGCCGGAGCTAGCTGCGCGGCCGCTGGGCGAGGATCTTCGAGGCGAAGATCGCGGCGTTCCGTCCGCCGCCGACCGCCATGCAGCCGACCGGCGCTCCCGCGCCCGTCTGGGCGGCGAGTAGGAGGGCCTCGGCGGCCGAGAGGCCGTCGCCCGCGACCGGGACGGCGATCACCGGCAGCTCCGTCACGGACGCGAGGACGGCCGCCAGGCCCGGGGACGCCGAGGTGGAGGCGATCAGGACCTGGAGGCCGCGCAGGACGGCCGTCGAGGCGTAGTCGACGACGGCCCGCATCTCCGAGCTCGGCGTCAGCGTCCGCACCTCGAACGGGATCTGCCGCCGGTGGAGCTCCTCGGCGGCCGGGGCGAGGGCCGGACGGTGCGACTCGGCCGCGAGCAGGATCCCGACGGCCGGCCCTTCGATGCGGAGGTCGGCGAAGAGCGCCTCGACCTCGGGCGAGATGGACGGGGTCACCGGTGCGCCCCGTCCTGTCCGGCCGACGCGGCGATGTCGGTTCGGAGCTGACGCCCCTCGAACTCGATGGCGGTCGCCGCCCGGTAGGCGAGCTGCCGCGCCTCGGGCAGGCCGGGCGCGAGGGCGGTGACGGCGAGGACGCGCCCTCCCGCGGTGACGAGCTGCCCGTCGACGACCCCGGTCCCGGCGTGGAAGACCTCGCCGCCGGCAAGCTCGACGAGGGCCCGGGCGGACTCGACCCCGGTGATCGCGCGCCCCTGCGTCGACCGCGCCGGGTAGCCTCCGGACGCGAGCACGACGGTCACGGCGGCGTCGGGACGGACCGCGATCGCCGCCCCGTCGAGGCCTCCTCGCGCGGCCGCCAGGAGGAGCTCGCCGAGGTCGCCGTCGAGGCGGGGAACGACGACCTGGGTCTCCGGGTCGCCGAAACGGGCGTTGAACTCCAGGACCCGGGGACCGTCGTCCGTCAGCATCAGCCCCGCGTAGAGGCAGCCCGTGAAGGGGGTGCCGCGGCGGGCGAGCTCGGCGAGCACCGGCAGGTGGATCCGCTCGACGAGGCCGGCGAGCTCGTCGTCGCGATAGCCGCCGGCCGGCGAGAAGGCGCCCATCCCCCCGGTGTTGGGGCCCGTGTCGCCGTCGCCGATCCGCTTGTAGTCGCGGGCCGGCGGCAGGAGGACCGCTCGCGTGCCGTCGCAGACCGCGAGGAGCGAGAGCTCCGGACCCTCCAGGCGCTCCTCGACCAGGAGCGGACCGGCGCCGCCGAGGCTCGCCACCGCCGCGATCGCCTCGTCGAGGCTCGCGCAGACGACGACGCCCTTGCCGAGCGCCAGACCGTCGAGCTTGACGACCGCGCGCCCGTCCAGCGCGCGGACCGCGGCGAGCGCCTCCTCCCGGCTCGCACAGGCGGTCGCCGCCGGCGTCGGCACCCCCGCGGCGGCCATAACCTCCTTCGCGAATGCCTTCGACCACTCGATCCGGGCGGCCTCCCGATCCGGCCCGAAGACGGCGAGCCCGCCGCTCCGGCACGCGTCGGCGAGGCCGGCGGCGAGCGGATCGTCGGGACCGATGACGACGAGGTCGGGCGCGAGCTCCCGCGCCAGGGCGACGAGGCCGGGCGTGTCGGCGGCCGCGACCGAGTGCCGCGTCGCGAGCTCGTCGCAGCCCGGGTTTCCCGGCGCCACGTGGACCTCGGCGCCCTTGGAGCGTGCGAGCGCCCAGACGAGCGCGTGCTCCCGGCCTCCGCTCCCGACGACGAGGACCCTCATCCGGCGGGCTCCGGGCAGCGGCGGCGGCGCAGGCTCACCGGCCCGTGCCGACCCTGTCCATGCCCTGCGGCGCCAGGATCTGGTCGCGGCGCGGCCCGACGCCCACGAGCGTGACGGGCGTCTCGAGTCGTTCCTCGACCCAGTGGACGTAGTTCCGAGCAGCCGGGGGCAGCTCCCCGAAGGAGCGCGCGCCGGTGATGTCCGCGTTCCAGCCCTCGAGCTCCTCCCAGACCGGCGCGGCGTGATGGAAGTCGGACTGGTGCCAGGGGAAGTCCTCGGTGACCGTGCCGTCCGGCAGGCGGTAGGCGACGCAGACGGGGATGGTCGGGAAGGCCGAGAGGACGTCGAGCTTCGTGAGGATGAGCTCGGTCAGCCCGTTCAGGCGACGCGCGTAGCGCAGGCCGACGAGATCGAGCCAGCCGCAGCGCCGCTCGCGCCCGGTCACGGTGCCGAACTCGGCCCCGATCTCGAGGAGCGTCGCGGCGGCCTCGGGCGCGGCGGCGCTGGGGAACGGCCCCTCGCCGACCCGGGTGACGTAGGCCTTGGTGAGGCCGATCACGCCGTCGATCATGGTCGGGCCGATGCCGGTGCCGGTGCAGGCGCCGCCGGCCGTCGGATTCGACGACGTGACGAACGGATAGGTGCCGTTGTCGACGTCGAGGAGCGTTCCCTGGGCACCTTCGAAGAGGACGTCCCGGCCGGCCTGCAGCGCGTCCTCGATCAACTTGGAGGTGTCGGCGATGAGCGGCCGGAGGCGCGCCGCGTAGCCCTCGAGGTCGGCGGCGATCCGCTCGCCGTCCAGTGGCGCGACGCCGTAGATGCCGACCAGCTGGGCGTTCTTCACCGACAGCGCCGCCTCGACCTTCTGGCGGAGGATCTCCGGGTCGAGCAGGTCCTGGACGCGGATCCCGATCCGGGAGGCGCGGTCGGCGTAGGCGGGGCCGATGCCGCGCTTCGTCGTGCCGATCTGGCGCTCTCCGAGTGCGAGCTCGGACTGGGCGTCGATGATCCGGTGCCACGGCATCACGAGGTGCGAGTTGCCGGAGATCCGCAGCCCTGCCGCCGAGCGCCCCCGCTCCTCGAGGTCGGCGAGCTCGCCGCAGAGGACCTCGGGATCGATCACGACGCCGTTGCCGAGGATGCAGAGCTTGTCGGGCTCGAGGATCCCCGACGGGAGCAGCCGGAACTTGAAGGTCTCGTCGCCGTGCACCACCGTGTGGCCCGCGTTGGAGCCGCCCTGGTAGCGCGCCACGATGTCGAAGCGCTCCGCCAGCAGGTCCACGACCTTGCCCTTGCCCTCGTCGCCCCACTGGGCGCCGACGATCACGATCCCGGCCAACCGAGTCGTCCTCTCAGCGGTCGCGGGATCCGGCGAGGTCGCCGAAGCGGGTGAACCGGGCCAGGTAGGCGACCTCCACGCTCGCCGTCCGCCCGTTGCGGTTCTTCGCGACCTGCAGCTCGGCGGTGCCCCGGCTCCGCTGCAGCTTCTCGGTCGACGGCGGCGGACCGCCGCGCCCGGCCTCCTGCTCCTCCCGCACCTCCTTCTGGAGGTAGTACTCCTCGCGGTAGATGAAGATGACGACGTCGGCGTCCTGCTCGATCGAGCCGGACTCGCGAAGGTCGGAGAGAACGGGATGCTTGTCCGTCCGCTGCTCGACGGCGCGCGAGAGCTGGGAGAGCGCGAGGACCGGCACGTCGAGGTCCCGGGCGAGGAGCTTCAGCTGGCGGGAGATCGCGCTGATCTCCTGGACCCGGTTCTCCACCCGCTCGGCGGACTGGATCAGCTGCAGGTAGTCGATCACGATCAGCCCGAGGTCGGCGTGCCGCTGTTTGAGCCGCCGGCACTTCGTGCGGATCTCCATCACGGTCGGGCTGGACGATTCGTCGATGAAGATCGGCGCCTGGGAGATCGCCGCGGCCGCCTCGTTGAGGCGCTGCCAGTCGTTCGCCTGGAGGCGGCCGTGGCGTTGCGCCTCGGAGTCGACCTTCGCCTCCGCGAAGAGGATCCGCTTCATCAGGTCCTGGAGGCTCATCTCGAGGCTGAAGATGGCCACCGGCGTCTTCGTCCCGTTCGCCGTCCCCAGGCCGACCGCGGCCGCCATGTTCAGCGCCAGCGACGTCTTGCCCATCGAGGGACGCGCGGCGAGGATGACGAGGTTGCCGGGCTGGAAGCCGAACGTCACGTCGTCGAGGTCGCGGAGCCCGGTCCGGACGCCGGTCGAGCCGACCTCGCCGTGGAGCTCGGCGAAGACCTCGCCGATCTTGTCCCCGACCAACACCAGCTCGTCGGACCGTCCCCGCTGGGCGATCTGGAAGAACCGGTCCTGGGCCCGGTCGAGGAGGTCCTCGCCCGTTCCGTCGCGGGCGTAGGCGGACTGCGCGACCTCGGCGGAGGCGTTGATCAGCTGGCGGATCAACGCCAGCTCCTTGACGATCGCGACGTACTGCTCGAGGTGGACCGCGATCGGCGTCACGTCCGCCAGCCCGTGCACGAAGGCGCGCCCGCCCGCCGCCTCGAGGGCCCCCATCCGCTCGAGCTGGTCGGAGACGGTGACCTCGTCGATGCCCTCACCGGACTGCGAGAGCTGGGCGATCGCCCGGTGGATCACGCGGTGGGCGGCGCGCGAGTAGTCGCTCTCGACGAGCGAGAGGAGCCCGATCTCGATCGCGGCGTCCGAGAGCAGCATCGCGCCCAGGATGGCCATCTCCGCGTCGGGATCGGAGGGCGGCAGGACGGAGGACGACCGGACGGGGGCGACGCCCCCGCGGCCTGCGTCGCGCGCCACCGCGGCTACGCGCTACGCGTCGACATCGGTGGCCGTGGCGGCGAAGTCGAACCCCTCGGCAGCCACCACCTGGGCCTTCAGCGACGCCGAGACGTCCTGGAAGACGTCGATGTCGATGAGGTACGCGCCGACGGCCTTGATCGGCTCGGACAGGCGCACCTTGCGTCGGTCCACCCGGATCCGCCGGGTCCGCCAGATCTCGTCCGAGAGGTCGGCGGCGGTGATCGAGCCGTACAGCCGGCCGTCGGGGCCCGAGCGCGCCGGAATCGTCAGCACCGTCCGGTTGAGGGTCTTGACGATCTCCTGCGCCTGGTCGGTCGTCCGGGCCTCCTGCCGCGACCGCTGGGCCTGGAGCCCCTCGACCTCGGCGATCCGGGCGGGCGTCGCGACCTCGGCGAGATGCCGCGGGAGGAGGTAGTTGCGGAGGTAGCCGCGGGCGACGGCGACGATGTCGCCACGGTGCCCGAGGTGCTCGACGTCAACGAGGAGGATCGCCTTCTGGGTGCCGGTACGTGCCACGTCGGATTCGCCTTTGTGGGAGCTTCGAGGAGAGGGTCGCGCTAGAACGGGATGTCGTCGTCGTCGCCCGCGCCCCACGGGTCCGCCGCCGCCGGGGCGGGCGCCGCGGCGGGGGTGGGAGCGGGAGCGCGGTCGCGTCCGCCGCCGTAGGACGACGCCTGACCGCCGCCCGAGCCGCCGCCCTGCGCGCCGTCGCCGCGGGAGTCGAGCATCTGGATGTCGTCGGCGACGATCTCGATCGACTCGCGCTTGTTGCCGTCCTTGTCCTGCCACTCGCGCCAGCGCAGGCGGCCGTCGACGCCGATCCGGCTGCCGCGGCTGAGGAAGCGCGAGAGCGCCTCGCCGCGGTTGCCGAAGATCGTCACGTTGAAGTAGTTCGGCTCGTCCATCCACTCGCCGGACTGCCCGTCCTTGCGACGCGTGTTGACGGCGAGCCGGATCGACAGCACGGCCATCCCGGAGGGGAGGTTGCGCAGCTCGGGATCCCTGGTGAGGTTCCCGACGAGAATCACGCGGTTGATCGACACGTCCACCTGCTCCCTTCCCGACCTGGCCGGGGTCGACGAGATGATTCCAGGATCCGCGCGCTCGGCCGAGCGGCGGCGTCACGCCCTACTTCGCAGGGGCCGGAGCCTTGATCGGACGGCGGAGCGTGGGCATGTGACGCAGGACCTCGTCCGTGATCGTCAGCACCCGGGAGGCCTCGGCGAGCGTCTCGGGATCGGCGTCGAACTGGATCACCCAGTAGAAGGCCTCGGCCTTCTTGGCGATCTCGTAGGCCATCTTGCGGCGGCCCCACGTGTCCACCGACTCCCACGAGCCGCCGCCGCCCAGGACGATGTCGCGGATGCGCGCGACGATCTCCTCCTGACGGGGCTCCTCGACCTCGGGGTCGATGATGATCATCACTTCGTACTGCTGCACAGCTCGCTGCTACCTCGGCCTCGATGACGTCCGTCCACGGATCGCCTGCGCGCATCTGCCCATGCGACCGCAGGACCCGTCCGGTTTCGGGACGTTGACTGTAGCAATCGCCGCCCGTCGCCCGCGCCGCCCGTTGCTCGTCCATGCCGGCATCCTGACGCGGCCGGCGACGGGTCGGGCGCGCCGCCGCCGCGCGTACCCTGCAGAACGCGCGCGGTGTGCGCGCGACGTCCACCTCGCCGACCAGGAGACGTACGAGATGTCTCGTCAGAACCCGTTCGCCCTCGTCGTCGTCGGCGCCGCCGCCGCGGCCGGAGCGCTCGCGGCCTCGCCCGGCACCTACGCCTGGCTCCGCCGCACGCTCCGGCTGGAGACCGACCGCACGCATTACGAGGACGCCGCCGAGGTGGACGCGGTCGCCACCCCGCCGGAGGCCGACTCGTCCCTCGCCGAGGCTCGCCTCACGCTCCGCGCCCGCCTCCAGGAGAGCGGAGCGATCGCCGCCGAGCCGGCCCCGCCCGAGAGCGTGCCCGATGCGCATGCAGCGGCCCGGGCCCGCCTCCGCGCGAAGGCCGACGAGGCGATCGCGTCCCTGCGCGGCGAGGCTCCCGGCGGCGGCGCGCCGGATGACGCGCGGAGCGGCGACGGCCGGAGCAAGGACGACCGGGACCGCGAGGACGACGAGCGGACGGACGAGATCGAGCCCGTCAGCTGATCCCGTCCGCCGGGCGGCTCTTCCCAGGGGGCTCTCGCCGGGGCTCGTGCCGCGAGGCTCCGCCGCGACCGCGATAGCGGCCGCGGGTAGGGCCCAGGCCCAGCCCTTCGCCCTGATCGGGATCCCGAACCGGTCGCCCCGGGCGACCGGTGCAGCCGAGCCGAGCGGGGGCGTCGACAGGCAGGCGACCCGACCAGACCCGACGGAACTCGGGCCCGTCAGCTGGTCCCGTGCGCCCGGGCCGTCCTGGAGGCCCGTCGAGGACGGTGCCTCACCGGAGGGCCGCCGCGAGCCGCGGCCGGAGGAAGCGCCACAGGCCTTCCGGCTCGATCCGGACGCCGAGCTGGTCGAGCGAGGCGGCCGGCGCGAGGCCGGCCGCGGCCTCCTCTCGCAGCTCGCCGGCGAGCTCGAGGTAGGACAGCACGCGGGCGTGAGATCCGGAGCACGCGACCCCGGCCTGCAGCAGCACGAGCCCTCCGCGGCGCCGCTGGGAGAATCCCACGAGCTTGCCCACGGGCGAGCCGACGACGACCTCGTACGGCGAGAGGGCCGCCCAGCAGGCGGCACGGCCGGCGGCCCGGCGACGACCGTCCTGGTCCCGCGTCTCGGCGATGGTCGCGAGCCGACAGCTCACGCCGAGCTCGCCGAGCGCCGTCCGCCAGGCACCGCCCCAGGCCCGGTAGCTCTCCGTCACGTCGCGGCCGGAGGGGATGCGGTCGAGGGGCGCGACGAGATCGACCTCGAGGAGGCCCGCGTCGCAGTAGACGGCCCCGCCGCCCGAGCGGCGGCGCTCCACCACGTGCCCGTCGGCGAGCGCGCGGGAACGGGAGACGGCCGACTCCGGCTGGGCGGATCCGAGGACGATCGTCGGCTGCCGCCGGGTCGAGCCGAGGAGCACGAGCCGACCCGAGGCCGCGACGTCACCGGCTGCCTCGGCCAGGGCGCGGGAGAGCTCGTCCGCGTCGACCCCGGGATGCCAGCTGCTGACCGCGGCGCTTGGCGGCCCCGCCCGGCTCGCGGCAGGTGGGCCGGCGGCGTCCATGGGGCGAGTGTAGGCAGTCGCGACGGGCCGCAGGACCGCATGAATATGCGCGCGCGTGTATAGTCATGCGGACCATGGCCTCCACGACGCTCCCCGCGGTGACCGACCACCTGCTCCGCATCTCCGACCACGATCCGGCCACGATCGAGCTCCTCCTCGACCTGGCCGCCGAGCAGAAGGCCGACCCCCTGCGCCGCCACGGGGCGCTCGCCGGGCGGATCGTCCAACTCCACTTCGAGAAGCCGTCGACCAGGACCAGGCTCTCGTTCGCGGCGGCCGTCGCCCAGCTCGGCGGGACGCCGGTCGTTACCCGCCCGGACGAGCTCCAGATGCAGCGGGGCGAGCCGATCGCCGACATGGCCCGCCTGGTCTCGCGCTTCTGCGCCGCGTTCGTGATCCGGACGCCGGACCAGGAGACGGTCGACGAGATGGCGCGGTACGCCACGATCCCCATCGTCAACGCGCTGACGGCCGAGCATCACCCGTGCCAGGCGCTGGCCGACCTGATGACGCTGCGCGAGCGGTTCGGCGCTCTCGAGGGCCTGACCGTCGCCTACGTCGGCGACGGAGCCAACGTCGCCGCCTCCCTGATCGAGGGCTGCGCCGCGGTCGGCGCGCACATCCGCGTGGCCTCGCCGGACGGGTACGCGCCGAACGCCGACCTCGTGGCCCGCGCCGCCGGGCTGGCCGGCGAGACCGGCGGCAGCGTGACCATCCTCCGCGATCCGATCGAGGCGGCGACCGGCGCCCAGGCGATCTACGCCGATGCCTTCGTGTCCATGGGCGACGAGGACGTCGCGGAACGGAAGCTCGCCGACCTCGCGCCCTACCGCGTCGACGCCGACCTGATGGCCCGCGCCGACGCCGACGCGATCTTCCTCCACTGCCTGCCCGCCCACCGTGGCGAGGAGGTCACGGAGGACGTGATCGACGGGCCGCAGTCGGCGATCTACGACCTCGCCGAGAACCGCATGCACACGGCGGCGGCGGTGCTCGCCCACCTCGTCGGCGTCGCCTAGCGCGACCGCGGCGGGCCGGCCGCGACCACGCCCTCCCCCGGCGCGTCGCGGCCGGTCGTCCGCCGATTCCGGACCGGCGCCTACACTCCGCCCGTGGGCGTCCGCTTCGCAGCGCCGGTCGGGAGCCTGGACGAGCTGGGCCTTCCCCGGGAGGAGCTCGTCGGCATGTACCGGCAGATGCTCCTGACCCGGGCGGTCGAGGAGCGCGGCGCCGCGCTGCACGCGAACGGGCGCGTGCCGGGATCGTTCTACACGGGGCGGGGGAACGAGGCCGCCTCGGTCGGCGTCGGCGCGGCGATGGGATCCGGCGACGTCGCCGCTCCCCTCCACCGCAACCTGGGCGTCCACATCGCCCGCGGCGTCGATCCCGCCACCATCTTCTGCCAGTACATGGGACGGACCGGAAGCTCGACCGGCGGGCGCGACTCGAACCTGCGCAGCCAGGATCCCGTCCGTGGCCTCGTCGCCGGCGTCTCCCACCTCCCGGGCATCCTCCCCACGGCGGCGGGGATCGCCCTGGCGTTCCGGATCCGCGGCGAGGAACGGGTCGCCCTGGGCTGGATGGGCGACGGCTCGTCGGCTCGCGGGGACGTCCACGAGGTCATGAACCTGGCGGGCGTCCGGCGGCTCCCGATCGTCTTCCTCGTCGACGACAACGGCTTCGCCTACTCGACGCCGGCGGCCCTGAGCTACGCGTGCTCCCACCTCGCCGAGCGGGCCGAGGCCTACGGGTTCGACGGCGTCGTCATCGACGGCGCCGATCTCGCCGTCGTCCGCCGCGAGGCGGGCGAGGCGATCGAGCACGCGCGGTCCGGAGGCGGCCCGCGGCTCCTCGAGCTGCGGACCCAGCGCCTCGACGGCCACGCGATCCACGACGATGCCGCCTACGCGGCGCCGGAGATCCTCGAGGCGTGGGCCCGACACGACCCGCTCGACATGTACGCCGCCCGGCTGACGGCCGAGCTCGGATGGTCCGACGACGAGGAGGCGGCGATCCGGGCCGAGGTCGCGGAGACGGTCGCCGACGCCCTGGCGCGCGCGGAGGCGTCTCCGCTGCCCGACGCGTCGACGCAGACGGCCGGCGTCTACGCCTCCTGACCGCGCGTCCGCACGAACACCTCCGGGTGCTCCAGGAGCCGGAGCCCGATCTGGGTCGCGAGGCCCGCCCCCAGCCAGACCGCGTCCAGCTCGACGCCATCGGCGCCGCGGCGGAGCTCCTCCGCGAGCCCGGCGGGGAGCGGCGTCGCGACGATCAGCCGCACCTGGTCGGCCACGAAGCGGAGAAGCCGCGGCTCGTCGATGCCGTAGGCGGTGCCGGGGTCGTCGTCCACGTTCCGAGCGTCGGTCCCCCGGCGTGCGCGTGTGTCGCGCGGACACGCAACGACAACTCCCGGAACGCAAAGGGGGGGACGACCCCCAGGTACCATTGTCTGCAATGACGGATACGACATACGCGGAGTCCCCCGCTCTGCCCGAGGATGACGGCCCCGCCGAGTCGCCCGTTCAGGCGCCGGAACCGACCCTCCCCCACGCACCGAAGCTGATCATGCTCACCGTGATCGCCGTTCCCTTCCTGGGCGTGCTCGGCGCGATCGCCCTCGCCTGGGGCCGGGCGATCAGCTGGCTCGATCTCGTCCTCCTCTTCGGGATGTACCTCCCGGCCGCGGCCGGGATCACCGTCGGCTTTCACCGGATGCTCACCCATAAGGCGTTCGAGGCCCCGGGCTGGGTGCGCGGCACGATCCTCGCCGTCGGCTCGATGGCGATCGAGGGCCCGGCCCTGACCTGGGCCGTCGACCACCGCACCCACCACGCCCACTCCGACCGCGACGGGGATCCGCACTCGCCGCACGCCGGCCGCGGCGACGGCCTCCTCCAGGCCCTCCACGGCCTCTACCACGCCCACATGGGCTGGCTCTTCCAGCGCGACCGGGTGCGCCTGGCCAAGAAGTACGGCAAGGACCTGATGGCCGACCCGGTGACGATGTTCATCCAGCGGACCTTCGTCCTCTGGGCGGTGCTCGGGTTCGTCATCCCCGGCCTCGTCGGCGCCGCCATCGACGGCTGGCGCGGCTTCATCGGCGGCGTCTTCTGGGGCGGCCTCGTCCGGGTCTTCTTCAACCACCACATCACGTGGTCGATCAACTCGATCTGCCACGTCTTCGGCCGCCGGCCGTTCCGCTCGACCGACCTGGCGACGAACAACTGGCTCCTCGCCATCCCGTCCCTCGGCGAGTCCTGGCACCACAACCACCACGTCTTCCCGACCTCCGCCCGGCACGGACTGCAGCGGGGCCAGATCGACATCTCCGCCGCGCTCATCCGCGGCCTCGAGAAGGTCGGACTGGCGTGGAACGTGCGGCAGCCGTCGTCGGAGCAGATCGACCGCAAGCGCAAGTAGGCGGGACGCTCAGCGGGCGATCGTCTCCCTCATGGCGTCGCCTCGCGGATGCCGCGCAGACTCTCCTCATCGACCGGCGGCGGCGGCGCGAGCAGGGCCCACAGCTCCTCCGGGCGCCCCACCGGCCGCTGGCAGGCGAACCGCTCGCAGACGTAGGCCGCCGGCGCGCCGCCCGGAAGGGTGGTCCGCCCGGCGAGCAGCGGCACCGAGGCGAAGAGCGGGTCGGACGGCTCGGCGACGAGGGCGATCGCCGGGGCGGCGACCGAGTCGTCGAGGACCGCGCGGAGCGCGAGCGTCCGCTCGTCCTCCGGATCGCCCACGATCGCGACCTCGACCGGCGCCTCCGTGAGCAGGCGCACGACCCCGAGGAGGCGCCCGAACGCCTGGGGCGCGCGCTCCACCGTCGGGGCGAGCGCCCGGACGGCCGAGCGGGCCGCCTCCTCCCAGTCGGGCTCCGCGTAGATCCGCCCGAGCACGGCGAGGCAGTGCGCGAGCAGGGAGGTGCCGGACGGGAGCGGGTTGTCGTCGATGCTCTTCGTCCGCGCGACGAGCTCCTCGGCCCCGGTCGGGGCCAGGTAGAACGGACCGCCCGCCGGGTCGCCGAAGCGGTCGAGCGCGAGGGCGGTCAGCTCCCGCGCCCGCTCGAGGTGGGCGAGGTCGCCGGTCGCCAGCGCGAGCTCGATCAGCCCGTCGGCGACGGCGCCGTAGTCGTCGGAGAAGCCGGCGATCTTGCCCCGCCCGTCGGCGTAGGTGCGAAGCAGGCCGCCGTCCGGGGCCCGCAGGTGCTCCTCGAGGAAGCGGGCGAGCTCGACCCCGCGCCGGACGAGCGCGGGATCGTGGAGGCGCCGGCCCGCGCGGGCGAAGGCGCGGAGCGCGAGCCCGTTCCAGGCGGCGAGCGCCTTCCCGTCGCGGCTCGGCTGGGGCCGGCGGTCCCGGGCGGCGAGGAGCCGCTCGCGGATCCCGGCCAGGCCGGCGGCGGTCCGGCTCGGCTCCTCCCCGCGCTCGGCGGCGAGGTCGACGACGTCGCGGGCGAGCCAGAGGACGTTCCGCCCCTCGAAGTTCCCCGCCGCCGTGACCCCGTAGCGGGCGATCGCGAGCTCGGCGTCGCCCGCGGAGCCGTCGCCGGCGCCGGCGTCGGAGGCGAGGGCGTCGGCGATCTCCTGCGGCGTCCAGACGAACGTGCTCCCCTCGACGCCCTCGGTGTCCGCATCCTCGGCCGAGGCGAGGCCGCCGCCCTCCGACACCGTCAGCCGTCGGTCCAGGTACCCGAGCGCGCCGCGGGCGACAGCGCCGAGCTCCTCGTCGCCGAGCGCGGTCGCGCCGTCGGCGTACGCCTCGGCGAGGAGGGCGTTGTCGTAGAGCATCTTCTCGAAGTGCGGCACGAGCCAGATCGCGTCGACGGCGTAGCGGTGGAAGCCCCCGCCCAGCTGATCGTGGATGCCGCCCGCGGCCATCCGGCGGAGCGTCCGGGCGGCCATCGCCTCGGCCGTCGGCCCGCCGATCGCGAGCAGCGTCGGGAGCAGGCTCGAGGGCGGGAACTTCGGGGCGCGGCCGAAGCCGCCGTTCCGCGGATCGTGCTGCCGCGAGAGGGCGTCGACCGCCCGGCCCGGCAGGTTCGGGTCGAGGTGCTCGCCCTCGTCGGCCGCCAGCGCCGCCGACCGGCCGAGCGCCTCGGCCAGGTGGGCTCCCTGCTGCTCGATCTCGGAGCGCCGGTCGCGCCAGGCGGCGGCGACCGCCTCCAGGACCATCGGCAGCGACGGCATGCCCTGCCGCGGCTCGGGCGGGTAGTACGTCCCGCCGTAGAAGGGGCGGCCCTCCGGGGTCAGGAAGACCGTCATCGGCCAGCCGCCCTGCCCCGTCAGCGCGACGACCGCGTCCATGTACAGCGCGTCGATGTCCGGCCGCTCCTCGCGGTCGACCTTGATGCAGACGAAGTGCTCGTTCATCAGGCGCGCGATCTCCGGGTCCTCGAACGACTCGTGCGCCATCACGTGGCACCAGTGGCAGGCCGAGTAGCCGACCGAGAGCAGGATCGGGCGCTCGTCGGCGCGCGCCACCGCGAGCGCCTCGTCCGTCCACGGCCACCAGGCGACGGGATTGTCGGCGTGCTGGAGCAGGTACGGCGAGGTCTCGTCGGCGAGGCGGTTCATCGTCGCCAACCTACCCGGGCGCCCGACGACGGAATCCGGTCGGACGCGCGGGCCGAGTCCGTCGTCGACCCGGCGGAGCCGCGGCCGGAGCGGCGTCAGCCCTCGAGGAGGCCCGCTGCGAGCTCGTCGGCGAGCCGCTCGAGCTCCTCCGAGGTGGAGCGGTCGCCCGTGATCGTCGGGACCACGGAGCGCACGCGCGCGAAGGTCCGCTCGACGCCGGGGCCGGACCGCATCGGACGGTGCGTCTCGAAGCCCTGGGCCCCGCAGACGAGCTCGATCGCCAGCGCGCGGTAGGCGAGGCCGAGCCCCTGCCGGAGCTTCAGGGCGGCGGTCACCCCGACCGAGTTGAAGTCCTCCATCCCTGCGCTCGTCGGCTGCGTGTGTGGACCCGCCGGGGTCGCGAGCACGCCGAGCTCGGCGACGAGGGAGGCCGACGCGTACTGGAGGATCATCAGCCCGGACTCGAGGCCCGGGTCGGCGGCGAGGAACGGCGGCAGCCCCGCCGGGCCCGGCGAGAGCAGCAGGTAGGTCCGCCGATCCGAGAACTGGACGAGCTCGGCGAGCGCGATCGCCAGCAGGTCGAGCACGATCGAGAGCGGCTGGCCGTGGAAGTTGCCGCCGGAGAGCGCCCGCGGGCCGTCGTCTCCGGCGACGACGAGCGGGTTGTCGGTGACGGAGCCGAGCTCGATCGAGAGGACCCGCGCGGCGTGCTCGATCGCGTCGGAGACGGCGCCGAGGACCTGCGGGATGCAGCGCATCGAGTACGGGTCCTGGACGCGCGGGTCGGCGACGAGGTGGCTCGCGGCGATCTCGGAGCCGGCGAGGTCCTCCCGCAGGCGGCGGGCGACGGCCACCTGTCCGGGGTGCGGCCGGAGCGCGGAGATCCGCGCGTCGAAGGGCGTGTGCGAGCCGCGGAGGGCCTCGACCGAGAGCGCGGCGGCGGCCACGGCGGCGTCGAGCACGCGCCGGGCGTCGGCGACCGCCAGCGCGCCCATGCCGGCCATCAGGTGGGTCCCGTTGAGGAGCGCGAGCCCCTCCTTGGCGCGGAGGCGCAGGGGCTCGATGCCGGCCCCGCGGAGCGCCTCGTCGGCCGACCGCACCTCGCCGCCGACGCGGACCCGCCCCTCGCCCATCAGGGCCAGCCCGCAGTGGGCCAGGGGCGCCAGGTCACCGGACGCCCCCATCGACCCGCGGGACGGCACGAGCGGCAGGACGCCGCTCCGGAGGAGCGCCACGATCGTCTCCGGGACCTCCGGCCGGACGCCCGAGTAGCCGCGCAGGAGGGATCCGGCGAGCAGGAAGAGCATCGCCCGCACGCTGTCGTCGGCCAGCGGCTCGCCGATCCCGCAGGCGTGGGAGCGCACGATGTTCACCTGCAGCGTGTCCAGGTCGTCCCGGGGGATCCGGACCGAGGAGAGATGCCCGAAGCCCGTGTTGACGCCGTAGGTCGGCTCCTCCGCGTCGGCGATCCGCTCCAGGGCCGCGCGGGCGGCGGCGACCCGGTCGAGCGCCGCTGGGTCGATCTCCAGGGGGCGGCCGCCGCGCGCGACGGCGACGACGTCGTCGATCGAGGGTGCCTCGGCGCCGAGCACGAAGGCGGGCATCTCGTCACGGTACCCGGCCCCGCCGCGGGGCGACGGAACCGGCATACTCGCCCTCCATGCCCGTGACCGCCGACCTCGTCGTCGACCGGATCTCCACCCTCGCCACGGTCGATCGCCGTGGCAGCTTCGTGGTCCTCCACGACGCCGCGATCGCCGCCCGCGGCGGCACGATCGCCGGCGTCGGACCGCGCGAGGAGCTCCTGCGGGCGGTCGAGCTCGCCGACGGCGCCGAGACGATCGACGCCACCGGGATGAGCGCGATCCCCGGGCTGGTCGACTGCCACACGCACACGGTCCACGGCGGCCGGCGGATCGACGAGTTCGACCGCCGGGCCCAGGGCCAGGGCTACCGGGAGATCGCGGCGGCCGGCGGCGGGATCCGCTCGACGGTCGCCGCCACCCGGGCGGCGTCCGACGCGGAGCTCACCGCGACCGCCGCGGACCGGCTCCGCCGGATGCGCGCGCTCGGCACGACGACGGCGGAGGTCAAGTCCGGCTACGGGCTCGACCTCGAGACCGAGCGGAGGATGCTCCTCGCCGCCCGCCGGGCGGGGGAGCTCGCCGGCGTCCGCACCACGCGCACCGTCCTGGCGCTCCACGCCACCCCGCCCGAGGCCGAGAGCCCCGACGCGTACGTCGAGCTGGCCGTCGAGCAGATCCTCCCGGGCTGCGCCTTCGAGGCCCAGGACGCCGACTGCTTCCTGGAGGACGGGGCCTTCGACGCCGCGCAGTGCCGGCGGTACCTCGAGGCCGCGTCCTCGCTCGGGCTGCGCCTCCGGCTGCACGGCGACCAGTTCAGCGAGCAGGGAGCGATCCCGCTCGCCGTCGAGCTCGGCGCCGTCTCGGTCGATCACCTGGAGGCGACCGGCGACGAGGGCGTCCGCCGCCTCGCCGCCTCGACCGTGATCGGTGTGCTCCTGCCGCTCGCCGCCCTCTACCTGGACGACCCGATGCCGCCCGGCCGGGCGCTCCTCGACGCCGGAGCGGCGATCGCGCTGGCGACCGACTTCAATCCCGGCTCGGCGCCGGCCGAGTCCCTCCTCGCCGCCATGAACCTCGCCTGCACCCAGATCCATCTCTCCTGCGCGGAGGCCCTGACCGCCGCCACGGTCGGGGGCGCGCGGGTCCTCGGCCTGGAGGACGCGGTCGGCCGACTGGCGGCGGGCTTCCCCGCCGACGTCGTCCTCCTCGGCGACCCCGACTGGCGCGTCTGCTGCGCCCACCTGGGCGAGGTCCCGGAGCGCGTGCTGGCCTCGCTGGCCCCGGTCGGAGCGGCCTGAGCCGGAGCCGGAGCGGGAAGGACGCATCGTGGACCTCGACGGGCTCTGGGACGTGCAGCGCACGGGCGGGCTCTTGCCGCCGATGGTGGGCGTGCGCAAGCGCTTCGACGGGACGCGCGGCGCGACGCTCTTCGGGCCGCTACCGGTCCCGATCCGCCTCGACGGGCTAACGATCCGCTACCGCGGCCCGCTCCGCTTCCTCGTCGACCACCTGGAGCCCGACGGGGCCGGCTACGCCGGGCGCGCCACGGCGTTCGGCGTGCAGTACGGGACCTTCCGGCTCCGTCGCCTCGCCTGAGGTCCGGCGTGGCGCTGCCCGCGCCGGCCCGGAGGGGGAGCTCAGGACGGCAGCAGGAGGTCGCTCTCGGGCCGCGCGTCGCGGCGCACGAGGCTCGCGTAGCCGCCGCCCGCAGCGATCAGCTCGTCGTGCGTGCCGCGCTCCACGATCCGCCCGTGGTCGAGCACGAGGATCTGGTCGGCGTCCTGGACGGTCGAGAGCCGATGGGCGATCGCGATGATCGTGCGGCCCTCCGCCAGCCGGTCGAGGGCCTCCTGCACCGAGCGCTCCGTCTGGGTGTCGAGCGCGCTCGTCGCCTCGTCGAGGACGAGGATCGGCGGGTTGCGGAGGATCGTCCGGGCGATCGCCATCCGCTGCTTCTCGCCACCCGAGAAGCGGTAGCCCCGCTCGCCGACGACGGTGTCGTAGCCGTCCGGGAGCGAGGCGATCAGGTCGTGGATCCGGGCCGCGCGCGCCGCCTCCTCGACCTCACCGTCGGTCGCCTCGGGGCGGGCGAAGCGGAGGTTCTCGCGCACGCTCGAGTGGAACAGGTACGTCTCCTGGGAGACGACGCCGACGATCGACGCGAGGTTCTCGAACGTCAGGTCCCGGATGTCGATGTCGTCGATCGTGACGGCGCCGGCGTCCACGTCGTAGAGGCGGGCGGCGAGGTAGCCGAGCGTCGTCTTGCCCGAGCCCGTCTCCCCCACGATGGCCGTCGTCGTGCCCGGCTCGACCACGAACGACGCGTTCTGCACCGTGCGCGCGCCGCCGGTCTTCTCGTAGCTGAAGCAGACGTCGTCGTAGACGACGCGGCCGCGGACGTCCTTCGGGTCGAGCGTCCGCGGCGTCGCGGACTCGACCATCTCGACCGGCAGGTCGAGGTACTCGAAGATGCGGTCGAACAGGGCGAGCGACGTCTGGACGTCGATCTGCACGTTGAGCAGCGAGCTGACCGGGAAGAAGATCCGCGTCTGGAGCGTCGTGAAGGCGACCAGGGTCCCGATCGAGATGGTCGAGAACCAGGTGCCGGCCACCCAGTAGACGACGACCGGGGTGATCGCGAAGGTCGCCTGGATCGTCGCCATGACCCAGCGGCCCGCCATGCGCTGGCGGACCTCGAGGCCGGCGAGCCGCTTCGACTCGTTCGCGAACCGGTCGGCGAGCGCCGCCGTCCGGCCCATCGTCTTGCCGAGCAGGACCCCGGAGACGGAGAGCGACTCGGAGACGAGCGTCGACATGTCCGCCATCGACGTCTGCTGCTCAGTCGTGATCTTCGAGCGCTCCGAACCGACCCGCTTCGTGGCCAGGACAAAGAGCGGCACGACGGCGAGCGAGACGACGGTCAGCCGCCAGTCGAGGATGAACATCGCGATGACCGCGGTGAGGACCGTCGACACGTTGGAGACGACGGACTGGGCGGTGGAGGTGACGACGGTCTGGACGCCGCCGATGTCGTTGGCGATCCGCGACTGGATCTCGCCCGTGCGGGTGCGGGTGAAGAAGGCGAGCGACATCCGCTGCAGGTGCTCGTACACCTTGCGGCGGAGGTCGTGCATGACGTTCTGGCCGACGACGTTCGAGAGGTAGGTCTGGGCCACGCCGATGATGCCGGTCACGATCGCGATCGCGATCGAGGCGCCGACGAGCACGTCGAGGAGCGTCTTGTCGGGCCGCCGGATCGCGTCGTCGAGGATGTGCTGGAGCAGGAACGGCGAGATCATCCCGAGTCCGGAGGAGAGGGCGATCAACGCCAGGACGAAGTAGAGGCGCGCACGGTACGGCCGGAACAGGCTGCCCGCGCGCCGCAGGTTCGACCGCCGCAGCTCCGGGTCCGCCGGCCGCTCGACCGGGGGCCGGTCGGAGAAGGTGCTACGGCGGACGGCCATCCAGGACGCCAACGAGGCGGTAGCCGGGGCTCTTCCCACGCCGATGCCCGATCATGGCCGCCGTGTCCGACGCTCCCATGCCCGACGAGGACGAGGACGAGGAGGTCCTCGCCCGCTCCCTCGCCGACGCCACCGCCCGGCGGGCGGCGCAGCTCGCCTTCGTCCTCGACGGCTCGCTGGAGCCCGACCGCTTCGCCCTCGCCGCCGCTCCCGTCGCCGTCGTCTTCCGGCGCGAGCCCGACCGCCACGCGAAGAGCACCCACCGCTCCGGCCGGCTCGCGCCCGAGCTCCTACCCTTCCTCGTCGACGCCGTCGAGAGCACGCGCGGCCGCCTGGCCTGGCCCGAGGGCGCCGACAGCCCGTTCCTGATCTCGCTCGTGCTGGCGGCGTTCTACACCGTCGAGGGCGACCGGACCGGCGCCCTCGGCCTCGGCGTGGCCCGCGACGCCACCCCGTCGGTGCGCACGCTCGTCGCCGAGGAGACGACGCGGGACATCTCGGGACGACCCGGCACGACGATCCTCCGCGTCCTGGCCCCCGTCGCGGGCGGCGACGGGGCCGATCGCCAGGTGGGCGTCGAGCTCCTCTGGGAGGAGCGGGCGGCGATCGGCTGAAGGAGCCGCGCGAGCGCCTCCGCACGCTGCCCGCGCTCCCCTCGGAAAGTCGGCCTATAGTGGAATCGCCCTGTCGGTGATCGACCTCCACGCCCACTCGAACGCCTCCGACGGCGCGCTCCCACCGGCCGCGGTCGTCGAGCGGGCAGCGGCCGCCGGAGTCGAGACGCTGGCCCTGACCGACCACGACACGGTCGCCGGGCTCGACGAGGCCGTGACCGCCGCGGAGCGGTTCGACCTGCGGCTGATCCCGGGGATGGAGATGTCGGTCCGCTTCCTCGGCGGCACCTTCCATCTCCTCGGCTACTTCGCGTCGACCACCCCCTATCCGCTGCTCGAGCGGATCGACGAGATCGGCGACCAGCGGGACTGGCGCAACCGCCAGATCGTCGACCGGCTGAACGAGCTGGGGGTCCCGCTGGAGTGGCCGGCCGTGCGCGCGCGGGCCAAGGGCCGGCTCGGCCGCCCCCACATCGCCGACGCGATCGTCGAGGCGGGCTTCGCCGACGACCGGTCCGACGCCTTCGCCCGCTACATCGGCGCGGGCGGCCCGGCGTACGTCCAGGCCGGCCTGTTCGACCCCCTGGACGCCGTCGCCCTGTTCGCCAACTCGGGGGCCGCGATCTCGCTCGCCCATCCCTCGAAGCTGAACCTCGGCGCCGAGGACCTCGACGTGCTGATCGCGCAGCTGGTCGAGGCGGGGCTCGCCGGGATCGAGGTCCACCGGGGCGACCACACGCAGGAGGAGCGCGACGCCTACGCCGCCCTGGCGCGCCGGCACCGGCTCTTCGAGACCGGCGGCTCGGACTTCCACGACCCCGAGCGCCAGGCGGGCGGACGCTGGATCGGCAACACCGGGCAGCACGACCTCGACCCCGGTGCGATCGAGGCGTTCCTCGCCCGCCGGACGGACCGCCGGGCCTGACGACAGGGGCCGGACCGCCGCCTCGGGTCGAGCGGCTCAGGCCGAGCGGATCCGCCGCCGGGCCACGCCGTAGCGGGCGACCTCGTAGACGATGAGGCCGCAGGCGATCGCCGCCACGAGGACGATCGAGGCGATCGCCGGGAGGGTCAGCGCGGCCGGAAGCGCTGCGGCCAGGGCGACGCAGGCGACGAGCCGGGGCTGGTTGAAGGAGCCGACGTTCCGCCGCTTGAACGCGCTGAGGGCGAGGAGGTAGAGCGCCACGCCGCCGCAGAGGCAGACCGCCGGGACGGCGTCCAGGGAATCGCCCACGTGGGCGAGCGTCTTCTTGACCCCGACCGCGAAGAGGACGATCCCGGCGACCATCGGCAGGTGCAGGTACGTGTAGGAGTCGCGCGCCATCCGCGCGCGCTCGTCCGGCTCCGCCTCCGTCAGCCGGCGCTCCCCGACGAGGGCGACGACGTCGAAGTACGCCCACCAGAGGGCGGCGATCACCGCCAGCCCGAGGATCGATCCGGCGATCTCGCCGACCGTCAGGGCGTGCTCGCCGACTCCCACGCCGACCGCCACCACGGACTCGCCGAGGGCGATGATCACGATCAGGCCGTGGCGCTCGGCGAAGTGACCGGGCCGGACGGACCAGCCCCGCACGCCGGCGACCATCAGCCCGCCGTAGTCGGTGGCGAGGGCGAGCGCCCAGCAGACCGCGCGGGGCCAGCCGTGGAGGAAGCCGGCGACCAGGATCAGGGAGGACGCCGGCACCATCGCCGCGGCGATCCGCGTGATCGCGACGAGGAGGACGGGGTCGCCGCGGGCCACGACGCGATAGGCCACGACGTGCAGCAGGCGGACGAGCAGGTAGGCGACGCCGAACACGGCGCCCTCGCCCGCGAAGGCGCGGGGGAGGGCGAGCGAGGCGATCAGGATCGCCGCCATCGCGGAGAGGAGCGTCAGCCGGAGCAGCCCGCCGTCGGCGGACGCGGTGTTGCCGAGCCAGGCGAACGCGGCCCACGCCCACCAGACGGCGGCGAGGATCGCGAGCGCCTCGACGAGCCGCGTCCAGCTCGGATCGGAGGAGATCGAGCCGGTCGTCTGGGTGATCGCGAAGACGAAGACCAGGTCGAAGAAGAGCTCGAGCGAGGTGACGCGCGCGTCGCCCGTCGCGACGGCCGCCACCGTCAGCCGCCGGCCAGCTTGACGCGGTGCCCCCGGCTCTCCAGGAACGCGGCGATGCGCTCCCGATGATCGCCCTGGATCTCGACGTTTCCCGTCCGCACGGCGCCGCCGGAGCCGCAGAGGCGCTTCAGCTCGGCCGCCAGCGCCTTCAGCTGCGCGTCGCCGCCCGCCTCGAGGCCCGTCACCAGCGTGACCGTCTTGCCGCCCCGGCCGGCCCGGTCCCGGTGGATCCGGACGATCCCGTCGGCCGGCACGGCGGGCCCCGCCGCCCTGGCCGGGGATCGGCGATGCCGCCGCCCCCGGGTGTCGCCGTGCTCCGTGGAGTAGACGAGTCCGTCGTCGGCCATGATGGAACGCTACCGGTCGCCGTGCAGATCCACCGCTACGCCCCCACCCCCTCCGGGCCGATGCACCTCGGCAACGCGCGCACCGCCATCCTCGCCTGGCGAGCGGCGCGGGAGGCCGGAGGCCGGTTCCTGCTGCGGATCGACGACCTCGACCGCGAGCGCTGCCGTCCCGCGTACGAGGCGTGGGTGCGAGAGGACCTCGCCTGGCTCGGGATCGACTTCGACCCCGACGAGCGGGCCGGGATCGTCCGCCAGTCGGAGCGCTCGGCCGCGTACGCCGCCGCGCTCGATCGCCTCGAGGCGGAGGGGCATATCTACCGGTGCTACTGCTCGCGGCGGGAGGTCCGGGCCGCTGCCGAGGCGCCGCACGGGGAGGACGGGCCGCCGGCCGACCGCCGGTATCCGGGGACCTGTCGGGACCTTGCCGCCGAGGAGCGGACGCTGCTGGAGGCCGCGGGCCGCCGTCCGGCGCTCCGCCTCCGCGTCCCCGCCGGGGCGATCGCCTACCGCGACGGCCGGCTCGGCCAGGTCGCCGAGGACGTCGCGGCGACGCTCGGCGACATCGTGCTCCGTCGTGGCGACGGGGTCGTCGCCTACCAGCTGGCGACGGTGGTCGACGATGCCGCCTCGGGCGTCACCCACGTCCTCCGGGGCGAGGACCTCGCCTCCTCGACCTGCCGCCAGATCCTGCTCCAGCGGATCCTCGGGCTCCCGACGCCGGCCTACACCCACGTCCCGCTCGTCCTCGGGCCGGACGGTGTCCGCCTGGCGAAACGCCGGCGGCCCGTCGCGATCCGCGACCTCCGCGCGTCGGGGCTCTCGCCGGCCGTCGTGACGGTCCGCGCGCTCGCGGGGGCGGCGCCCGGGGAGTCCTGAGGCCCCCACCCCGGGGATGCACCGGGAGGATTCGGCGTCGGGAGGGTGAACCGCCCCCCGATGGGTGCCCTTCGCCTCGCCACCGTCGCCGCCCTCGCGGGCCTGGCGACCGCCGGCTGTGGAGGGACCGGCACCGGACCCCCCGCGACCGCGCCGGCGGAGACGGGCGCGACCGCCGTCGTCGCCAGCCCGGCCGCCGCTTCCGCCGGCGGGACGCCGGTGGCCGCGCTCCGGCCGGCGTTCCCGGCGCGGGCGGCCACCGACGTGATCTCGCTCGCGCAGCTCCACCCTCCGGGCACCGTCGTCTACGACGTGCGGACGCCGAGCGGCGAGGAGACGATCCGGATCTCGCGGTTCGGCTCGGCCGGGGCGATCGAGCAGCGGCGGAACTCGGTGACGTCGTGGGTCGGGTTCGCGAACTCCCGGATCGTCTACGCCTGCACGACCGCGAGCGGCGAGCCGGTCTGCCGGCGCGGCGACAAGGACGGCGCCGGAGCGAAGGTCGCCTACGCCGTCGCCAAGCTCCTCGGTGCAGACGCCGTGCGGACGACCTTCTCGCCGCTCGTCGGGGCCACGAGCAGCCGGGGCGGGGTCGGTCAGGACACGCAGCTCGGCGAGACCGTCTCCTGCATGGCCCTCTCCGCCGACAACGCCGACTACCGGCTGTGCGCGACGAAGGCGGGGCAGATCACGCAGCTCTCCGCGGGGCCGACCACGATCCTCGCGACGTCCCTGGGCGCGGCGACCCCGAAGGACGTCGCGCCGCCCACCGTCCTCCAGTAGACGAGCCGAGCATGGACCCGGCGCCCGCCGGGCATGACCCGGGCATGAGCGAGCAGGCGGTGCGACTGCGGGCGGAGGTGCACGGTCACGTGCAGGGCGTCGGCTTCCGCTACCGGACGCGTCAGCGCGCGCGCAGGCTCGGCCTCGACGCCTCCGCGGAGAACCGCGGGGACGGGAGCGTCCTCGTCGTCGCCGAGGGCGGGCGCAGAGCGTGCGAGGCGCTCGTCGACTACCTCCGGGGCCCGGACACGCCCGGCCGGGTCGAGCACGTCGCCGTCGCCTGGGAGCACGTCGGCTGAGGAGCGCTGGCCGCTCGGCCCCCGCCGGTCGAGCGGCCAGGCTCGATGACGACTACGCGCGCCCGGCGGAGGCGCGGCGCCGGAGGAGGCCGAGGCGCCGCCGTTCGACGAGGAGCCGCCAATCGAGGCGAGAGGCGACGAGGAGGGAGACGGCGCAGAGGGCCAGCGAGAGTGCGATCCGGCCCGGTCCCGGAGAGGCGATGCGGGCGATCGCGGCGGTGCCCACCCCGGCGGCGGAGGCGGCGATCCCGTACGTCAGGAGGCGCCCGGCGCCGTAGCCGAGGAGAAGCGGCGCGCGACGCGCGCCGGCCGAGGCCGCGACGACCATGACCTGCAGCGCCGGGAAGAGCGGCACCGCGAGCAGTGCTCCGGCCCACCAGACCCGCCGTCGGCCCTCCAGGAGCCGCCGTGCGTACTCGAGGTTCGCGGCGGCCGCGCGCGGGAGGACGCGGGCGCCGTGGTCCACGGCGAGCATCAGGAGCGCCCGCCCCGCGACCGCGGCGGCGGCGCCGACCAGGACCGCGGCGAGCGGCTCGACACGTCCGGCGACGACCAGGGCGGCCAGCACCGGCGCGGCCGGGATCCCGGTGGGCACGGCGGCGAGCACCGCGAAGGCCGCAGCGAGGAGGAGGAGCTCGAGCATCGCCGGAGATGGTCGCACGGGCGGGGGAATATCGGCGCCCCCGTCGCGTTGTCGGCAGCACTGGTCATATCTATGCGAGGATCACTGAGATTTCATGACTGACACGGATACCCCCCTGATGCTCCATCTGCCGCTCATCGCCATGGACGACGCCATCGTCCTTCCAGGAATGGCCATCGGCATGGAACTGCAGACGCCCGAGGCGAACGCCGCGGTCGACGAGGCGGGTGAGGACGGTCTCGTCGTCCTCGTCCCGAAGCGCGACGGGCGCTACGCGCGGATCGGCGTCGTCGCCCAGATCGACTCCGAGCCCGCGATGGTCCCGAGCGGCCACCGCGGCGTCACGCTGCGCGCCCTCTACCGCGGCGAGCTCGGCCGTGCCGAGGCCGCGGGCGGCGCCCTCCGCATCGACGTCGAGCCGCGCCGCGACCTGACCGAGATCGACGCCGGGATCGCCGAGCGCATGTCCGCCTACCGCGCCGTCATCGAGGAGATCCTCGAGTCGCGCGGCGCCGGGCGCGTCGTCGCGTTCCTCCGCTCGATCGAGGAGCCCGGCGTCCTGGCGGACTCGGCCGGCTTCTCGCCCGACCTCACGTACGCGCAGAAGCAGGAGCTCCTGGAGACCCTCGACGTCTCGGAGCGGCTCGACAAGGCGACCGCCTGGGCGCGCGCCACGCTCGGCGAGATCGAGATGCGCCGGCGGATCCGGGATGACGTCACGGAGGGCATGGAGAAGACGCAGCGCGAGTACATCCTGCGCCGTCAGCTCGAGGCCATCCACAAGGAGCTCGGCGAGATGGGGGTCGAGGCGGGCACCGACGCCGAGGACTACCGGACCCGCATCGAGGAGTCGAAGATGCCGGAGGAGGCCCGCAAGGAGGCCCTTCGCGAGCTCGGACGGCTCGACTCCGGCGCCGGCGGCGCCGAGGTGGGGACCATCCGCAACTACCTGGACTGGATCCTCGCCGTGCCGTGGGGCACCACGTCGGACGAGACGTCGGACGTGAACCACGCCCGCGACATCCTCGCCGCCGACCACGCCGGCCTCGAGGAGGTGAAGGAGCGGATCCTCGAGTACCTCTCGGTCCGCAAGTTCCGCCGCGAGCGGGAGATCGACGACGAGCGCTCCGGCGTGATCCTGGCCCTCGTCGGCCCGCCCGGCGTCGGCAAGACCTCGCTCGGCGAGTCGATCGCCAGGGCCCTCGGGCGCGAGTTCGTCCGGATGTCGCTCGGCGGCGTGCGCGACGAGGCCGAGATCCGCGGGCACCGGCGGACGTACGTCGGCGCGCTCCCCGGCCGGTTCGTCCGGGCGCTGCGCGACGCCGGAACGATGAACCCGGTGATCCTGCTCGACGAGGTCGACAAGCTCGGCTCCGACTGGCGCGGCGATCCCTCCTCGGCGCTGCTCGAGGTGCTCGATCCGGCCCAGAACCAGACCTTCCGCGATCACTACCTCGACCTCCAGGTCGACCTCTCGCAGGTCCTCTTCCTGGCGACCGCGAACATGCTGGAGACGATCCCGGCGCCCCTCCTCGACCGGCTGGAGATCATCCGCCTCGACGGCTACACCGAGGACGAGAAGGTCGCGATCGCCACGGGCTACCTCGTCCCCCGCGAGCGGCGCCGGAACGGCCTGCTCGACGGCGAGGTGGAGATCTCCGAGGGCGCCGTCCGCAAGGTCATCGAGGAGTACACGCGCGAGGCCGGCGTCCGCTCGCTGGAGCGACAGCTCGGCAAGATCCTGCGCAAGGCGGCGATGAAGCTCGCCTCCGAGCAGGAGACGGCCCCGATCGCGGTCGACGAGGGACGCGTCCGTGAGCTCCTCGGACGCGAGCTCGTCTACAACGAGGCGGCCGAGCGCACCTCGGTGCCCGGCGTCGCCACGGGCCTGGCGGTCACCGGCGCGGGCGGCGACGTCCTCTTCGTCGAGGTCTCGTCGTCGCAGGGCACGGGCAAGCTCACGATCACCGGTCAGCTGGGCGACGTGATGAAGGAGTCGGCGTCGATCGCCCTCTCGTTCGTCCGGAGCCACGCCGCCGACTGGTCGATCGATCCGGCCGTGTTCGCCGAGCGCGACTTCCACATCCACGTCCCCGCCGGGGCGGTGCCGAAGGACGGGCCCTCCGCCGGCGTCACGATGACGCTGGGGATCGTCTCGCTCCTCACCGGGATCCCGGTCAAGGCGAACGTGGGCATGACCGGCGAGGTCACCCTCCGCGGACGCGTCCTGCCGATCGGCGGCCTCAAGCAGAAGGTACTGGCCGCCCACCGGGCCGGGCTGACGGAGGTCATCCTCCCGTTCCGGAACGAGGGCGACCTCGAGGACGTGCCGGAGGTGGTCCGCGACGCGATGACCTTCCATCCGGTCCACGACGTCGCCGCCGCCCTCCGGGCCGGGCTCGAGCACGCCGTCCCGGGCGCCCCGTCCCTGCCGGTCGAGCCGCTCACCGTCTGAACGACCCACCCGGAGGGGCTCGCCCGCGGTCGCTTCCGCCGACGAGCCCCTCCGTGCGTCGGCCCGCATCCCGCCCCGGCGAGGACCGGGCCTACTGGGCTCCGGCGACTCCCCTGGCCGGAGAGCCGGCGCGGATGCGGTAGTCGGGCGCCACCGTGGGGTGCGCCGAGTCGAACCGGGAGACGTACAGGGGGTTGACGATCCGGTCCGTCGTCGCGAGCCCGGAGCGGCTCGTGAACGCCGAGTAGCCGAGGACCGTGTTCGAGCCGGCCCCGTAGGTGCCGAACGACGGGCCGCCGTAGTTCCAGTCGAGGTTGCCGCCGACGGTGAGCTGCCTGACGTCCACTCCGCGGCTGACGCTGTAGGCCTGGTCGAGGTCCGAGGTGATGATGTTCCTGCTGACGACGACGTTCACGAGCGGCGCGGCGTAGACGTCCGTGGCGTCGAACCAGAAGGCCCAGTTGTCCATCCCGTCGATCGTGTTGTCCGTGACGGTCACGTTGGTGCCGGAGTGGAAGAGGAGCCCGAGCGTGCGAACGTTGGCGCGGGGATCCGCCGTCGCGGCGTAGACGCGGGACTTGTCGTCGGCGCTGTAGACGAGGTTGCGCGTGAAGGAGATGTTCGCCGTGGGTGGCGAGACGCCGCCGTTCTCGGCGTCGGACCAGCACCACCCGACGTGGTGGGCGACGCATCCGGCGTGGTTCGGCTGCGTCCCCACCTCGAGCGCGGTCATGTTCGCCGCCAGCGTGTTGCCGGCGATCGACACGTTGGAGGCTCCGAACACCTCGATGGCCGTGCCGTCCCTGCCGTAGTCGTCCGAGAGCGCCGTCGATCCCGCGATCACGTTCCCCGTGATCGAGGTGGGGCCGCTCGTCAGGTTGATCACGATCCCCTGGGCGCCGGTGTCGTCGTACTTCGGCGTCGGCGTGTTCGTCCGCATCCGGTCGGAGTCGAGGATGCGGTTGCCGGCGATCGTGACCGCGCCCGACCGGGCCGCGCGATGGTCCAGCCAGTAGGCGACATCGCGGACCTGGATGCCGGTCGCGTTGTCGACGATCGCGTCCCGCTGGACGACGACGTCCGCCGAGTCGATGACGTTGATCCCGTACCCGAGGTTCGCCCAGACGAGCGAGTCCTCGAGGAGGATGCGGGCCGATCCCTGGAGCAGCAGGCCGCCGTTGTTCTCGTCCGGCGTCGCACCGGTCATCGTCAGCGCGCGGAAGACGAGATCGTGCAGCTCGACGACGGCGATCCCGCTCAACCGGGTGCCCGCGGCGACGACCACGGATTCGCCGGGATAGGCGGTGTAGGTGATGGGAGCGCCGGGCGTGCCCGAGGTGGACGCGTTGAACCCGCCGTAGCTGCCGCCGCGGATGACGACCGTCGTTCCCGGCCGGGCGAGGGCGGAGGCGCGGGCGAGGGTGCGGAGGGGTGCCGTCACGGTGCCGGCGGCGCCGTCGGAGCCTCCGGCCGACACGAAGAGGATCCGGCCGGAGGTCGGGAGCGGCGGCCCGACAGGCGGCTGCGCGGAGCGCAGGTAGGGCGGCGTCGGCGACCCGGAGTCGAAGAAGGCAGAGGGGATCGCCGCCGCCGAGGCGCCGACGTCGCCGGGATCGGCGGTCGGTGGTGCCGCAACGGGCGCGCCCCTGAGCGCGCGCCAGCGGATGACCCGCCGGGCCCTGGGGTGGTAGGCGAGGCGCACGATCAGCGTGTGCGCGCCCAGGCGCAGGTGGGCGTGCCGGTACGGGCTCCGGCAGGGCCGCGAGGCTCCGGCGTCCAGACGGCACATGGCGGCGGCGTGGCGGGGGAGGGAGAAGCGGACGACGACGACCCGTGACCTCGTCGTCGCCGCGGGCGCCAGAGGATCCGCGGCGGACCCCGCCGCCGTGGATGCGGTCGGCTGGAGAAGGACGGCAAGCACGACCGAGGAGGCCGCGGCGAGCAGGGCGAGGTGCGCGAGGAGCCGTCCCCCGGGACCGCCGGGCAGCGGCGTCTGCGGCCGCCGGAGAGGCTCGTCCGCTCGGTCCTCCGTCGTCAAGAACGTCCTCTTCCAGCCCGTGGCTCGATCGGCCGGACGGCCGTACGTCCAACCTACCCCGGAAGTGCCCCTTCCGGGGCACTGGATGCCCAGAAGGGGTACAACCTCTCCGGCGGGCGAACGCCCGGCAACGGAAGCGGACGCGAACGCGGGTCCGGAGGCGGTGGGCCTAGAAGGCGCCGACGTTGGTGGTCGCCCCGACCCCGGCGACCGCGACGGCCGAGCCGATGGCGGGCGATCCGGCGCGCAGGTGGTAGTCGGGGACGGCCGGCGTCGGCGCCCAGGCGAAGCGGGCGACGAACTCGGGGTCCAGCAGGCGGTCGGTCGCGGCCAGCCCCGACTGCGCCCTGAAGGTCGCGAAGTCGAGCATCGCCCCCGAGGTCGGCGCGAAGGTGCCGAAGCCCGTGCCGCCGTACTTCCAGACGACGTTCCCGCCGATCGCGAGCTGGTCGAGGGCGACGCCGCGGCCGACGCTGTAGATCTGGTCGCCGTCCGAGCTGATGATGTTGTTCTGGACCCTGACGTTCACGAACGGCGTCGCGTAGACGTCGGACGCGTCGAACCAGAAGGCCCAGTTGTCCATGCCGTCGATCGTGTTGCCGGCGATCGTGAGGTTCGTCCCGCAGTGGACGAGCACGCCCAGCGACTTGAGGTTCGACTGGGGGTTTGCGGTGTGGGCGTAGACCTGGCTCTTGTCGTCGCCGCCGTAGACGAGGTTGCCGGTGAACGCGATGTCGCTCGCCACCGGCGAGGCCCCGCCGTTGTACACGTCGGACCAGCACCAGCCCATGGCCCGGGCGACGCAGGTCGCGTGGCTCGGCTGCGTCCCGATCTCGAGCGCCATCATGTTCCCGGCGAGGGTGTTGCCGGTGATCGTCAGGTTGGAGGCGCCGAAGACCTCGAGCGCCGTGCCGTCGCGGCCGTAGTCGTAGGAGAGGGCGGTCGAGCCCGCGATCACGTTCCCGGTCACGGCGATGGGGCCGTTGGTGAGGTTGAAGACGATCCCCTGCGCGCCCGTGTCGTCGTAGTTCGGCGACGGCGTGTTGACCCGCATCCGGTTGTTGTCGACGAGCAGGTTGCCGGCGATGGCGATGTCCGCCGAGCGGGCGGCCGCGTGGTTCACCCAGTAGGCGACGTCGCGGATCTGGATGCCCGTCGCGTTGTCGGCGATCGTGTCGCGCTCGATGTCGACGGCGGTCGAGTCGTAGACGTTGATGCCGTAGGCGGCGTTGCCGGCGATCCGCGAGTCGAGGATCCGGACGCGCGCGGCTCCGGCCGAGACGAAGACCCCGCCGGAGCTCTCGCCGCCGGTCGAGTCGGCGATCGTCAGGCGGCTGAAGACGAGGTCGTGGCGTCCGGCAACGACGATCGTGCTGGCGCGTCCGCCGGCCGAGACCACGCCGCTCTCGCCGGGGAAGGACGTGTACGTGATCGGATGGCCGGGGGTGCCGGAGCTCTGGACGTCGAACCCGGCGTACGTTCCGCCGCGGAGGACGACCGTGGTGTCGGGGCCGGCCACGGCCGTCGCCCGAGCGAGCGTCAGGAGCGGGGCCGCGACGGTTCCCGCCGCCGCGTCGGATCCGTTCGGGGCGACGTAGAGGAGCGTGCCGGTGAGGGCTGCGGCGTCTCCCACCGGGTGCGTGCCCGGATCCGCCACGGGACCGCCGACGACCGGCGTGGTGGATGCCCCGGCGCCGGTGCCGGCACCGGCCTGGACGACCGGCGGCGTCACGACCGTCGTGTCGACCCCGGTGGCGCCGGTCGGCGTGAGCACCGGCGCCTGGATCCGGAAGCGGAGCACGCGGCCCTTCGACGAGGAGGCGAGGCGGACACGGAGCGTGTGGCGCCCGAGCGCGAGGCGAGCCACCCTGAAGGGGCTCGTGCAGCGCCGCGGCGGCCGCGCGTCGAGCCGGCAGATGACGCGGGCGTGCCGCGGCGCGGAGAACCGCACGACGATCGTCCGCGAGGTCGAGCTCGCGGCCGGGCGCCCCGTGATCTTCAGCGTTCGGGTCGCGGCCGTGGCCGGCCTGGCGACGAGGAGGGCGGCCAGGAGGAGGAGGAGCGCGAGGCAGGCGGCGCCCGCGCGGAGGAGCGGCTGGGAGACGGGCGGCGGAGCGGCGGCGGAGCGAGAAGAGGTCATCTCCTCCCTCGGCCGGTCCCCGGTCGACCCGCATCACCCGCGGCGGACACGGCCGGAGGACAGGGGATCGAGGCGTCACCCGGGCCGGGTCACCCCCGTGGTCCGACATCCCCAGGTGGAAGGGTTCGGCGGCGCAGGGCGCCTTCGACGGGGGGTCCCGCCCCCCTTCGGTAGCCGCACGCCGCCGTCGTCGTGCGGCCCGACGGAGGCGGCCCGTTCGACGGCGGCCTCCTCAGGCCACGTGCGTCCTGTCCGCGCCCACCGGCTCGGGCGACTCCTCGGAGCCGAACTGGAGGATCGGCGGGTACTCGTCGCGGAGCAGGAGGTAGTAGGCCTGAAGGCGGGCGCCGTAGCCGACGTAGCCGACGAGGAACTTCTGGAGGCCCTCGGGCTGCGAGCCGGCGAAGACGCCGACGAGCCAGGCGACGAAGACGGCGACGCCGGCGATCAGCGAGTAGACGTAGGAGACGATGTAGAGCGGGATGGCGAGGAGGCCGCGGAAGAACACGGTGAGGCGGCTCTGCCGCTCCGGCTGCGGGGCGAACTGGACGCGGACCGGGTAGTCCGGGTGCTCGTCCAGGTCGAACGGCGGCCACGCGTCGGTCAGGAGCGTGGTGTACCCGTTGACGCGGATCGTGTAGCGGAAGGCGCGGACCGCGAAGGCGTAGAGGCCCTCCGGGTACCGGCCGGTGACGATGATCGCCACCCAGGCGACGACGGTGACCACGAAGAGCCCGACCGCCAGGATCGCGCCCCAGATGCTCCACGGGAGCACGAGCAGGTAGCGGAGGAACGTCTTCCAGCGGCTGCGGCCGTGAACGTAGTCGACCTCGACGGACACGGGATAGCGGCTCGGCACCGGAAGGCCCTCCTTCTGCTCGGCGGTTCGGGCGTCGGCGTCGCCCGGGCTACACCGTACCGAGGACCGCCGGCGTGACGATCGCCGGCAAGGCGGCGAGCGAGTCGGCGACGTACGTCGGCGGCGCGCCCGGCCAGGCGGCCAGTGCGGGACGATCCGTCACCCCCGTGAGGACGAGGAGCGTGTCTATCCCGACGGCGGCCGCTCCGGCGACGTCCGAGTCGAGGCGGTCTCCGCACATCAGGTACCGGCCGGGGCCGAACCGCTCGAACGCCTCCTCGAACATGGCCGGCTCCGGCTTGCCGGCGAACGTCGCCCGGGTCGCCGTCGCGTACTCGAGCGCCGCGACGAGAGCGCCGGTCCCCGGCGAGGGCCCGGCGGCCGCGGGATACGTGCGGTCCGCATTGGCCCCGTAGAGCGCCGCCCCGCCGACGAGGACGCCGCGAACGGCGGCGCGCATCTGCTCGACGTCGAGCGAGTCGTCGCCGCCGACGGAGACGGCCTCCGCCAGGCGCGGATCCTCGACGACCTCGAGGCCGGCCAGGGCGTGCTCGTCGCGAAACGCCGGCGAGCCGATGCAGAGCACGCGCGCGCCGGGCTGGCGGTGGGCGACGAGGCGGGCGACGGCCCAGGCGGCCGTGATCACCTCGTCGGCGGTCAGCTCGAGCCCCTGCGGCCCCAGGAGCTCGACGTAGTCGGCCCGGGCGTGGACGACGTCGTTGGTGACGAAGCCGACGTGGACGCCGAGGCGGCGGGCCTCGCCGAGCGCCTCGGCGACGCCGGGCAGGAGCACGCGCGAGACGTGCACGCAGCCGTCGAGGTCGGCGAGGACGTGCGTGTACCGGGGCTCCCCCACCGGCTGCTAGCGCTGCTCGGCGCCCGCGCCCGGGTCGAGTCCGGGCTCGGCGGGCGCCGTCTCTCGCGGGCGCCGGGCCGTGCGCGGCCGCGGGGCTCCGTCGCCCGCTGCCGGAGACACGTCGGCCGAGGTTGGGGACATGACCGGGGCGACCGCCGCGGACGGCGACCGCCGGCGGGCCTTCGGCGCCGCGGCGCCGTCCGCCTCCGCCTCCTGGATCGCCGACCCGTCCGCCGCCGCGCTCGGGGCGCGCGTCCGTCCGGGGGCGCGCCCAGGTGCCGCCGGCTCGTCGCCGGCCACCGCGGTCGGCGCTTCGGTCGCGTCGTCCGTGTCCGGCGGCGATGCCGCCTTCCTGGTCCGCCGCGGACGCTTCGGCTCCGCGGCGCCGTCCGGCTCGGCCTGCGTGGAGGCCGGCGCCTGCGCCGCCGGAGTGCGGGCGCCGTCCACCGGGACCTCCGCCTTCGCCACGCGGCGCGCCCGCTTCGGCGCCGGAGCCTCCGCGACCGGGGGGGCCGGTACGTCGGCGCGGTCCACCGGGATCTCCGCCTTCGCGACGCGCCGCGCGCGCTTCGGCGCCGGAGCCTTCGCGATCGGGGGGACCGCCGCCGCGTCGGCGCCGTCCTCCGGGATCTCCGCCTTCGCCACGCGGCGCGTCCGCTTGCGCGGAGGCGAATCCGCCGGCTCCGCCACGGCCGGTGCGGCGTGGCCATCGAGGGCCGTAGGAGCGCCGAGCGGAAGGTCCGCGGTCTCCCGGGTCGCGTCGTCTCCGTCGGCGTCCATCGTCTCCGGGAGCGCCGGGCCGGATTCCGGGACGCGCTCCGCCTCGGATGGGGCCTCCGGCTCGTGGGCCCCGTCGACGGTCGCGGACGGAGGAGCGTCCGCTTCGACGGAGGGCGCGGCCGAGTCGCCGCGCCGGCGGCGCCGCCGGCGGCGGCGCTTGCGACGGATCTCGTGGGGGGCCGCGCCGATCTCGGCGGCCTCCTCGGCCTCCTCGACGCCGTCGGGTGCCACGGCCTCGGCGGGATCGGCCGGCCGGGCCTCCGCGCGCTCCCGGGCCTTGCCCTTGCCTCCGCCGGGGCCGACGACGCGCGACGACCGGGGCAGCGGGATGTTCGAGCCGAGGGCCGCGGCCAGCGCGGCGGCGTCGCGCGAGAGCTCGACCCGGCCGTACTCCACGATCCGCTCGGCCGAGGGATCGGCCGGGTGGGTGACCGCGAGGAGGGCTGCCCCGACGTCGAGCGGAGCGGCGAGCGCTCGCTTGACGAGGACCTTGGCGGCCGTCACGGCCGCGTCCCCGCGGGCTCCGAGGAGCGCCTTGGAGAGCTCGCGGCCCCCCTCGAGCTCGTGGGCGTGGTGGCGGATCTGGGCGTCGCGCGACGCGCGGGCGAGCCGCCACGCCCAGGCCACGATCTGGTGGTCGGAGGCGTCGACGCGACGATCGCCGAGGGCGAGGAGCAACGTCCGGCCGCCCTGCGCGCGGTCGAGCCGCCACGTCGGCGCGGCCTCGACGAGCCGCACGGCGCGCTCGAACAGGTTGGCGCTCGGCCGCGATTGCGCCAGGTCGCCGAGCGCGACCAGGCGCAGGGCGCGGTTCTTGTTCTCCGCGGCGCACGTGGCGAAGAACAGCATCCGCGTCTCGTCGGAGACGTTGGCGAGGACCTTCGCGAGCTTGCCGAGGTCGCGCTGGCCGACCTTGCGGCCGGCGTTCTCGGCCCACATCTGCTGCTCCGACTCCGGCAGCCGGTCGATCGCGACCAGCTTCCAGTCGGAGAGGATGATCTCCCGTCGGCGGGCCGGGTCGTTGGTGACCGGGACGAGCCATCCGGCCTCGCGCACGAGCGCCTTGGCGCCGCGGCGCCAGCGCTGGCGCCGCCGCGGCGAGCGGGGCGTGACGAGCGCGCCGGGGTGGTAGACGTCGACGCCGAGCAGGGAGTGGATCGTCACCGTCCGGTCCGTGTGGGGCGCGGTCGCCTCCGCGAAGTCGACGACGACGCCGGCCTCCTTGCGGCGGTGCAGGCGCATGATCCGCCCGACGCGCTGCTGGTAGACGCGCTTGGAGGCGGTCGGCGCCAGCTGCATGCAGATCGTGGCGCGCGGCGCGTTCCACCCCTCGGCGAGGATCTGGGCGTTGACGAGCACGTTGATCTCGCCGCGGTCGTAGGCGGCGAGGGTCGCCGCGAGGTCGCGCGGCCGCGTCCGGCCGGAGACGGCGGCCGCCTTCAGGCCGAGCGCGCGCATCGCCGCCGCGACCCGGCCGGCGTGATCGACGCCGGCGGCGTACACGATCCCGGGCCGCTGGCCGAAGCGGTCGAGGTAGAGCATCGCCGCGGCCATGTTCAGCGCCTCGTGGTCGAGCGCCTGGGCGAGCTCCGTCTGGTCGTAGTCGCCGCCAACGATCTTGACGCGCTTGATGCTGGCGCCCGGCTTGACCCGGATCGCCCTGAGCGGCGCGACGACGCCCCGGCGCACGGCGTCGGCGAGGGAGAAGTCGGCGATCTCGGCCGGGAAGACGTCGGAGACGTGCTTCTGCAGGAGCTCGTCCGTCGCCGTCATGCCGATGTAGGTCGGCGAGTCGAACGCCCGGATCGCCGCGGCCGTCTTGTCGCCGAGCGCCGTGTGGGCCTCGTCGCAGAGGACGACGCCGTAGACGTCGCGGGCGACCGTCCCGTAGTTGCGGATGAACCAGGCGTAGGTCTCGACGGTGACCGGCGGGAGCGCCAACGGCCCGTGGCCCTCCGTCACGACGGGAGCCAGCCGCTCCCCGTAGCCCTGGGCCGTCAGGTCGCGCTGGAACTGGTCGACGAGGAGCCGACGGTGGGTGAGGATCAGGACGCCGGTGATCCGAGCCGCCTCGACGAAGCCGGCGGCCGCGATCGTCTTGCCCGACGCCGTGGGATGGCGGAACCGGTAGCGCCGCGACTCGCCCGGATCGTTCGCCGGCTCGAGCTCGCCCTCGTCGTCCTCATCGGCGCCGTCGGCGGAGGCCGCCGGCCGCTCCGGCTCCTCCTCGTCTTCGATGTCGTCCTCGGTGAGGCCGAGTGCCTCGAGGTCGATCACGAGCTCGCGATGATCGGCGGAGGCGCCGTTCGCCTCGGCGGCCTCGTCGTCCTCGTCGGCCGCCGGTTCCTCCCCCTCGGGGTCGTCCTTGGAGCGCCGCTCCGCGTCGCCGATCAGCGCGGCGAGCATTCCGGCGAGCGCGTCGACCTGGTGCTCGCGCAGCTCGAGCCCGGAGGCGAGCGTCACGCGGTCGCCGGACAGCATCCGCTGCAGGCCCAGGACGAGCGCGTACTCGCGACGGAACCGCGGGGACGGGGACTTCAGCCCCTGCGCGATCTCCGCCCGCGCATCCTCGAGGGCGGAGCGGAACGTCGTCCCCGGCGCGAGCGCCACCTGGGGGTCGTCGTCGAGGGCGGTGAGGTTCTCGCCGATCCAGGATTCGATCCGCTCGAGCTCGTCTGGCCCGATGACCCCGGTGGCCGGAGCGTCGATCACGTCGGAGGAGCGCAAGCGCGCGTCGGTGTCCCTTCAGGAAGAGCCTGCACCATCGGGTTGCGTCTTCGCAGGAGGCGCGGCGGCAGGGTCGGTGCGAGAGCGGCGCACGCGGTGGACGACCTCCGCTTCGCCGCATGTCACCCGAGGGTGACCGAACGCAGTCTACACAACCGCCCGCGCGCCCAGGACGGAACCCGGGTCCCGCCCGGACCGCCGGGCGCCCGAGCTACGGCGCCGTCGATCCTCCGCTTCCGGTGCTCGCCGAGACGACGGCGACGATCTCGTCCGGGTCGTCCATGACCCGCAGGAGCTCCAGCTCGGACTCGGTCAGCCGGCGGTCGGCCACCGCGTCCTCGCGGAGCCAGTCGATCATCGGCTTCCACCGGGCCGAGCCGACCAGGATGATCGGGAAGCGGCGGATCTTGCCGGTCTGGACGAGCGTCGCCGCCTCGAAGAGCTCGTCCAGCGTTCCGAGGCCGCCCGGGAAGACGACGAAGGCCTCCGCGTACTTGACGAACATCGTCTTCCGCACGAAGAAGTAGCGGAAGTCGATCGACAGGTCGAGGTAGGGGTTGGACTCCTGCTCGCGCGGCAGCTCGATCGTGCAGCCGATCGAGAGCCCGTCGCCGTCGCGGGCCCCCCGGTTGGCGGCCTCCATGACTCCGGGGCCGCCGCCGGTGATCACCGCGAAGCCGGCGCGGGCGAACCGCTCGCCGACCGTGCGCGCCAGGCGGTAGTCCGGATGGTCCTCCGGCGTCCGCGCCGAACCGAAGACCGAGACGGCGCGCGCCGACCCGGGCCATGGCGTTGAACCCGTCGACGAACTCGCCGAGGATCCGCAGGGCGCGCCACGGGTCCGAGTGGATGAAGGGGGCGTCGGCGTCCGTCGCCTGGAAGAGCCCGGCATCCGCCGTCCCGAGGAGCGACCTGGCGTCGGCCGTGTGGGTGCGCATCCGGCCGACCCGCTTGCCCTCGTCCTGCCCCCCGTCGGTCGTCATCCGCCTGCTAGCCTCTCGTCGTCGATCGCTCGTCAGCCGTAGGCTTGATTCCCGTTCCGGCCGGGGCGAGCAAGGAGGTACCGCGTCAACGATGGAGTTCGCCTTCTGGGGCTCGCTCCCTACCGAGCTCGAGTCGTTCGCCGCGGGCCTGCAAGAAGCCCTCCTGGCGCGCGGATACGAGCATCGGGAGGACCCGGCGGACTGCAAGCTCGTGATCAACTGGGTCGACCAGGCGGATCCGCGGCCGTTCCGGCGGCGCTCCCGCGGAACCTTCGTCGCCTCCTTCTGGCCCGCCGCCGCGTTTCCCGAGAACTTCATCCGCGACGCATATCCGGTCCTCGTCCGCGCCCTCTCCAACCTGTCGGTGGCCGTCGTCCACGACGAAGGGGTGCAGTTCCTGACGCCCGAGCAGGGCAACTACACGGTGCTCGGGCGGGAATCCGACCCGGACTTCTTCCGCGAGGTCGTCGATCGCCTGGCGCCGCTCGCGGAGTCGAACCTCGTGCTCGACAACGTCTTCACCCCGGATCTCGAGCCGGAGCTCTGGGACGGTGACGAGGTCTCCGCCTCCCTGACGCGCGCCGGCGAGCAGCTCGACGCGCTGCAGCTCCTGCCGGCCCCGTTCCCGATCGACGAGATCCTCTCGCCGCGCGACCGTGCCCACCTCTATCGGCTCTACTCGATCGGCGGGCTCTCCTACGGCAACCTCTCGGCCCGCAAGGACGAGACCCGCTTCTGGATGAGCGCCTCGGGCGTCGACAAGTCGAACCTGCGCGAGGTCGGTCGCGACCTCCTGCTCGTCACCGGCTACGACCCGGACGCGCCAGCGATGCTGCTCTCCGTCCCACCGGGGATCGAGCCGCGCCGGGTCTCGGTCGACGCGATCGAGCACTGGATGATCTACACCGAGCACCGCTCGGTGGGCGCGATCATGCACGTGCACGCGTGGGTCGACGGGATCGACGCGACGGAGATCAACTTCCCGTGCGGCACCTCCGAGCTCGCCCACGCGGTCGCCGAGGTGGTGCGCCGGGCGCCGGACCCCGGACACGCGATCGTCGGCCTCAAGAACCACGGCCTGACGATCACGGGCGAGAGCCTGGACGAGATCTTCGAGCGGGTCGGCCCCAGCATCACCCGCTTCGTCCCCATGTCCTGAGCGCCGCGGGCGCAGCCCCCGCCTCCTCACGGTGGCGGTCGGCACGTCCCTTCGGCACCGTCCCTGCCGGTCGGCCCGCCCGGGCGGGCTCGGCCCCCCCGCTCAGACGGGCATCCAGCGCTCGAACCAGGCGAGCGACCTGCGGTGGCGGTCGAGCCGCCGGTCGAAGCGCCCCGCCCCCTGGTATTCGTGCCCCTCCCCCGGGTAGAGGACGTACTCGACCTCGCGGCCGAGGAAGCGGAGGGCCACGAAGAGCTGCTCGTTGTCTCCCGGCGGGCAGATCCGGTCGTTCGCCGCCTGGAGGAGGAGGAGCGGCGTCCGGATCCGGGCGACGTGGCGGAGCGGCGAGCGGTCCCAGAGGAGCTCCGCGGCGGCCCACGGGTCGGCCACGCCGGCGTCGGCGATCGAGCCGACGCCGATCTCCGAGAGGCCCGCCGCGGCGACCTGGTTCGCCACGCCGTTCTCGGAGACGGCGGCCGCGAACCGGTCGGAGGTGCCGACGAGCCAGGTCGTCAGGAAGCCGCCGTAGGAGAGCCCGGCGACCCCGAGCCGCCCGGGATCGGCGAGGCCGGCGCGGACGAGCTCGTCGAGGACGATGTGGCAGTCGACGGCGTCGGCGTCCCCCCAGAGGCTCCCGGTGGCCGCGATCGGTCCGCCGCCCGCGTGGATCGAGCCGCGGATGTTCGGCATCGCGACCCGGTATCCGGCGCTCGCCAGGATAAGGGCCTCCAGCGTCGGCGCGACGTTCCACTGCATCGACGGGCCGCCGTGGATCAGGAGGATCGTCGGCATCGGCGAGGCGCCCGCCTCCGGCGGCGCCACGAGGTAGGTGGGGATCGTCCCCGCCGCGCCCACGATCTCCCGCACGCTCACGGAGGGAAGGTCGAACGCGTCGAGCCAGGCGCCGCCGTCCGTCGTCAGCCGCCGCACGCCGTCCGCGTCCACGGCGTGGACGTCGGGAGCGACGAAGCCGAGGCCGGCGCCCAGCGCGAGGGCGACGCGGTCGCCGACGGCCGCCGCCGAGCTCGCGAGCGGCGAGCGGTCGGTCGGAACGAGCCGCTCGGACCCGCCGGGTCCGAACCGCGTCGGCACGCAGCAGCCGTCCTCGGCGACGACGGTCACGGCGCCGGCGTCGCGGTACGGGACACGCCATTCGTGCAGGTCGGAGTAGAGCCCCTGCGCGCCCACGTAGCGGTCGATCCCGTCCATCAGGGGCGCGACGACGCCGCCCACGCCGAGGCGGTAGAGGCGGACGGGCGCCGACTCGGCATGCGCCTCCCGGCCCTGGAGGACGGCGCCCTCGGCGTCTATCTCCAGCGAGACGACGCCGCCGGCCAGCGCCGTCAGCGTCCGCGCCGCGCCGCCCGCCTCCAGGAGCTGCACCTGCGGTGTCGGGAGGACGTCTCCGTCGTCCCGCGTGTCGGCCACGAAGAGGACCGCGCCGTCCGCGCGCACGCGGGGGCTCGCCACCGACCACGGGCCCGAGGTCAGGCGCCTCGTCTCTCCGGTCGTCCGCTCGACCCGGTGCAGGTGGACCGGTCGCGCGACCAGCGCCGCGTCGCCGTTCCGCCGCCAGTCGACGCGGCGCAGCGCGATGGCGGTCGCGGACTCGTCCGGACCGGCGGGCAGCTCGCCAGGCGCCCGTTCGTCCTCGGCGGCGACGACGAGCCAGGTGCCGTCCGGGGCCCAGGCGAGATCCTCCACGCCGTGGGGGAACCGCGTCAGCACGGCCGCCGGGGAGCCGTCGGCGCCGGCGAGGACGAGCTGGGCATCGCCATCCGCCTGCTCCTCGAGGTAGGCGAGGGCGCCGCCGTCGGGGGCGAACCGCGGCGTCGTCGCGGTCCGGTCGCCGCTCAGCCGGCGTGCCTCCCCGCCGGCGAACGGAACGGCCCAGATCTCGATCCGGTCCCGCCCGTCGACGATCCGGCGGCGGGTGTAGGCGACCTGCTCGCCGTCCGGACGGAGCTCGACCTGGCCGATCGCGACCTGGGCGGCGAGGTGGTCCGGGGTGAAGCGCAGGCCCATCCGGAGATCCTAGGAAGCCGCCGCCGGGTGGGGCCTCAGCCGACGCCCCGCGCACGGTACCAGCGGATCGTCGCCGCGATCGCCTCGTTGACGGGCCGCGGCCGCAGGCCGAGCTCGCCGATCGCCCGGCTCGGATCGACGAACCAGTAGTACCGGCCGGAGTCGATCTCCTCGACCTCGAGCGGCAGCGGCAGGTGCAGGCGGGCGGCGAGCCGGGCGCCGGGCACGAGGAGCGACGGGGGCAGGTAGACCGTCATCCGGCGCCGGCCCGCGAGGGCGCCGACCCGGCGGAAGAAGTCGCGGTGGGCGAGGTTCCCGTCCGGCGTCCCGAGGATGTACCGCCGCCCCGCCCGGCCGCGTGCCTCCGCGGCGAGAATGCCGTCGACGACGTCGCGCGCGTCGACGTAGGAGAGCCCGCCCGCCGTGGTGAAGCGGAGCGCCCCCGAGAGGTACTGGCGGATCGCGAACGTCGAGATCTCGTTGACGTCGCCCGCTCCGATCACGAACGCCGGACAGACGACGACGACGTCCTGGCCGTCCCCGGCGGCGGCGAGCGCCAGCTCCTCGCCCTCGCGCTTGGAGCGGGAGTACGGATAGGAGCCGGCGATCGCCGAGTAGGGGCTCTCCTCGTCGGAGGGGCGGGCGGGGTCGTCGGTCGTGCCGACGGAGGCGACGGAGGAGACGTGCACGATCCGCCCCACTCCGGCCGCCTTCGCCGCGGCGAGCACGTTCGCCACGCCGCCGACGTTGACGGCGCGCAGGCGCTCCCGGTCGGCCTCACGGTGCGAGACGAGGCCCGCGAGGTGGAGGACCCGATCGACGCCGGTCATCGCCTCGCCGAGGCTCGCGGCGTCCGTCACGTCGCCGGCGACCCGCTCGACGGCGAGTCGGTCCCAGGCCTCGGACGGGCGGCGCTCGAGGACGCGGACGGTCCGGCCGGCGGCGAGGAGGCGCGGCACGAGCAGCCGGCCGAGGAAGCCGGAGGCGCCGGTGACGAGGGTGCGGCCGGACGGCTCTCCGGAGGCGGCGGGCACCGGGCGACGATAGCGGGCGACGCCGGCGGGCGGGGCGCTACTCGTACTGCAGGGCCTGCAGCACGTCCATGCGCGCGGCACGACGAGCCGGCAGGACGGCGGAGATCACGCCGGCGACGATCGAGAGCAGGAAGAAGATCACGATCTGGACGACCGGCAGGCTGAACACGAGCCCCTCGCTCTCGAGGCCCTTGATCATCAGCCAGCCGAAGGTGATGCCGACGATGAGGCCGAGGACGCCGCCGATCGCGGCGGTGATGACGCTCTCGTAGCGGACCATGCGCCGCATCTGGCTCCGCGTGATCCCCACGGCGCGGAGCATGCCGATCTCCCTCGTCCGCTCGAAGATCGAGAGGATCAGCGTGTTGACGATGCCGAAGAGCGAGATCACGACGCTCAGCGCCAGGAGGACGTAGAAGATGATGATCAGCGGGTTCAACTGGTCGGCGGTGGAGTTCGTGAACTGCTTGCGGGTCTGCGCCTGGACGATCGGGAACCTCCGCTGCAGGTCGAGGTTGACCCGCTTGACGGTGGCCGCGGTGTCGCCGGTGACGCTGAAGAGGACGAAGTCCGCCTCCTTCGTGGAGGAGAGGCGCGCGTACGCCCGGTCGTCGGCGAGGAACCCGGAGAGGGTGTTCGACCGCGAGGTGTCGTAGAGGCCGACGATCCGGAGGTTCGCGCTCCGGCCCTCCTTCGTGCCCATCGCGAGGGTGGTCCCGACCTTCCAGCCGTGATCCTTCGCGGTCGGCTCGTCGACGACGACCTGATCCGGCCCGAGGCCGTCGAAGGCGCTCTGCGAGCCCGCCTTCCAGTCGAGCTTCCAGTCCTGGCCGAACGTCCGGGCCGGGACGCCGGTGAAGCCGTAGTTCTTGCCCGCGATCCGGACCTCGATGCTCCGCGCCGTCGCGACGTTCTCGACCTCGGGATCCTTCGCGAGGGTCTCGGCGACGCCGGTCGGCAGCCGAGCGAATCCCTCCGAGGAGGCGATGCCGTCGGCGGTGATCGAGCCGTTGACGAACGAGCGGATGGAGCCCTTGATGCCCTCCGCGAAGATCGAGACGAAGACCACGAGGCCGAGGCCGATCATCAGCGACGCCGAGGTCACGGCCGTGCGGTTCGCGTTCCGCGTCGAGTTCTCGCGGGCGAGCCGTCCGACCACCGAGGTCAGGCGCTCCAGGGGCCAGCCGACGGCGGCGGCGATCGGGCGAACGACGTAGCGGGCGAGGACGGCGACCGCTCCGAAGATGAAGAACGCACCGATCGCGATCGCCCCGAGGCGGCTCTGCACGCTGCCGGAGCCCGAGAACCCGAGGGCCACGGCGGCGGCGCCGAGCACGGCCATGCCGGTTCCGAACGCCCAGGCGTGGCGCGCGAAGAACCCGCGCGGGATCACGGCGCCCTCGCGGAGGGCGGCGATCGGCGCGATCTTCGTCGCCCGCCGGGCCGGGCTCACGGCGGCCACCACGGTGACGACGATTCCGACGAGGAGCGCGGCGATCACGGTGCCCGGGGCCAGCCGGGCACCGGCGGTCGGCAGGCCGAAGCCGAGCGCCTCGAACAGCGCGGTGATCCCACGCGCGATCCCGAAGCCGGCGACGAGCCCGATCAGGCTCCCGAGGACACCGATCATCAGCGCCTCGACGAGCACCGCGCGGCGGATCTGCGAGCGCATCGCCCCGATCGTCCGGAGCATCGCGAACTCGCGGATCCGCTGGGCGACGGTGATCGAGAACGTGTTGAAGATGATGAAGGCCCCGACGATGAGGGCGACGATCCCGAAGATCAGGAGGGCCGGCGTCAGGAAGGTGCCGATCGCGTCGTTGATGTCCGACGCCTGGTCCTTCGCGTCCTGCTTGCCGGTCTTGACCTCCACCGGCTGGCCGCGGAGCACGCCGGCGACCGCGGTGGTGAGGTCGGCCTGGGAGACCCCCGGCTTGGCGGCGACGGCGATCGACGTCAGCCTGCCGACGTTGCCCGACCAGCGCTGGACGTCCTCGAGCCGCGCCTCCAGGATCGTCGCCCCGCCGGTCGACGTCGGGTACTGGACGATCGCCGAGATCGTCACCGGGACGAGGGAGCCCTGGCCGGTCGCGACCGCGAGCGCCGCCTTCTCCCCGCCTTGACGTTCGCGCGGTCGGCGAGGCTCTTGTCGACGGCGACCTCGCCCGGCGCCGACGGGAAGTGCCCGGAGAGGAGCTTCGTCGACTCGAACGGGGGGCGCCCGACGGAGAACAGGAAGGCCGGACCGCCGGACGACTTGTACACCTTCGGCAGGCCGTCCTTCGTTTTTCCGTGGACGAGGAACCCCGAGGCCTCGAGCGATCCCTCGGCGCTCGCGACGCCCGGCGCGGCGGCGACGCGGGGCAGCAGCCGCTGGTCGAGGTAGACCTCCTGCTCGCCGTTGTCGTTCTGGGCCTTGCCGAAGGAGGCCTTCGGACGGACGACGGTGTCGGTCCCCTTGTTCGCCGCCGCGAAGATCTCGTCGAAGGCACGCGAGATCTGGTCGGTGAGCGTCAGCGTCCCGGAGATCATCGCGACGCCGAGGACGATCGAGATGCTCGTCAGGAGCGTCCGCAGCTTGTGGGAGACGAGGCTCCGCCAGGTGATCCGGAACATCGGGGGGGCCTACTCGAGCGTCTTCATCACGTCGAGGATCTCGTCCGGCGACATCCGCCCGGCGTCGGAGACGATCTGGCCGTCCCCGAGGAACAGGATCCGATCCGCGTACCCCGCCGCGCGGGGATCGTGCGTCACCATGACGATGGTCTGGCCGAACTCGTCGACCGACTGGCGCATCAGTGCGAGGACCTCCGCGCTCGTCTTGGAGTCGAGGTTGCCCGTCGGCTCGTCGGCGAAGACGACCGCGGGGCGCGCGAGGAGCGCGCGCGCGATCGCGACCCGCTGCTGCTGGCCACCCGAGAGCTCCGCGGGCCGGTGGCTCTCGCGGTTGCGCAGGCCGATCGCGTCGACGAGACGGTCGCGCCACGTCGCGTCCGCCCTGCGGCCGGCGATGGCCAGGGGCAGGTCCATGTTCTCCGCCGCCGTCAGCATCGGCAGGAGGTTGAAGAACTGGAAGACGAAGCCGATCTTCTCCCGCCGCAGGAGCGTCAGCTGCTTGTCGTTCATGCCGACGATCTCGGCGCCGTCGACCCGGACGGAGCCGCTCGTCGGCGGGTCGAGGCCGGCGAGGATGTGCATGAAGGTCGACTTGCCGGAGCCCGACGGCCCCATGATCGCCGTCATCTGACCGCGTGGGAAGTCGGCCGAGACGCCGCGCAGCGCCTGCACCGCGGCATCGCCCTCGCCGTAGGTCCGGCTCACGTCGACCGCGGAGACGACGACGCCGTCCTGTCCGTCCGCCCGGTTGTCGGCCAGCTCCCCGCCCTCCGCGTCTGTTCGATTCGGTTCGATCGCCACGGAGGGCATCCTACCGATCGCCGGGCGGATCGCCCGAGCCGCGGCGGCCCCCTCGGCGGCCGAGGGCCGCCCACGCCTCCCCCCTTCCTAGAATGGGCGCGTGTCCACCGCGCCCGCGCCTCCCATGACCGGCGGCTGCGCCTGCGGCGCCGTCCGCTTCGAGATCTCCGCGCCGCTCCTCAGGGCGAGGTACTGCCACTGCACCCGCTGCCAGCGCCGGACCGGCACCGCCGCGTCGGCGAGCGCCCTGGCGGAGCCGGGTTCCGTCCGGATCGTCGCCGGCGAGGACCGGCTGCGGACCTGGTCGCCGGCCGGCGGGTCCGCCAAGGTCTACTGCGCCGATTGCGGCGGTGCGCTCTTCGCCCGGAAGCCCGACGATCCGGCTGGCGCCTGGGTCCGCCTCGGGGCGATGGACGGCGATCCGGGCATCCGGCCGACGGTCCGCCAGTTCGTCGCCTACGCGGCGCCCTGGGAGCCGATCCCGGAGGACGGGCTGCCGCGCTTCCCGGAGCGCGCTCCCGCCTGACCGCGCCCGGTCGAAGCACGCCCGGCCGGCCCCGGCCGGGCCGGAACCGGGTCACGAGCACGTCCCGCGCCGGTCCGTCGAGCGAGACGCCGCGGGTCGAGCGCCGCCAGACGCTCTCCGCGGACGGGAGAATCGGCTGGACCGCGGAGGGCGACCGGCGCGGGCGCGACCCCGGCGCGCGCCGGATCGAGGCCTCCGTCGACCACGTCCACGGCGGGATCGCCACGGCGCCCTGCCGCTCCGCCGTGGACGTGGACTCCTCCGGCTCCTCGCGACGAGCGGCGGCTGGAGGATCGTCGACGTCCTTTCGGCGCGACGGTGACCAACGCCCGGCCCCGAGAGGATCCGTCAGAGTCCGAGGCCGGGGGAGGGCGCGCTTCATCCCGCCCCCGACCGATCAGTATCGCGGCCGCCAGCGGTCAGAGAGAAGAGGACCAGGCCTCCACTCCAGGAGACGACGTGACGACGACTGACCAACGCAACCGCTGGCTCGCCCTCTCGTGCTCTGCCTCGGCGACCTCATGATCGTGCTCGACGCGACGATCGTGAACGTCGCGCTGCCCTCGATCGGCCACGACCTCGGGTTCTCCCCGACCTCGCTGGCCTGGGTCGTCAACGCCTACCTGCTCACCTTCGGCGGCTTCCTGCTGCTCGGCGGCCGGCTCGGCGACCTCTTCGGGCACCGACGGCTGTTCCTCGGCGGGATCGCGCTCTTCACCGTCGCCTCGCTCGCCTGCGGCCTGTCCACATCGCAGGGGCTGCTCGTCGCGGCGCGCGCGGTCCAGGGAGTCGGCGGCGCGGTCGTCTCGGCGGTCGCGCTGTCGCTGATGATGACGATGTTCACCGAACCGGGCGAACGGGCGAAAGCGATGGGCGTGTTCGGCTTCGTCTCTGCCGGCGGGGGCAGCATCGGCGTGCTTCCTCGGCGGCGTGCTGACGGCCGCGCTCAGACTGGCACTGGGTCTTCCTCGTCAACATCCCGTCGGGATCGCGGTCTACGCCTGTCGCTGCGCCTGCTCCCGGCCGCCAAGGCGCCGGCGCCGGCGCGCCTCGACGTGGCCGGCGCGGTCACCGTCACGTCGTCGCTGATGCTCGCCGTCTACGCGATCGTGAACGGCAACGAGGCGGGCTGGGGGTCGGCGCAGACGGTCGGCCTGCTCGCCGGCGCGGCGGCGCTCGCTCGGCGCTCTTCCTCGGCATCGAGGCGCGCGCCGCCGCGCCGCTGATGCCGCTCGCCTCTTCCGGCTGCCCAACGTCGCCACGGCCAATATGGTCGGGGTCCTGTGGGCCGCCGCCATGTTCGCCTGGTTCTTCTTCTCCGCCCTCTACCTCCAGCTCGTGCTCGGGTACGCGCCGCTCGCAGGTCGGCCTCGCCTTCCTGCCGACGAACATCATCATGGGCGCGTTCTCGCTCGGCCTCTCGGCTAGGCTCGTGATGCGCTTCGGCATCGCGGCCGCTCGCTGCGTCGGGCTCGTGCTCATCGGCGCTCGCCCTGCTGCTCTTCGCCCGCGCGCCGGTCGGCGGCAGCTGGGCCGCTCGACGTCCTCCCGGCATGATCGCTCTCGGCCTCGGCGCCGGGATCGCCTTCAACCCGATCCTGCTCGCCGCCATGAGCGGCGTCGAGCGGAGCGGCCGGACTCGCCTCGGGCGTCGTCAACACCGCCTTCATGATGGGCGGCGCGCTCGGGCTCGCGATCCTCGCCAGCCTCGCCGCCGCGCGCACCGACAGCCTGGCCGCGGCGCCGGCACCGACGCCTCGCCGCCCTCAACGGCGGCTACCACCTCGCCTTTCTCGTCGGCACGGGCTTCATCGTCGCCGCGGGCCTCGTCGGCGCGACCCTGCGGATCGCGGCACCGAGCACGCAGCACGCCGGTCAGGCGGCGACGCCGCCGGCGTTGGCCGAGGTCGACTAGGGCGACCGACCGGCAGCCCCGGCCGTCCCGCTAGGCGTAGACCCGCACGACCTCGCCGAGGGGATCGATCGCGTAGACCCTCGGGGCGATCCACTGCGGGATCCGGATGCAGCCGTGGGAGGCCGGATACGTCGGGACGCTGTCGAAGCCGTGAAGGGCGATGCCGCCGACGATGTAGCTCGCGTACGGCAGCCAGAGGTGGAACTGGTAGTCCCAGTCGTACGTCGACTTGCGGTACACGCTGTAGGTGCCGTTCGGGGTCGCGCCTCCGGCGCCCGTGGAGACCGGCCAGACCTTGGTCACGGCGCCGTTCTCGACGTACATGCCGATCTGGCGGCTCTGGTCCACCTCGATGTGGTGCCCGCTGCTGTGGTACCGGGCATGGACCACGTGCGCCGTCAGGAGCTTGCGCCACTGCGTGGCGTCGACGGTGCCGCTGCGGGAGAAGCCGTAGGCCTTCTCGAACGCGATGACGGAGTCGTAGAGCTGCCAGGAGTAGGTCGTCGAGACCGCCGGGACGATGATGTTGAGCGCGGCCAGCCGTGCCCGCAGGAAGCGGATGTCCGGTCCCGCCGAGCCCGGGGAGACCGTGCGCCCCTCGGCCCGGACGACGGTCGTCGTGGTCGCGGTGCCGAGGCCGCCGGAGGCGCGCGCGGTGGCGATCAGCCGGTACCGGCCGAAGACCGTCGTCGGAACGGTGATGGTCACCTCGCCGTCCGTCGCGCGCTTCGTCTCCCGGCCGATGACCTTGCCGGCGAGGCTGGCGCTGAACGAGACCTTGCCGACGTAGGAGGCCGGGGCGACCTTGATCGTCGCCGTCGCGGCGTTGAACGCGAAGGCCGACGAGTCGACGATCCTGATGGTCGGCAGGACCGTCAGCGCAGCCGCCGGGCTGGTGAGGTGGATCTTGGTCAGGCGGGCCCTGAAGACCCCGCCGGTGCTCGGGCGGAAGGTCGTCACGTAGGCGCCGGCAGCGTTCGTCGTGGTGCGTCGCACGACCTTCCACTTGTGGTGGAGCACGGCGCGCTCGACCACCATCGCGGCCTTCGCGACTCCGGGGAAGGCGCCGGTGACGTGCGCCTTGTGGCCGTAGACCAGCGAGGGCGCGGCGAAGCCGAACGTCGGAGGAGCGGGCGCGCCGACCGGGATGTCGCCGGCGGCCTGGGCGACCTGGCCGTCGGTCTGGGTGACCGTCAGCACGACGTGGTACGTCCCGGGCGCCGTGTACGTGGCCGGCGTCGTCAGCGTCGTCGCCCTGACCCCGTTGCCGAGATCCCAGGCGACGGCGGTGATCGCCTGGCCGGGATCCGCCGTCGAGTGGGACGCGTCGAGCGTCACGGTCAGGGGCGCGGTGCCGGAGCTCGGCGAGGCCGTGATCACCGGGACGGGGGACGCGTACGCCACCGCCGAGAGTGCGAGCACAGCAGTGGCGATGGTCGACGCCGTTACGACCCGGTGGGAAGCCCTCATGGGCTGAATCTACCGATTTTCCGGGCAAACTCCTGCATGAGCCGGAAAAAGGGCGACGGGAAGGTCCCGTTCGGGGGATGGGATTCCCCGGCGTCGCCTCCACGGAGCCGTGATCCGGCCGTGATGATTCAGCGGCGCGCGACCGCGAGCACGCTGTCCCACACCGAGGCGTCGACCTTCGACTTGCGGATGTAGCAGCCGCCCTCGGGCACGTACTCGCCGGTCATCGACTCGACCGGACCCCGCCGTGGGCTGGTCGCGTCGATGTACCAGTCGCCGTCCTCCAGCGTCTCGCCCGGCTCGGAGAAGACCAGTCCCCGCACCTCGGCGTCGCCGACGCGCTCCAGCCAGCCGAACCGCTCCCGAGCCTCCACGCCGCCGCTACTTCTTCTTGGCGGCCTTCTTGGAGGCCTTGAGCGGATTCAGCATCCTCTCCTTCGCGTCCGGCTCGGCGTCGGCGAGCGTCGTCACCGGGAGGCCGCAGAGCCGATGCGCGTTGATCCGGTGCGCACAGACCTCGGGCTTCGACCAGAGGGTGACGGTCCGGTGGCCGTTCTTGCAGATGTAGACCGTCGCCGTGGTCGGCGAGCTCGTCGAGGCTTCCATTGGGACTCCCTGGATCGAGGGGAAGACGACGGCCAGTCTACCGGAGGAACCGGGTCTCGGCCGCCCAGGTCCGCTCGACGGCGAGCGGCTCGCGGCCGTCGGCGGGGCCGAGGTGGACGACCCCCACGATGCGCACGCCTTCCTCCGGAAGCTCGAGCACGCGACGGGCGGCCGGGAGGTCGAGGCCCGCCGGGGTCCGCCAGAAGTTGGCGAGCCCACGGGCGGTCGCGCCGAGCAGGATGTTCTGGACGGCGACGGCGCAGGACGCGTAGTCCTCGAGCGCGACGGCGGCGCTCTCGGAGATCACCTGGGCGACGACGATCGCCGTCGGGGAGCGCAGGAGCTTCGGATCGTCGGCCGCCGCGGCGAGGCGCTCGATCGCGGCGCGATCGAGGACGCGGAATCGCCAGGGGCGCGTCTCGTGATGGTTCGGCGCGGCGACGGCGAGCTCGAGGAGCGCGTCGATCGTGGCGCGGTCGACGGGCTCCGCCCCGAACTCCTTCCGGGTGCGGCGAGCGCGGATCGCGGTGTCGACGTCCATCGTGGCGACCAACCTACGCGATGCGGCGTGGCGACGCGGAGCCGGCCCGAAGGCCGGGGACAGGCGGCCCGGGAGGCGTTCGTTCGCGTCCGCGATGACGGAGACGGCGTTCCTCGACGTCGCCGAGCTCAACGGCCGACCATGTACAGGCTCCGGACCGCGGCGATCGGCCGCGGCCGATCGCCTGGGTCACCACCCTCGACGACGACGGCTGCGTCAACGCGGCGCCCCCGGGCCCCTCGGGCCTCGCGGATCGCCGGCCATCGGGACGGAACCGGCCGTGGCCTACGATCCCGGCCATGCGCACCACGCCGTTCCGCCCGCACGAGCCCTCGTACGCCGGCGTTGGCGTCACCTGGTGCCGGACGCCGCTCGCCGGCGAGCCGGGCGACCTCGAGGGCGCGGATGTGGTGATCCTCGGCGCGCCGTTCGACGAGGCCGTCTCCAACCGGCCGGGGACCCGGTTCGGTCCGCGGGCGATCCGCACCGCCGAGGACGTCGGCGCGGAGCCGAGCCGGCCGAGCATGGAGCTCGGCGTGGATCCCTTCGAGGTGCTCGACATCGTGGACTACGGCGACGCGCTCGCGGTGGCCGCCGACGTCGCCCAGAGCCGCCGAAACCTCGTCTCGAGCCTCGGCGAGGTCTACGCCGCGGGCGCCGTGCCGTTCGTGCTCGGCGGCGACCACTCGCTCTCGGCCTCGATGCTCGAGGCGCTCGCTACGGCCCACGGCCCCGACGGCTACGCCGTCCTCCACTTCGACACGCACGCGGACACCGGCGAGCCGTACGCGGGGGTCCGCGAATCGCACGGCTCGCCCTTCCGGACCGCGGTGGAGGACGGCTTCCTCGACGGCCGCAACATCGTCCAGATCGGCCTCCGCGGGGCCTGGCCGTATCCGCACGAGTTCCAGTGGATGCGCGAGCAGGGCTTCCGCTGGCACACGATGGGGGAGATCGACGAGCGGGGCCTCCCGGCCGTCCTCGACGACGCGATCGAGCACGCCGCGTCGCGGGCGCCCCGCGTCTACCTCTCCGTCGACGTCGACGTCCTCGATCCGGCCTACGCCCCCGGGACGGGCACGCCGGAGCCCGGCGGGCTGACCTCGCGCGAGCTCCTCGGCGCGGTCCGCCGGATCGCCCGTGAGCTGGAGCTCGCCGCCGGCGACGTGGTCGAGGTCTCGCCGCCGTACGACCCGTCCGGGATCACGGCGCTCGTCGCGCACCGCGTCGTCCTCGAGGCGGTCACGGCGCTGGCGCTCCGCCGCTCCGGTCGTCCGGGGCGCCGAGAGACCCCGTGACGGAGCGGCTCGTCGCCTACCGCGACCTCGACGGGCACCCCGTGGTCCGGTTCCTCGACGCCGACGGCGCCGCCGACCGGACGGAGCTCCTGTTCGCCCTGCCGGGGCCCGTCGCCGCCGCCATCGCCCGCGTCGTGGTGGGCTCGACGGGCCCCTTCGCCGAGGCCGCGCGGCGCGGGCTCGAGCGCGACGACCCCCGGCTCGCCGCCGCCGCGACCGAGCTCGACGACCTCTTCCGGCGCGCCTCGACGGCGGCCGGGCGGCTGCCGTCGCTGCCCGCGGCCGCCGATCCGCACCTGCCCCCGGCCGCCGCGAGCCTCGTCGGGGCGCTCGCCGAGGACGTCGAGGCGGGCCTGCCGTGGGGTGCCCGGGCCCCGCTGCTCGCCGACTTCCACCGGCGCGAGGGCACGGGCGCGCTCGCGACGAGCCGCGTGCTCGCCTACCGCGAGGGCGCCCTCCGCTCGGTCGAGCGACCCGACCCGATCGACCTCGACGACCTGATCGGCTTCGAGTCGGTCCGGGCGCCGCTCGTCGACGATCTGAAGCGCTTCAGTCACGGGGGATCCGCCTGCGACGCGCTCCTCCACGGCCGGCCGGGAACGGGCAAGTCGGCGACGGTGCGGGCGGCGGCCCACCGCTTCGCGGGCGACGGCCTCCGGCTCGTCCAGCTGGACCGGGACGAGCTCCTGCACCTGCCGGCGCTGATGGCCTCGCTCGCGGGCGACGGTCCGCGCTGCCTCGTCTTCGTCGACGACCTCGTCCTCGACGACGCCGGACGGGTCGACCGCGCGCTTCGCGCCGCGCTGGAGGGCGGCGTCGACGAGCGGCCGGCGAACGTCCTCGTCTGGGTCACCTCGAACCGCGTGTCGCTGATCGGCGACACCTTCTCCCACCGCCAGGACGAGGTCGACGCGGCGGAGGCGACGGCGGAGCGCAGCGCGCTCGCCCAGCGGTTCGGCCGTCGCGTGCGGTTCGGCCTGCCCGACCTCGAGCGGTTCCTCGAGATCGCCGAGGGGCTCGTCGAGCGCGAGCACGGGTCGGTGCCGCCCGACGTCCGCGAGCGGGCGACCCTGTTCGCCCGGCTCGGGCACGGCCTGACCCCCCGGACCGCCCGCCAGTTCGCCCTCGCCTACCACCCGCCGGAGGAGACGTGAGCGTCGAGGACCTGAAGCGCCGGGTCGCCGAGCACGCGGTGGCCACCCACGTCGAGAGCGGCATGCGGCTCGGCCTTGGCACGGGCTCGACGGCGGTGCACGTGGTCGCCGCCGTCGGCCGGCGGGTGGCGAGCGCCGAGCTGACCGGCCTCCTCTGCGTGCCGACGAGCGAGGCGACGGGCCGCCTCGCCGCGGAGGTCGGGATCGCGCTGACCACGCTCACCGAGACGCCTCGGCTCGATCTGGCGATCGACGGGACCGACGAGGTGGCGCCGGACCTGTCGCTGACGAAGGGGCTCGGCGGCGCGGCGCTGCGGGAGAAGGTCGTGGCCCGCGCGGCCGAGACGTTCGTCGTCGTCGCCGACGAGTCGAAGCGGGTGACGAGGCTCGGGACCCGGGCCCGCGTGCCGGTCGAGGTCGTGCCGTTCGCGGCGGGGGCGGTCCGCGGCTGGCTCGAGGAGCTGGGACTCGAGGCCGAGCTCCGCCGGACGAGCGCGGACGTGACGTACCTGACGGACGGCGGCAACTGGATCTACGACTGCGCGACGGCCCCGCTGGACGAGCCGAGCCTGCTCGCCGGCCTCCTCGACGCGCTCCCCGGCGTCGTCGGCCACGGCCTCTTCCTCGGGCTCGCGGACGTGGCCTACCTCGCCGGCGCCGAGGGCATCGACACGCTGCGCCGGGCCTGAGCGGGGACACTCCCCAGCGTGAGGAGTCTCGCCGGCCGTGATCGCGGGTTCTGGATCGCCGCCGGGGCGATCGCCGCCGCGGCGCTCGCCTCGATCGTCCTGATCGGGATCTACGTCCAGGCGGGCGGCACCAGCTATCGCCCGGCCAAGGTCCAGAGCCCGTGCCGGTCGCGGCCGTCCACCACCGGCAAGCTCTCGGGATCGGACGACCAGGCGGTGCTCCAGCGCATCGTCCTCCTCGGGCTCGACCGGACGGCCTGCTCGATCGGCGCGACGCGTGAGGACCTCGTGCTCGCGGTCACGTCGGAGCCCGAGCTCGACGCGCTCCTGACGCGGCTGAAGGTGCCACGGTCCCGGTTCGACCGGACCCTCCGCGCCTCGATCACCGCCGCCGTCGGGGACGCGAAGGCGGCGGGCGGCCTGTCGAGCGATCTCTCGAGCTTCCTCGTGGCCGCCGTCGGCGTCGTCCCGGTCGCCCGCCTGCTCGACGTGGTCCAGGGCCGTGACAGCTCCTGCGTCGCCCTGCCGTTCCCCGCGAAGACCACCGGCACGGAGCAGACGATCGCGACGATCGCCCTGATCACGTCCGCGAAGACGGCGTGCACCCTCCACCAGCCGATCCAGGACGTCCTGGTCGCGCTCACCTCCCAGGGCGAGCTGACCGCCTTCGAGAACCGGCCGGGCCTCGGTCGCGCCCGGGTCGAGCAGGCGGCGCGGACGGGAGCCCACCAGGCGGTCGGCGAAGCGGTCGCCGCGAAGGCCCTGCCCGCGGGCACGCTCCGCGACGCCGTCGACGCGATGATCGACGTGATCCCGCTCGACCGGCTGATCGCCGAGCTCCGCGGCGAGGGCGATCCCTGCCAGGCGTTCCCCTGGCAGAAGGCGAACGGGACCACCAGGGTCGCCGCCGAGATCGTCCTCATCGGCGCCGCCAAGGCCGCCTGCGAGACGAAGACGAGCGTCACCGACGTCGCCCTCTCGCTCCAGTCCGACGCGGCGCTCTCGGCGTTCCTGCAGGCGAACCGGATCGACCGGAACACGTTCCAGGACGCGCTGCGGAGCGGCCTGAAGACCGGGATCGACGAGGCCGACCACGCCGGTCAGGTCAACGGCTTCGAGTCGTTCATCCTCAAGCAGGCCGTCGACAACCTGCCGCTCCTGACGGTGATCGATCAGCTGCGGAGCCGGCTCGGCTGATCGGAGGTGACGGGGGCGGGGGCGCGGACGGCGAGCGTGCCCTCGAGGATCGCCTCCTCGAGGCCGCGGGGCGACCGGCAGTCGCCCGCCTCGACGAAGGGGATCCCGGCCTGCCGCAGCTCCACCGCCAGCGCGTCCTCCGGGACCCGGCCGAGCGAGACGACGAGCGCCTCCGCCTCCAGCTCCGTCTCGAGCTCCGGCGCGAACACGTTGGCGAAGCGGACCCGGCCGCCCGAGGCCGACCGCAGGGCGAGGTGGTGCTCGATCCGGACGCCGGCCCGCGCCAGGCGGGCCAGGTATCCGTTGCGCGCGTACTGGTGGAGCGTCTCGCCGGGCGTGACGGCGCCGACGACGAGCACGGGGTCGCGCCCGTCGCCGGCCAGGAGCTCGGCGCAGTCGAGGCCCGCCGAGCCGCCGCCCCAGTCGGCGATCACGATCCGCCCCTCCGGCCGGACGCCCTCGAGGACCGCCCACGCCTGGACGACGGCGACGCCGTCGAGCCGCTGCGGCGGCGCGAACGGACGGGCCCCCGTGGCGAGGACCACGAGGTCCGGCGCGAGCTCCGCGATCACGGCCACGTTCGCCGTGACCCCGAGCCGGAGCTCGATCGCGTCGACGACGGGCCCGTAGTTCGAGAGGAGGGTCGCGGCGAGCTCGGCCGGCCCCGGCGCCGCGCCGGCGAGGGCGACCTGGCCCCCGACCCGCTCCCGCCGCTCGAGGAGGACGACCCGGTTACCGGCCGCGGTGGCCTCCATCGCGGCGGCGAGGCCGGCTGGCCCCGCGCCGACGACCACGACCCGGCGCGGCTCCGCGCCGGGTGCGGGAGGGTCGAGGCTGCGCTCGCGGCCGGTTCGCGGGTTCTGGGCGCAGCGGATCGGCGTCTCCGCGTGATAGTGGGCGATGCACGCGTTGCACCCGATGCAGCGGAGGATCGAGCCCGCCGCGCCACCGCGGGCCTTGCGGGGCAGGTCGGGATCGGTGATCAGGGCGCGGGTCATCCCGACGGCGTCGGCGAGGCCGTCCCGGAGCAGCGCCTCCGCCTCGGCCGGCTCGACGATCCTCGTCGTGGCCACGACCGGTGGACCGAGGCGGAAGGGGGCCGCGAGCTCGCCGATCAGGGCGCGGGGGGCGGGCGGCGGCGGGACGATGTCGCCGCAGCCGGCCACGGTCGAGGAGTCCCCGAGGGCGACGTGCAGGAAGTCGACCCGGTGCGCGACCTGCGGCGCGATCCGCCGCGCCGCGTCCGAGTCCGCGCTCAGGCGGACGCCGACGGCCAGGCCGCGGGCGCGGCGCGACGCACCTCGGCCACGAGCTCGAGCAGGAATCGTGCCGGCGTGCCGTAGACGTCGTCCCGCCCGTTCAGGACCGGCCGGAAGAACTGCTCGGCGAGGTAGCCGTGCGCGGCGCTGATCTCGATCCCGTCGAGTCCAGCCGCGGCCGCGACCGCTGCGCACCGGCCGTAGGAGGCGACGAGCTCGGCGACCTCCTCGGTGCCGAGGGCGCGCGGCTCCGTGTGGTAGCGGGCGCTCGGCGTCGCCGAGGCCGAGACGACCACCGGCCGTGGTGCGGACGCGATCATCTCGCGGCCGCCGTGGAAGAGCTGGACGAAGAGGCGGGTCCCGTGGCGGCGGACGGCCGCGGCGATCCGGCCGGTACCGTCGACCATCTCGGGGAGGTAGCCGCCGAGGGTGTGGGAGGTGAGGAGACCGGACGGCGCGACCGCCACCGCCTCCAGGATGATCAGGCCGGCCCCGCCACGCGCGCGGGCCTCGTGGTAGGCGACGAGGTCGTCCGTGACCAGGTGGTCGGCGACGAGGGTCGTCTGGTGGGACGTCGAGACGATCCGGTTCGGCAGCTCGGCGCTCCCCAGCGCCAGGGGGCGGAAGAGGTGCTCGAAGGTCGGCGGCCGATCGCTCACGCTCGCCGCGATTCGTACCAGGTGCGCCGGGTGCCCGCCGCGGCCGAACGCGCGAAGGCCGGAGCGGCGGCCGCCGAGGCGCGGCCGCCGCTCCGATCCGTCCTAGGCCTCGACCGCCACGGTCGGCGTCTCGGACGCCGCGTGCTGGGCGATGCGCAGGCCGTGCAGCCCCACCGCCGCGGCGATGCCGGCGACGAGCGTCAGCGAGCCGCCGACGAACATCGCGGTGTCGAGGCCGTCGACGAAGGACGCCGAGACGTTGTGCCTGAACGCCGTCGCGTCGCCGATCGGGAAGCCGGCCTGCTGGAGGCCGCCGATGAGCCGGCTGCTGTTCGCCGACTGCACCGCCTGGAGGACCCGGTCCGAGTTCAGGGGACCGCGGCTCTGGGCCGCCGTCAGGGTGTTCCGCCAGTGGTCCGCGGACATCGCCGCGGCGACCGCCCCGAGCACGGCCAGGCCGATGGAGCCTCCGACCTGACGCGACGCGTTGACGACGCCCGAGGCGATGCCCGCCTTGCGCGGATCGACCGAGCCCATGGCCGCCGAGGAGACGGACGGCATGGTCAGCGAGATCCCGCCGCCCAGGAGCATGTAGAACGGCCAGATCTCCATGTAGGGCGTGGAGACCCCGATCCGCGAGAGGCCGAACATGCCGATCGAGGCGAAGGCCATGCCGGAGACCATCAGCCAGCGCGGGCCGTACTTGCCGTTGACCCGCCCGGCGATCGGCGCGCAGACCAGGATCATCATCGTCAGCGGGAGCGAGCGGACGCCGGAGCCGAGCGCGTCGAGGCCCTGGACGTTCTGGAAGTAGAGGGACATGAAGTAGATCGAGCCGAACATCGCGAAGCCCACGAGCAGCACGACCACGACCGAGATGCTGAACATCCGGACCCGGAAGAACTCCAGCGGGATCATCGGGTTCGACGTCCGCGACTCCCAGACGAGGAACGCGACGAAGAGCACGGCCGAGGCGATCAGGAGGCTCAGGATCAGCGGCGACCCGAAGGAGTTGGTCCCCGTCTTGATCAGCCCGAAGACGAGGGCGAAGAGCGACGCGGTGACGAGGACGGTGCCGAGGATGTCGATCGTGGTGGTCGTCGGGTCGCGGGACTCGTCGACGAAGAGGAGCGCCGCGACGACCGCGACGATCCCGACGGGGATGTTGATCCAGAAGACGTAGGACCAGCCGGCGTGGTCGACGAGGTACCCGCCGAGGAGCGGGCCGATGGCCAGCCCGAGCCCCGAGATGCCGGCCCAGATCCCGATCGCCGTCGGCAGCTGCTTGCGGGGGAAGGCCGCGACGAGGATCGAGAGCGTGAGCGGGTTCATGATCGCCCCGCCGACGCCCTGGAAGGCGCGGAACGCGATCAGCTGGTTGTCCGACTGGGCGAGCGCGCACATCGCGGAAGCGAGCGTGAAGATCCCGAGGCCGACGATGAAGAGCCTGCGCCGACCGAAGCGGTCGCCGAGCTTGCCGCCCGTCAGGATCAGGACGGCGAAGGTGAGCACGTAGGCGTTGATCGTCCACTCGAGCGACTCGGCCGACGGGTTGAAGGCGCGCTGGATCGACGGGAGCGCGACGTTCACGACCGTGTTGTCGAGCATGATCATGAAGAGCGCGATGCACATGGTGGCGAGGGTGAACCACCGGCGATTGGGATGGTCGGCATCGATCATGCCGGCTCCTTTCCGAGGGCGTGCGCCGGCGCGGCCGGGTCACGCAGGAGTTCGAGGATGGTGCGCAGCTGGTCGTACTTGCCGCCGGCTTCGGCCGGATCGATCGCGATCAGCAGCGGCTCGGCGACGAGCAGGCTCGTGATCGTCCGCCCCGCCTGCTCGGCATCGACGTCGAGCCTGGCGTAGCCGCGCTCCTGGGCGTCGCGCACGATGGTCGTCCACCGCGCGCGCATCGACTCGACGGATGCCTGCAGCTCCCGGCGCACCGGCTCCTCGTGGAGCATCGACACGGCGGCGGCGCGGAGGCGGGACTTCGTCCGCAGGTCGTGGTCCTCGAGGCAGCGGCGGAGGACCATGTGCGCCCGCGTGAGCGGGTCCTCGACGTCCTCGAGCTCGATCCAGAGCTGGTCGATCCGCTCGCGCATCCCGCCGTTGCGGGAGGACAGGACGGTGGCGAACAGGGCGAGCTTCGTCGGGAAGAGCTTGTAGAGCAACGCCTCGGAGCAGCCCGCGGCCGCCGCGATGTCCGCGGTCGAGGCGCCGCGGAAGCCGCGTTCCGCGAAGAAGGGCACGGCGGCGGCCTCGATGGCGGCCCGCCGCTCGTCCGCGGTGAGCCGGCGGGGCGGGCCGGCGACGGCGGGTGAGTGAGTGGTCACTCCACCAGGCTAGGCGATCGCTCGCCTCGATGCAACCGAGGGGTCGCCGTCCAGGGCAGGGGGTAGGTCGGCGATGGAGTCGGCGCACCGGGGCTCCGCCGGGACGTCGCCTCGCCTCCAGGCCTCCCTCCGGCCCGCTCGCCCTCCGGCCCGCGCTCCTCCTCCCCTGCCAGGCGCCCCGGTGCGCTCCCCCCAGCCTCCCGCCTCGTCGCCCTCGGGCCCTCCTCCCGCCTGCGCTCCGTCGCCTCGCCCTACTTCTCCACCCCGGGCCCGTCCTCGGCCCCACGCTCCTCCTCCCCGGCCGGGCGCGCCGCCTCCCGCCGGCGGGCGCGCTTCCGCCGCTCCGACGCCGTCGCGCTGACGATCGCGGCGGTCGCCGGGATGGCCCAGAAGAGGCCGTAGGTGATGGCCAGGAGCCAGCGCGTGCGCGGGAAGAAAACGGCGTGGCCGAGGAAGAGGACGATCGCGGCGACCGGATAGGCGATCGCCGCCTGGACGCCGCCCTCCAGGGCCTCCCAGCGCTCGGCGAGGGAGCGGCCGCAGGGCTCCGATCCCGGCTCCATGGAGGCCAGGGTACCGGCCGATCGGCGCCCGGCGCGCACCCAGAACGCGTCCACGACGGCAACAGTCCGGAAACCTCCGTCCGGTACCCTGGCCCGTGATGCACCTCCCTCGCACCCGGTTGCGAGCCCTCGTCGTGCGAGCGTCGGCGGCGCTCCTCCTGACCTTCGCGGTCCTCGCCGCGGCCCCGGCGACGGCGCGGGCGGACCCCTGCGTCATGCCGTCCGCCCAGCCCGCCTGGGCGGACTTCGCCGACGGATCGGTCGGCTTCCGTCAGCAGGTGTTCGGGCGGCCGGGGATCATCGCGGCCACGGCGGGCGGCGGGATCGCCGGCCAGATGCTCGCGGCCGGGGCGGTCGGCGCCTACTGGGAGATGAACCTCCCCGACTACGTCGGGACGCCCGCCGCGCCGTCTCCGGCCGACGAGGTGAAGGACAACGCCGACTTCCTGCAGACCCGGGCCGTCCGCGCCGCCGGCTGCGAGACCCCGTGGGTCGCCCTCAACGAGCTCCTCCTCCCCAACGCGAGCGCGCCCTTCGCCGGCCGGAACCTCCAGTACCGGTCGAACGTCCTGGCCCTGGTCAAGCACCTGGCCGCCTACGGCGACCGGGTCTTCCTGCTGATCCCGCCGAGCGGCCCCAACACCCGGGACCCGGCCGCGCGGGCCTACTGGCGGCGGATCGCGAAGGCCTCCGACATCGTCCTCGAGGCCTACTACGCCGCGCCGTCGATGAACGCGATCGGTCCCCTGCTCGCCAGCCGGGCCTCCCGCGTCGACATGCGCCGGCGGATCGACGAGCTGCGGACCACCGGAATCCCGGCATCGAGGCTCGGCCTCGTCCTCGGCTTCCAGGGCCGGCAGGGCGGACGGATGGGACTGCAGCCCGCGAGCGCCTGGTTCGAGTACGTCAAGCTGCAGACGCTGGCCGCCCGCCAGGTGGCAACGGAGCTGCCGATCGCCACCATCTGGTCCTGGGGATGGCGGACGTCCGGCCTCGAGGGCATCGATCCCGACAAGCCGGAGGCCGCCTGCGTCTACCTCTGGACGCGCGATCCGGCCCTCTGCGACGCGCCGGCCGCCGCCGCCTTCGACACGTCCCTGACCGAGGGGCAGATCCTCCTCCCGCCGGGGGCGCGCTGCACGACGACGGCGGGGGCCACCGTGGACGACGCGAGGCTCGCCCGCTGGGCCGCGATCCTCCACTCGCCGGCCGGAGCGCAGACGCTCCTCCTGGACCGGATCGCCTCCGCCGGGATCCCCATCACGGCCGCGTACCTGACCCGCGTGGAGAACGGCGTCGTCGGACGCGAGTGGCACGGCGACCGGGCCGCCTACCGCGCCTTCCTGGCGCGGGCCGGGATCTCGCGCACCGAGGCGCGCCTCCTGCTCCTCGACGAGATCCACGGCGCGTCCTACGCGGCCGCCTCGGGCCGCCCGGCGATTCCGGCGGCGGCGGTGAAGGCGTGGTACCGGAGCCACCGCTCGATCCTCGTGCGTCCCGTCCGGTCCGCCACGCGGCCGCCCCAGCTCGGCGGGCACGCGGCCGGGTTCGCGCTCGCGGGCTCCTTCGCCTCGGCGGCGGTCCGCACCCGCACGGGGGCGATCTCGACGCTCGCGACGGCGACCGGGAAGGTGCCCCTTCGCGTCGCCGGACCGGCGGTGCGCCTGCGGCGCGTCCGGCTCGCGAAGGCGGCGCCGACCATCCGCGCCCTGCTCGTCCGCGAGCTGCAGGCGTCCCGGGGCGCCCTCGCCCGCGTCGCCGCGCAGCGGGCGACGCTCGACACGATGACCTGCCTCCGGGACGTCCTGCCGACGGCGGGCGTGCCGCGCTCGCCCCTCGCCCGCCTCGTGCTCGACTAGGTCGAGTCCGGCAGCCGGATCGATCCGGATCGGCTCCGGAACCGGGCCGACGCCGGCAGCCGGCCGACGACGACGCCCGCGAGGCAGAGGCCGCCGCCCACCAGCGCGAGCCCGGCCGGGACCTCGTCGAGCCAGGCCCAGCCGAGGAGCACGGCGACGGGCGGCACGAGGTAGGTCAGGACGGCCAGCCGTCCGCTTCCGGTCCGCGCCAGCGCCCAGGCCCAGAGCGTGAACGCGACGGCGGTCGGGAAGACGCCGAGGAACACCATCCAGGCCACGGCGCCGGCCGGCGCGTCGCGGACGCCGCGGACGAGCTGCCCGGCGAACGGCAGGCAGGCGATCGTGCCGACGATGCAGGCGAGGAACGTCAGCTGGAGCGGCGCGACGCGGGCCAGGACCGGCTTCTGGAGGAGCACGCCGGCGGCGTAGGCGACGGCGGCGACGAGGCAGAGGACCACGCCCGCCACGTCGGCGTGTGCGCTCTGCGAGGTGGAGAGGCCGATCAGGATCACGCCGGCGAAGGCGACGGCGACCCCGAGCCCGAACCGCGGCGTCGCTCGCTCGCCGAGGAGGAGGATCCCGCCGAGGATGATCAGGAGCGGGCCGACGTTGACGAGCATCGCCGCGGTGCCGGAGTCGACGTGACGCTCGGCCGTGTTCAGCGCGACGTTGTAGGCGGCGAACCAGGCGACGCCGCAGGCCGCGATCGACCCCAGGTCGCGGCGCGCGGGAAGGCCGGTCCAGCGCGGGATCGCGAAGCCGGCGAGCGCGACCGTGCCGACGGCGAGCCGGCCCAGGGCGAGGCCGCCGGGAGCGATGTGCGCGCCGGCGGAGCGGATGCCGACGAAGGCGGAGGCCCACAGCAGGACGACCGCGAGCGCCGCCGCCACGGGGGCCAGGGGGCTCGGCGCGCGGACGGGAGGGGCGAGGCCGGGCGGCGCGGCTTCGTCGACGCGGACCATCACCGGCCAGCCTAGGGGCTCGGGGCCGGGGACCGGTCCGCTGGCGCCCTCGAACGGCGGACCGACGCCAGGCGCGCCCTGCGGGAGCCCGACCCGTCCCGGACCCGCCGTCAGGCCCCGATCGCCGAGGCCACGCCGCTCGCGGCGTCCCAGACCTCCCCGGCCCGGCCCTCGTCGACCCCGGCCGCGGCGGCGCCCGCCAGGAACGCCTGCCGATCGGCGCCCGCGACCTCCGCGATCGAGCGGTCGCCGAGGAAGCGGCCGAGGGCGGACCTCCGCCCGACCCCCTTGAGCGCGACCACGCCGACGTCGGCGACCGCGGAGAGGGCGCCGCCGTGACGGTCCTCCAGGATCCGCATCGTGCTCGCGTCGAGCCGCTCGCCGAGCAATGCCTTCTGCGCCTGGGTCCAGACGCCGGTCTTCGGCGCCTTCGCGGCCGCGCCGCAGCTGAACCAGAACGCGCCGAAGCTCGCGACGTACCGGCGGTGGGAGACGGGATCGATCTGGAGCCGGCCGTCGGCGTCGGCGACGATGTCGGCGAGGACGACCCAGGGATCGGTCGGGCACGGCGGGCACGGCCGGACGGAGCCGCGGAAGTCGGGCGCGCAGCGCAGCGAGCCGAGGAGCCCGCTCGTGATCTTCGGGTCCTCCTCCGCCGCCCTCCGGTAGGCCTCCGGGAGCTCGTCCAGCGCGGTCAGCGAGAAGGTCTCGCGGATCCGCCCGTACTCGCACTCGGCGTCGTCGCAGCCGCAGCCGCAGCCGCCGAGCGTCCGCTCGGGGTGGGTCAGGCACTCGTCGTAGCGGATCGCCAGGTAGAGGGTCTGGCGCGGCCGACGCTCGACCCTGACGTCCGCGCACCAGGGGTCGGCCGGCGGCGGGCAGTCGAACCCCGTGGTCGCGAGGCCGCGCAGGTCGAAGCGCGTCTCGCGATCGACCACGATCTCGTCACCGAAGGGGCCGAGCACGTCGCCCGGCTCGACCAGCACCGTCCACGGCACCGGCGCGCCGTCGACGTCGAGGGCCTGGCGGACGCCGCACCCGCAGACGACCCCCCAGCCGTGGAGGAGCCGGTTGTGGCGGCGGAGCTTGTCGCGGACCCAGACCTGGTCCTGGGTCAGCTCGTCGGGGCCGATCAGCTGCCGCGGGATAGAAGCGCGTCCGCTCCAGGCCCACCGGATCGGAGCAGCCTCCGCCGCAGCCGCAGCCGCAGTCGCCGCCCGCGGGCGCGCAGGGCACCGCCCCGGGCATCAGCGTCGTCGTGTTCATCGTCTCGTCCCCTCAGATCTTGTCGGCGTAGTCGAGGAACGCGGTGACCGTCCCGCCGGGCTGGCCGTCCGCGAGGGTGGCGCCCTCGCTCGAGGGACCGCTCGGCCGCCCGGCCGACCAGGCGTCGCCGTCCCAGAGCGCGTCGACCGCGGCCGCGTCGATCCCGAGGCCGTCGAAGTCGGCGTCCACGCTCGCCCTGTCGCCGCGCAGGATCCAGGCGAGGTGGTTCGGCGCGTTCGGGTCGAAGTCCTGGAACGGGATCCCGGAGATCGTCACCCGCAACGTCGACTGCGCGGGGACGGCGAGGTGCGGCGACGGCTCGACGCCGGCGTAGGCGAGGCCGAGGCGCTTGGCGCCGGTTGGCTCGAGCTCGGGCAGCCACCAGAGGCGGATCCAGTCGTCGGCGGCGAGCGCCGCCAGCGCGGCCTCGTCGAGCGATCCGTCGAACGTCAGCTCCAGGTGCGGGACCTCGCGGAAGTCGAGCCGCCACTTCCGCACCTCCGGGGTGTCGGCCAGCGGGCGCAGGAACGACGCGCTCGGCGGCCAGATCGCGACCAGCTTCGGCTGGTCCGCCACCTCGGGGAGCGCGAACGCGAAGGCGGCGTCGAGCTGCCCGCCCGGCGTCCCGTCGCCGCTCGGCAGGGCGGGCTGCGCACCCGGGAGGAGCGCGTCCCAGGCGCCGGCGTCGAGGGTTCCGGTGCCGCCGATCGTCGTCCACAGCTCGTCGAGGGTCGCCTGGTCGAGGCCCGTGCCGTGATGCTCCCCGTCGAGCAGGAGGGGCGGGGTGGAGGCGTCGACGACGATCGGCGCCGCCGCGTCGCCGGGCCGGACCTGGACGAGCACGCGGGCGACGCGGAGCTCGCGCTCGGTAGTCCTGATCGAGCAGGTAGCGGGCGACCTCCTCGCCGCCGACGGGGCCGAGGATCGGGCTCTGGCCGCCCGTCTGGCGGGTCAGGCCGAGCCGTCGCGCGACGACCTCCTGGTCCGTGCGGACGATCGACCAGGCGCGCAGCCAGGCGTCCGGCGCGTCGAGGATGGCGTCGGCGATCGGGCGCTCGAAGGCGAGCTCGATCCGCGGCGCCTTCAGCCAGTGCTGGGGCTCGGGCTTCGGGAGAGTGGAGATGATCGAGCCGTCGCCCGGCCAGATCCGCATCACCCGCGGCGGGGAGGCCGGCGGCTGTCCGTGCTCGCGGCAACAGTCGTCGACGCGAGCGGCCAGGCAGAGGATCAGCTCCAGGAGGGCCTGATTGGAGTAGATGGTCCGCCGGTGGGTGAACGGATCGAGCACCGGCGGGCCGTCCGGGGAGAAGGCGACCGTCGCGAGGACGACGCAGCCGCAGGGGTCGTCGGCGTTCCCGGGCTGCAGCGGCGGGATCGGCGCCGCCCCCAGCGTCTCCCAGATCGCCCGCCGTCGATCGAAGCCCTGGGCCGGGTCGGCCGGGAACATCGCGGGACAGGCGACGGGATCGAGCGTGGTCGGCAGGCCGCGGACGAGGCGCAGCCGGTAGCGCTCGCAGACGACGCCGGCCTCGCACCGCTCGACGGTGTCGCAGCCGCAGGCGATCGCCGACACCGACTCCGTCAGGCACTCGTGGTAGCAGAGCTCGAGCGTGACGGGCCCGTCCGTCACCGGGTCGCCGTCGGGAGCGCCCTTGCAGTCCGTCGGCTGGTTCGGCGCGGCGAGCGTCACGTCGGCCGGCACGATGATCGTCCGGCCGAGCGCGTCGACGGCGACCCCGGCGCGGATGCGGAGCGCCGACCCGTCCGGCGCGAGCTCGACATCGAGGCCCGAGAGGACACCGATCCCGAGGCCGAGCCGGGCGAGGAGGGCGCGCGCCTCGATCCCGTAGCCCTGCTCCAGACGCCACTGGCGGACGTCCATCACCTTGCCGTAGAAGAACCGGTTGCGCTCCAGCGTGTGCAGCGCCCCCCTCGAGTCGGTCATCGCCTGCCTCCTATCCGGATACCGCCGACGCGCCCGCCGACGGCGGGTGCGGTGTGCTCGCGGGCGGGCGCGCGGCGACCGCCGATTCTCGATTCGGGCCCGACCGACGCCGAGCCGACGCTGAGGCGCGGCTCCCCACGGACGCAGACCGACGCCAACGTGTGGGCGGGCTTCTCGCGTTCGACGGCCGCCCGCAGCTCCCGCTCGCGGTCGCGCTCGAGCTCGCCGTCGACGTGGACGCAGAAGCGGTGGGCCACGTCCGCGTTGAGCGGCCAGCCCCGGTCCTCGTCGACGATCAGGTGCGACCCGTCGACGACCGCCGTCGTCCCGACGACCGCGCCCTGCGCCTCGGCCGGGACGAGCATCGTCCGCCAGCCGAGCGGCGACTCGCCGAGGCTCCAGACGTCGACCTCCTGCGCGGGCTCGGTGATCCTCACGGGCGCGCCGGCGACCTCGGAGAGCGTCCGCTCGAGCTCGGCCCGGGTTCCCCGGAGGCCGTGGCGCACGAAGGCCTCCCCCACGCCGGCGCGACGTTCGGGGAGCGGCAGGCGGTCGTCGAGGCTCTGGGCGACCCAGGCGCCGAGTCCGTCCAGGCGGTCGGCCGGCGCGGCCGCCGCGTCGAAGCCGCGGGGCAGGTCGGCGATCGCGGCGCCGATCGCGTCGAGCGGCGCCGCCAGGAGTTGGACGACGCGGAAGGTGGTCTCGTCCGCGTCGGCCGCGGCGTAGATCGCCGGGAGCCGGCCCGGCAGCCCGGTCCCGAGGTGGTCGGCCCGCACGGACCGGATGGCCGGGCTGGCCGTGCCGTCGCCCGAGAGCTCGAGGCAGAGCCAGAGGTAGGCGGCCGGCTCGTGCAGGACGAGCGCGTCGGGGGCGTCGAGCGGCGAGGCGCGCCAGTGTCCGGGCGCGGTCCGCAGCCGGTCCTCGCCGGGCTCGGGGAGGGGCGGCGGGAAGGGCGGCTGCGCGGCCGCCGCGCCCGTGCGCGTCCACAGCCGGACGTGGGCGGCGGGGGGAAGCGGGCCGCCGAGCTCGATCGCGACCCGGTCCCAGCGCGCGATCCCATCGACGAGCGGGAGCGGGCCGAGGAGGAGCCGACCGATCCGGGCCCGCCCTCGCCCCTCGAGCCGGTGCACGCCGGAGTCGCCGGCCGCGACCAGGCGGCCGCGGCAGTCGAGCGCGAGCGCCACCGCGTGGCCGGGGCTCGCGACCCCGAGGAAGCTGCCGGAGGCGGCGGCGAAGGCGATGACCCCGCCGGGCGTCGCGAGGTACAGGGCCTCGCCGTCGGCGGCCACGCCGGTCGCCCCCTCGGCCGCGATCGACCCGAAGGCCGCCGCAGCGGCCGCGTCCTCGGCGCCGGCGAGGTCGAGGACGACGAGCACGCCTCCGGCGCCGACTACGAGGAGCCGCTCGCCGGCGCCGAGGTCGAGGGTGCAGATCGCGACCGGCCGCACCGCGAGGGTCGGGGCGAAGCTCGGATCGACGACGCCGTCGGCGTCGAGGCGGACGATGCGACCGCCGGCGGCGTCGGCCACGTAGAGGGCGCCCGCCGCGTCGGCGGCGAGGTCGACCGGTTCGCCGAGGTCGGTCCAGACGTCGACGACGGTGCCGCTCGGCCGATCGACCACGAGCACGCGCCCGGCGGTGCCCGCCTCGTCGCCCTCGCCCCCTCCCGGGTCGCCTCCTCCGTCGGCAACGTAGAGGCGGTCCCGGGGACCGACGAGGACCCCGCGGGGCGCGGAGAGGACGGAGGCGTCGAGGCAGGCGTATGGCACCACCGTCCCGTCGCAGAGGACCTCGAGGATCCGCCGCCCCTCCGTATCGGCGACGTAGATCGTGCCGTCGCCGGCGACGGCCACCGAGGCGGCGCCGGCGAGCCCGCCTGCGCCCTCGCCCGTCAGCACCGACGGGTCGGCGGGAAGCGGGGCGAGGCGGACGCAGTCGTCGTCGGCGTAGACGACGCCCTCGGCGGTCGCTCCCGGCCAGGCGGCCGGCCCGGGTCGGAGGTCGAGGTAGCGGTAGGTGGGCTCGGCCATCAGCCCTCGACCCCCATCCAGACGATCCGCCAGCCACGGTCGTCCAGGAACCCCTGGGTGTGAACGGCCGCCGGGTTGACGGGGGTTCCGCCGGCGACGGCGAATCCCCCCGGCAGGAGGACGACCGCGTCGAAGGAGGCGGGCGTCGCCGCCTCCACGCTGAGCGGACCGTCGACCAGGATCCCGCCGGCGTAGCGGTCCCCCTCGACGCGCGCCTCGTACCGCGGGGTGTCGCCGAAACCCGCCTCGGCGGTGGAGACGGTGGCGACCGCCCCGGCCGGCGCCGCGCCGTCGGGCCACGCCCGCCAACCCGTCGCGCCCGGCGCCGTCGCCCCGGCGGCGACGTAGGGCCGGCCGGCCGGCAGGATCGTCCGTCGCCCGGCCGGCGACCACGGCGCGACGAGGGCGCAGTTGCGGACGGCGACCTGCGCGAGGACGACGTCGAGGCCGTCGCGGACGAGCTCCGGCGCCTCGAAGCGGAGCGCCGGAGCGTCCGAGCGGCGGACCGCGCCCGACGAGCCGCAGACGCCGCCGAGGATCTCGACCCGCGCGTCGACGTCCGGCGTCGCCGAGAGGACCAGGGTGAACGGGACCGGGCCGCCGTCCGGCGCCGAGGAAACGGGCGGGACCGCGACCGTGCCCGGCCGGGCGAGCACGAGGTCGCGGCCGGCGGCGTCGATCGCGTAGCCCGGCGTGACCGTCACCGTCGTCGCCCCGCGCGCCGCGACGACGTCGAGCCCGAAGCCGATCCCCTGGCCGTGGAGGGCGCGGTTGTGCAGCTCGTGGAGGGCGAGGGGAAGGGCGAACGCGTCCTCGAGCGTCTCCGGCAGCAGCCGTTCGCCGGCGAAGAACGCCGGGCGGGAGAGGGTGGGCAGGGCGATGTCCGTCATCTCGGCTTCCCTTTTCAGAGCGGGATCGGAGGGGAGGTCGGGGGCCAGGGGTCGACGCCGGCCCGGGGTGCCGGCTCGACGCCGACCCACGAGAAGGCGAACGGGTTGGCGACCACCCGGCGCGTGGCGTCGGGAGCGGCGGCCGCGATCGCCTGCGTCGGCGCCAGGTAGCGGACGGTCATCGTGAACCGCCCGGGCTGCGGGTCCGCGACGTCGAGGAACGGGCCGAGGAGGCCGGCCGAGCCGGTGGCCCTGGCCGAGGCGCCGAGCGACGGCTGGACGAGATAGAGCGGAGCGCGCTCGAACCCGGCGGCCGAGGTGTCGACCTCGACGGCGTAGCCGAACGCCCACCCCTGCCCCGGCGCGGCCCCGACCTGCACGAACGCCCCGGCGACCCGCGGCGGGGCCATCGTCCGCACGTGCGGCCGCCGGGTGCTGTCGACGATGCCGGTGCCGAGGTCGATCGTCGCCAGCGGCACGTCGCGTCCGGGCCGGAGCGGCCGCCGCGCCCAGGCGATCGCGGGCGCGGCGGCAGGGGCGCAGGCGCCGGCCGCGAGGATCATCGTGACGACCCCGGCCGCCTCGTCGGGGATCGCCACCTCCCGTCGGCGATCGACGACGAGCTCCCGTCCGGCGGCGTCGTAGGCGAGCCCGGGGCCGACGGTCCCGATCCGCGGCGCCGAGGCGAGCGAGGCATCGACGTCGAGGCCGAGCGCGACCCCCCAGGTGCCGTGGGCGCCGCGCAGGTGGCGGGCGCGCCGGGCGTCGAGGAAGCCGAGGGCGGCCCGGAAGTCGCGGCCGGCGGCGAGCTGGCGGTCCACCCAGTCGATCCGCGGCGGGGCGAGGGGCGTCTTCACGGGGCGGCCTCCGTCAGCTCGTGCGCCCCGGCGCCGACGAGCGCCGTCGGCGCGACGCAGACGTTGCCGCAGGTGGCGCGGCCCTGGCCGTCGAGGAGCTCGAGGGCGGTGACGCTCGCGACGCCGGCGACGCCGTCGAGGACGGCCAGGATGTCCGCCCGGTAGACGTCGCGGCCGAACGGCCAGCCGCGGTGCTCGGGCCCGCCGGTGAGGGGATGGAGGTAGGCGTCGAGCGCGTTCCGGGCCGCGGCGAGCGTCGTCGCGGCGTCGGCCCAGGCGGTGAGGGCGAGGGCCGCCCGGACGGAGACGTCGACGTAGGTCGGGCCGGTGACGACGATCCGCGAGCCGACGATCCGCCGCCGCCCGACCTCGGCGCGAACGGCGTCGAGGAGGGCCGTCGTCGGCTGCGGGCGGTCCGCCGGGAGCGAGGGCAGGACGACGACGCTCGCGGTCCCGGCGGCGCGGAGCGCGGGGAGGGCCGCGTCGAGCTCGGCGAAGGCGCGGGCCCGGGCCACCCTTCGGCCGGGGGTGGCGAGCACGATCCGCTCCAGGTCGGGGGCCGTGAGCGCCCGCTCCGGTGGCTCGCACCCGTCGACCGCGGCGGGGTCGAGGCCGTCCAGCGTCGCCGGCCGATCGCCGGGCAGCAGCTCCAGCAGTCGCTCGTGGGCCGAGAGCCGCCGCGCGGCGCGGCCGGCCGCGGGTTCCACGTCCTCGGCGTCGGTCCCGCCGGCGATCGGCCAGGGCAGGCGGACCAGGAGCTCCGCGGCGACACCGCCGGCGGCTCCGCCGAGGAGCGCGTCGTTCGGACCGTCCGGGTCGAGGTCCAGGCGGCAGGCGCTCGCCGCGCGCAGGTTGCCGGCCTGCCCGAGGGTCCGCTCGTAGCGAGCGAGGACGAGCTCGTCGGGTGCGAGCATGCGGCCGCGCCGGCCGTCGCCGGAGACGAGGACGCCGCGCGCCGCGTCGAGGACGGCGACCGTGTCGTGGGGGCCGGAGGCGTCCAGGTCGGGCACGAGCCGGATCGACTCGCCCTCGAGCCCGGTGGGCGTCGGGCGGACGACCCAGGCGGCGACGGTCGCCGCGACCGCGGGCCCGCCCGGAAGGACGAGAGCCTGGCGCGGACGGCGCTCGCCCCGGCCGACGGCGACGGCGGCCGCCAGCAGGGCGGTCGCCGAGAGCTCGAGGACGTGGACGTCCGGCGTCGGAAGCGGCGGACCAGACGCGAGCGCCGTGATCGCCCCGCCCGCGTCGACGGTCAGCGCCAGCGGCGCCGCCGCGCCGGGCACGGGGGACCGGCCGGGCGGGATCGCGACCGCGGCGTCGAGCCGGAAGCGGGTGCGCGCCGTCGCCGCCTGGTCGACGGCGGCCGCGTGGACCGCGACTCCGCGGAGCCAGGGGGCTGCGTCGGGCCGGCCGGCGGCCAGTCGGCACCGGACCCAGGCGAGCGGTGACGGGGCCGGGGCGAGCGCGACGGTCGGGATCGCCGGCCCGATCCGGAGCCGGACGCGCCCGGAGGTGGTGAGGGCGGCGGTGCCGTCCTCGGCGGGGAGCTCGCGCCAGGCGGCGCCGTCGTACCACTCCCAGACGACGACCGGATCGCCGCGGCCGACGGCCGTCCCGGGTGCCGCGGGCACCGCGGGCGCGGTCAGGGCGAGCGCGAGCTGGAGCTCCTCGCCCGGCTCGGGAGCGGGAGCGAGGCCCACGTAGAGCGCGGAGGAGCGTTCGGACGAGGGGTCCTCGCCGAGGGCGGGAGTGCCCTCGCCCGACGCGAGCGGCCGGTCCCCCTCGGCGAGTGCGCCCGGGTCGCCCGCGAGCACCGCGCCGAGGGCGGCGCGGCCGACCCGCACGGGCTCGCGGAGGACGAGCGGGACGGCGGCGCCCGTGCCGTCGGCGGCCACGAGCGCCAGCCCGGCCGGGAGCGTCCGCGGAGCCGCCGCCGCGCCGGCGAGCGCGAAGGCGACCACGCCCGACGCGGGGACCGGATCGAGGGGCGGGAAGCCGAGGAGCCGGAGGAGCGTCCGCCGGTCGCGGTCGGTGATCCGGTTGACCCCGTACATCAGCCGGTCCGTCTCGGCCGAGACGAGCTCCGTCAGCGTGATCCCGGGGTCCGACAGGTTGTGGTCCGTCCACCGGGGAGCGAGGCGCGGGACGGACGCGCGCGCCTCCTCGGCCAGCTCGGGGAAGCGCCGGGTGTCGAGGTCCGGAAGCGGCAGGGCCATCACTCCACCTCCGTCAGCGAGACGCGGACCTCGCCGGCCGTCGGCAGCCGGTCGGGGCCGAGGACGACGCCCTCGCCCTGCGGCAGGCCGTCGACGACGAACGCGAGCCCGACGATCGCGTCGACGCCGGCGACGCCGGCGACCGCGCGGGCGAGATCCGAGGCCGCGAGCCGCGCACCGAACGGGAAGCCGTCACCGTCGGCGCCGGTCAGCGGATGGAGGAAGGCGAGGGCGCGGGCGCGCACGGCCTCGCGGACCTCGGCCGAGCGGGCCGGATCGACCGGACGGACGATCAGCTCGACGCCGACCGTGGCGTAGCGCGGGCCCACCACCGTGATCGCCGGTGCGCCGGTCGCGGTGAGCGGCGCCCGCGCGCGGACCAGATCGGCGACCTGGCGGCGGAGCTCCGGCGTCGGCACCGGCGCGGGCTCCGTCCCGGCGGGGACGATCGCCAGCCGCACGCGGCCGGGCGTCGGCCGGCCGGCCTCGTCGACCGCGCCGAGCGCGCGAGCCCGGGCCACGGCGGCCGAGGCCTCGCGGGCCAGCGCCTCGTAGTCGTCGGTCGTCAGCGCCTGGTGGCGGTGGCGGAGCACGGCCGGGCCGCGACCGGCGAGCCGGCCGAGGTCCTCGCCCGCGGCGGCGCCCTGCGCGGGAAGTGGATTGCCGACGCCGCGGGCGAGGACGCCGGAGAGGACGCTCGAGATCGCGCCCGCCGGGACGTTGCCGGCGGGGTCGCCGCCCGCGCGGTAGGTGACGAGGAGGTTGTCGGCGCCGGCCGGCGGGATCCGCCCGAACACGCCGTCGCCGAAGACGAGCCGGCCACGGGTCCGGTCGATCGCGTAGTCGCGCGCCTGGCCGTCGGAGAAGGCGAGCGTGTCGCGAACGCGCCAGCGGACCCAGGCGGCCGTGATCCGGCCCGTCGTCGCGTCCCGCTCGAGCCGCAGGTCGCCCGGGCGGCCCTGAGCAGCGAGCTCGTCGCCGAGGATCGACGCGTCGACCTCCGCCCGCGCTCCCTCGAGCTCGCAGACCTCGACCGCCTCGCCGACGAGCACCGGCGACCGGCGCAGGAAGAGCACCTGGCCGGGCGTGCCGTCGGAGCCGCCGGGCACCTCGCCGGCGATCGTCTCCACGTTGGCCGCCCAGACGGCGTTCGGGGCGATCGCGCGCAGCTCGACGGCCGGCGGCTCGGCGTCCGCGTCGAGCAGGATCCGCAGCCACGTCAGCGGGCGTCCGAGTCGCGCCGGAGGGGCCGGGCGCACCAGCGCGCCGGCGTAGGGCCGGGAGAGCGGCCGGGCGAGCGTCAGCTCCTGGTCCGTCCGGGCGGCGACCTCGACGAGCTCGCCGCCGCGGGGGTCGGCCAGCCAGAGCGGGGATCCCGGCGGGTAGCGCAGGCCGGCCCCGGGATCGCCCAGCGTCACGGTCGCGCCGGTGCCGCGGACGACGAGCGAGGGCTCCGCTCCGGCGTCGCCGGGCCAGACGAGGTGGACGATCCCGCTCGCGGTCAGGCCGCGCGTGCCGTCCTCGACCGCGACCGGCTGGTAGCCGGAGCCGTTCCAGGCCTCGAACCGGAGCGCGAGCGGTCGCGCGTCCGGGCGCTCGGCGACGTCGAGGAAGAGCCCGATCGTCTCCGCGGGCAGCGGGGCCTCGAACCCGAGGTAGAGGGCCGGCGCGCCGTCGCGGCAGGCGCGGAACGGCGCGAAGCCCGGCCCGGGCCAGGCCAGCGCCGGCGTGTGGTCCCGCCACTCGGCGTCGTCGAAGCTCGTGGCCCGCTCCGGCGCGACGAGCTCGGAGGCGCTCCGGTAGGTGATCTCGACGCCGTCCAGGACCGGCGGCCGCGGCTCGATCACGGGGAGGAAGTTGACGAGGTTCGACTTGGAGTCCGTCCACGCCACGAGCCGGAGGCGGGAGTAGTGGCCGGAGGCGAGCCGGGCGCGGAGCCAGCGCTGCCGGTCGCCGGCGACCTCCGTCTCCTCCCAGCCCTCCGGGACCGTGAAGCGGACGACGCCCGAGGCCGCGAGGTTCGCCGCCGTGGGCCCGGGCAGCGGCGTGCCGAGCCCGGGGAGCGGGGCCCAGCGGCCGCCGTCCCAGTACTCCCAGGCGACGACGGCGGGCGTCAGCGCGGGCGGCGCGCCCCCGGCCGCGACGACGAGGTTCGTGGGGTCGAAGCCGACGAGCTGGGCCACGATCGCCCGGATCCCGTCGGCCGCGGCGAGGATGGACGCCGTCGCCTGGGCGAGCCGGCCTTCGATCAGGGCGACGAAGTCCTCCGGCCGCATCGTCAGGAACGGCGGGAAGGTGCCGCGGAGGAAGTAGGCGGGGTTCCCGGCGATCACGCCGATCCCTCCGCGCAGGGGCGGAAGCGCCGTTCCGAGCGTGTTCCAGTCGATCCCTCCCGGCTTGTCGAGCGCGTCCCGGACGAGGGTGATGTTCGTGCGGAGGTCCCGGAGGAGGACGGTCGTGGCCGGATCCTGGGCGGGATCGGCGAGCGAGTTGAGGGCCTCGGCGATCGCGAGCGTGGCGCGGGCCGCGGTCTCCGCCGCCGCCTTCTGCTTGGCGTCGCCGAAGACGGCGGTGAACGGCCCCGCGAGGAGATCGCCGAGAAAGCCCAGGATCGCGTCGAGCTGCGTCGTCGCCACCCCTCCGGCGATCGTGATCAGCGCCATCACGTTCGCCTTCAGCTGGGTGTACCAGACGGTCGAGGGCGACGCGACGAAGGCCGGCAGCGGCGCGCCGATCGCCCCGGCGGCGACCTCGAGGCCGTTCGCGTCCTTCGCCACGCGCAGCGCGTCCAGGGTGCCGGCGATGGCCGTCAGGGCCGCCTCGATCCCGTGGACCAGCGTGAGCGCGGCATTGATCTGGACCTCGTAGATCGCGCCCTGCTCGTCGGCCTCCTCCTGCGCCGTCTTCGGGCGCCGGAGCTCCAGGGCGACCTCGGCCCCCGGTCGGGTGAAGGGCTCGGAGCAGGCGAGGTAGAGGGCCGAGCCCGGATCCGGGTTCGGGCCGAGCGGCAGGAAGCTCTTCGTCACGTCGAGCGGGCGGCCGTCGGACATCGCCTTGTCCGGTGGCAGCCCGCGCTGGAGCAGGAGGTCGACGCGGGTCGGCGTCGCCCCGGCGGAAAACGGAGAGAGCCAGTCCGCGTCGACCGGGGCGCCGCCGACGGCCAGCTGTGAGGTGGTCCCGGCCGCCGCCGCGAGGTTCGCCGAGCCGGACGCGTCGGTGGTCAGCGACGAGATCGAGCCCGTCGTCACGTCGCGGATGGACACCTTCTGCCCGGCGAGGGGCGCGCCGTCGGCCGACCACAGGGTCACGGTCGAGGCGGCGGCGGCGCGGAGGCGCTGGGCGACGCGCCGGCGCTCGACGAGCGTCCGCACCCGCAGGCGCTCGATCCGCGGCAGGGTGGCGCCGGGCGCCACGGGGCCGGGAAGCGGCGTCGCGACCAAGAGCCGGATCCAGGAGGACTCGGCGCCGTGCACGGCGACCGGCTTGCCGTCGCCGCAGGGGGTGAAGAGCCGGATCGTGCCGCCGCGCGTCAGCCCGCGGGTGCCGTCCGCCGAGTCCTCGTCCCCGGCGGCCCCCGGCCGCGCGAAGGGCGCGAACGAACGCCAGGCGTCGCCGTCCCACCAGGCGGCCTCGAGCTCGAGCGGCGCCGTCGAGGGCGTCGTGAGCGCGACGACGAGCTCCACGGTGGAGCGGCCGGAGAGGGCGAGCAGGAGCGGGTGGGCGAGGTAGAGCTCGTGGGTGAACGGCGTCTGCGCGTCGAAGAGCCGGACGTCGGTGCCGGCTCCGAGATCGGCGGCGTGGCTCGTGTAGGCGTCCCTGCCGGGCACGATGGTCGCCACCTCGACGAGCCGGGCGGCGGCGATCGCGACGGGGCGCTCGGTCTCGAAGACGAGCGGGGAGCTCCGCCCGGGCACGTTCGCGCCGACCCGCGTGCCCGCGGGGGCCGTGACGTGGTCGAGGCCCGGCGACGGCTGGAAGACGACGGGCGCGCGAGCCGCCGTGGCGGCGACGAGGCCGACGCCGACCAGGTCGAGGAGCGCGAAGCCGCGCTTGTCAGGCGCCTGGGCGAGCCGCTCGGCGAGCGCGTCGAGCTGTCGCGCGGCGATCCCGAGGAGCGCGCTCCCGGGCCCGCCGGGCTGGGGCGCGAACCCGGGCACGTAGCCGGCCCGGCGCACGAGGAGGTCGTCGACGCCGCTCATCGCTCGCCGCCCTCGACGAGGTAGTACGGGTAGACGAGGTTGTAGAAGGTGTTCGTCGCCCGGACCCGGTAGTCGATCCCGATGTCGAGGCGGCCGAGCGCCCGCTCGGCCGCATCCGGAGACGGGTCGGCGGTGACGGTGAGGACGTCGATCCGCGGCTCGAACCGGATCAGCGCCTGTTCGACCCGGTGCCGGGCGAGGGCCGCGGTGGCGGCGGAGAGGGGCTCGAAGACGAGCGCCTCGAGGCCGCCGCCGAAGTCCGGGCGCATCGCCCGTTCGCCGAGGCAGGTGCCGAGGATGACGCGCACCGCCTGGTGGACGCACTCGTCGCCGGAGACGAGGGCGAGCTCGCCCGAGCCGTCGATCGCGATCGGGAAGGTCCAGCCGGTGCCGAGGAAGGCGCGCTCCACCGTCAGCCGCCGATCACCACGGTCGGCTCGCCGGCGACGATCGGCGCGCCGCAGCCCGCCATGTCGCCGACCCGGAGCGCCGCCCGCCCGCCGATCAGGACGCTGGTCGAGCCCTTGGCGAACGGGGACGGCGGGTGCGGGCCCGCGGTCGGCGGCATCGTGCAGGCGTGCATGTCGCCGGCGGCGGCGGCCGGCTGGCCGCCGATCAGCACGGTCGGCACGCCGGGGCCGGTGACCGAGCCCGGGTGGCCCGTCTTGTCGAGGACGCGGGCGGCGGCGGGCATCAGTTGATCTTCACCGTCCCCCCGCTGACGGAGCAGGTGCCGGTGGCCTGGACGGAGACCGAGGCGCCGGAGAGCTTGAGCGAGCCTCGCGCCTCCACCGCGATCGACGGCGCCTTCACGGACACCGTGGACGACCCGGAGATCGTGATCTCCCCAGAGGTCGAGATCGTCACCTTGGCCGCGCCCTTGCCGGCGCTCACCTCGATCGCCTTGGGGCCGAGCGAGACGGTCTGGTCCGTCGTCGTCGTGATCGTGATCGTTTGCAGCATGTCGTCGAGCTCGACGACGTGGCCCTTCGGCGTCTTCAGGACCCGCACGGATTCCGGATCGGTCTGCGGGATGCCCGCGGGCGGCATCGCGGCGAGGCTCCAGAGGCCGCCGAGGACGATCGGCTCGTCGGCGTCGCCGCGCTCGAAGCCGACGACCACCTGGTCGCCGGTCTGCGGCATCGCGTACAGCCCGTAGTCGTCCCCGGCGAAGGGCGCGGCGACGCGGGCCCACGGCTCGACGCCCGGATAGCCGAGGAGCGTCACCTGGACGCGTCCCTGGCCGGTGAGGTCCACGTTGTCCTTGACCTCCGCGAGCATCAGGCCGGGCAGCGTCTTCGCGGCGCCGCCGGCGGCGAGGTCGGAGAACCAGTCGACGAGGCCGTCGGGCATCAGAGGCCTCCTCCGCGTTGTCCGGCGCCAGCGCCGACGCCGGCGCCGACGAGGGCCGCCGAGCGCTCCGCGTCGAGCGTCAGGAGCCCCCCGTTGACCTGGACGGCACCCTGGGAGAGCGGCGGGATCGAGCCGAACCAGATCTCCTTGCGGAGCTCCAGCGACGTCCGGTAGCCGGAGCCGTCGAGCGTGTGGGTGGCGCCGGAGATCCGGTAGCGGCCGCCGTACGTGCTGCCGACCCCCTCCACCTGGAGCACCCGGCCGGCGACGAGGCGCGGGTCGCCGATCGCCGCCGCGGTCGCCGTCTGGCGGCGGTTCAGCTTCGGCAGCAGCTTGCCGACGATCAGGCGCGGCGCGCTCGAGAGCGAGACCGGCTCGGAGACGAGCATCAGGCCGCTCTCGCCGCCCGACGGCGCGCCGAACCCGGGTGCGATGTCGAGCGTCAGCTCCTGGCGGTCCCAGTCCCAGCCGACGGTGACGGTCAGCGCCAGCTTGATCTCGGGCCGGTAGACCTTGACGGCGATGCTCGCGATCTGGCCGACGGTGGAGATCCGGGGCCGGAACTCGAGGAGCGAGGCCCCGTAGCGCAGGGTCGCGTCGGCGTCCAGGTGGGAGAGCGGCGAGAGGAAGCGCAGCCCGTAGCCCGCCGGCTCGTGCGCGTGGTCGATCAGCATCTCCCAGCCGTTCTCGCGCGCGATGGTCGCCAGGAAGTCGAAGTTCGACTGGTCGTGCTCCTTGCGGATGATCTTCTGCATGGCGTCGGGATTGCCGAAGGAGGCGGCGAGCGAGGCGCCGCCGATCAGGACCGAGAGGGCGGCGCCGACCGGGTCGAGCAGTGGCTCGAGGCCCCGCTCGACGGCGAGGAGCGGCGCGATCGCGAGATCGGGGACCGGGAACACGCCGGTCTTCGGGATCGGGATCGCGAACCAGCGGGCGGCGCTCGACTGCTGGAGCCGGATCCGGCGATCCTGCGCGATGAGCTTGACCGTCGGCATCGAGTCGGAGGGGAAGCTCGCCTCCGAGCCGACGACGACGCCGTTGAAGAGCCTCGTCGGGTCGTCCGGGGCGTAGCCGATGCCGAGCTCCACCACCGTGTCGAGGCGGAAGAAGTCACTGTCCAGCCACCGCAGGCCCTCGTTGGCGAGCGTCAGCTCGAGCCGGTCGGCGCCCTCCAGGCCGGTCGTGCAACTGATGGTGGTCAGCGAGCCGCGGAAGGCGGCCGGGACGGGCGAGCCCCCGATCGCGAGCCGGATCTCCGGCGCGTACCGCGGAGGGGTGCCGCCGGTCACGCGTAGACCTCGCCCGAGTCGGGATCGCGGTAGGGGAGGCGGGGGATGGCGATGGTCCCGCCGACCGTCAGCGCCCGCGGGTCGTCCACGTCGTTGCGGAGCGCGATCGGCCGCCACCGGGTCGCATCGCCGTAGACCGCGAACGCGATCGACGGCAGGGTCTCGCC
>CAWDBC010000006.1:0-76474 GCA_963800515.1 uncultured Thermoleophilia bacterium
CCGGCGAGCACGCGCGCGCCCCGGGAGTCGACGACGACGAGCCGGATGGGGCCGAAGTCGCGGTGGAAGGCGAACCGGCTCGCCGTGGACCCGCGGTCCGCGTCACGGGCGAAGCGGCGCAGGCGCGGTCCGCCGTCGGAGGCGGCCCGGAGCTCGGCGAGAAGCGCTTCGTCAGCGAGCTCCGGCGGGGCGAGGTTGCCGAGGTGCTGGTAGACGTAGTACGCCATGTAGGCGCCGACGACCCGCTCCTCCCACCAGGGCCGCCGCCGCATCTCCTCGACCCACGCGCCGGAGATGTTGAGGTCGTCGTGGACGTCGTGGTCGTCGAAGATCATCGTGCTCGGCACCGTCGAGAGGAGCCACCGGACGTCCGGGTCGCTCCACGCCTCGCGGTAGAGCCGGGTGTACTCCTCGAAGTCGGCGATCTCCTCGCCCGGCGGCCGCGATGTGTCGCGGCGCGCGCTGAGGAAGGCGAGGGTCTCCGGCGACACCTCGTCGGCGTAGACCTGGTCGCCGAGCAGGAGCAGGCAGTCGGGCCACGGCTCGCGGTCGGCCTGGAGGCGGCGCGAGAACGCCCACAGCGCGTCGATCTCCACGCCGGCGGGATCGTCGACGCTCGACAGCGTGTAGGGCGGCCGCTCCGGCGCTCCGACGCGGCAGGAGCCGAAGACGAGCCGCGCCCGGGCCTCGTGATCGCGGGTGCGGATGACCGAGGGGGGCCGCCCGTCCGCCGGTGGCCAGACCGTCTCGCCGTCGAGCCGCACCTCGTACGGCGTCACCGCTCCCGGCGTCAGGCCGTCGACCACGACGAGGGCGAAATGATGGCCCTCCACCGAGAACGTCGACGTCCAGTGCCCGAGGACGGAGACCCCGCACGGGACGTCCGTCTCCATCCAGATCGTCGCCTGCGTCGAGCCGGTGTAGCGGAGGAGCGGACCGAGGAGGAGCCGCGCCATGCCGGGCATTCTTCCCGAGAGCGCCCCGCCCGTCACCGGTGACCGCCGCCCTCGCTCCCACGGCGGGTCCTCGATCCGAGGCGTCCTCCCGCCCACCCGAACCGCGCACCGCGGCAGAAGGGACCGGTGGTCGGCCCCAAGGCGAACATCCTGCATCGCCGGCACAGGCGACCCTCGATCCGAGGCGTCCTCCCGCCGACCCGAGCCGCCGATCGAGGCGGAAGGGACCCGGTGGTCGGCCGCGAACATCCGGCCATGGCCTCGCCGACCCCACGCATCGTCCTCGACACCGGAGCCTGGCGGCGCGCCCGGGCCGAGCGCCTCGGCAAGCGGCTCGCGCTCTGGGCGATCCCCCTCGGGCTCCTCGCCGCCCTCGCGGCCCTCGCGCTGCTCGCCTGGACGGCCCTCTTCGGCGGCTCCGCGCCGCATCACCGGGCGGCCGTCCCGTCACGGCACCCCCTCGCCGCCGCGGTCAGCCGGAACCCGCCGGCGGCCACCCTCCAGGCGCCGAGCGCGGCCACGGCGAAGCTACCCGCTCCCCGGACGGTCGCCGTGGCGGTCTGGAACACGTCCGGCGCCTCCGGCGCGGCCGGGCGCGCGGCATCGCCGCTGCGGGCCGCCGGCTTCCGGGTGATCGCGATCATGAACGCGCGGATGCACCTGACGCGCACCACCATCTTCTACGTGCCCGGCGGCCAGGCCGCCGCGATCGCCGTCGCCCGCCGCCTCGGACTCGACTGGCGCTCCACGGCGCCGCTCGACGGCATGTCGACGAGGTCCGTGCGGCCGGCCCGCGTCATCGTCGCCGTCGCGTAGCCGCGCCTCCCCGGCGTACCCTCCGGCGATGCGCGCAATCGTCACCGGCGGCGCCGGGTTCATCGGATCGCACATCGCGGACGCCGTGCCGGAGTCGGTGGTCGTGGACTCCCTCGTCAAGGGCCGGCCCGCCCGCCTCGCCGATCGCCGTCTCGAGCAGGTGGACATCCGGGACCCGGCGGCCCTCCGCCGCATCTTCGCGGAGGTCCGGCCGACGCACGTCTTCCACCTCGCCGCGCAGGCGGACGTCCGGGTCTCGGTCGCCGATCCGATCCTCGACGCCGAGGTCAACGTCATCGGCACGATCAACGTCCTCGAGGCGGCGCGCCCGCACGCGGCCAAGATCGTCTTCGCCTCCACCGGCGGCGCGCTCTACGGCGAGTCGGACGTCCTGCCCTCGCCGGAGCAGGCGTTCAAGGCACCCGAGGCTCCGTACGGGACCGCCAAGCTCTGCGCCGAGGAGTACCTGCGCCTGTGGAACCGCCTGCACGGGACGGAGCACGTCGTCCTCCGCCTCGGCAACGTGTACGGCCCGCGCCAGGATCCGGCCGGGGAGGCGGGCGTCGTCTCGATCTTCGCCGGCAAGGCGCACCGGGGCGAGCGCCTGACGATCTTCGGGGACGGTCGGCAGACGCGCGACTACGTCTACGTCGGGGACGTCGTCCGTGCCTTCGTGACCGCCGCCGGACACGCGGGCGGCGGCGACTGGAACATCGGGACGGGCCGCGAGACGACCGTCCTGCGGCTGGTCGAGCTGACGGCGGAGGCGGCCGGCCGGAAGATCGAGCCGACGTTCGCCGAGGTGCGCCCCGGCGAGCTCCAACGCAGCTGCCTCGATGTCTCCGCGGCCGAGCGCGACCTCGGGTTCGTCGCCCGGACGGCGATCGACGACGGGCTCGCGAGGGTCTACGCCTGGGTCGCCGCAGGCGAGCCGGAGCGGGGCGCGCTCTGAGGGCGGCCGCCGGATGGCGCCGGCGGTCCCGATGACCGCGGCCGGGCAGGGACGATGAGCGTCCCCGGGCGCGATGGACGACCGCGACCACCTGCGGCGCCGAGCCCGGGCGTCCCGACCTCGCGCCCGCGCGTCGCGGGCCGGCGCGCAGCACCCGGGCGGTGACGACGGCATGCTGAGGCGCTCCGCGGCTGCGGCGTCCCCCTCGCGGACGCTGGCGCTTGCGACGGCCGCCCTGGCGCCGGGGCTCGCCGCGCTGTGGGCGCTCCTGCGCGACGCCGGCGGTCAGCGGCGGCTCGAGTTCGCGCTCACCCCCGGCTCGCTCGACGGGATCACCGCCGTCTCGCTCGCGATCTTCGGTGCGCTCGCCCTGCTCGCCGTCTTCGTCGCCCTCCGCCAGCTCGCCCTCCCCCGCCTCTCGACCTGGACCGTCGCCGGCGCCGCGTCGCTCGGGCTCTACACGCTGCTCGCCTGGGCCAGCGAGGACTGGTCGCTCTCCCCCTTCCAGACGCGGATGGAGACCCTGCACGCGGCGACCTACCTCGGCGCCGTGCTCCTCGGCGCGATGCTCGTGCACGTGCCGCGCCGCCCCTGGCTCGCGCTCGCGGCCGTCGTCGGCGGGTTCGCCGCCGTCGAGGTCGCGTGGGCGGTGATCGCCCGCTCCTTCCACGGCACCTCCCAGCAGTTCCCCCGGCTGGCCGGCCCGACGGACCACGCGAACGCCCTCGCGATGGCCGCCTCGGCGCTCCTCCTGCTGGGCGCCGCCGGCCTGCTCGATGCGGGGCGACGCGCGCAGGTCGCGGGCGGCGCGGCCGCCGCCACCGGAGCGCTCGTGCTGGCCGCGACGGTGTCCCGCTCGGGCGCCGTCTGCGGCCTCCTCGGCCTCCTCCTGCTCTGCGTCCTGGCCGACGATCGGCGGCTGCTGCGCTTCTCGCCGGTCCTCTTCGCCCTTCCCTTCCTCGCCCTCGGCGCGTGGGTCTCCACCTGGCCCGAGCTGGACGCCGAGCTGCACGGCGGCGTCCGGGCGGCCGGGATCCAGCTCCTCGGCGTGGCCGCCGGCTCCGCCCTCGTCGGCTCGTCGCTCGCGCCGCTCGCCGCCCGCCTGCCGTTGCGCGTCGAGTCGCGGCTCGGCGAGCGGATCGCGGGCGTCCTCCTCGGCACGGCCCTCGTCGTCGGCCTCGTCGCCTTCGTCGTCGTCGAGGGCGGCCCGGGCGGGGCGTGGGACGCCTTCCGGGGGGCGTTCGCGGGCAGCGGCCGCGGGGCCGGCGCGGCCCGCCTGACGTCCATCTCCTCCGACGCCCGCAGCGCCTACTGGTCGGAGGCCTGGGACGCGTTCACGCGCGAGCCCTGGCGTGGCTGGGGCGCCGGCACGTTCGATCAGCTGAACCGCATCCAGGGCACTCCGGCCCACCCGAGCCCGGTCTCCTCGTCCGCCCATTCGACGCCGCTGCAGGCGCTCGCCGAGACCGGCATCCTGGGCGGGCTGGCCATGATCGCCGCCGGCGTCGCGCTCCTCGCCGGCGCGCTCGCCCAGGCGCTCCGGCTTCGCGCGCACGGCGCCCGCGATCGCCGCCTGGCGGCGGCCGTGGGGTGCTCCTGCGCCGTCCTCTTCGCCCACGGGCTGACGGACCTCGACTGGGACGTCACCTCCCAGGGCGTGGTCGTCTGCGTCGCCCTCGGAGCGCTCGGCACGCGCGGGCTCGCCGTGCGCTCCCATCTGGCCTGGGGCGGGCGCCTCGTCGCGGGCGCCTGCGCGATCCTCGCCGTGGCGGTCGCGCTCGCCGCGATCCCTCCCGTCCTCGCCGCCGACCGCGCCGCCCGGGCGCTCGGCGTCCTCCAGGCGCCCGGGTCGGCGGCCGATTGCCGGCGGGCCTCCTCGCTCGGCCGCGACGCGCGGCGCTTCTTCCCGGAGCTCGCCTCGGCGTGGGTCGCGGAGGGCCTCGCCGACTACCAGCGGCGTGAGGTCGCGGCCGGCGCCTCGGCGTTCGGGCGGGCGCTCCGGATCGAGCCCGCCAACTACAACGTTCCGCGGCTCCAGGCGCTGGGCGTGCAGGCGGCGGGGCTGCCGAACGCCCAGGTCTCCACGCTCCTCGCCCGCACCTACCAGCTCTCCGGCTTCCGCCCCGAGTTCAAGCCTCCCGAGACCCTTCCCGAGCCGGCGTACCTGGCGCTCTGCGGCTAGGGCGCGGCCCACGGCCCCGCGGTCGAAGAGGGGCCCGAGGGGCTCCGCGGACGCTCTCTCGGACCGGCGGGACGGCGCGAAAGAGACAACATCTTTCCCACCACTCCCCCGACACTCTCCTCATAAGTTGCACGAGGCGATCCCGTATGCTTCGCCGACGTATGCGCCGCCTCCTTGCCATGCTCGTCGCCAGTTTCGCGCTTCTCGCCGGCGCCCAGTCGGCCTCGGCAGCCGGCTGCAACGTCTACAACGACTTCAACGACGACGGGGTCCTCCAGGGCAACTACTCGATCGGTTGCCTGCGGACCGCCCTCTCGAACGTGCAGGGCGATGCCGGCACGTACACCGAGATCATCCCGGTCATCCAGGCGAAGATCTACGCCGAGAAGCGCGCCGATCTCCTGGCCAAGCAGAACCAGTCGAGCGGATCACCCAACCGCACCAACTCCGGGAACTCGCCGAAGCCGCCGCCCGGCTCGACGAGCGGCGCCAAGAGCCCGGCGACCACCCGCAAGGGCTCGAAGCCGGCGGCCACGGGGACGGCGACCACCGCTTCCTCCGGGGCGGGAACGACCGCGGACCCCTCGACGGACTCGACGGGATCGGCCCTCGGGGCGGCCCCGCCGGTGACCACGGACAAGGGCCTGCACGCCGCGATCGACAACCTCGGGCCGAAGAAGGCGACCGACGTCCCCGTGCCCGTGATCGTCATCGGGCTCGTCGCGCTCGGGCTGATCTCGGTCGGCTCGGCGGGGCTCGTGATGCGCCGGCGGCGGCGCGGAGGGTCCCTGGACGGGTCCGAGGACGCCGCTCACCTGAGCCTCTAGGCCCGGTCCGCCGCCCCCGCGGGAGTGGTCGGTACCCTGCCCCTCCATGACGACGGTTCTCGACTACCTCGGACTGCCGGCTCGCCCGGCCAAGCCGCGCGAGCAGGGCTTCACCCACGTCATGGACAAGGGGCTGACGGTGGCCGAGGCCGAGGGCCTGGTCGAGGTGGGAGCCGAGTTCACGGACATCGTCAAGCTCGGCTGGGGCACGAGCTACGTCTCGCGGAACCTCGACCGCAAGCTCGCCGTCTACCGGGACGCCGGCCTGCCGGTCGTGTGCGGCGGCACGCTCCTCGAGGTGGCGGAGGCGCGCGACCGGATCGACGGCTATCGCTCCTGGCTGATCGAGGCCGGGTTCGACGTCGTCGAGGTCTCCGACGGCACGATCACGATGGAGCGCGAGCGCAAGCTCGAGCTGATCGACCTCTTCGCGCGCGACTTCCGCGTGCTCTCCGAGGTCGGCTCGAAGGATGCCGACCAGATCTACGCGCCCTACCAGTGGGTGCGCTGGATCGGCGAGGAGCTCGGGGCGGGAGCCTGGAAGGTGATCACCGAGGCGCGCGAGTCCGGCACCGCCGGCGTCTTCCGCGGCACCGGCGAGGTGCGGAGCGGGCTGATCGACGAGATCGCCCACGAGCTCGACATCGGCAAGCTGATCTTCGAGGCGCCGCAGAAGAACCAGCAGTCGTGGTTCATCGAGCACTTCGGCGCCGACGTCAACCTCGGCAACATCCCGCCAGACGAGATCGTCCCGCTGGAGACGCTGCGCCTCGGCCTCCGGTCGGACACGCTCCTCCTGCTCAACGGGGACGGCAGCGGATCCCCCGCCGACCGCTAGCGGGGCGCCCGCCGGGACCGGCCGGCCGTCCGGGTCCACGGCGCAGGAGCCGTCGCCTGCTCCGTACCACGCGGCCACGCCGGGTCGCCGGATGACCGAGGACGCCTGCGACGTCCTCGTCGTCGGCTCCGGCGGCGCCGGCCTGACCGCCGCGATCGAGGCGGCGGGAGCGGGGGCCCACGTCGTCCTGGCGACGAAGCTCGGCGTCGCCTCGTGCAACACGGCCAAGGCCCAGGGCGGAATCCAGGCCGCGGTCGGCGCCGACGACTCGCCGGCGATCCACGCAGCCGACGTGATCGCCTCGAGCCACGACACCGCCGACCCGCCCCTCGTCGCCGCCCTGACCGGCGACGCGCCCGGCGCGATCGCCTGGCTCGAGACGCTCGGCGTCGCCTTCGACCGGACCGACGATGGCCGCTACCGCGTCGTGCGCTGCGGCGGCGCCACCCGCCGGCGCCTCCTCCAGGTCGGCGACAGGACGGGGCACGCGATCGCGACGGCCCTGCGCGAGCGGGCCCGGCGGAGCTCGGGGATCGACCTCCGCGACCACGCTCCGCTCCTCTCGATCGAGGCGGAGGCGGGATCCGTCGTCGCCGAGGTCGGCTCGCCCCACGGTCCGCGTCGCGTGCGCGCCGGCGCGCTCGTCCTCGCGGCCGGCGGACGCTGCTTCGCGGAGGCCGGCCGGCTCGGCGAGCTCTCCACGAACGGCGCCGGCGCGACCGGAGAGGTGACGGGGATGGCGCTCGCCGCCGGCTGCGAGGCGCGCGACCTCGATGCCCTCCAGCGGCACCCGACGGGCGGCCTCTGGCCGGTGACCATGCAGGGCTACTCGATCCCCGAGACCACGCGCGCCTACGGAGCACTCCTCGTCAACGGCCGCGGCGAGCGGTTCGTCGACGAGCTCGCCCCCCGCGACACCGTGGCGGAGGCGATCGTGCGCGAGTGCGCCGAAGGTCGCGGGGTCCGCACTCCGGAGGGACGGGACGCCGTCTACCTCGACTGCCGGCCGATCCCGGCCGCCGACGCCGCCCGCTCGCTGCCGTTCATGCTGAAGCGCTTCCGGCGCGCCGGCATCGACCCGCTCGCCGAGCCGATCCTGACCTACCCGGTCCTCCACTACCAGAACGGCGGCCTCGTGATCGACGAGACGGGCGCGACGACCGTGCCCGGGATCTACGCCGCGGGCGAGATCACGGGCGGGGTCCACGGCCGCAACCGGATGATGGGCAACTCCCTCCTCGATCTCGTCGTCTTCGGCCGGCGCGCCGGCCGAGCGGCGGCGGCGCGGGCGGGGCGGAGCGAGACCGAGCGGTGAGTGGCCGACGACGAGGGAGCGCACCCGCCCCGTGCGCGCGAACCGCCCACGGGGTTCGGCGTGTTCGGGATCGGTGAGAGCGACGCCATGGCCTCCCCCACCCATTCCACCCGCCCCCTCGGCTCCTCCGGCATCCCGGTCTCCGTCGTCGGAGTCGGCTGCAACCAGCTCGGCGGCAAGGTCGACGCCGCCGGGACCCGGGCGATCGTCGACGCCGCGCTCGACGCGGGCGTCACGTTCTTCGACACGGCGGACATCTACACGCGGAGCGCGAGCGAGCGGGTGCTGGGAGAGGCGATCCGGGATCGTCGCGACGGGCTCGTGATCGCGACGAAGTTCGGCATGGACATGGGCGAGCGCGCGCCCCTCCCCGGCGTCCCACGTGGATCGGCGGCCTACGTCCGCGCCGCCTGCGAGGCGTCGCTGGAGCGGCTCGGGATCGACGTCATCGACCTCTACCAGTACCACGAGCCCGACGGCGTGACGCCGATCGCGGAGACGCTGGGGGCCCTCGACGAGCTCGTCCGCGAGGGGCACGTGCGCGCGATCGGCTGCTCGAACTTCTCGGCGGGCGAGCTCGTCGAGGCCGAGCGGGCGGCCCGGGAGGGCGGCCTGTCGGCGTTCGTCACGATCCAGAACGAGTACAGCCTGCTCGAACGCGAGATCGAGGCCGAGGTCGTGCCCGCGGCGGTCGAGCTCGGCGTCGGCGTCATCCCCTACTTCCCCCTGGCGCGCGGGCTCCTGACCGGCAAGTACCGCCGCGGCGAGGAGCCGCCGGCGGGGAGCCGCCTCGCCGACCGGGCCCTGCCGGCCGAGGTGTTCGACGTGCTCGAGGCCCTGGCCGGGTACGCCGACGAGCGCGGCGTCGGCATGCTCGACGTGGCGATCGGGGGGCTGGCGGCGCAGCCCGGCGTCGTCTCCGTGATCGCGGGCGCGACGAGCCCGGAGCAGGTGCGCGCGAACGCCCGCGCCGCCGCCTGGCAGCCCTCGCCGGCCGACCTGACGGAGCTCGACCGGATCACGCCTCGCCCCTGAGCCTTCCCGCGAATCGGGGGCCGGTAGCTTCCGCTACCGACCCCCGGAGGATCGAGCCGACGACGAGCGAGCGGCCTACTGGACCGAGAGGTCGTCCCAGACGGTCGTGAGCGGACCGTTCGTCACGCCGCTCGACGCGTAGGCGCGGAGCGCGACGTCACCTGCGCCCTGGAGGCCCGCCGTCGAGTCGGACGCGGTGACCTGGGGCGCCGGCTCCGTCGCCCCGACGTTCCAGACGGTGAACGCGAGGCTCGTCGGCGAGGCGCCGGAGGCGACGAACCGCAGGCTGACCTGCCCCCCGGAGGCGAGGTTCAGCCCGGGGATCGTCTTCGCCGCGGCGACGGTCGTCTCCGTGCCCGAGACCGACTTGAGGATCGCGGCGGTGACCGTGCCGGCCGGATTCACCGTGAGCCGGGCGCGGTAGGCGGTGGCGCCGTTCCGGCGGAGGGCGACGTAGGCGTTCAACGTCGAGCCGGAGCCGGTCGGCAGCTGCGGGACCGAGAGGGTCACCGCGAGGTTGGCGTCGCCCTTGGAGACCGAGGCGAGGCCCGCCTCGCGCGTCGCCCCGGCCGTCGTCGAGATGACGCCGGCCGAGCCGTTGACCGAGAAGCTCGGGCCGGAGCTGACGGTCCAGGGGCCGCCGACGTCCGCGCTGCCCCAGCCGGCCGAGACGGTGCGGCCGAAGCCGTCCGTCACGGAGGTCGCCGGGGCGGCCACGTCGCCCTGGTAGGGCAGCGTGCTCGTGTTGTGCGACGTGGCCGTCTGGAGGGCGTAGACGTGCGTGCCCACCGCGAGCGAGAGGCCGGTGAGGGCCCAGGTGCCGTTGGCGGCCACGGTCGTCGTGCCGATCGGGGCGATCAGGAGGGTCGTCGGGTCCTGCGTGGCGACCTCGACCGTCGCGCCCGCCTTGCCGGTGCCGGCGATCGTGTTCGGGGCGAACGTCGTGATCACCGGATAGCTCTGGTGCAGGTTCGCGCCCGAGCCGTCCTCGCCGTTCGGAAGCTGCTGGCCGAGGACGTGCTCACCGAGGTCGATGTCGATCGGCAGGATCCCGATCTGGCCGAAGGTGTTCCCGGTGATCGTGTTGTCGAACGAGCTGGCGTTCATCACCGTGACGCCGAGGTCGGCGCCCTCGATGAGGTTGCCCGTGATCGTGTCCTCCTGCGCGGAGATGCGCATGATGATCGCGAAGCGGTAGCCGGTCCGGACGACGCCGTCGACGTCGACGCCGATGATGTTCGAGCGGAAGACGTTGCCGTTCGACTCCTGGGCGGTCGAGAAGCCGGCGTTCTTCGGCATGCAGCGGTTGCCCTCGATCACGTTGGAGGGCGAGTGGTCGTACACGTTCATGCAGTCGGCCTCCCAGCCGATGCTCGTCTCGCCACCGGGGGCGTCGTCGGTGCCGGGCGCCAGGTAGGCGCCGTTCTGGTACCGGCCGTACGGGTCGAGGCCCATGACGTTGCCCTGGATCACGTTCAGCGTGTTGTTCCAGCGCTCGGCGCCGCCCGGAGGGGAGCCCTGACCGGTGTAGCCGTGGCTCAGCTCGATCGCCTGGCAGGCGCCACCGGTGTAGTGGTTGCCCTGGCCCGTGCCGAGGCCGCCGATCTGATTCGAGTGGCCGCCGGCGTCGATGTCGGTGCCGTTGCACCCCATCATGCTCGTGCCGCCGGCGGGCGCGATCCCGAACGTGTTGTTCTGGATCGTGTTCGAGTACGTGTAGCCCTCGGTGTGGATGCCGAAGCGCGTGTTGCCGAAGACGTTGCGATCGGCGGGCGCCGGGGTGCCGACGACGTTGCCGTGCGTGCTCGAGAGCGAGAGGACGCCGACCTCGCCGAGCGAGTTGTAGGCGAGGTTCCCGCCCGTCGGGCTGAAGCCGATCCAGTCGCCGACGATCCGGTTGTTGTTGCTGCCGGCCTTGACGTTGATCGCCTCGCCGGCGTTCGAGAAGGAGAGGCCCTGGAACGTGTTCGAGCCGCCCGTGACGGTGAACCGGTCCTTGTTGCGGCCGGCGCTGTCGAGATAGATGACGTTGACGGCGTTCGAGATGACGGGATCCGTGTTCGGGGACGACCCGGGCTGCGAGTAGCCGTTGATGATCGTCGTCGCGTTCGAGTTCGTCAGGCTCAGCGGCCCGTTCGGCAGCTGGAAGACGGCGTAGGCGCCCGAGTTCGGGGTGACGTTGAAGTTGATGGTGTTCTTGCCGTTGTTGAGGTTCGCCTCGGTGATGGCCGCCCGCAGCGAGCAGGTGCCGAGCGCGGTCAGGCAGACGCCGTCTCCGGCGTTCACGTCCGCGAGGTCGTCGGTGGTCGTGACCACGAAGGTCTTCGGCCCCGTGCCGGCGAGCTTCCGGTGCGCCGGCCGTGCCGCCTGGCGGGCGACGAGCTGCTGGACCCGCGCCATCGTGGCCTCGCCCGTGCCGAAGAGGTTCGCGGCCACACCGGCGACGTTGCCGGTGGCGACCGAGCCGATGTCGGCCGCGGCGAGGCGGCGGCCGGCGGCGGCCGGGTGGACCGACGGGACCCGGCCGGCGAGGACCTTCCTCGACGAGCCGACGCGAACCGTGACGGTCGACGCCTTCGCCGAGCCGATGACCCGGCCCGAGCGGTCGTAGAGCGTCGCGCCGGAGATCCGGAAGCGGAAGATGCCGTTCCGCGTCGGCTCGACCTGGATCGCGGCGACCGGGCGCTTCGTCGCCGCCCCGCCGGTCGCGCCGTAGAAGCCGACGACGCCGTTGCCGATCCCGACGGGATAGCCGCCGCGGACGAGGGGCAGGGCCGGGGTGATCGTGGCCGCGGCGTGGTCGAACCCGATCCGCGCGGAGAACGCGCCGATGCGCGACGCGCCAGGCGCCGAGACCTCGAGCGCGAAGGGCGTCCCGGCGGCGACCCTGGCGGGCGCCGTGATCCGAAGTCCGCTCGTGGCCGCGTTCGCGACCTCCGGCGCCAGGGAGACGGCGGCAGCTGCGGCGGCGAGCGCCAGGAGCGGTCGTCGAACGGAGGGCGGATGTGGCATGAGGGGGGAGCTCCTGATCGTTCTGGCCGGGAAAGAGGTGGACCGCCGGTGGGCGGCCTCCCTCGATTACCCCACGGTTTTCCGGCCACGTCAATCGGAAGGGTGCGATCTCCCCCTTCGGGGCGGTCCTCCGTCGCGTCCCTTCCGAGACGTGGATCGGCTCGGGCCCGGGCGCACACGCGCGCCGCGGCCGGGGCGCGAGCGCGCGCGAGCCGCCGGCCGGACCGGGCCGGGGCGTGCGGCGTCCCTCGGTTTCCGGGCGCTCTCTGGCGCTCCTCGTTGGCTCGGGGTACCGTGCGCCGTACCAACCGCGAGAGGAGTCGAGATGGCGTCCAGCAAGGGGAGGGGCCGCTACGCCGCGTGGGGGCTGATCGGGGCCGTCGGGTCGCTGGTCGTCCCGCTGACGGCAACGGCGGCGCCGGGTCCGCCACCGCCCAAGGGGACGAACGGCCACAAGCCGCTCCTCGTCGCCAGTGGCATCCCGACGCCATCGCAGATCGCCTTCGGTCACAGCCGGATCTTCGTCGCCACGCCCGGGGACGAGCAGTCCGGCAAGGGCGGGGGCGTCTACCAGATCTGGCGGGGCAAGGTCTCGCAGATCGCCAAGTCGCCGTTCATCGGCCTCGTCTACACGCACGGCACGCTCTTCGGCTCGAGCCAGAACAAGGTCATCGCCTGGAGCGGCTGGCGCAACGGGGCCTTCACCAAGCGGAAGGTGATCTTCAAGCGCCCGCTCGCACGGTTGCCGTTCCTCGAGACCATGGCCGTCGGCCACGACGGCCGCCTCTACATGGGCTCGTCCGACGCCGGTGACAAGGGGCCGATCGGCACGCCGCTGAGCGGCCGCGTGTTCGCGATGAAGCGGGACGGCTCGGGCCTCGAGGAGCTGGCCCGGGGACTGCGCCAGCCGTTCGGCATCGCGTTCTTCGCGGGCGATCGGTATCCGTACAACGGGAACGAGAGCGACGAGTCGACGCCGACGCCGCGGGACTTCTTCGTCCACTCGGTCAAGGGCAGCGACTTCGGCTTCACCGCCGGCTGCCAGTGGGTCGATCCGGCGGCGGCGGCCTGCGCCGGCAAGACCGCGCCGATCCTGTTCCTGCCGCCGCACGCGTCGCCGACCGGGATGGTCGGCAAGGGACACAGGATCTACGTCGCCTTCTTCGGCGGGACGACGAAGAAGGGCCCCGAGGTCCGGGTCTACACCCCGACCGGGACATCGAAGCGGATCGTCCAGAGCCCGGTGCCGCTCGTGGGCGTCGGACTCAGCGGACGGGGGCTGTACTTCGCCACCGTCACGGGCTCGATCTACCGGATCAAGGTCTGACGAACCCGCGGGGCCTCGACGCCGGAGCCGGTCACCGGCGTCGAGGCCCCGCTCGTTCGGCTCATCCCCCTGGAGGCCGGGCCGGAGCCCGGCCGGGGCGGGATCGGGATGGGCGGCCCGCCGGTACCCTCCGGGCGTGAGCGCCCGGGCCGTCAGCGAGGTCGCCATCGTCGGCGGGTCGTTCGCCGGGCTCGCCTGCGCGCGCGAGCTCGCCGGTCGCCGGGTCACCCTGATCGACCGCCACCCGATCGGCGATCACGAGACCTCGGCGTGCGCCGCCCCGCGGTCGGTCGTGCGTTTCCTCGGCGCCGAGGACGCGATCGTGGGCGAGCAGCGGTCCGTCGCCATCTACGTGACCGCCCGACGTGCCGAGGTGCCGCTCCCCGAGCCGTTCGTGACCTTCGACTACCGGCGGCTCTGCGAGCTCGTCTGGGCCCAGTGCGACGCCGAGCTCGTGGAGGCCCGCGTCGAGGGCGTCGACCCGGCCGACCCTCGCGCCGTCATCCTGGCGGGAGGCGGGAGGATCGCCGCCGATCAGCTGATCGACGCCGCCGGTTGGCGGCGCACGCTGGATCGCCGGGGACGGCTCTCCGCCGGCTCGGTCGGGCTCTCCTACGGCGCGGAGGAGCACGTCGACCTCCCGGAGGCGCTCCCGGCCGACGGCCTCCACGTCTACGTCCACCCCTCGATCGTCTCGCCCGGCTACGGCTGGAACTTCCCGACGGCGAGCCACGCTCGGCTGGGCGTCGGCGCGTTCCGCCGGATCCCGCTCCAGTCGGGCCTCGAGGCCGTTCGGGCGCGGGACGGCGCGGGCGAGCCGCAGTCCAAGCAGGGCGGCGTGATCCCGCACGCCCTCCGGGAGCCGGTCACCGACGGCGTCCTCTTCGCCGGAGACGCCGCCGGGCACTGCCTGCCGCTGACCGCCGAGGGCATCCGGGGCGCCGTCTGGTTCGGCGCCCTCGCCGGGCGCCTCACCCGCGCCGTGGCCGAGGGACGCCTGGAGCGCGCGGACGCGCACGCGCGCTACCGGGCGGCCCACGCCGACGTCTCCGGGCACTTCCAGCACCTGCTCGCGATGCAGCGGGCGTACCCGCGGCTCGGCGTCCGCGGCCTCGCCGCCGTGGCGAGGATCGTCGCGCGGCCGCGGATCGGCCTCGCCGTCACGCGCCGCTACCTGCGCTACCTGCGGCCGGAGGAGCTGCCGCCGGGATGAGGACGCCGCTCCTGCAGGCGCTCGCCGATCTCGAGCCCCAGCTCCTCGACGACGAGTACGCCCTCCTCGGCTACGAGCGGGGCACGGCTCCCGCCTCTCCGGACGCGCTCTCGGCCGAGAGCTTCGGGGTGCGGATCGACGATCCCTACGAGACGACCTTCGTCCTTCGCGCGCCGCTCGCGCGGACCCTGCCGCCGCCGGCCCGGGAGCAGTCGCCGATGCGGGTGATCGTGCTGGCCGGCGAGCTGCCCCACGACCTCACCGGCTTCCTCTCGACGATCGCCGGCGCGCTCGCCGAACGCGGGATCGCGCTCGTCCCCCTCGGGGCCGCGACCCGCGACCACCTCCTCGTCCCGGCGGCGGCGTGGCCGGAGACGCTGGCGATCCTGCGCGGCCTCCGCGACGCCGCGCGCAAGCTCGCACCCGACGCCGGCGAGCCGCCGGCGTAGGGCGCGCGCCCGGAGACGACGACCGACGAGAAGGAAGGACCGATGACCCAGACGATCTTCCCGACGCTCCGCTACCGGGATGCCGACCGCGCCATCGAGTGGCTCGGGCGGGCCTTCGGCTTCACGGAGCAGGCCGTCTACCGGGACGGCGAGGGCATCGTCGAGCACGCGCAGCTCGAGTTCCGGGGGAGCCTGATCATGCTCGGTCAGCTCCGGCCGGACGGGGCGACGGAGGACAGCCGCCGAGCCCGCGGCGTCGACGCGCGGGATCTACGTCGTCGTCGAGGACGCCGACGCCCACCACGCGCGGGCCGCCGCCGCCGGGGCCGAGATCCTCCGTCCGCTCACCGACCAGGACTACGGCTCGCGCGACTACCAGGCGCGCGACTGCGAGGGGTACGCCTGGTCGTTCGGGACCTACGACCCCTCCGCCTCGTCCTAGCGCCCGCGGCGAGGAGGCCGGTACCTCCCGCGCTCCGGTCGCGCCCGCATCCTGCGCGGCCTCGTACGATCCCGCCGTGCCTCGGTTGCAGAGGATGCTGGCGCTGGTCCTGGCCGCCGCGCTCGTGGTCGGGGCGACCACCGCCTTCGTCCTCACCGGGCATCTGAAGGCCGAGCCGCCGAGGGTCACCAGGCCGCGGTTCGCGGCGGGCGGCTTCTTCTCGGCGTCCTGCACGTACGCCGACTGCGAGCGCGGCGGCGGGCGGACGACCTTCTCGTTCCGGCTGCGCAAGCCGACCCGCCTGGACGTCCGGATCGTCCGCGATGGCAGGACCATCCGGACGCTGGCGAACCGGTGGCGGTTCCCCGGCTCCGTCCGCGCGCCGGGCGGCAGCTGCAGGTCCGGCCCGGAGAGCCGCCTGACCGTCACGTGCACCTGGGACGGGCGGACGGACGGGGGAGAGATCGCGCCGGACGGGGTCTACCACGTCGTCCTGCGCCTCCGCTCGCAGGGCTGGACGGTGAGCCTGCCCCAGGCGATCACGCTCGACTCCACCCCGCCGAGGGTCACGGGCGCCATTCCGGCGGGTCGCACGATCACGCCCGGCCTGGCGGGCGACCGGGGACGGATCGTCGTTCGCCTGCGTGCGTCCGAGCCCGTCGTCGCCCGGCTGGTCGTCCGCTCGGTGGCCCCCGACGGCGGCGTCGGCGCCCCCGTCTTCGTCACCCACTTCGCGAGCCCGCGGGCGCCGACGATCGGCACCGCAGCGACGCTGACGTGGAACGGGATCGCCTGGGGCCCGAACGCGAAGCGGCGACCCGCGGCGACGCACACCGTGGACCCGGGCACCTACATCGTCGGCTGGGACGTCAAGGACCGGTCCGGCAACGAGGTCGCGGTGCCCGCCGGGACGATCAGCCCCGGCGCCCTCGGCGGCGCCGCCGTCGTCCGTGTCGCCACGCTGGAGCTGACGCCGGACTTCCGCGCCGTCACGGCCCTTCCCGGCGTCACGTTCCAGCGGCTCGAGATCGCCCACGGCGTGCCCCGCTCGTCGACCGCAGGGGGCACCGGGAGCGTCGCCGGCCTCCTCCGGCCGCCGGCGGGCCTGTACGCCATCCGCGCGACGGTCGCCCTGCCGAACGGCGGCACCGTCGAGCGCGACGCTCCGCTCCCCGCCCCGGGCCGGGCGTCGACGCTCCTCGTCCTCCCGACGTACACGTGGCAGCTCCGCAGCGGACAGGACGCCGACGGCGACGGGTTCCCGGACCGCCCGCCCGAGCCGCTCTCGCTCGAGCGTCCCCTCGGGGCCCAGGCGACGAAGCGCCTGAGCGACTGGATCGCCCTCCTCGGCCCCTGGGCGACGCGCACCGGGGTCGGCTCGATCACCGACGCCGCCCTGGAGCGGACCGGCGTGCCCGGACGGGCGACGACGCTCGTCCTCGCCGGCGAGCGCATGTGGACCCCCGCCTGGTCGCCGTCCTCGATCGGTTCGCCCGCTCCGGGGGGCGGATCGTGCTGCGATCCTCCCCGCTCGTGCGGCGGGCCGCGGTCGTCGGTACGGAGCTCACCGTCGCCGCTCGGCGGCAGGTCGCCACGCTCGCCCCGACGCACACCGTCCGGCGGTCGAAGGCGCCGCGATGACGCTCGCCGACACGGCGCCCTTCGCCGCGGTGGGGGGCGCCATCGGCGTCGCCTGCCTGCTCCTCGTCCCCCGGTCGGACCCCGGCGGGCGATCCGCCTGGCCGGATTCCTGCTCCTCGCCGCCGCCTTCGCCCTCCTCGCCGCTCGTGCCTCGCCGGCCGCGGTCGAGCGGGTCCAGGCGCAGCCCGCCCTCGGCGCGATCGCCGGCGTCTGTGCCCTCGCGGCCGTCCTCCTCGCGGCCTCCGGGCTCGATCGAGCGCCCGCCCTCCTCCTGCCCGCCGCCCTCGCCGTCTCCTTCCTGCGCCTCCCTGTCGGGCACGGGTCGACGGCAGCGAACCTGCTCCTGCCGCTCTACTTCGTGATCGCCTCGGCCCTGGTCCGGGACGCCTGGCGGACGCTCCGCCCCACCCGTCCCGACGAGCGCGCCAGCCGGCCGCCCGACCTCGCGCTCGCCGGGCTCGCGGCCCTCACCGCCGTCGCCGCGGCGAGCGTCGCCTGGGCCGACGATCCGAAGAAGGCGGCGACGAACATCGTGGCCTTCTACCTGCCGTTCGGCGCCCTCGCCGCGCTCCTCTTCCGCTCGCCGCTGCCCTCTCGCGTGATCGAGGGGACGGTCGCCCTCTTCCTCGCCATGGGCGTGGCCTTCGGGCTCCTCGGCCTCTGGCAGTGGAGGAGCCATCACCTCCTCTGGAACAACACGAAGCTCCTCGTCTCGAATCCCTACGCCGCGTTCTTCCGTGTCAACTCGGCCTTCTACGACCCGAGCATCTTCGGCCGCTTCCAGTGCTTCGCGCTCCTCGTCCTCGTCTCCACCCTCGCCCTCGGCCCGGCCGCCAACCGCCTCCTCCTCCTGCTCGCCGTGCCGATCGCCGCGATCACCTTCGGCGGCCTCTTCGTCTCCTACTCGCAGACCTCCATGGTCGCCCTCGTGGCGGGCCTCTGCGTGCTCGTCGGCGGCTCGTTCCCGCGCCGGGCCCTCGGCCTGATCGTGCTCGCCGCCCTCCTCCTCGCGGTCGTCGGGTTCGCGCTGCCGCAGACGCGCGACGTCTTCTCGCAGGGGACGGACAAGATCACCTCCGGCCGCTCCGGGCTCGCCGAGCGGGGTGGGCGCCTCTTCGAGCACCATCCCCTCCAGGGCGTCGGCTCCGGCTCGTTCGGCGCGGCGTCGGGCACCGGGGCGAAGCAGAAGGCACGGCTCGCCCCCCACACCTCCGTCGTCGCGATCGCCGCCGAGCTCGGCCTGCTCGGCCTGGCCGCCCTCCTCGTGCTGGTCGCCGGCGTCCTCCGCGCGCTCCGAGGGCCGGCCGCGCCGGGGCGGAGCGGCCTGCGCCGGGGCGCCCTCGTCGTCCTCTCGGCGCTCGTCGTCCACTCGCTCTTCTACAACGCGCTCGTGGAGGACCCGCTCTTCTGGGCCCTCGTCGCCCTGATCTCCGCCCTCAGCGCCCGGCCGCCGCTCCCGGCGGCGGTGCAGGTCGAGGCGCCTCACCCCCGTCCGGCGATCGCCGCGTCCGCGTGAGCCGGCTCGGCGCGCTCGGCCGCCAGTCGGCCGTCTACGGGATCGGCTCGGTGGTCCAGCGCTTCGTGGGGATCCCGCTCCTCTACGTCTACACGCACCACATGTCGCGGAACGAGTACGGCTACGCGGACTACGTCGTCGCGGCCGTCACGCTCGGGATCTCGCTCTTCGGCCTCGGCCTGCAGAACGCGATGTTCCGCTTCGCCTTCGACCACGAGCCGGGACCGGAGCGCGACCGCGTCGTCGCCACGGCCGCCCGGGCGCTCCTGCCGTGCGTCGCCGCGATCGTCCTCCTGGGCGCGCTCGCGACGGCGCTCGTGCCCGGGATCTCCGACTTCCCCGCCTCGCTCGTCGCCGTCGGCGCCGTGGGGCTCGTCGTCTCGATCCTCTACGACCTCGTCTCCGGCATCTACCGGGTCGCCCAGCAGCCGGTGGCCTACCTCCGCCTCTCCGCCGTCAACGTCGCCGTGACCGTCGTCCTCTCGGTCGTGCTCGTCACGGTGTTCGACCTGCAGGCGCTCGGCCTCCTGGCCGGCGCCTTCTCCGGGACCGCCGTGGCCCTGGCGGTCGGTGCGTTCCAGAAGCGGGACGTCCTCCGCCTCGCCCCGGATCGCTCGCTCGTCCGTCCGCTCCTCTCCTTCGGGCTGCCACTCGTCCCGAGTCGCGCGGCGATCTGGGTGCTCAACCTCGCCGATCGCGCCTTCGTCGAGGGCTTCCTCGGCGCCACCGTCCTCGGCACGTTCAGCGCGGGCGCCAAGCTCGCCCAGGTCATCGCGTTCTTCACGACCATCCTCCAGCTCTCCTGGCCCGCCTTCGCCTACTCGATCAGGGACGACGCGGAGGCCCGGACGATCTACGCCGACGTCCTCCGGATCTGGTTCCTGATCGTCGGCTGGGCCGTGGTCGTGCTCGCGGTCGCGCGGTTCCAGATCGCCGACCTGATGCTGCCCCCGCGGTGGCACGCCGCCGTCGGCGTGATCCCGATCTACGCCCTGGGACTCGCGATCTACGGCGCCTACTACGTCGTCTCCGTCGCCGTCGGCCGGGTCAAGGAGACGCGCCTGAACGCCCTCGTCACCGGCGTCGCCGCCCTCGTCAACGTCGTCGCCACGATCGCGCTGATCCCCTGGCTCGGGATGGAGGGCGCCGCGTGGGCGAACGTGATCGCCTACACCGTCATGCTCGGCGGCATCATCGTCCGCGCGCACCGCGTCTTCCCCGTCCCCTACGACTTCGGCCGGATCGGGGCGATCTGCGCCGCCGGGGCGGCCCTCGTCGCGGTCTCCGGGCTCGTGCCGGCCCACGGCTCCGCCGGGATCGGCCTCCGCGCCCTGATCGTGCTCGCCTTCCCGCTCGCCGTTCTCGCCTCCGGCGGGATCCGCCGATCCGAGGCCCGCCGCCTTCTGCACGGGGGCCTCCCGCGCGGCCTGCGCCCGGGTCGGGGCTGACGCCCGCTCGTCTACCCTTGGGCCGCTCCCAGACGAAAGGCCTGGAACCTTGCACGTGCTTCTCACCGGCGGCGCCGGCTTCATCGGCTCCCACCTCGCCGACCGGCTCCTCGCCGGAGGCCACGCTGTCCGCGCGCTGGACAACCTCGATCCGCAGGTCCACCCGCAGGGGATCCGGCCCGGCTACCTGGCCGACGACGTCGAGCTCGTCGTCGGCGACGTCCGCGACCACGACGCGGTCGGGCGGGCGCTCGAGGGCGTCGACTCGGTCGTGCATCTCGCCGCCGCCGTCGGCGTCGGCCAGTCGATGTACGAGATCGAGCGGTACGTCTCGATCAACACGCTCGGCGCCGCCGTCCTGCTCGAGGAGATCCTGCGGCGACGCGACGCGATCGGCAAGATCGTCGTCGCCTCCTCGATGTCGATCTACGGCGAGGGCCTGCACCGCTGCCCGAGCCGGGGAGAGCGGGATCGCGCCGGCGCCGCGGCCCGTCGAGCAGCTGGCCGCGCGCGCGCTGGGAGCTCGAGGCTGCCGACGCGGCAGCCGGCTCGTGCCGGAGGCCACGGGCGAGGAGAAGCCGCTGGAGCCGACGTCCGTCTACGCCGTCACCAAGCGCGACCACGAGGAGCTGTTCCTCTGCCGTCGGCGCCGCCTACGCGATCCCCGCCGTCGCGCTGCGCTTCTTCAACGTCTACGGGACCCGCCAGGCGCTCGTCAACCCGTACACCGGGGTCGCGGCGATCTTCGCGTCGCGCCTGCTGAACGGCGAGCCCGCCGCTGGTCTTCGAGGACGGCCGGCAGAGCCGCGACTTCGTCGACGTCCGCGACGTCGCCGCGGCGATCGTGCCGCGCTCACGACCGCCGGCGGCGACGGGCGAGGCGATCAACCTCGGCACCGGCCGCTCGACGTCGATCGCCCAGGTCTTCCGGACGCTCGCCGACGGGCTCGGCCACACCGACCTCGAGCCCGAGGTCACGGAGCAGTTCCGCGCCGGCGACATCCGCCACTGCTTCGCCGACACGTCGAAGGCGCGGGAGCTCCTCGGCTTCTCCGCCGAGATCCCGTTCGACCGCGGCATGGGCGACCTCCTCGAGTGGCTGCAGGGACAGACGGCCGTGGACGCGACCCAGCGGGCGCGCGAGGAGCTCGTCTCCCGCGGCCTCGCCCGCTAGGGATCGCGGCGCCCGTTGACCCGCTCGCCGAGCGCGCGGCCCGATCCGGAGGCGTCGGAGGCGCGGAATCCGATCGAGATCCCGGATGTCACCGTCTCGATCGTCAACACGAGCCAGCGGGGCTTCACGCTCGCCTGCCTGGCGGCGCTCCGCGCCGACGAGAGCCGGTACGCGATCGAGGTCGTCGTCCTCGACAACGCCTCGGACGACGGCTCGGTCGCCGCGGTCGGCGCCGCCTACCCGGAGGCGCGCCAGATCGTGCAGCGGCGCCGCGCCGGCTTCGGAGCGAACCACAACGCCGTCATCCGGGCGACGGCGGGCCGGTACGTCTACGTGCTGAATGAGGATGCGACCGTGGAGCCGGGCTCGTTCGACCGGATGGTCGCCTACCTCGACGCCCATCCCGAGGTCGGCGCGCTCGGCACCCGGGTGGTCTACCCGGACGGCCGCGACCAGCCGTCCGCCTGGCGCTTCCCGACGCCGGTCGTGCAGGCGCTGACCGCGGCCACGCTCGGGCGCTTCGGGATCGTCCAGTCCCGAGGCCAGGAGATCCGGCGGGTCGACTGGGCGATGGCCTGCGCGCTCCTCGTGCGCCGGGAGGCGCTCGACCGCGTCGGCCTCTTCGACGAGGGCTTCTTTCTCTACTGCGAGGAGACCGACCTCCTGCTGCGGATGGCCGACGCCGGCTACGAGACGCACTACCTGCCGAGCGTGATCGTCACCCACCACGCCAAGCAGACGAGCGCGACGGTGCCGGAGCGGAGGATCGTCGAGCACTGGCGGAGCCGCCGGCGCTACTGGGCGAAGCACCACTCGCCCCTCGGCGCCCGGGCCGCCGCCTGGAGCGCCGGCGCGGCGTGGGGCGCCCGGGCCGGGGTGGCCGCCCTGGCGGCCCGCGTGCCGCCCCTCCGCCGCCTCTACCGGCCGCGGCCGGCCGACGTCGCCCAGTACGCGCTGAACGCCCGGCTCGCGTTCCGGACGTCCGGGGGGCCGGGGATCCGTGAGCTCGCCGAGGCCTGGAACGCGGAGCACGCCGTTCCCCTCGAGCAGGAGCGGGACGCTGCTCGAGCCGTCTGAGCGACGGGAGCTGGCGCGGCTCGTCGGACGCGGCGGCTCGCCGCCGGCGATCGTCTGCGACGTCGGCTTCACGAACGGCCTGTCGGCGATCCGGGCACTCGTCGCGCTCGGGGTCCGGGTCGTCGCCATCGACCATCGACCGAACGCGCTCGGCTTCTCGGCCCGCGGCGCGATCGGCGTCGTCGCGCCCTCGCCGACCGACGATCCGGACGGGTATGCGGAGACGATCGCCGGCGTCGTCCGCGAGCTCCGTACCGTCGCCGTCGGGTTCGCGACCCACGACGCGACGCTCGTCGCCCTGACGAGGGCGGCGTCGGAGCTTCCGAACCTCGTCGTCCCTGGACCCGACGTGGCCGCGCTCGCCGTCATCCAGCGCAAGGAGGCGCAGCTCGACGCCGCCCGCCGGGCCGGCGTTCCGATCCCGGCGACCGTGCGCGTGACGACGGTCGCGCAGGCCGACGAGGTCCGTTCGACGCTCGCGTTCCCGATCGTCGTCAAGCCCGAGAACGGCATCCGCTTCAAGGAGGTCATCGGCCTCCAGCTCCTCGACGTCGAATCGCCGGACGACCTCGCCGCCGTGCTCGGCCGCGCGTTCGCGACGGGCGAGGAGGCCCTCCTGCTCCAGGAGGTGGTGGAGGGCGGCGATGACGCCCTGTGGACGGTCGGCAGCTTCACCGATGGCCGCGGCGAGCTGCGAGGCGTCTTCTGCGGCCGCAAGCTCGCCCAGATGCCGCCGCGCTTCGGCACGGCGCGGGTCGCCGAAGCCCGCTTCGAGCCCGAGCCCATCGAGCTCGCCCGCCGCCTCCTCGCCGAGCTCGACTATCGCGGGATCGCCCAGACGGAGTTCAAGCGCGATCCCCGCGACGGGACCTTCCGCCTGATGGAGGTGAACCCACGGCTCTGGCAGTGGCACTCCCTCGCCCGGCGCTGCGGCGTCGACCTCGTCGGCATGGCCTACCGGGAGGCGATCGGCGGCGATCCGGGTCGCGCGACGTCCTCTCCGCGCGACGACGGGCGGCGCTGGGTGCCGACCGTCGCCCACTGGCGGTCCGCCCGGGCGCACGGCGAGTCGCGCCGGCAGGCGCTCCGCCCGCTGGTCGGCCTCGTCGAGGAGCCGATCCTCTCCTTCCGCGACCCGCTGCCCGGTGCGAAGACGCTCGCCGGGGCCCTCGTCGGCCCGCTCCGCCGCCGGCGCGGAGGCGGCCGATGAGCGCGGGGGTCCGCTTCGCCGTCGAGGCGCCGCAGCCGATCGCCGGGCGTGCCCGCTACGTCCTCGAGGTGCTGGCCGCGTCCCTCGGCGTCGCCGTGGACGGCGACGCGGCGGCGGCCGTCGCGTGGCCGAGCCCCGAGCTGCCGCTGCACGAGGAGGACTGGAGGGAGGCCGCGGATCCGCCGGCGGGGCGTGATCCCCTCGCCCGCGCCTTCTGGTTCCTCGCCCGCGTCGAGGAGCAGCTCCCCGGAGCGGCCCGGGACGAGCACGGCCGCTTCCCCTGGACTGCGAGCTTCGCCGCCCGCGCCGGGATCGACCCCCTGGCCGCTCCCGTGGACGAGATCCGGACCCAGCTCCGCGGACTCCTCGAACGCGCCGAGATCGACGTGCCGCCGTCGCCGTGGCCCGACGGCCGCAGCTTCGCCCTCGCCCCCTCCCACGACATCGACGGCGTCGTCCGCTTCGGCCGCGGCCGCCTCCGCGGGCTCCTGCAGGCGGCCGGCCAGGTCCGGCGGCGACGGCTCGGCGCCGCCGGTCGCACGCTCCGCGCCCTCGCGGCCGATGTCTGCGGCGAGCGGGACCCCTGGTGGACCTTCGAGGAGATGGCGGCGATCGAACGGCGACACGGCGCGCGCTCGACGCACTTCTTCCTCGTCGACCACGTCGCGCCCGAGGACGGCCCGCCGCCGGCCGGCGACACGACCCGGCTTCCCGACGCGATCGCCGAGGTCGTGGGCCTCGGCGACGAGGTGGGCCTCCATCCGTCCTACACGTCGTACCTCCTGCCGAACCGGATCGTCGACGAGCGGGCGGAGCTCGCCGCGCTGTCCGGGCTGGCGCCGTCGTCCGTGGTCCGGCACCACTACCTGCGCGTGCGGCCCGACGGCGGCCCGGCGGCGCTCGCCCGGAGCGGGCTCGAGGTGGACTCGTCCCTCGGCTGGGCGGAGCGTCCGGGGTTCCGCTCCGGCTTCTCCTTCCCGCACCGCCTCTACGACCTCGAGCGCGAGAGCATCCTGCCGCTCGTCGAGGTCCCCCTGCTCCTGATGGACGCGACGCTCGACCAGCCCCGCTTCCTCGACCTCTCCCCGTCCGAGGCGACGAGGCTCGCCCGCCACGCGGTGGACGCCCTGGCCTGGACCGGCGGCGGCGCCTCGATCCTCTGGCACAACGACCGCTTCGACCGGTTCGAGCCGCCGCGGATGGCGGCGCTCTACGAGGAGCTCCTCGCCCTCGCCGTCGAGCGGGGGGCCTGGCTCGCGCCAGTCGGCGAGGTGGGCGCCCGCTTCCGCTGAGTCGGGCCGGATTCAGCCGACCCGGTAGCGGAGGAAGAGGAAGCCGTCGTCCTCCAGGATCAAGGTCGGAGCCAGCCGAGCCGGCGCCGGAAGCGGCGGGCCGCTGAGGATCCGGGGGGCGGGCCCGGCGAGGAGGAGGGGCGACACGGTGAGCGAGAGCTCGTCCAGCCGGCCGGCCGCGGCGAGCTGCGCCAGCAGGGTCGGGCCGCCCTCGCACCCGACGCGGCGGAGCCCTCGTTCGGCGAGCGCATCGAGCATCGCCGGCATCTCGACCTCGTCCTCCCCGGCCAGGATCACGTCGGCGAGACCGACGAGGGCGTCGAGGCGGGCGGTGGGCGCGGCCCGGCAGGTGATCACGAGGGGAGGGACGATGGTGTCGGCGAAGAGCGGCCCGGCGGGGTCGAGCGCGCCGCTCCGGGTGACCACGGCGATCGGCGGCACGGACGCGAGCCCGCGCTCGACGCGGCGGGCGCGCTCCCGCTCGTCCGGTCGGTAGCCGCCGTACCCCTCGGCCCGCGCGGTGGAGGCCCCGACCAGGATGACGTCGGCGTGCGTGCGCAGGAGGGCGAAGAGCAGCCCGTCGGCCGTCCCCGAGAGCCCGGCGGAGAGGCCGCCGGCCGTCGCCGCGCCGTCCGCCGAGCCCACCATCGTCCCGCGGACGTGCTGCCGTCCCGGGTCCGCCACCCAGTAGGCGGCGTCGAGATCGACGTCCTCGGTCGGCGGCGGCGGGAACAGGCGGCGCACGGGCCAAGGTCTAGCCGAAGCCCCTCGGCGCCGCGCCGTCCTGCGGGCTTGTCGCCGCGGCTGGAGCGGTCTGGCCGTGTCCCGTCCGGCGGCGCGGGGTAAGGCCCGCCGACCGGTGCGCGCTAACGGGGCATGACGACACCCCGACTCGACGCTCCAGCGAACGGATACCGCCACCCTCCGGACGCGCTCCGCCCACCGCCGGTCGGACCGCTCGACCGGGCCCCGATCGATCTCGCCGCCGTGGAGCGGGCCGCCCGCGAGCTCCTGCGGGCGCTGGGCGCGGATCTCGACGACGAGGGGCTGCGGGACACCCCGCGGCGGCTGGCCGACACCTACGCCGAGCTGCTCACCCCCGAGCCGTTCAGCCTGACGACGTTCCCGAACACCGAGGCCTACGACGAGCTCGTCGTCGTCCGCGACATTCCGTTCTCCTCCCTCTGCATGCACCACCTGCTCCCGTTCCACGGCGTCGCGCACATCGGCTACCTGCCCGCCGGGCGGATCCTCGGGCTCTCGAAGCTCGCCCGCGTGGTCGACCTCTTCGCCCGCGACCTCCAGGTGCAGGAGCGGCTGACGGCCCAGATCGCCGGCCTCCTGGAGGAGCGGCTGGAGCCGAAGGGCGTCGGCGTGGTGCTCGAGGCGGAGCACCTGTGCATGTCGCTCCGCGGGGTCCAGAAGCCCGGGGCGAGCACCGTGACCTCCGTGCTCCGTGGGCTCGTGCACGACGATGCCCGCACGCGAGAGGAGTTCCTGATGCTGACCGGCGGCCGATCCCGATGAGCCCGCACGAGACCTTCGTGATCGTCGGCGCGAGCCTGGCGGGCGCCAAGGCCGCCGAGGAGCTGCGCGAGCGCGGATTCGAGGGGCGGGTGGTCCTGATCGGGTCCGAGCCGGAGCGGCCCTACGAGCGCCCGCCCCTGAGCAAGGACTACCTACGGGGCGAGTCCGACCGGGCGCGTGCCTACGTGCACGAGGACGGCTTCTACGACGAGCAGGCGATCGAGCTCCTGACGGGCACGACCGTGACGGCGATCGACGTGGGCGGGGCGCGGGTCACGCTCGACACGGGCGTCGACCTCGCCTACGACCGGCTGCTCCTCGCCACCGGCGCGGAGCCGCGGCGGATCCCGCTTCCGGCCGGCACCGAGCGCGTCGAGACCCTGCGGACCCTCGCCGACTGCGACCGGCTCCGCGAGCGGCTGGCCAGCGGCGGTCGGGTCGCCGTCGTCGGCGCCGGCTGGATCGGCAGCGAGGTCGCCGCCTCGGCGCGCCAGCGCGGGCTCGAGGTGACGCTGATCGATCCGTCGCCGCGCCCGAACGAGCGGATCTTCGGCGCCGAGATGGGCGCCTTCTTCCGCGACCTCCACGCGCGGAACGGCGTCGAGCTGGCCCTCGGCGAGCGGGTGGAGTCGATCACGGACGAGGGAGCGCTCGTCCGCGTGCGGACCGAGGCGGGCCGGGTCGTCGAGTGCGACTTCGCCGTCGTCGGCATCGGCGTGACCCCGCGCGTCGCGCTCGCGGAGGCGGCCGGGCTGGCCGTCGGGGACGGCGTCCTCGTCGACGAGGCGCTCCGGACCTCGGCGGCGGACGTCTTCGCGGCCGGCGACGTCGCGGCTGCCTGGCATCCGTTCTACGGGGAGCGGATCCGGGTCGAGCACTGGGCCAACGCCCTCGAGCAGGGCCCGGCGGCGGCGCGCTCGATGCTCGGGGAGGCGACGAGCTACGACGCGATCCCCTTCTTCTTCTCCGACCAGTACGACGTCGGCCTGGAGTACTCGGGCGACGCGCGGCGATCGGATCGGCTCGTCGTCCGCGGCGCCCCCGCGAGCGGAGAGTTCCTCGCCTTCTGGCTCGCCGGGGGACGGGTCGTCGCGGGCATGAACGTCAACGTCTGGGATGTCGCGGACGACATCAAGGCGCTGATCCGCGGCCGCCGCGTGGTCGACGCCGAGGCCCTGGCCGATCCGGCGACCCCGCTCGCGGCGCTGATCGGCGAGGCGCCCGGTGCGCCCGGGGAGCACCGATGACCGCCGAGCGGGTCCTCCAACGATCCGCCGCCGCCTCGGAGGCGGGCGGGTCGGCGCTCGCGGCCGGGAGACCGCTGCGGCTGGGCGCGCGCACCTTCGGGCCCGACGAGCTCGTCGTGATGGCGATCGTCAACCGGACGCCGGACTCGTTCTACGATCGCGGCGCCACGGACTCCACCGCGGCGGCCGTCGCCGCGGCGGAGCGGGCGCTGGACGCGGGCGCGGACATCGTGGACATCGGTGGGGTGAGGGCCGGCGTGGGCGCGCCCGTCTCGGCTCGGGAGGAGATCGGCCGGGTCGTCGAGGTCGTGGCGGAGCTCCGCCACCGCCGGCCCGACGCGGTGATCAGCGTCGACACCTGGCGGGCCACCGTCGCCCGGGAGGCGGTCGCGGCGGGCGCGGACCTCCTCAACGACCCGTGGGAGGGACACGACCCGGAGCTGCGACGCGTGGCGGCGGCGAGCGGCTGCGGCCTCGTCTGCACGCACGCCGGCCACCTCCCTCCGCGAACGGACCCCCTCGATCCGCTGTACGACGACGTCGTCGCGGACGTCGTCGGCACCGTCGCGCGGCTCGCCCGGCAGGCGCTCGACGCCGGCGTCCGGGCCGACGGGCTGGTCGTCGACGCCGGCCACGACTTCGGCAAGACCACGATCCAGTCGCTCGAGGTGACCCGCCGCCTCGACGAGCTCGTGGCGACGGGCTGGCCCGTCCTCGTCGCGGTGTCGAACAAGGACTTCATCGGCGAGACGCTCGACCGACCGGTCGGCGAGCGCCTCCACGGCTCGCTCGCGACGACCGCGATCTGCGCCTGGTTGGGCGCCCGCATCTTCCGGACGCACAACGTGCCCGAGGTCCGCGAGGTCCTGGCGATGATCGGCTCGATCCGGGGGACGCGGCCGCCGGCGGCCGCCAGGCGGGGGCTCTCCGGAGGCCGACGCGGAGACCCCGCCGGGGCGGACGGACCTCCGGGCGAGGGCTAGAATCGGGCCATCGGCGGGTAGGCCGAGCGCCCGGGCGCGGCTCCGCGGATCCGCCGCAACGTCAGCTATGGAGGAGTCTCGATGCACAACCCGTCGTCCGGCCGCCGAGCAGGCCGTCGGACCGCGGCCGTCGCCGCCTGCGCCCTCGCCTTCCTCCCGGCGACCATCGCGCGGGCGACGCCGACGCCGCTCCCCACCGTCACCGGCCCGCTGCCCGTCACGACCACCTCCTACCCCTTCAACGCCACCCGCGCGGATCGGACGCCGCGCGACCTCACGGCCGTGCACTACGTGGAGCGGGAGTACCTCGTGGGCGGCACCGCCCACGTCTACGACTGGCCCGCGGACGGCTCGCTGACGACGCTCGCGTCGGGCCCGTACGAGACCCGCATCCTCGTCCGGCGCCCCGCACGTCGCCGGCACTCGAGCGGCCGCGTGGTGGTCGAGATGCTCAACCCGACGTCCCTCCACGATCTCGACATCGTCTGGGCGGCGACCCAGAGGCAGATCGTCCGCGACGGCGACACCTGGGTCGGCGTGACCGTCAAGCCGTCCTCGATCGCCAACCTCAAGACCTTCGACGCGGCCCGCTACGGGACCCTCTCGATGGCGAACCCGGTCGCACCCCGCTGCGCGACGACCACGTGGAGCGGCGCCACGGCGACGACCGAGAACGGCCTCGTCTGGGACATCGTCAGCCAGGTGGGCGCCCTGCTCCGGAGCGGCGCGCCGGAGAGCCCGCTTCGCGGTCGGCGCGTTCGTGCGCTCTACCTGACCGGCTACAGCCAGACCGCGGGCTACGAGACCACCTACGTCAACGCGGTGGCGCCGAACCTCACGCTCGCCGACGGACGCCCGATCTACGACGGCTACCTGATCGCGTCCGGCGCCAACTTCCCGGTGCCGATCAACCAGTGCGCCCCGGCACCCACTCCCGGCAGCGACCGCTTCGTCGTCCATCCCCCGGGCGCCGCCCCGGTGATCGCCACGCAGACCCTGTCGGACTTCTACGCCCTGAACGGCTTCGCCAGCCGCCGGGCCGACTCCACCGGCGCGGGCGGCAACTACCGCCTCTACGAGATCGCCGGTGCCGCCCACGTGTGGGCGGAGCAGGTCGCCTTCGCCCCGGACGGGCAGGAGCTCGTCCAGGCCGGGTTCCCGGCGAGCTGGTGGGACCCGTACTGCGCGCAGGACGTCACGCGCTTCCCGCTGCAGTACCCCCTCGATGCCGCTCTGGTCTCCCTCTACCGATGGGCCGAGCGCGGCATCCCGGCGCCCACCGCCTCCCGGATCCAGGTCAGCGACCCCACGTCGGCGACCGCCACCGTCGTCACCGACCAGTACGGGAACGCGCTCGGCGGCGTCCGTACGCCTGCGGTGGACGTCCCCGTGGCCACCTACTACGGCACGACGCCGGGAACCGGGACGTGCCAGGTCCTGTGGGGGCATCAGGACCGGCTCGCGAGCTACGTGCTGCGGAGCCTCTACCCCACGCACCGGGACTACGTCGACAAGGTCCGGGCGAGCGTGACGTCCCTCGTCGCGGACCGCTGGCTCACGCGGGCCGACGGTCGCGCGATCGTGGCGGCGGCGCGACGGGCGCACGTGCCCGGTTGATCGGCCTGCGGGTCGGCGGTGCCGGCGACCGCGCCTCCGGCCCCGCCGACCGGCGCAGCACGCGCCAGACGACGAGGCCCGCCACCGACCCCGCCGCGCCGGCGAACAACGGCAGCGCCCAGAGTGAGCCGGCGTCGGTGCCGGTGGTCAGGCCGTGGACGAGCGTCGCGCCCCAGACGACGAAGGCGACGCCGTGGAACGTCCGCCAGACCCGCCGCGGGAGGCGCCGCCGGAGCCGGTTGGAGATCGCGAGCGCGACCAGGAGCTCCAGCCCCACCACGCCGAAGGCGACGCCGACGGTCTTGTAGGAGCTGAGTCCCGGGACGAGGAAGGCGAGGAGCGGGAAGGTGACGTAGCCGTCGAGGTAGATCGAGCCGACGTGCACGACGACGAAGACCCCGGCGAGCAGGCCGAGGAAGCGGTGCACGTCCTCGATCGCGAAGCGGGGCCAGAGCGGCAGCGTCGGCCTGCCGGCGAGCCCGACGCCGACGAGCACGGAGAGCGTCAGCAGGAAGAAGGCGGTCAGCCCGCCCGCCCGCGCGACGTACCAGGGCAGGGCCGAGGTCGCGAACGTCATCGTTGGTCCTGACTCGGCCACGCGGCTGTTCGGTGGACGCCGTCGCCGCCGACGAGGCGCGCGGCGAGTCCCCGCTCCTCGAGCCACGCGGGCCCCGCCCCGCCCAGCAGGAGCGCCGTCTTGGCGGCGACGTCCGCGCCGAGGCAGGTGGAGGCTGCGACCGTGACCTGCCGCCACGGCGATTCGGAGGGGCGGCCGGTCGCCGGATCGATCAGGTGGTGCTGCTCGATCCCGCCCCGGATCCAGCGGCGGCGGTCCGTGCCGCTCGTGGCCACGCCGCCCGAGGCCCGGATCGGCTCGTCTCCGGGAACGGCGACGACGACCTCGCCGGCCGCCCGCAGGTCGCCGCCGGCGGAGACGAAGCCGGGGCCGGGCAGGAGGGCCGCGGCGTCGTCCACGGTCAGCGACTTGACGACCCCGTTGAGGTCGAGCTCGAGTCCTGGAGGTCGGGTCAGGTACCGGCCGGCCAGGTGGACGCGCTCGACGGCCCCGGGTGGACCCGCGGCGACCGCGGCCCCCTCCGGGGCGAGCACGGCGAAGTCGCGGCCGTACCCCGTCTCGCGGAGCGCCCGCCCGAGCGTCGGATCGACGACGCCTGCCGTCTCCCGGGCGGCCCGGAGCGCGAGGCGCAGCACGGCGGCGAACTGCTCGGAGACGAGGATCGTGCGGGCGGGCGACCGGTTGATCCGTGAGAGCTCGGAGGTCGGCAGGAAGCGGCTGAACGCCAGTTCCCGGATCGCGAAGAGCCGCCGGATCGCGGCGAGCGGGGCGGGGGGCGCACCGTCGACGACGACCTCGCAGCCCATCGCGCGGAAGCGCTCGACGGCGGGTCGGATCCCCGGAGCCGCGGCGTTCATGACGAGTGCGTCTCGGCCGAGGGCAGCTGGTCGGCGGAGCCGGAGTCCTGCGCCGTCGAGTCGGCGGTCGTGCTCGAGCTCGAGGTCGCCGGGTCCGCGGCGCTCGTGCCGGAGCTGGTCGACGTCGACGTCGACGTCGAGGTGGCCGAGGAGACGGGGGCGGAGGTGACCAGATCGCCCTCCGCCGCCGCGCTCGTCGTGGCGGCGCCGGAGGTGGCCATTGACCCCGCCGTCGGCGCGGCCCCGTGGGTGACGCGCGCGAGTCCGGCGCCTCCCGCGAAGACGACGGCCGCGCCGATCGCGCTGGCCGTCTTGACGCGACGGGCGCGGCTCCGCGCCTTCTCGACGCGTCCGGCTCGCGGATGTCGGTTCGTCTGCATGCGCTCAGTAGACAGGCGGCGCGTGAGGGCGAGCTAAGAGCAGCGTTGCCTTCGTGTAGGACCGGCGGCCCGGGCAGAGGCCGACGCCCTACGACGAGGCCTCCGATCTCCTGGCCGTCAGCGGCGAACCCGTACCCTGTCGCGGTGCCGACCGTCAGCCTCCCCGGCCGCGCGCTCGCCGGCCTGACGACGCTCGACCGCCTCGCGCTCGCCTGCATCGTCGTCACCTCGTGGCACAAGCTGGCCTGGAGCCCGCTCGGGCGGATCACCCTGTCCGACCTCCTCCAGCTCCTCTTCGTGGCGGCGACCGTCCTCGACCGCGTCCGGTCCCGGAACGCCCGGGTACCGGCCATCACGCCGGTGCTGCTCGCGATCGGGGGCGCGTTCCTCTGCATCTACCTCGCCGGATCGTGGAACCTCGACACGAACGTGGCGCTCTCCCAGTGGGTCAAGGGGATGTTCAAGTGGAGCATCCACTTCGCGTTCCTGATCGCCCTCGTCACCCACCTCGTGGTCCGCGGCGAGCGGCTCCTCCGGCTCGCCGTCGCCGCGCTCGTCGCCAGCTACCTCGTCAACGGCGTCTACGGCGCCGCCCAGGTCATGGCCCAGGCGGGCGCCGGGGTCAACCTCGACAAGGCGGTCATCCACCCGTTCTTCAACGGCACGACGGCCGGCGGGCTGAACTACTACGGGCGGGTCACGGGAACGGACGCGTTCGGCGGCACGGCCTCGAGCTCCATCTACCGGGTGACGGCGCTGATGAACGATCCGAACCACCTCGGGGGGCTGCTCTCGATCCCCCTGATGCTCGTGCTCGCCCTCGCGCTGGTCTCGACCCGCGGCCCCCTGCTGCGGCTGCGCCCGCTCCTCGGCGCCCTCGCCGCCGCGTTCTTCCTCCTCCAGCTGGCGACCCAGTCGCGTTCCGGCCTGCTCGGCTGCGCCGCCGGGCTCCTCGTGATCGGGATCGCGCTCAACCGGCGGCTCCTGACGCGCGGCCTGCTGACGCCGCTCGCGGTCGTCGGCGTGGCGGCCGCCGGCGCCCTCGTCTACGAGCGCAGCTACGTCGTGAAGGTCGTCCAGTCGCGCCTCAACACGACGACGGGCGGGTCGAAGACGCACACGGCGATCTACCAGCTGATCGGCCCGGTGCTCGACAGCCATCCCGCGCTCGGTCTCGGCCTGAACAACTTCGCGGTCTACTACGCGTTCCGGACCGGGCGCACCGACTTCGGACCGCACTCCTTCTACGTCTCGACGCTGACGGAGACCGGCATCATCGGCGGCGCCGCCTACGTGCTCTTCATCGTCTTCATCGCCGAACGGATCCGGCGGATCATCCGCGCCGGACGCGAGCGCGCCCACCACCCGGCGGACGACGGCTTCGCCCTCGGCCTCGGCTGGGGCCTCGCCGCCGCGCTCGCGGCCATGCTCGCCGACAACGTCTTCTACCTGACGATGATCTTCGACTCGTGGTACGTCCTGGCGGCGCTCGCGATCGCGGGCGCCTCGATCCTCGCCACCGCCCGCGCCGGGACCGTGCCGGCGCGGGCGAGGCCGAGTCCGCGCGCGGCTCCGGCCTCGAGCTCCTAGCTCGCTCGCGCGCACAACCCGCCCCGGTCGCCGCGGCGGGCTACGCGGCCGCGGGTACCTCGATCCCGAGGGCCTCGGCGGCCAGCCTCGTGCCCTGGACGCGGTTCGTGATCTTCTGGAAGGCGATGTACCGGGCGAAGTCCGGCGATCCGTGGTTCGGCTTCTCGTCGATCGAGAACGGTGAGAAGCCGCAGTCGTCCGTCGAGCCCAGGCGCTCGCTGGGGACGAACTCCGCCGCGCGGACGAGCTGCGCGCAGATCTCCTCCGGGCTCTCCACCCGCGGGTTCTGCGGGTTCGTCACGCCGATGTAGCACACCTGGGCCACGCCATCGGCGTCCTCCCGGCGGTGCTCGCCGAGCAGGGCGTAGACGGCGTCCTTGTCGCGCTCGCTGGCGAGCTGGATCAGGAAGTAGCCGGCGTTCATCTCGAACATGCTGGGCAGCAGGTCGCTGTAGGGCACGTCGGCGCTGTGCACGGAGTCGCGGTCGCCGCCGGGGCACGTGTGGACGCCGATCCGCGTCCGCTCGTCGGCCGAGAAGCGGTCGATCACGCGATTGTTGAGCTCGATGAAGTACTGAAGTACGGCAGCTTGCCGGCTCCGGTCCACGGGTTGCGCGGATCCGCCCGCGTCGCCAGGCGACCTTCGGTGAAGTCGATCGAGACGCGGACGGCGCCGGCGGCGAACGCCTGCCGGATGTCCTTCTCGCACTCGTCGCACAGGTCGTTCTCGAACTGCTCCCGGGAGTACCCGGGCACCTCGTCCTCCAGCGGGTAGAGGAGCGAGAGCATGGAGGGCGCGATCACCGCCTGCTTCATCGGCTTCGTCGCGAGGCCGATCGACCTCCGGAGCGTGTCGGCGGCGAAGGTGCGATACCGGAACGGGCCGCCGGTCAGGCGCGGCAACTGGCGGTTGTGCCCGTCGGCGAAGATCGCGAAGTACTGGCCGTCGCCTCCGAGGTTCTCGGCGAGGCCGGTTCCGCCGAGCGTGTCGGTCAGCGGGTAGGTGGCGAAGCTCGACCAGCGCTGCTCGCCGTCCGAGACGATCGGCGCGCCGGTGGCCTCGGCGCAGGTGATCGAATCCCGGACCGCCTCGTCCTGCCGGGGCTCCAGCTCGTCCTTGCCGATCTCGCCCGCGTCGTACGCCGCGTAGGCCGCCTGGAGACGGCCGGGGCGGGCAGCGATCCGACGGGCTCCGTCGGGATGCCGGTCGCGGTCCGCGGCTCGTAGGTCCCCATGGTCCTCACCTTCTTCGCTCGCTCTCTGTCGGTTGGCTGCCGCCGCCGCGGTGCCCGATGTTGTACCCGCAAACGGGTGACGCCGCCTGTTCCGGCTCCGGGGCGGGAACATCTGGACGAGACGTCCCCCCGCAAAGGCCGCCACATGTCCACGATCGTCCTGGTGCCCGACGACGTCGGAGTCGCCGCCCTCGCCCCGCTCGAAGGGGTCGACCCCGTCCGCTACGACCCGGACGGCGGCCTGCCGGACGGCGCGGACGGCGCCGAGGCGATGGTCGTCGACGCCGGCGACCCCGAACGCCTCGCCGGGCTGATGCGCGAGCTGCCGCGCCTGCGGCTCGTGCAGACGCTGAGCGCGGGGGTCGACCGCTGGCGGGGGCGGCTGCCGGACGGCGTCGACCTCGCGAACGCCCGCGGCGCCCACGGGGCCGCGACCGCCGAGTGGGCCGTCGCCGTGCTCCTCGCCGTCTACCGGGAGCTCCCGCGGTTCGTCCGGGACCAGGCGGCGGGTCGATGGGAGAAGCACGCGACGGAGTCCCTCGCCGGCAAGCGCGTCCTGGTCCTCGGCGCCGGCGACCTGGCGCGGAACCTGCAGCGGCGACTGGAGCCGTTCGGGGCGGTCGCGACGCTCTCCGGGACGCGCGCGCGGCAGAAGGTCGTCGCCATGGAGGAGGTCCCGCGCCTCCTCCCGAAGCAGGACGCCGTCGTCGTCATGCTGCCGCTGACCGAGACGACGCGACGCCTCGTCGACACCGCCTTCCTCGCCGCGATGCCCGACGGCGCCGTCCTCGTCAACGCCGCGCGCGGGGCGATCGTCGACACCGACGCCCTGCTGTCGGAGCTCCGGAGCGGACGCCTCCGCGCCGCCCTCGACGTCACGGATCCCGAGCCGCTCCCCGCCGGCCATCCGCTGTGGACGGCGCCCGGGGTCCTGATCACGCCGCACGTCGGGGGCGAGACGCTCGGGCTCGAGGAACGCGGCTGGCGCGTGGCCGCCGAGCAGATCGCGCTCTTCGCGGCCGGGCGGCCCCCGACGAACCTCGTCTCGCACGAGCTCCTGCGGTGATCGCCGGTGTGGCAGCCGCGGGCAGACGCGCCTCCCCTGACCGCGGCCTCCGCGGCGGCACCCGGCCCCAGCCCGACGCCCTACGCGCCGTCCGACCACCGCAGGCATCCTCCGCACCACGACAGCCGTCCCGCTGGTGGCGATTCGGCCCGACCCGGGCGCAGCCCGATACCCTACGCGCCGTCCCATGGGCATCCTCCGCACCACCATGGTCGCCGCCGCCGGGGGCATCGCCTGGACCCACGTCGGCTACCCGGCCACGGCGGCCGTCCTGGCGCGCCGCATCGCCTACCGCCCGCGGCGCGACGACGCCTACGCGCCCCGCGTCGTCCTCGTCATCGCGGCCCACGACGAGGAGGCGGTGATCGGCGAGCGGCTGGAGAACGCACTCGCGCTCGACTACCCCGCCGGCCGGCTCGAGATCGTGGTCACCTCCGACGCCTCCACCGACCGGACGCACGACATCGTCCGCTCGTTCGCCGCTCGCGGCGTGCGGCTGATCGAGAACGAGCGCGGCGGCAAGCTCCCGGCCCAGCAGGCCGCCGTGCGGGCCACCGAGTCGGAGCTGATCGCGTTCTCCGACGCCAACTCGATGTGGTGCCCTGACGCGCTCCGGCGCCTCGTCGCGAACCTCGCCGACCCCGAGGTCGGCTACGTCTGCGGCCAGCTGCGGCTGACCGGACCCGAGGGCAGCCCGAACCGCGAGGGCCTCTACTGGCGCTACGAGCTCTGGCTGCGGCGTCAGGAGTCGCTCCTCGGCTCGGTCACGGCGGGCAACGGCGCGATCTACGCGATCCGGCGCTCTGCCTACCTCGAGCTGCCGCCGTTCCTGGGCCACGACCTGTCCCTGCCGTTCCGGCTCGGGCGGCGGGGCCTGCGCGCCGTCTACGAGCCGGAAGCGGTCGCCCTCGAACCGGCCGCCGCGACCAGCGGCGACGAGTGGGGCCGCAAGGTGCGGATGATGAGCCGCTCGTGGTGGAACCTGACGCGCGGCGGGATGCTCGACCCCCGGAGTCAACGCCCCCTGTACGTCTTCCAGCTCTACTCGCACCGCCTCCTCCGCTACGCCTCGGGCCTCCTCCACGCCGCCCTGCTCATCTCGAGCGCCGTCCTCGCACCGACCTCCGGGCTCGCGGCCGTGCTCCTCGGCGGGCAGCTGGCCTGGCTCGCCCTCGCGGCCGCCGGTTGGCGGCGTCCGGGGAGGATCCCGCTCGCCGCGGTCGCCTGGTACTACCTCGTCGTCACGGCGGCCTCGGCGGCCGCGCTCGGCCAGCTCCTGCGACGGGGCCCGCAGGCGACGTGGCGGCAGGCCGAGGGGACCCGGTGAGCCTCCTGCGCGGAGCGGGGTACGACCGCCTGAAGCGCGCCGCGGACGTCGCGATCGCCCTCGCCGCGCTCACGGCGTCGGCGCCGGTGATCGCGGTCGCCGCGCTCGCCGTCCGGCGGGAGTCGCCGGGCGGGGCGTTCTTCCGCCAGCGCCGGGTGGGGCGCCACGGCGTCGACTTCGACGTCGTCAAGCTGCGGACGATGGTGGCCGGCGCGGAGTCGATGGGCGCGGGCTACGCGCTCAGCGACGGCGACGCGCGGATCACCCGGATTGGCAACCTGCTGCGGCGGACGTCGATCGACGAGCTGCCGCAGCTCTGGAACGTCCTCGTCGGCGAGATGTCGATCGTGGGCCCGCGGCCGACCCTGCGCTACCAGGTCGACACGTACACGGACCACCAGCGCCGCCGGCTCGAGGTCCGGCCCGGGGTCACCGGCTGGGCCCAGGTCCGGGGGCGCGCGGCGCTGCCCTGGGCCGAGCGGATCGAGCTCGACGTCTGGTACGTCGACAACCGCTCCCTCCTCCTCGACCTGCGGATCCTGGCGCTGACCGTGAAGACGGTGCTCCGGCCGAGCGACACCTATCGCGGGCAGTCCGGCGGCTGGCAGCCGGCGGCGGACCCCGTCACCCGTCCGGGCGTCGCCGCGCTGTGAACATCCTCCTCACCTGCGTCGGGCTCCGCGTCGACAACGTCGTCGCCTACCGGAACGCCCTGGCGGCCGTCGGCCTCGAGGGGGAGATCATCGGCACCGACGCCCAGGAGATCGCCCCGGCCCTCCACTTCTGCGATCGCTACGCCCTCGCCCCCCGGGTCTCCGACCCCGCCTACCCGGAGAGCCTGCTCGACCTCGTCGAGCGACACGCGATCCGGATGGTCGCTCCGCTCTCCGACCTCGACATCGTGCTCCTCGCGGGCCTCGAGGCCGAGCTCGCCGCGCGGGGGGCGATCGCCTGGGTCCCCGAGGAGCGCGTCGCCAGGATCTGCGTGGACAAGTACCTGATGGGCGCCTGGCTCGAGGAGCACGGCTTCGCCACGCCGCGCACCTTCCTCCCGGACGCGCTGCCGGACGACCTCGCCTATCCCGTCCTCGTGAAGATGCGGGAGGGATCCGGGTCGGCGAACATCTTCCGCGCCGCCGACGCCCGCGAGCTCGCGTTCTTCGTGCGCTACGCGAGCGTGCCGGTGATGGTCCAGGAGCTCTGCGCCGGCGAGGAGCTCTCCTCCGACCTCTTCTGCGATCGCCGGGGGCGGATGCTGAACGTCGTCTCCCGCACCATGGGTGGCGCCAAGGGCGGCGAGCAGATCAAGGGGGAGACGTTCGTCCGCGACGATCTGACCGCGTACCTGCAGGCCGTCGCCGAGGCCCTGCCGCTCCGGGGCCCCGCGTGCATCCAGGTCTTCGAGACCCGCCCGGGCCGGTTCGAGGTGACGGACATCAACGCCCGGACCGGCGGCGGGTTCCCGCTGCCGCTGGCCGCCGCCCGGACCCCGTTCCCGGAGCTCGCGGTCCGGATCGCGGCGGGTGAGGAGGTCGAGCCGCACGTCGGCGCGATCGAGTCGGAGCTGATCCTGTCGCGCTTCTTCCACCAGGTCGTGATGCGCCGGCGCGACCACGGGTACGACGTCCGGGTGCAGGAGCCGATCGCCCTCCCGGAGCCGCGCGGACGGCCGCTGGAGGCGCCGCTCAGGGATGGCGCCCCATCCGCCTAGCGCCGCCCGCCGCCGCCGCCGGAGCCCGCGCGGCGAGGCGCGGGCCGGTTCGAGGCGGTAGCGTTCGCCGCATGCGCGGCCGGCGCCCAGGGCTTCCGCTCGCCGCCGCGATCGGCGCGGTCGTCCTCTCCTCGGGAATGCCGTCCACGTCTGCCGCGGCCGCGACGGGAGCCCGGCGGCCGTTGGCGGCCGCCGCCGCCCCGGCCGGCGTCTACCAGGGCCTCGGCGCGTGGATCGACATCTACGACCGGGCCGAGTGGGCGGCGCCGGTCGCCGCCGTCCAGTCGCTCGTCGACCACGGCGTCCGCACGCTCTACCTGGAGACCGGCAACTCGGCGCAGGCGACCGCGATCGTGCGACCGCGGACGGTGCGGGCGTTCCTCGACGCCGCGCATCGCCGCAGGATGCGGGTCGTCGCCTGGTACCTGCCGACGCTCCTGACGCCCGACCGGGACTTCCGCCGCATCCGCGCCGCGATCGCGATCGCGAGCCCGGCCGGCGTCCGGTTCGACGGCTTCGCGCTCGACATCGAGTCGTCGTCCGTCCGCCGGGTCGCCGAGCGCAACCGCCGGACGCTCGCCCTCGCCCGCCGCGTGCGCTCCCTCGTGGGGCTCTCCTATCCCCTCGGCGCCATCATCCCGTCGCCCCTCGGAATGCAGCTCTCGCCGACCTACTGGCCCGCCTTCCCCTACCGGGCCCTCGGCGGGCTGGTCGACGCCTTCCTGCCGATGGCGTATTCGAGCTACCACGTCTCGGGGGCACCGCGGACCTACGACTACACCGTCTCGAGCGTCGAGATCCTGCGCCTCGCGACCGGGCGGCCGACCGTTCCGATCCATCTCATCGGAGGGATCGCGGATCGGCTCGACGGGCCGGAGCGGCGAGCGGTGGCGCAGGCGGCGACGGCCGAGGGCGTCGTCGGCGTCAGCCTCTACGGCCTGATGCCCACTGCGGTCCACGGCTGGCCGACGCTCCTCGCCGCCGTCCCGCCGCGACCCGCCCGGCGCGACCACGTGTAGCTCGTTTGCCGAATGCGGGGGAGGATCGCGATCACTCGCCGCCGCGCCCGTCGTCTCCACGACATCGGAAACGCCGAACCCCGGAGGTCGAAATGCCCAGTTCCCGCATGCTCTTCACGAACATCGCCGTCGCGGACCTCGAGGCCGCCAAGGCCTTCTTCGGCAAGCTCGGCTTCTCCTTCGACCCGCGCTTCACGAACGACGGCGGCGCGGCGATGCCGATCAACGACCTCGCGGTCGTCATGCTGATCCCGAAGGCGCGCTTCGAGGAGTTCGCCACCAAGCCCGTCGTCGACTCGACCACGGCCACCGAGGCACTCCTCTGCGTCTCGGCCGACAGCCGCGAGGCCTGCGACTCGTTCGCCGAGACGGCACTCGCCGCCGGCGCGACGCCCGCCAAGGAGCCGCTGGACTTCGGGTTCATGTACGGGCGCAGCTTCAACGACCCGGACGGCCACCACTGGGAGGTCATGTGGATGGACCCGAAGGCGGTCGAGGTCGGGCCGGAGGCGTACGCCTCGCAGGGCTCGGCGGCGTAGGCGGTCCGGACGGGGGTGCGGGGCTCGACCGGAGCCCTGCACCATCCGCCCGGAGCCTCGAAGCGCTCACCGTAGGGGCGGTAGATCTCGCTGAGGGCGCGGCAGACCTCCGGATCGCGATCGGCGAACGCTCAGAACTCCGCCCGGAACGGCCACGCGACGTTCGCCGCATCGTGGTCGACGACCGCGCAGAAGCGCAGGTCGTCGGCCACCTGCAGCACGGCTCGACTGGCCTCCTGAGCGGGCGACGGGCTTCGTCCGGATCAGGCGCGGGCGTACACCTCGTCGATCGTCCGGCGCGCGATCCGGGACCAGGAATACGGCCCGTCGGCTGCGGCCCGGCCCGCCGCGCCGAGTCTCCGGCGCTCGGCGGGGTCGTCGAGGAGCGCCGCGATCGCCTCGCCGAGCGCCTCCGGATCCCGGGGCGGCACGACGACTCCGCAGCCGGCGCCCTCCACGGTCTCCCGGAAGCCGCCGACGTCGGTGACGACGAGCGGGCGACCGAGCGCGAGCGCGGTGAAGAGGACGCCGGACTGGTCGGCCGCCCGGTACGGGAGGACGACGACGTCCGCCCGCTCGAAGGCGCCCGCGAACACGTCGGCGTCGGCGTAGCCGAGCCGGAGCGAGACGCCGTCGCCCTCGAGCTCGCGCGCCCGCTCGAGGTCCGGCTCGGCCTCCCGACCGAGGGCGGCCCCGAGGATCAGGAGTCGGGCAGCGGGCACCCGCAGGCGCACGGCCGGCCAGGCCTCGAGCAGGTCGGCGAGACCCTTGTAGGGACGGATCAGGCCGGCGAAGAGGACGACCGGGGCACCTTCGGGCAGGTCGCCGGGCGGAACGGCGCCGAGGCCGCGATAGGCGTCGAGCGCACCGTGGGGGATCGACGGAGACGGCGGCGGCGGGGGCGCCGTAGGCGAGCACCTGGGCGCGGCCGGCCGTCGAGTGGACGACCACGGCGTCGACGGCGCGGACGTTGGCGGCGACGGTGGCCCGTCCGACCGCGTCGCCGTCACGGGCCACCGCGTTGTGGGCCGTGTAGACGACCCGGAGCCCGAGTCGGCGGGCGAGGCGCCAGAAGAGCCGGTCGACGCGGCGCAGCGGCAGCCACTGGACGTGCACGACGTCGGGTCGCGTGACGGCGAGCCGGCCGACGAGGAGCGCCAGGTCGAGCGGATGCTCGAGGCCGCGGGCCAGCCGGCGGAGCGGCGCCGGCAGCGACGCGGGCAGCGCATCGGCCAGCCGGTAGAACGACTCGCGGACGCGGAGCGCCTTCACCGGTGGGAGTCGGCCGTGCCGGAACCGGCTGGTCACGAGCTCGACCCGGCTCCCCGCGGCGACGAGCGCGTCGCCCAGGGCGTGGTCGTACGGGCGGGAATCGCCGCGCGGGTCGACGAGGACGATCCGCATCAGGACCCGCGCGGCCGGACGCGCGTGATCGAGCCGACGCCGACGAAGTAGAACGCGTCGCGGGTGACCACGGGCGAGGAGTAGCGCCCCTCGTCGAAGGTTCCCAGCTTCCTGCCGGTCCGGGCGTCCAGGAAGTACGTCTGGCCGCCGAACGACGCGAAGTAGACGATGCCGGCGACCACCGTCGCCGAGCCTCCGACCGCCCCGGCCGCGCGGAAGCTCCAGCGCGTCCGGCCGGTGCGCGCGTCGTAGGCCGTGAACGTGCCGTCGTAGGAGCCGACGTAGACGGTCTGGTTCCAGACCGCCGGACCGCCGTAGACGTACCCGCCCGTCGGCCGCGTCCAGGCGATCTCGCCGGTCGACTCGGAGAGGGAGTAGACGCGGCCGTCGGTGCCGCCGATGTAGACGCGCCCGTAGGCGATCGCCGGCGTCGAGTAGAAGGTGCCGGCCGCCACGCCGTAGACGGGAAGGCCGGACGTGCGCCAGATCTCGCGCCCGGTGCGCGCGTTCAGCGCGTGGACGCGGCCGTCGTAGGCGCCCACGAAGAGCCGGCCGGCGTCGTAGGCGGCGGCCCCCTTGATGGCGCCCCCGAGGTTGGTGCGCCAGAGGACCCGGCCGGAGCCGGGGTTGAGGGCGTAGAGCCACCCGGACTCGGAGCCGACGATGAGCTCCGAGCCGACGAGGACGGGCGAGCACTCCGTCCGTGAGCCCACGCTGAAGGTCCAGTCGACCCTGCCCGTCCGCCGGTCGAGGGCGTAGACGTTGCCACCGAGGGACGAGGCGAAGACGGTGGTCGGCGAGAGGTACGGCGTCGCCGCCATCGGCGCCTGCAGCCGCGCCCGCCACACCGTCCGACCGTTGCCGGGATCGAGCGCGACGACCTGGCCGCGGGCGTTCTGGACGTAGACGCCCTGGTCGTCGGCCACGGGCGGGAACTCGACGAGGGAGCCGAGCCCGACCCGCCAGACGCGGTCGAACGGCGGCCGCTGGGCGGCCTGCGGGTTGTACCTCGTGTGCGCGAGGTCGAAGCCGAACATCGTCCACGGCGTCGCCACGGGCACGCTCGTCGTCGTCGCCGGGGAGCTCGACGCGGGGGCGGTCGTCGCCGTGCCGGGGGCGGAGGCGGTCGGCGCGGTCGCCGGAGGGACGGAGGCGGTGTCGGTCGGCGCAGGGGCGGTCGGCGACGCGGCCTCGGTCGTCGGGTTGAAGGCCACCTCGGCGCCGCGGTTCACGTTCTGCGCGTTCCGGCTCTGGATGCCGGATGCGGCGATCGCGCAGCCCGTGGTCGCGACGACGGCGACGGCGACGCGCATGGCCGTACGGAGACGGGGGCGCACGGCGCGGAGTGTACGGACGGCGCGCCGGACGGGCGGCGGCCTCTGCCGCTCCCCGCCGGCGCGACCGCTAGCATCGCGCCCGTGTCCGACGTCGGCCCCACCTCGCCCGGGAGGTCTTCCGAGTCCACCGGGGCCGAGGTCGAGGCAGAGGCGGAGGCGGTGCGGCAGGAGGTCGACCTCGGCCGGTACGCCCGCCGGGTCCTCGCCTCGTGGTGGATCGTCGTCATCTGCGTCGCCGGCGGCATCGCGCTCGGCCTCACCCGGTCGACGACGACGAAGGCGACGTTCTCGGCCTCGACCGTCGTCGCGATCGGCCAGCCGCTGACTCCGACGGGTGGCCTCGTCGCGGGCGCGCCGCAGGCGAACACGGCCCTGCCGGCGACGATCCTCAAGGAGCAGGGCACGCAGGACGCCGCGACGAGGGCGGCGGGGCTGAAGGAGGGCGCGCTCGTCGGGCACGTCTCGACGCAGGTCGTCCAGAGCTCCGCGAAGTCGACGAACGTGACCCCGCTCGTGACGATCACCGTCGAGGGCCCCTGGGGCAAGGACGCGGTCGCGAAGGCCGCCGACGCGCTCGCCGCCGTCCTCGTCCAGCGGACGAGCACGTACCAGCTCCAGCAGGAGAAGCTCCTGCAGGCCCAGCTGCGCGGGATCCAGCAGCGGATCAGCGAGCTCCAGAAGGCGAGCGAGCGGGCCCAGGCGTCGATCGACCGGCTCGGCAGAACGCCGGCCGAGGCGGCGCTCAGCACCGTCTACCTCAACATCATCGACTCCAACAACGCCCTCGAGTTCGGCCTGCGCGGCAACGTGACCGCCGCCCAGGGCACGCTCTCCCTCGTCCAGCAGATCGAGATGTCGAACGTCCAGGCCCCCGCCCGCGGCCGGGCGATCAACGCGCAGACGAAGCACGCGAGCCTCGTCGTCTCCGCGCTGCTCGGACTGCTGGTCGGGATCGCCGCGGCGCTCGCGGTGGCGACCATCCGTCGCCGCTGAGCCGGCTCGCCGGCGGCCTCTCGGCCGCCCGTTTGCAGGACGTATGCTTTTCGTGGGCGCCGCGCTCGAATCGCGTCCCGGGCTTCCCCGACCGGTAGGATGAGCTTCCGTGCCTACCTCCGTCGTCACCGGGGGTGCGGGGTTCCTCGGCTCCCACCTCTGCGAATACCTGCTCGAGCGCGGCCACCGCGTCCTCTGCCTGGACAACCTGGACACGGGCTCGCTGACCAACCTGGAGCACCTCCGCGAACCCGACTTCGTGTTCCTCCAGCACGACGTCACGGCGTTCATCGACATCCCCGAGCCCGTGGACTTCGTGTTCCACTTCGCGTCGCCCGCGAGCCCGATCGACTACCTCCGCCTGCCGTTGCAGACGCTGAAGGTGGGCTCCTACGGCACGCACCACGCCCTCGGCCTCGCCAAGGCCAAGCGCGCCCGCTTCCTGACGGCGTCGACGAGCGAGATCTACGGCGACCCGCACGGTCCACCCGCAGCCGGAGTCGTACTGGGGGAACGTCAACTCGATCGGCCCGCGCGGCGTCTACGACGAGGCGAAGCGCTACGCCGAGGCGCTGACCATGGCCTACCACCGACAGCAGGGCGTCGACACGGCGATCGTCCGCATCTTCAACACCTACGGGCCCCGCATGCGGGCCTTCGACGGCCGCGCCATCCCGACCTTCATCCGCCAGGCCCTGGAGGGCAAGCCGATCACGATCTTCGGCGACGGGGAGCAGACGCGCTCCTTCTGCTACGTGTCGGACCTCGTCGAGGGCATCTGGCGGCTCGCGGAGTCGGGCGTGCACGAGCCGGTGAACATCGGCAACCCCGGCGAGTTCACGATCCGGGAGCTCGCGGAGCTCGTGATCGAGCTGACCGGATCGCCGAGCGAGCTCGTCCGCGAGGCGCTTCCGAAGGACGATCCGCAACAACGCAGACCCGATATCACGAAAGCGAAGGAGCTTCTCGGTTGGGAACCCACGATCGATCTCAGAACCGGCCTGACCCATCTCCTCGAGCGGTCGGCCCGCTCCGAGCTCGTCGGACGGCAGGCGTGATCCGGCGCCTCCTGCTCGCGGCGGCGTCGGTGGCGGTCGTCGCCGTGCCGGCGAGCTCCGCCTCGGCGAAGACGGCCTTCGGCGTCATCGACAACACCGATTCGTTCCAGAACCCCGCGCAGTTCTGGTCCGACTACTCGGCGCTGCACATGAAGGCCTACCGCGTCGACGCGCTCTGGTCGGACATCGCGCCCGGAAAGCCCGCCAATCCGCTCGACCCGAACGATCCGGCCTACACGTGGACGACGCTGGACGCGCTCGTGCGCAACGCGGCCGCCCACCACGCGACGGCGAACCTCGTGATGACGGTCTGGCAGACGCCGAAGTGGGCGTCGCTGTACGGGGGCAAGTACACGAACGTCGACACGTTCCGGCTGAAGGCCATGCCGAGGCCGGCGGCCTACGCGGACTTCGTCCACGCGATCGCCACCCGCTACTCCGGCCGCTTCATCCCGGCGGGCTCGACGACGCCCCTTCCGGCCGTCCGCAAGTGGCAGGTCTGGAACGAGCCGAACACGTACCTCGTGCCGTGGCGGGTCGGCGGCAAGTTCGTCGTCGCCTCGAACTACGCGACCCTGCTGCGGGTCGCCTATCCCGCCTTCAAGGCGGTCTCGAAGAAGAACATCGTCTCGACCGGCGGCTTCGGCCCCTCCGGACAGCATCTCGCCCCGCTCGCGCCCTTCAACTTCATCAAGGCGCTCGGCAAGCTGAAGCCGAAGCTGGACACGCTCTCCGTGCACGCCTACGGCGGCGTCCCGGGACTCGGCATCCGTGACGGTGCCGCCCTCGGCACGAGGAAGCCGAACCTGGCCCCCGGCAACTTCAAGGCGTGGATCGCGGTCGCCGACAAGGCCCTGCACCACAGGTACCGGATCTGGGTCACGGAGTTCGGCTGGCAGACGAATCCCCCGGACCGGCAGTTCGGCGTCAGCTACGTCAAGCAGGCGACGTTCATGAGGAGCATGTTCGCCCTCGTGCGCTCGACGAAGCGGGTGGACATCGGCATCTGGTTCCTGATGAAGGACGAGCCCGACATCGCCACCGGCTGGCAGTCGGGCGTCCGCACGGTGACGGGAGCGAAGAAGCCCCTGTACGCCTACTGGAGGAAGTACGGCCGGTAGCGCGCCCGCCCGAGGGGCTCCGGATCCCGAACGGGATCCGGAGCCCCTCGGGCGTCGTGGCGCCTGAGGCCGAGCCCAGAGGAGCTACCGCCGGCGGTGATGGACGACCTCCGCGTCGCCCCCGCCACGGCGGACCGGCTCGGCGGCCGCGGTCATCAGGCCCTTGCCGAGGAAGCGGATGCCCGTGGCGGCCCCGATCTCGGCGGGCGCGTTCCACCGCTCGCCGAGGGCGAGGAGGCCCGCCGACTGCGGCGAGGCGACGAACGCCGCCTCGACGTCGGTGCCCGACGCCGAGTTGCGCTGGCTCGCGCGGGGTGCCGCGATCGCCTGGGGCAGCGTCATGCCGAAGTCGATCTGATCGACGAGCGTCTCGAGGACCGTCGTGATGATCGTCGCTCCGCCCGGCGAGCCGAGCGCCTCCCACGGCCGGCCGTTGCGGAAGACGAGAGTCGGGGCGATCGACGAGCGCGGCCGCTTGCCCGCCTCGGGCGAGTTTGCCGTGCCGGGAGTGAAGTTGAAGTCGGTCAGCTCGTTGTTGAGGAGGAAGCCGTAGCCGGGGACGACGATCCCCGAGCCGCCGGTCTGTTCGATCGTGAACGTGTAGGAGACGATGTCACCCTTGGCGTCGGCCACCGTCAGATGAGTCGTCGACGGGCCCTCGCGCTCGACCTCCGCTCCGGGCACCACGCGCGCCGCCGCGCCCTGGAACGGCCAGGGGTCGGCGGGCAGCACCGGAGACGTGGGCGCCGTCGGCCCGATCTGGGTCCGGCGCGCCCGGGCGAACGCCTTGGAGAGCAGGCCGCCGACCGGGACGCCGACCTGGGCGGGATCGCCGACCCAGCCGCCGCGGTCGGCGAAGGAGATCCGGGACGCCTCGAGGTAGTCGTAGAGCGCCGTCGTCCGGTCGCCGGACAGCGGCAGGCCCTCCAGGATGTTGAGCGCCTCCCCGACCGTCGTTCCGCCGCTCGACGGCGGCGCCATCCCGTAGATCGTGTAGCCGCGGTAGGTCGAGGTCGTCGGCTTGCGGACGATCGCCCGGTAGGCCCTCAAGTCCGAGGTGCGGATCAGGCCGGGACGCGCGAGGTAGGGGTCCCCCAGCACGAGCGGCGGGTGCTGGGCGGCGGCGACGAGCGCCTTGCCGACGCGTCCGCCGTAGATCGTGGCGACGCCGGAGCGGGCGATCCGCTGGTAGGTGGCGGCGAGATCGGGGTTCTTCTGGACCGCGCCGACGGGACGCGCCTGCCCGGCCTGGTCGAGGTAGAGCGCGCGCGTGGACGTGAAGTGGGCGAAGCGGGCTGCGTTCGCCGCCGTCTGGTCGTGGAAGGTCTGGTCGATCACGAACCCGTTCCTGGCGATCGCGATCGCCGGCTGCAGGAGCGAGGAGAGGCGCCGCGTCCCGTAGAGGCGGAGCGCCGTCGACCAGGTGGCCGGCGTCCCGGGGACGCCGACGGAGAGGCCGCTCGTGACGGCATCGCTGAAGGCGAGCGGTTGGCCGGTTCCCGGGTCGAGGAAGCTCGTCGGCGCGAACGACCGCGGGGCCGTCTCGCGGCCGTCGATCGTGACGATCCGGTGCTTGGCGGCGTCGTAGATCATCATGAAGCCGCCGCCGCCGATCCCCGACGAGTACGGCTCGGTGATGCCGAGAGCCGCGGCCGCGGCGACGGCGGCGTCGACGGCGTTCCCGCCCGAGCGGAGGACGCGGATCGCGACGCCGGTCGCCAGCGGGTCGACGGAGGCCGCGGCCCCGCCGCGACCCGTCTCGGTCGCATGCTTGGCGGGCAGCGTGGGCGCGCGCTGGGTCGCCGCGGCCGGCACCGCGGCCCCCGCGAGCGTGACGAGCAGGACGAGCGGCGGCGCGACGGAACGTGGACGCATTCCGGTCCCTCCCAGGGTGGTTGGCACGAACGGTCTCACCGGCGGCGACGAGGCGCAAACGCGTGACACGACCTGGCGACGAGGCCACGGGCGGCGCGCGCCCTCCGCGTTCCCGGGTCCCCCGTCCGGCGGCGCGAGCGACCGACCTCCACGGTCGCGCCAGGTAGTCTGAGCGCGATGCGCAGGTGGCTTCTCGTGGCCGCGTGCCTCGCCGCGGTCCTGGCGCCGGGAACGGCGACGGCGGCCGATACGACGCAGTTCGGCTTCTTCGACACGACGTACGCGTTCCAGCGGCCGAGCCGGTTCTGGGCCGACTACCACGCGCTCGGCGCGCAGGCCCTGCGGGTGACGGTCAACTGGGACGCGATCGCGCGACGCAAGCCGAGGCATCCCACCGACCCTGGCGATCGGGCCTACGACTGGTCGACGCTCGACGTCCTCACGCGCCGCGCGCAGGCCGAGGGGGCGATGGACGGGTTCCTCGGCACGATCTGGACGACGCCGCTCTGGGCCCGCGACCTGCGTCAGGCGCGGTACGCGGCCGACCCCGCCTCCAACCTCGTGATGCCCAGGCTCGACGCGATGCAGGACTTCCTGACGGCCCTCGTCACCCGCTACTCGGGGACGTACGTCCCGAAGCACGCGACGACTCCCCTGCCGCGGATCCCCAGCTACCAGATCTGGAACGAGGTCAACTACTACCTCTTTCCGTTCAAGGTCCACGGCCGCTTCGTCGTCGCCCGCAACTACGCGTGGATGCTGAAGGCGGCCTACGAGACGATCAAGGAGTACGACCCCTCGCTGACCGTCGTCACCTCCGGCATCGACCCCCCCGCCTACCCGGCGCAGCCGCCCCTCGCCCCGTACCGCTTCATCGCGGACCTGGCCGGGCGGGGAGCCCCGTTCGACGTGCTCGCGATGCACGGCTACACGGTGCCCGCCGGCGCCGGCCGGGCCAGGGCCACCTCGAACTACCTGCTGGCCGCGCCCCCCGCGTTCGCGATCGGCGACATCCGCTCCTTCTCGCGGTTCCTGCAGCGCACGTTCGGCCAGCGCGTGCGCATCTGGATCACCGAGTTCGGCTGGCAGACGAATCCGCCCGACGAGCGGTCGGGGATCAGCTACGCCGCCCAGGCGCGCCTGCTCCGGCGGGCCATCGCGATGATCAGGAGCTCGGGACGCGTCGAGCGGGCCTACTGGTTCCTCCTCCGGGACGAGCCGCTCGTCTACTCCGACGGCTCGTCCGCGACCTGGCAGTCCGGGCTGCGCACCGCCGCCGGGACGAAGAAGCCGGGGTTCAAGGCCTGGGCGTCGATGTTCGCACCGAGCCCCTGAGCCCCCCGGCGGCCCGCGCGTACGCCGCCTCGACGGCGTCCAGGATCGCCTCCCAGCCGTACAGCTCGCGCGCGCGGGTCGCCGCCGAGGCGCCCAACCGCTCCAGCGCCTCGGGGGCGGCGAGGAGATCGACGATGGCCGCGGCGAGCGCCGCCGGATCGCCGATCGGCACGAGCGCCCCCTCGAGGCCGGGACGGACCCGCGTCGCCAGATCCGCGACGGGCGTCGCGACCACGGCCCGCCCCGCCGCCATCGCCTCCAGGCAGGCGGCCGCGAAGGACTCCCGGCGGCTCGGCACGACGACGAGCGCGGCGCGGCGGTAGCGATCGGCGAGCGCGGCAGCCGGGAGCCGCCCCGCGAGCTCGACGGCGGGGAGCCCGGCGAAGGCGCTCCGGAGGGGGCCGTCGCCGACGACCTCCAGCGTCGCTCCGGCGGCCGCGCGGTGGACGATCGGCCACGCCCGGGCGAGGACGTCGGCGCCCTTCTCGGGCACGAGCCGGCCCACGTAGAGGATCCGGAGGGGATCGGCGTCGGCGAACGGCGCGGGGACGCCGTCGACGCCCTGCGAGGGGACGACGGCGACCTCCGCGCGGCCCGTGAGCGCCGTCAGGCGGGCGGCGAGGTCCGGGCTCGGCGCCAGGAGGACGGCGCCGCGGACGGCGGCTCTCGCGACGCGGGGGAGCCGGCGCAGGAGCGCCACGTCGGAGCCGTGGGCGGTGACCACGAGGGGGCGTCCGGCGGCCCGGGCCGGGAGCGCGGTCGGCAGCCAGTGCGCATGGGCGACGTCGGCCCACCCTCGCTGGCCATGCGCCGCACGGGCGAGCGCGGCGAGGAGCGCCGGGGCGAGGACGGCCAGCGCCGGCCGCTCCCGGACGTTGGCGGCGATGCCGGCCCCGTCGGCGAGCCGCTCGAGGCGCCGCGGCGCGTAGCCGACGAAGCGCACGGCGACGCCTCCCTCCTCGCGGTCGATCGCTCCGGGCGAGCGCGGCGCGAGCACCCGGACCGCGGTCCCCCGACCGGCGAGCCGATGGGCCAATCGCTCGACGAACACGCCGGCCGCGTCGCCCGGCCGGGCCGGGTAGCTCGTCGTCAGCATCAGCACCCGCAGTCCGCTCGTGCCGCCTGCCACGCTCGTACAATGGCCGACGTGGCCGACCTCCCGCGACGCAGCGGCCCCTACCGGCGGTCGATCCACCACCTCGACCCGAAGGCCCTGCGGCGCGACATGCGCGCTCACGCGGGGCCGTTCGCGGACCGTCGGCGCCTGGGCCGCGCGGCGGAGCGCACGCTGGAGGTCGTCGCGCTCCTCGCCCTCGACACGATGGCGGCGGCGATCTCGATCTACGCGGGCGTGATCGCCCACTCCCTCTTCCGCGGCAACGACCCGCTGCCGGGCCTCGCCTGGAGGGCCGAGGGCGCGTTCCTGCCGTTCGCCTGCGTCGTCCTCTGGCTCGTCTTCCTGAACGCGGGCCTGTACCTCCCCCGGGACCGCCGTCCGGGCGGCTCGAAGATCATCGCGAGCCTCGCGCTGACGACCATCGTCGTCTCCGGCTTCGGGCTCTCCACGGGGGTCAACACGATCCACACCGGCCTCATCTACCCCTTCATCTTCGTCTGCGCGGCCATCGTCACGCCGCTCCTCCGGCAGAGCTTCGACGGCGTCGTCTGGCTCCTCGAGAACGCCGCCGGGCGGCGCGATCGCATCGTCGTCTGCGGCTCCGGGGACGCGGCGCGGAGCGTCGCCGCGGCCCTCCGGCAGACGAGGGACGCCTCGCTGACGCGGATCGTCGCCATCGTCCCGGCCGTGGAGGACGTCCCCGCCGCGCTCGAGGAGCACGAGCCGACGGACCTGGTGCTCGCCTCCCCGCCCACGGACGCCGTCCTCGCCGAGCTCCTCGACGCGTGCCGCGCGTCGAGCACCCGCCTGCGCTTCGTGCCGACCACCGCCGAGCTGCTGCTGCAGCGCGCGAGCTTCGTGCCGGGCCAGGTCGTGCCGCTGCTCGAGCTGCGCCCGCCGGTGCTGACGGCCTCGAGTGGGCGGTCAAGCGGACGTTCGACATCGTCGTCGCGACGATCGTGCTCGTGATCCTCTCGCCGCTGCTCGCGGCGATCGCGCTCGCTGGTGCGGCTCGGCAGCAGCGGGCCGATCATCTACCGCGACCTGCGCATCGGCGTCGGCGAGGGCGAGTTCGCGATGCTCAAGTTCCGCTCGATGTACAACGACGCCCAGCGAGCGGCAGGCGGCGCTCGAGAGCCAGAACGAGGCCGACGGCGCGATCTTCAAGATGCGCGACGACCCGCGCGTGACGCCGTTCGGGCGGCTGCTGCGGCGGCTCTCGCTCGACGAGCTGCCGCAGCTCGTGAACGTGCTGCGCGGCGAGATGAGCCTCGTCGGGCCGCGGCCGCTGCCGGTGCGCGACTACGACCGGCTGAGCGACTGGCACCGCAAGCGCTACGCGGTGCTGCCGGGGATCACGGGGCTCTGGCAGATCTCGGGCCGGTCGAACCTCAGCTTCGACGATCTCGTGCGGCTCGACTTCTACTACCTCGAGAACTGGTCGATCTTCCTCGACATCTCGATCCTCGCGCGCACGCCCCTCGCCGTGGTCTCCGGGCGTGGCGCCTACTGAGCGCTCCCCTGGCCACGGGCTCAGGGGAGCGACGTGGATCGCCGTCGCGCAGGTGGTGTTCCTGGCCTGCGGCTACGTCGTCACCGTCGTCTCGGCGCGCATCCTGGCCGGGCACACCGGCGACTACGCGCTCCTCGGCGTCATCCTGACCGTCCTCTCCCTCGTCAACCTGACGCAGACGCAGGGCGTGCCGAACGCGCTCGCGCAGCGGATCGCGGCCGATCCGGGCTCCGCGGCCGCCGTCTGGCGGGCGGCGACGGCCGTCCAGTGGCGCGCGTCGGCGGCGGGGGCCGTCCTCCTCGCCGTCCTCGCGCCCGTCCTCGCCCCTGCCCTCGGCGAGCACCGCCTGCTCGTCGGCCTCCTGCTTGCCGCGCTCGCCGTTCCCGGCTACGGCGCGTTCTCCCAGATCGGCGGCTACCTGCAGGGCCGGCGGTCCTTCGGCGCCTACGCCGCCACGCTCGGCGGCTACAGCGTCGTCCGGCTCGTGCTCGTGCTCGCCGCGCTGGAGCTCGCCGGCGTCGATGGCGCGGTCGTCGCGATCGCAGTGGCGCCGCTCGTGATCGTGGCCGCCGCCTGGCGGCTCGTGCCGCACGGCGCCGGTCCTCGGCCGTCCGCCCGCGCGACCTGCTCGCCTTCTCGGCCGGGTCGGCGGGCCTCGCGATCATGCTGACCGCGCTCCTCTCGGTCGACCTGCTCGTCGTCCGCGGCGCCACCCTCGGCCGCGCGGCCCACGAGGCGGACCTCTACGCCGCCGCGGAGAACGTCGCCCGCGTCCCGTACTACCTCGCGCTCGCCCTCGCCGCCGTGCTCTTCCCGGCCGCGGCCGCGGCGATCGGCCGGGCCGACGCCGGCGCCGTGGCGCGGCTCGTCGGCGACGGGATCGAGGGCGCGGTCGTGGTGGTCCTGCCGGTGGCCGCGATCCTCGCCGCCGCCGCCCACCCGCTCGTCCGGCTCTTCTTCCCCGCCGCCCTCGCGGGGTCCGCCCGCCCGCTCCAGCTCCTCGCGCCCGCGTTCGGGCTGCTCGCCGTCGCCGGCGTGCTCTCCGCCATCGCCAACGGCGCCGGCCGCCAGGGACAGGCGATGGTCGCGGCCGCGATCGCCGTCGGCATCCAGCTCGCCCTCGGCCTCGTGCTCGCCCGGCACCACGGCGGGGTCGGAGTCGCCGTCGCGACGCTGATCGCGTGCGCGGCCTGCCTCGCCGGGCAGGCGGCGATCGTCCGCCGCCTCGCCGGGGGCCGGCTGCACCTCGCCGCCACCCGGCTCGCCCGGGTCGGGATCGCGGGCGCGGCCGCCTTCGCGGTCGCGTCGGTCGACGTGCGCCCGCTCCTCGCGCTGCCCCTGGCCGCGCTCGCGACCGCCGCCTACGCCGTCCTCGTCGTCGGCCTCCGGGTCGTGCCCCGGCCGCTCCTTCCGCTCGCCGGACGCGTCCTCCCGGCCCGGCTGCTCGCTGCCGAGAGGGCCCGGTAGACTCCGCGCGGTGATCGAGGGCAAGACCCTGTCGGTGGTCGTGCCGGCCCACAACGAGGAGCTCCTGATCGGTCGGACCCTCGAGACGATGCCCGACTTCGTCGATCGGGTCTACGTCGTCGACGACCTCTCGACCGACGGGACGGGGGACCGGGTCCGCGAGGCGGCGACCGCCGACCCGCGCATCGTCCTGATCCGCCACGAGGCGAACGGCGGCGTCGGGCGGGCGATCGTGACCGGATACAAGGCGGCCCTCGCCGACGGCATGGAGATGGCCGCCGTGATGGCCGGCGACGCGCAGTGGACCCGGACGAGCTCGAGCACTTCGTCCTGCCCGTCGCCCGCGGCGAGGCCGACTACACGAAGGCGAACCGGCTGATCACCGGCCAGGCGTTCCAGGAGATCCCCAAGGTCCGCTACTTCGGCAACGCGATCCTCTCGCTGATGACGAAGGTGGCGTCGGGCTACTGGCACGTCGCCGACTCCCAGGCGGGATACACGGTGATCACGGCCGAGGCCCTGTCGACGATGAGCCTGGACGACCTGTACCCCCGCTACGGCTTCCCGAACGACGTGCTCGTGCGGCTGAACGTGGACGCGCGGACGGTCCAGGATCTGCCGTCGAAGCCGATCTACGGCGTCGGCGAGCGGTCGGGGATCCGCCTCTACCGGGTCGTCCCGGCGATCGGCTTCCTGCTCTTCCGGCGCTTCTGGTGGAGGATGTGGGCGCGCTACTCGTCCGCGACTTCCATCCCCTCCGTGTTCTTCTACGCGATGGGCACGCTGATCACGACGATCGGCCTCGTCCTCGGCGTCTACGGCAGCGTGCGGCGGATCGAGGGACACCAGCTGACGATCCCGACCGTGGTCCTGATCGCCCTCCTGATCATCTCCGGCTTCCAGTTCCTGCTCTTCGCCATGTGGTTCGACATGGACTACAACCGCGACCGCGACAACCCGCGGCGGTAACGGAAGCGCCCGGGCGCTAGGCCGCCGGGTCCAGCTGGAACGAGCCGGTCCGCACGTCGCCCGCCCGCTCGTAGGTGAGCACGAGGGTGCCGGTGCTCGTCGCGCCGGAGGAGGCGAGGCGGAACGCCGCCGGCGACGTGCCCTCGCCGAAGAGGCGCTTGCCCTCGCCGAGGACGAGCGGGAAGACCAGCAGCCGCAGCTCGTCGACGAGGCCGTCCGCAGGAGCGTCTGGAGGAGCCCCGCGCTCCCGTGCACCTGCAGCTCGCCGCCGTCCTGCCCCTTGAGGGCCCGGACCGCCTCGACCACGTCCCCCTCGATCAGCCGCGCCCCCTGCCAGTCGACGCGTTCGAGGGTCGCGAGGCAACGTGCTTCGGCAGCGTGTTCAGCGCCTGCGCGATCGGGTCCCCGCGGTGGGCACGCGCGGCCAGTGGCCGGCGAAGATCTCGTAGGTGCCCCGCCCGATCAGGAACTCCCCGGCGCCGGAGAACGACTCACGATCTGGCGGCCCATGTCCTCGTCGGCGTAGGGGACCAGCCAGCCGCCGTGCGCGAAGCCGCCGCTCGGATCCTCGGTCGGACCGCCCGGTGCCTGCATGACCCCGTCGAGGGTCAGGAACGTGGTGACGGCGAGCTTGCGCATGCGCGGGGTTCCTCCGTTTGGGCCGGCGTGGCGTCGGTGCTTGGACGGCGCGGAGGCGACGAAGTCATCGCGCCCGGCGGGCCGGTCCGGAGCGAGCGATCGCGCCGCGGATGGTCTCGGCCGTGGACCGCCAGGTGAAGCCGACGCCGCGTGCGTCCGGCCGGCGCCGATCAGGGCCTCCCGCGCTCCCGGGTCGACGACGGCGGTCCGGAGCGCCGCAGCGAAGGCCGCGGTGTCGGCGGGCTCGACCCTGAGCGCCGCGGGGCCGCAGGCCTCGTCGAGGCTTCGATCGGCACCCGCGACGACGGGCACCCCACACGCCTGCGCCTCGACGATCGGCATCCCGAAGCCCTCGAAGACGCTCGGGCAGGCGAACGCCCGCGCCGCCGCGAGCACGCCGGGCACGTCGTCGTCCGGCAGGAACCCCGTCTCGAGGACGTCCTGCCCGAGCGCGAGCGCGGCGATCCGCCCGGCCACCTCGGGGTCGCCCGGGCCGGCCGCTCCGATCAGGACGAGGGCGAGCTCAGGAAGCTCGCGGCGCACCGCCGCGAACGCGTCGATCAGCGACGGCAGGTTCTTCCGCGGCTCCCGGGTGGACAGGGCCGCGACGTAGGGGCGGCCGCCGAGGCCGGGAGGCGGCGCGGGCCGCGCCTCCCGGAAGCGCCCGTCCACGCCGGGGAGGGCGACGACGATCCGCTCGGCTCCGATCCCGAGGTGGGCCTGGACCGCGGCGGCGGTGGCGGCGGCGTTGCACACCACGAGATCGGCGCGCCGCGTGTCCCGGAGCTTGGCGAGGTGCATCCGACGCGTCCCGGCGGTGACCAGCTCCGGCCGGAGGAGCGGCACGAGGTCGTGGACGACGGCGATCCGGAGGCCCGCTCGCTGCCGGGGGTAGAACCACTCGCTCGCCAGGAACGCGTCCGCCCGCCCGGCCAGGAGCTCGAGCAGCGGCACCGGGATCCGGTTGGCGGCGCGGCGGAGCCGCGGCAGCCGCCGCAGGCGCAGGCGGACCCCGGTCGGGTAGCCGAGATGGCGGGCCATGGCGAGGGTCTCGTCGCGCGTGCCGACGCCGATCGCGACCACCTCGTCCCCCGGCTCCAGGCCCGGCAGCTCGGCGACGACGCCGCGGATGTAGGCGCCGATCCCCGTGGGCGGCCGGGCGAGCGGCGAGATGTCGCAGACGAGCCGCACGTCGCCGCCGCTACGCGGGCAGGGGCGCCGGAGGACGCGCCCCGAACCGGCTGACGCAGCGGCCGGCGACCTCGGCGCCGCGCCCGAGCGCGGCGAGCGGCGACTCGCCGGCCGCGAGCGCGAGCAGGAAGCCCGCCGAGAACGCGTCGCCGGCGCCCGTCGTGTCGACCGCCTCGACGACGGGGGCCGAGGCGTGGACCGGCTCCTCGCCGTGCACCGCCGAGACGGCTCCGTCCGCCCCCAGCTTGACCACCGCGTGCCCGGAGAGGCGAGCGAGGTCGGCGGCGGCGCCGACGGGATCCGCGGTGTCGGCGAGGAGGCAGGCCTCGTCGGCGTTGGCGAAGACGAGCGAGGCGAGCTCCAGCCAGGCGCGCACCGTCTCGGGGCCGATGGACTCGATGGGGGCGGCGGAGTTCGCGTCGATCGACCGCGGCACCCCGGCCTCGCGCGCGCGCTCGAGGACGGACACGGCGGCGGGGCGCGATCCCGGGTGAAGGAGCGCGTAGCCGGAGACGTGGACGTGGGCCGCGTCCCGGATCCGCTCGTCGCCCACGTCGGACGCCCGCAAGCCGCCGGAGGCCCCGACGCTCGGGAACATCGTGCGCTCCCCGCCCGGGGTGACGATGACGCAGCACATGCCGGTCGGCTCGCTGGGGTCGACCGCGAACGCGCACTCCACGCCGAGCGCCTCGAGCTCGGCCCGCTGCAGCGCGGCCGGCTCGTCGTCGCCGACCCGCGAGACGAAGGTGACGGACCCGCCCGCGGCGGCGAGCCAGGCCGCCGTGTTGGCCGCGCTCCCGCCCCCGAGGAGGACGATCCGGGAGGGCGCGTCGGACCCGAAGGCCACCGGCGTGAAGCTCCGCACGAGGACGTCGAGCAGCAGATCGCCGACGACGAGGAAGCCGCCGCTCATCCCGCGCGCAGCTCGGCGTCGGCGACGGCGATCCGGGCCGCGAGAGCGGCGTTCGCGAGGATGATCGCGATGTTCGCCTCCAGGCTCGCCCCACCCGTCTCGCGGTGGAAGTGCGCGAGCAGGTACGGCGTCGCCTCCTTGCCGGAGATCCCGTCCTCCTCCATCCGCGCGAGGCCGTCGGCGAGCACGCGGTCGTGCAGCTCCGCCTCGACCTGCGCCTCCTCGGCCACGGGCTGGGCGACGACGAGCGCCTGGTCGAGGCCGAGCGCCCGGCGCGCGGCCATCGCGCGCGCGATCTGCTCGGGCGACTCGAGCCGCCACGGCACCGTCTGCCCCGAGTCGGCGCGGTAGAACCCGGGGAAGGCGTCGGTGCGGTAGCCCACGAGGCCGATCGAGAGCGTCTCCATCCGCTCCAGGGTCGCGGCGACGTCGAGGATCGACTTCACGCCCGCGCAGACGACGGTGACCGGCGTGCGCGAGAGCGTCGTCAGGTCCGCGGACTCGTCGAACGTCGTCGCCGCCCCACGGTGGACGCCGCCGAGCCCGCCCGTGGCGAACAGTCGGATCCCCGCGAGCCGCGCGAGGTAGGCGGTGCTCGCGACGGTGGTCGCGCCGGCGGCGCCGACGGCGAGCGCGATCGGGAGGTCGCGGACGGAGACCTTCTGGACGGCGGGATCGGTCGCGACGCGCTCCAGGTCCGCCTCCTCGAGGCCGATCAGCGCCTGCCCGTCCAGCACGGCGATCGTCGCCGGAACGGCGCCCTGCGCGCGCACGGCCGCCTCGACCTCCAGGGCGACCTCGAGGTTCCGCGGTCGCGGCAGGCCGTGGCTGATGATCGTGCTCTCGAGCGCCACGACCGGACGCGAGGCCTCGATGGCCGTCCGCACCTCGTCGGAGGGGATCAGGTTGGACCAAGGGCTCGACACGAGGACAGACTAATCGGCCGGTTCGGCCGGTCGTGTACGGTCACCTCGCCGTGAGGGTCGCGATCGACATGTCGCACGAGCGGTTCGGACGGGCCGGCGTCGCCCGGGCCGCCCGCCGGCTCGCCGAGGCCGTGGCGGAGAGGGCCGACGTCGATGTCGTCTACCTCGGCGCCGGAGCGGAGCGCGTTCGGGGATCGATCGGACGGCGGACCTCAGTGCTCGGCGGCGACCTGGTGCGCTCGCCGTTCCTGCTCCGCCCGATCGCGCGCCTGCGTCGGGCCGACGTCCTCCACGTGCCCGCCCACCGCGGGCCGCTGATCGGGTCGCGGCCCCCGCTGGTGATGACGCTGCACGACGTCGCCTTCCTCCGCGAGCCGGCGACGCTCTCGCGCTGGAACCGCGTCTACTCACGGGCCCTCGTGCCGCGCCTCGCGCGCGCCGCGGACCGCGTGATCTGCCCGTCGGCGGACACCGCATCCGACGCCCACTCCCTGCTCGCGGTGCCGACGAGCCGGCTGCGGGTGGTCCGCTGGGGCGTCGACCCGCTCCCGCCCGACGGGCCGCTGCCGCCCGGCCTGCCGGCCCGGTACGTGCTCGCGGTGGGCACGCCGGAGCCGCGCAAGAACCTGCGGCGGCTGGCGTCCGCCGTCTCGATGCTCCGCTCCCAGGGCGACCGCGAGCTCGCCCTCGTCCTCGCGGGCGGCGCCGGCTGGGGCGACGCGCTCCCCGCGGAGCCGTTCGTCCGCGCCCTCGGCCGGGTCAGCGACGAGACCCTGGGCGCGCTCTACCGGGAGGCGGCCGTCGTCGCCGTCCCGAGCCTCCACGAGGGCTTCGGCATGGTCGCTCTCGAGGCGATGAGCGCCGGCGCGCCCGTGGTCGCCTCGACGGCGGGCGCGCTGCCGGAGATCTGCGGCGACGCGGCCGTCCTCGTCGACCCGGGCGATCCGTTCGCGATCGCCGAGGGCATCCTGGAGGCGGACGAGCGCAGGACGGAGCTCGCCGCGGCCGGCCGGCGGCGCGCGGTCGCGTTCACCTGGAAGCAGGCCGCCGCCGAGACGGCGGCCGTCTACCGCGAGCTGGCCTGAGCCGCGCGGGCGGCGGCGGGCACGAGCCCGGCGAGCGACAGCGGGTGCTTGCGGACGAAGCGCAGCATGTTCTTCGCGTGGTAGTAGGTCCGCGGGTGCCAGAAGACGGCGTCCGTGACGGCCTGGTGCTCGTGCCGGACCCGGGCGTCCGGCGTCTGCCACACCTCCCACCCCGCCTGCCACATCCGCCACTGGAGATCGATCTCCTCGACGTACACGCGCTCGAAGCCCTCGTCCTGGCCGCCGATCTCGTCCCAGGCCGACCGCCGGACCAGCAGGAAGGCGCTCATCGCCCAGTCGATCGTGCGGGGGACCGTGGGCGCGTCGAGGTAGTGCCGGGCGGCGTACCGCTCCGGCCGGAGGACGGAGCGGAGCGGCGTCCGCCGGAGGAGCGTCCCCAGCGGCTCCGGGAACCGGCGCGCCGACGCCTGGGGCGTCCCGTCCGGATGGACGAGGAGCGGCGCGACGACCCCGCAGCGCGGATGCTCGGCCATCACGTCGAGCATCGCCTGAAGCGCTCCGGGCTCGGCGACGATGTCCGGGTTCGAGAGGAGCCCGAACGCGCTCGGCCACTGCGCGAGTCCCGTGTTCTGGTTCTCGGCGACGCCGCGGACGGCCGGCTGCTCGTAGGCGACGACCCCCGCGTAGCGGTCGCGCACGAGCTCGGCCGAGCCGTCCCCCGGCCGGTTGCAGACGACGACGATGCGGAGCGCGTCGCCGAGGTTCTGTTCCCGGAGCGAGTCGAGCGCGGCCGGCAGGTCCGCCGCCTGCCCCGTCGAGGTGACGGCGGCGGTGACCAGCGCGGGCTCCGCCCGCACCACCAGGCCGCGCGGGGACCGGCGGACTCCCCGCTGGTCGGCCAGCACGTCGAGCCAGAGCGCAGCGTGCCCCTCGGCCGTCGCCCGCCAGGTCATCGCCGCGGCGCGGGCGAGACCCCGGGCGCGCAGCGCGGCGGCCGTCTCGGGCGAGCGGAGGACGCGGAGGATGCCCTCGGCGATCGCGCCGGGCGAGAGCGGATCGACGAGCAGCGCGGCGCCGCCCGCCGTCTCCGGGATCGCCGTCGTGGCCGAGGCGACGACGGGGGTGCCGCAGGCCATCGCCTCGAGCACGGGCAGCGCGAACCCCTCGTAGAGGGAGGGGAAGACGAGGACCTGGGCGGCGGAGTAGAGCGCGGGCAGGAGCCCGCTCGGGACGTGGCCTGTCGTCCGCACCCGATGGGGGATCCCCAGGCGCTCCAGGTGCCCGGCGAGGTCGACGTCCTGCTTCGCCGCACCGGCCACGACGAGCGTCTCCGCCCGCTCGGGGTCGGCGACGACCCGGGCCCAGGCCTCGAGCAGGCGGGGCAGGTTCTTCCGTGGCTGGAGCGCGCCGAGGAAGAGCGCGTACGGGCCGTCGACGCCGAGCTCGCGGCGGACGAGCTCGGCGGCGCCGTCCACCGGGTGAAAGCGACCTGTCGAGACGCCGTTCGGGATCGCGACGACGCGGGCGGGTTCGAGCTCCGGGAGGAGCTCCAGGAGGTCCCGCCGCGCATCCTCGGAGACCGTGACCACCCGGGCGGCGCGGCGGGCCGACCAGGGGACGAAGCGACCGAACGCGAGCCGGTCGGCCAGCGGCATCAGGTCGCCGCGCCGGAGCGACGAGCCGTCGTGAATCGTCACGACGCCGGGACACGGGAGCCCGGGCGGCAGCAGGTAGGTGCCGTGGAAGAGGCCGGGGCGATCCGCGCGCAGGCGGGCGGGCACCGCGACCGCTCCGCGCAGGTAGTTCGAGGCGACCGGCACCTCGACCGGGAAGACGACGCCCTTCGCCGTCGCCGCGTCCGGAAGCGCCGCGGCATCCCGGACGTAGGCGGCGACCCGCAGCGGCGGCTCGAGCGAGCCCAGGGCGGAGAGGAGCTCCGCGGCGTAGGTCTCGTCCCCGGTGCGCCCACGCCCGAGCACGTCGGCGTCGAAGGCGATCACCGGGGGCACCGGGGCAGGCTAACCGGTCGGCTCGAAGGGGCCGGCGCGCGGCCCGGGCGCCGCGCCGGTTCGCGGTAGCTTTCCCGCATGGCCGAATACCAGGTGACCTTCTGGCGCGACCTCCCCTCGATGGTCGCCGCCCGTGACGGCTCGGGCCAGTCGAAAGTGCCGTTGCCCCCGCGGTTCATGGAGGCGATCGACGAGGCCGCGATGCGCCTGGGCGAGACCTCGAGCGAGGACTACCTCGCCGGCTGGCGCCGCGGCGAGTGGACCGAGTCCCGGGGTGCGCCGGGGGAGGTCGCCGCGCGGGTGGCGGCGGACCTGGACGACGAGTGGCCGGAGGAGAGGCTGGCCGGCTACCTCGACGACATCGGGCCGACCGGGGGCGACGGGTAGAGCCCGCCCCGGACGCAGCGAGGACGTCCGCCGGCACGTCGAGGGGCGCTTCAGCGGCCGGGGCCTCCGGGACGTCCGCTCAGCGGGCGCAGGCGGGGCAGACGCCGTCGACGACGATCGCGAGGTGGTCCGGCGCGTAGCCGGCCCGGCGAGCGGCGGCGAGCACCGCTCCGCCGTCGATCGTCACGTCGAGGTCGGCGACGGCGCCGCAGACGCGGCACACCGCGTGGTGGTGGTCGTCCGTCCGCGAGTCGAAGATCGCCGGACCGCCCGCGATGTCCAGCTTGCGGACGAGGCCGAGCTCCTCGAACAGCTCGAGCGTGGCGTAGACGGTCGGGAGCGACGTGCCGGGGAGCGTGGACGAGACGGCGTCCCGCACCTGCTCGGCCGTCACGTGGACCTGGCGCTCGCGCAGCAGCCGCCCGATCACGAGGCGCTGCGGGGTGACCCGCTGACCCCGCGCGCGGAGCGTCAGCGAGAGCTCGGCGTCCAGGGCGGCCATCGTCATGCACCGGAAAGCGTAACAGAATGTAGGCCGTCCTACTTTTAAAGGGTTTGCTATAACTCGGCGGTGGCCAGCTTCGACATGGCATCGCTGCGAAGCGACCGCAAGGCGTTCGTCCTGCGCGTCGTCCAGCCCGCGCTCGTGGGGCTCATCGACGGCACCGTCTCCACGCTCGCGCCGATCTTCGCCACCGCGCTCCTCGCCGGCTCCCACGCCGCCCTGCTCGTCGGCCTCGCGACGGCGATCGGGGCGGGCATCTCGATGGGCCTCTCCGAGGGCCTCTCCGACGACGGCCAGGTCTCCGGCCGCGGACGGGGCCTGCACCGCGGGATGATCACCGGCGTCGCGACGACCCTCGGCGGCGCGTTCCACACGCTGCCCTTCATCATCACGAACGTCCACGTGGCCCTCGGGGTGGCGTTCGTCGTCGTCGCCTTCGAGCTCGTCGCGATCGCGATCGTCCGCAAGCGCTTCCTCGCCGTCTCGCTCCGCCAGTCCCTGATCCAGGTCACCCTCGGCGGCGTCATCGTCGTCGCCGTCGGGCTGGCGATCGGGAGCGCCTGAGCCCAGGCGGGCGCGGGGCGCGGACCGCCCGGTGCGACGGCCGCACCGGGCGCGGCGCGACCGTCAGGCGGTCTTCTCGATCGGCACGTCCACGAGGTTGCCCCACTCGGTCCAGGAGCCGTCGTAGTTGCGCACCCGCTGGAAGCCGAGCAGCTCGCGCAGGACGAACCACGTGTGCGACGACCGCTCGCCGATCCGGCAGTAGGCCGTGGTCGGCTTGGCGTCGTCGACGCCCTGGGCGGCGTACAGCGCGCGCAGCTCCTCGGCCGAGCGGAACGTCCCGTCGTCGTTGACGGCCTTGGCCCAGGGGATCGACTTGGCGGTCGGGATGTGGCCGCCGCGCTGGGCGCCCTCCTGCTCGTAGCCGGGCATCGCGATCAGCTCGCCGGAGTACTCCTGCGGGCTGCGGACGTCGACGAGGTGGTCCGAGCCGGAATCCAGGATGTCGAGGATGTCCTGGCGGCGGGCGCGGAGGGACTCGTCCTTCTCCTGCGCCGTGTAGGACACGGCGGCCGGCGCCGGGACGTCCGTGACGAGCTCGCGTCCCTCGTCGATCCACTTCTGGCGCCCGCCGTCGATCAGGCGCACGTCGTCGTGGCCGTAGAGCTTCAGGTACCAGTACGCGTAGGCCGCGAACCAGTTGTTCTTGTCCCCGTAGAGGAGGACCGTCGTGTCGTTGCCGATCCCGAGGCCGCCGAGGAGCTTCTCGAAGTCCTCCTTGCCGATCACGTCCCGGACGACCTGCTGCTGCAGATCCTGCTTCCAGTGCAGGCGCACGGCGCCGCGGATGTGGCCCTCGTCGTACAGCGCCGGGTTCTCGTCGACCTCGGCGATCACCACGCCGTCGTCGTCGAGGTGGTCCTGCGCCCAATCGGTGGTGACGAGCACCTCCGGCTTCGCGTACGTCGTCATCGCGTATCCTCTGCCATCGCGGGTATCGGGTCGGCCGCCGTCGTCGGAGGCCGGGCCATTCGAGGCTACCATATTAGGCGCAAATGCCTGGCATTTGCGGGACTCATGTCTTCGGTCAGCCGACGCGGGAGCCGCGGACCGGGCGCTCCGGACCCCCGTCGAGCGACGCCGCGCGGTCGCCGAGCTCCGTCCGCGCGAACTCGAGGAACGCCCGCAGGACGCGGGAGACCGCCCGGCTGGCCGGACGCACCGAGTAGAAGAGCCGGTTCGGGTCGAGTCCCGCGACGCGGGCCACGCCGAACCGCTCGTCGTCGCCCTCGATCGCGAGGCGGGACATGAAGGTGACGCCGAGACCGGCCTCCACCGCCGTCTTGGTCGACTCCTGCAGCCCCAGCTCGGCGATGACGTTCAGGTCCCGCTGCTTGACCCCGACCGCGCGGAGCTCCCGCTCGACGACGGAGCGGACGCCGGATCCCTCCTGCTGGATCACGAGCGGCTCCCGCCGGAGCTCGTCGAGGGTGATCTCCCGACCGGCGAAGGGATGGCCCGCCGGGGTCAGGAGGACGAGCTCGTCGCGGAGGAACGGCTCGAAGACGAGGGAGCGATGCGGGCCGGTCGGCGCCCACGATGCCGAGCTCGAGCTGCCGGTCGGCGACGCGGTCGACCACCGTGTCGGTGTCGTCCACCCGGAGCGAGACGAGCACCTCCGGATGGAGCAGGCGGAAGGCGCCGAGGAGCTGCGGGAGCACGCGCTCGCCCGGGCCGGTGGACGCCCCGACGACGAGCGAGCCGCCGATCGCCGACTGCTCCTCCGACAGGTTGTGGATCAGCTCCTGCTCCTGGGCGAGGATGCGCTGGGCGTGGCGGTAGACGATCTGGCCCGCGTCCGTCGGGGCGACGGTACGGCCGGAACGGTCGATCAGCGTGGTCCCGAGCCTCCGCTCCAGGGAGCGGATGGCCAGCGACACGGCGGGCTGCGTGACCCCGAGGTGGTCGGCGGCCTGCGAGAAGGAGGCTCGATCGACGACGACGACGAGACACTGCAGCTGCTTCGTGTCCATCCCGGTCGGCGCCTAGTTCGGGACCGGATCGCCCGGGGACAGGAGGCTCGCCGGAACGGTGGACGGGACGTCGTGGCGTTGCGGCGACCGCGCCGTCTCGATCACCAGGGAGGCCGCCCCGGGGCCGTCGCCGCGGTCGAGCAGGCTCTCGATCTCGGCGAGCCGACCGGTCAGCCAGTCCGCATCGATCCGGGACCGTCGCGCGCGCTGGAGCTTGTCGTGCCCGGCGTCGACCCGGTCCACGACCTCGTCCGCGTCGAAGAGCTGCTCGTGGAGCTTCTCGCCGGGCCGGATCCCGACGACCCTGATCTCGATGTCGCGCTCGGGCTCGCGCCCGGAGAGGCGGATCATGTCCCTGGCCAGGTCGAGGATCCGGACCGGCTCGCCCATGTCGAGCACGAAGATGTCCCCCGAGTCGCCGACGCCGCCGGCCTGGATCACGAGCTGCGCGGCCTCCGGGATCGTCATGAAGAACCGTGTCATCTCCGCGTCCGTCACGGTGACGGGTCCGCCGGCCTCGATCTGGCGGCGGAAGATCGGGATCACGGAGCCGGACGAGCCGAGGACGTTGCCGAAGCGCACGGCGATGAAGCGGGTCGCCCCGTCGTCCTGGGCGGCCGCCTCGACCACCAGCTCGCAGAGGGCCTTCGTCGCGCCCATCACCGTCTGCGCGGCGACGGCCTTGTCGGTCGAGATCAGCACGAACCGCTCCACCCCGGCCCCCCGCGCGAGCTCGACCATCCGGCGCGTCGCGAGGCTGTTGTTGCGGATCGCCTGCGCCGGGTTCAGCTCCATCATCGGCACGTGCTTGTAGGCGGCGGCGTGGAAGATCACCGCCGGGCGGTACTCGGCGAGGACGGAGCGCAGGAGCGCGCGGTCCTTGACGTCGGCGATGACCGGAACGTGCGCCTCGAAGCCGCGCTCGGCCAGGCTGCGCTCGATCTCGAAGAGGTTCCCCTCGGCGTGGTCGACGAGGACCAGGCAGCCCGGCTCGAGCCGGACCAGCTGCCGGCAGAGCTCCGAGCCGATGGACCCCCCGGCGCCGGTGACGAGCACGGTGCGGCCGGTCACGTAGCCGCCGATCTCGGCCGCGTCGAGGTGCACGGGCTCGCGGCCGAGCACGTCCTCCACGCGCACCTCGCGCAGCTGCTCGACGAGGTTCAGGTCGCCCTGCAGCAGCTCGTTGACGGACGGGAGCGTGCGCACGCGGACCCCGCCCGTCGTCGCCACCTCGGCGATCCTCCGCCGGACCGACCCGGCCGCGGCGGGCATGGCGATCACGACCTCGTCGGGCCGGTTGTCGGCGATCACGTCGGCGAGCTCCGACGTCGGCCCCAGGACGCGGACGCCGTGCAACCGCGTTCCGATCTTGCCCGGATCGTCGTCGAGGACGCCGATCGGGTGGAAGCCCCGGGTGGTCTTGCGCTGCATCTCCTTGACGACGAGCTGGCCCGCGTCGCCGCCGCCGATGATCAGCACGCCCTTCGTGTCCCGGCTGCGGGAGAACCAGCCGGGACCCGGCCGTTCGAACGCCGAGCGGGCGAGCGCCCGGACGGCGATCATCCCGAAGAGCGTGAAGAGCAGGTCGAGGACGATGATGCTCTTCGGCGCCGAGAAGACGTCGACGCCGGAGCGTCGGCGCACCGCGCGGGGCGAGCGGTAGGCGGGCTCGATGTAGAGGAAGGTGGCCCAGGCGGTCGTCGAGAGCGCCGCCGCGAGACCGACGAGCTCGAGGTCCCGGAGCGACACGTACCGCCACCAGCGGCTGTACAGGCCCATCGCGACGAAGATCGCCAGCTTGATCCCGACGACCCAGAGGAAGCTCGAGTCGCGGAGGTGCTCGTACTCGCGGAGGCTCACCGGCGAGCCCTTGGTCCCGTCGAACCGGAAGTAGAACGCGGCGTACCAGGCGAGCATCACGACGAGGGCGTCGACCCCGACGTGCCAGAGCCGATTCCCCTTGATGACGCCCATCGGGCGGAGTCTACCGGCCGGAGGGAGGGCCGCCGTCCCGGGGCCGAGGCCGATCCGGGAGCCGCGGCGGCGACGGTCGCCGGCGCCCTACCCGATCGCGAGGTCGGCGAGGAGCGCCGGATCGCGCGGGTGGCGGACGCCGACGGGCGAGCGCCTGGGTTCGATCGCCACGTCCCTCGCGTGGTCCAGCCGGCGCAGGCGGCCGTCGGCGAGGAGCGCCTCGTCGACGGCGCCGATGCGCCCGGCGAAGGTGGTGTAGACGGGCGTGCCGAGGACCGCCGCCTCCCGGTTCATCGTCCCGCCGGCCGAGACGCAGAGGTCGGCGACCGCGACGAGGCTCCTGGCGTCGATCGCGCGCTCGGGCACGAGCACGCGCGGGAGGGAGAGCGAGCGCAACCGCTCGCCCTGGACGGCGGTCCGGGGCAGGACGACCGTCTCGACCTCGGCGTCGGCGGACAGCCGGCGCAGGACGTCCTCGAACACGAGGTTCTCCAGGCGGTGGTAGAGGGCGAGCTCCGGCGGCGTCCGCACGACGGCGAGCAGCCCGTCCGCGGCGAGTCCGAGCCCCGCGCGGACCGCTGGGTCCGGCTCGAAGCCGGCGAGCGCGTACTCCTCCTTGAGGCCCGGGTAGCGGAAGAGCTTGCGCGGGCGGGCGCCGTACCGGGCGAGTCGCTCCGGGGGAATCGCATCCGGCACCAGCACGCGTCGGGCCAGACGGCAGTTGAGCGAGTGTTGGGCGACGGCGTACTCGTAGTCGAACATCGTCGTCGTGGGGAACCGCAGGAGCCGGCCCACGATCGGCTGGTCCGTCGAGCCGTGCGCGATCCCGGCGTCGATCCGCCGGCCGTGCGCCCAGCGGGTCAGCCGTTGGACCCGGTCGGCGGCCGCCCTGAGCTTGCCGGCCCGCCCCCGGCCGCCGTGGCCGCCGACGACCTCCACGTCGAGGCCGTAGAGCTCGGCGAGCTCGCGCGTCTGCCCGAAGGCGCGCGCGGTCCAGAGGACCTCCGCCCCGCGCCCGGCGAGGACCGCGGCGATCGGCGCGAGCACCGGCACGTGCGGTGCGTTCGTGAGGTCGAACCAGACGCGCACCCGGCCGCCGTCAGACGGCGGCGTAGGCGGCCGCGACCGCGTCCACCACGACCCGCTGCTGGGCCTCGGTGATCGTCGCGAACATCGGCAGCGCGATGTTCTCCGCCGACGCGCGCTCCGTCACCGGGAGGCTGCCGATCCGGTAGCCGAGGTGGGCGAAGACGGGCTGCAGGTGCGCCGCGCGCTCGTAGTAGGGCGTCCCCGCGACCCCGGCCTCCGCGAGCGCGGGCAGGACGCGGTCGCGCTCGGCCGACCGCACCAGGTAGAGGTGGTAGATCTCCTCGGCGCCCTCGGCGACCCCTGGCAGGTCCAGGTGCTCGCCGAGGCCGAGCTCCGCGTAGCGGCGGGCCGCCGTCCGGCGCGCGTCGTTCCACGCCGGCACCTCGCGGAGGAGGATCCGCAGGATCGCGGCCTGCAGCTCGTCGAGGCGCGAGTTGTGGCCGACGAGCTCGAACGTCCGCTTGTCCGTCGAGCCGTGGAAGCGGAGCTTGCGCACGGTCGCGGCGAGCGCGGGGTCGGAGGTCGCGACGAGGCCGCCGTCGCCGAACGCCGGGAGGTTCTTGGTCGGGAAGAAAGAGAACGTCGCGATCGTGCCCAGCGAGCCGCAGGGCCGTCCGCCGAGCCGCGCGCCGAACGCCTGGGCCGCGTCCTCGATCAGGGCCAGGCCGTGCCGGGAGCCGATCGCGGCCAGCTCGGACATCGGCGCGGGATGGCCGAAGAGGTGGACGGCCATGATCGCCTTCGTCCGCTCCGAGACCGCGGCCTCGACCGACGCCGGGTCGAGCTGGAACGTGTCGAGGGCGATGTCGGCGAACACCGGCGTGGCGCCCACGGCGGCGATCGCCTCGGCGGAGGCGTAGAACGTGAACGCCGGGACGATGACCTCGTCGCCCGGGCCGATCCCGAGCGCCTGCAGGGAGAGCACGAGGGCGTCCGTGCCGTTGGCGACGCCGATCGCGTGGGCCGTGCCGAGCGCGGCGGCGGCCTCCTCCTCGAACGCGGCGACGTTGGGGCCGAGGATGAAGCGGCCGGAGTCGATGACCTCCTCGACCGCCGCCTTGACCAGGGGCAGGACGCCCGCCCACTGCGCGTTCACGTCCATCAGGGGAACCGTCATGGGGCGCGAGGATAGCCACGGCCGCCGCGTTCCGCTCCGGGCGGCCGCGACGCCGGGGGCGCGTCGTCTACGATGCCGCGCCTGTGAGCACCCCCCTCCCGGTCCGCCTCCTCACGGATCGCCCGGCCGTGGAGGAGTTCGCCGAGCGCGTCCGCGCCCACGGCCGGGTGGCGCTCGACACCGAGTTCTTCTGGGAGCGCACCTACGCCCCGGTGCTCTGCCTCGTCCAGGCGGCCACCGAGGACGAGGTCGTGCTCGTCGACCCCCTCTCCGGCGTCTCCGTCGAGCCCCTCGCCGCGCTCGTCGCCGACCCGGCCGTGGAGACGATCATGCATGCGCCCGGAGGCGACCTCCTCGCCTTCGCCTCCCACTTCGGGACGCGGCCGGCCAACGTGACCGACACGCAGATCCTCGCCGGCTTCGTCGGCCTCACCGCCTCCGCGAGCCTCGACCGGCTCCTCCAGGCGGTCCTCCGGATCAAGCCCGGCCAGCACGAGTCGTTCTCCGACTGGCTGGCCCGGCCGCTGACGGAGAAGCAGCTGACCTACGCGGCCGACGACGTGCGCTACCTCCTGCCGCTGACCGATCGGCTGCGGGCGCAGCTGGAGGAGCGCGGTCGTCTCGGCTGGTCGGCCGACGAGCTGAGCCGGCGCTATCCGAACGGCGCCGAGGTGATCGCCGAGACCGGCGAGGCGTGGAGGCGCGTCCAGCGGCGGAACCGCCTGTCCGGCCGCCAGCTCGCCGTGCTGCAGGCCGTGGCGAGCTGGCGCGAGGAGCTCGCCCGCCGGCGGGACCAGCCGACCTCCTGGGTCCTCAAGGATCCGACCCTCGTGGAGGTCGCGCGGATCGCGCCGTCGGAGGCGCGGGACCTGATGCGCATCCGCGGCATGCCGAAGGGCCTCGCCGAGAGCGACCGGCAGGCGCTCCTCGACGCGGTCGAACGCGGCCGGACAGCGGAGCCGATCCAGCTGCCGAAGCCGCCGAGCTCCCAGGTCCAGCACCGGCTGGACGCCGCGAGCGGACTCGCCGCGACGCTCCTTCGCGTCCGCTGCGCCGAGCATGGCGTCGCGCCCGAGCTCGTCGCCACGAGGACGGAGGCCGACCGGTACATCCTCCGCGTCCTCGCCGGCGAGCCGTCCGACGACCTGCTCCTCGGCTCCGGCTGGCGGCTCGAGCTGGTGGGGAGGGAGATCCGCGAGCTCACGCTGGGTCGCGTCGCCCTCTCGGTCGCCGACCGCTCCCCCTGGATCGAGATCTCGCCTCGCCCGCCGGAGGGCGAACGCCCCGGGGACGCCTCGCCCTGAGAGGGACGCTCGCCCGGCCTGGATGCCGGCGTCCTCGGCTACCGCTCGAACACCCAGCGCGTGACGGCCTGGTGGTAGTTGAGTGCACCGGGCACGGTCATGTGGGTCTTCACGTAGCGGAAGCCGGCGCGCTGCAGGGTCCGGTTCGGCGCGACGTTGAACGCGTTCGGCTCGCAGTAGATCCGCCGCAGGGCCAGCGACGCGAAGTAGAGCTCGACCGTCCCGCGCACGCCCTCGGTTCCGACGCCCGATCGGCGATGCCGCGGGTCCACGACGTGCAGGTGCATGTGCGCCTGCTCCCCGTAGACGATCTTCTGTCGGCGGTCGAGAACCCGACCGGGAGGCCGTCCGCTTCCCAGATGACGAGGAGCGTCGACCGGTCCCGGACCGGCTTGGCGAGCTCGCCGGCATACCGCTCCCGCCAGCGCTCGCGCGACGGCAGGCGCGTCGGGTCGACGCCCAGCACCTCCAGGTGCTCCGGGCTCGATCCGTGGAAGTAGTCGATGACGAGGCCCACCTCGTCGAGGACCATCTCCCTGATCGTCAACGCCATGGTGCCATTCTCCCGGACCGGCCGGTCGGCCCGGCACGCGCGGGGGCGGTCGGCGTCCTAATCGGCCTTGCAGATCATCCCGACCCGGTGATGGCCCTTCGCGCACCCGCGTCCGGTCTCCTGCCAGGCGAGGCCGGCGACGGCGAGCGCCGTGACCGCGCAGAGCATCGTCGCCAGGAAGAGGCTGCCGCGGCGCGGCTTGCCGGCGCCGGCGAACGCGCCGAGGAAGCCGAAGGCGATCGCGACGGCGGCGGCGACCGCGGTGGTGACGATCATCGGGCGGGCGCCGGTGACCGGAACGATGATCGCCGCGAGGAGGATCGCGAGCACCGCGGCCAGCATCCCGTAGCCCGCCAGCCGGGCGACCGGCGCTTCGGGCTCCGCGGGCGGGTGGTGGTCTCCGTGATCAGCCAACGTCGGTCTCCGGGGCGGTCGGCGGGTGCGATGCGGCGGCGCGTCGGCGGCGCCAGCGGACGAAAAGATATATAACCGCGACGACGATGACCGCTGCGACGGCGTAGTCGAGGTACTTGAGGCGGCCTTCGATCGTCTTCCAGCGCGTGCCGGCCCAGACGCCGGCGAGCGTCAGCGCCGTCATCCACGGGATCGAGCCGAGCGTCGTGTAGATCGCGAAGCGCCGGTAGGGCATGCGCGCGGCGCCCGCCGGGAGCGAGATGAACGTGCGGATGATGGGCAGGAGGCGCGACCAGAAGACGACGCGATCCCCGTAGCGCTCGAACCAGCGCTCGGCGCGGGAGAGCTTCGCCTCCGTGACGTGCAGGTAGCGGCCGTAGCGGAGGACGAACGGGCGGCCGCCGCGGAGGCCGACGTACCAGGCGATGGTCGAGCCGACCAGATTGCCGGCGACGGCGACGGCGATCACGAGGAGGAGGGTCATCCGGTGCTCGGAGACGAGGAAGCCGGCGAAGAGCTGCGTCGCCTCGCTCGGGATCGGGATGCACATCGACTCGAGCGTCTCGAGCAGGAAGATGCCGGCGTAGCCGATCCGGTCGACGACGTGCTTGGCGAGGTCGGCGAGCTGCGCCGTGACGGGGACCGCCGCGAGGGGAAGGCCGGTGATCGGGCTCACGGCTCCCGGATCAGGAAGGCGCACGGCCGCGCGTCGCTCGGCAGGGGGGAGGCTCCGACCTTCTGGACCGAGAAGATCCCCCGGTCGCCGAGGTCGTAGAGCTCGCCCGGCCGGGGGGGATCGCCCTCCCGCTCCTCCAGCCGATAGCCCGTGGGCGACCACACGAGCAGCAGGTGCCCGGCTCCGACCTCAGAAGGCATCGCGCACCCGCCGGTAGAGGGTGTCGCGCTGGACGGGGCGGTAGCCGGCGTTCGTGATCGTGGCCACGAAGTCGTCCACGCCCGCGCGGTACGTCGTGCCGGCGGCGGAGACGACGTTCTCCTCGAGCATGATCGAGCCGAGGTCGTCGGCCCCGAAGTGGAGCGCGACCTGCCCGATCTTCATGCCCTGCGTGACCCAGGAGGACTGGATGTGGTCCACGTTGTCGAGGTAGATCCGCGACACCGCCTGAGTCAGCAGGTAGTCGAACGACGTCGGGGTCTCCGTGACGACCTTGCCGAGCCGGGTGTTGTCGGGCTGGAACGTCCAGCTGATGAACGCCCGGAAGCCGCCCTGACCCGGCGATGCGTCCTGCACCTCGCGGATGCGCTCCATGTGCTCGATCCGCTCGGGGAGCGTCTCGACGTGGCCGTACATCATCGTCGCCGTGGTCGACATGCCCAGGCGGTGCGCGTGCCGCATCACGCCGAGCCACTCGGCCGTCTTCGTCTTCTTGGGCGCGATGATGTTGCGCACGCGATCGACCAGGACCTCGCCGCCACCGCCGGGGATCGAGTCGAGCCCGGCGTCGCGGAGCCGGGAGAGCACCGTCGGCACCGACAGGCGCGAGCGCCGCGCGATGTGCATGACCTCCGGCGGCGAGAGCGCGTGGAGGTGGATCGTGTACCGCTCCTTGATGGCCCGGAAGAGGTCCTCGTACCAGTCGATCTTGAGGTCCGGGTTGTGGCCGCCCTGCATCAGGAGGCCGGTGCCTCCGAGCGCGAGGGTCTCCTCGATCTTCTTGAAGATGATCGGCCGTGGCAGCGTGTAGCCCTCCTTCTCGTCGCCGGGACGGCGGTAGAAGGCGCAGAAGTCGCAGTCGGTGAGGCAGATGTTGGTGTAGTTGAGGTTCCGGTCGATGATGAAGGTCACCTCGTCCGGGCTCGCCTTGCGGTTGCGCAGCTCGTCCGCGGCCTGGCCGATTCGGACGAGGTCGCGCGAGCGCAGGAGCGCGACGCCGTCGTCCGGGGTGATCCGTTGCCCGTCGAGGGCGCGGTCGAGGATGTCCGTGACGGTGGAGTGGGACGGAGCGTCGCCCCGCGTCGCGGAGCGGATCTCGGCAAGTCGTTCGGGTGCGATGGCCATCAGCGAGCCGGGGTCCTTCGTGGTGAGGCCGCTCCCGGATCCGGGGTGGCGGTCATGGATGGAGATCGTATCGGGCGTGCGCGAGCGTCCGTTCAGCGCCCGGCGCCGATGCCGACCGGCGCGGTCGAGGGAACCGCCGCGTCGGCGAAGACGAGGTCCGGAGCCCGTTCGATCGCCCCGGCCGCCTCGGCCGCGCGGAAGAAGCTCGAGAGCGCCGAGCGCTCGCGCTCCCCGAAGCGGTACCGGAGCTTCTCGAAGTACCGGGCGAGGAAGCCCGCCGGAAAGCCGTGGTGGACGGCGGCGTCGCGGGCCACCTGGGTCGCGTGCTCGGCGGCGTCCGCGACACAGGCGGCGAGCGCGGCGTCGAGGACCCGGAGCCCGTCGGGGGTGGTCGAATCCCGGCGCGCGGCCCAGACGGCGAACACCATCGGCAGCCCCGTCCGGTCCCGCCACAGCGTGCCCAGGTCGTGATGCGGCGTCGGGTCGTCGAGCGACGAACGCAGGGCCTCGTCCCCGATCAGGAGCCGCGCGTCGGCGTCGGCTCCCTCCGCGCGGATCTCGACGCCGGGGAAGAGCGTCCTGCACCAGGGCGACCGACGCGGCGCTCTTGGCCGTGGCGGCCACCGTGCGGATGGCCGGGGTGGGGACATCGGTGACGAGCACGACCGACTCGACGGCGCCGTCGGGAGAACCGAGGTGCAGGAGCGAGGGCAGGGAGGACGTATCTGGTCGGCGTGCGCGTGCGCGGCGTCCACTCTCACGCTCGAGCTACTGGTTGGGGCACGTCGAGACTCCGCCCCCCGCGTGGATCTAAACATAAACCGGTTGAAGCTCCGTCGGCACGGCGGCGACGTCGTCGGCGACCGCGGGATCGAGGTGCCGTTCGAGGGCCCAGCGAACCGGAAAAGGTCGTTGATGAAGTCCACGCGCCCGACGCGGGAGTCGGCGGCCGGGACCCCGAAGGCGCCTGGAGCGTCGCTATGCCCGGGCTCCGGCTCGTTCGCGCCGCGCGTCCTGCTCGTGCTTCACCACCTGCCGCAGTCGCGGTAGAAGCGTGTCGCGCTGGACCGGGATCTTGCCGGCCTCGGCGACCCGTACGGCGGGCCAGCGTCTCGAGCTTCCCTCGGTCCGGGGGTCACGGGCCCCGGCGGCGTGGGCGATCTGCTCCTCGGACCACCGTGCCCTGGATGTCGTCCGCCCCGAAGAAAGAGCGCGATCTGGGCGATGCGGCGTCGAGAGCATGATCCAGTAGGCCTTGACGTGCTCGACGTTGTCGAGCATGAGCCGCGAGACGGCGACCATCTTGAGGTCGTCCTGGCCCGTCGTGCACCGCCAGCCCCGGCGCTCGAAGACGGTGTTCTGCGGATGGAACGGCAGCGGGATGAACGCCATGAACCCGCCCGTCTCGTCCTGCAGCTCCCGCAGGGCCGAGCAGGTGCTCGATCCGCTCCTCGTAGGTCTCGACGTGGTTGTAGAGCATGGTCGCGGCGCTTCTTCATCCCCATCCCGTGCGTCGAGGCGATGGGTCTTCTAGCCAGAACCCCGCGGTGCTCCTTGCCGGGCGCGATGATCTTGCGCACGCGCGGTCTGAGAACACCTCGGCGCCGCCGCCCGTGCAGGTGTCCGAGGCCCGCCTCGACGAGGAGCTCGCGAGGCACTCCCCGTGGGTCGAGGCCCGAGGAGCTCGTGAATGTGGTGGATCTCCCGAGGCCGTGAAGAAGCTTCAGGGGAATGCCCGGCAGGCCGCCTTGAGGGGTGCGGCGTGATCCCTCGAGGTAGTAGTCGAGGTCGAGGTGCGGGTTCTCACCCCCCACCATGTGGATCTCGGTGAAGTCCTTGCTTGGCGCGCAGCGCCTGGGCGTGGGCGACGAGATCGCTCTGAGTCCCCAGATCCACCGCGTCCTCCTGCTTCGGAGGCCGAGGTGAACGCGCAGAACTTGCACTTGACGCGGCAGATGGTGGTGTGGTTGAGGTACAGGTTGGGCGACGAAGTAGACTCTTTCGTCGCCGCCGCTCCCGCAGGCGGCGCGCGGTGTCGGCGAGGGCGCCGATGAGCGAGCAGGTCCTCCGACTCCAGGAGGGCGATGCCCGTCGTCGATGTCGAGGCGCTCGCCGGCGAGCACCTTCTCGCGGATCGGGACGAGGGTGGAGGGTCGGGTCAGGACGGTGGCCATGATGGATGCCTTCGGGGTGCTGGAGGACGCGCCGGAGGGAGGTCAGCCGGAGTGATCGACGATCGAGGCGGCGACCGTGCGGAGGGCGGTGGTGTCGATCGCGTCGCCGCAGATCCCGTCGATCTCGTCCAGGGAGAGGAGGGCGGCCGCGACGAACTCGAGCGCGATCTCCCGCGCCTCCTCGAGGGCGCCGCTCCCGGCCACGCGGAGCAGGATCGGGAGCACCTCGAACGGCTCGGGCCGGACGGCCAGCGCGGCGGCGACCGCCGCGTCGGCGCGGGCGGCGAGGAGGAGCGGCAGGGTCGCGGTGCCGTCCAGGAGATCCGTCCCGACGGGCTTGCCGTGGCGGCCGTCTCGCCACCGCAGTCGAGGACGTCGTCGGCGACCTGGAAGGCGAGCCCGAGGTTGCGCCCGTAGTCGGCGAGGTGGGGCACCGCGGCGGGTCGATGCCGCCGAGCCGCCCGCCGAGCGAGCAGGCCGTCTGGAAGAGGAGGCCCGTCTTCAGGGTGCAGCGCTCCAGGTACTGGGCCGGGGTCGTCTCGGCGTGCCGGCTCTGGAGCATCTGGCGCGCCTCGCCGTCCGAGAGCCCGAGGGCGCAGGCGGCGAGGTAGAGGCCGGTCTCGGCCCACTGCAACGACCAGAAGCGCGACGCAGGCTGGTAGACCACCCGCTGGCGGAACCCCGCGCTCGTCTAGCGGCGGAAGCAGTTGTCGAGCCCCACCGCGTCCGCGTTCCGGCGGGTGCTCGACGAGGCGGCTGACGGAGGCGGGGGAGTGCATGTCCTGAACCAGGAGGGCAGCGCGACAGCGCGGCCGGAGCTGTTGACGGTCTGGTTGGACAGGATCCAGTCGTCGCGGTCGCCTGTGTGCACGCGCAGCTGCCCCGAGGCCTGGGCCTGCGTGATGACGCTTGCCGTGTCCAACGGACTCGCTCTCGAGCGGTTGATCAACTCCGAGGGCGTGCCCGGCGACATGATGGCGAGCGTCCAGCGCATCCTCCTCTCCCACCGCGCCTGACCGGCCTGATCGGCTACGCGGCGGCGCGCCTGCGACCGCAGGCCGGACACGTTTCACCCGGCCTAGAGCTCGCT